>NZ_UCOB01000003.1 GCF_900474295.1 Synechococcus sp. UW140 | reverse complement strand
TAGCGACAGAATCACAGCCGCCGGCACGGCCAAAGCTGTTGTAGGGATTGGCTTGCGCAGCAGGGCCTGCAACGCTCATCAAGGTGGCACCAGCGGCGAGGGAGGCAGCAGCGGCGGCGATGGTTTTGATCATGGTCATTGCTCTGATGGCGGTGATGCGTGGGGCGGGATCGCTCCCTCCGATGCATTCACCATCTCCGCTTTCAGCTCTGCAGCTGATGACCTCCATCCCCTCCTGCTGTGCGCTTGCTCACATCAGCGCAAACGCCATTCAGTGGATGTACAGAACAGGCCTCAGATGCCCCTGCCCCCACTCCCTTCCGTCTGCCAGTTCGGTGGGCACTGGAGGCTCCTTATCTGCGATGTTCGCCCTGCGAAATCTTGCTCTGGCGCAGGTTGCAGCCCACCAGAGAGTGGATATTCATCCATTCAGCGCAATCTCTTGATGACCGTCCGGCTAGTGGGCACCACTGCTGAGCTTGTAAGGATTGAACGTGTTTGTCAGCGATCCAATGAATCGGGCTCTGAAGGTCGCTAGACACCAGGCCCAAGCAGTTCTGAACTGGCTGTTAATCGATTCCCACTCAAAAAAATGGCTCCCGTTTTGGGAGCCATTGAGAGACAATCAAGTCTGCTAGTGCTACTAATCCTGTTTGATCAGGCGTCGTAGTACATGGTGAATGTCTTAATACACTGCCAACATCGCTAAAACACAAGTCACAGCCTGGATTCTGCTTCTATCATGATTCTGCCGTTTTGGTGACAGCTTTGGTGACAACTGACCAGATCATCATTGAGTGCCTAGTACAGGCGTCCTAGCTTCGAGAGCGTGTCAGCCGATCACGGGATCTACAACCAACAGGACCCTTCAGATCAGCCGATCTTCTTGAGCGTGGCTCCAGGCATGACGGTGATCGTGAAACACGACTATCTGACCGGCGAGAAGTCTGACAAGGATTGGTGGATGGGCCAGGTGATCCGCTGGGTCAACGCAGACCTCGTGACTCAAATCCTGCCGAGAAGCGACTGAGCCCTAGAAGTCGGGGGCACGTCCTTCATTGGGAACCTCGAAGCCTGATTCCTTGGCTTGCACTAGTTCTTCCAGAGAGATGACTTTCTCGTTCTTTCCCTCTTCAGAGACACCCTCGACAGTTGGTCCTTTCTTGAGGTCGGCAGCGGAGGGCTTAGGAGGCTGAAGCCCTGGAATCCAGTTCTCTGGCATTGGAGTCAACCAAACGGAGACCAAGCCCCAAGGTATTCAGAGAGTGGCATCTTGCAAACCGGTGCTATTTAGGTCTCAGCAATCAGAATGTCGTATGCCTAGATTCAGTATAGCTGCCTAGTAGTTATGCGAATCAAGTTGTTTGCCCTAGGACTCTTGCTATCCGCCTCAGGTTCTCTAGTGACTACTGCGGCTGCCGCCGAGTGGGACGGTGGAACGTTAACTCTGAAAGCTGAGAAAGCGGGTAACCCAAGTGGATCAACTACTTTCATTTGGTCTCCACATTTAAAGGTGTTTGCTGTTCGATTTGATTACGACAATCTCGGGCTTTCTATGAAAGGCAGATCCTTCTCTGGGGTTGGATTTCTTGACTGTGAGAACCTTGAAAAGTCAAGATATTATTGGGACTCATATGATCTTAGCGCAAAAGATGCGGTTCGGTTAGTTACTGACTATACAAATTTGATCTGCGGAGAATTGAAGAGGCTTTATCCTAATTCACCCGCATTTAAGTAAGTAGTTTTGACGCTATAGTGATTTAACAAGAAAGGATAGCGATGAAGACCCACGTCCTTCTGGTATTGATGGCATTCGGATGCTCACCAGTAAAGGCAGAGGGTAGGAGCGCATCGTGGCCTTTGGAGATATAGGGGCCAGCAGTGCACAAGTGCCTTAGAACAGACGAAATATCCCCTAATCCAGCGACCTACTGGTGGGTGAGTGGATTAGGAGAGAATGACGCTGACGGGAATGAAAGCCTCGATTCAGTTGCTGAGCTTGTAAGGATTGAACGTGTTTGTCAGCGATCCAATGAATCGGGCTCTGAAGGTCGCTAGACACCAGGCCCAAGCAGTTCTGAACTGGCTGTTAATCGATTCCCACTCAAAAAAATGGCTCCCGTTTTGGGAGCCATTGAGAGACAATCAAGTCTGCTAGTGCTACTAATCCTGTTTGATCAGGCGTCGTAGTACATGGTGAACTCGTGGGGATGGGGGCGCTGGCGAAGCTGTTGAACTTCCTCGTACTTAATGTCAATCCAGTTGTCGATGAAGTCTTGCGTGAAGACGCCACCTTCAAGCAGATAGTGGTGATCTGCATGAAGCGCTTCCAGAGCACCGTTCAGTGAAGCGGGCACCGTATCGATCTTGGCCAGTTCTTCCGCAGGCATCTCGAACAGATCTTTGTCGAGGCCATCGCCTGGGTCGAGTTGGTTTTTAATCCCGTCGAGTCCAGCCATCATCATGGCGCTGAAGGCCAGGTAAGGGTTGGCTAGAGCATCGCCGGAGCGGAACTCAAGGCGCTTGGCTTTGGGGCTAGGACCTGTGAGCGGGATGCGCACGGCTGCGGAGCGGTTGCCCTCGGAGTACACCAGATTCACCGGTGCTTCAAAGCCAGGCACAAGCCGCTTGTAGCTATTGGTTGTGGGGTTGGTGAAGGCCAGGAAGGAAGGGGCGTGCTTGAGGATGCCGCCGATGTACCAGCGTGCTGTATCCGACAGGTCGGCGTACGTGCCTGGGGCGAAGAACAACGGTTGACCTGCTTTCCAAAGGCTTTGGTGCACATGCATGCCACTGCCGTTGTCAGCGAAGATTGGCTTCGGCATGAAGGTGGCCGTTTTGCCGTACTTCTTGGCCACATTGCGCACGACGTACTTGTACGTCATGACGTTGTCTGCAGCCTGGATGAGCTCAGCGAACTTCATGCCGAGTTCGTGCTGTGCTGTGGCGACTTCGTGGTGCTGTTTCTCGATGGGAACACCAAGGGAGCCCATGGTCAGCAGCATTTCGCTGCGGATGTCTTGGGATGTGTCGTTCGGCGAAACGGGAAAGTAACCCTCTTTCAGCTGAATCTTGTTGGCGAGGTTGCCGCCTTCCTCAACCCGGTTGGTATTCCAGGGAGCCTCGATCGAGTCGACGCTATAGGAGCTTGAGCCGTTGGCACTTTCGTAGCGAACGTCGTCGAAGATGAAAAACTCAGGCTCGGGACCAAAGAAGGCGGTATCGGCCAGGCCGGTGCTGGCCATGTAGTTCAGAGCCTTCTGGGCCAGGGCTCGGGGGCAGCGATCGTATGGCTTCCCAGTGCGTGGGTCTTGAATTGAGCAGATCATGCTCAACGTCTTGTGGCGATAGAAGGGATCCACCCAGGCGGTGCTGGGGTCTGGAACCATCGACATGTCGGATTTGTTGATGGCCTTCCACCCGCGGATGGAAGAGCCATCGAACGCGAGGCCATCTCGGAAGGCGTCCTCATCCACCAGATCGGCGCAGACTGTGAGGTGCTGCCACTTCCCGTGCAGGTCAGTGAACTTCAGGTCAATCAGTTCAATGCCTTCGTTCTTGATTGCGTTGAGAACGTCCTGTGCGGTCTTGCCCATGGGATCCAGCGAGGCTCACCATTAAGTGTCCAAACGACCGTAAGCAGCCATTAGGGGGGTTTTTGTATCAAGGGGCACACTTTTTCTGTTGGACGCTTTGGCTTGTCGATTCAGGCAGGATTGGTAACCGTTTCTGTCAACTTGGTGACATCGCAGCGCGCATCGGGGTTCTGCGCCGATTGATGGTGTTACGTTTCATCCTGATACCGTTAAAGCCTTCGCCATGCGTGATGCCATCACCGGGTTGATCGGTCGTTACGACCAGTTAGGTCGTTATCTCGATCGCAACGCCATTGACAGCATCGATGGCTATCTCGGTGAATCGAGCTTGCGCTTGCAAGCCGTAGAGCTGATCAATCGCGAAGCCACCGAAATCGTTCGCGAAGCTAGCCAAAGACTCTTCAAGGGTGATCCAGAGCTTCTCTTGCCTGGTGGCAATGCTTACACCACCCGTCGCCTGGCTGCCTGCCTTCGCGACATGGACTATTTCCTGCGTTACGCCAGCTATGCGCTGGTGGCCGGAGACAGCACGATTCTCAACGAACGTGTCCTCAATGGTCTTGATGACACCTACAAGAGCCTGGGAGTTCCCACCGGTCCCACCGTGCGCAGCATTGTCCTTCTTGCTGACGTTGTCTGCGAGATGCTCCTTGCCGACGGGCTCGCAATTGAACGCTGCCCTCTAGTGCGTCAGCCTTTTGAACACATGGCTGAGGGATTGGCAGCGACCGACGTTCGCAAGCGCTGATCGCGTTGCAATCCAACATTTATTTCAGAGTGGGTGAGCTGACTGCGTAGGCTGCTTCGCACGATTTGCTTCTTGGGCTTTGGCGACATCGCACTCTCACCCCTCGGTTGATCCGTGCCATCGCCGGTCTCTGAGCCCGATAGCAACGCCTGATCGGTTGTTGCTGGGCCCAGGGCCATCCAATGCTGACCCCACGGTGCTTCGGGCCTTGTCCCGCACACCGATCGGCCACCTCGACCCGCTGTATGTGGAGTTGATGGCGGAGGTTCAAGAACTCCTCCGCTACGCCTGGCAGACCGACAATCGCCTCACCCTGCCCATGAGTGGCACGGGCAGTTCCGCCATGGAGGCGACCCTCGCTAACACCATCGAGCCCGGAGACAGGGTTTTGGTGGCGGTGAAGGGCTACTTCGGCAATCGTCTGGTTGATATGGCCGGCCGATATCGAGCCGATGTGCGGGTTGTTGAGAAGCCCTGGGGTGAAGCCTTCGCGTTTGAGGACATCGAAGCCGCTCTGATTGAGCACAAGCCTGCGATCCTCGCGATGGTGCATGCCGAGACATCGACTGGTATTTGCCAGCCGATGGATGGGATCGGAGATCTCTGTCGCAAGCACAATTGTTTGCTCTTGCTGGATACGGTCACGTCCCTGGGAGGAGTCCCCGTCTTCCTTGACGACTGGAAGGTGGATCTGGCCTATAGCTGCAGCCAGAAAGGTCTGAGCTGCCCTCCAGGGCTTGGCCCGTTCACCATGGGGCCGCGCGCGGAAGAGAAGCTGGCTGCCCGTAAAGACAAGGTGCCCAACTGGTATCTCGATGTCTCTCTGCTCAACCAGTACTGGGGCAGTGACAGGGTTTATCACCACACCGCACCTGTCAACATGAACTTCGGTATGCGGGAAGCACTGCGCTTGCTCGCCGAAGAGGGCCTGGAACAGGCCTGGGCACGTCATCGCACTAATGCTGAAGCCCTCTGGGCTGGTCTTGAGAGTCAGGGCCTTGTGATGCATGCCCCTGAGCATTTGCGTCTGCCTACGCTCACCACGGTTCGTATCCCTGAGGGCGTCGACGGCAAGGCGTTCACTCAACATCTGCTCAATGAGCACGGCATTGAAGTCGGCGGTGGCCTCGGCACCCTTGCAGGCAAGATCTGGCGCATAGGCCTGATGGGCTACAACTCCAAGCCCGACAACGTGAATCGACTGCTCAACTTGTTCGAGACCGAGCTTCCACGCTTCCGTCTGGGCGCCGTCGCCGCTGCCTGAACCACGTGGCCAGCATGGCGCTGGCCTGCTCCTCCAGAACACCGCCTGTCACTTGCATGACGTGATGGGCGCTGCAGTGTTCTGCCAGGTTCATGGTGCTGCCCATCGCCCCGCGTTTTGGATCTTTGGCCGCATAGATCAGATGACCCACTCGGGCCTGCACCAGGGCACCGGCGCACATTGGGCAGGGTTCCAAAGTCACCAGCAGTGTGCAGTCATTGAAACGCCAGTCGCCTCTCAGACGGCTGGCTTGACGCATCGCCACGAGTTCAGCATGGCCGAGGGGATCTTGGTCCCGCTCACGGGTGTTGCCTCCGAATCCGATGCAGTGTCCGCGCCTGTCGAGAATCACTGCGCTCACTGGTACTTCTCCTTCACGGCCGATCGCTTCTGCCCGTCTGAGCAGCAGTCCCATCCAAAACTTCTGTTGCTCCTGATTCAGTGTCACCGGTCCGTTCAAGCCTTCGAATCCAGGTTTCGCTTTGGTCAATGTGCCATCACGGTGGAGAATGACTGCTGTTGATCGCGAGCCCTTGGTCGGCAATCTCCAGCCCTCAACGACCGAGCCCCTCGCTCCTTTCGCCTCGCCGTTGGGTTTGGATCCCGATCTGGAGCGTTTCCTCCATCAGGCGTCCTCTCAGCTCTGCCGCTGGCTTGGCGACGCACACTGTCGTGGCCCCTTACCAACGCTGTCGGTGCTCCCCGACGTGGTGCCTGAACAGGAGGGGGTGTCCAGCAGCCGTTTGCTGGACGATCTTCAATGGGTGATGGACGGAGCCTTCCAGCCCTCCCATCCAGGTGCTCTCGCCCATCTCGATCCGCCTCCACTCACCGCATCCATTGCCGCTGATTTGATCTGTGCGGGGCTCAACAACAATCTTCTCGCTGAAGAATTGTCTCCCAGCCTCACCAGGCTGGAGCGGCATCTCTGCAACTGGTTCGCCAGTCGCCTTGGTTTGCCAGTCTCCGCTGGCGGGGTACCGGCCAGCGGCGGCAGCCTCAGCAATCTGAATGCTTTGGTCGTGGCCCGCCATCATCTCGGCCTCGCTCACAATCCTGATGCGGTTGTGCTCGCCAGTGCCGATTCCCATGTTTCCCTCGCGAAGGCGGTTCGGGTGATGGGATTGCGCCCCGATGCGCTTCAGACCATCCCTGTGGATGACGATGGCCGTCTCCAGGTTGATCTGCTCCAGACGCGATTGAAGACCCTTCGATCCCAGCAGCGCCCATGTCTGGCGGTTGTTGCGACTGCGGGTACAACCGTGCGTGGTGCCATCGACCCCCTGCGCGATCTGGCCGATTTCTGCCGGCGTGAGCAACTTTGGTTGCATGTGGATGGCGCGATCGGGGCGATCTTCGCGTTGTCGGCCACCACCGCCCCCCTGCTGGAGGGGCTGGGTCTGGCGGATTCGATCACCGTCAATCCCCAGAAGTTGCTTGGGATCACCAAAACCTCTTCACTGTTGCTTGTGGCGGATCGCACAACCCTCGCGGATGCGTTCGCAACGGGTTTGCCCTACATGGAGCCTGCCTGGGGGGATGGCCATGGCGGCGAGCAAGGGCTGCAAGGCACGCGGCCGGCCGAAGTGCTCAAACTCTGGCTGGGGCTCCGCCAATTGGGCGAAAAAGGACTCGCCTCGCTGCTCACCTCTGCTGTGGAACGGCGTCAAAGTCTTGAGACCTCCCTGGATGGTTCCCTGCTCCAAGTGAGCAGTGGTCCGCTCCATTTGCTTGCTTGTCGTCCGTTGCAGGGCAGTGCTTCAGAGATTGAGGCTTGGTCGCTGAAAACCCGTCAGCGCCTGTTGACGCAAAAACTGATGCTTTCACGACCCGTCTACGCCGGCTTTCATTACCTCAAGGCTGTGCTGGGCAATCCTCATACCCAAACCAGCCACTTGCGACAGTTGGCGGAGACTCTGAATGCTTCGGCCAGGGAGTTCGCTTGATGGCAGCACCGGCATCACCGCGAGGACGATGGGTGGCGATTGTGACCGGAGCGCTGTCTGTCGCAATCGGAGTGCTCTATTTGCTCCTCATCACAGTCCTGGATTCCCGTGGTCCGATGCTTCCGCCTCCGCCCGAGGCCCTGGGCGTGGTGGAAGCTTCCTCTGCACTTGGCGTTGCAGTGGTTCCACAACCCTCTTCACAGCGGTCTGAAGAAAGCGCTCCAGAGCAGACTCCCTCCGGTTGAGGTCGTAGTGGTGTTGGACCACATCTTGTACCCCACCGTCCCCCCAGTCCTGGTCCTGTTGGAAGTAGGTGATGAAGCTCGCTCCAGCGATGCGCGTGAGCCAGGCGGCCGCCACACCCTGCACAGCTCTGCCAAGCAACAGCGTTGGCAGGTTCAAGCTGAGGGCTGTGCCAATCAGAGAGATTCCTCCTTTCACCACCCCCACACCAGCAAGCGTCCTGCCAACGGATACGGCGAGTTCTTGAGCACGGCTGCGGTTCAGGGTGACGCCATAGACTCCCGCCACCTCGATCACCATCTGGGCATTGACCGCAGCGGTGCCGAGAAGGTCCACTCCGGGGAGTGGGGTTGCAGCCACGAGGCCGCCGCTGATCCAGCTGTATCGGTCCACGCAGCGTCGTGCCTCCATTTGACGTTGCTGATCGAGTAGATGACGTCCGGTTTCACCGAGATGTCGGCACTGAAGAAGGATGTTGTCCGCCAGAAGCTCCTCACCATCAGCATGGAGGACGCTGGCAAGACGACGCAGCAGAGCCTCGACTTCTGGAGGCGGTTGCCACGGCTGTTGACCAGGTCTTGGCACCGACTGTGGCGAGGCACTTGCGGCGATCACGTCGGCGGGACTGAGCAGATCGGCACAACGTTGCTGGAGGAGCGCCAGCAATCGGCGCTCCTCCTCCTCGCCGCGCAGATCACATTTGTTCAGCACGAGCAGCAGGCGTTTGCCGAGGCTGGCCAGATGACGTGTCACCGCCAGCTCAGCGGCGCGCAGGTCACCATCGACGACAACCAACATCAGATCAGCCCTGCTGGCCCGACGGCGCGCTTCCTGCTCCCGCTCGCGACCATCCGTTCCACTCTCAAGAATCCCTGGTGTATCCAGCAGCAGCAGGCCACGACGGATCCCCTTGAGGCGTAACCGATAAGTTCGTGTTTCTGTTGTGGTGCCCATGGCGGCTCCCACATCTCCCACAATTTCATTGAGCAGTGCCCGGATCAGGGATGTTTTCCCGCTCGATCCAGTGCCGAAGACGACGACGGTGAGATCTCCACGCTTCAGTTCTTGGGCAACCCGTTCCCTTTCCTGACGTAGGCCCTCGCGACTGACTGCATCATCCAGCTTGTCCAGGAGGCGGTCGATGCTCTCGAGGCTTTGTTCGGCGGCCTGACGGCGTGTGTCGGGTGGTGCAGGCAACTGGGTGGTTGGGTCATTGCGCCCGTCAAGCTCCCGTTTCCATGCCTTGTACCAGGGCCATCCGATCTGGCTGATCAGTGCCACGATCAGCCCGGCGGCGAGCAGCAGCACCGGGCCCACCATCCAGGGGGGGAGCCAGTAGCTCAAGTCCCAGAGGAGATTGCGAACGGCTTGCAGCACCATTCCAAGCACCACAAGGGCGACAAGGGCACCGCCTGCCCAGAACAGCCAGCGTGTGTTCGACTTCACGGTGTGGTGTTAGTGCCCCGATCTGCCGCTCGCATGATGTCGCCCCAAAGGGATGCTGCCAAGGCACTGGATGCTGCTGTGGGGGTGTTGTCATCGTTGCCGAGCCAGATGCCGAGTACCCAGTGGCGTTTGGGTTCATAACCGATGAACAGCAGGTCACGCCCGTCGTTGGTCGTTCCTGTTTTCCCGCCTTCCTGGCCACCGAGTTGGGCCCCACGACCAGTCCCTGATCGCACAACACTGCGCAGCATTGCCTGCATCGCCCGAGCGATTGGCTGCCGCACCGCCTGCCGGGCTCCGGTGATGGTGGTGGTGCTCCCTCCCAGACTTCCGCAGTCTTTGAGCTGTTGCACCCGACAGGTTTCGGCATCCACCAGGCGCCGAATCGTGCTGGGTTGATGCCAGAGGCCATCGTTGGCAATGGCCGCGTATGCGGCCGACAGCTCGATCAAACGCACTTCACTCTGTCCAAGGGCAAGACCCGGCACTGGGTCCAGGGGGGTGCTGATGCCAAGACGCCTGGCTTGTTGCACCACTTGCTCCAGGCCGACGCGTTGGGCAAGGCGAAGCGTTGCTGTGTTGCTGCTGGTGGCGAAGGCCTGGTTGAGGCTGATCTTGCCTTTGCAAGCGCTGCTGAATCTCTGTCCTCTCCAGCGCACTGGGCTGCAGTCAATTTTGTCTGCGGCTTGGATCCCCTGTTCCAGGGCGGCCAGGAATGTGATCAGTTTGAAGGTGCTGCCTGGCTGCCGCTCGGCCATGGAGGCACGGTTGAATTGGCTGCTGCGGTAATCCTTGCCACCGGCAATCGCCAAGACGCCTCCTGACCGACTGTCGAGTAGCACCGCAGCTCCCTCGCTCACTCCAACCTCCTGGGATGCCTTGAGTCGCTGAGCGAGTTCCCGTTGCACAACGTCCTGCAGCATCGGGTCGAGATAGGTCTCGATCAGAAAATTGCCCTCAACAGCCACATCGGGTCCCACTAGAGCGCTCAGATCTCGCCGCACTTGATCGGTATAGAAGGGAGCGGACCTGCGTCTGGCTTGATCGCTGCACGACGAACTGGTTAATTGCACCGGCCGGCGTCGAGCCAGCCTGGCTTGTTCGAGCGAGAGCCGTCCAGAGTCGGCCATCTTGTTCAGCACCCGATTGCGGGCCTTGAGTGCCCGCTGTGGGTATCGGCAGGGATCATGCCCGTTTGGTGAAGGGAGTAGACCCACGAGCAGGGCTGCTTGTTCAAGGCTGAGGTCAGTGGCGGATCGGCCGAAATAGGCCTGGGAGGCGTCCTCAAACCCCCAACCAACTCCGAGATACACCCTGTTGAGATAACTCAGCAGCAGTTGTCCTTTGCTGAAGCGTGTTTCCAGCTGGATGGTGACAAGCAGTTCACGCCATTTGCGCCCGAGGCTGTCACCCTGGCCAACCTGATCGGGGTAAAGACTGCGCGCTAATTGTTGGGTGATGCTGCTGCCACCTTCCTTGATCGTGCCGCCGCTGTAGTTGGTGAGGAAGGCGCGCAAGGTGCCGATCGGATCAACACCCGGATGCCACCAAAAGCGATTGTCTTCGCTACTGAGCAGAGCCTTGATCAGGTTGGGCGAGAAACTGTTGAGGCTTGGCAGTTCACGGTGCCGACTCGAATCCACCGACAGCAGGGGTGCGTCATGGCGGTCATAGATGGCGATCGGGCCCTGCACGGTCGCCAGCCTGCCTCTCACCGGCACGGTCACTGCTGCCAGTAGAAGCAACAGGAAGCCGCTTCCCAGGCCGGCAAGCACACCAATGCCTAAAGCTTTTTCCAGGCTGCGGTGCAGGCGATCCCTTCGATTCAGGAAGCAGAGCACCGGAGCACCGGTATCGGCTGCGGGGGCAAGGCTGACGCGATCACCGTCTCGTATCGCCAGCTCGTGGATACGCCTGCCCTGCCACCACAGCCCATTGGTTGAGTTGAGATCTCGGAGGCGCCAGTGATTTCGGTCGCGCTCAAGCACCGCATGATTGCGGCTCACAGCACGATGGTTGAGGGCAATCTCCAGCTCGGGATCCCTGCCGATTCGATAGACCTCTCCGTGCAGGATGAGCTCTCGGTCTGCTTCCCCCTCCTGCTGGAGCACCAATTGCCAGGCCCCGGATTGAATCGGGTTGCTTGCAGCTGCTTTCGCCTCAGTGGGGACGGTGCTCATGGCGGCGGGTTAGGGCATCGATGGCAAAGCAGGCGACTGCAAGGTTGATGGCGATATCCGCTGCATTGAAGATCGGAAACGACACTGGCACCAGTTCTAGAAAGTCGGTGACATGGTTGAGTCTCCACCGATCGATCCCGTTGCCGATCGTGCCTCCCAAGAGGAAGGCGAGGGCTAGGCCCTGCCAGAAGGGTTGTTGCTGGCTGCGCCAGATCCAGAACACCACGGTCACCCCGACCAACAGGCTCAGAACTCCCAGCAACGTGGTGGAATCGCTGAAGAGACTGAAGGCCGCTCCGGTGTTGCGCACCCAGCGGAGCTGGATCAGCCCAGGCAGAAATTCAGAGGGAATGCCTGGCTCAAGACTGTGTCTTACCCAGGCTTTGCTCACCTGATCCACGATCACGATGATCAAACCGAGCAGGAGCAACGGTCCGCGCATGAGCTGATTGGGCAGGAACTTGCGTCGAACGGAACGCATCATTCGATCAACAAAAGGCGACGCAAGGGAAGGGCAAGCAGGCCTGCTGCAACACAGAGGGCCAGCTGCGAGGGAAGAGGGCCTACCCCATAACTGAACAACAGTTCGGGAAGGGGATCGGCCCAGCGGCCGAGCAGGCCACCAACAAGAAGATTGAGCAGGCCGCAAAGTTGAATCATGACCAGGCCTGCAATGGCAGCGAGGGTCAGACGCGCCAAATCATTCATCCCTTCCTGTTGCGACAGGCGTCCGCACAGCCAGGCAGCCGGTACAAAACCAGCCAAATAACCGAAACCTGGATTGAGCAGATAGCCGGGGCCTCCTCCGTCGTGGAAAACAGGAAGATCCACGAGGCCGATTGTGAGATAGGCCACTGAGGCGATCACACCCGCACGAGGCCCGCAAACCAGAGCACAGATCAAAAGCGCCGGCACTTGCCAGGTGCTGGGTAAGGGCAGCACCTCCAAAGGAACCCCTGGCCACAGCATTGCAGCAGGAATCAGGCTGCCAACAAGGGTCAGCATCAGACCGGCAAATGCGCCGCTCCAGGTGGCCAGTGCCCGCACCAGCTGCATTCAGCTGGCCCCATCCTGCAGTAGGAGAGGGTGATTGCCCATGGAGCATGGACGTTTCGATCGGTGATCAGGTGCGGCTGGTGCGGCCGTTGCCCTATCTGAAGACAGCGGACCCAATGCCGATGTTGCGACCGCCCGACCTTGTTTCCACTGATGAACTAGGCGAAGTGGTGGGTCTGAAGCCCTTGGAAACCGTTGCGGTCCGTTTCCGTCGCGGCACTTTTCTAGTGCCGAACGACCACCTCAGCGTTGCCGAGCTTCCCCTTGGCGAGCCTCCCACTGAGACTCCAGAACCCTGAGCGAGGCTTGTGGGCCACAGAGGCTGAGCAGTGGTCGACTGAGGTGCTCGGCTGCGATCCGTTGAAGCGAGCCTGGATCAAGCCCATCCATGATCTCTAAACAACGTTGGTCGTGGTCATCGGGTAAGCCCAGACCTCTCAGTTGGGCTCGACGCTCCGCCCGTTGTCCGGTGGTTTGGGAGGCGTGAGCAAGCTGGCCGCGAACTTTCACCTTCGCCAGCTGCAGATCATCGGGGTCGAGAGGTTTGGAACACATCTCATTCCAGCTTTCTAAAAGCAGCTGAAGAGAGAGCTTGGAGCGATCCGTGCTGGTTGCAGCATGCATCACGAACGGTGCTGCTCCAGCCCGGGCCGGATGGTGCACGCCGACGTCATAAGCAACGCCGTGGTCTTCGCGTAACCGGCGGAATAACAGGCTGGACATGCCTTGGCCGAGGTGGGCTTGAAGTAGGCGAAGACCTGGATCATCAGGGTGGCCGTGGGCTAGTGAGGGTTGCCCGAGCATCAGCACCACCTGTTCAGTGGTCTGCTCTCTGATGCTTAGGGTCCCCTGTTCCGTTCTCAGGCTTGTGCCACGAGGTGTTGATGCAGCGATAGTGATCGGCTGCGCACCAGCCTCCTGAAAGGCTTCGTGGTTCTCCATCAGTTTGAGCAGCTTGGCCGGGATGGTGCCGGAGAGCGCCAACACCGAGCCATGGTCTTCCAGTTGAGCTGCCAGGCATCGGAGTTGGTCGGGGCTGATCTCTTTCAGTTCCTCAGCCACTCCAAGGGGATCGTGGGCATAGGAGCCGGACCCGTAGGCCAGAGATCGCCAACCGTCATAGGCGAGGTGGAACGCGTCCTCCTTTTGGCGCAATAGTGCTTGGAGGCTGAGCTCTTTCTCAAGGTCAACTTGATCCGGCCTCAGGTGCGGCTGTCTGAGCATCCAGCCGATTACCGGCAACAGCCTCTCGGCATCAACATCACGGCATTTGAGGCTGATCAGCAGGCCATCTTCATGGGTGTCGCAGCGCAGTCCGGCTCCGCATCCCTCCACCAGGTCGGCAAGCTGGATCGGTCCGTAGGGCCCGCAGCCTCGGCTCAGGACAGAGCCCAGCAACTGATGAGCGCCCCGCAGTCCCTCTGGGTCCGATGCGCTGCCGTGGCGGATCAAGGCTTTTGCCGCCAGCACTCCTGGAGTGGCGAGAGGGTCGAGGATCAGATCAGGCAGTGCCATCAGCTCGCCTCCTCCGGCAGGGCAACCAACGTGAAGGCCCTGGAGGCCTGCAGCTGTCCGAAAACGTCGGATTGCAAGCCAGCCGCAGTCCAGTTCTGCAGATCTTGAAGTGGTCTCAATGGATCCTGCGGTTCTCGCCAAAGGGCCTGGGGGCC
The DNA here is from genome assembly GCF_900474295.1 of Synechococcus sp. UW140. Lineage (GTDB taxonomy): Bacteria > Cyanobacteriota > Cyanobacteriia > PCC-6307 > Cyanobiaceae > Synechococcus_C. The sequence continues at coordinate 280,840 of NZ_UCOB01000003.1, read as the reverse complement.
TGCGATGCCAGCCACAGAACCGGGAGCCTCCAAGCTGAAGCGAAGACCGTTGCCGACCAGCTGTCGACCTCGCTCCATTTCAGCGGCCTGAACGGGTGTGGATGCGCACTCTTGAAGCACGCGGTCGACCTCCGCTTCCACCTCCTCGATGTGCTCAGCAGGGCAGCAGGCTTCCAGCATCACCAGACTTCCCTGCTCGAGCGTGGTCAGGTCCATATCGATCGATTCCACGATCTGTAGTTCTTCGCGCAGGCGCTCCACCAGACGACTGCGTCGACCTTCGGCCAGAAGTGTTGTGGCCAGATCAATCCCCATCACCTGATGTTGTTGATCCGCGGCGGCGGCAGGCCAGGCCATCAGCAACCTCGCTGCTTCCAATCGCTCGACCTGGATCGTGTCCCGTCCACGTTGGAAGTTCAGTGTCTCGTCGATCCCGTTCGGGTGACCCTCTGGTTGGGTCGCAAGCGAGGCCAGGCGACTGGCGCTGATGGTTTGCTCCAGCCCCTTGGGGATTGCTCCCGCCACCATCAGGCAGCAGTTCGTTCCTCGATAGCGACGTTGGTGAAAGGCAGCCATCGTGTCCGGTGAGCTGGCCAGCAGACTCTCCTCCCAACCAAGAATTGGACGTCCGTAGGGATGGTTGGCGCAACTTGAGGCCAGCAAGTGCTGGACGACCTGTTCATCGGGTTGATCGCGATATTGGGCAATTTCCTCAAGGACAACGTCGCGTTCCATCCCATAGGCATCAGCGCGCAATGCAGGTTCGAGGACGAGATCAAGCAGAAGTTCCAAGGCTTCGCATGCACCTTCTGGTGGAACGAGCACATGGAAATGCACGTCATCGAAACCTGTGGCTGCATTGCTACTGCCACCAAGGGCTTCGATCCGTCGATCGAAATCTCCAGCCCCAAGCTGCCGGCTTCCCTTGAACACCATGTGTTCCAGGAAATGGGCCAGCCCCTCCTCACCCTTGTTTTCGAAGGCACTGCCGGCACGACACCAGAAATCAAGGCAGGTCAGCCCCGCATCCGGCATGGGGGCGAAGACGCACCGACTTCCGTTTCCAAACGTTTGGTGCGTCAGTTCTGGACCTTGGGATGGGTGGCTCAGGATCCCGTGGCAAAGTCCCATTCTGTGCTGAACCGCACCGGTGCCGTCGCCTCCCTCCTCGTCAACATCCCTTGAGCTTCATCCTCTGGTGGATGCCCTTGCCGAGCGCATCCGCACATGTAGGGGGGCCATGACAGGTCTTCAGCCTCTCGTCGTCGACCCAGAACTTGAGGCGGTCACAGCAACTTTGGATGGTGATTCGCTGTCCATCAGCAATGAATTGCATCAATGTCGAGGTCTGCGCAAGCTTCATTTAGAGACGGCTCGGCTCGGTTTAGGACTGCAGATTCTCCACTGCGTGTTCTTTCCCGATCCCCGTTACGACCTACCCATTTTCGGAGCAGACATCGTTGCTAGTCCCGCAGGGATTTCAGCGGCCATCGTTGATCTTTCACCTGTGCGGGACACACTCCCAGACAGCATCCGTCAACCCTTGGAGGCGTTGACGTTTCCACCTTTTGAACAGGTGCGAGAGCTACCGGCTTGGGGAACGATTTTTTCTCCCTTTGTGCGATTCATCCGTCCTGTGAACAGTGTTGAGGAGGGTTGGTTCCTCGAGCAGGTGGGGCACTTTTTGGAGGTGATGCGTCAGGCCGTGGAGACCACAGCCGCCGATGCCCCGGACGCCCCTTCTACGATCGATCGTCATCAGGGTCAGCTCTCCTATTGCCTCCAACAGAAGCGCAACGACAAAACCCGGCGTGTCCTGGAGAAGGCCTTCAGCGTGGAGTGGGCAGATCGTTACATCGAGGAAATGCTCTTCGACGATCCACCGGAGCCTTGATGCGTCGACCGACGCTGCTGCTTCTTAGTGGTGGTCTTGGTCTCACAGTGATCGTTGGGCTGTTGTTTTGGAATCGACCTCAGCAAGCCGCTCGCTCTCCCGTCCCGGCTGTGGTGACTCGCGCCCCTGAAGCTGTTGCAGCTCTTGGCCAACTCGAGCCCGCTGGTGACATTCGTCGTCTTGCTGCCCCAGTGAGTGGTTTTGGTGGAACCCCCAGAGTGGCTGAATTGCTGATCAATGAAGGGGATGCGGTCAAGGCTGGCCAGGTGCTGGCTCGCTTTGATAATCGTCTCCAGATCCAGGCGGATGTCGCGGCTGTGGATGCACGAATTCGCATGCTGCAGGCCGAGATCCGTTTGCAGCGCAAGGAGGTTGATCGTTATCGCCTTGCGGCCTCAGTTGGAGCGGCTGCCTTGGTGGTCCTCGATGACAAGCGGGATGAACTGCTTCGTTTTCAGGGGCAACTCCAACAGGCTCGAGCGGAGCGACGCAAACTCGACGCTGATCTGGCCGACAGCGAGCTGCGATCACCCATCGAGGGTTTGGTGTTGCGGATTCACACTCGTGCCGGGGAACGTCCAGGTTCTGATGGCGTGATCGAGGTCGGTGCCAGTCAGTCGATGCAGGCTTTGATCGAGGTGTACGAGTCGGATATCAATCGCGTTGAACTTGGTCAGAGAGTCACGCTCACAAGCGAAAACGGAGGTTTCAAGCAAAGCCTCGCTGGCAAGGTCATCGGCATCAGTCCTCAGGTGAGGCAGCGGCAGGTGCTTTCGACCGACCCCACGGGTGATGCCGATGCTCGGATTGTGGAAGTGCGCGTCACATTGGATCCGGCTTCCGCTGAAAGGGTCAGAACGCTGGCTGGGATGAAAGTGATCGCTCGTTTTCAACCCCAGTGAAATTGGGCTTCTGGAACCGCAGGCGGATACCGCTGGCGTCATTGATGCTGATCCGCCAGCCCGTGCGCCTGTTTGTTGCTTTGGCTGGCATTAGTTTTGCCGGCATCTTGATGTTCATGCAGCTCGGTTTTCGTGACGGGTTGTTTGACGCGAGCGTCACGGTGCATCGCCGCTTTGATGCAGATCTCGTCCTGATTAGTCCTCGTTCCACCAGTTCGGTGCGCATGGCCGGTTTCCCAAAACGGCGTTTGATCCAAGCGATGGCCGATCCCCAAGTCGAAGGAATTACACCTGTCCACTGGAGTTTGATGCTTTGGCGTAATCCTGAAAACCTCTCAACCCGTTCCATTCTTGGTCTGGGATTCGACCCAGAGGATCCATTCTTTGTGAATCCTGAGTTGTCTCAGGATTCACAAAAGCTTTCCTTGAAAGGTCGTGTTCTTTTTGATCAACTTTCTCGCCCTGAATTCGGACCTGTTGCCGAATGGTTTCGTCAGGGACGCACAGTCGAGAGCGAGATCGGTGGAAACCGCGTCAGGGTGGCAGGCCTGGTCTCCCTTGGCACCAGTTTTGGTGCCGATGGCAATCTGCTCACGAGTTCTGAGACATTCTTGGATCTGATGCCCAACAAGGCTCCGGGCAGCATTGAGCTGGGATTGATTCGGCTCAAGCCAACGGCGGATCCATTGGCTGTGCAGGAGCGACTGACGGCACTTCTGCCTAACGACGTTCGTGTGCTCACCAAGCAGGGTTTTATCGATTTTGAACAGAACTACTGGCGCAGCAGTACGTCGATCGGCTTCATCTTCACTCTCGGTGCTGCGATGGGGTTCGTGGTGGGATGCGTGATCGTTTATCAGGTGCTTTACACCGATGTCAGTGATCATTTGCCTGAATACGCCACATTGATGGCGATGGGCTATCAGCTGAAAACCCTTGTTGGTGTTGTCGTTCGCGAAGGGTTGATTCTCGCCTTGGTCGGCTATATCCCTGCCTATTTGGCTGGCCAGGCTCTCTATTGGTTTGTGCGAGATGCCACCCGTCTTCCGGTTGGCATGGACCTCAGCCGCGCCACCACTGTGTTCACCATGATTTTGGTGATGTGCATGTTGTCGGCCGGATTGGCAATGCGCCGGCTTGTGGATGCCGATCCAGCCGAGATCTTCTGATGGCCAGCACTGTTGCGATCGATGGACTGAACCATTGGTATGGCAGAGGTGCCAATCGGCGCCAAGTACTGCAGTCGGTGGGGTTGACGATCGAGCCGGGGGAGGTTGTGCTCCTGACCGGTCCTTCGGGTTGTGGAAAAACAACCCTGCTCACATTGATCGGTGCCTTGCGAAAGGTGCAGGAGGGGCAGGTGTGCGTGCTTGGTCAACCGCTTAACGCTGCCGGTCGCGGTGCCCGTCAGCGGCTACGGCGACGCATCGGCATGATCTTCCAAGGCCACAATCTGCTGCGTTGTCTGACAGCCGAACAGAATGTTCAGATGGGCGCAGATCTGTTGAAAGATCGTTCCTATCTCGCCCGGCGTGACCTCTCGAGGCAATGGTTGCGGGAGGTGGGCCTTGGTGATCACCTCAACAAGTTGCCTCACGATCTTTCCGGTGGGCAGAAGCAAAGAGTGGCGATTGCGCGTGCTTTAGCGGCTCATCCCCAGCTTCTGCTGGCGGATGAACCGACTGCAGCTCTTGACAGCACCACTGGGCGGGAAGTGGTGGATTTGCTCAAACGCCTGGCTCGTGAGCAGGCCTGTTCCGTTCTGATGGTGACCCACGACCCTCGCATTTTGGATGTGGCGGATCGACTGGTTCGCATGGAAGACGGTCGATTGTTCTGCTCGGTTGGGTAAGTTGGTGGCACCCAAAATCGTTCATCAACTCCGCGATGGCCAAGCGCAGGAACCTCAAGAAGGAAAAGCAGGAGCGCAACCGCGCCTACGCCCGCAAATTCAAGAAGCGCAAAATGCGTAACGATGGCCGCGGTGAAGGTGCAGGCAACGGTGTAACCGGTACTGCCAACAACGGTGGAGCCGCAGACTGATCGACGCCCTCGTGGCACCGAGGGGGGGCTTGCGCCCCCCTTTTTTGATGTCCTTAGGCTGGACCTTCACTCGCTCCGGTTGTACGCGGATGTTTATCAGCGTTGTCATCCCCACTTACAACCGCTGGCCGATCCTTGAGAAGTGTTTGGTCGCTCTGGAAGCTCAGAGTCCTTCCGGTGAGATCGACGATTATGAGGTCGTCCTCGTTGACGATGGTTCGACCGACGGCACCCCTTCTCGTTTAAGGGAACAGGCTGAGCGCTTCCCCCATGTACGGCTGGTGGAACAGGCCCATGGCGGACCTGCAGAAGGGCGCAACCGTGGCGTTGACCATGCGCGCGGTGATGTGATCGTTTTCATCGACAGTGACCTAGTGGTCACATCGCAGTTCCTATCCAGTCATGCCCGCGGTCTTCAGCGCTACTGGCATCAGAGCGGCAATCGGCTCTGTTTTACCTACGGAGCTGTGATCAACACGGCCAATTTCGATCAGCCGACAACGGAACGCCACAAACTGCGAGATTTGTCTTGGGCCTATTTCGCCACGGGCAATGTGGCCATTGATCGCACGGTGTTGCAGCGATCAGGCCTTTTTGACACTGGCTTTCGCCTTTATGGCTGGGAAGACCTCGAATTGGGTGAACGGCTGCGTCAGATGGGGGTGGAGTTGGTCAAGTGCCCGGAAGCGGTTGGCTACCACTGGCATCCAGCCCTCAGCCTTGCTCAGCTTCCAGATCTGATCAGGGTCGAGCAGGAACGGGCCAAGATGGGGTTGGTGTTCTTTCGCAAACATCCGACCCGCAGGGTTCGTTTCATCATTCAGTTCACTTGGCTCCACCTGATCCTTTGGGAGCTATTGACCCTCGGCGGATTGCTCAACGAACGGTCGTTGCGTCCTTTGCTGAAATGGCTGATTAGCCATGGCCATGCAGCCGTGGCAATGGAAGTGCTGCGCCTTCCCCTGAATCGTATCGGTGTTCGTGCGATGTTCCGTGAAGCGAAGGCTATCGGGCTGCGCTGACCGGTCTTTTGATAAATTCATTGAGTTCTTTCACACCGCACACCTGTCTGTTTCGGGTGCTGGTCCTTGACCATCCCTGACAGGTGGAGGCGAACCCGAAACCTTAAACACCATGGCTGTTGTCACTCTCGCCGAGATGATGGAGGCTGGCGCCCACTTTGGGCACCAGACTCGTCGCTGGAACCCGAAGATGTCGCGCTACATCTATTGCGCGCGCAATGGGGTTCACATCATCGATCTCGTGCAGACCGCTGTCTGCATGAACAATGCCTACAAGTGGGTCCGCTCTGCCGCTCGCAGTGGCAAACGCTTCCTTTTTGTTGGCACCAAGAAGCAAGCCTCGGAAGTGGTTGCTCTTGAGGCGGCCCGTTGTGGTGGTTCCTATGTGAACCAACGTTGGCTGGGCGGCATGCTCACCAACTGGACCACGATGAAGGCCCGGATTGATCGCCTTAAGGATCTGGAACGGATGGAGTCCAGTGGGGCGATCGCCATGCGCCCCAAAAAGGAAGCCGCCGTTCTGCGCCGTGAACTGGAGCGGCTTCAGAAATATCTGGGAGGCCTCAAGAACATGCGTCGTCTTCCCGATGTTGTGATCCTTGTGGACCAACGTCGCGAGACCAATGCAGTTTTGGAGGCACGCAAGCTCGACATTCCTTTGGTGTCGATGCTGGATACCAATTGTGATCCTGATCTCTGTGAGGTTCCGATCCCCTGCAACGACGATGCCGTGCGCTCCGTTCAGTTGGTGTTGAGCCGTTTGGCTGACGCGATCAACGAAGGTCGCCATGGCGCCAATGATCAGCGCGGTGGCGACGACGGCCAGGGCTAAGTTTCACCTGCCTTTTTGTTCACGCCGCCCTCCCTCATTTGTGGGAAGGCGGCTCTTCTTGTTCCTATTTTCCCCCTCTACCGATGGCCGCCGTATCCGCCAAGCTTGTCAAGGATCTGCGCGATAAGACTGGCGCAGGAATGATGGATTGCAAAAAAGCCCTGGGGGAAACCGAGGGCGATATGACCAAAGCGGTTGAGTGGCTTCGTCAGAAGGGCATTGCCAGCGCCGAGAAGAAGTCGAGCCGTGCTGCTGCTGAAGGGGCCATCGGCAGCTACATCCACACCGGTGCGCGCGTCGGAGTTCTTGTGGAGATCAACTGTGAAACGGATTTCGTTGCACGTGGCGATCTGTTCCAGGGTCTTCTGCGTGATGTCTCCATGCAGATTGCAGCCTGCCCAAGTGTTGAGTACGTCAGCACCGACGACATCCCTCAAGAAATTGTCGACCGTGAGAAGTCGATCGAAATGGGTCGTGATGACCTTGAGGGCAAGCCAGATCAGATGAAGGCCAGAATTGTTGAGGGTCGGATCGGCAAGCGACTGAAGGAAATGGCTTTGTTGGATCAGCCTTTTATCCGCGATAGCTCACTCTCCTTGGCCGAACTGGTGAAGCAAGTGGCTGGAAAGATCGGCGAAAACGTCCAGGTGCGCCGTTTCACCCGTTACACCCTGGGTGAAGGGATCGAGATTGAACAAGTCGATTTCGCCACTGAAGTGGCATCCATGACCAAAGGCTGATCTTGGCGTCCGACCAGGAAAGCGCTTTGCCATATAACCCTGACGAGCAGCTTGCTCGTCTTCAGAGCTGGTGTCGTGATACGGCACCAGCTTTTTATGCGGATCAATCTGATTATCTAAGACTCTTGCGTGAGCGCTTGCCCTCAGCGGTGCATCGCGCCCTTGGGCATCTCCTCTGCAGCCTTGATCACGCTCGCTTGAATCAGCTTTCCGATCTCTCTCGCCACTCTCTCCAGCAGCGGATCGACGAGCTCATCCAACGCTGTAGTTCCTTGCTCACGATTGAACAACTCCAATTACTTGCTAAGGAGCTCAATCGGGAGAAGCGGACGCGAAGACGTCAGGCTCAACAATCCATGATGGAGAGCTTGCAGCGGTCTTCGGACCAGACGCATCAGACGGACCAACAAGGTCCCGCTCCTGACAGTTTCTCTGATGATGGGATGTCCGGATCGGTTCAGCTCAGCCTTGCTCCGCCGGTTGATCAACCCGCCCTTCTCGATGGTCTCTTGCCTCCTGTGAATGGAGAGCAGAAGGAGGAGGCTTCGCTCACACCCTCTGACGAGGATGTGGCGCTTGAATCAGAGCTGGATCTGAGTTTCGAAGACCCTCCGCCAACCACAGACCAGGACGAGGATGGTGATCGTGGCGTTGGAGACCAGGCCAGCAGTGATCTTGATGTGTTGCGCTCGCTTTTTCTGATGGCCGGCCAGGCCATGGACGCTTCCGAGGATTCATCCCTGTCTGATCCGAGCAATGAGGAAGCAGCTGGTTCGGATTCCGATCAGCTCAGTTCCGATTTCATGCCCACGATGCCCTTGGAGCTGATGCGCTGGCTCGACGGCCTTGATCTGGCTGTTGTGCGTCGTCTGCGCAACCTCTCTCACGCGATCAATGTTGAGCTGTTGCGAGCAGGGCTCACCACCAGCCTCTTGCCCATCAGCCTGCTGGACGCCGTGCATGCTGGCCAGGTCGAGACCCTGTCCACTGCCTCCAATCTCCTCCGGCTGAGGGTCCCTTTGCCGATGACCGGCTCCGGTGACCAGTTGATCGATCTCTGCTGTGTTCTTCTGCGCCCGTCTGAACTGGAATTCGACCTAGTGCCATTGCGTCGTTGTCGCAGCAGGCTCCGACAACGGAAGCAGAGCCTGCTCACAATGGTTCGACAGCAACGCCACTGGCAGCGGCGTGCTCAGACCCAACACGTGCAGCATCAGTGGTGGCCCAGCCCTCCAACCAGCCCTCCAACCCATCCTCCCAAGAGCTGACTCCGACGTGCTCAGCAGCAGACCTCAATCGTCTGCAGGCCTGGCTGCATCCTCTTCAAACATCACTGACGTTGGAGGCTGATCGCGGCTTCATTGACCTGCAGGGACGTCAGGAACGATTTCACCAGTTTCTGACCCGTCAGCTCGCGACACCACCACCGCTCCCGTTCCCTGCGGATAGCAGCGCTCGCTTGACCTCCTTGGCGGCTTCTTATCGCAGTTACCCGTCGCTGTCTGAATCGGCTCGCCGCCGACTGGTGACCTCCACGCGGCAATGGCTTCATCAATTCCGCCAGCGGATGGAACCGTCGCAACCGATGGCACCGCCTCGATTGAGGGTGAAGGATCAAGCCGACAACCACCAACCCAATCGGACAGCAACAGCCACACTTTCTCCCGACTTGCCGTTGTCTGCTGTCAAGGGCATTGGACCAAAGCTGGCGGAACGCTTGGCATCCCTAGGACTGCTGCTGGTCAGGGATTTACTCCTGTATTTCCCGAGGGATTACGTCGACTATTCGGCGATGCGCCGCATCGACGCCCTTGAGGCCGGGCAAACAGCAACGATCGTGGCCACGGTGCGCCGCTGTCACGGATTCACGAGTCCGCGTAACCCCAATCTCTCGATCCTGGAGCTGCAAGTGCAGGATCCCACCGGTCGGTTGAAGGTAACCCGATTCCTCGCTGGCAAACGGTTCAGCAACCCAGCGGCGTTGCATGCTCAGAGCCGACAATATCCCGTTGGAGCCACAGTGGCGATTAGCGGTCTGGTCAAGACCGGCGCTTATGGGATCAGCTTCCAGGATCCTTTGATCGAGGTGATGGAGACTGCTCACTCTCCGTTGCGATCACGTCAGATTGGCCGATTGCTTCCGGTTTATGCCCTCACTGAAGGGCTCACAGCCGATCGATTGCGTGGTCTGGTGGAGCTTGTGCTTCCTGTGGCTGAGCATTGGCCCGAACCCCTCAGTCCTGATCGACGTGCAGTCCTGAATCTGATCGCTCGTCCTGAGGCCCTGCAAGGGATTCATCGGCCTGTGGATCGTGAACGTCTTCAGCAGGCAAGGCGAAGACTTGTGTTTGACGAATTTCTTTTGCTGCAGCTGGGTCTGATGCAGCGCCGCGCCGACTTACGTCAGCGCCAGGCTCCGAGCCTTGAGGGCATTGGCCAGAGAGACGGTCTTGTTGGTCGCTTCCTCGACTTGTTGCCCTTTCAGCTAACAGCTGCGCAGCAGCGTGTCTTGGCGGAGATCGAGAGCGACTTACGCAAGAGCGAACCGATGGCACGCTTGGTCCAGGGGGATGTGGGCAGCGGTAAAACCGTGGTGGCGGTGGCCTCCCTCCTCAATGCCGTCGATGCCGGTTGGCAGGGAGCTCTGATGGCGCCCACTGAAGTGCTGGCGGAGCAGCACTATCGCAGTCTCTGCCAATGGTTGACGCCGCTTCACGTCAGCGTGGAGTTGCTGACTGGTTCGACTTCAAGACCGAACCGCAGGCGCATGCTCACTGATCTGGCCAATGGAACACTGCGCATTTTGGTTGGTACCCACGCGTTGATCGAAGACCCTGTTGACTTCTCGCGCCTGGGTCTGGTGGTGGTGGATGAGCAGCATCGTTTCGGTGTTCGCCAGCGCAATCGTCTTCTCAGTAAGGGATTACAACCTCACCTTTTGACGATGACGGCGACACCAATTCCTCGCACCCTTGCCCTCTCCCTGCATGGCGATCTGGATGTGAGCCAAATTGATGAGTTGCCACCAGGACGGACACCGATCCAAACCCGTCAAATTGCCGGATCAGAGCGTCACGATGCCCACGAGTTGATCCGAAAGGAGGTTGAGGCCGGTCAGCGTGCATATGTGGTGCTGCCCCTGGTCGAAGAGTCGGAGAAATTGGATTTACGTTCCGCCGTCGATGTGCATCGCCAACTTGCAGAAGAGGTCTTTCCCGATCTTTCGGTTGGGTTGCTACATGGACGCCTCAGCAGTGCAGACAAGCAGGCTGTGATTCAGTCGTTTTCGTGTGGAGATTGTCAGGTTCTTGTTTCTACGACCGTCGTTGAGGTGGGTGTGGATGTTCCTGAGGCCAGCGTGATGGTGATTGATCATGCCGATCGCTTCGGCCTGGCCCAGTTGCACCAGCTTCGTGGTCGTGTTGGTCGTGGAGCAGCTGCTTCTCACTGTCTACTAGTAAATGACAGCCGCAACGCTCTGGCGCGCCAACGTCTCGATGTTCTTGTTCATTCCACCGACGGCTTTGAGATTGCAGAAATGGATTTACGCCTTCGGGGACCTGGTCAAGTGCTCGGGACCCGCCAGTCCGGTTTGCCTGATTTGGCTCTAGCAAGTCTTGCCGATGATGGCGCTGTTCTGGAGGAGGCACGCCAGGAGGCCAGCAGGTTGATTGATCTGGATCCTGGTCTCAATCGTCACCCCGTTCTGCGCCAGTTGCTGGAAAATCAACGTCTTCGGATGACCGCTTCAGGTCAATTGAATTAATGCTCGTTTATTTCCACAGGCTTGAGTCTCGATTGAGTCTCACTATTCCTTTTTTGCTACTTTTTTGAGGTGTCGCTGACAAATGTCGGTTTTTGGCTTGTTTTTCTCTGGCGCTACGGCTGCTGTTGCCATTGAGATTGAATGGCCGACTTCCATTCTGGTGCAAGGATCTTGGCGGGAAGGCCGGCCCTTCGCCCCAAAAGCTAAATATTGTCTTTATGGTTTGTTGTCACGCGCCTCGCTAACGAGGTGTCTCCAGCGTCACAACCTGTTCGCGGCGTGTGAAATGAGACCCATCCTGGGGAAAAATTGTGACCGCTTGTGGAAACGGCTTCCTGCTGTCTGCTTCTGTCAGCCTTGAACGGTGTTGAAGTGGTCCGGTGCTGCGTCCCTGGAGCGATCGTCCAATCGACGACTGCGGCGAGCCGCTGCAGCGGTTACGCCCAGGGCTGTTATGCCTCCAGCCACACCCTTACTAGCGCTTAGGCGCGCCCTACGGACCGGGAGCCGATCCTTTTGTTCTGCGGACGGGAGTGGTGAAGCGTTTGATCGCGGCCGAGCAGCAGCTTCAAACCCATGACCAGGAGCTCCGCTTTGTCATCTTCGATGCATGGCGTCCTGTCTCAGTGCAGGCCTTCATGGTTGACCATGCCGTGGCTGAAGAGTGTGCTCGCTTGGGCATCAACCTCAAAACCGCTGGATCCGATGCGGACATCGATCGAGCGATTGCCGAGGTGCGGCGTGCCGTTGGTCGTTTCTGGGCACCCCCGAGCCTTGACGCAACCACGCCGCCGCCGCACAGCACGGGAGCTGCTGTTGATCTGACGCTGGCGGCACGTGATGGTGATCTGCTCGCAATGGGTGGTGAGATCGATGCGATTGGCCCCGTTTCCGAGCCGGATCACTACGCCGCAGCGGCTTTGGCTGGTCGGAACGCATTCGCCGTTGGTGTCCATCAACGACGTTGTCTGCTCGATCGTGTGCTTAGCGAGCAGGGGTTTGTTCGCCATCCCAATGAGTGGTGGCATTTCAGTTTTGGCGATCAGCTCTGGGCATGGCGTTCGGGGGCGCAGCAGGCCATCTACGGTCGCTGTGATCAAGCATTGAGCAGCGCGGACACTGCCTGATCACCCAGTTTTTGCACATGGTCTCCGAGGGTGCGGCGTCCACCTGCTTCCTTCCAGCTCAACAACAGAGGTTCAATTGCGGTCTCCAACTGATCCAGAGGTAGCTTCTGGATATAGGGCTTGGCGAGGCGTTGCAAGTTGGCACTGCCGCCTAACCAAAGCTGGTATTGGTTGACGCCGCTTCCCACGAGCGCCAGTTCTGCCATGTAAGGGCGGGCGCAGCCATTCGGGCAGCCAGTCATCCGGATCAACACCGGTTTGTCGATCTCCAAGCGTTGGAGTTGGCTGTCAAGTCGCTCCAGCACAGAAGGGAGGGTCCGTTCTGATTCGGTGATGGCGAGACCGCACGTCGGTAGGGCCGGGCAGGCGATGGCGTGTCTGGCTAGCGGTGCTGGCATGTCAGGGGTGTTAATGCCGAGTCCTTCCAGGGCAGTGCGGATGGAAGCCCTTTGTGGGGTTCCGATGTTGCAGAGCAGTAAATCTTGATTGGGAGTGAGACGGATTTCCAGTTGATAGGTCTCGACGATCTTGCTCAGCCCTTGCTTGAAAGCACCTTCCAGCCGACCGCAGAGCAGCGGAATGCCTACAAACCACATGCCGGCCCGATGGCGATGCCAGCCCAGGTAATCATTCAGTTTTGGCTTGGGCTCGCTGCGCAAAGGTTTCAGGTCTCCGCTGAAGTAGGCCCGCATTAATTCCTGACGGAACCACTGGATGCCTCTGTCATGGAGCAGATACTTCATGCGGGCATGACGCCTCAGCCTGCGATCGCCATGGTCGCGCTGAAGGGCCAGGATGCTTTGCACCAAATCCAATACCTGATCCGCGGCCACATAGCCAAGCGGTTCAGCGATCCGAGCGAATGTCTCTTCCTTGTTGTGGGTTCGGCCCATGCCGCCCCCCACATACACGTTGCATCCGCGGAGACCACCGTTGCTGTCTGTGAAGACCACCAGGCCGATGTCCTGGGTCAGAAGATCGACAGAATTGTCTCCAGGCACGGTGACCGCCACCTTGAATTTGCGTGGCAGATAGGTGTCTCCATACAGAGGTTCTTGCTGATCGCCTGAGAACACCGCTCCCTCAAACTGGCGCTTTCGCACCGCATTCACCTTTCGGCCAGCTTTGATTCGATAGCTCAGGTCTCCATCGACCCAGAGATCCAAATACGAGCCTTCGGCGGATTCTGGACTCAGCAGATCAGCGATCTCATCGGCGAGCTGTCTTGCTGCCGGGTACCCGCCTTTGTCAAAAGGGGCCGCCGGTGCCATCACATTGCGGTTGATATCTCCACAGGCAGCAAGCGTGGAACCAAGGTTTCGAACAATCGTGCCAATCACCTCCTTGAGGTCGGCTTTGGGCACTCCGTGCATCTGGAAGGCCTGACGGGTTGTGGCACGAAGCGTTCCGTCGCCAAGGCGATCGGCCAGATCGTTCATGGCCAAAAACAGTGCGGTGGGGATGCGTCCACCCGGACTGCGCAGGCGCAGCATCATCTGCCATTGCTTGTCCTTGCCTTTCTCGCGTTTGTCCCTGTCGTCCTGCTGATAACTGCCGTGGAACTTGAGAATCTGAAGAGCGTCTTCGCTGAAATTGGGACGGTCGTTGCCCAGCTCTGTTAACAGAGGTTCTTTGAGGAAGAGGCTGTCTCGCTTTCGTTGCTCTGCCTTCGGTAGTGGAATTCCTTCCATGTCGAGCTTGCCGCTGCCTGCGCCCTGAGAACTCTTGGTGGCGTCGACGCTGGGCTGACTCACTGGCGCACTGATCGCGGTATCTCGAAGCTAGCGAAGCGGCTTCCAATAAAGTCATTGGCTTGTCGAGCCGACTGGTGTGGCCTCAACCTTCCTGCTCGAAATCGGTACTGAAGAACTGCCTGCTGACTTTGCCCGTTTGGCTCTGCCCCAGCTTCGGGAGAGGGTTCAGCGTGATCTTGACGCGTTGAGACTGGTGCATGGTGAGGTGCAGGTCACCAGCACCCCAAGACGCCTTGTCGTTTTGGTCGATTCGTTGGCCGAAGTTCAGGAGGATCTGCGCGAAGAACGGAAGGGTCCCCCCGTTGCACAGGCTTTTGTGGATGGTCAGCCAGGTCCTGCCGCGATTGGATTTGCGAAACGCTGTGGCGTTGAACCCACCTCCCTAGAGGTCCGTCCCACCCCAAAGGGCGACTGCGTCTTTGCGACGGTGTTGATCGAAGGCCAGGCGTCGCTCCAGATCTTGGCGGAGCGGATTCCTGCCTGGATCGATGGCTTGCAAGGGCGGCGTTTTATGCGTTGGGGCGATGGGGATCAACGCTTCAGTCGTCCAGTGCGCTGGTTGGTGGCTTTGCTCGGTACCGAGGTGGTGCCAGTCACCCTTGCTGCCAGTGAGCCTGTCATCCACAGCGGTCGAACATCCCGTTCTCACCGTTTGCATCCAGGCAGCGTTGAACTTTCCGAGGCCGATGACTATCTCAAGGCCCTCGCTGCCGCTGGTGTTCAGGCCGATCGCAAGACAAGATCTGCGCTGATCCGCAGCCGGCTTGACGATCGTGCCGCTGCCTTGAAGGGGGAGCTGGACTGCCCAGATGATCTCTTTCAAGAGTTGGTGGATCTGGTGGAAGATCCACGCATCCTTCAGGGTGAAATCGCGGATCGTTTTCTTGATCTGCCCCCCGAGGTGATCGTGACGGTGATGCAGTCGCATCAGCGTTATGTCCCCCTGCGCCGTTCGCAGGTTCCAGCAGATCCCTTGAAGTTGGGGTCTCGTGATGTTCTTCTGCCTGAATTTTTACTGGTCGGCAATGGTCTTGCTGCCGCGGATGCTCAGATCTGCCGTGGCAATGAACGGGTCTTGAGCGCCCGCTTGGCGGATGCGGAATTTTTCCTCAATGTCGATCGCAAGCAAAGTAGTGGCGATCGTCGTGCGTCTCTGTCCAGGGTGACCTTCGCTGCCGGGTTGGGCAGCCTTCTGGATCGCACGGAACGGATTGAGCAGCTCACCGACACCCTTCTTCAGGCCCTGGAGTTACCGATGGGCACGGCTGAAGCGGCAAAACGCGCAGCTCACCTCTGCAAACACGATCTGGTCAGTCAGATGGTGGGCGAATTTCCTGAGCTTCAAGGCCTGATGGGCGCAAAGTATCTGCTTGAGGAAGGGGAAAGCCGTGAGGTTGCTCAAGCTGTGTTTGAGCACTATTTGCCCCGTGGCGCTGGGGATGTGCTGCCTCAGAGCGATGCCGGTGCTGTCGTTGCTCTGGCAGAACGCTTGGAATTGCTGCTCAGCATCTTTGCCAAGGGCGAACGTCCCAGTGGTTCCTCCGATCCTTATGCCTTGCGACGTGCGGGCAATGGCCTGCTTCAGATTCTCTGGGAGAGGGGTTGGCGGCTTGATCTGTTTAGGCTTGTCTCTGAGGCTGCTGAAGCCTGGCAACAGCTTTTCCCAGCTTTCAAGGTGAAGGCGCAAGCTCTCGCGGATGACCTGGTACTGCTGTTAAGGCAGCGCATTCAGTCCCAGCTTGAAGACGATGGTCAAGCGCCCGATCTGGTCCAGGCGGTGGCCGGTGATGGTCTCAGCAGCCAACGCTTGCTGGGCGACCCTCTTGATGTCTTGGATCGTCTTGGCTTGCTCAGCCGTCTGCGCCAAGAGAACCGTCTCGGGGCGCTCCAGGCCGTGGTTCAACGTGCTGCACGCCTTGCTGAGAAGGGGGACCTTGCGAGTTCTGTGCTGGCAGCCGGGGATGTTGTGGATGTCAGTCGCTTTGCCTCTCCCAGCGAAACAGCCATGCATGCTGTGGTCACCCGCTTAGAGCCCTTGGCTCTTGAGGGTGCTTATCAGGCCCTTGCCGACGCGCTTGTGGAGGCCACGCCAGTATTGGAGGCCTTCTTTGATGGTCCAGACAGTGTGATGGTGATGTCTGATGACCTGGACTTGCGTCGCAATCGACTCAATCTTCTTGGAGTGCTGCGTAATCAGGCTTCTGTGCTGGCCCGTTTCGATCTGATTCAAAGCTGACGCTTGGCAGTCGTAGAAGCTCGGGCTAAGCCATGAACAGAACATGGTCTTGCCTATGGCATCGTCGGATCCCTCTGAACGCTCTGCCGGGGAACCCTCCTCAGTGGTGACACAACCGGTTGTGATCCGCCAGGGAGGCAACGGAGTTGGTGTGGTTCTCGCTGCCTTAATCCTGGCCGGTGCTGCCATCTATGCAGTCAATACCCTCAAGAATCGTCCCGAGCAGGTCAAACCAGGAGTAACGCCAGAGCAGATTCAACAGGGCCTGGAACGGGTGAAGGGGGTCGCCGGTCAAGCCCTGGAAGGACGCAACTAGTTCACTCCTGCCGTTTCAGTTTCCTTGCCTTTGGATTGGGTCCTGATCGCTTGGGCCGCTTCCTCGGCAAGGAAATCACCGTCAGAACGTCCTACTGCGGATGGAACGGGACCGTATTCAGACGGGGCCAGTGCTTCACCGCGTACGAGACTGCCTAAGGTTCGAAGAGTCAGCTTGATCTGCTGCCAAGGGTTCATCATCACCACGCGTTTGTAGAGATAACTATCGAAGGTGAGCTTCTGCACATCGAGGTCATCGCACATTTCGACGAAGGCTTCGCGAGCAGCGTCGTTGCGATAGAAGATGCGCTGCAGAATGTCGAGCACTGCATAGGTGGCACCGTATTTTTTGTCCCAACGCTTGAGGTAGGTCGACTTGATCTCCTTTTCGGTAGGGATGCGCTGTCCACTGTTGGAGATTTCCACAATGGCTTCAGCGGCCATCCGTCCGCTTTTCGCTGCGAAGTAGATCCCCTCTCCTGAGCTCTTGGTGACATAACCAGCAGCATCACCTACCAGGGCCATGCGACCGACCACACGACGGGGTCGGGGATGTTCTGGAATGGGGTGAGCTTCCACCTTGATCACTTCGCCCTTGAACAGACGCTTGCTGGCACGCTCACGAATGCCTCTCTGTAGCCCCTTAATCAGCGATTGGTTCTGCTGCATGGTGCCGGTTCCGACAGCCACGTGGTCGTACTTGGGGAAGACCCAGGCATAGAAATCTGGGGACACATCAGTGCCCACATACATCTCTGCTAAGTCCTCGTAATAAGTCATCTCCTCTGCGGGGAGCTTGATGCGTTCTTGGAAAGCGATCGCGACGTTGTAGTCGCCGGCGTCCATGGCCTTGGCCACGCGGGAGTTGGCTCCGTCAGCACCAATGATCAAGTCAACGTCCAGAGATTTTTGCTCCCCAGTTGGACCACCCCCGCTGTAGTCGGCGTAATGCAGGGTGTAGGGACCTTGACGGTTGTTACCAGTATCGATTTTTTGCACCAGGCCATTCACCAGGGTGGTGCCCAGGTCCGCAGCGCGGTTGCGCATGAAGGCATCAAACACTTCACGGCGACACATGCCGATATAGGCGTTGTCGTCGTAGCCCAGAGGATCAAGTTTGATATCCACCTCCCGGTTGGAGGGAGAGATCATCTTCATGTTCCGCACCTTGCGGTCGATGATCTCGTCAGGCAGGTCGAATTCTTCGACCATGCAAAGAGGGATTGCTCCACCACAAGGTTTGGCATTGTCCAGCTTGCGCTCGAACAACCAGGTCTGAATGCCGGCCTTGGCAAGAATTTCGGCGGCACAGGATCCACTCGGACCACCCCCGACGATGGCAACTCGCAGCATCTCAGCCCTACTCCGCTGGATTATTAATTCGAAGCTACCACCGCTGACCCTCACTCTGTGGTGGCCCCCTGGCGCCCCCCCTTACGATCGTCACAACACTGCAACATCGATTTGGTTCGTGCCGTCGCCCCTCGCCGCACCAGCAGGGACGATATTCCTGTGGCACGGCGTTCTCGCCCTCCTCAACGCTCACGGCGCCGTGGCTCTGGCCTTTGGATTGCCTGTTTGCTTGTGTTCAGTAGTTGTCTCGGCGTTGTTTTGTTGGGGCCAGCACTTCTGACGCGGTTCGCACCCCAGCCGCAAGTGGTCGATGGCATTGCAGAAACCCCCAGCGTTGACGGCCGCTTGCTGGGCCATTTCCCCTATGCCGAAGCAACTTCGATCAACCTGGTTCGCGTCGGTCCCGGTTTGGAGCTCCATATCGACGCCGCTCAAGCCCTGCGTTCGATGCAACGAGCCGCAGCCTCTGATGGCGTCGACCTCAGGTTGTTGAGTGGCTACCGCTCGCATGCGTTGCAGAAGGGCATCTTTTTTGATGTGAAATCTGAGCGCAATCAAACGGCCAGTGAGCGTGCAAAGGTCAGCGCTCCTCCCGGTTACTCCGAGCACAGCACCGGTTTGGCTGTTGATCTCGGCGATGGTGACGCCCCTGCCACCAATCTTTCAGAGTCGTTTGAAACGACCTCGGCGTTCCGCTGGCTCCAGGACCATGCTGCCTCTTACCACTTCACGCTTTCATTCCCTGAGGGCAACAATCAGGGTGTGAGCTACGAGCCTTGGCATTGGCGTTTTGAGGGGTCTGCCGATGCACTTCGTCAATTTGAGCCGGCTCGCCGTCTGGCTCTGACCCGTTGAGACCGCAACACTCTCCCGAATTGTTGTCCCCAGCTGGTGACTGGGCCTCCCTCAAGGCGGCAGTGGCTCAGGGGGCGGATGCCGTCTATTTCGGCGTCGAGGCGTTCAACGCCAGATTACGAGCAGAAAATTTTCAGCTGGATCAGCTCGCCGAGATCATGGCCTGGCTTCATGCCAGGGGTGTTCGTGGCTTCCTGACCTTCAACGTCCTTGTCTTCAGCGATGAGCTAAGCCGAGCCGCCCAGTTGCTGCTTGCGGCGGAGCGAGCCGGAGTCGATGCTCTGATCGTTCAGGATCTCGGCCTGTGTCTGTTGGCCAGGGAGCTTGTCCCTGGTCTGGCATTGCACGCTTCCACCCAGATGTCGATTACCAGTGCAGCAGGTGTGTCTCAAGCCGCAGATGCTGGCTGTGATCGAGTTGTTTTGGCCCGTGAACTCGCCCTCAAGGATCTGCGTCGTTTGCAGCGACAGCTTGAGCAGCGTCAGCTGGCGATGCCTCTAGAAGTGTTTGTGCACGGTGCTCTGTGTGTTGCCTACTCAGGCCAGTGCCTAACCAGTGAATCCCTCGGACAGCGCAGCGCGAATCGAGGTGAATGCGCCCAGGCCTGTCGGCTTCCCTACCAGTTGGTGGTGGATGGAGAGGAGCTTGATCTGGCTGATCAGCGTTATCTGCTTTCCCCTCAGGATCTCGCTGCCTGGATGCAGATCCCCGAACTGATTGAGATCGGCATCAGCAGTTTCAAGATCGAAGGTCGCCTGAAAGACCCCACCTATGTGGCTGCCGTCACCCAGGCCTACCGGCAGCAGATCGATGGGCTTTCGACCGATGCCACTGCCGTGCGGCGTCAGTTGGAGATGGGCTTCTCTCGCGGTCTTTCGACGGGTTGGCTCGAGGGTGTGAACCACAGACGTCTTGTTCATGGCCGCTGGAGCAAGAAGCGCGGACCTGTGGTGGGTTGCCTTGAGCGATGTGATGACCAAGGTCGGCTCACGCTTCGTCTTGAAGAACCACTGGAGTGCGGTCAGGGAGTGGTGCTCGAAGTGCAACCGGCTCAAGGTAGTGATCCCCTCAAGCCACCGCAGGAGATCGGCGGAAGGATCATGCAGCTTGACGACCTTGGTCACCGTCGTTGTCGCATCCGTTTGGGCCCAGGCCGAATCAACCTGAGGGGCTTGAAGCCTGGAGCTCCGGTCTGGCTCACAGGTGATCCCAGATGGCAGAGCACATGGAGCCGACAGGCGCGGCAGTCGGTCGATCCGATCCTGCAGCCGCTCCGGGTGCGCGTGTCTGGTGGTCTTGGTGTTCCGCTTCAGCTTCAGCTGTTGCATCCCCTAGGAACCACTGCTGAGATGCTCCGTGTGAGCAGCACGGTGTCTCTTGAGCAGGCCCGCGATCGGGGCTTGGACCGTGATCGACTGGAGACTCAGTTGGGCCGACTTGGTGGCACTGGATGGCGCCTTGATCAGCTCGAGATCGATCTGCCAGCCGGCCTCTTCCTTCCCGTCGCAGAGCTCAATCGGATGCGGCGCTGCCTGCTGGATCGCATGGACTCAGCCGGTCTTCGCCCTCTCGCACTCCCCTCTCCAAAGGAGATGGGTGCCATGTCGGGGGGCGAAAGGGTCGAAGCCACCTTGCGTCAGTGCCTGAACCCAGCCCAGCCTTCGTCAACAGTCTCCGCACCCAATCCCCGTCCAACGCTGCAGGTCTTGGTGCGCAGCTTGGCTCAGTTAGAGGCCCTGATTGCCCTGGACCGCCCGGACTGGGTCTCAGGGGTCATTGCTGATCTCGAGCAACCGAGTGAGCTCAAGCAAGCTGTCCTGGTTGGACGCGGTCACTGGCGGGACGGCATTGTTCTGGCAGGCCCTCGCATCCACCGACCGGATGAAGCGTGGACGCTGGAGCCTTTGATTCGGGCTGAACCTGATGGCTATTTGGTTCGCAATGCTGATCAGCTGGAACGGTTGACTCCACTCGCACCCTGCAGCGGTGATTTCTCGCTGAATACCGCCAATCCACTCACGGTGCGTTGGTATCGGGAGCGCTGGGGGCTACAGCGCCTCACCGCCAGTTATGACCTCAATCTCCACCAGCTGCTGGATCTGGCTCAGTCCACCGACCCTGACTGGCTGGAGGTGACGTTGCATCAGCACATGCCCCTCTTCCATATGGAGCACTGTCTCTTCTGCGCGTTCCTCTCTGACGGCCACGATCACACCGATTGCGGCCGCCCCTGCGAACAGCATCAGGTGCGTCTGCGCGATCGAAGCGGTGTCGAGCATCCCCTGATCGCCGATCTCGGTTGCCGCAATACTCTTTTCAACGGTCGGGCGCAGAGCGGTGTTGAAGCCTTGCCTGAGCTTCTGCGGGTCGGTCTGCGCCGTTTCCGCCTCGAGCTTCTTGATGAGGATCCAGCCTCTTGCCAGAGCAGGGTGCAGCTTTATGCCAGGGCTCTCGAAGGCTCGATCCCATCGTCTGATGTCTGGCGGCGGGAGCGCATCGATCAGCGCCTTGGTGTGACCCGTGGCAGCCTTCGCTCCGATGGACCAGAACGGACCAGTCGGATCCTTTCCTGAGCCATCTCACGTTGAGATAGCCTTACCTTGCTACGCCCCCGGGCGTTCAGGCTTCATTCACAGAACGTCACGGAAATCATGAGCGCCCAGAACAAGGCGATACGCAACATCGCGATCATCGCCCACGTCGACCATGGCAAAACCACCTTGGTTGATGCGTTGTTGGCGCAGTCCGGCATCTTCCGTGACAACGAAGCGGTGCCCACCTGTGTTTTGGACTCCAACGATCTGGAGCGTGAAAGAGGCATCACAATCCTCTCTAAAAACACCGCGGTCACTTACAACGACACGCGTATCAACATTGTCGATACTCCAGGTCACGCTGACTTCGGCGGTGAAGTCGAGCGGGTCCTCGGCATGGTGGACGGCTGCTTGCTGATCGTGGATGCCAATGAGGGGCCCATGCCTCAGACCCGCTTCGTGCTGAAGAAAGCCCTCGAGCAGGGATTGCGTCCCATTGTCTTCGTTAACAAAATTGATCGTGCTCGTGTCGATCCCGAGACTGCGGTCGACAAGGTTCTAGATCTCTTCCTCGAGCTCGGTGCTGACGACGATCAGTGTGATTTTCCTTATCTATTTGGCAGCGGCTTAGGAGGCTTTGCTAAGCCTGATATGAAAACAGAGAGCGACAATATGCGTCCGCTCTTTGATGCGATTCTCCGTCACGTTCCACCTCCGGTTGGCGATCCAGAGAAGCCATTGCAGTTGCAGATCACCACTCTCGATTATTCCGATTTTCTTGGCAGAATTATTATTGGCAGGGTGCACAATGGAGTGATCAAGCAAGGTCAGAATGCAGCTCTAATTAAAGACGACGGCAAGGTCAAGAAAGGTCGTATTAGCAAACTTCTTGGCTTCGAAGGGCTTCAACGTGTTGAGATCGAGAACGCAACTGCGGGTGATCTTGTTGCTGTTGCCGGTTTCGATGATGTCAATATCGGCGAAACGATTGCTTGCCCTGATGAGCCACGGGCACTACCGCTGATCAAGGTGGATGAGCCTACCTTGCAGATGACTTTTGTGGTCAACGATTCTCCTTTTGCAGGCAAGGAAGGCAAGTTTGTCACCAGCCGTCAGGTCCGTGATCGACTCCAGCGTGAGCTACTCACCAATGTTGCTCTTCGGGTGGAAGATACCGATTCCCCGGATCGCTTCGCAGTCAGCGGTCGAGGTGAACTGCATCTGGGCATTTTGATTGAAACCATGCGCCGGGAAGGGTATGAGTTCCAGGTGTCTCAACCGCAGGTGATTTTCCGCACCATTGATGGCACCCCTTGCGAGCCCGTGGAAACGTTGGTGATGGATGTACCCGAAGCCGCTGTTGGCGCCTGTATCGAGAAGCTCGGCACCCGCAAAGGTGAGATGCAGAACATGGAAACCAGTTCTGATGGGCGAACCCAACTTGAGTTCATTGTTCCGTCGCGTGGACTGATCGGCTTCCGTGGCGAATTCATCCGTGCCACCCGCGGTGAAGGGATCATGAGTCACTCCTTCTTTGAATATCGTCCGATGCTTGGCGACTTTGACACCCGTCGTAATGGTGTATTGATCGCTTTTGAAGAGGGCACTGCCACCTTCTATTCCCTCAAGAATGCTGAGGATCGCGGTCAGTTCTTTATTACCCCAGGCACGAAGGTCTACAAAGGCATGATCATCGGCGAGAACAATCGTCCTCAGGATCTCGAGATCAATATTTGCAAGGCCAAGCAACTCACAAACATGCGTTCCGCTGGTGCGGATGAACTGGATACTCTTCAGTCCCCTGTGCAGATGACGCTTGAGCGTGCTCTGGAGTACATCGGCCCTGACGAGATGCTTGAAGTCACCCCTGAGTCGATTCGTCTGCGCAAGTTGCCGGCGAAGAAAATGGCGAAGCGTTGAACGCCGATCCCCCCTCATCGTCTTCGGACCAGGTCCGTACGGACCCCCGTTTTGATGAGGGGGTCCACCTGTTCAATTCAGAACAGTGGTACGCCGCTCATGACGTCTTTGAAGATCTCTGGCATGAAACGGCAGACCCTGAGCGCCGCGTCCTCCAGGGTTTGATTCAAGTGGCCGTGGCGCATGTGCATCTTGAGAGAGGCAACACCAAGGGCGCCACGATTCTCCTTGGCGAAGGCTTGGGTCGCCTCAAGGGCAGATCTCTTCCTGACTTCGGTCTTGATCTCGACCATCTCCGTTCCACACTCCACTCCCGTCTCGCTGCCTTACAGCAGGGGCTTGATCCCGCTTCGTATCCCGTCCCTGTTCTGCGCGATCAGCAATGAGGTTGTCGGTAGATTGCCGTCAGTTCAACGTTGATGCGAAGTTGCTTGCCTCAGTGCCCCCAAGGGAAGTGTTGCGTCCACTTGGAATGGGCATGGCGGCCCTGCTGATCACCTTGATGCCTTTGCATGATGCCCATGCTGAGCAGGTGTCCCAATCGTCAGATCGTTCTGGTGAGACCACTGCTTCAGCCTCCACGGGCGATGCTCCTGGTGGCCTGATCACAATCGAGTCCGATAGCCAGAGTGCCGACAACCTCACCGGCGTGGTCACAGCTGCTGGCAATGTTCGAATCGTTTATCCCTCCAGGGGAATGGTGGCCACCGCCAGACAAGCCCAGTATTTCAGTCGTGAAGGCAGGCTTGTTCTCAGTGGTGATGTCGATGTCACGCAGGACGGAGGCAATGCGTTGCGCGCAGAGCGGGTGGTTTATCTGCTCGAGGAGGAACGTGCTGAAGCAGAGCCAACACCTGGTCAGCAGGTGTTCACGCAGATGGTGATCCGATCGGACAGCACCCTTCAGACTCCACTGACGCCATGAGCCTCACCCTTGAGCGCGTGGCGCTGACCCTCGGTGGGCGACCTCTTGTCAGTGATGTGTCGATGAGACTCGCTCCTGGTGAGGTCATTGGTTTGCTTGGCCCTAACGGTGCGGGCAAAACAACCACCTTCAACCTTGTGATCGGCTTGTTGAGGCCTGATCAGGGTCAGATCTTGATGGACGGCCATCCGGTTGCAGCGCTTTCGATGCCTGAACGAGCCAGGCTTGGCATCGGTTATCTCCCT
The DNA here is from genome assembly GCF_900474295.1 of Synechococcus sp. UW140. GTDB lineage: Bacteria > Cyanobacteriota > Cyanobacteriia > PCC-6307 > Cyanobiaceae > Synechococcus_C. Next base: position 256,377 of record NZ_UCOB01000003.1, on the reverse strand, counting down.
CAGGAGCCAAGTGTGTTCCGCACTCTGTCTGTACGGGAGAATCTCCAACTTGTGTTGGCTCAAAGCGGGCTTTCAAAACCCCAGAGCCGCGATCGATTACATCAGTTGATCGATGAGTTTCATCTCAATCCATTCCTTGAGCGAAAGGGCTATCAGCTTTCCGGAGGTGAACGCCGGCGTACCGAAGTGGCTCGAGCCTTGGCCGTTGGCCTTGAAGGGCCTCGTTATCTGCTTCTGGATGAACCCTTCGCTGGAGTGGATCCCCTCGCAGTGGCAGATCTACAAGCCCTGATTCACTCGCTTCGGGCGCGAGGTATGGGGATTTTGATCACGGATCACAATGTGCGTGAAACCCTTGCGATCACAGATCGGGCTTACATCCTCACGGATGGATCAATTCTGGCGTCCGGCCGGTCTGAAGAGGTGGCCCATGATCCGCTCGTGCGTCGTCACTATCTCGGGGAAGGCTTCCAGTTGTGATTGATTCCATCCAACAGAGGCTGTCTCGAGCCATACGCCGCATCCCTCTCATGGATCGGTGGCTGATCTCTGAATTGATCGGTCCTCTCTTGTTTGCCATTGCCGCGTTCACCGTCGTCTCCCTCTCGGTGGGAGTGATGTTTGAGCTTGTGCGCAAGATCGTCGAGTCGGGTCTGCCAGTGTTGATCGCTATTCAAGTGTTGTTGTTGCGCTTGCCTAGTTTTTTGGTCATCTCTTTCCCGATGGCCACTTTGATGGCCACGTTGTTGGCTTACAGCAGGTTGTCGGCAAACAGTGAATTGACGGCTCTGCGCAGTGTTGGTGTCACCGCTCAACGGATGGTTGCACCGGCGTTGGCATTGGCGCTGGTCATGAGCACCCTCACCTTCGTGTTTAACGATGTGATCGTTCCTCGTACAAATCGCTCGGCTGAGATCACTCTTCAGCGTGCTCTTGGCAAGGCAATCTCTACGGAAAAAGGAGAAGATATTGTCTATTCGAGATTCGGCCGCCTGGCTGGAGGGGATGAGGCCGACCGTTCCCGCGGTCTTGCCCAGCTGTTTTATGCCCGTGAATTCCGAAAGGGACGGATGCAGGGGGTAACAGTGCTTGATTTTTCTCGGGTTGGCTATACCCAAATGCTTGTGGCTGATGAAGCCAAATGGAATGATCGCGAAGGCAAATGGGAATTTCTTGATGGTCAGAGCGTCACCCTCACTCCCGAAGGTGGCACGATCAATGCCCAGTTCGATCGTTATCTGTATCCGTTGAGCGCAGCACCGATACGGATCGCAAAGTTACCCAAAGATGCCAACAACATGACGGTGTTAGAGGCCTTTGAAGCAGAACAGCTGCTCCGAGATGCCGGAGATCGAAAAGAGGCACGCAGGCTGAGAGTTCGTATTCAGGAAAAATTCACTCTGCCGATGGCTTGTCTTGTCTTTGGGCTGATAGGAAGCAGCCTTGGTGCGAAGCCCAATAACCGCACCAGCCGCAGCCAGGGCTTTGGAATCAGTGTTGTTCTGATCCTGGTCTATTACGTGCTCAGTTTCAGTTTCAGTTCCCTCGGGGTCAAAGGCACTTTGTCTCCCCTTCTCGCTGCGTGGTCTCCCGTTCTGATTTCCTTTGCTGGTGGTTGGTATCTGCTGCGTCAGGCCAGTCGCTGACCCTTCCCTTCAAACTGCTCATCAAGCCATCCCATGTTTCCGATGTCCGTTGTTGGTGACGATCCCGTCCTGCTATTGGGCCTTTTGGCATTCGCACTATTGCTGCTGGCTCTCCCCTGGGGGTTCTGGGCTCTCTCCAGCGGCAAAACCTCCTCTGGTGTTCGGGTGCTGATCGCCCTGGCGAATCTGTCGCTCACCTCTCAGTTAGTCCTGCGCTGGTGGCAATCGGGACATTTCCCAATCAGCAACCTCTACGAATCGCTCTGTTTTCTCGCCTGGGCCTGCACCCTCACGCAGCTTCTTGTTGAGCGCAGTTGGCCATCGCCGCTCGTTGCAGCTGCCGCCACTCCCATGGGCCTCGGCTGCGTTGCCTTTGCAAGCTTTGCGCTACCGGATCGACTCCAGGAGGCTTCTCCATTAGTTCCTGCCTTGCGCTCAAGCTGGCTGGTGATGCATGTCAGCGTGATCATGGTCAGTTATGCAGCTTTGCTGGTTGGATCATTGCTGTCGATCGCAGTGCTCTTGATTGATCGAGATAACGCCCTGGAGTTACGCAGTAGTTCGATTGGCAGTGGAGGCTTTCGTAAAGCAGCACTGGCGGGGGCAACAGGCTCTGCTGATCTTGAGCTGGAGTCGGTCGCGTTCAGTCGTAGTGAACAGCTTGACAGCCTCAGCTACCGCACCATCACCGTGGGTTTTCTGTTGCTCACGATTGGCATCATTAGCGGTGCAGTTTGGGCGAACGAAGCCTGGGGAAGTTGGTGGAGTTGGGATCCTAAGGAAACCTGGGCCCTGATCTGTTGGCTTGTGTATGCCGCTTACTTGCATACGCGCCTTAGTCGTGGTTGGCAGGGAAGGAAACCTGCCCTGGTTGCCGCATTTGGCTTGGTTGTGATTGTGGTCTGTTACATCGGTGTCAATCTTTTGGGCATTGGCTTGCACAGCTATGGCTGGTTCTTTGGATAACCAGATTTTTGATGGCTATTTAGTTGTTATCTCTAAAAAGAGTATTTGGCAAATTTCAAGAACTGCGATAAAGGCAAGTTTTCTTTCTGGCTGTCAATCATCTTTTTAATGAACTAATAGTTAATCCCCTATTCGGGCGAGGTCTACTGTGTTTCAAGTGTTTTAGTGAGAAGTAGTGGCTAGAAGCATTCCCTGTTTTAATAAATACTACTCATGGAGGAGGATGAGTGAGAATTATCAAGTTTAAGCCTGTAAGGTTATGAGCAACTATACCTTGAAAAAGCTTCTTAAAGTCTTTTCTTTGCCTCGTGTTGCTCAAACTGTTTCAAAAAGAATGCTGACATCATTGTAATCAAAGTCAGAATTGCTTCCTGCGAGTGTGTCTTCAAAACCAAAATGGTTATGGCCAAAGCCTTTGACATGGTTTGAACCGTAGGTGAACAGTTCTCCGTCGGGATTAATGATTACGGGTGCGTAATAGCCAGCTTCTGTAGAAGAAATAGACCATTCCAAGGTCTTCTGCGTTACGCCTTGGGCCTTGGTGATGCTCCCGCCGGGGTTGATCAGGTTGTCCTTAACGGCTAAGTCAAAAGAGTCTCCAGCTGTATTGCTTACTCCAGCAACAGAAAAGGTACCGTCGCTTTCTTGCGTGAGCTTGACCATCGCAAAGGTGTTATCAAAAGCGCAATCAATATCGATTGTCATTTTCACATTCGTACCAGCTTCTGGGATAGAGGCAAAATTGAGAATGGCATCATGAATTCCGTCTTGCTCAGTCGCTAGAGCTGTAGCGGCAGGATTGGAGCTGGTCGTAGAAGTGGAGATATCGATAATCAGATCATCGACCAAATCATTAGGGCTGGATCCATCATTTAGTGAAAGCTGAAAGGTGCCGTCATCATTTTTGATGATGCCTAATTGCGGTGAACTATTAACAACTTTATTGTTCATAAAGTGATGAAAGGAAATGGTTGAGCCTTCTGCAACAAAAAACTGATGCTTACCAAGATTCTTATTTCCATGAGTGGCACCAATGGCTGCTAGTGACTTTCCAGCTTGATCTTTAATGATCAGACTATTTTGGAAGTCGGTCTTTGAAGCTTTAACGGTAAGTTTGATCCATAGCCCATCACCTGATCCTGTCGAGACCGTAAATGTATTGTCGTCATTGAGATTGAGGGAGCTAATGGTGGTGTCAACAGAAAGTGTGACGGTGTTATTTGAATCAGAACCGTCGTTGTTGGTATTACCTGCAGCATCAGAAAATCTGCTTGATGCAACATAGATCATACCGTTTGTGGTGCTATCTGCTGTTGGCGTAAAAATAGCTGTGTAAGTCGTGCCAGATCCAGAGAAGCTTGAAAGTGCGCCACCTGTTGTCGTCACATCAGAAGCAACAAAGTCGCTTGATGATTCAGAAAGCATGAATGTAAGGGTCGCAGTTTCGCCTGCTTTTAATGATGAGACATCAGAGCTGATGGCAATCGTTGGTCTTGTGGTGTCGATCGCAGATATCCAATTGCCATTGGAATCAAGCGCGGCAATAAAGACATCAGCATCATCCTTTCCAGCACTGCTGAGGGTGGTGCTGCCAAAGGTCGCTGTTCCCTCGAAATAGCCAGTGACAATGGAGCTACCATTACTCAGGGAGCTGACGCCAAATGCGTCGTCACCGCTAGTACCAACAACTTGCTTGGCCCAGACGTAGTTGCCATTAGCGTCGAGCTTGGCAATAAAGCCATCACCAATCGATTCGAACTTATCCATTCCAGCACTGGTGAGAGTGGTGCTACCAAAGGACGCTGTTTCATTGAAATTGCCAATGACAATGGAGCTGCCATCACTCAGGGAGCTGATGCCTCTTGCTGTGTCACTTCTAGTGCCACCAGCTTGCTTGGCCCAGACGTAGTTGCCATTAGCATCGAGCTTGGCAATAAAGACATCTTCACTACCAGCACTGGTGAGAGTGGTGCTGCCGAAGGTCGCTGTTCCCCAGAAATTGCCAGTAACAATGGAACTGCCATCACTCAGGGAGCTAATGCCTTCTGACCAGTCCCCGCTAGTGCCACCAGCTTGCTTGGCCCAGACAAAGTTGCCATTAGCGTCGAGCTTGGTAATAAAGGCATCAAGGGGATAAACATTATTGGCTCCAGTACTGGTGAGGGTGGTGCTGCCGAAGGTCGCTGTTCCGCCGAAACTGCCAGTAACAATGGAGCTACCATCACTCAGGGAGCTGATGTCCCTTGCGAAATCAGAGCCACTACCACCCTCTACTTGAGTGACCCAGACATAGTTGCCATTAGCGTCGAGCTTGGTAATAAAGACGTCAGCATCTTGAGCACTAGTGAGGGTAGTGCTGCCAAAGTTTGCTGAGCCTCTGAAATCGCCGGTGACTATAGAGCTGCCATCACTCAGGGAGCTGATGCCTCTTGCTGTGTCACTGCTAGTGCCACCAGCTTGCTTGGCCCAGACGTAGTTGCCATTAGCGTCGAGCTTGGCAATAAAGACATCATTATCACCAGTACTGGTGAGAGTGGTGCTGCCAAAGGTCGCTGTTCCCTGGAAATAGCCAGTGACAATGGAGCTGCCATCACTCAGGGAGCTAATGCCATCTGCACTGTCCCCGCTAGTGCCACCAGCTTGCTTGACCCAGACATAGTTGCCATTAGCGTCGAGCTTGGCAATAAAGACATCATAACCACCAGCACTGGTGAGAGTGGTGTTGCCGAAGGTCGCTGTTCCGCCGAAATAGCCAGTAACAATGGAGCTACCATCACTCAGAAAGCTGATGGCAGCTCCTTTGGCATCACTAGTACCACCTGCTTGTAATGGAAAAGTCATCGGAGGCAGTTTTATATGCTTTGAATGATACTCATTTTTCCAGTTCACGCCACTAATAGTAATAATTTAGTGAAACAGATTCTATGCCTTTAACACTGGCTCTTTGCTCATGGCAATGCTAAACAGTTTTCATGGTTAGAATAAAAGCTAACAACTAATATCGTAATAATTTCAGTCAAGACGACTCCACTTACATCCTCATGCTTTTGAGGTTTGATTATTTGCTGGACATGAATTTACAGCTGTAATCAATTCATATTCAATGTCAGTATCGCCATCAGAGATAGCGGTGAGTTAATGAGAGTGGGTTCGATGTTGCTCATTGATTAGAAGGTGTGGTGATTCTAGTCAACTAAGAGTGCCTTGATTGTCTTGCTGATGCCCGCTGCAGTAGGCAGTTTCAGTATTGCTGCTATTCATTAGTTAATCAAAAACCCCACTCTTGGCGTAAAAGGCTTATCTCAATCAGTGCAAACGATATGGATGACTTCATCAGCGTTAACCCAGTGGATCCCACCGTTATCGACATTGGATGCATGGAACATGGTGTTGGCCCTTGGGTCTCTGGCACCCCCCTTACAGAAGATAATATGCCCCATCCACCAGTTATCCACTTCCTTTTTGGCAACTTGTGCTGAGACCTTCATGATTATGTAGTCGCCAGATTTAACCCTGAGAAATGGTGGAATCTCCTGTGCTCCACTGGGAAGTGACTCTGTTATGTCGTGATCTGTGATTTCATTTTAATCCGTATGAAATGACAAGTGGCTTATGTTGTCTCATGTTCTCTATGTATTGATGGTGGATATCTACAGAAACGACTCAGCTTAACGACGACTTTGGTTGTGATATTTTACTGCTCATAAACTGCCATGTTGCAGCATTTTGCTTCAACCAATAAAGTCAAACTAGCGTTGTCAACATGTTTTTAATGAGCCCACAACCCCTGTAACGACATGTCCTTTCGTTTATGGCTGGTTCTTTGGATGACCGGTCAATACGTTCTTCCACTGTTCCACATGTTGTTAACCCACTTGAGCCCCTCGTTGCGTTTGAGAAACTCCTCTGTGTTTACTTTGCGACTGGTTCATCATCTGTTCTTAGAAGAAGTCCCTAATTGATTTCACGGCAGCTTCTAGAGTCTTGTACTGCCTGGAACCAATTCCTTTTCTGTAATAGGAATAGACTGTCTCAAAGGCACGGTTCCTTTCCCAGAGATGAAAGTGGTCGCCATTGGAGAGGGTGAAATTCCAAATCTCGGCCTTGCCGAGATTGTGATGATGTTTTGTGGTCGTTGGGTGTCCTTCTTCAACCATGGTATCGATAAACATTTTGGTCTCATCGATCGAAAGGCAAGTCAGAGTTGTCATTTGTATCCTCGTCCATGTATTTAATGTTCATCAAGGCATCTTCAACTGCATGAGCAACTGTCCTGTGCTTGGTGAGAAGGTTCTGAGCCCTATCAGCACTCGTGTTGGCATTCACGATTACTTTGTTGGGAAGTGGATGGCAGAACTCAGCGCATCGTGTAGATCATCTGTTGTCTTGTTGCCACTGAGCAGCTAGAACGACCAAGAGTTCTTGTTTAGCTGTGCCTCGAGTACCTGTCTTTCTATCTGCCTTTCAAGCCTTCATCAGCAAGGGAAATGTTGTTGATTTAGGCATTGCCGTGATTATGGCGGGCGCATTTAGCAAGGTTGTCAATTCTGTGGTCACACTGTTGATGACCAATATCTTGGAGCCAGCGCTGAAAGAGGCCAATGTTGAATCACTTGCTCAATTGCCAGCAGGAGAGGTTCTTGTCGCACTGATTAATTTTATTGTCATAGCATTGGTTTGCTTTATTCTTGTTAAGGCTGTTGAGGTGACCAAGCGAAAAAAGGAGTCCATCGAGGCCTCTCAGCCTGACCCGCAGGCTCAATTGGCGTCTGCGATGACCCGCCTTACTGAGGTTTTAGAGAAGCAGTCATCTTCAACTAATACATAAATAGACGGTCTACATAGATCGATGCAATCACGTGTGAGTTGCTAGTTCAACTTGGCAACTCGGCCTTTCGAGCTTGCTGGGTTCCTATTGAACCAACAAGCTCATTTTCGAGCAACATATTGAAATTTAGCAGTTGTTCGTCACTCAGTGCTTGTCGACTACTTGCTCCAAGTTTGAGTTGAAGGTATGAGCGTGCCTGTTCTCCACTCCATTGCAGCTTTTCAAGCATCTGGTCTCCTTGTGTGATCAGATCACCCCTGCGTAGGGGGACCGGTGCGACGTCGACAGGGGTTCCTGGTTCTAAGGCGTTCAGGCGTTTTAAATAGGCAATCAGGTCGCTGTAGCGCGTCAGTTTGTGGCGGCTGCTGTGTCCGAAGGCGCGTTCCAGATAACTCCGTTCCTGCTCGCGATCCCAGCCGATGCGCTGCATCTCGAGATCCACGGCGGCTAATTCGTCACTCCAGTCGTCTGGATCAGTCGGCGCTTCACTTGGCGGAGCTTCGGCCTGGCCGACAGCGATGGGTGGTTTGTCTTTCGCAGGCAAGTGGCCATGCTCACTTGAATCCCCCGTCACAGATGTCCGTCTGATCGTGTTCGGTGTCGGTGACGATGGTCTTGTTGGTGGCGTCTGTTCCTTCATCCCTTCAGGCCGAGGCGCAGGTGGCGTCGACTGTGGTGATCGCTGGATTGGTGGTGTGCTGGCGTCTGAAGCCGCAATGACCTCGGTTTGCAGTTCAGCTTGCATTCGACTTCGCAGTCTCTCCAGGGCTCGATCCTCTGCTGCCTCTGCGCTGGCTCCTTCCCCCAAAGCACTGCCTAGGGCCTTCTCTTGTTCGAATGCAGTCACAAGCACCACGCAGCGTTCGTGATCGATGTGGCAAAGCAGGGCCTGGGTGTGCATTCCGCATCCATGAGCTGCCTATTTCTAGGCTGATCAGCATGGATTCAGCAGCATTGCCCTCCCTGATCCCTTTGCTCGATGGTGTCGACCGTTGGGGAGAGCTCTTGCCCTTGCTTCCGGTGTTGGTTTCGCTGGAACTGATCCTGTCGGCCGACAATGCCATTGCCTTAGCGGCTATCGCCCGCTCCCAGAAGGACCCTGAGCGTGAACGTCAGGCCCTCAATGTGGGTATCGCCATGGCGTTTGTCTTACGCATTGGTTTAATCCTGATGGCGCAATGGGTGCTTGCCTTTCGTCCGATTCAGCTGTTGGCCTCTGCCTACCTGCTTTGGCTTGTCTATCAGCACCTTCATGAGAAATGGCTGGGTGTTGGAACTGAACTGCAAGATCAAGGCGCTCATGATTCTGCGTCTGGATCCTTCCTGCGCACGGTGATGGCTCTTGCCTTCACCGATCTTGCTTTTTCAATCGATAGTGTTGCCGCCGCAGTTGCGATCAGCGATCAGCTCATTCTTGTGGTCACTGGTGCTCTCATTGGGGTGATTGCTCTGCGCTTCACTTCAGGGCTGTTCGTTCGCTGGCTTGCGATCTTTCCACGACTTGAAACGGCAGGATTTCTCGCTGTTGCTTTTGTCGGTATCAAGCTTTTGGTCACCCTGATCTGGTTAAGCCTACGGGTGCCTGAATGGTTCACCCTTGCCACAGTGATTGTATTGCTCGTCTGGGGTTTCTCTGAAAAGTCTCTTCCCATTGCAAAGGAGACTTAATCATGCTTGTTGAGTTACGACAGTCAGGCAGCGAGAGATTGATTGATCGGCTTGATCTTGTTGATTCTCCCCATCCTGGACGTTGGTTTGAGCACAATGCTGATAGCTATCTGGTCTTGCAGCGTCGACACCGCTACGCCTTGCGCCTCGGTCGCTATCAGCTCGTTTCGGTGGTGTTGCTTGTCAAGCAACAACGGCAACCTCTCGATGCACGACGTTATCGGCATGGTTGGGTGATCGGAGATCCAAGCTGTCGTTTCAATGCTCTTAGTCCGCTGTTGCGTTGCGCTGTTCTGCCCGATGGTCCTTGTCAGGCTTGTTCGCATCATCAACCACGCAAGTCGTGACACAACACCCGTTATTGAACTGGCATTGTTGCAGGCTTCTCGCTGGTCATGGAGTGGCGTCTGGTGACGCCAACATTGATCCTAGTCGCGAGGATTCTCCTTATCCAAGTGGCACGATAGCCATGCAAACTCCCTTCTTTGAGAAAGCTGGTCTTGATTTGACTGCGATGTGGCCAGGCACTCTCAACCTCTCAGTGGAGCCGTTAAAATTCTCATTAAGCAGTCCGGACTTTCATTTTCCTGGCCTGTATTGGACCGATCTTCATCCACCAGAAACATTTTCCTTCTGGTGGATACAATTGCGCTGTTGCTCTCAATCTCGTTCCTATCCTGCTCTTATTTATTTCCCTCACCCAGAAACGAAGGCCATGCACTGGCAGCCGCCTGGGGTGATAGAGGTCTTGGCTCCCTGGATTGATGGTCTTTTGCCACATGCTCAGTTGGAAATTGGTGTAGATCCAGAGCGCATCTCAGTGCTTGCTGATCAAGGTGCAGCATAAGCAGTCGGATCACTGTCGAGTCTGCATATTTGATCAGTCCTTAGGGTAAGTGAACCGACCTATGTGCGATCAAGTTAACCTCTTCGTTATGAGACTTTGTTTAAGCTGAGTCAGCTATTCCGCACTGCATGTATTCTCAATTTTGAGTGAATTTATTGTCTATTTCTGGTCTTGCCAAAGCATCTAAAAGCTCAAGGTGTGGCCTGTGTAATACTGCTTGGATGATGAAACATGATCGAGTATCGTCATCTTCCAATGATCGGCTTTGAACGATCTCATCTGTTCAAAGGTAGTTGTGGACAAATCTGCAATATTTCTGTATCAGCGGTTTTGTGCTGATCTCACTTCACGCAAGCCGTAACTGGCCGGGCTAAGTTTTTTAGACTCAGCCTTCGAGAATCCTTGCAGGGCATGGTGGATCAACTTGAGGGAGCCGAGCTGATCAGGCTGAGAGCCGCGTTGCTGGAGTTCCTGAAGTTTCGAGTCTTGGCAGCTGAAGAGACATTTTTTGAACATGCCTCCGCGGAAGAACGTCGTCGTTGGTTGAAGGCTCTATTCCCGCAAGCGCTTTTGCTTAGCGATACCGTTCTCGAACAGGTCTGGAACCAGGCCTATGACCTCTATGGATGCCACTAAGGCTTCTTGGAAGCTCCGATTGCTTCGGCGCAAGCGTTGCTAGAGCGTGCCTAGCTGGATCGGATCAGATGAGTAGGCAGCAGCTGAAAGCCCTCATGGACAGGATGAACCAAGAGCCTTGCCTGCATCAGGATGTCCTCGAATCGGGTCTTGATCCGATTCAGTGGTCAGTTGAACAGGGATATGTGATCAAGCGTGAGGATATTGAGCTTGAGGATTACCGCCGGAAACGTCTTGGCGGACAGAACCTGTTGCCCTGGCGACTGTTCTCACAGTTCTGTTGGTGATCTTCTGCCTCCAGAGCCAGGGAGTCCTTTGCCCGGTCCTTCCTATGCCTTGCTTCTAGGGTGATGAATCATCGCTTGCAGGTCATCACCGCTACTGCCGCCCCCTCGTCAGAGTCCTCATCAAATTTTGATGACCTGGGTCTTAGTGCACCCCTTCTGAAGGCACTGAGCGAGAAGGGTTACAGCACACCATCGCCGATTCAGGAGCAGGCCATTCCGGCTGTGCTCAGCGGCCGTGACTTGATGGCGGCGGCTCAGACAGGCACGGGCAAAACCGCTGGATTCACCCTGCCCATGTTGGAGAGGCTCAGCCACGGAGCCCGTTCTGGACGTTGCCAGATCCGTGCTTTGGTGCTCACTCCTACCCGTGAACTTGCTGCGCAGATTCTTGACAATGTGCGGGTTTACAGCCGCCACTTACGCCTTCGCAGTGATGTGGTGTTTGGTGGGGTCAAGGTCAATCCCCAGATTCAAAGGCTGCAACAGGGTGTGGATTTACTGGTCGCCACTCCTGGGCGTTTGCTCGATTTGTATCAGCAGGGCGCCATACGCTTTGAGCGAGTTGAATTTCTTGTGCTTGATGAAGCCGATCGCATGCTTGATATGGGCTTCATTCACGACATTCGGCGCATCCTTTCAAAGTTACCGGAGCGACGTCAAAACCTGTTGTTTTCGGCCACCTTCAATCCATCGATCCGCAAGTTGGCTACAGGGCTGCTCCATGATCCGTTGCAGATTCAAATCACTCCGCCGAATCAAACGGCCCGCACCGTTCAGCAGTTGGTCCATCCCTGTGACATGAAGCGCAAACCTGAGCTGCTCAGTCATCTGATTCGAACCAATAATTGGCAGCAAGTTTTGGTGTTCTCTCGTACAAAACATGGGGCCAATCGCGTTGCTGAGCGCCTGAGCAAGGAAGGGCTTTCAGCCGCTGCCATTCACGGCAATAAAAGTCAGGGGGCACGTACCCGAGCTCTTCAGGGCTTCAAGGATGGATCGGTGCGAGTGCTGGTGGCCACCGATATCGCAGCACGTGGGATCGATATCCAGCAGTTGCCGCACGTGGTCAATCTCGATCTACCCAACGTGGCGGAGGACTATGTCCATCGCATCGGTCGTACAGGGCGAGCCGGCGAATGTGGTCATGCGATTTCTCTCGTTGCGGCTGAGGAATCCCTTCTTCTCAAGGCGATTGAGCGCACAACTCGTGAATCGTTAGAGAAGGTCTTGATCCCTGGTTTTGAGCCCACCGTTCTCGAAGCCCCACCCATCGACCTCAGCGGAGGCCGCGGTCGTCGGACCCCTCGCTCCGGAAGTGGATCAGCGACACGCCATGATCGTGGCCGGGCCGATAAGCCTCGTTCCAAATCATCCGCGCGCCCAAGACGTTCCGGACGGACGTCGCAGCGTTGAGCTGAGCGACCCCTATGGGCTTCGATCCACGACGTAGGTCAGCTGATCCTCGTGCTCGACAAGTCACCAGCAATGTGGACGCTTTGTTGGCTGAGAATGATGCGCTGAGAAGGCAGTTGCGTCAGCTTCAACACCGCCTAGAGCTTCTTGAACAGCGGTCTGAGTCATCTCCACGGCATCACCAACAGTCAAAACACGCACCCTCTGGGGGACGCGTTCATGTCACCGCCTCGCAAGTGGAATCCTGGGGGCAGGCTCTCGCTCAGCAGTCTGGCTGGAGCACACTGCGCGCCCAGGGGCTTGAGACTCTGGTGGACAGCCTGAATCGTCAGAGTTTTCACCCAAACCTGACCTTGCAGCAACGTCTAGATCGTTTATTGCCAGGTCTCGGCCAGGATCTTCTCAAGGCCCTTGATGGAGGGATGAATAAGAAACGATGGGCCGTTCTTGCTGCCTTCGCCTTGTATGGGGTCCGCACGCGTGAGTGGCTCGATGAAGACCCTCGTCGTGTTGTCCAAGACTTATGCCAAAAAATGGCTCGTACCACGAGTGGGCGACGAACGCGTACCGATCAGAGGCACTCTGACCGTGCCAGTCATCGTGCAAGTTCTTACCAGGGCGCCAAACAAGCCAACGGCAAGACCCGACACGCAAGCCGCGACACCAACAACTCAACTGGAGCACCACGTTGGGCTGATCCTCGGATAGTGGAGTGTTTACAGGTGCTCGGACTGCGTTGGGGAGCATCGCGTGATCAGATCAAACAGGCCCACCGTCGCTTAGTTAAAAAGCATCATCCCGATGTGGGCGGATCTGCCTCGGACTTTCACCGGGTCAATGCCGCCTATCAACACTTAGTTGCCTAGTTGGTCTCCCGTTGCTGCCTGAAGTTGTTGCACTAACTGAGCACCAGAGCTTCTCTTCTTTCCCTCTAACTGGGCCTCTCTGATCAGAAGAGGACATCCTTTCGAAGCCACCACCAGGCCATGCTCGGGCACCACTTCCAGCACTGTTCCAGGTGCAATCGACTGAGTCGAAGGGATCCCCCCTTCCAGTCCCCAGCGCTCTGTGAGGGTGGTCGCCGCTGTGGATAGTTGATCACTCAGCCGTCTGATTAACGGTTCTGTCCTAAAGATTTTGAGGCGCTTCCCGTTCCATCGGGTTGTGGCGGCTGGGTACAAGCCCATCACCTTGCGATGAATGGTTAGGGCCGATTGATTCCAGTCGATCTGGAAGTCGGCTTTCTGAAGCATTCGGGCATAACTGCTGCCATCGCCTTGGAGACTGACGCCTAACCTTCGCAACCGTTCTGGTTCAGGGCCACGTCCGGCGGCCTCGATCAGTGGCATCGATTTCACCATCAATTCGGCGGTGAGTTGGCTGAGGCGTTCACTCAGAACGGAGGCGTTGTCGTGTAGACCAATCGCCACCTTTTCCTCAAGCAGAACAGGTCCAGTATCGAGACCTTCCTCCATCGCCATGATGCCGACACCGGTTTTGGAGTCTCCTTCGAGTAGTGCCCATTGAATCGGACCGGCCCCACGCCATCTGGGTAGGAGAGAACCGTGGCCATTCCAGCTGCCAAGCGGCGTCATCTCCAGCACATTCCTAGGAAGGATCTGCCCGAAAGCGACGACGACAGAGACATCGGCACCAAGGGATGCCAGTTGGCAGACGCAGGCCTCATCCTGTTTGATCCTTTCCGGTGTGTACACAGGTAGATCGAGAGACAGGGCTGCGTCTTTGACGGCCGAGGGCATCAGTTGTTTGCCGCGTCCGCGCCTGCGGTCGGGCTGGCTGACGACGCCAACCACAGTGTGACCGGCCTTGATCAGGGCCTGCAGAGTGGGAACCGCGTAGGCAGGTGTGCCCCAGAAGAGGATCTTCACGACAGTCGATCTCTCAGTAACTCAGGCTTCGCCAGTGATCGCGAGACCATCAACCCAGACGTGGGGAGAGACTCCCTGATGGGTCACCTTGGCGTCAGGTTCGAGATGCACGATGCCGCTGAGGACCTGGCGGATATCACCAGCCACCGTTGCCGACTCGACCGATAATTTTTCACCATCACGCACCAGCCAGCCATCAAATGGCAGCGAAAAGGAACCCTGACTTGCCTTCACTCCTGCATGAAGGGCGTTGAGGCTCTCGATCAGAACAAAGGTGTCAAGGCTGGTCGAATGATGGAGATGGGTTGTGCCACTCGTTGTTCCCTCGCTCGTACTCACTTCAAACCAGTCAGGACCGACCGAGACCTTGGCTCCCAGTCCGGCATGGCCGGTTGGCTTCACGCCGAAATGACGCGCTGTTGCTTCCGAATGCAGGAAACTTTCCAACTGGCCGTTGTGGATCAGGCGCAGGCGTTGTGTCGGCGTCCCCTCCCCATCGAAGGGTGCTGCTCCCACATGGCCAGGATGCAGTCCATTGTCGTGGAGCGACAAAAACGGCACAGCCAGGCGCGAGCCGATGGAATCAGCGTCACTGAGGCTGACCCCATCAAGAATGGCCCGGGCATTCATCAAGCTGCTGAAGGCGCCAAGAAGGTCGAGGAAAGCTTCTGGAGTGAAACAGACCAGATAACGACCGGTATCGATCGGTTGGTAATTGAGATGACTGAGCGTGCGTTGGGCAGCCTCATCAACGCAGCCCTGTACATCGAGTCCCTCACTTCCGAGTGCGACACGTATCGCGCCGCCACTGCGGGGCTTGCGTCCCATCTCTTCGGCCCTGGCGTAGAGATAAAGACTGGCTTGTGTGCGTTGCACCTGCCTCACAGCACCGTCGCTATTCAGGTAGATCCGCTCGCTGCTGCCCTCACTGAGACCGTTGTAGGGCACGGTTTCAATCGCTTGATGCTGGCCAAGCAGATCCTTCTCAGCCTGTTTAAGGGTGCTGAGCAGTTTCTGAATCCCCAAGGCTGGTTGCAGCGGGCGGTTCAGTTCCGGTGTCGGTGCCATGGCAAGCGGTGAGAACCCGGGAATATCGTTGGCGTTCCCAAATTGACTGGCATCTCTCGCCCCGATCAGTGCTCGCTCAAGGCCTGATGGCGAGAGATCGGTTGTACTTGTGATCCCCACCAAGCCTGCATCGTTCCAAACACGCACGGTGATGGAACTGCGCTGGGAGGCTTTCAGCTGTTTGGCTTCACCACGGTCAACCTGAACCGTGGCATTGCTACTGCGGCTTGCGCCTAGATCCCATTTGTGGATCCCTTCACGATGGGCCATTCCATCGAGCTGGTCACGAAGGTCTGAAACGTTGAGCGCTTGAGGTGCAGTGCTATTGGTGCCTGACATGATCAGCGGCCTCCCACGGTGATCGAATCGACCTTGATGTGAGGTTGCCCCACGGTGACAAAGATGCTGCCGCTGACAGAACCGCAGTATCCGGCTGCAAGATCTAGGTCATCAGCGCACATCGAGATGCGGGGCATCACCTCCTTGGCTTCGCCGATCAAGGTGGCTCCTTTCACGGCCTGACCCAATTGACCGTTCTCAATCAGATAGGCCTCCTCAACTGAGAAGTTGAATTGGCCTGTCGCTCCAACACTTCCACCCCCCATCGATTTGCAATACAGACCTCGGTCGATTGAGCTGATCAGCTCTTCTGGTCGATGGGGACCGGCAGCGATGTAGGTGTTGCGCATGCGACTGGCTGCTGCGAAACCGTGGTTTTGTCGCCGGCCACTGCCTGTGCGCTGATGGCCTGTTCGCATCTCACCTGCCCGATCGCTGAGGAATCGTTTCAGCACCCCGTTCTCAATCAAAACGGTTCTTTGCGATTCCATTCCTTCATCATCCATGGCAATTGAGCCAAACGCACCGGCACTGAGGCCTTCATCAATGGCCGTGACCGCAGGATTGGCAATGGTCTGGTCAACCATGCCGGCGAAGGGAGAGGTGCCTCGTTCCAGTTGGGTGGTTTCCAGCAAATGGCCACAGGCCTCGTGGAAGATCACACCACCGAAACGATTGGCCAACACCACGGGCATCTGGCCTCCATCCACATAGTCGGCGTAGAGCATGGTGGCTGCGCTCGCACAGACCTCTGCCGCAGAGGCATCCACATCCCAGGTCTTGAGATCGTCAGGCCTATCGGTGGAGCCATAGCGCCGTCCGATGCTGGCCCGGTGCTCACCATCGGCAGCGAGCACACTCAAGCCACAGGATTGATGCAAACGAATGTCGCGAGCAAAAGTCCCGTCACTTGCGGCGACAAGCACCTCCTGCCAGTCACGGGAATAGCTACCACGTCTGACGTCGAGGTGTTGTCCATGTCGCTGCAACAGATCGGTTCCCTGAAGCAACAAGGCCGTGCTTGAGGAGAGGTCTGGTGCCTGAACCAGCCATCCCTGTTTCTCTAATCCAAAATCGCGCAACGGCCGTAGGCCATCGAAGCTGCGCAGGCTTGCTGCGGAGTGACGTTCCAGATTGAGCATGCCAAGCGCCTGATCAAGGGCCCTGAGCAGCCCGGCGTCGCTCAGATCGTTCGTGCTGACAAAGCCATCGCGTTGATTGCTGAAAACACGAATTCCGGCTCCCATCGCAAATGCAGGACTGACGCTCGTGATCGTGTCCTGTTCAGCCAGGACACCGATGTGGTCCGTGCGTTCGAGAAATACCTCCACGAGGTCTGCGCCGGCCCGACATCCTTCTCCGAGCAAGGCTTCGAGCCGTTGCTGCCAAGCCGTCTGGGCCGGATCGAGCCCATGGTCTTGGCGTTCCGTTGGATGGGATGCAACCAAACCGCCCGAATGCGTCAAGCTCTGATTATGGAGAACTGCACACAACAATGCCCGGCTTACGCCAGGCATTGACAGATGCATGTTGTGAGATCTGGCCGACGGCGAGTCGTTCCCGATGGCCTAGCGGACGGCTGGCTGATATTCGTCACTGCGCACAGGCGACATCAGGAAGAGGGATGCCATCTGCACTCCGTTGGCCAGCCAGTGGGGCAATTTGCGCACCAGCTTCAATGGAGCAGGTGCGCTGCTGGCATCAGCTGCAGCCAGGGCAGCATTGTTGTTAACAAGATTTTCAAGCCCATCCCAGAACTTGGGATTCTTGACATCGAGCACAACAGGGAAGACACGTGCCGATGTCTCGTTGGTCTTGTCAATCACCATCCGGTCGTACTCGCGAGCGTCGAGACCCAGGGCTTCATAAAACTCCTTCCGAGCCACATCACGCACATACATGGTCGCGAAAACGGCCAAAAGGAAGAAACGACAGAACAAACGAGCGCGAAAGCCGCGAACGGTGTCTGGTTGGGCTTTCATCAGAGCATCAAAGAAATCACCGTGGCGGTTCTCGTCCTGACACCAGTTCTCGAAGAAGTTGAAGATTGGAAAGATCTTGCTGTCTGGGTTCTTCTCCAAGTGACGGAAGATGGCGATATAGCGCCAATAGCCAATCTTCTCTGAGAGATAGGTGGCATAGAAGATATATTTAGGCTTGAAAAATGTATACTTTTTATTGGCTGTCAAAAAACCTAGGTCAAGCTGCAAGCCAAAGTCGCTCATTGATTTATTGAGGAATCCAGCGTGGCGGGCCTCGTCTCGTGCCATGTGAGCGAAACACTCAGCAAGGAGAGGATTACGCGTCTTGATTCGGCGACTCAGTTCTTTGTAAAGCAGAAATCCCGAGAATTCTGAGGTGCAGCTCTGCTCAAGAAATTCAACAAAAACTTCTCGTGTTTTGGGGTCGAGCTTCTCGGCGGCGCCGTCGAATTCACCGTTACGGACAAAATGGTGGCGGTTGTAATCCTTGCGGAACTCTTCGCAAATGGCTTCTAGTTCCGCCTCATTGGGGCGGAGGTCCATCGCCGCCATCGCATCGAAGTCGGTTGTGTAGAAGCGGGGCGTCAGGATCGTGTCCTTGACCGGGTCCTTGATGGAAACGGCTGAATCCGCTGCTGCGGCTTCACTGACGGCGGTTGGGGGCACCATCGAATCTGAGCTTCAGTGGCAACCAATGTAGGCGGAGCACCGCTGATCAAGGTGGATCGTGTTAAGCCTCAGTTGCCACCCAACCATTTCTGGCCATTGAGTCTTTGCAACAGACGGGATTGCAGCAGGGCCAGCGTCATGCGCTTTTCGTCGATCAGAAACGACTCGAGCAGGCTCGCATCCGTGCCCGGATCAGCAAGTGCAATGGTTTTGGAGGAGGTGATCGAAGCCTCTGAGAAGCACAGCCAGAACCGTCGGCCAGGGGGCAGTTCGCCATGCACCATCCAGCATGTGCCACCAACAACAGGCCGTTCGCCTTGCCTGAGATCAAGGACGGCTGGGGTGATGTTGTGATCTTGTAATCCCTTGCGCAAGGCGGGAATCAGTTCTTCATGAATGAAAGCCTCGAACGGCTTGTCTTCAGGCTTCGGCGGCTTAGCGACTTTTTCTGCCTTCTTTGGCTTGTCAGAAGGTGCAGGAGTTGCTGCAGCAGGAGTTTCGCTCACCATGATGGCCTTCACTGGCGCAACTTTAGTCAGCGCAGGCAAGCAGTCACCAGCGCTCACCAGTCATCCGGCAGGGGACGATCCCAGTCGTCATCGAGGCTTGTGATGTCCTCAGTGGTCGTTTTTGGTTGTGCTGGTGTTGCCGCTGCAGTTCCTGCCCTTGAAACGTTCTGGGCTTGTGCAGGCTCTGAGTGTCCCTTGTTTCCCCACTGGATGACCCTGAATGGGACAGCCACGGTTGGAGCGGGATCGCGCACATCCCTTTCAGGCCATTGCACTGTGGCTTGTTGGTTGCTCTCTGTTGTCTGTTGATGCGGTGTGAAAGGTTGTTGCTCTACAGGGGGTGACCAGAACTCATCTTCAGGCTTGTCCCAGCCCAAGGGACGATGTACCTGCCTGCGTAGAGGAGCACTGGCAGCGGATGCCCCATAAGCCGCCAGAAAACTAAACAGACCAGCGCCTCCTGCGGCGACAGCAACCCAGGCTCCGATCGGAATTGCTGGGCTGCGCCAAGTGAGTAGCTTCAAGGACGTGGGTTGGCGCAGATTGAGACTGGCCACAACCATGGCTGCCACCAGGGGGCTGAGGCTGGGCACCAAGAGAAGCTTCTGGAGCTTGGTCATGCCTTTTCTTCTCGCCAGCGTTGAATCGGTGTGAGCGATTCACCTAGCCCGTCGAATAGGCGCACCACCAGAAAATCAACCATGTCTTCGAGACTTCTTGGTTGGGTGTACCAGGCTGGGATCGGTGGAGCAATCCTTGCCCCAGCTTCTGCCAAGCTGGTCAAATTGCGCAGGTGGATGAGGTTCCAGGGCATTTCCCTGGGCGCTATCACAAGCGGGCGTCCTTCCTTGAGGTGAACATCAGCGCAACGTTCAACCAAGTCGGTGGCGACACCTGCAGCGATTCTGCCAACACTGCCCATGCTGCAGGGCACAATCACCATGGCGCGGGTGCGAGTACTACCGCTGGCAATCGTTGCCGCCTGATCATTCCAGCGGTGGCAGTGGAGGACTCCTTGATCGCATCGGAGTCGTTCTCTCCAGAAGCCTTCCTGTGTTTGAGGGTCGACTGGAACATTCACTCCCATTTCGGCTTTCCAGACCTCATGGGCCCCCCTGCTGAGAACGAGGTGAACATGGCGATTGTTCTGCAAGAGCAGCTCAAGCGAGCGCTCGGCCAACTGTTGGGCCGAGGCTCCAGTGACCGCCAGGACGTAGGGCAGCAATGCTTGATCGTTCTGATTTGAATGACTCACAGTTGCGGCGCTTGGCTTACTGGTCGCTCACTGCGACGGGAAGCGACTCCTTCCCATGGCTCGATTCAGGTTCAGTTTCAACAATGTCGAGATCGATTTGATTACGGAGCACATCCACC
Source organism: Synechococcus sp. UW140 (assembly GCF_900474295.1). Taxonomy (GTDB): domain Bacteria; phylum Cyanobacteriota; class Cyanobacteriia; order PCC-6307; family Cyanobiaceae; genus Synechococcus_C. The sequence continues at coordinate 236,256 of NZ_UCOB01000003.1, read as the reverse complement.
TTGGTGACCTTGACGACGACTTCGTCACCCAGTTGATAAACGCGACGGTTACGCCTCCCCACGAGGCGGTTCTGGCGTGATCGGTATTCGTACCAATCGTCGTTCAGGGAGCTGACGTGCACCATGCCTTCTACCCCTGAAGGCGGGAGTTCGACAAAGAAGCCATAACTCTGGACACCGCTGATACGGCCCTTGTGTTCCTGTTCAACCATGGGTTCCGCACTGCGAGCCTGGGCCATGGCGATCAGATCCTTTTCCAGCTCTGTCTGCTGTCTGCGTCGGCTGTTCAGACGCACAAGCTGACGTTGTTGGAATGCTTCGAGCAGTTTCTGCTCCTGACTGGCCGTCAGCAGAGGCCAACGGACGCCACCACCTGCGCCGCTTCGACCCAGATTCACCTTTTCCTTATGACGCACGGTGGGGCGATCTTTGCCTTCGTTGAGCAATGCGGCAAGAACATGCTGGTTAATCAGGTCTGTCGCATGCAGGGTTGGACAACACCAGGGAGCTCCAGGTTGGGCTGATGGGATCGATTCGGTGTTCGGTAGCGGATTGTCTCCATCGTCATGCTCGGCATCTTCGTTGGTGAGTGCTCGTGCGCTGATCGATCGCACCATTGGATCAGGGAGCGCCTGGCGCATCTGAAGGTCAAGCATTCTCCGCAAAGGACTGTCCTTGAAGGCTCGAACCAGATCTACCGCTGAGGGAGTTCCCTCATCATCCAGTTCCAAGGGCAGGTCAAGCCCGATGGCTGTTTTGGCCACATCATTGAGCGTTGATGGGTCTGGCTCCACTGCTTCAAGCACAAGGAATGGAAGATTGAGATCCGAGGCGTGTCTGGCCCAGCATTGGTCAGCTGCTCTGATCAGAACAGCAAGGATTGAATTCGGATCCTCTTGATTGAGGGGTGCCAGCCATTGATGGCGACATGAATCAGGCGAGGCACAGCGCAGATCCCCAAGATTTTCTAGGGCTGGAGCAGGCAGGTCCAGTTCAATGCCCCCACGACTGCAGGCCTGGTCATGCAAACTGCGGGCACAGAAGAGCAAGGTCTCGATCTGACCGAGCTGGTCCTTGAGAGGCTTGAGCGCCACCGGTACCGTGCGTGCCTTGGGCTTGCGGGTCGCCAAGGCGGCTAAGGCTTTAGCCGTCACGGTGGCGACCGGTCGCACCGTGCTCAGTTGAAACTCCCACTCGCCAATGGTTCCGTCGGCGCTGATATCAAGACGCAGCGAGATGGCGTCTTGGCTTGCATTTTCCTCGAAGCGGCTCGCCTGCGTCAGTGTCGAGTTCAGTAAAGGCTGCCAGGACTCTCCTAAACAGAGAGCTTCTCCTTGATCTTGCAACCAATGATCCATGCTGCTAGCGGGGTTGATCCTTTCAGCAATCGATGGAGCATGGAGCCAGAGACGGCTGCCGCCTTCATGGGGTTCCACATGAACTGCCGGCAGACATGGAGCCTGAAGGCCAGCCCATGACCGTAGTAACAGCGAAGGTTGATCGGTGAGATCGACTCTTTTTTTGGTTGAAGGGGACTTACTACTGGCTCGAGGAGCTGGGGGCCTTTTGTGCAGGTGGGCTTTGGTGAGTAGCAGCTCACGATCACCGGCAGGCCCTGCATCGAGGGGCAGCGGTCGTGCGACGTGGCCGCGGGCTGAAAACTGAGCCACCGGATATCGGTCGACCTCCACTTCGACGACTGAGGGTTCGTCGATTTCAGTCAGATGACAGACATCCGCCTCGGGCAGTTCGATGGTCGCGAGCACGCGATCATCGAGCGGCAAGGCCATCAGGCGTTCGTCCTGCTTTTCGAGCTGGGCGAGAAGGCTGGTGGTACTGCGTTCAAGAATGCATTGCACCCCCCCTTCGGGTGATCGTCGACGACCACCCTCCCGTGTGATTCGCACAAGCACGCGGTCACCGTTCCAGGCGTGATTGAGCTGGTGATCTCGAACGTAGATATCTTCACCTCCGTCTTCGCGGATGGCAAAGCAGAAGCCTTTGCTGCTGCAACGCAACCGCGCCTCAATCAGGCCTTCGTCTTGGCAACGGCTGACCTCTTCTTCTCCAGCGAGCTCGAGCACTCCAAGTTTCGCCAGGCTTTGCAGCGCCAGAGTTAGATGCTGCTTTTCAGCGCGGTTACTGAGCCGCAAAATCTTTTCGAGTTTCCCCGTTTCCAGAGATCCGGTTAGGGGGAGATGGTCGAGGAGATCGGCGACCGAGAACTTCATCGTTGGGTGTGAGCTGGCCGGCCTACAGGGCCGGGGGCGGGGATCACCTTGGACAGGCCCTTGAACCGGAGCTCAAGAACCACGCAGAGGATGTCCAGGTGTTGATTAATTTTAGGTGCAGACCCGAATCAGTCTTCTTCTGCGCTTTTCAACCCTTTTGAAGACGACAACATCGGCCAGAGCAAACGGATGCCGATCAAAAGGAAGCCAGCAGAGGCCAGAAGCTGGAGCAGGTCAGCGGGCACAACGCTGGCCATGGATCCTCCTGCGATTGCCCCGATCAGGCTGGCCAGCACAAGAGCGCTTGACGACCCAATGAACACCGCCAGTGGTCGGTTGGATGTGCCGCTGATCGCCACGGTCGCCAGCTGAGTCTTGTCACCCAGTTCGGCAAGAAACACAGTGACGAAGGTGGAGGCAAGCAGTGGGAAATCCATCTGATCTAAGGCGTCAAAGTGAAAATTGAGTGATGGATTGCAGGGCTTGCAATCCAAGCCAGAGACCCAATCCCACCATCAGCACTCCCGCCATCTGTTCCAAACGCTCTGGGGGGAGAATTGTGGAGAGCCAACGCCCTACCAGCACGCCAACCAAGCTGGAACAGATCAGAGCGAACGCTGCCCCAACAAACACCAACCATGGTTCACCTGACTGGGCGGATAGGAGAAGGGTGGCGAGCTGGGTTTTGTCACCTAGTTCTGCCACGAAGACAGTGGTGAAGGTGCTGAGCAAAACCGCCGTGAAGCCCATCCCCGGCTTCGATTGATCGTCCTCAGCTGGTACTGGATTCACCACACCAGTGTTGGGGGTTTCGATCTCAGGCATCGCCCTTCCTTGATCCCGAAACAATCTGATTGAACCTACGCAGTTCCCGACTCCGGCCTCCGTATACAGACCGGATCTGTTGATGACAGCAGGAGATCGCAAAGCTGTCGGCTTGGTCTGGCGGAACCTCAAACAAGCTCGCGAGGCTGGTCACCCGGCAAAAATCAGGCCGATCGTCATAAATCCGACAGCGCCGCCCACCACTGTCGTAATGCCTGCACCAACCGTCGACACCGACCAAACCAAGATAGATCTCGCGTTGTTCATCGTTAAGCACTTCGAGTGCCTCCGGTCGTTCGTCAGGAGCTAGACGACAGCAGGCACCGCATTGACTGATACAGCTCCAAGAGGGTTTTCCTCTTGCCATGGCCTCTCTGCTGTGACGCTGTATCACAGTGGCAGGGAATGGTGCCTGGAATCGAGTGACATCTTCCGTAGCCTAATGAGATCATTGCGTCGGATCACCGCACAATCTCCATGGGTATTGACTTCCATCTGATTTCGAACTTCGCGGCACTCGCGCTGATTGCTCTTGCTGGGCCGGCAGTGATCTTCATCTTGTTTTACCGTCGCGGCGCTCTTTGAAGCAGGCTTAAGGCGTGATACACAGGCTTTCTTGCAATCAGACGGCCTGTGTACGCGGCTATCACAGCGGCCATCACCACTCCGGCAAATAACTGCTGATCTCCAGCCAGGCGCCAGGCAAAAACGATCGAGACGAGCGGCAGCTGTGTCGCCCCCGATAAGCCTGCAGAAAGTCCTAGAGCGATCCCAAGGTGTTGGCTCACCCCCATCACAGCGCAGATGGTGTATCCAAGCAGTGCCCCAAAGGTGAGGGATGGATCGATCAATCCTCCGGGCACCCCTGGGGCAAGGGCGAGCATCGGACCGATCACCCTGACCAGCGTGATCCACAAACTTGTCAGGCCTGCAGACAGATTTCCCCCATTCGGATCAGCGTTGGGCATGCCCTCTCTGATCAATTGTCGGATCAGGGCCTCACCATCAGATGTGCTCGTGCCCCAGCTCGCAAGCGCCAGGATTGTGAGTGCACCGCCCAGACAGAGGCCGGTTCGAATTGGGAAGCGCTGAACAAAAGGCGCGATCCAACCACTGCTCCAGACCAGTCCTCTGTTGAACAATCCACCCACCACTCCACCGGCAAGACCGATGGGGATCGCCAACAGAAGTTGCTCAGATTCAGGTGTCATCACATTGATGACACCGAGACCGAACAGAGGCACTCCACCAAAGTTGCTAAAACCGGCTGCGGCAACGCTGACGACAAGGGCCGGCCAGATCGTTGTGATGGCGTAATCGGTGGTGAGCTCCTCAAGCATGAACACCGCGCCTAGCACTGGAGTATTGAATCCGCCTGCCAGGCCTGCTCCACCACCGATCGCCACCAGTTGTCGTTCATTCAGGCTGGGAAGCCACTCTCCGCAGCGTCGTTGCAGAGCTCTGGCGACAGCGGCTCCTACTTGGACAACTGGACCCTCCCTTCCGAGCGGAAGCATTGCCGTTGTGGCAATGGACCAGAGCACACCACGTTGAATTGTTCCCGGTGCCGCCATTGCACCCGCCATCAGCGCCGGATCCTCTAGCGCATTCATGGTGGAGGGGATGCCTGAGCCTGCACCAGCTTTCCAGGGACCACGCTGAAGCAAAAGCAGGATTGGCATCACCGCTAACGGCATCAGACAGATCAGCAGGCCTGGGGCTGACCATTCACCGGCTTCGGTTGGAAGCAAGTCGAACAGTTTGTCTTGTAAACGGTCGACAATGTTCAGAGGCCAACAGGCCAAGCCAATGGCGATACCGACCACCAATAGGCCGATGAAATGAGGCACCAGGCTGCGCAGTGATGAGTATTTGCGATCAAGTAGTTCTGGGAAGAGGTGATGGCGGTGCCTCGGATCCAAACTCATGGCTGCAGTCCGAGGCCGATCGCGGCCTCTTCGATCAGGGCTGCAACGTAGGGGTGCGAGGCCCTGTTGTCGTCGCACTGATGTAGGCCGTCATCGCGGTAATCAATCACGAGCTTCTGGCCGGAAGCATTGGAGAGGACGATCGTCCCAGGCTTCACTTGGTCGCACTGATACTCCTGGCCGTGACGTTGCAGCACGATGGTTGGGTGATGGGCACGAATGGCCTGGATCTCCAGCTGTAGACGTTCCTCACCTTGCCATCGATTCAGAGAGAGCCTGAAGGCAAGGTCAATCCGCTCTGGAGTGGAGGCTCCTCCTTTCCATCGCCAGGCGATGCCGTCATGCAGTGTTTCTCCCTGCCTCAGGCGTAAGCGCAGATGACCTCCCCGCAGCTGACGCTGATCAATCACCTCACAATCACGTGCCCAGAACAATGGAGTTGGATTGCCAATTCCAAAAGGTTCGAGTTTCTGCAACGACAACCACAGGCCTCTGTCGATCTGATCGAATTGCAGTAGAGCCTCTGGTTGCACAACAACTCCCTGATGGCGCGACGTCATCCATTCAGCAGCGACGTCATTCAGCTGCTCATGCAGTGCCGCAACCCGCTCGGGCTGCACGGTGAAACCACCGGCGGCAGGGTGTCCTCCAAAACGCTCAAGGTGCTTGGCACAGGCGTGCAGGGCTTGGTCGACAGCAAAGCCTTCTGGTGCGCGGACTGAGGCCCGCATCAGTCCATTACCTTCTGCTGCCAGCAACGCGGCTGGACGTTGGTAGTGATCCATCAGTCTTGCTGCGACGATGCCAATCACACCGTGGTGCCAATGCCCTTGAGCGAGGAGCAGAAATGGAGGCAGAGGTTGCGCGTCTGCCTCGACAAGGGCCATCGCTTCCGCCTCGATCGCGTCACACAGTTCGCGTCTCTGGCGATTCAATCCATCACACTGTCGTGCAAGTTGCACTGCTGTGTCGGCGTTGTCTTCAGTGAGCAGATCCACCACCAGTCGTGGCTCACCAAGCCGACCCACCGCATTGATCCGTGGCGCGATTTGAAAGCCAATATCGTCAGCTCTCAAAGGTCGTTCTTCGAGTCCACTGAGCTGTTGCAACGCCTTTAATCCAGCGCAATTTGTTCTGTGAAGACTGCGAAGTCCTTCTTGCAACCAGATTCGGTTCGCCCCGGTGAGGGGTGCCATGTCAGCGATCGTACCGATACAGAACAGGTCCCTTGCACTACTGATCGCGTCAGGTTGATTGAGAGCCTCTGCTAGACAGCGTGCCAGCACGAAGGCCAGTCCCACCCCCGCCAATCCTCGATACGGAGAATGTTCAGGTGTGGTGGCAGGGTGCACCAAGGCCAGAACCTGTGGTGGTGGGTTCGGGATGGTGTGGTGATCAGTGATGATCACTTCCACTCCGAGAGCTCTGGCGGTGCAGAGTGCTTCTGCTGCTGCCACACCGTTATCGACGGTCACAAGCAGATTGACTCCGTCAGCGTGGAGCTCCTCAACCATGCGTGAGTTGAGTCCATACCCATCGTCCATGCGACTGGGGATGGCGGCAATGGGCTGGGCCCGAAGGGCTTGAAGCGCTCGGATCAACAACGCTGTGCTGGTCATGCCATCAGCGTCGTAATCACCGCAGATCGCGACACGTTCCTGTTGCTCACAGGCGGTGACAAGACGAGCCAGAGCAATCTTGAGATCGGGGAAGTGGCCGTCGGCAGGGGGCAGATCCGGAGGCTGAAGCCAGGCTTCAGCGCTCTCAACCGTTTCGGTGCCTCTCCTTGCCAGCACAGCACGCAGCGCAATCGGCAGGGCGACACCGGAGAGAGGATTTCTCCCTGCGGGACGGGGCAGTTGCCAGACCTGTGGGAGAACGGCTGTGGGCAAAGAGATGAAGCATCAAGTCTCTGCATTGTGGGGCTGATCCAAGCTGGTTGAACCCTTGGCAGTGAGGATTCATGCCCCGATTGCAAGCGGTCTTCTGGGACGTGGATGGAACCCTTGCCGATACGGAGATGGATGGCCATCGCCCGGCCTTCAACCAAGCCTTTACTGATTTGGGATGGGGCTGGCAATGGAATCGTGATGAGTACCAACGTTTGTTGGCCATACCGGGAGGGACCCAAAGGGTTGCCCAATACGCCATCGAACGGGGAGAGGTACTCGACGCCACCCAGCTCGAAGACTTGCGTCGTTGCAAACAGCATCACTATCTCAATCGCATCCGTGGCGGCGCTGTGAAATTTCGTCCTGGAGTTAGTCGGCTGCTCAATCAGTTTGTCCACGCAGGACTTCAGCAGTGGATTGTCACCAGCAGTGGTCGCGCCTCGGTCGAAGCACTGTTGGAAGGACTGTTCGCTGATGGAGAGGTTCCCTTCGATGGCGTTGTGAGTGCCAACGATGTGGAGCGTCACAAGCCCTATCCAGACCCTTATCTCTGTGCGCTGGAGCGCAGTGGTTCAGACCTTGATGGATCGCTTGCGATTGAGGATTCTGCAGCTGGTCTGATTGCTGCTCACGAGGCTTCCTTGTCTTGTTTGGTTACGCCTTCTCTCTGGGACCTGCAGTTACCAAAAGAGTTACATCGCGCTTGTGCCGTCTTTAATCACCTCGGCGAGGCGACTCGCCCGCATCTTCAAACGTCAGGCCCCCCTTGTGCGAAAGGCTTGGTCACGCTGGAGTATTTGCAATCTCTTTTTGATTCAAGCTGCTGATGGCGCTCCAGCTCACCCGCTATGCACGTCTTCAGCGCCAACTTGGCCAACAGCTTCGCCCTGCCTTCCTCGGACCGTGGAAGCGCCGCAGCATCGGGGTCTTGGCCCTGTTGATCGGTTTTTTCCTGGGCAGCAATTTCACCACCTATTACCTCCAGAAGATTGGTCAGCGCCCCCTGGTGGTGTTGGTGTTGGTGTTGCTTGTTGAATTGATGATTCGGTTGCGCACGAAAGTCGCGGCGGACCCTTGGCCGATGTCGTGGTTAGCTCTCGACAATCTCAGAATTGGTGTTGTGTATGCAGTCGTTCTTGAGGCCTACAAACTTGGTTCCTGAACGTCTTTTTGACCTGTCTTCTTCCGTTCCAGGCCATGTCGATCTTCTTGAGCGGCTTGGATGGTCGGAACCCCAGACCTGGGTCGATCACTGGCAGCAACGAGGTGGAACCTCACTGGCCTTGGCGGCCTGGCCATTTCCAGTGGCAGCGGATTGGTTGTGGTGTGTTGGTTTTCCTCTCCTAACAACACTCGAGAGCTGTTGCGGACGCTTGCCGCGCCAGTTGATCGGTCTGAGCGGTTTGCCTGGCTGCGGAAAAAGCAGTCTTGCCCAATGGATTGAGGTGGCTGCATCTGAGCTGGGCCTGTCCGTTTCGGTGGTGTCTCTCGATGATTTCTACTGGCCCGCATCCGAGATGGACCAGGCGATGAGGGGCAATCCCTGGTCAGTTCCCCGCGCTCTGCCTGGCAGTCATGATCTGGTTCTGATGCAGGAATGTTTGGCCAGATGGCGCCAAACCGGCGAGTTGCACACCCCTCAATTTGATAAATCTCTGCGCGGTGGCCGAGGCGATCGTTGTGGTTGGCAGCACTCCAATTCAGATGTTCTGTTATTGGAGGGTTGGTTCTTGGGGGCGTCGCCGCAAGCGGATCCAAGCCTTGACCCTGAGCTGACGGCCCAAGAGCTGAGCTACCGCCAGCAGGCGTTGACCAAGCTTGTCGATTACCAATGGCTGTGGCAATCACTCGATCAGCTCTGGCATCTGCGGGCACCGGGTGTGTTTGCCAGCCGAGTCTGGAAACAGCAACAGGAACAAAGCATGGAGTCCAGAACGGGTGTGCGTCTGACGACTCAAGAGCTAGAAGGTTTTATTCGCATGATTGAGACGGCTCTTCCGCAAGAGTCTCTTCAGTCGATCAATCAAGCTGATGTGGTGGTCGAGCTCACGGATGAGCGCGTCATCCGTGAGCTGCGTTAACTCTCAGCTTTCGCTGTCGTCAACCTCGGAGACCGGATAGACAAATCCCTGGGCACGACCGCTCAGCACTGACTTTCCCAGTGACATGGCGCGTTGCGCAGCTGTGGCCGCCTTGGCCTTCCAGACAGCATGGCGCTGATTGCGCTTGCCCTTGGAGGTTTTCTTCTTGGGTACAGCCATTGCCGGCGAACTTCAGCCAAACGATGATCTTCCCCTGTCGAGAGTCCTCTCGTCAAATCGCTAGGCTTTTATCAACGCTGAAACGCTGTGAGTTCAGGCCCTTCGGACCGCCCCCAGAGCCCTGACACCCTGGCTCGTCCCAAGTCGGAATCCAAACCGATCTACAGCGAATTACTCCGCGAGATCCGATCGGGCGACGTCAAGGAATTGACGTTGATTCCACAGCGTCGTGAGGTCTTGGTGGAGTATTCGGATGGTCGCAAGGCAACCGTCTCGATCCTTGCCAACGATCAACAGGTTTTACGGACAGCTGAATCTGCCGGGGTTCCCCTCACGGTTAAGGACTTACGCCAGGAACAGGCTGTTGCGGGGGTCGTGGGCAACTTTGGCCTGATTCTGTTGATTGTTGTTGGTCTTTCCTTCCTGCTGCGACGTTCTGCACAGGTTGCTAATCGTGCGATGGGTTTCGGCCGCAGCCAGCCGAGGGTGAAACCACAGGACGACCTCAACGTTCGCTTTGAAGATGTCGCTGGCATCAGCGAAGCGAAGGATGAACTGCAGGAGGTGGTCACCTTCTTGAGAGAACCTGAGAGTTTTATTCGACTTGGCGCCAAGATTCCACGTGGTGTTTTGCTTGTTGGCCCTCCTGGAACAGGAAAAACTCTCCTTGCCAAAGCAATTGCTGGCGAGGCAGGTGTGCCTTTTTTCTCAATGGCGGCCTCCGAATTTGTTGAATTATTTGTGGGTGTCGGAGCCTCTCGTGTGCGAGATCTGTTTCGGCAGGCGAAGGAAAAGTCTCCCTGCATTGTTTTCATTGACGAGATTGATGCAGTGGGTCGTCAGCGCGGTGCGGGCATTGGTGGTGGAAACGATGAACGTGAGCAGACCCTGAATCAACTGCTCACCGAAATGGATGGTTTTGCTGACAATTCGGGCGTGATTCTGTTGGCGGCAACGAATCGCGTTGATGTCTTGGATACCGCCTTGATGAGGCCAGGCCGTTTTGATCGCCGTATCCATGTGGATTTGCCCGACCGTCGTGGTCGTGAGGCCATTCTTGCTGTGCATGCCCGGACGCGGCCTCTCGATGACCGTGTGGATCTGGCTGAATGGGCAAAACGCACACCAGGTTTTTCAGGTGCTGATCTGGCCAATCTGCTCAATGAAGCAGCGATCCTCACAGCACGTCAAAACGCCAATGCCATCGGTGATGAGCAGGTTGAGTGCGCGCTCGAACGAATCACGATGGGGTTAACTGCAGCTCCTCTTCAGGACAACGCTAAAAAACGACTGATCGCCTATCACGAAATTGGCCATGCCTTGGTGGCAGCGCTGACGCCAAAGGCTGGGACGGTCGACAAGGTCACGCTCTTACCTCGAAGTGGCGGCGTTGGCGGTTTCACCCGGTTCTGGCCAGACGATGAGGTGATCGATTCCGGTCTGATTACCCGGGCAGCGCTGCGGGCCAGGTTGGTTGTGGCGTTAGGAGGCCGAGCCGCGGAAATCGTCGTCTTTGGTTCTGGGGAGGTGACCCAGGGTGCTAGCGGTGATTTGCAAATGGTCAGCCAACTTGCAAGGGAAATGGTGACCCGCTTTGGTTTCTCCCAGTTGGGCCCAGTGGCTCTCGAGGCCGCAAGCAATGAGGTCTTTCTGGGTCGAGACCTGATTCATACGCGCCCCTCCTATGCCGAAAGCACAGGTCGCGAGATCGATGAACAGATTCGCTCCCTTGCGAAAGACGCCCTGTCTGAGGCGATTGCCCTGCTTGAGCCGCGTCGCGACATCATGGATCGCCTTGTCGAATCACTGATTGCTGAAGAAACACTGCATACGGAGCGTTTCATGCAACTCGCCGGCCTTTCGATCATTAGCCAGTAATTTGGGTTAGCTGATCGCCAGGGATTGAGTCGTCCCAATCGAGATAGGAGTCATCGCCAGCCGGACTGTCGACCGTGGCGACGGCGTCAATTCTGGTTTGGTTCGGCCATTCTTATCCTGGCCATTGTCTTGCTCTGCCGTCTCCAGGTTGAGTGGCTCTGGTTCGAGCAGTTCTCTCTCCAGACGGTTCTTGTTAAGCGCTGGACGTTCGAGATTTTTGCGGCCTTTCTCGCTTTCATTGTCGCTTCCATTGGAGCCTTTTGGCGAAGGGGTTGGCTGCAGCTCTCTGACAATCAGCCCTCAGTTTCATCCGATGACTCCCATCGCTTTGCGCTGAGCGGATGGCGTTATGGCTTGATGCTGTTGCTCACCGCGGGGGTGGTCGTTGGTGCTCTGGCCGTCTTGATGCGTTTGGCCTGGCTTGCATGCACCAACCCGTTCAGCCTTGGCCATTGGTGGGAACAACCGATTACAGGGAACCCATCGATTGCTTGCACCCTTCTCCTCTTGATCGCGGTTGCACTCATTGGACGATCGCGCCGGTTTCGAACGGCACCATTGTTCATTTTTGGCAGCTTGTGCACCTGTTTCACGGCTGCCCGTGCCTGGGGATTGTGGGCACTGGCCCTGAATATTCCTTCAACGGGGGAGGTTGAGCCTCTTTTTGGTGCCGATGTGAGCTTCGGCTTAGGGCGTTTCTCTGCCATCGCACTGCTGTTGCAGTTGCTGCTGGCACAGCTTGTCCTGACAGTCGCGACAGCGCTACTGCGCCGGTTCAGCCGTCCATCGGATGTTTCTAACTGGTCATTCCCTGGGCTCTTGCCGATTGAACGGCAGCGACTTCGTCCATTCCTGGCCTTGATTTTTGCTTTGCTTGCCGCATTGCTTTGGCTCTCTCGTCATCAATTGCTGTGGACTCAGGACGGTGTTGTGGCAGGCGCTGGATGGCTGGATGTGCATTTGGTCTTGCCATTGCGCCAGATGCAGGCGTTGGCGATGTTGGCGCTGGCTGTACTGGTGCTGCCTTTGCCGTGGGCGCTGCATCGTCGCCAATGGCGCACCTGGGCCACATCACTCCTGTTCGCAGCACTTTTGGCTGAACTCGTGCTCACACCATCGCTCGATTGGCTCGTGGTGCGGCCCCGTGAACTGAAGCTCGAACGTCCCTATCTCACCCATGCGATTGCGGCCACCAGACGAGCATTTCAACTCGATGCAATCACGACCAGGTCGCTCAATCCAACGTCAAGGCTCCATCCAGAGGATCTCGTCGAAGGTGCCAGCACATTGGACAATGTTCGACTCTGGGATAGTCAGCCGTTGTTGGCCACAAATCGCCAATTGCAACAGCTGCGCGTTTACTACCGCTTTTCCAATGCTGCCGTTGACCGATATCAAATTACAGCCGATCCAGGTCAGCGACAGCAGGTGATCATCACGGCAAGGGAACTGGATCAGGCTGCACTCCCCGATCGCTCTCGAACCTGGCTCAATCGTCATTTTGTCTTTACGCACGGTTACGGCTTCACCCTGAGCCCTGTGAACACACGTGCCGTTGATGGGTTGCCTGAATACTTCATTAGCGACTTGGGTAAAGCCACTCGTATTCAAGGAAATACCTCGTTAGACATCACTCGTGAAGATGTAGAAAATCGTGTGCCAATTGGGCGTGCTGCTTTGTACTTTGGCATGTTGCCATCGCCTTATGCGATTGCTCCTACAAGCGTTCAGGAGTTTGACTTTCCTGAAGGAGATGAGAACACTTACAACCACTATTCTGGTAAAGCAGGTGTGCCTTTATCAAATCCATGGCAACGCCTGGCAGCAGCGGTTTACCTCAATGAGCCACGCTTGCTGAATACGGGATCACTGCAGCCAAGTTCCAAGCTTCTACTGCGCCGAGATGTTCGTAAGAGAGTCAAAGCACTGGCGCCCTTCCTCTCACTTGATGGCGATCCCTACCTCGTTTCAGTGCCGATTGAAGGCGAACAACCGGGTTATGACACAGCTCAGAATCAGTACTGGATCGTTGACGGCTATACCAGCTCCAGTACCTATCCCTATGCTGCCGATCTGCCAGAAGGCACTTCAATGCGCTATGTGCGGAATTCCGTGAAAGCTGTTGTTGATGCATACAACGGCAATGTTCATCTCTATGTGAGTGAGCCGGATGATCCGATCATTAGTGGATGGAAGAAGCTCTTTCCGGAGCTTTTTCAGCCGTTAGATGCGATGCCAACGCAGTTGCGTGATCATCTGATGGTACCCAGCCATTTGTTTCAACTCCAGGTACAACAATTACTCAGATACCACGTCACCGACCCACGTATCTTTTATAGCGGTGATGATGTTTGGCAAGTCCCCTTAGAGCTTTACGGTCAGCGTCAAATTCCAGTCGCCCCGTATCACATCACTGCACAGCTCACACCAGCACAACGTTCGGAGTTTCTATTGCTTCAACCACTCACGCCGCTGGCCCGCCCGAACCTGTCTGCCTGGCTCGCCGCACGTAGCGATAGTCCTCATTATGGGGAATTGGTCTTAATCCGTTTCCCTCCCGATCTACCCATTTTCGGTCCGGAGCAAATCCAAGCCTTGATCAATCAGAACCCAGTGATTAGTCAGCAATTCGGACTTTGGGACCGAGCAGGTTCTGAAGTGGTTCAGGGAAATCTATTGGTTCTTCCCCTTGGCAATGCCCTTCTATACGTTGAACCTGTTTATCTCCGTGCACAACGAGGGGGGCTGCCAACGCTGACTCGGGTAGTTGTTAGTGATGGAAGTCGAGTTGCGATGGATGTGAATCTGATGGATGCATTAAAAGCTTTGCTTGGTAAGCATTCCGCCACAGCTGTTGTTCAGGATCTACATGCCACGCAGGAACCTCCACAATCCGCGTTGCCATGAAAAAAGCCGCCCTTAGGGGCGGCAGAATACGATCAATGAAATGATCAGTTGACTGCAGCAAAGAATTCTTTGCTGCCCACTGGATCAGGCTTCATGGTCTTTTCGCCTGGGGTCCAGTTAGCAGGACAGACTTCATCGGGATGGGACTGCACGTACTGGAAGGCTTGGAGAACGCGAAGTGTTTCATCAACGTTCCTACCAACTGGCAGGTTGTTGATTGTGGCGTGCATGATCACCCCATCGGGGTCGATGATGAATAGGCCGCGAAGAGCCACCCCTGCATCCTCGTCAAGCACGTTGTAGGCGGATGCGATCTCTTTCTTGAGATCAGCAACGAGGGGATAGGCAATATCGCCAAGTCCGCCTTGATTGCGGGGACTCTGGATCCAGGCAAGGTGGCTGAACTGGCTGTCAACAGATACGCCCAGAACTTCGGTGTTCTTGCTGGAGAAGTCCGCATAGCGATCGCTAAATGCGGTGATCTCCGTGGGGCATACGAAGGTGAAATCTAGTGGGTAGAAAAACAGCACCACGTACTTGCCGCGATACTGAGACAGCGAGATCTCTTTGAATTCCTGGTCAACCACTGCGGTGGCGGTGAAATCAGGGGCCTGTTGACCCACTCGCAGACAGCCGGTGGCAGTCATGATGGAAGAGCGATGGTTCAGCTGTGGTGGTCAATCGATCGCTAAGGCGAAGTCGATCCCACTACCACTTGCTTTTGTCAATTTATCACGGTTGTTGCGTCAACGGATCCCTTGTCGGGTCACTTTGAGCTGCAACAGGTGCGGCTCTAAGATGGCTGCATGATCAAACGTTCCATGGCCTGGGATCAGGCTCTTCTTAGGAAATTCAGTAGTACCGGTCATTTTCGACTTCTCAACCAGGTCCGTAGTGAGCTCAGGGCTCAACCCCTTGTTCGTGACCCTCAGACCCGTGCTCTCACACTTCAGGTGAAGCCGAGGAAAGGCCAGTCTGTTCGCGCCCAGCGTCGCCCCAATGCCCTGGAAAACCATAGTGGCGACAGCCTTCTACCTGAACAAGCTGCCATGGCACCTCAGTCATTCCGAGATCGTCTTAATGCTATCGAAATGCGTTAAAAACACCCATCAATCTTAATGGCTAAAGCATTAAAAAAACTCACTAGTTGTTAGTGAGCTTTCTAGATTAAGTGACAAGGGGGAGACTTGAACTCCCGACCTGCGGGTTATGAATCCGCCGCTCTAACCAGCTGAGCTACCCTGTCGTGACTCAAATAGTTTAAACGATCGTCCGACGCGGATCAGGCTCGGCGACTGGGCAACATCGCCATTGGATCAACGGCTGCACCACCGGCTTTGCGGATCTCAAAGTGGAGATGGGGGCCTGTGCTGCGACCAGTGCTACCCATCAACGAGATTGTTTGGCCCTGAGGAACTATCTGACCCTTGCGGACTAACAGTCTGCTGTTGTGGGCATAGCGTGTGGAGGAACCATCTCCATGGCTTAGTTCCACTAGATAGCCATAGCCACTGCTCCAGCCTGAATAAGCAACAATACCGTCCTTGGCAGCGACAATTGGTGTGCCGACGTTGTTGGCGATGTCAATACCCTTGTGCATCCGACCCCAACGCCATCCATAGCCCGAGGTGAAGACTCCCTTGGCAGGCCAAAGAAAACTCTGAATCCGAGACGGATCGAGGCCTCCAGGTAATGAAGGAAGATTCGGCCAACTGGCGCCACCGGAAACACCAGGCCGTATTGCCAAGAGTGAACCTTGTGCAGCATTGGCGACCCGTACATCGGATCCAATCACAAGTTTGGCGAGATTGAGGCCTGGGTTGAGTTGGCGAATCTCTGACAGAGTGAGGCCATGATCGGTGGCGATGGAGACGATTGAATCGCCTGTTGACACCTTGACGATCTCGGTGGGCGTTGGCGGTGCTGTTAGAGGAGCTGTCTCGCGAATTTCACTTGAATTGAGATGACTCGAGAGAGCGATTAAACGATGATTGGTCTCTGGGAGAACAACCCAGGCCCCCTTCTTGAGGATTGCCTCATCGGTCTGCTCATTGAGTTCGACCAATGTATCCACATTGAGGTCGAGATCGTCGGCAAGACTGGAGAGAGACACATCCGAGATCAAACGAACCCAGAGACGTGTTTCTTCGACCGGAGGTGGTGCTGATGCGAGCAGAAAGTTCTGTGCAGAGACGTTGTGCTGTCCATCAGCAACACCTGGCAAGCTGCCAATGGCTGCAATTCCCACAACCGGTAGTGCGGAGGTTAAAGCCAGAGTCAGCAGGGGCTTCATCAAAGCGAGCAAGCGGAACGGCTGCGGATGAACCGCTTAAAGCCGTATTTCGGCTGAAAGTAGCGGCCAGAACACGCCCCCGCAAGGGGGCATGGCCCAGGTTGTCGATCACCACAAACCCAGCTGCATCCCTGCCTGGAAGCTCACCAGGGCACACGAGACCGAAAGGTTGAGGCTTCGGACATTCTCATGCCCGCGCATTGGGATTGTGCAGATCTGATCACATTGATTGCGGACATCCGCTGGAAGGCCGGTGTCTTCACGGCCAAAAAGCAGCACATCGCCTGCAAGAAAGTGGAACTCACTCAATGAGCGACCTGCATGTCGGCTGCAGCCAATCAGTCGGTATGGCTTCGGCAGAGCCTCCAGAAAGCTCTTGAAATTCTCGTGTGCTGTCACATCTACATGGGGCCAGTAATCCAGTCCAGCCCTTTTAAGCGCCCGATCATCGATGCTGAAGCCGAGAGGTTCAATCAGAGAGAGCGGCAGCTGAAACGCTGCACAACTTCTGGCGATATTGCCTGTATTTGGTGGGATTCGAGGTTCGAAGAGCGCGATCCTGAGAGGAGATGGAGCCAGGGTCATACCGGTTCTCCGATCGCATGCAAATCAATGGCTCGCCCCTGAAGAACCAGCCAACTTCGCTGGCTTCTTGTCTCTAGCTGTTGAGCCAGTAGTCCTAAGCGATCACGGAAGAGGCCGCCGATGGGCGTTGCCGGAACGACCCCCCATCCCGTCTCTTCGATGACCATCACGACCATTCGATCAGGCTGTTCAACTGCCCGTAGCAGCTGAGTTGAACGCTGCTCCCACTGCTCCTGGTCGAGGTCGAGGCACCAGGCCACGAATCCACCGACGGAATCAACCAGAAGGGCTTCATCCTTGGGAAGCCTGCTAATGGTCTCTGGCAGGTCAGAGGTCGTTTCGAGCAGTCCCCATTGCTGAGGACGGCGTTCACGATGTAGCCGCAATCGTGCTTGCCAGGAGGGGTCGTCAGGTCGATTGGCGGCTGTGGCGAGGTAGGTGACCTTGGGCCGCAGTTTCAGCAATGACTCGGCCCAACGACTTTTGCCACCACGACTTGGACCGCTGACCAAGACAAGACCTGCCTTAGCCACCACCATTCATCCCACGCAGAGTTGCAACAGAGGAAGGACTGACCCGATTGAGATATCGGAAGATCCAGTATTTGAAGATGGTCGCAAGAATCACCGGGAATGTGGCGATGAACAGCAGGATAAAGTTTTCTCGGGCTGGAAAACCAAAATGATTGGCAATCCCATCAAGCAATACCGTCCAGCCTTCTGGGCTGTGAAAGCCTACGAAAATGTCGGTGAAGAGAATAATGGCGAAGGCCTTGGCTGAGTCGCTGAGTCCATAGACGGCTTCGTCGAAAAAGCCACGGAGAACACGCAGTTCTTCACGGCTGAAGAGGCACACCATCACAAACGCCATTAAGGCCGCGAGATCAGACAGAACATTCTTGATGGCATGAGTACTGGCAGAGTCTGCCTCCTCTTTCAATTCCTCTGCCTTGGTAGAAAGTGCCTGCTGCAATTCCTCCTGGCTTGGAATGGCCTTGCCCTTGAGAAGAGCATCAAATTCAATTTCAGCTTTAAAGACGCGTAGCTTCTCAACCGCTTCTTCTTCAAGTTGGGTTTTGGGATAGCTGAGGAATGGCAGGTCTGGAGCGAACCGATCCACCATTGGGCTGATCAGATAGGTCCGGCTGGTCTGCTGGATCAGAAGCGGCACAAGAATCAGCAGGAGGAGCACTTTGAGCGAAATCAAAGTGGAGTCCCTTCGTCTGCGGAATCCAGCCACAAGAGTGGCTTCAGCAGTGGGATCGAGCTGCCTTCTGACGGAGTCCAAGACACCGAGAAAGGAGCGCGGCAACGGATCCGGTTCCCGGCTCATGGTGGGCGCTGAGGCCGTTCTCCGGGGTGAGTAACGGCTGACCACAGCTTCGATCAGCTGCAATTGACGCAGTTCCTGGGTATCAAGCTGTCCACGAATGGTTTCGAGATGGTCCAGGCTGGTGCGGCAGATGTTCAGAGCCGCACGGAATTTGCGCAGAACCGTGGCCTGCACGGACGTTGGTACTGAAAGCTCAAGGTCTGGCCTGATCGGTCGATCGCCGTAGTACTCCAGTTCGAGGCTCTGGATCAACAGGGCCGCCTCATAACCACGATCAAGGTCGCTGTTCAGATCGCGAGACTTGGCCTGACCAAAAGTGTTGATCCAGTTGCGGATTGGCATGAACGAGTAGAGCGTGGATCAGCGTGAGAAGACCCACCAGGTGGCCATTGGGATGATGGTGCCAACTACCAGCAGAACGACAACCCAAACGAAAGCATTGCTCTCCTTCGTTTCCTCGGCTGTTGGGACATTGGTGGGTAGTGTGGTGCGCTCCAGTTCAACTGGGGGACCCGGATCAGCGCCCCCAGCGAGCACGATTTCAAGCCGAGTGATTGCATCCAGACTGGCCTGCCGGTAACGATCACCGTCCCTGAGGGGCTGGCTCATCGTGGTGCGGGCCGTGCTACGGAGGAGATCGGTCGGAATCCGATCGGAGAGGAGTGGATCAGCCACCACTGCTGCCTGCTTGTTGTTCGCTTCAATCAAAAACAAGAGTCGCGGAACTGCATTGGCGTCGTCAGACCAGCGCGTGATCAGTTCGTCTCCGAATTGATTGAGGCTCAAGCCGTAGTCGAGACGGCGGAGCGTCACCAGCCGGGCATCGAGCCGCTGGGCGTTGAGTTGCTCAAGGCGAGCGGCAATATCGGAGCGGCTGGAGCGGCTGAGTACATCAGCGCTATCAATCACGCTTTCATTCGGAGCTGCGGCTGAGAAGTCGAGCGGCGAGACTGCGACCGCGGCCGGCACAAGCAGTATCAGGCTGAGGCAAGTTGCCATCAAACCGGCAACGATCGATCGAATCCGCAGCATCGTTTTTGGCAAGAGTTAGGAGCAGTCTGCCTTTAGCTGGCAAGGCTGTCGCGGTTGAGAGCCATGATGGCCTCAACGATCGAGTAAGCGCGACCGGTAGGGAGCGTCATCATCGTGCAAAGCATCTCAAGGAATGTGGTTTCTTCCTCTGCAACAACCTTGTCGGCATGCACCAGTTGAGCTGCTAGTGCCAAGGCTGTTTCCTGTTGGCTCGTGGACAGCGCCGGTAAAGCCTTATTGACCAAATGGCTCAATCCATCCTGACGCAACAGCGTCAACAAACGGTCAAAAAGATCTCCCATCTCCGCCTCGGTACGGGTGCAGTAAGGCGTGCGGAACTCGAGCTGACGTCGCAGCGCATGCGCTTCCTCCTTACCCAGCACTCCATCACAGGCAACAGCTCCAAGAGCGACGGCGGCAAACGCTTCTGCGGAGTCCATGGTTCCTGGTCCATTCACCACTATTTGAGCAAGAGTGACTCGATCTGCCACCCCCACCTTCACCATGCCCTTTGGTGCCAGTGTCAGCCTTTCGTCGGGCGTGCTTTTACTTCTGCTCGCCATTGGCAATGGCCTGAGCGCACCTTCGATTAATCCCAGTCTGCAGAGGGCGGAGGTGCTGGCTGCGATGGCAGCCGTTGGCTTAATGCTGGTCGCGGTGCTGTGGACCAGGGCCCAACCTCTTGCACCTGATGCGGTTGATCTTGGCGGGACACAAGGTTTGCGTATGGAGTTGGGATTGAATGATGCGACCCGCACCGAGCTCGCCTGGGGAAGTCACTTACTGCTGACAGCCACCTCCGCGGCCACAATTTTGGTGGCCTGGGATCAACGTGTGGTGCTCCGCCGTGGTTTGGTGCCGCCGTTGCCAGAGGGTGATTCCTCCTCGTCGTCCGCACCGAGTGAAACGTTCTGCCCTGGAGCCATTTGTGAACGTTCCCGCAGCCAGGGACAACTGGTGTCGCTTGTCAAAACAGCCCTCTACCCCGGAAGCAGCGAATTCGATCCGGTTTTGCCTGGACTTCCGGCGGTCATGGTGCACCCCCTAGGAGAACGGGGGTGGGTTGTGCTTGGCGGTTGGTCGGAACGTTGTTTCAGTCGTTCCGATGAACGCTGGTTTTCGGGTTGGTGTGAACGACTCAGAATGACACTGGAGACGAACGACGTTTTGCCTGTCCAGGCGGACGCTCCTGCTCCTCCTGGATGTTGAGCTCCGATTGCACCGTGCCACCGGGTGAGCTGAAGATCACAGCACCTTTTTTACCAACAGTGCCGTCTAGCCGATCACTGCGCGTGATCTGTTGATTGTTTGGGCGCTCTAGCACCACATTGCCTCGTGCGGAGACGCGGTTTGAGGTCCAGTCCCAACTGCATTGGTTTGCATTCAGCGTCTCTCCAGGCTGCTTCATTTGGCAGCCGCCAAGCACAGTCACAGTTGTTTTGCCCATCTCGATGCGGAAGCCATCTCCTTGCAGCCGAGACTCCTTCATGGTTGCGTTGAATGGTTTTGGACTGATTAGAGCGTCCTTGGCGAAGTCCCAGGTGGTGGTCGCGGCCTCAAGTTGGCCTTCACGATCGGGAGCCAACACGCGAACCGGTCCGATCAGATCGATTAAGCCTTGAACCGTATTGCCTTTTAAACGTTCAGCATGCAGCTGCTGGAGGGTCTTGTGTCCTTCGCCGCGGCGTTGACCGAGCACGGGACCGCGGGCCTGAAGATCCCCATCCGCCAGGTTCCACTCTGCTTCTCCACTCCGAACAACAACATCGGCATGGCGACCTGCTCTCTGGCCCTGGGGCTCTGTCCAGCGTTCGAGTTGGACGTTGCCGAGCAGTGTGAGGTCTTCAGTGAGCTGATGCAAGCGGGCTTTGCTGGCCTTGATCCGAGACATTGGATCAATCGCCTCAGGGCGTTGCTCCATGACCAGCAACGAAGCAGCGGGGGTCCAGCGCAAGCGATCCCCTTTGATCAACACTTTCTGGCCTTGTAACTGCTGGAGATTCACATTGCCTTCAAGCAGCACAATCTCGCCGTCATTGACGACGGTGGCGCGGTTAGCGCTGATTCGGAAGGTTTCCTTTCCATCACGGTAGAGAGTCCCCTCGGGATGGCTGGCTCGTACGAGTCTCCTGCTGAATTCGTAACGAGCCTCAGGACTGGTCAGATCCCAGTCGGGTTGGCCATTGGAACGTTTCTGGCGTAACTCGAGCGATCGAAACACAAAGGGCGGTGCGTCAGGTAATGAGGCGCGATCTGCTCCTTCGCAACCGAAAAGGACAGTGGCAAGGCATAGAGCGCCGAGCGTCAGTCGTTTGTTTCGGCAGTGCGTCAAAGGGGAGTCTCCAGTTCGAGTCGCTGCATCACCGGGTTTGGTTTAGGGAGGGACTGATGGCTCGCAAGCTTCCCCCAAACAAGGGAATCATTCCAATGCTCGGGCATTTCATCCTGGCCGAGCTGATCCAGAATTCGAAGACTCAGGTCAGGCACTAAAGGGTTTAGCAGGAGTCCCACGATCCGGCAGCATTCCAAGACGGCATACAGATCTGAACCGACGACCGATTCATTGCCCTCCTGCTTCATTAGGCTCCAAGGAGCACGTTCATTCAGATAGCCATTGGCCTGAATCGCAAGCTGAAGAACTGATTCGGAAGCATGCTGGAAGGCCATTAATGGCATGGCAGCGCGTGTCTCTGAAATTGCTTTTTCTGCCTGAAGTCGCAAGGGATGGTCAGCATTTGTAGCGCTGCCTGAAGGTGGAACGGCGTCGTCGAACCACTTTCGAGCCATCGATGCGGTGCGATTGAGAAGATTGCCGATTGTGTTGGCCAAATCGTTATTGACTAGATCGGTGAATCGTTGTTGTTGGAAATCGCCATCATCACCAAATTGAATATCTCGCAAGAGGTACCAACGCACAGCATCGGAACCACAACGTTCTAAGAGGAGCTCGGGATCAAGAACGTTGCCGAGTGATTTGCCCATTTTCTGGCCTTCACGGGTGAGAAAACCATGGCCAAATACCTTTTTGGGTAGTGGCAACCCTGCCGACATCAGCATCGCAGGCCAGTAGACAGCGTGAAAACGAAGGATGTCTTTGCCGATGACCTGCATCTGTGCAGGCCATCCGACATCGGTAAGGCGATCCAGATTGATCTCACCCCCGTCGTCGAGAAGAGCAGTGAGATAGCCGAGCAATGCATCAAACCAGACGTAGAAGGTATGTCCGGAATGTCCGGGCACCGGCAGTCCCCATGTCACGTTCACGCGCGATATGGAGAAATCACGCAGACCGCCAGCTACAAAATTCTGAATCTCCTTGCGTCGATTCGCCGGAGCGATGAAGTCCGGTTCGTTGATGAGTCGTTCGATCCGTTCTTGAAAATTGGAGAGACGGAAAAACAGGTTCTCCTCATCACGCCACTCCAGAGGTTTCTGGTGAATTGGGCAGATCGGATCTTTGGCTTCAGCAGGATCATCTTTGAACTCTTCACAACCCACGCAGTACCAGCCAGTCTGGCGGCCGATTCGGATGTCACCGTTGGCTTCACAACGCCGGAAAAAATCTTGCACTAAGGGCAAGTGTCTGTCTGCGGTTGTGCGAACGAATCGATCGTTGCTGATGCCCCAGCGATGCCACAAAGACCGATAGCTTTGCGTGATTCGATCACAGTGTTCCTGTGGGCTGACATCGCGATCTGCAGCTGTGCGCTGGATCTTTTGCCCATGCTCATCAACGCCAGTGATAAAAACCACATCGCGCCCTTCAAGGCGTTGGAAACGGGCGAGCGCATCGCAAGCGAGCGTTGTGTAGGCGCTACCGAGATGAGGTTTGTCGTTGACGTAATAGAGAGGGGTCGTGAGGCTGTAGGTCATCTCTCCGACGTCTGCTCCTGACAATGCCTCTCCACTCTGCGGGTCGGGCTGGTGGCGTTGGATCCTAACGACCTCCGCTGACGCGAATCCGTCAGCGCAATGCCTTGTCGCTGAGTTCTGGCCCCAGGCTCGCCTCTCTGTTTGTGACTGGATCGATTCTCCACCCGCTGCTTTCAGGGTCGTAGGGATGGTGACAGATGGGGCGTCGTGCTCACCTGATTGATACCAGGGGAATGGCTGTGCCGCTTTTCCGTTTTCGTGATCGCTCTGAGAGGAGCGATCGTTCGGTCGATCCAGGTCTCCAAAGATGGATGCTTGAAGTCGAGGCTTCCCACACCATCCCCTCAACGTTCGTTTGGTCAACGTGAGGGGCGTGAACAAGCAGAGCAGCGCTTGCCGTCAACGGACGTGTTGTTGATGCCTGGGCTTGCGTTTCCTGCTCTCAGCTCCTGTACTGAACTCGAGAAACAACCAATCACAAACAAGGACGTTGTCGCATCGTGGCTGCTGCCGATCAGAATTTTGATGTTGTCGTCTGGGGAGGCGGCACCGGTGGAGTGGCTGCAGCGATCCAGGCATCCCGTTCTGGAGCGAGCACCCTGCTATTGACACCTGGATCCTGGTTGGGAGGGATGGTGAGTGCTGCAGGGGTCTGCTGCCCTGATGGCAATGAGCTTTCTCCTTGGCAGACAGGGCTCTGGGGAGCGTTCCTTCGAGCCTTAGAACACTCCGAGCCTGACGGCCTGGACCACAACTGGGTGAGCTGTTTCGGTTATCGCCCCACAACAGCCGAAGCGATCCTGCAGCAGTGGGTGCGGGCTGAACCCAATCTTGAGTGGTGGTGGCGCAGTCGAGTCTCTGAGCTCGAACGAGAGGGGACCGTGCTTACGGCGTTGCGAGTGGAGCACGGAGGTGAACAACGCAGGGTGGGATGCCGTGTGGTGATCGAAGGCAGCGATCGTGGAGATCTCTTCCCGTTGGCGGATGTGCCCTTTCGATTCGGATGGGAAGCGCAGGAGGAGTGGGGTGAGCCCAGTGCCCCTGCACAAGTGCGACTAGAAAGCGACCCCTTCTTTGCCGAGCAGCCGGTGCAGTCACCCACATGGGTGGTCATCGGTCAGTTGCAGAGCGACGGATTCAAAAGCGGTCGGACCGGGACAATTCAACCGGTTACTCAACCTGACATCAGCGCCCCCTTCCGGAAGGCCTGTGATTCATTCGGGCTGGAACGAACCCTGACTTATGGCCGCTTGCCATCTGGCTTGGTGATGCTGAATTGGCCGTTACACGGCAATGATTGGCACGACGACCTTGAGCGTGCTTTCAGTAGAGGGGAACAGGCCGAGCAAGAGCTCTATGCAGACATGCAGGCCCATAGCCTCAGATTTGCTGCATCGATGCAAGACGCCAGTGGAGGTTGGATGAGGCTGGGCAAGGCTTTCCCAAAAGACGCTGGCAGCCCTGCTCCCTGGTTGGCGGCGATGCCGTACTGGCGTGAGGGCCGTCGGATGATCGGTCGTCATACCTTGGTTGAGCAGGAGCTTTTGCCCATTGCTGAAGGGGTTTCGCAAGCAGCATTGCCCTTGAATGATGCTGGAGAACTGCAGTCAATTGCAGTTGGCAATTATGCGAACGATCACCATTACCCCGGCCAGGATTGGCCATTGGCAGTTAAAAGTTGTCGTTGGGGAGGTCGATGGACTGGTACACCGTTTTGCATTCCCTATGGCGCCCTGCTGAGCCTGGAGGTCGACAATCTCTTGGCAGCCGATAAACAGTTCAGCGCCAGCCATATGGCTAACGGTGCCACTCGGCTTCAACCTCTGATTCTGAATCTTGGTCAGGCGGCTGGGGCCGCTGCCGCTCTGGCCGTAGAAATGAATTGTGCGCCTGCTGATCTACCTGTCCGTGTTCTGCAGGATGCTTTGATCCATGACCCGAAGGCTCCTGCTGCGGTGGTCCCACTCTGGGACACTCCTTGGCATCACCCTCAGTGGAGCAAACGCCAGTCCGCTGTCGTTGCAGACCCTCAACGGATGCTGGAAGGCGATCTTTGGCCTCGCGATTCAGATTCACCAGGGTTCGATAGGAACAAGAGACCCTTGCTCCATCCAAGAGCAACCCGTTGGTCTGGGCGACTCGTTCCCGATCAAACTGGTGGATTCATTCTTCACCAATCCGATGGCAACAGCTGGCCAGTGATCACCCTTGAGCCGTCTGTCCACGACTGGTTGACAACGCTGGACCATCCTGTCGATACCTGCTTGCTTGGAACGGCGAACCCTTGGGGACCTTGGTTGAGGATTAGCCAACGTCTTTAGTTCGCGGCTGGACTAGTTGGGGTCAGCGTCCCCTCAACTTGAGTTGATCACAGCTCGAATCGGCAGCAATCACCTCCACTGTTAGATCGTCACCAGGCGAACAGCCAGCTGGGCACTCAGCTGGGAGGTCAATCGCCAGTGAATCAATCCGAATCAGCCCAAGTTGGTCTTGTGGTCTCAACCAACGCAGAAAAGCGGCCTGCCAATGGTCTTCACAGTGGGATTCAAACCACACCTGCTGCCAGTGGCGCTGGTCTTCTCGGCTTATTCCGATGCCTTCTCGGGTGGCGTGATCCACTTGATTAACCAGATTTTGGAGATCGTCTTCACTGAATGGGGGGTCATTGTTCAGGGTGGCAAGCATCTGACGTTGCACGATCAAATCCCCATACCGACGAATTGGAGAGGTTGCTTGTACATAGGCCGGCAGGCCGAGGCTGAAATGAGCAGCTGGTTTCGTTCCCATCAAACCTCTGCTTAAGCATCGCTTGATGGCGGCAAAGCGCACAGCACCCTCGGGTAACTCGTGCAATTCGGCTGGCGAGGGCAACTCCGCAGGCAGTTGGCTACGGAAGGGCATAGCGACTGCATGGTCGATGCCGAACTGAGCAGCTGCAGCACCCGCCAGGATCATGGCTTCCGCAACCATCAACCGGGAGGGGGAGGGCTCCGTAATCTCTAGCGAGGCTTGGTTGTCGCGACAGCGAAATCGACCTTCCGGGAGTTCCATCATCAGAGCTCCATTGTTTTCACGCCATTGCTTTCGACGTTTGAGAAGATGATCGAGCTCTGCGAGATCCGCTTCTTCTGGTGGAGCTAAATCAATCAGTTCATCCGCATCGTCATAACTGAGTTTGTAAAGAGGTTTCACCCAGCTACGCATGATTCCGTACGCCTCAATCGCCCCATCTGGATCCAGTTCAACCCAGGTACTCCACGCTGGGTTTCTTCGGCCACTGCGGAGGCTAAAAGGACCTGTAGCCAGACAGGACGGGAACATGGATTGGATTCCCTGTGCCAGATACAGACTGCTGCCACGGGCCATGGCTTCCTGATCGAGCGGTGAGCCGGCTTCGATCAGACGCCCGGGATCAGCAACATGGATCCAGATTCGAGCACCGCCTCCATCCTTCCTTTCAAGGGAAAGACCGTCGTCGATGTCACGTGTGTCGGCATCATCGATGGTGACGCAGTGCAAATGACACAGATCCAAGCGCTCATCATCACCTGGTTTGTTTGTCTCACTTTCATCGACTAATTGGCTTGCTAATGCTTCGAGCTCTGAACTGAATCCAGATGACCATCGACTGGCCTGCATGGCGGGCAACTGATGGGGATCAATTTGTCCAAGCTTGATCAACATTCGATAGAGATCTAACGTGTCATTGTCGAGATGAAGTTCCTTCAGAATTATTTTGACGTCGTCTTCTAGTTTTCGGTAATCAAGGCGTCCTGTCGCCATCTCCTTGATCTGCTCCATCCACTGGGCCTGCTGATGATCAAGGCAATCAGGTTGTATGGCGTCACCCTGACGAAATAGGTCAATACAGGCTTGACGACGGGCTTGATTACGCCTCTGCCGGCGTTCTTCCTGACGAAGATGTTTTAGCTCGTCGCTACTTCGCGCTTCAATCACACCTTGCTTGAAGCGAAACATCCATTGCGAATGATGCAAGGCCAGCCAGCAGACAACGCGATGGATGGGGCGATCCGCAGCGCAGACAAGATCCGCGAATGCGTCAAGCTCAAGTGTCTCGTCTGATTCCGAGAGCAGGACCCAGGCTGAGGCCCATTCGCGTCTGCTGGGACGAGCTTGATGAAGCTCTGGCTCAGAGAATGACCAAGGGGCAAGGCCTAGGCGAATGGGTGGTGCATCACCACTGGGCAAAGGGGAGATGAGTTCGAGGTGTCGCTTAGCAACAACCTGCTGCTTGGCTGTGAAGCCAACACGAATGCGATATTTGCTGCCTTGTACTGATTCGACAACAGCTAGCTTTGGCTCACGTGTTTCGACCAGGCCGACGAGGTCGCCAGCATGAAACACGTGAGCAGTCAGGGATCAGCCCTCTGGATTGACAAACGGCAGCATTGCCACGATGCGAGCACGCTTCACAGCGTTGGTGAGGTCACGTTGCTGTTTGGCAGTCAAGCCTGTGAGTCGACGGGGCAGGATCTTGCCACGCTCGGTAATGAATTTCTTGAGCAGATCAACATCCTTGTAATCAATGGGATCACCAGGCTTGATCGGCGAAAGGCGCTTCTTGAAGAATGAGCTCGACATGAATTAGGAACGGGGAAAGGAACAGCGAATCTGCGAACTCATTTGATCTCTCGATGGAGAGTCATCCTGTTGAGTTGGGGGCAGAACTTCATGAGCTCCAACCGTTCAGTGGTATTCCGGCGATTCTTCTCAGTGGTGTAACGAGACACGCCTGGAGAACGCTTGTCGGTGGCGGACCGGCATTCGGTGCACTCGAGAGTGACCACAATCCGGACGCCCTTGTTCTTAGCCATAAGGACGTTGCACCGCAGGTGCGAAGCGAAGTGACAGCCTCCAAGCTTACCCTCTAGACGGACCGTCCATCGGCCATGCTCACGGTTCTGCCAGCGGGATGGGAGCTTCGTAGGATTCCCAGCCCACTTCGTCGGCTCGATGCGAGTTTCTCTCTCCTGGCTTCAGGATCTCGTTCAGGTGGAGGAACCCGCTGATCAATTGGCGGAACGCCTGTCGATGGCTGGTTTTGAGGTGGAAGAGATTGAGGATCTCTCACTCCTGGCTCAGGGTGTCGTTGTTGGACGCGTCTTGGAACGGGTGAAACATCCGGATGCTGACAAGTTGAGTGTTTGTCAAGTTGATGTCGGTCGCGAAGCGACGTTGCAGATTGTCTGTGGCGCAGCGAATGTGCGTGATGGCATTCACGTGCCGGTGGCCACCGTTGGAGCGGTGTTGCCTGCTGTCAACCTCAAGATCAAGTCCGGGGAATTGAGGGGGGTTGCCAGTGAGGGAATGATCTGTTCCCTCAAGGAACTGGGCCAGTCCAGCGACGTGGATGGCATTGCCATTCTCGAAGATCTGCTGGACTCAGTCCCTGTTCCAGGAACTCCAGTCGCTGCACTGTTGGGACTGGACGACACAGTGCTTGATCTGGCGATTACGGCGAATCGGCCGGATGGGCTTTCGATGACGGGAATCGCCCGTGAAGTGTCTGCTCTCACAGGTGCAGCTCTCAATCTCCCTGACCTTCAACCGCCCCAATCCATCGCCCCTCTCAAGACCGATCCCGTCAGTACGGAAGCGATGCGTGCTGGTGGCCTCTATGGCGTCACAGAGCTGTGCGATGTCGATGCAGCAAAACCCTCGCCAACCTGGCTTCGCCAGCGTCTGGAAAGGGCTGGAATGAACAGCGTCAACATTGTGGTGGACCTCACCAATTTGGTGATGCTGGAACAGGGGCAACCCCTGCATGCCTTCGATGCTGATGCTCTAGACCGTCTCTGTGGAGGTCCTGTCACTGCTGCCGATTTCGGACTCCGTCAGGCCCAAGACGCTGAATTGTTCACCGGCCTGGATGGACGGGAACTCAGCCTTGATGCCAGAGCACAGCTCGTGACCTGTCGCAATTTGCCCGTGGCCTTGGCCGGTGTAATGGGTAGTGAAGCAAGCGGTGTCACTGCCTCCACGACCCGTATTTGGTTGGAGTCCGCACTCTTCAGCCCTACCGCAGTCCGCAATAGCAGCCGTTGTGGCGGACTACGTACCGAAGCCAGCAGTCGTTACGAGAAAGGATTACCGCGGGAGGTCACCCTTGCCGCAGCGCAACGGGCAATCCTGCTGATCAGTGACCATCTTGGCGCCACCGCTGGCAGCACGTTCGTCTGCTCCGAGCCTGCAACAGCAGAGCCCCCTCTCATGTTGCGACGTGCAGCGGTGCATCAGTTGTTGGGAGCCTTGGCCGGGGAGGAGGGGCCCGAAACGCTGGACGATGGGGTGATTGAACGGTGTCTGACGGCACTTGGCTGTGAGCTGACAGCTCTTGAGACGGGTTGGAGCGTCAAGGTTCCTCCCTCCCGTAGCTGCGACCTATTACGGGAGGTCGACCTGATTGAAGAAGTGGCCAGATTGGTTGGATTTGACCGCTTCGAATCACTGCTTCCTGACCCGCTCGAGCCTGGACATCTGACCCCAGCACAACAGGCGGAGCGACGCTTAAGGATGCTGTTCTGTGCCTCTGGTCTTCAAGAGATCACTGCTTTGTCACTGACCTCTCCTGATCCGGAGGCCCGGCCGGTGGGGGCTGAGAGCGATGAGATTCGCATACCAATCAGTAATCCTCTACTCGCCGAAACAAGTCATCTGCGAGCCAATCTTTGGGAAGAACACCTAAGGGTCTGCCAACGCAATCTTCAAAGTTCCCAGCCAGGATGTTGGCTGTTTGAAATTGGCAATGTTTTTGCTCTGGAGGGAGAATCGATTCAACAAAGCGCTCGTCTTGGTGGAGTCATCTGCGGCGAACGACGTCTAGAACGTTGGACCAATAGTGGCAAACCTATTCCCCTTACTTATTTCACAGCGCGGGGCTTGCTTACACGAATTTTCCAGGCCCTAAAGCTGGATGTTGTCGATCGTCCATTCAAGGATGACGGGCGTCTTCACCCTGGTCGTGCTGCCGAATTGGTCTTGGAAGGGCGTGCGCTGGGCAGCTTTGGCCAACTCCATCCTCTGCTGTGTGAACAGTTCGATCTTCCAGATCACACGTTCTTATTTGATCTTCAACTCACTCGCTTGCTTGAAGCCGCGACGCGTACCAACCGTTGGTCTCCTGCCTTCAAGCCCTTCAGCACAGTGCCGGCAATGGAGCGTGACCTGGCAGTGGTGGTGAAGCGTGATCAACACTGTGCCGATCTACTACAAGCAATCCGCAAGGCGGGTAAGCCATTGCTGGAAAGCGTTGAACTGATTGATCGTTTTGAGGGTGGTCAGCTTAGTGAGAACCAATGCAGTCAGGCCTTCCGTATTCGCTATCGAGGTAAAGACAGCACCCTCACTGATGAACAGTTGCAACCTGTGCACGAGAAGGTTCGCCAGTCTCTCGTAAAACAATTCAACGCCGAATTACGCAGCTGAGCTGTCAAGCCGAACAACGCTTGGCCAAACGCTCAGCCCACTTGATCTGCCAGTCTTAACAGTGCTAGGCACTCAAGATGGGTGGTCTGGGGGAAGAAATCAACGGGATGAAGTGCCTCCACCGCATAGGGCCCTTCAGGACCCGCGAGTTGTTTGAGATCCCGAGATAACGTGGCAGGATCGCAACTGAGATAGGCGAACCAGGCTGGCGGAGATGAGAGAATCTGATCAACAACCTCGGTATCGAGGCCTTTCCTGGGTGGATCCACCACCAGGGCCTTGTGGTGAGGTAGGGCTTCTGCCAACAACGATTTCACGTCACCAGCTTTGAAGTCCACGTTATCGAGATGGTTTCTGGCTGCATTCAGTCGTGCCTGATCGACTGATTCACGATGAAGTTCGAGACCGAGCACGTTGTGACCCTGTGACGCAAGCGGTAGGGCAATGGTGCCAATCCCGCAGTACGCGTCGATCACGCTCGTGATGCCGGCTCTCATTTTGAGCCACTGACAAAGCCGATCCACTGCGGCCTCGGCCTGAAGGGTGTTGACTTGAAAGAACGTTGTCGTTCCCAGCATCAATGAGATGCCACAGAACGATTCTTCGATCTGAGCCGATCCACACAGCAACTGGGTGTTATCACCCAGCACACGGTTGCTTCGCTTCGGTTGGAGATTCAAGGTGACACCACGAACTTGTGGCCATCGACGACACCATGCCTGGGCCATCTCCTTCAGGCCGTTGAGTTCATTGGTGCTGCTCACGAGGGTGATCAGAATGTCATCGGTACGACTGCCAAGTCTTAAACCGAGATGCCTTAGGGCTGGACCGTTTTGCAGGTCTGAATCAGCTGGCCAGCCTGAATCCTGCAAGTCTTGCTTCAATGGCTTGAGAAGTTCATCCAACCGCGGATCAAGCACAGGGCAGTGATTCAGATTGACGATTCGGTGGGAACCACGCCGGTAGTAGCCCATGCGCATCCGCCCTTCAACATCTCGATGTAGCGGAAGAAGAGCTCTGTTGCGGTACCCAAGACAGGAGGCTTCGCTCGTGAGCAGGGCATCCGTTGGATGACTGATCGATCCAAGTCGTAACAGGGCCTTCTGCAACTGGCGTTGCTTCCATGCTGCTTGGCTGCTGTCTTCAAGATGTTGCAAGGTGCATCCACCGCAATCGCTGGCAAGGATGCATGGAGGTTTTCTTGCATCACTGGCTGCGAGTAAGGATTCAGTGCGGCGACCAATCCAATGAGACCGTTTGCGTTGCTGGAGCTGCACACGGGCAACCTCACCGGGCAAAAGGGATGGCACCACGACCACCCAGTTCTGCCACCGGGCAATTCCATTGCCGCGCAGGTCAAGATCTTCGCCGGTGATGGTAATCACCAGGCCTGGCACAGGATTGGAGCTGATGTTGGCCATTGCAAAGGCGTTACACCCAAGCCGCCATCGGCGGTTTCAGGGCTTGGGAGCACTAAACTCACTTCAGCATGCCAGCTGTCATGAGCGTTGTTCGGGATCTGATTCTCCAGGCCGATGACGATCTCCGCTATCCAACAAGCGGTGAATTGCGCTCCATGGTCGATTTCCTCGACCAAGGTGCCGTTCGTCTCGCCGTTGTCCGTACCCTGACGGACAACGAAAAGAAGATCGTTGATGAGTCGGCTAAACAACTGTTCAGCCGAAAGCCTGAATATGTGGCACCTGGTGGCAATGCCTATGGTCAAAAGCAACGTGCGCAGTGCCTGCGTGATTACAGCTGGTACCTGCGCTTAGTGACGTATGGCGTTCTAGCTGGCAGCACTGAGATGATCCAGAACATCGGCTTGGTCGGAGCACGTGAGATGTACAACAGCCTTGGTGTTCCGATGCCTGGCATGGTTGAAGCCATGAAAGCGATGCGGGCTGCATCGCTTGCTCTTCTCTCTGATGACCAGCAGACACTCGCTTCCCCCTACTTCGATTTTCTGATTTTGGGAATGCAGACCCCCACCTGATCAGTACCTGCGTTCTTCAATCTTCAAACCAAGCCGGTGATTTCACCGGTTTTTTCATGGTCAGAACTAAGTTGCCCATGGCGCGAATGAGACTTGGAATAAGACTCAAAAGGGGACCAAACAGAGAGAACTGAGATTGGCTTATTAGTCATTGAGTGGCGCCACTCCCGGCCCAGCGGAGAGTTGACCTCTGGGCTGCAATCGGGCCCGCACCTTCGCTTTCTAGTGCATACAGAAAAAGACGCAATCTAAGACCCTTGATGCGTCTTAGATTAGATTGACGATACAAGGATGCTGTCCCGCCTTCGAGCTCGGTTCATTCATCCCGCCCTGTCGCTTTTCGTCTCCGCCGAAAGCCCTCAGCGGGCGATAGCTCTGGCATTCTGTGCGGCGTACCTGTGTCTACAGCAGGTACGCAGCCTTCAAGGTCATTGTGCTGCTTGTGATTTGAGCCAACGAATGGACCACTGGACCAACACAAACGAGCTCTGGACAGCGTCTCTCTGCATCGATCGACCAATATCGTTCTTCCCGGTCGTGATTGATTGATCTCGCAGTTCCCAGGACTGTGGACAAATAGAATTATTGAAAAACTGATTCTTGATAGTTTCTGAATTGGTCGTGTTGATCGGCTGCCAAGCAGTCGGTAGCCCTAAGGGGAAGCAGCCCCATCGTTGACTTGTTGTCTCTGTTGAGACCTGGGCTGAGTCTTCCCCCGAGATCGTCCATCTAGTCGCCCTGTCACTCTGGGCGGAAACGAAGAGCTGGGACTTCAATCTCGCCGCCTCGTCCTCGCTGCCCAGTCAAGTCAACCGCCATGGGCGCGGTTCTGTGTCTCATATATCCCAACTGTGACTCACCATGAGTCTCAGTAGTTGACGGATCTGCAACGCATGAGATTAGAGTTTCTGGCGATACAGCTCGCGCAGCATCTGATAGGCCTCGTTAAGGCGTCGCATCGCTTCAGTTGATCCACCAGCATCTGGATGCACGTCCATCGCCTGCTTTTTATATGCTTCGCGAATCACTTTCAGCGTCAGTGATGCTCCAGCTTGGGTTGGAAGTGCGAGTAGCTTGAGCGCTCCATGAACGGTCATGGTTGATTCGAGTGTCTGGAACGAGGTCACTTTGCGGCTTCTCTTGAAACGATTCACGAAACGTCGAATCAGGGTTGGAATTCTGTGAACGAGCTCCGAGGTCGCGAAGGGATCTTCCAGCAGGCCTGCGACCACGATCACTTGCTCAAAACGCGGTGTGGGTTCCAACCAGCCTGGACACATGTTGTTGATCACTTCGGTCGCTTGCGTCCAAGTGAATGTCCGCCCTTCACTCACTTCGGCATTGGGCCAGATATCTCTGCCTAGCCAAGTCATCGCTGCTTCCAACACTGTTTCTCCAGCTGGTGTGCCATAAAGATTGAGCCAGTGCTCACCAGCAGAACTGGCACTGGCGAGTAAATCCTGTTCGTTGGCTGCAGGCATCAAAGGTGCATCACCAGACGGCTCCACTCCGGGGCGGGGATGGAGGCTCTCTCTGATCTGAGTGGTGCGTTTCCTGACGAAACCCGGTAAATCAATGCCTCCAGGGCTTGATGGCCTGTTGTTGCCAGTTGGCCGTTTTTGGGCTGTGACCTCGTCGTTGGGTTGGTCTCTCAGCTCAAGGCTGCCTCTGCCGATCAGGACCAGCGCACATTCTTCGTTGTAACTGGGTTGAGTGGTGGTACTTGCAACAGATGCCGATTCAGCGTTGGACTGATGATGAAGCTCGTCAGGGTTGAGTTCAGTGCTGTCGTTCGCAGGATGATCCGGGTCTGATTCCTCGTCAGTGTTGAAGATCTCCTCCAGCAAGCGACTGAGGCAATCGCCTCTGGCACGAAGCCCCCATTCACTCTTCAGTTCATCCAGACGTCGAACGAGGGAGTCTGGTAGCTCAACACTGATTCTGCGTCGACCGTTGGAGTCAGACTCAGTCACTCAACTCCTACCTTGCAGGCCAAGCCTATCGGCCTTGCATGCGCTCAAGCCACTGTTGTTGAGCTCGAATTGCGTCCCGGTATCGCTGTTCCAGGCTTGGACTCAGTTGCTGAGGCATGATCATTGCTGGCGGCATCGCACTAGTTCCACGCCTTGGAGAAACGTAAGGAGGAGTTGCGCTGTTGGCACGGATTGGAACCCTCGTTGAAGTTGCTCGAGGTGTAGGTACAGGTTTGTGATGGACCTGTTGTGTCACGGCTGGCTTCGCCGTCGGCGATGGTGGGGCAACACTCGGTGTGACCTTCCGTTCTTTTGAAGTGGCTAGAGCCCGTTGTGCTGCTTCCTGCATCTCTTGACGACGCCTCATCATTGCGAGTTGCTGAACTGGTACAACACTGAGTAAATGCCCTGGTGTTGCATCAGCGGGATAAACAAGGCTTACTTTCACAGCATTGTTCTGCCCAGGCTTGAGCTGTAATTCACTGATTGGCAGACTCTGTCCAGAGCGCAAACCTACATGAACTTCGCGAAATCCTTCATCAGTTTCAATGCGAATCGATCCACGAAATGCAGTGAATGACGAACGGCCTGATGCAACAGGATGACTCAAGACTAAATCGTGAGCTCCGGTACCAGCCAGATTCAAATCAACATCATATCGAACTCCGTAGGTGCCAACATTATTGACTGCAGAGTCAATCATTCTTGTGCTCAGCGGATTAATCTGGATTTCTCTTGTGCCAAAATGATGTTTATGAGTACTTGTCAGTGGCACGTGTAGGGAACCTTGTTCCAGGTCATGGCGAATGGATGCTTGATAGCGGTCTCCTAAGGCAACACCTGCAACCCTTGAAAAAACTTGACCAGTCTCAATTTCTCTGATTCGATTCAAATAGATCCGCCCTGGTGCTAGGTGGCCGCGATCAAGCACTGCAAAGAGATCAGATTCTTGTTGGGTTTCCTCTGCGGCAACCACTGCCAACTGAAACTGTCCGTCGCTGCTGCCCCTCAGTAGGCCATTCGCGATTCCTCGAGCTGGAAGGACTGTGCTGATGATCACCTTCCTGCTGTGAGCTGGGATCGTTACTTGATTAGGGAGTTTCCTGTCCAATTCCCCACGCAGCATTTGAACTGCAGTCGCGTCTCCTGGTCCGGTATTCCATGGTCTGCGACCGAGCGGTTTCACCCCCATCAACTTGTTTGGATGGTAAGGAGCCTCAAAGCTATTTTTGACAGATCCACGTTTAAAGGTCAACGTCACAGGCTGGCTGCCCGGATTAATCGCAATGGCCGCGATCGTCAACAGTC
The DNA here is from genome assembly GCF_900474295.1 of Synechococcus sp. UW140. Classification (GTDB taxonomy): domain Bacteria; phylum Cyanobacteriota; class Cyanobacteriia; order PCC-6307; family Cyanobiaceae; genus Synechococcus_C. The sequence continues at coordinate 200,496 of NZ_UCOB01000003.1, read as the reverse complement.
CGCGCTGTCTTGCCCCTCCCATCCGACTTGAATCGCTGGGGTAATACTTATGGTGCATATGCAGGCCAAATTCACCATTAAATGTGAAGGCTGCATTGCGTAGTGGTTGGTTCGTTTCGCTCGCGATGGCTGACCCTGGCTGGGTATTGACCAGGATCCCTGCCCCTTTAACGATTTCTGGTTGATTGGAATGCAAGACCGGAACGTTGTTGAACGTTCCGTTTAATGCGCGAGCACGTTGGCCGGCCATCAACGGCACATACGCAGTCGCTGGACGCGCTAAGCAAATCTCGGCTGTCGCAACCGAGAGGCCAAGCAGGACCAGAAGTGGGATTCGCTGAGACAAGGGAGACCCCCTGCGCGGTTTTGAATGACTTGTTCCGTGGAACAAACTGCGCAGCCCTCAAACTTAAACACTCTCCAGGCAGAAGCCAAGTGTCTTCGCGAATCTGATTTCGATACGCCAGTATTGGCGCGGCTTCCTCAGTTTCATGCTTCCTCCCTTCCTCTGCTCTTCATCTCCCGGCAGGGAGTGGCGACAGCAGCATCAGACGCGAAAGATGGAGATGTTGCGGTTTTGGCGAGACGGCCTTGAGCGCCAACTGGCTGCAATCAATGCAGCCATCAGCACCCTTGAAACTCAGATGGATCGCGACAGCAGCCAGGAGATCTAAGGCGGCCTATGCGCTGATCCCTTGGACCGTGCACATCTCAGCCAGTCGCATGAGACCCCGCCTCAAACGACGTTGCACCGTCATTGCGCTTGTCCCGAGTTGGCGTGCCGTTACGCGCAGGCTTTGCCCGCCCAAAATCACCAACTGCACACACTGCCGTTCTTGCTTCGGTAAGGCCTGCATGCAAAGCGTCAGCTTGTCCTGACGCTCTCGGTTGTTGATTCTCCTCCAGCTCTCATCGCGTGGAAGGCTTCTTCCTCCTAAGGCGCTGTCGTCAATCGACACCCATTGGCGTTGTTGGCGGTAAGCAGAAAGAATCCATTCATCTTCTTGTGTGGGCTTGTGTTGGTTCGCCCTAGCGCTCGGTTTGGCTGATTCACTGATCAGCCGCTGTGCCCGTTCTTGAATCCGTCTCGGCAGCTTTACCACGCCGCTGTTATCTCGTAAATAGTGGAGTATTGCGCCACGAATATGAACTCGGGCGAAAGCCGTGAATGGATTCCCCTGACTCTCGATGAAGAGTTTGGATGCTCTGATCAGCCCTAGTCGACCAACCTGGATCAGATCGTCTTGGTCCTGTCCAGTTGATCTTGCGTAGTGAGCAGCGATTGGTTTCACCAGCGACAGTTGATTGATCACCAACTGTGCATTTTTGTTGTGTTTGGATGCCATGGGTACTGGTTGTGATGCAAGGGATGTTGCGACCCTTAACTCCAGCCATTCATGAATTCTATTGTCTTGGCAACCGTGGAACTACTGAATGATCAACGACTTCGGACAGTAATCGTTCGGGGCTGTGCTGCTTTAGCCATGATCGTTCGGCTGATCTTGTTGCCAGTAAATAACCAGCAAAGCCGAGCGCGTTGATGCTAAATCCATGGCTAATATCGCAATTACGCCTGACCATTGCCATCCAGTCGCGCGTAAGGAGAATGTTATAAGGGGCAGCAGGCCTTTGCCCTGAGGCAGGCGAACCAAGAGAGAGTTCCTCTGCCATATCTAAATAAAGCGTTGTTATGTGTTCGCCCTGATGGTTATGTTTCCGCTCTCTTCTACGAACGGCTGTTGCCATCCTCACTAGCGATCGATCTGGTGAATCTTTTTTAGTCTGATTGATTAAGTTTATAAACCAGCCTTCACGAGGGCATCTGCTTTCCGTCTCGCTCCTAGGCAGCAATTGAATATGGCGGTGTGGCTGACTGGCACCCGCTTTCGGACCACTATTGAAGAACCACAACCCTGTTGTGATGTCGTCAACCACCCCCACTGCATTCCAGTCATTGGGCTCCAGCCAGTCGGATTGCGCTGCCCAACCTTTCCTAATCAGCAGCATATGGCCTAGCTGAACTGGATATTTATTCAGTATCAGCGCATGCGATTGGCCAATTGGACAGACCTCTAGGCGAGGATCCCAGGGAAGAAATGGATTCGGTTTTGGCCCTTGCTTGCGAAGATGCCTCGGAAGTTCAGAGTTCAACTCCCGGAGCTCAAAAGGTTCAGACCCAACTGATGGTACGAATGAAACAGTTGTTTTCAGTGGATGCAATGCACCCTGCTCAAGGGCTGTTTGACTGCGATCCAAAGCCAGTTGTTCGTAGCTTTCAATCGCCATTGAGCTTGATCCGGGCCAACTCAGCTCCTTTGTAGTACCGATTCAGGATCTCGTCGTAGGTGTATCCACGCGTCGATAGTTCCTGAGCCCCGGTTTGACTCATGCTCGCGCCGAGGTGACCATGGGCCTCTTCACTGATCTTGTTCGTGGAGGCATAAAGACTTTCCACCAGGCCTCCGCGGAATTTCAACACTTGATTGTGGGTCGTTTGGGTCGCTTGGATCGTTGACCTTGTGGTGCTGTTTAGGCCTCGGTACACCTGCCATCGTGTCGTATCTCCAAGGTTGTATTGCGTTGATGCCGGACGCACGATGTGAACCAACGCATAGGACCTTGCAGCGACAGCTTGGGCCTTGAGTGCTTCCGGGTTCCAGTCACTTGGCATTTCAGCGCCGACGACGGATGCCACGTAGCTTTCGAGAGGCAGACGATTGATGGCCAGCCAGCCCTTCTCCTGTCTGATCAACTGAATGCTTCCCAGGTATGGATCGCCATTCACCGCAATGCTTCCACCCTCTCGTGCGCGACAGCGCCATGTCTCTTTCTGAGTCAGTTGAATCAAGTTCTGCCTGTTGGAAGGCCTGCCGTTTGTGTTCAAGCACTGGGCCCTGCCCTGGGCTCTCAGTGTCATCACAGGGAAATGACTGAATAAGGCAATCCTTAGCTCCGGCCCCAACAGCGTGTGCTCACGCTGTTGTTGGCGCGTGGGTTGTGGCCTCGATCGTTCGTCGCCATTCGTCTCAGGATCAGGAACACTCTGATCGGCCTCTAGAAGGGCTTCCAGCAAGAGATCACCCTGTTCAACCTGTGATTCAGCATCCCAAGGCCTGATTCCCCTCTGGAACGCTTCTCCAAGGCTCCAGAACAGAACCCCAGCGAGACCCAGCATCCCGATCGCTCGCTGCAGTTGGCCTCGCTCGATCACGACTGGATCGTTGTTATGGCCATGCTGACGGTTTCTTTGTGGCTGAACACCAGTTTCGCCGTCTCAGAAATTGATCCATGATTCTCAATCCTTGGAACGGCCTAGCTCTGGTGATTGGTGCCGGTGGCATCGGCCGTGCTCTGGTTTCGACTCTGACCGCAACGGTCCCTGAGCTGGATGTCGTCCTCTGTGGACGCTCCCTTCAGCCCTCAGAGGGATGGCCTGTGGATCTTGAATCACCCGAGAGTCTGTTGGCCCTTCAGAGTCGATTGCTCGCAGACTCCCGCCCACTGCGACTTGTCGTCAACGCCACTGGACTGCTGCACCGAACCAGCTCTGATGGTGCCGGGATGCAGCCTGAGAAACGTCTCAAGCAGGTCAACGCAGAACACCTACTGGCGAGTTATGCGATCAATGCGATGGCGCCTTTATTGCTTGCCCAGGCCGTGGAGCCCTGTTTAGACCGATCTCGGCCCTTTCACTTCGCCAGCCTGAGTGCACGAGTCGGCAGCATCGGCGACAACAAAAGTGGAGGCTGGTACGCCTACAGGGGCGCAAAGGCAGCTCAGAACATGTATCTGCGATGTCTCAGCATTGAATGGGCGAGGCGTTTCCCGTTGTCCACAGTCCTTTTGTTGCATCCAGGCACCACCGATACAGCACTCTCAAGGCCCTTCCAGGATTTCGTGCCACCGCACGCATTGTTTGCTCCTGAGCGAGCAGCCCGATGTCTGGTTGATGTCTTGCTGGCCCAAGGGCCGCAACAGACAGGCTCCTTCCTGGCCTGGGATGGTCAGCCGATTGCTTGGTAAGCGTGTTGCTTGAGCTGATCAAGCGCGATGATTTCCAGAGCAGACTGTTCGGTGGCCTTCAGCCGAACTGGTGGTGCCATGCCGTCGTTGTAGGCCTGTTGCCAGCGCGGAGCACAGACACACCAATGGTCACCTGGCTGCAATCCAGGAAATCCGAATTCAGGAACAGGGGTCGACAAGTCATTGCCCTGAGCCTTGCTGTAGGTCAGGAAGCCCTCGGTCATCACGCAACAGACACTGTGTTGACCAAGGTCAGTGGGATCGGTTCTGCAGGTGCCGTCTCTGTACCAACCGGTCATGGGTTCACAGCCACAGGTCTCAAGATGACCCCCCAAAACGTTGAGAACGCTTGTGTCGGAGTGAGTTTGCACGTTTTCCCCAGCGATCTTGTCGGTGGAATTCTGCCCGATCATTGGCACATTGCGCGACAAGGTGGTTGACGGATCCCGGGGGCGAGGCGTTAAAGGTCGATCAGTCATGCCTCCTCGATGGATTGGGAGTTCACTGAAGACGCCGCTTTTTTGGCGCTTTGCGATGCCTTTCGCGAAAGCGGCGAATCCTCGGCGATCGAGTTTCTCGCCAATGGCGAAGGGGCGTTCCATTTCCAGGATCTTGCCCAGAACGCGGCCGGTGAGGGAATTGACCTCAGTGAGTCGAGTGCTCTGGATGAGTTCCAGCAAGAGGTGATCGACACCATGGAGAAGCTCTGCCAGGACTAATCCTGAACAGAGCTCAGCAAGGTTTCGCTCAACTGAAGAAAAAAGCGATCTCCTTGTCTTTCAGACCATCCCAGCCAGCATCGATCAACCGTTGGTTCAGTGTGTGTTGGTCGAAATGCTTGGCTCCGGTCTTCACGATCCGGTTGCGCATTGATTTCTTCACCCCACTGCGTGCGCGCTTGCTTTCCAGGTCCATGACCTCGTTGTAGAGCTCCACCATCGGCCCCGGAATGGGTGTGCCATCGAGGTCAAGGCCCGCTGCGATTGCTTCATCGACCCCACCAGGTCCTGCGATTGCCATGGGAATTGTTCTGCAGCGGCTCAGGCTGGCATGTCAGGCGCTGAAGTAACGGGCTTGGCTATGGAGCGCCACCAAAGCGGTCGTGCTCTGCTCTGGCTCTAACTGGTCGCTGTCGTCCATGGAGAGGCCGATTCGGTCTGCCCCTAGCCAATCGAGCTGAGGCCTTGAATCGGCCACATTCGGGCAGGCGGGATAGCCAAAGGAATAGCGGCTGCCGCGGTAGCGCTGGGCCAGCACATCACGCAGGGCCGACGGTTCATCAGCGCTGAAGCCCAGTTCACGGCGGATGCGAGCGTGGGTCCACTCCGCCAACGCTTCGGCCATCTGAACGCCAAGACCGTGAAAATAGAGATAATCGCTGTAGCGATCCGCCTGGAATAGCTCTCTAGCAAAGGCACTGGCCTTCTCGCCCATGGTGACGGCCTGCATGGGCAGGACATCGCTGGGGCCGCTCTCTGACGAGAGATCCCGATAGAAATCAGCAATGCAATATTTGTTGCCGGAGCGCTGTCTGGGAAGTTCGAAGCGACCAAGTTCAGACCTTGCATTCGCAGGATCGAAAACGACGACGGCATTGCCATCTCTGCCGCAGGGGAAATAGCCATAGGCCACTCGCGGGGTCAGCAACTGCTCAGAGAGGGAACGCTGCAACCATTCCTGCAGGACGGGCTCAGCCTTGTCCTTGAGCTGTTGTTCGTACTCCTCGCGGCTTTGCTCCTTGCTTTTGCGGATCTGCCATTGGCCAGCGAAGAGTGCATTGCGATCGAGATAACTGAAGACCTCCTCCAGATCGATCTCCTCTTCTGAAAGCACGTTGGTCCCCCAGAACGGTGGCTGCAGAGCAGGCTCGTCAGGCACAGCCTCCGATCGCTCACGGCTGACGGGAGCCTTGGGCTTGGCCTCTTCCGCCTTGGCACTCGAATCAGCAGCCCCCTCGGTCTCATGACTGTTGGCGTCCCCATTGAGCCCCAGGCCTTCGGGAATGGCGCCCAAGAAGCCCTGCTTGTTATCCCATTCATCGTCTTTTTTGGCCTGCACCAGAGCGTCCATGAATCTCAGGTCAGCGAAGGCATCTCGCCCATAAATCACCTGGCCTTCATAGACCTCACGGCAGTCCTTCTGAACAAATCGAGGGGTGAGTGCCGCACCACCGAGAATCACCGGAACGGAAATACCGGCCTCATTGAAGGCCTGCAGGTTATCTTTCATGAAGGCGGTTGATTTCACTAAAAGACCACTCATGGCGATGCAATCAGCTTCATGCTTTTGCTGGGCTTCGATGATTGCATCGACCGATTGTTTGATGCCTAGATTGACGACTTCGTAGCCATTATTAGTGAGGATAATGTCCACGAGATTCTTGCCAATATCATGAACATCACCCTTAACTGTTGCAATCAAGAATTTGGCCTTTGCTGAACTTTTCCCCTCGGTTTTTTCCATATGCGGTTCGAGATAAGCCACCGCACTTTTCATGGTTTCTGCGCTCTGCAGCACAAAAGGCAGCTGCATCTGACCTGAACCGAAGAGTTCACCCACCACCTTCATGCCATCGAGCAGGAATGTGTTCACGATTTCCAGGGGTTTGTACTGCCCCAGACCCTCGTCAAGGGCTGGTTCTAGCCCGATGCGCTCGCCATCGATGATGTGCTGCTTCAGTCGCTCTTCAACCGGAAGGTCAGCCAGAGACGGACCTGATGCTCGGGCCTCCTTCGTGCTAACGCCTTCGAACAGCGTGGTCAGTTCAGTGAGCGGGTCGTAGGTGCAGATATCGCCTTCAAATCGGCGCTTATCATTGATCAGATCACGGCAGACCTGCTGATGGTCCTCACTGATTTTCATCAGCGGAAGAATCTTGGCGGGGCTGACGATCGCCGCATCCATTCCCGCCTCACAGCAGTCATGCAGGAAGACCGAGTTGAGGGTGATCCGTGCCGCTGGCGAGAGCCCGAAGCTGATATTGCTCACGCCAAGCACCACATGCACACCGGGTAAATCCGTGGTGATTCGCCGGATGGCTTCGACGGTTTCGCAGCCGTTGCGTCGGTCCTCCTCGATGCCCGTTGAAATCGGAAGCGCCAGAGGGTCGTAGAAGATCTCGTGAGCTGGGATCCCGAATTCGACCGCATCCCTGTAGGCGCGCTGGGCAATCGCGAATTTGCGCTCGGCCGTCCTGGCCATGCCGTCTTCATCGATGGTGCCGATCACCACCCCAGCGCCATAGGTGCGCGCCAGATCCAACACCTTGAAGAAACGTTCATCGCCGTCTTCATAATTGGTGGAGTTGAGCAGACATTTGCCGCCGGCGACCTTGAGGCCGGCTTCCATCTTCTGCCACTCAGTGGAATCGAGCATCAGGGGCAAATTGACATTGGTGACCAAACGGCTCACCAGATCATGCATATCCTTTTCGCCATCACGACCGACGTAGTCGACGTTCACATCGAGCACGTGGGCGTTTTCCTTCACCTGGCCGCGAGCCACAGCCACTAGCCCATCCCAGTCTTCAGCGTTGAGCAGCTCCCTGACCTTCTTGGAGCCACTGGCATTGAGCCGTTCACCGATGATCAGAAATGAATTGTCCTGGCGATAGGGCGTGGTTCCGTAGATCGAGGAGACGGAAGCTTCTGCCCCAAGCAGCGGGCGTTCCTTTCTGAGCACTGGGGTTCGTACGTCCCGGTCAGCCGGACGCATCTCCTGTGACAGTTCTGAGAGAGCGGCGATGTGAGCGGGGGTGGTGCCGCAGCAGCCACCGATCACCTGAACGCCGAGGTCCTCGATGAAGTGGTGCATCGCCATCTTCATCTCGACAGGAGTCAAGCGGTAGTGAGCCACACCACCGACGTTCTCCGGCAGACCGGCGTTGGGAATGCAGCTCACCACGAAGGGGGCGTGCTCACTCAGATATTTGACATGCTCCTTCATCTGCTCCGGACCGGTGGCGCAGTTGAGGCCGAGAACATCGATGGGGAATGGCTCAAGGATCGACACCACCGCAGCGATATCGGAGCCGACGAGCATCGTGCCGGTGGTTTCCATCGTGACGCTAACCATGATTGGCCGACGTTCACCGGCCAGCTCACATGCCTGTTCAATGCCAGCCAGAGCAGCTTTGATCTGCAGGGGGTCCTGACAGGTTTCGATGATGAAGAGGTCCACATCCCCTGCCAGCAAGCCTCTGGCCTGTTCGGCGAAGGAATCCCGCATCGCATCGAACCCCACATGGCCGAGGGTCGGCAGCTTCGTGGTGGGGCCCATCGATCCCGCTACAAAGCGGGGTTTCTCTGGAGTGCTGTAGCGATTGGCCATCTCCCTGGCCAATCGCGCCGCCTGAACATTGAGTTCGTAGGCCTGGTCCTGAAGGTCGTATTCAGACAACACCAGAGAGGTGGCTCCGAACGTGTCGGTTTCGATCACATCGCAGCCCGCCTCAAGGAACTGGCGATGAACCTCCTGCACGGCATCGGGCCGTGTGACCACAAGATTCTCGTTACAACCCTCCAGATCCGCACCGCCGAAGTCATCTGGACCGAGATCCATCTGTTGCAGCGACGTTCCCGTGGCACCGTCAAACACCAAGACGGGACGCGACGGATCATGCAGACGTTCTAAAAAGCGGGAAGCGTTCAGGGATGGTGTCTTTGAGACGGCCTGCATCGCTCACTGGCTTCAGTCAAGCCATTCTACGAACGTCACTTGAGCCAAAACTGATCCCTAGGGTTCGAGTTCGATCCTGGTCACCCAATGGCCAAATTCAGGGTCTCTCCCCTCTGTAATCGCCACCAGACGTTGTCTTAAAGCATCCATCACCGGTCGGTTTGTCGGTAAAACTGTGGATTCGAGTTGACGAATGGGAGTGATTTTCGCCGCAGTTCCTGTCAGGAACACTTCATCGGCGATGCAGAGTTCTGTTTTATCAACGGGGCGTTCGATCACCTCCAATCCCATGTGCTTCGCCAGTTCAATCACGCTGGAGCGTGTGATTCCCTCCAGTATGTCTTGATCAACACCAGGGGTGATCAGGACACCATCGCGAACCAAAAATAGATTCATGCCGCTGGCCTCACTGACCTTCCCCCGCGTATTCATGAGCAGGGCTTCGTCGAAGCCGCTGGTGACGGCCTCTGTTTTGGCAAGTGAGCTTGTGATGTATGCACCACTGATCTTGCCACGCAAAGGAAGTGAGCGATCTTCCTGCCTTGTCCAACTACTGATTCGGCAACTCACACCTTCCGGGGAGAGATAATCGCCGAGCTCTAAACCGTAAATCAGAAAATCAGTCTCGATGTTGTGCAGACGTGGTGCGATGCCTAAATCGCTGGTGTAAACAAAAGGCCGCAGGTAGATGGGCGTTGTGGGTTTGTTCGCTCTGAGTACGGCAACAAGAGCTTCCATCACCGTGGTCTCGCTCAGGTCAGCCAGTAAAAGCTTTGCGCTCTGGCTCAGCCTGCGGGCGTGACGGTCGGCACGGAAGAGCAACATCCCCCCAGGTCGAACCGGATCAGGGATGGCGCGCATACCGCCAAATGCCCCTGTGCCGTAGTGCAGGGCATGGGTTGCGATCGAAACTTTCGCGTCTTCAAATCGCACACACCGGCCTTCAAACCAGGCGAACGGCAGAAACTGATGCATGGCTGAAACGGCCGATGGCCAAATCTTCTCACCCGCCCCCGCACCTCTGCAGTCTTCAATGGAGAGATGCATCGACTCAGCAGCCTCCCAGGGGCCGACTTCGACGACGCAATCACGCTCGTTGAGCAACCTCCAGCACCTGTACTGCTGCTCTCTAGCGCTGTCACCGACCTCACAGCATTAGCGCATTGCCTCTCCAGGCCTGAGGCTGTCTCTTGGCACAATCGGATCCGAGCCCTTCCCTTGGCCAGCCTCGGACACCCAGCCCAGATTGATCATTACCTCAGCGTTACTGCCCAGGATGCCCAGCTGATTGTGGTGCGACTGCTCGGCGGTCGCGGCCATTGGTCCTACGGACTTGATCAACTGCAGAAATGGCAGCAAGACCGAGATCATCGTCATCTCGTCGTGCTTGCTGGAACCCCAGATCAAGATGATGCGTTGCATCCGCTGGGGTCGATCCCAAAGGTCTTAAGTGATCAGCTGGCTGTGTTGCTGCGAGAAGGCGGTGGCCAGAATTTGATCACTCTGCTCAAAGCTCTTGATTCCGTCTTGCTGGGCAAGACACAAGATCCGTCAACGCTCGTTCCCCATTGCATGCCAGACCCCTCACCTTGGCAGTGGGAGGAGGCCTCAGGCGCACGAGTGGGTGTTGTGCTGTATAGGGCCTTAGCGCGATCAGGCGATGAGGCTATGGCCGAGGCGTTGCTCAAGGCTCTCCGTCAACGCGGACTGGTGCCTCGAGCCCTCTGGGTAAGCAGCCTGCGTGATCCTGTGGTCCAGGAAGGGGTGCTGAATCTGTTCGAGCAACAGCACGTTGAGGTGGTGATCACTGCCACCTCCTTCGCCTCAGTGCAGTTCGAACAGGCAGGATTCGGAGCTCCACTATGGGATCAGCTGGATCGCCCTGTGCTTCAGGTGCTCAGCAGCAGCAAACCCCGCAGCGTCTGGTCGAAGTCCACTCGTGGTCTCGACCCCCTGGATTTGTCTCTGCAGGTGGTTCTTCCAGAGCTAGATGGGCGTATCACCACCCGAATCGGTGGTTTTCGTGAGGTTGACCTGGCCCATGAAGGCCTTGCCACAGCTGTCCACACAACGGTGCCGGATCAGCTCGGGCTCTCCTGGCTTGCAGAGCATGCTCGAGCCTGGGTCAATCTCCAGCAAACCGCTGTCGAGCAAAGGCGCGTCGGCTTGGTCCTGGCCAATTACCCGGTTCGTAACGGGCGTTTGGCGAATGGGGTCGGCCTCGACACCCCGGCAAGTCTTCTCAATGTGCTCACTTGGATGCAAGACGCCGGATACACGCTTGGCCAGGAGGACTTACCAGAGTCGTCGACTGCTCTGATGGCAAGCCTCCTTTCCTCTCGTACCAATGACCCGGAAAGCCATCATCTTCCACCGCTCACCCATCTTCCCCTTAGTGACTATCTGAACTGGTGGGCCACGCTTCCAATTGATGCTCGCGAGACGATCGAAGCGCGATGGGGCCCAGCCCATCAGGCTCTCGAACTGGAAGAGGAAGGGTTTCCCATTCATGGCTTGAAGCTTGGACATGTGTGCGTCCTGGTTCAGCCAAGTCGCGGTTATGACCCTGATCAACTCAGTGATCTGCACTCACCTGATCTGCCCCCTCCCCATCGTTATTTGGCCCAATACCTGTGGATGCGGCTGGTACACGGCACCCAGATGCTTGTGCACCTCGGCAAGCATGGCAGTGCGGAATGGCTTCCCGGTAAATCCGTTGGCCTCGGCGAGGGGTGTGGACCTCAGCTCGCCCTAGGTCCCGTCCCCCACGTGTATCCATTCATCGTTAACGACCCAGGAGAAGGATCTCAAGCCAAGCGTCGTGGCCATGCCGTGATCCTCGATCACCTCACACCTCCACTTGGACGTGCTGGTGCTTATGGCTCTCTGGCAAGTCTGGAAGCTCTGCTTGATGAATATGTCGAAGCCAATCAGCTGAATGCAGACCGTGGCTTGGAGCTGAATCGGCAACTGCTCTCACTACTGAAGACGCTCAACTGGCCTGGATTACCGGCTGAGCTGCTGGTTGGATCGTCACAGCCTGACCTCTTCTCCAGCTCAGCTTGGACTGACTGTCTGGATCAAGTGGAGGCCTATCTCTGTGAACTGAAGGAAGCTCAGATTCGTACTGGCTTGCATCGTCTTGGCACCATTCCGGATCCGGACGCACTTGTAGAGCTCCTCATCGCCATTAGCCGAGCACCAACCGCGCAGGGTGTTGGTTTGACGCAGCGGCTGGCATCTGTCGTCGGTCTTGATCACGATCCATGGTCCGATGAAGACGGTGACGCACTGAGTGACGATGACCAGGCACTGTTGATCCAACTCAAGGCGAGTGGACATCGACGGGTGGCTGACGGTGTGGCCTGGCTGGAAGCTCAAGCCGCACTCTTGTTTCGTTGCTTGCTCAAGCGTCCTGACCAAGAGCCATCGCCTCCCCTGCATCACGCGGTTCAACGATGGCTGGATGAAGGGACTGACCCGGTGTTGCTCAACCTTCGCAACAACCTGATCCCCCGTCTTCAGGCTTGTGCAAGCCAGGAGAAGAAGGCGCTGCTTCGTGCTCTCGAGGGCCGCCGTCTTGCCAGTGGCCCCTCTGGTGCGCCAACACGTGGTCGGCCTGATGTCCTCCCGACTGGCCGAAATTTTTATTCTGTCGATCTGCGTGGTTTGCCCACAGAGGCGGCCTGGGGTCTTGGTCGCAGAAGTGCCGAACGCCTACTCGACCTTTATCTCTTGGAGCAAGGTGAACCACTGCGACATCTTGCCCTGTCCGTCTGGGGGACCGCCACGATGCGCAACGGTGGGGAGGATATTGGTCAACTGTTGGCGCTGTTGGGCGTTCGCCCGGTGTGGGACGGTCCCACCCGACGCATGATCGATCTCGAGCTGATTCCTCTCAGTTTGTTGGGGCGTCCACGGGTGGATGTCACCCTGCGGATTTCAGGCTTATTCCGAGACGCTTTCCCTCATTTAATTGAGTGGGTGAGTCGCGCCCAATCTCTCGTAGCCAATCTGGATGAACCGGAAGCCATGAACCCCTTAGCGGCTCTATCCCGTAACCAGGGACATCAGCCGCGGATCTTTGGATCGGCACCAGGTGCATACGGAGCTGGTCTCCAGGCGTTGATTGACTCAGGACAGTGGGAAGAGCGCAGTGATCTTGGCGAGGCCTATCTGGAATGGAGCCAATGGAGCTACGACGGATCTCTTGAGCCTCAGAAGGATCGATCCGGTTTAGAACGCAGTCTCTCCAGGGTGCAAGTGGTCTTGCATAACCAGGACAATCGCGAACACGATCTGCTCGATTCCGATGATTACTACCAGTTCCATGGCGGACTTGCTGCGGCTGTGACACGGATCAATGGCAAGAGCCCGGCCCTTTGGTTTGCAGATCATTCCCGTCAGGAACGACTTCGGATCCACCGTCTCGAACAAGAGATCGACAAGGTGATGCGCAGCCGTCTTCTCAATCCTCGCTGGATGAGAGGCATGCAGAAACATGGCTACAAGGGAGCCTTTGAGATGGCGGCAAGCCTCGACTACCTGTTTGCATACGATGCTGCGACTGGAGTCATTCCTGATTGGTGTTACGACGCTCTGCAGACGCACTGGTTAGATGCGTCGGAAGCTCGTGACTTCCTCATGCAACACAATCCATGGGCGCTTCGAGATATGGCTGAACGTCTTTTGGAAGCTGCGAATCGTGGATTGTGGAGCAGCGTCGATCCGCTCAGACTTGCAAGGCTTCGCAAGCTGGTTCTCCAGGCCGAAACGGCCGTGGAGAACGGCAGCTTCGGTTGAATCAGGTATCCAGGTTCTGGGCCATGCTCATGAACGGATCAATCGAACCAGGCCTGGACGACTTGGCCGCCTTTTGGCTTGTGGCCGTGGTCGTGGTCGTGGTTTCTGGTTTCAACTCGGCTTTTCGAGCAGCTGGTGCCGCATCTGCACTGGCACGGGTGTTTGTTCCATTGATTGCACTGCCCTTCAAGCGCTGTTGAAGCTCCTGTTTGCTCATCGCCTCTGCAAACGTCTTCTTGACAGGCTTAGGCACTCCGCCTGTGACGGAGGTGACGTTGTCCTCGACGGTGCTTCCTCCTAATCCTTCCGTCATCGCTTCAACCTTGAGCCCCATGGCATCCACCTCAGTCACAAGCTCCTTGTTGCCTGGGCTGTCCGCTGAGCCAGGAAAGGTGCGACGAATGGTCTTGGCCTCACGCATGTAATTACGGTCGCCCAAGGAGGAGGAGGAGTCACTGTCAAGGAAGAAGGAATCATCCTTCTTTGCAGCTTTCTGCTTTCCCCCAGAATTGCCGCCGGCCTCTTGAGAGCCCGATTTCCGCAGACGGTCGAAGATGCCCATGCCTGATTCAGTCTGGTGCGTCGACCATTTTAGCGGCCTTTGAGGTCATGCCCGTGGGTGTCTGTGCCACACGTACGCAAAAGGCCAAGTTTTTTCAAGTGCTGATCGATCGATTCACACACCACCGGTGTTGGCTGCCAGCGGCCTTGCATTTCATAGTCATACCAAGCCTCCCCACCATCCATGCCAGTGAGCGCTGCTGCCTCGATCAGCAGTGTGTGACTCAACCTGTAACGAGCGGGGTGGGCAAGGATCGCCAATCCGCCTGCAGCGTGGATGGCATCCACCACAGCATCTGCACGCAGTGGTACACCCACGGCAGCATCCCCCTGGTTGTAGACATGCAAGGCCCGGTGGCCATGCTCAAAGCCCAGGGCCAGAACATGAACCAAACACCCTTTGAGCAGGCAACTGATCTCCATCCCAGTCCAAAGCTGTGGCACTGCTGTGCCGAGTAGACGTTGTGCCTCAAGCCAGGCCTGCATCGGCAGAAACGCTGCTGAGCTGTGGTGGTCGGTCACTGCCAAGTGATTGAGACCCTGTTCCACGGCCTGTTTGGCTAAGGCCAGGGGTTCCAAGCTTCCATCACTGCAGAGGGTGTGGCAATGAAAATTGAGAGCTGATGGACAGCTCTGAGATCCGACCGTCTCGAGAACCGGCCGGAGTGGATGGTGATCAGCCGACATTGGCTTCGGAGCTCGTGGCGGCAGCCTCCTGACGAAGCCGTCTCCAGCGTGCATAAAACTGTATTGACGCGGCCATGAACACCACCAACGCAACCATGAACCAGGTGGCAGCTCCTGTCGGGAACTGATTTTTAAACACCACAAGCATCACCACAATCACCAAGAGCAGGGTGGGAAGTTCATTGAGTGCTCGTAGCTGTCGTCCACTCCATCGACACTCACCACGTTGCAACTGGCCCATCAGCCGATAGCAAAACCAGTGATAGGCCAGTAACGCGGCGACAAAGGCAAGTTTTGCGTGCATCCAGGCCTGATGCAGCCAACTTGGTTGCGTGATCAAGAGGCCGACGGCCATGGAAACGGCCACAACCATTCCAGGGGTGGTAATGATGTTGGCCAGGCGACGCTCCATCAAGCAGTACTGCTGCTGAAAGGGGCCTTTCAACTCAGCCGATAGCTCCTCGGCTTCCACGTGATAGATAAAAAGCCTCACGAGGTAGAAGAGTCCGGCGAACCACACCACAACCCCAACGATGTGAAGGGTCTTGAACCACAGGTAGGCCTCGGCTGGGAGGGTCATGGCTGGGAGGCGAACGCCAAAACCATAGAGACCACTCAGCTCAACTCGTCAAGAAACTGTGATGCCCGTTGTTGATGGCTCTTCAGGGTGTCGGGGGCCATCCGATCAAGGTTTCGGGCCATCATCGCTAAGCGGGGCTGACCGCGGAAAAATTGCTGATGCCGTGCAACGAAACTCCAAAACAACCCGTCCCAAATCTCACACCAGGGTCCCTTGGCGTAGTTGGACATCTTGCGCACATAGTTCGAACCTGAGAGATAGGGCTTTGTTGTGAACAGGCCTCCATCAGCGAACTGACTCATCCCGTAGACATTTGGAACCATCACCCAGTCATAGGCATCCACGAACATCTCCATAAACCACTGATAGACACGATCAGGGTGAAAGCTGCACAGAAACATGATGTTACCAATCAACATTAAACGCTCAATGTGATGGCACCAGCCGGTATCAAGAGCATGATGAATGGCATCATCGATTGGCACTATTCCGGTGGTTCCATTGCTGAATGCGCTTGGGATCGGCTTCTGGTCACAATTCCAGAAATTCGTGTCGCGCATTCGATCAGAATGGTGGCGATACATCGCGGCGATGAACTCACGCCAACCAATGATTTGGCGGACAAATCCCTCCAACGAATTAAGAGGGATGGCCCTATCTTCAGCGACCTCCAGTGCACGCTTCAGCACTTGACTTGGTGTGAGCAAACCGATGTTGAGCATCGGTGTGAGCACCCCATGCCAAAGCACCCGGTGTTGACTGCTAATAGCATCCTCATAGTCACCGAAGTGGTAAAAGCGTTCGTCTAGAAATTGATCCAGCCAAGCAGCCGCTTGGCGGTGATTAATTGGGTAGATGAAGCGATCGGCGGATCCAACAAGTGTTAAGCCTTCGTTCTCCAGCTGCCTGAGACTATCGCCAAGCTGATTGTTGTGATCGCATTGGGGTTCCGTCGGAACACAGATTCCCTTCGGCAGTCGCTTGCGGTTGTCAGCATCAAAACTCCACTGACCACCCAGGGGTGTGCCTTCAGGTGTGAGCAAAACATTCATGCGTTTGCGTTGCATGGCATAAAAACCAGCCATCAACGGTTTCCGACCCTGGTAAAAGTAATCGTTCAATACTGATTCGGGCGTTAATAGCATTGGCGTCTCAGCCTGCTGAAGGTTCCCGCCAAATTCTGTGATTGTCGTTTTAATCCTTTGCTCCAGGCGATGATCCACCGGATCAGCCATATAAAACGAGCGATAACCCTTGTTCCAGAGAATCCTTAGATGACCGCTGCTTTGCCTCGCGAGATGGTGGCGCTGAACGATCACTTCGAAGCCCTGGCCTCGCAAATCGTCCGCGTAGGACTCCATCGAGGCTCGGTGCAACAGAGCCCGCTGGCGGTGGATGCGCATTGGCGAGCTTGGATCGGTTCCAAACAGGAGTGGGTCCTCAATCAGAGCGACGGCACGTCCTTGTCGTAACGACGGATGGTCACAGAACAATTGGTGTGGATAGATCAGAGTGATGTCCAAAGTTCAGGAGCCGATATCTGAATGAATTAGGCCACGTATCGGCACAGTCTCAGGCCAAGAGCACGGGCATAACCGCGGTCAACGAGACCTGCCATTGGACTGAGCTCCCCTGCCTTGCAGTCCATCACAACCTTTTCACGATGCCCCTGTTGATCTTCGAGGCGCAAAAGCAATTGCCAATGGTTTTTGGCACTCCTTGTGATCGCGTCGGCGCAGACCGGACCAGTGCATAAGCCTGGAGCGGCGAAAGCCTCGGATGGCCATACCAGCAAGATGCCAATGATCACCAACAATAGAGCCCTAAAACAACGTCTGAGGGTGAATTCAAGCTGGTGCTTTAAACCTCTTTCAAGCATTAGGGCAGGGATCAGAGTGCTGCTCAGGAAAATTGTCATCGGAATGATCAGGGTGAAAATAAGCCCTGATCTGCTGTGCCATTCCAGGGCCTACGCCAGGTGCTGCCGTCAGCTGTTCCAAGCTCGCCAGCTGGATGGCGTCGATGGAATGAAAGTGAGAGAGCAGTTCGCGGATTCGTTTCGGACCCAGCCCTGGGATATCCGAGAGCCGTGATCGTTTCATCCTCTGCCCCCTTTGCTGGCGATGAAAGCTGACGGCAAAACGGTGAGCCTCATCGCGTAATCGCCTGAGTAAGGCCACACCGAGCTGGTCAGGCTCACTCTCCAAAGGTTCACTCTCGCCAGGCAAGAAGATTTCCTCCCGCTGCTTGGCTAGGGAGCACACGTTCAGATCTTCAACCAGATCGAGTTCACGCAGAGCCTCCATCACAGCTGAAAGCTGACCCTTTCCCCCATCAATCATCACGACATCGGGCCAGTCGTTGAGTCCGTCAGTCTGAAGAGCACTGCCTCCTGTCTTGCGAAGGGCAGCGATGTCGCCACCTTCCGCTTTGACCCGAGCCCAGCGCCGGAAACGACGGCGCATGATCTCAGCCATCGCCATGAAGTCATCACTGTGTCCAGCGCGAATACTGCTGCTGCGGATTTTGTACTTGCGGTAATGCTGTTTGGCTGGAAGACCGTCGATGAACACCACCTGCGATGCCACAGCATCACTGCCCTGGATATGACTGATGTCGTAACCCTCGATTCGCCTTGGAGGTGTTTGGAGCTCCAACAACTGTGCAAGGTCTTCCGTCGCCAAGGCCTGCTGCTCTTGTCCTTGCTGAGCACGGAGAAGTTCGAATTCTGCATTGCGCTGCACCAGCTCAATCAAATCTGCTTTCTGACGACGCTGAGGACATTGAATCACCACTTTTCGCTCCCGTTGTTCTGCCAGCCATTCCTCCATGAGCTGATGCTGAGGGATCGGGTGCTGCACCAGCAATTCAGGAGGCACTTCAACAGCTTCAACCTGGCTGTAATGTTCCTCAATCACTCTTTGAAGAATCTGGCCAGGTTCAAGATCCTGAGCATCGGCGGTGTAAGCAAGACGGCCAACAAGCTTGCCTGCTCTCATCTGAAATAACTGAACCGAAGCAACACGCTCGTCGCTAGCCAAGGCCAGAACATCTCGGCTAACCGATGAATCTGGCAAACTCATTTTTTGATCTGCCGTGAGTTGATCTAACCCTTGCAATTGATCTCTGATCCTTGCTGCCGACTCGTAATCAAGTCGCTCCGCGTACCGCGTCATCTGGTCAGAAAGCAGAGTCTGTAACTCATCGCTGCGCCCCTGAAAAACCATCGCCACCTTCCGTAAGGTGTGGTGGTAATCATCTGAACTAACCATCTGCTGGCAGACCCCTGGACACCGGCCGATTGAATAATTCAAGCAAGTGCGATCGGCATATAATGGTCGAGGACGTTGGCGCAATGGAAAGACTCTTTTGACAAGAAAAAGGGTGCGGCGCAGTAGGCCAACATCAACATAAGGGCCGTAAAACCGATCTAAAGGGCTGCGGAAGCGACGTCGTCTGGTGATAAAGATCCGCGGATAAGTCTCACTCCATGTAATGCAAAGGTAAGGGTATTTCTTGTCATCCTTGAGGAGCACGTTGAAATGCGGCTGATGATTCTTGATCAGATTCGATTCAAGAACCAGAGCCTCTGCCTCACTATCGGTCACGATGAACTCGATCTCACAGACCTGACGGGTCATCAGGCGAATTCTTGGTGATAGATCGTTGCGATGACGGAAGTAACTACGAACCCGACTACGCAAGCTTTTGGACTTGCCCACGTACAGGATGCGGTCCTCGCGATCACGCATCAGATAACAGCCGGGCTCCGGAGGGATCTCCTTCAGCCTTCGCTCGAGGCGCTCTGCATGAGTCAGCAGCGGTTCAGTCGCAGCCACGGCGGCAAAGAACGTTCATCCTCCGTAGTTCCAGCCCGTGGAGGCCAGGTTGAGGGCATCGCCGTCAGCAATCAGCGTGGCCGTTTTGACTTGTCCGACGAAGACGGTGTGGTCACCATGCGCAACGGATCCGACAAGTTCGCACTCCACACCACCAACGGCATCTTTGAGGAGCGGCAGTCCCAGCGGCCCTTCGTCATAGGGAGCTGCATCGAATCGACCTCCTACCCCCGCTTGTGGCTTAAAAAACACAGCTGCCAAATCCTTCTGATCCGCCCTGAGAACATTGAGGGAGAAGCGTGCACTGCGCTCAATCATCCCGTGGCTGGTGCTGTCGCTACGCACAGCCATCACCACCAATGGAGGTTCGAATGATCCTTGGGTCACCCAACTGGCAGTAAACCCATTCACTTGGTCACCTTCACGAACACCACAGATAAAAAGCCCGTGAGGGATCTTGCGCAGCAGCACCTTCTTGGCGTCGGCATTCAGGGTCATCGTTGATCGTCAAGCAATGGCGAGAATCTAGACATCCCTCGCTGCATAGGATCGATCCAGCTCAAGTCAGGCCATGAGGGCTCTTTATCCCGGCAGCTTCGATCCCCTCACACTCGGGCACCTGGATTTGATCGAACGTGGCTGCAGCCTGTTTGGTGACGTGGTCGTGGCAGTGCTGCAGAACCCTGGCAAAACACCAGCCTTTTCCCTGGAAAGACGGTTGAACCAAATCCGAACCGCCACAAAGCATCTGAACGGCGTCGAGGTGATCAGTTTTGACGGCCTCACAGTCCAGTGCGCTCGCGACCAGGGCGTGAATTTGATCCTCCGTGGCCTTCGGGCCATGAGCGACTTTGAATATGAACTGCAAATCGCTCACACCAACCGATCGTTGTCCTCTGAATTCGAGACGGTTTTCCTCGCGACATCAGCTCACCACAGTTTTCTGAGCAGCTCGGTGGTCAAGGAAGTGGCCCGTTTTGGTGGGCCGGTTAGCCACATGGTCCCCGAGGTGGTGGCGGATGACCTCGCGAGGCTCTTTAATTTGCCTTTCCCGGCCAGGAAGTGATGAGCGAGATGCGGTTCCCAGTTCTTGACCAGTTGGATCAACTGGAAGAAATTCTGCTTGAGGGCAGCCGCATCCCATTCAGTGGTGGGCGGCTCGTCAATGAACAAGACGCCGTTGAACTGTTGGATGCGGTTCGCGAAACCCTGCCCAACCAGGTCACACAGGCTGACCAGCTCCTCCAGAAACGAGATGATTTCATCTCCACTGCCAAGCATCAGGCGGACGAAATCGTTCAAAAGGCTCAGCAACAGCGTGAGCAACTCGTCAATACAGTCTCGATCCGTCAGGAAGCAGAGAAACAGGTCAACGAACTGCGTGAGCAAACCCGTCAACAATGCGAACAGTTGCTGCAGACGACCCGTCAGCAATCTGGCCAGATCGAGCATGAAATGCAGACCAAGCTCTCTCAGCTCGAGCAGCAATTCGCCACACGCCGTCAGCAATTGGAGCAAGAGGCATTACAACGGCGTCAGCAACTCGATCAGGAAGCGATTGAGTTGAAACGGCAGCTGGCTGAGCAGCATGATCGCAATCGCCAACAGGCCTTGCAGGAACTTGAACAAGTTCGACAGGAGGGGCTGAGGGTTCAGAAGGAGGCTCAGGCTGAATCCGAGCGCCTCCATCAAGAGGCCCTTCAATACAGGCAACAAACCCAGCAGCAATGCGAAAGCCTGATTCAGAGAACCCGTCAGGAGGCGGTCTCAGTGCAGGATGGCGCCAATCGTTATGCCGAACAAACCCTGGGAGAACTTGAGAATCGACTCAAGGAAATGGCCCAAGTGGTCTTGGCAGGACGCCAAGAATTAGTGAAGATCCAGACCATTCATCCTGAGACCAGTCAACGAAGCCCTGCATCAGATCGGAGCGGCAACGAAGCTGTCCCGATCTCACGGGCCCGTCGTGCCGCGTCACGAATCAGATCGATGAAGGGCACGGGCTGAAGCTCTGCACCGAACGGAGTATCCGCCCGATTGTGCTGTTCGGGTTCGGAGCTCCGTTCGAGATCATGCTCACAAAACGGGGACCATCTTTCGTCTGCAGAATTCCACTAACGGAACGAACCCCTGTCAGTGTTCCAGTTTTTCCATGGAATCGGCCTTCAAGGCTGCTGCCTCGGAAGTAGTTCCTGAGTGTGCCTCGCTGTCCTGCAATCGCCATTGACGCTGTGTAGTAAGCGCTGAGCGGATGCTGATTCATGCGCAGTAGGAGCGCCGCCAACGTGCGACTCGTCACCCGATTTCCCCGTGAAAGGCCACTGCCATCGGCAATCCTCAGTCCCGACATCGGCAAGTTCTGAGATCGCATCCAGCGCATGGCTTGATGGGAAGCTTGTTTGACGTCCCAACGATCAGCAGCCTGTCGCAGCAGAACTTCCGCGGTGAAGTTATGACTTTCTGTATTGGCCAGGCTGAGCAAAGCATGCATCGGTGCTGACGTTTCCTCGTGGAGCACGACGCCTCGCTGAGGATTGGACTGACTGTGCTTGAACAGAGTTGAACTGGGTTCTTCTGCTTTCAGCATCTGCATGCGCACCTGACCACCCTGACGCTCGATCTCGCGTTGCATCAGGGTTTGAAACCGTGCAGATGGATTGCTAATGGCACGTCCGAGAGCATTGCTCGTGAGTGCAAGGCGTGTGATCGGAGCGCCATAGGCCTCAGCACGATCAGCTGGATGCCAGTCAGCGGGCCACCAGCGCTGACGTGGTTCCTCGCGCAACATCAACTGAACTGTTCCAGCCGGATTGGTACGGGCTCCACCCTGCCCAAGGGCCGCCATGGCAAAACGTTGGACCCCTGCCAGCCCTAAATCAGGATCGCCTTGTCCTTCGATCTCCATCACCCCATCAGGACGCCGTAGCAGGCGTGTCCTCAGTCGGAAGTCTGTGCCAAGCCTGTCGAGGGCGAAGGCCGTGGTGATCAGTTTCTGGTTCGAAGCAGGCACAAGCGAACGACTGCCGTTCACATCACCGATCAGGGATCCTTTTGGATCAACAACGCTGATACTCCAGGCTCGATTAGAAGAGCCAACGTGACGGCTGAGGGCAGTTTGTAATGGCTGGCAGATAGGGCCCATCTGCAGAAGCGGAAGGGCTTGATTGCTCGTCGGCGGCGGTGGTGCCAACAACGGAATCGTCGGCTGCTGGTCTGTGGTCTCTGAAAGGTACGAACTCAGTTCAGACTCACCCCAAGCTGGAGACGTCAGGGAGGTGAGCAGGATCGCTGCAATCGACAGTTTGGTGATGGTCATGACTCCATCTCCACACCACTCACACTTCCGTTGATGCGATACCGCGGACCCTCCAGTTCAACCGGAGAGCCGATCTTCAATTTTGTGCCTGCCATCACGATTCCTGAGTCGGAAACGGTGGCCTCACCTTCCAGCACAAACCTTGCCTCCAGGATCCCTTGCAGTTCACGATTCGGATCAGGAGCTTCGATCACAGTGCCGTCTGGAAGGAGGGTGTTGAGCTTGCTTGAGATGTCTTGTATCTCCAGCAATGTGAGCGAACCAGCCGGTTGATTGCGGATCACGAGACTGGTGGATCCATGCGCTAAGGCATCCGAGATCAGCTTCGCTTTATCAGCAGTGGGCAGACCGCGCACGTCAACGCTGACTTGGACAGATTTCATCGACCCGGTGGCTCGTGCAACGGAATTGCTCAGCTTCGGGCTCCAAATGACGCCGGCGAGGGCGATCAGTGCCACGGTTGCTGCGACGGCATCGATCCAAGACACAGCTCTGGTTCTGTTCTCACCTGCCATCAGCCAGCCCTCAGAGCTGTCAATTTAAGGAGGTTGAACAGTTCCAACAACAGGACGTCATCGGAGCGATGCAGTTCAGTTGCTCAGGTCGTTGAGGAAACGATCCATGGCCCCCATCTGTCGTTGCAGTTCCGCGTTTTCGCCGTAGAGGGCAGCTTCGATCGCTTCGGGTTCCGGACGAGTCTCGAAACTTGCCACGCCACGATGACCATCGGCATCTTGGCGGAACAACCACCAAGCATCCGGCCACTGACGTTGAAGAGCTCCCTGGGCTAGCGGTTGTAGCCAATAAGCAACCTGCCACGTTGAGACGAAGCCTCTGCGTCGCGTTCTTGCCACATTGCCAATCCCCACAGCTGCATCCTCGAGGCGACCATTCAGCATCACCACCGGGCCTGACCAGACGTCACAGACGCTCTCAAACTCTTCGTAATCACTTGGCTGTGGCGCCATTGCCAGCAAACAACGATCGCGCTCATCAGCAAACTTGCCTCGCTTGAGATCGTTCAAGGAACAGCACACATCAGCGAGTTCGGGTGCATCGCGCTGAGCCAAAGCAGCGGCACCTGCGTCCGACCATGCGATCACTGGATTCATCCCTGCATCGCGTAGAGCGTGCATCAACCTGATTCCCACCGGCATCACTCTCAGGCCTTCGAATCGCCAGGTCACCGACCAGCGAAGGCCTTCTCCAGTTCGAAGAGCATGCAAGAGAGCCTCAAGGGCATCGGCTTCAGCAGCTTTCAGATCCGCAGGCAGGGAAGCGCTCACGTCACTTATGAGAATGCCAGGAGGGTAACGCGGTGTCGACCTTTCAGATCTGAGCCGAGACCTCATTCAGCGCCTCGAAGAGGGCTGACGTGACACGAGGCAAGTGTTGCTGATCAATCCAGGAACCGAGACTGAGGCGAAGTCCTGCACGCTGCAACTCGGGTCCAAATCCCATCGCCGCCAGCACGGAACTGCCACTGTCCTTTCCCGACGAGCAGGCGCTGCCACTACTCACAGCAATGCCGCGTTGACTGAGTGCACGAACGATGGCTCGACCAGGCAGAGGTCGCTCTTGGTGATCGAAGGCCAGCAAAGAGATGTGATGGGGCAGTCTTCTCCAGCGGTCGCCGGTGAGCATGAGACGGGGATCC
Source organism: Synechococcus sp. UW140 (assembly GCF_900474295.1). Taxonomy (GTDB): domain Bacteria; phylum Cyanobacteriota; class Cyanobacteriia; order PCC-6307; family Cyanobiaceae; genus Synechococcus_C. The sequence goes on along the minus strand of NZ_UCOB01000003.1, from coordinate 176,353 downwards.
TCGAGCAACGCATCCAGCAATTGATCGCGTAATTCACTGATCGGATGACCAGACGTCTCCTGTCTCACTGCTGGTGGAGACAACCATGGCGGTAACTGTTCAAGAGCTGTGGCCATACCAGCCAACAGAGCCACAGACTCTGTTCCAGCCCTGAGTTGGTGTTCTTGCCCACCGCCACCCTGGCGTGGTCGGAGGCGATGGCGACACTGTGCTCGTACCAACAGGAAGCCAATCCCTTTTGGGCCTCCGAATTTGTGGGCCGAAGCACTGAGCAAATCCACGGACAATGATTGCCAGTCAGGTCTGCCCTGACTGACGACCTGCGTGGCATCGGTATGGAACGGTATGCCTCGCTCAGCGCAAGCTCGGCCAACCGTTTCAATCGGTTGAAGGCTGCCGACTTCGCTTTGGCCCCAAATCAATGACACCAGTTTTGTGGGCGGAGCCAGCATGCGATCCAGCTGGTCCATGTCGATACGTCCATAACGATCCACTGGCCAATAAGCCAGAACCCAGCCGAGCCGTTCAAGGCCTTTGGCCGCTGCAATCACAGCAGGATGTTCAACAGCGCTGATCACCAAACGACCAGGTGACAGTGTCTCTGCAAGCCCGAGCAAGGCCAGATGAACCGATTCTGTTGCACCGCTCGTGAAGACCACATCCTCGATATCACTGTTCAACTGCGATGCGATTCGCCAACGGCAGCGTTCAAGCACTTCTGCTGCCGCCAAGCCTTGGCGATGGAGGCTTGAAGGGTTGCCCCAAGCAGTGGTCTGAACATCAGTCATCGCCTCCACCACTCCTGGTCTCGGCGGTGACGTGGCACAGCTGTCGAGATAAATATCCCCGGAAGCACTAGCCACCTTGATGGCGGTCGAGGCGTGAACGAGTGCGCTGTTCGAGGGTATCGCTCGCCAAGTCAATCATGGCGTCGAGCGACATCGAATCCAGTAGGGATTGCACCTGTTCTTGCGCTTCAGCCTGGAGGCAATCATCAGGGCGCTGGCATTCGTCCTTACAGTCATGAGAACAATCAAAGCTTGGCTTTGATGGCGGTGTTAGCTCCGCTGCCGGCCTGGGATCGGATTGATTTGGTATCTGAGTTTCAGGTTCGGCGATTCGGGGCACTGGTGAATACGGAACCAGTTCAGGAATCAGAACCCCATCAAACACAGCCTCAGCGGGTCCCGTCATGAACACCGATCCCTCGCCATTCGGCCAGCTGATCTGCAAGGGACCACCAGGCAGCAGCACTTCAGCGCTGTGCTCACTCAAGCCGAGCAGATAGGCCGCCACAAGGGTGGCGCAAGCACCTGTACCGCAGGCAAGCGTCGGTCCGGCCCCACGCTCCCAGACACGGATTTCTAGCGATGAAGGGCCGTGCACCTGGAGGAAATGCACATTCGTTTTGGCAGGAAAGCAGGGATCTTGCTCAAGCGCTGCGCCCCACTGATCAAAGGGGATCGTGGCCAGATCCTCGACGGGGACAACGACGTGGGGATTTCCCATACCGACCGAAGCCACAGAAAGAGACTCGCCATGGCACTCAATCAGGCCTTGAGGAAGCCCCTGCTCCCCGACTGCCAGCGTTGTGGGGACCTGGCCAGGGTCAAGTACAGGTGCTCCCATATCGACTCGAATTTGGCCGTCGCCCTGCAGCACTGGCACGATCAGGCCTGCAGGTGTCACGATCGTCCAGGAGCGACCTGGTGCATCTCCATCGCTGTCGGCAAGAAAGCGTGCAAGACATCGGATCCCGTTACCGCACATTTCCGCCTCACTGCCATCAGCGTTGAAGATGCGCATCCGCAGTTCTGCATCCGCTTCGGCTGGAAGCGCCAAGATGATTCCGTCTGCTCCCACACCAAAACGCCTGTCGCAGATTCTGCGAACCCATTGAGGATCTGGGCCTGTGATCGTGGCATCCAACTGTCCTTGGCGCCCCTCCAACACCACGAAATCGTTGCCGAGACCCTGATATTTGCTGAATGAGAGCATTCCCTTCATCTCCTGTCTTGGTCTGGAATCTCAGCGAGTCGTTATACCCACTGCTTTACCGCACCTGACTGACTGATTGGCTTGGATCAGCCAAGTTTAGAAGCTCATGACGCAGTCATTCCAGCCTGATTGGAACAGGATGTTGTGATCCGTGCAATTATCGCGTCATCGCCTTGTTCAAAGGCTGGTCGGAACGAGAGATCAAGCAAGTCATTGCATCAGATTCCGATCATCCCTTGCTCGTGTTTCTAGGCCCTTCACTGTCAACTCATTCAACGAGCAGTCGAACACTCAAGCCAAGGGAAGATGTTGGCGATGTCACACCTACTTTGAAAAAGCTTTAGCAGACACAAAGAACCATACTCCTAGAACCTTCAAGAAAAATGGATTTAAAATATAGACCAACTGGTGACATTCAGCCATCCAAATCAAACGTGGCATTCAAGAAAATGAGCGAGAATATCGCTATCAATCCAGCAAGTGCAGGAAAACCTCATGCAATGATGAGATCACTTAACCATAATCATTCTAGCTCTTGCTTAGCATTTGCATCTAGACTCAGTTCATAACTTCAAAATCTTCTTTCCTGTATCTGTGATCCGATGAATAGCACCCTTTTCGATCCCAGTCTGCCGGGTGTGCGTCAGCTACAGGCATGGACCAGAGAGCAACGTTTGCTTCGGATTGAACTCCTGAATGGCAGTAGTCATGAAGGTGTCCTGCTCTGGCAAGATCCGGAATTTCTTGCTGTCGTTCGTTCCGATGCCAGTGAGCCAATCCTGATCACTCGCCGGGCTCTCACCTTGATTAGGCCACTGGGTTGAACGAACAACCAAGGCAGCTCGTGAATCACGGCTGTGGCACGATCGCTCCCAGGTGAAGCCTGCCCGTGAGCACCGAGTCGACAACCAGCCTGCCTGAATCCAACAACGGCCAACGTCGTTACGACCCTCTCGCGACCGAGCAGCGCTGGCAAAACCATTGGAGTGATATCAATCTGGATGTCACTCCGCCCCTCGATGACGGCCGCGCACCGTTCTATGCCCTCTCGATGTTCCCTTATCCGTCAGGGAGCCTGCACATGGGTCACGTGCGGAATTACGTCATTACTGACGTGATCGCGCGGGTGCAGCGGATGCGCGGGGATGCCGTGCTCCATCCCATGGGTTGGGACGCGTTTGGCCTGCCGGCAGAAAACGCGGCAATTGAACGGGAGATCGATCCAGGCATCTGGACCGATCGCAATATCGACCAGATGAAAGACCAGCTGGCCCGACTCGGCTTATCAATCGATTGGAGCCGGGAGCAGGCCACCTGCCATGAGGACTATTACCGCTGGACCCAATGGCTCTTCCTGGAGCTACTTGATGGCGATCTGGCCTACCAGAAAGAAGCACAGGTCAACTGGGACCCCATCGACCAAACCGTGCTGGCTAACGAGCAAGTGGATGCCGATGGCAAGTCATGGCGCTCAGGGGCGGTCGTGGAACAAAGGCTCTTGCGTCAATGGTTTTTGAAGATCACCGATTACGCCGATGCCCTGCTGGATGACCTTGCGCTTCTCAAGGGTTGGCCAGAGCGTGTTCGCACGATGCAGGCCAACTGGATTGGCCGATCCAAAGGCGCAGAAATTCGTTTCTCGCTTCACGATCCGAGCTCAACAGCGATAGAAACCGCTCTTGAGCCAAGCATCACAGTCTTCACAACCCGACCAGACACGTTGTTTGGTGCCAGTTACCTCGTTCTCGCCCCGGAACATCCTCTGGTCGAAACAATCACATCAGCGGAACACCGTGATGAAGTCACCGCGTTCCGCGATCTGATGAGCACTCTCAGCAGCGAGGACCGCACAGCTGATGATCAGCCCAAGCGGGGGATTCCAATCGGAGCGGAGGTGATCAACCCTGCCAATGGAGAGCGCCTACCCGTCTGGATTGCTGATTATGTGCTCGCCGAGTACGGCACCGGTGCCGTGATGGGCGTGCCTGCCCATGACCAGCGAGATTTCCTCTTTGCCCGCCGCCATGAGCTTCCGCTCCGTGTGGTCATCCAAGTGCCTGGAACTGATGAGCATCTCAATGACGGACAGGCCTGGACGGAACCAGGTGTCTTGATTCATTCCGGGGCGTTCGATGGTCTGACATCCGAAGACGCCAAGGAAGCCATTGTCACGAAGGGCAGAGAAGAAGGCTGGGCGACGCCCAAAGTGCAGTACCGCCTCAGGGATTGGCTGATCTCAAGACAGCGTTATTGGGGATGCCCAATCCCAGTGATCCATTGCGAAAGCTGTGGAGCCGTTCCTGTCCCTCGTGACGATTTACCGGTCTCCCTTCCAAAGGGCGTCGATCTTTCAGGTCGTGGAGGGTCACCCCTGGCTCAACTTGAGGAGTGGGTGAATGTGCCCTGCCCCCGTTGCGGAAAACCTGCTCGAAGAGAAACGGACACCATGGATACCTTCATGTGCTCGTCCTGGTACTTCCTTCGTTTCGCGGATCCCTCCAACAACCAGCAGCCTTTCTCGTCGGAGGCCATCCAGCGCTGGCTACCTGTCAAACAATACGTAGGCGGCATTGAACACGCGATCCTCCATCTCCTCTATGCCCGTTTCTTTACCAAGGCATTGCGGGATCGAGGCCTACTGACGATTGATGAACCATTTGAACGCCTCCTCACCCAGGGCATGGTCCAGGGGGTGACCTATCGAAACCCTCGAACCGGACGGTATGTCGCTCCCAACCTCGTCACGGATGAAGGAGACCCGCGGGACCCTGATGACGGTGGAGTGCTCGAGGTGCTGTTCGAGAAGATGTCGAAATCGAAGTACAACGGCGTTGATCCCGCCGCTGTGATTGACCGCTATGGCGCCGACACGGCACGGATGTTCATTCTCTTCAAGGCACCTCCAGAGAAAGATCTGGAATGGGATGACGCCGATGTTGAAGGTCAGTTCCGTTTTCTCCAGAGGCTCTGGCGTCTGATTGAATCAGCTGCGGCTGAGGGTGATCAGCATGTCAGCCTGTCTAACCAGAACGGCAGTGTGATTCCAGACGATCTGAGTGACAACGATCAGACCATGCGCCGTGCTGTTCACACCGCTATTGAAGCCATTGGAGACGACCTGACAGGAGAGTTTCAATTCAACACGGCCATTTCGGAGTTGATGAAATTGTCGAATGCCCTGAGCGGCAAGCTTCAGACTGTTCAGCCTCCGATCCGCGAAGAGGCCCTGTCAGTCCTGATTCGATTATTGGCACCGTTTGCACCGCACTTGGCCGAGGAGTTCTGGCATCGGCTCGACGGGGCTGGCAGCGTCCATCAGCAAGCCTGGCCGATGCATGAAGCAACGGCTCTCGTGCAAGACACGATTGAACTTGTGATTCAGGTGAAGGGGAAGGTGAGGGGGAGCCTCCAGGTCCCAGCCGATGCCGACAAAGACACGCTCGAGAAGTTGGCCTTGGCCAGTGATGTGGCGGAGAAGTGGCTTGAGGGTCAGGCACCCCGCCGCGTAATTGTTGTGCCAGGAAAACTGGTGAATCTGGTGCCCTGAATCGTGGTCGTAGAAGCTTGATAGCGCTGATCAGACCTTGCTGAAGCGCAGTGATGCGGGGTTATCCCAGCTTCCCTGCGCTGAATAACCACGCGCATTGGCTGTGAGATGGCGCAAGATCCAGAACACCACCTCCACTGTTCCCTCACCAATTGCAGACTGCACTTCATTGACAGACCTGGCCTGGCCATCGGCCAAAACCTTCTCCACTTCCCCTTGAAGGCTAAGAATGGCTGCAGCAGCCTTCTTTCCAGCCTCAACACCAGGCTGGTGATACGCGTTGATATTGACCAACTCGCCATAAAGGCCGACGGCCCGTTCAAACAGAGCGATCAGAGCACCAAGGCGTCGGGCATCAAATTGACGCATGCTGATGCTGATGCTCTGGCGACCGCCTTCGGTAAGGGCTGAACGCGTTCCCTGCAGGAAGCCATCGAGGAAATCTCCGGGGTATTCACCATTGATTTCAGGGATCTCCTTTGAATCCCGAAGCACTTCGATAAAGGTGACAAAGAAATTGTCGACACCGTCTCTGAGCTGTTGCACATAGGCGTGTTGGTCGGTCGAACCCTTGTTTCCATAGACAGCAATGCCTTGGTGGACCACATTGCCGTCACGGTCCAGACGTTTGCCGAGGGATTCCATCACCAATTGTTGGAGGTAACGGCTAAACACCTCAAGGCGATCGCGGTAGGGGAGAACCACCATGTCGCGTAAGCCACGGCCTTCCCCAGCCACGTACCAAGAGGCAGCCATCAACGCCGCTGGATTGCGCTGCACATCGCACACACGGGTGGCTTCATCCATCTGTGCAGCACCGGCAAGAAACTCTCTGATTTCCGACCCGATGAGAGCACCAGGGACGAGTCCTACGGCACTGGTGATACTCGTTCTTCCGCCGACCCAATCAAACATGTCAAACCGCTTGAGCCAGCCTTCCTCGCTGGCCTTCTGATCAAGTTTGCTGTTGGCCATGGTGATAGCGACTGCCTGACCTGCCCAACGTCCTCCGCAAGCCTCGACACGATGCCTGGCCTGTTCCATCCCGAGGTGCGGCTCTGGGGTTCCGCCTGACTTGCTGACAGTGATCACCAATGTGGTGGGAAGCGCTTCACCAATTCCAGCCAGCACACGGCTCATGCCGTTGGGATCGACATTGTCGAAAAAGTGGAAGGGGAGGCCAGCACCCTCTTCTTGCAAAGCACGGACCATCAACAGCGGCCCTAGAGCGCTTCCACCGATACCAATCCAGAGAACATCTGTGAAGGCTTGACCGTTGGGGGCGGTGATCTCCTTGTCCAAAACCGAGCGACAAAACGCCTCGATTTGATCCACTTCGAGGGCAATGTGGCTTTGAACGTCGGGGTCTGGAGCGAGTTGGGGTTGCCGTAACCAGTAATGGCCGACCTGTCGCTGTTCGTCTGCGTTTGCAATCGATCCAGCTTCAAGGGCAGCCATGGATCGAAAGGCCTGATCGAAACCAGGACGAAGCCCCTCAAGATCCGAAAGGTTGAGGTGCATGCGGCTGATATCCAGCCACACACCCAGGTCGTCATGGAACCAAAGCAGTTCACAGAAGCGCTGCCACTGAACCTGAGGATCGTTGGCGCTGAAATCTGGGAAGCTCATCGCTGGGTTCGAGGCCGCTCTCAGCTTGAAGCTATCTTCGATTTCACCAGATGCCCATTTTCTGCGACAGCACAGCTAGCGTCTCCCCATGGCCACATTCGGTCGCGTCATCCTTCCATTCTTAAGACCGCCCCTTTTGGCAACGCTCGCCTGCGGCATTGCCGGAGGCTTTCTGGTTCGTTCAACCCTGACGCCCGTTCCGATCGGTCAGGTGATCGATGCGCAGGTCGCACTGGAATCCGAGACAGGAAACGCCCTTCAGGAGCGTGCCAACCCCACTGATTTCTCCGCCGAAGAACTCGAGAATCTGCAGCGACGTTTCGGTGTCCATGGTCCTCAAACACCATTGGCGCAGCTTTTCACCAGCGGTGTGGATCAATTCGAGCCGCTTCGTGCGAGGACCCTCTCTCGACTGAGCGAACTGAAACCTGTGATTTTGAGGGAATCCGAGCAACACCACATCAATCCGATGTTGCTCACTGGCATTCTTTACGACGAAATTCAGCATTCCAAGCCTGGAGAAGGGTTGCCCTTCGTTGCCCATTCAGGCTTGGTCTCGACTCACGGTCCCGCACAACTCGGCATCAGTGAGCTGATCCATCAGGGACGACTGCCACGAAATCCTTCACAAGAGCAGATTGCTTGGGCCCGGAATCTGTTGCTTGACCCCCATCAAAATGTCTCTCTCCTGGCCGGGAAACTACACAGGCTCAAACGTGCCTTGCGGTTAGCTGACTCCACCATGCTGTGCGCAAGCGCATCGTTTGCAGACGCCAAGGCCATCGCAACGCTTGCCTATCTGCATAACGGAAAACTTGATTATCCAGCTCGTATCCTCCGCTATATGCAGGATCCGGCCCTGCATGGATTGATTTATTCCACCCAGATGGAATCAGAGCCCAGAACAATCTGACTTCAACAAAGTCGCTTCAATGCCGCCATCCGTACTTGAAGTTTCTTCCAGTTAAAACTGCGTGGGTCACCCCTTTCACCGCCAAGATCAACATGTTGGTGAGTGGTGATTGCTTCTGACGGAATCCTGAAGGTTTCCATCCAATCGTCTAGAACTAAAGCAAGAGCGTCGTACTGCTGTTCTGTATAACCAGAATGGTGTCGGCCTCCGATGTAGCCATCCGGCGGAGTTTCCAGGCTGAGGTGCAACGCAAAATTATTAACCGAGCCCATAAATTCAGGATTTGTTACAGCCCATTCGCCTAGAAAAGCCGAATAACCAGCTCCATAGGCACGATGCAGTGGATCAACCACATCAACAACACGCCCTTCCATTCCAATCAAGGTGTGATAGCTCACCTGATCATGATCATTCGGGTGTGGAGTCTTGAATGTGTTAATCGCCGATGTGAGTGAATTTGCTGTTTCGTGTAAAACAACCATGCGAGGCATGGGATCAATCGAATCCTTCCAGGGATTGACGCTGTAGCGCTTGCCGTAATTACTGGGGTCGATTGCAATTCGTTCCCGTTGTTGTTTGAAGCTTGACTTCAACTTGACGAGACGCTTTCTGATTTGATCGTCGATTCCCTTGCACTGGCGTGCCAGTGGTGAACGCCATGCGTTCGTCTCGGGTGGATCTGGCCTCATGCGGTTGGAGGAGTCATCCAACTGCTTGGGAGTACCACTGGTGACTTGATCGAGAAGCTCAAGCAGTGATGGCTGCTGGTGCGACTGGGTATGCGCAACATCGCTAGAACTCAGCCAAATCACACTGCTGAGACTAACGATCAAGCCAAAGGATCCAATCGCGAGGATTCCATGGCGGCCTTCCAACCGTCGCCTTAAGTGCTTGAAGCGTCTGGTCAGCGGATCTCGAGCCATCGGTCGCGGAGCACCCTGGCCTCATGGGGTGCGAGAGGATTCCATTCCACTGTGTAGTCCTGAGTGTGTTTGGGTGCTGGAATCACCTGTGTTTCTTCCAACCGTCCCCGTCGTGCGTAGATGATCGCTATCGGGTCAGCCCCTGGTTGCAACAACGTCCACTGATCAACTGAGTAGAGGCGATGACCACGAACTGCCACAATCTCATCGCCGGCAACGAGATTGGCATGATGTGCCGGACTCTCGATGCGCACACGTGTCACCCGCACTCCTTTTGGATGATCTGCAAGGGTTAAGCCAGTCCAGGCCGTGTTCGCCAACACCGGATGCAAGATCAATCCCAACTGTTCAAGACACTCCTTAATCGGTAGCGTGCCCTTCTGATCTAGCCAACAAGGGAGTTGGTCGGCGAGTTCCTGGCTATACACAGCCAGGGCGTTTTGGATATCGCACCGGCCGTAGCCTCGGCCGACCTGGCCAAAGCTCTGCCAAAGATCTCTGACAACCTGAGCAAGGGACACGCCTAGGGCTCTTAACTGAACATCGAGGCAGAACGCAAGTGCAGCCCCAAGCTTGTAGTAACTGATCTGGGTGTCGGCTCCTGCTGGTGTGCATTTGTAAAGACGCACCCAAGCTTCCCGTGAACTATCAGCCAAGCTCTGCACTTGTGCACCTGGACTGAGCAGGACATGCGAAAGGTCCTTGCCGAGATCTCTTAAAAAAGTTTTTCGAGTCGATCGTCCCGCCAACAACGGCAGGGCAAGGTCGAAGTAACTGGTGATGCCTTCAGCAAACCAGAGACTGTCACTCACTACCGCAACTCCATGGTCGTAAGGGATGTACTCCCTTGGACGCAGACGCCGAACATTCCATTGGTGCAGGTATTCATGACCCACCAGTTGAAGAAGCTGGTGGTAACCATTGGGTTCAGCTAAAGCAGGCCAAGCGAACTGAAGAACAGCCCCATCGTTATGCTCCAATCCTCCATAGCCACTATCGAGCATCTGAATCACAAGCTGGTAACGATCACCTGACGGAGGTGATTCACCCATAAGCGATGCAGCGGCTCCACACACAGCCTCGATATCCGCCACAAGTGTGTCTGGCCAGCCCGTCGGCGGCGAACCGATCAGCAGCAACGAGTGGTGACAGCCATCAACAATAAATGCACAGTCTTCGAATGAACCCGCATGAACTGGACTATCAACAAGCTGATCAAAATCCCTACTGATATAGAACGAATCGTCTTGAGGAAGAGGAACAAAACCACGCCACCCTTCTGGCAATAGCAACTCGAGAACGTGGCGTTCCCAACGTTTGCCATCCACCAACATGCACACAGCAGAAAGACACAGAGAGGCAAACTCTGGGTCGAGAAAACTGGTTCGCACCGTGAGTTGTTTCGCTTCAAGCTTATACACAAGACGAACCCGCTCAAGGCAAGGAAGCTTGGCGCTCCAGCGCGATGGGCTTAGACGTCTTGTCTCGACTTGTTGGTCGTGCTGATAGAAGGCAAGACTATGTAAATGTTGAGACGGATCTCGAACGGTGTAGGAACCTGGCGTCCAGATCGGCAAGGTCCACCTCTGCATTTGGACTTCAGGAGTCCAACTCAGTTCGATTTTGAGAGTTTGTGACGCAGGATCCAGCAGATCAATGCGTAGGTGAACATCCTTATGGTCCGTCACGTCAACAGGCGTATACGTCCTTCAAAGCGGGAGATGATTCAACCTCATCCAAGGCTTTGGATAAGGCATAGAGCCGAAGAATGCGTTGCAACCTCGGTTGGTAGGTATCAGCGGCACCCTGGCGTTCGAGATCAGCAATCAGTTCAAGCTGTGGACCGGATGCAGACCGTCGCCAGGCGAAATGGGTACCAGCGGAGCTGGTGGCTTTGAGATCAAATCGCAGACTTTCACCGGCAAAACCGATCAGTCGTCCCTCGCGTTCAACGCGATAGCCCTGACCGATGAGGACAGAAGCCAGACGGTCGAGATCGGTAAGGGCTGTGGGCAGGATGGACAAATGGGACACGGTTTGAATGCCCGCTTTGTCAAACACTAGCCACTTCAATCCAATGGACGCTCGGCGTGGGGATGTCCTGATCGCTCCGTTGGAGCGTGCCTGGCCACAGTTCAACACGCCGCTGCGCCTGGGCGTGATGGCCTCTGGACATGGCAGCAATTTCGAGGCTCTGGTGCAGGCAAGCCAAGAACGACTGCATGCTCAGATCGAGCTGCTGGTTGTGAATAATCCAGGCTGTGGGGCCCAACAAAGAGCAGAACGGCTCGCTGTGCCCTGCCTTGTGCATGACCATCGCCGTTACAGCAGCCGTGAAGACCTCGACAGGGCCCTTGTTGACAGTTTTCGCCAGGCCGGAGTCGAAGCGGTGGTGATGGCTGGTTGGATGCGGATTGTCACACCTGTGTTGATCAATGCCTATCAAGAACGACTGATCAACATCCACCCCTCTCTTCTACCGAGCTTTCGGGGTGTGAATGCTGTTGGTCAAGCGCTGGCCGCTGGCGTACGAATCACAGGCTGTACGGCACATTTGGTGCGTGAGGACGTGGACACCGGACCTGTGATCAGCCAAGCAGCCGTACCAGTGTTGGAAGGCGACGATCACGAGACACTGTCGTCACGTATCAGTGTTCAAGAGCACCGGATCTTGCCTTGGGCCGTGGCGTTAATTGGTGAACGTTGGCGATCAGGAGGTTGAGGGCCAACAGGCCTTGCCCTGATCAGGGATAAAACGGATCGAGTGGCAGGCCCGTGGTGGCCGTGAGCCCTGCCATCAGATTGAGGCACTGCACCCCCTGACCAGCCTGCCCTTTCATCAGATTGTCGACAGCACTCATCAGCACTAACCGTCCGGTACGGCTATCGACCTGAACAGACAGCAGGGCCTGGTTGGTGTGTTTGGCCCACTTCGTGGCCGGATACGTACCGACGGGGAGAACGCGCACGCAGGGGTGGTGGCGATACACAGCCTCCAAGACCGTTGTGCAATCGTCTGCAGTCAAGCCTGGATCCCTCAGCCGGGCATAAACGGTGGCCAGAAGACCACGAACCATGGGTACAAGGTGCGGGGTGAACTGGAGATTGATCTGACATCCAGCCACGGATGAGGCGATCTGTTCGATCTCTGAAGTGTGGCGATGGCCCACAACGCCGTAGGGGCAGATCGATTCAGACGCTTCCGCGAGGAGCAGGTTTTCCTTCGCAGCTCTTCCCCCTCCGGAGGTTCCTGTTTTGGCGTCAATGATCAATCCGTCGGTCTCGATCAGTCCTTGCTTCAGGAAGGGCAGAAGTGGGAGAAGGCTTGTCGTAGGGAAGCATCCTGGGGCGGCAACGAGACGGGCCTGAGCGATTGCCGGTCCATGCCATTCCGGCAGTCCGTAAACCGCCTCCTGGCAGAGGTCGGAGTCTTGCCGTTGATGCTTCTGTGCCTCATGCACATAGACCTGAGACCATTCGTCCAGGCTGCGATAGCGGTAATCAGCCGACAAATCCACAACACGAACGCCCCGCTCAAGCAGCTTGGGAACCATCTCACTCGCGAGACCGTTGGGAAGACTGAGCACGGCGTAGTCAGCCGCCTCGGAGATCCTGTCGGCATCAGGAGCTTCGACAACGGGGTCATCCAACAAGGGAAGGAAAGGGCAAACATCACTCCAGCGCTTGCCTGCACTGCGCTCACCGCCAAGGAAGGTGACTGCGAACTGGGGATGGGCTTGTAAGAGCCGGAGGGTCTGCAAACCGCCGTAGCCAGAGGCTCCCACGACCGCGACGCGTCCGACAACCCCGCCCGAGGCGATAGGGGCGGGAATCGTGGAAGTGGGCTGCATGCGTCGTTTGGGTGTTCGGCTGATCGTACTGATGTCGATAATGAATGCAGATTGTTGGCTTCTGAACTCCCCTGAGCACGCCTTCCACTGCTGACGCGGTTCAAACCGTTCGCTTCGACACGATTCCTGATGCCCTTGCTGCGATCCGCAACGGCGAATGTGTCGTTGTGGTGGATGACGAACGCCGCGAAAACGAAGGTGACCTGATCTGCGCAGCCCAATACGCTTCCCCGGATCAGATCAACTTCATGGCCACCCATGCCAGGGGATTGATCTGTCTGGCCATGGAAGGTCAGCAGCTTGATGCTCTTGATCTGCCTTTGATGGTTGATCGCAATACCGATGCCAACCAAACAGCCTTCACGGTGAGCATTGATGCAGGCCCTGAAAATGGTGTTTCAACGGGGATCTCGGCTGAAGACCGTTCCAAAACCATCCAGGTTGCTCTGCGACAGGATGCACGTCCTACGGATCTGCGCCGTCCTGGTCATATTTTCCCGCTGCGCGCTCGCCAGGGAGGCGTTCTGAAGCGAGCCGGCCATACCGAGGCAGCCATCGATCTTTCCGCCCTTTCTGGCCTCATCCCAGCCGGTGTGATCTGCGAAATCCAAAATGCAGATGGTTCGATGGCCAGGCTTCCCCAACTCAAGGAGTATGCGGATCAATGGAATCTTCGCCTCATCAGCATTGCTGACCTGATTCGTTACCGGCTTGAGAATGAACGTTTTGTTGTGCGTCAGGCTTATGCCTCGATGCCCAGTGTTTTCGGTGAATTCAAGGCCATTGGTTATCGCAATGAGCTAGATGGAAGCGAGCATGTCGCCATTGTCAAAGGCGATCCCGATCGCTTGAGCGAACCCGTTCTGGTGCGCATGCACTCCGAGTGCCTCACCGGTGATGCCTTCGGATCACTGCGTTGTGATTGCAGGCCGCAACTGGAGGCTGCACTGCGTCAAATTGAAGCTGAGGGAGAAGGCGTGGTGGTCTATCTGCGTCAGGAAGGACGTGGGATCGGTCTGATCAACAAACTCAAGGCCTACAGCCTTCAGGATGGTGGCCTAGACACGGTTGAAGCGAATGAGAAGCTGGGGTTTCCGGCCGATCTGCGTAACTACGGGGTCGGGGCTCAGATTCTTAGTGATCTTGGCATTCATCGTCTTCGTCTTCTGACGAACAATCCACGCAAGATCGCTGGTCTTGGTGGTTATGGCCTGGAGGTGGTGGATCGGGTGCCGCTGGTGATCAATCCAGGCGATCACAATGCCGATTATCTCGCCGTTAAGCGTGACAAGTTAGGCCACCTATTTCAGGGTACTGTTGATCAGCCAAGTGCACCGATCATTAGCATCGAAGACTCAACCATTGCACCAATAACAAGCCAAACGGTGATTAGCTGGGATGGCAATTGTAGTTCAGATCAACTCCCCTTGATCCGCACCAGATGCGAAACAGCAGCCAGCAACGTTGAAGTTTCGATCACTGCCAACTCATCACCGAGGCTTTTGGCCCTGTGGGAACGTCCACAATTTGCCTGGCGCATCACGGATGTACAGAGAGGCCCAGGTGGTAGCTCCTTCACCACGCGACTCCGGTCGCTGATTCAAACACTCGCTTCTTGGCAGGAAACCAGCCGCATTGGTCTCTACACCGCTCCAACGGCGCAGCAAATCAATCACCCATCGCAGACCCTGGAGCGGATCGAAGCATCCCTCGAAGACGTCAGAAGCGGACGGATGCCTGAACAGAGTCAGCTTGAGAAGCCGACTCTGCTGTTATGGAGTTGATCGTGGAGACCAATCAGTCCTGAACGGTCACTTTGTTGATTCGGGAACCATTGCGCAGGGCCATCACAACGTTCATATCCCCGGTTTGACCAAAAACCGTGTGCACTCCATCCAGGTGAGGCTGTGCTTCGTGAACGATAAAAAACTGGCTACCGCCAGTGTTAGGGCCAGCATGGGCCATTGAGAGCGCACCTGGACCATGCTTTCGGCTGTTGATCTCGCAATCGATCATGTAGCCGGGACCTCCGGTACCAGCCATTCCCTTGGCGCCTTCACGTGAATTCGGACAGCCGCCCTGGGCCATAAAACCGTCGATGACCCGATGGAAGGCAAGACCGTCATAGAACCCGTCTTTAGCCAATTTGACGAAGTTGGCCACCGTTTTCGGGGCGTCGTTATCGAACAAGTCCAGCTTGATCTGGCCGGCATCGGTTTCCATCAGAACAGTCGTCAAAACGCTGGCTGCAAAAGACCATGCTACGCAGGTGCAGGATGGACTGAATGACATCCCTTGCCATGCCCACTGACGCCCTTCAGGACAACCTCCAAGAGGCCCGAGTTGGAGTGATCGGCGGCAGTGGGCTCTATGCCATCGAGGGATTGGAGGGAGTCAAGGAACTACAAGTGAACACGCCTTTCGGTGAGCCTTCTGATTCCTTTCGAATCGGCCGCTTGAACGGAGCTGAAGTGGTGTTCCTTGCTCGACATGGTCGAGGTCATCATCTGCTGCCAACGGAAGTGCCCTATCGGGCAAACATCTGGGCCATGCGATCACTTCAAGTTCGATGGCTGGTATCCGTATCGGCTGTTGGTTCCTTACAGGCCCATCTTCAACCGCGCGACATGGTCGTGCCGGAACAATTTATTGATCGCACAATGCAGCGACCGGCAAGCTTTTTCGGCAACGGTTGTGTTGCTCATGTCAGTCTCGCTGACCCCTTCTGCCCAAAGCTCAGTGCCCTCTTAGCAACGGCGGCGGAAACCTCACTACCGGATGGTCAACGACTGCACCGGGGTGGGACGTATTTATGCATGGAGGGACCTGCCTTTTCGACCCGGGCGGAAAGTGAGCTGTACCGAAGTTGGGGCTGTGATGTGATTGGCATGACCAACCACACGGAAGCCCGTCTCGCCCGTGAAGCTGAGATCGCCTATGCGTCTCTCAGCATGGTCACCGACTTTGACTGCTGGCATACGGATCATGATGCTGTCAGTGTCGAGATGGTGATCGCCAATTTGCAGGCCAATGCCGCAGCCACAGGTCCGATTCTTCAGGAGCTCATGCAAGCCCTGGCTGCGTCGCGCCCCCTTTCACCAGCGCACACAGCTCTAGCGGATGCCTTGATGACGCGTCCTGAGTCGGTTCCAGCCACAACACGCCAAGCCCTTGACCTGTTCACAAGCCCCTATTGGGGAGCTTTCAACGCTGACTAAGCCGAGAGTCTGGTGATTCAGGATGCTTTCAGCTCAGCGTCACAACTGCTCAAAGCCTCCCGTAGCTGATTGCCGTGATTGGCGAGTACTGAGCGGGCTTCTTGCAACGGAAGTCCGGTGCCTGCCATCAATAGCGCCAGCTTCACAGAGCCGTCAGCCTGTCGGAGCAATTCAATGCCACGATCGCGCGGAACATTCGCCAGATCCCTAAGGATGCGCAGAGCACGATCCATCAGCTTGCTGTTGGTTGCTGCGACATCAACCATGCGATTTCCGTACACCTTCCCCAAGCGCACCATCACCGAGGTTGAAATCACGTTGAGCGCCATTTTTGTTGCAGTGCCAGCCTTCAGGCGAGTTGAGCCCGTCAGCAGCTCAGGGCCTGTGATCAAACGGATATCAATGTCGCAACCGATCGGCACCTGCTCGGCAGGAACGCAGGCCATCGCAATGGCAAGTGCTCCGGTGGATCGTGCATAGTTCAGGGCACCATGCACATAGGGCGTCGTTCCTCCCGCTGCGATTCCGATCACGCAATCTGCTGCCCCAAGCTTGCAATCCTGAAGATCACTGGCTCCAGCATCACTGAGATCCTCGAGTCCTTCTGAACTGCGGAGTAGAGCAGGAGCGCCTCCGGCAAGAACACCCTGCACAAGCTCGGGAGGACTACAGAAGGTAGGTGGGCATTCTGCGGCGTCCAGAACGCCAAGCCTGCCAGACGTACCAGCTCCCACATAGAAAAGGCGTCCTCCAGCACGCAACCGCTCGGAAATGCGTTCAACAGCCTCAGTGATTGCCCCAGCAGCTTGAGCCACAGCCTGTTGAGGTTTGACGTCTTCGCTAATGAACAGGGCGACCAGGTCTTCGACGCTGAGGGTGTCGAGATCACTGCTGCGGGGATTGGACTGTTCGGTGAGCAGGTGGCCACGATCGTCGGACGCCACAAGCATTGGCTCTGAGTCGAAGGGTTCCGTCATCGTCGCTCAGAGCAATCCTTCAAGGCGCCGGCGGATCTCATCCAGATCACTGCTATTGCCTTTGGTTGGAGCAGCAGTTTCATCACCTTCTTCTGACTCCTGCCAAGTGCTCACATCACGATTCGCGGATGGAGGCGCAAGCAGCAACCGGTCTTCATCCGTCTGGGGAACAAATCCAGACTCCACAAGCCTTGGTTCGTAACCGGCCTGACGGCAGAAGATCTCAATCTCTTCGCGATCCAAGGCTTCGATGGTTGGAACTGGAAAGTCCTGCGCCTCCAGCAGTCCGGCATAACGATCCGCATCATCACGGTTCTCGAACATCAACACCACTGTGTTTCCTGACACTTCCAGTGAGTGAATGCCTTCACTGTCCTGTCCGGCGTCATAAAGAAGAACGTGAACAAGCATTCGGCGCAGAAAATCAAGGCCAGTCTCTCACCGATCAGCCAGAAACCGATCGGACAGGATCAGTCGAGCTCAGTCTCGAGGGCTAGTTCCTGCAGTCTTCGATAGAGAGCCCGTTCCGCCTCCGTGAGCTGAGCAGGAATCACAACGACGATCTCCACCAATTGGTCACCCCGACGATCGTCCGATTCGAGTCCTCGTCCACGCAGTCGCAGCAACCGGCCGCTGGAGGAGCCTGGTGGCACCTGGAGCGTTACCGGTCCAGAAAGAGTCGGCACGTCAACGGCACAGCCCAGAGCAGCATCGGCGGGTAGGAGCTCAAGGCGATAGTGCACGCGAAGCCCATCAATGCGAAGGCCCTCCTCCGTTTGCACTCGCAAATGGAGGAAGTGATCTCCTCCCCCAGGTGTGACGCCGGCCAGCCTGAGCCTCCAACCATCGCCGGCCTGAGGTGGAGTTAGCACCTCAACGAGGGTTCCATCCCTGAGCTCAATCTCAACAGCGGTTCCGCACAGTGCCTGATCCGGCGTGAGCAACACATCAGTTTCCAGAGTTTCCGCTGCCTGCACAGGCGGAGGTGGGGGTGGTGGGGCTGTAGCCGGCCAATCGCCAGAAAAATGCTGTGAGTCGGCTGGTGAATCGGTCACCGTTTGCCGTGCCTCATCGTCTTGATCACTGGCCCGGCGTCGGCCCAAACCCAACACAACCTCGAGGTAATCCTCAAAGTCCGGAAAGCCTGAGGCAAAGGGGTCGACATGGGAAGGGGGATCGATGCTGCGTCCTTCCCAGGCGCGTCTCCGCTTCGGATCACTGAGCACCGCATAGGCCTCATTGACCAACTTGAACCGCTCTTCTGCCTGCCTGTCGTTGGCATTCAAATCCGGATGCCAGCGTCTTGCCTCGCGACGGAAGGCCCGCTTTAGGGCGTCCGCATCGCTATCTGGCTCGAGACCGAGCAGGGACCAGTAATTGGGTTCAGCGGTAGAAGTCATCGTCCCAGGGATCCATCCCTTGTCTTGACGAGCTGTATCGGCCCTGGGAGGGTCTGCCGCTGGGGCTCGACCAGGGATCCTCATCCCAGTCGTCATCAGCAAACAATTCATCCTTCAGAGAACCGAGAGTGTTTCTGATCCCCTGCAATGGACTGGACTCAGACCGTCGTTCTGCGGACAAACGTTTATTGAGACCAAACAAAGCCTCCTGGAGAGCACTAACACCCAGTTCCAATTCCTGAAGATCATCCTGTTCCAGAAGATCCTGGAGGTCACGCATGGCCATCTCCACGGCACGCTGCTGCCGCTCTGCCCCATAAGGACCCAATTCGAGGGCCGCATCCCTTAAACGACGTTCAGCCTGGGAGACCAACGTCAGGGCTCTATTGCGGCGCTCAATCGCAGCACGGGTGCGACGGTCTTCATCGGCCCGAGCTTCAGCTTCGGCCAGCAGAGCCTGCAGTTCGTCTTCGTTCAAATTCGATCCACCTTGGATCGTTACCGATTGCTTTCTGCCAGTGGTTCGATCCGTTGCACTCACTTGCAGGATGCCGTTGGCATCGATATCAAAGGCGACCTGAATCTGGGGGACACCGCGAGGAGCGGGAGGAATACCGGAGAGGCGAAACCGACCCAACGATTTGTTGTCGGAGGCCATTTGACGTTCTCCCTGCCAAACATGAATCTCGACCGACGACTGATTCGATTCGGAGGTACTGAACACATCCGACTGGCGAACGGGAATCGGAGTGTTGCGGGGAATCAAAACCTTCATCAGCCCTCCCACCGTTTCCAGACCTAGGGACAGTGGTGTCACATCATTCAGCAACAGATCACGCAGTTCTCCAGTGAGAATCCCGGCTTGAACCGCTGCCCCAACGGCGACAACCTCATCCGGGTTGACTGATTGGCATGGATCGTGAGGAATCAGGGTGCGCACCAGTTGTTGCACCATCGGCATTCGCGTGCCACCACCAACCAGCACCACATCATCAATATCGTCTGCCGCCCAGCCAGAATCACGCAAGGCTGCTTGGACGGGAACGAGCAGACGGTCGAGCAAATCAGGGCACAGACCCTCGAAGGTCGAGCGTTCCAATGAGGTTTCGATGTGAAGCGGGCCGTCGGTACCTGTGGCAATAAAAGGCAGTGAGATCGGTGTGATCACAACACCAGACAGCTCCTGTTTGGCCTTTTCTGCTGCCTCTGTCAGTCGCTGCAGAGCCTGCCTGTCACGACGTAGGTCGATGCCGTGAGCCTTCAAAAAAGCCTCTGCTAGCCAATCAACAATGCGCTGATCGAAGTCGTTACCACCCAATTGGGTGTCTCCGTTGGTGCTCTTGACATCAAAAACACCGTTAGCCACACGCAACAGTGAGACATCGAAGGTGCCACCACCAAGGTCAAACACCAACACACGCTTCACCGCACTGCGATCAAAGCCATAGGCCAGAGCTGCTGCAGTGGGTTCGTTAAGGATGCGTTCAACCTCAATCCCGGCGAGACGTCCGGCATCGCGGGTGGACTGACGCTGGGCATCATTGAAATAGGCAGGGACTGTAATCACCGCCGCTTCCACGCTTTCACCGAGATAGGTGGCGGCATCATCAACGAGCTTGCGAAGAATACTGGCCACCAATTCCTCAGGGGCGTATTCCCTTTCCGTGATTGGACAGGCCACGCGCACGTTGTTCTGAGCATTGGCTCGAACCGTGTATGGAACCGTCAGACTGCTGTCATCCAGTTCATCCCAACTGCGACCGACAAAGCGTTTGAGGTTGGAAAACGTATTTCTGGGGTTGAGGACCAGTTGACGCCGAGCTGCCTGACCAACAAGAAGTTCTGAATCCTTGGTGTAACCAAGCACTGATGGTGTGGTACGGGTTCCCTCGGCGTTCGCGATGACCTGCGGTCGACCCGCTTCCAACACCGCAACGACGGAATTGGTCGTTCCCAGGTCGATTCCGACGATCCGCCCCATGGCCGTGATTAGCGAACCTCCAAGTTAACGGGCCAAACCAAACGGCCCAAGCCCATTCATGATCGAATTTCCAATTGGTTAATACGGTCTTAGTGATCGAAGCGGTGGCTTCCGCGTACGTTTTAAGCACAGTGGCTCGCCTGCATGCCCATCGATCCCAACGACCTTTACAGGCTTCGGCGTCGCCCGCCTTCGGAAAAACAGCTCGACACGGGCTTCCATTGGCTGACTGTCTTGACGGCCTCAACCGTCGCGATTGTCCTGGTCTTGATCCTGGCCATCGTCTTTCACGGCTCCTTGGAGTCGATGGGGCTCTATGGATGGCGCTTCCTGGTCACCTCGAACTGGAACCCGGTCGACGACGAATACGGAGCCCTAACAGCCATCTACGGAACGATGGTGACTTCGTTGGTGTCATTACTTATTGCCGTTCCACTCGGAGTTGGCACCGCCATTTTCATCACAGAAAGGTTCATTCCTCGACCGCTTCGGGAAATGATCGGGCTGATGGTCGAGCTGCTTGCGGCGATTCCATCAGTGGTTCTAGGGCTATGGGCCATTTTCGTTCTGGAGCCAGCCTTGCGCCCCTTCCTGACCTGGTTGCACTTCACGTTTAAAGACATCCCGTTGTTCAGCACACAACCGCTGGGTCCAGGCATGACCCCTGCCATTTTGGTTCTTGTGGTGATGATCTTGCCGATCATCACGGCGATCTCTCGCGATTCACTGAATCAAGTGCCGATCAGGCTGCGGCAGGCTGCCTATGGAGTTGGCAGCACTCAATGGTCAGCCATCCTGCATGTGATCTTGCCTGCATCCATCTCCGGAATTGTGGGAGGTGTGATGTTGGCCCTTGGTCGTGCCATGGGTGAAACCATGGCAGTCACGATGATCATTGGCAATTCAAACAACTTCAGCTGGTCTCTACTCGCTCCCGGCAATACGATTGCCGCCATGTTGGCCAATCAATTTGGCGAGGCTGATGGCAGCCAGGTGTCCTCGCTGATGTATGCAGCATTCGTCTTAATCCTTTTAACACTAGTGGTCAACATCCTGGCCCAGTTAATCGTTAAACGGCTCAGCCTTAAGTACTGATGAATTCTACAATTACTCAGGCCAGTCGGCCTATTCCTGATCTCCGATACAAGCCAACGCGATCACGAAACGTCTTCGGGATCGCCTTGACTTCCATTGCAGGGCTCTTTTCACTCGTCGCTGTTCTGCCACTGTTTCTCGTTTTGAGCTATGTGCTTTACAAGGGTGCAAGCAAACTCAGCCTCGACCTGTTTTTCCTAGAGCAGCCCGCTCCAGGTTTGGAGGTGGGAGGAATCAGCAATGCAATCCAAGGTTCAATCATTGTGACCTTGATAGCCAGCCTTCTAGCGATCCCGATCGGTATTGGTGGTGGAGTATTTCTAGCAGAGTATTCACGCAATGGATGGTTTGCTCAGTTCATCCGATTTGGCACCAATGTTCTCTCGGGAGTTCCATCGATTATTGCCGGTGTCTTTATCTATAGCGCCATCGTTTCAACACGAATCCTGTTTGGTCACGCCTACAGCGCAGTAGCCGGGGGGATGGCATTGGCTGTTTTGATGTTGCCGACTGTGATCAAAACAACCGATGAAGGCCTGAAACTGGTCCCGGATGACCTACGCAGAGCCGCTCTCGGCGTCGGTGCTTCCCGTTTTGTCACGACCATTCGAATCACGTTGCCGAAGGCCTCGCGCTCAATTGCAACAGGGATTGTTCTATCGATCGCCAGGGCTGCTGGCGAAACCGCTCCGCTGATCTTCACAGCCCTGTATTCACCCTGGTGGGCAGAAGGGATCTTCAACCCTGTCGGCAGTCTCTCCGTATTGATCTTCAAGTTTGCAACCATGCCCTACGAGGTCCAGAACGAACTTGCCTGGGCTGCCTCGTTCGTACTAGTGGCCTTCATTCTTGGCCTCAATCTTGTGGCCCGGTGGATCAATACCTTCACCTCGCGTTGACCATTCCTAAGGTATTAACAGTCCACCCATCGCTCCAATTAGCTGATTAAAGGCAGCGCCTCCTCAATTCTTTCCATGACAGTCTCTGCAACTACTGCGACGCCTACCACTGGGGAAGAGATCTGCCTCTCCCTTGAGAATGTTTCGATCAGTTATGGCGGGGAAGAGGCGGTGCGCAACGTCTACTGCGCCATCCCTAGAGGACAGGTCACAGCCTTCATCGGCCCCTCTGGATGTGGGAAGTCCACGGTGCTGAGAGCACTGAACCGAATGAATGATTTAATTGATAACTGCACTCTTAGTGGACGAGTTGTCTTCGACGGTGCTGATCTTTACCATCCAGGCGTCGACCCCGTTGAGGTGAGAAGGCGGATTGGCATGGTTTTCCAGCAACCGAATCCATTCCCAAAAAGCATCTACGAAAATATTGCTTTTGGCGCCAGAATCAATGGCTATACGGGTGATATGGATGAATTAGTTGAACGCTCCTTACGACAAGCGGCTGTATGGGATGAATGCAAAGACAAACTAAATGAAAGCGGATGTTCTCTCTCTGGTGGCCAACAGCAACGCTTATGCATTGCTCGAACCATTGCAATTCAACCCGAAGTGATTCTAATGGACGAGCCTTGTTCTGCTCTTGATCCGATCTCAACCCTTAAAATTGAGGAAACCATGCATGAACTCAAAAAGACTTTCACCATTGTGATCGTGACGCACAACATGCAGCAAGCTGTGCGCGTCAGTGATAGGACAGCGTTTTTCAATGCCGAAGCGCAAGAGGGAGGCTCAGGAAAAGTAGGTTATCTGGTTGAATTCAATGAAACCGACAAGATTTTCAATTCACCGACCCAACAGGCCACCTATGACTATGTCTCTGGGCGTTTCGGCTGATCCGTAACCGTCCACCGAGCCAACCACTGCATAAAAAAACCGGCCTTAGGGCCGGTAGATAGCGGAGAGGGAGGGATTCGAACCCTCGATAGAGTTGCCCCTATACAGCATTTCCAGTGCTGCGCCTTCGACCACTCGGCCACCTCTCCAGCGGCTGGTTGGGGCAGTGCGAATGTAGCAGGGCGTTCGATCGATTTCGGCCATGCCCCGCAGCCACAGGGTGACCATCCATTGGCGACAGGAGCAACGCACGATTACCCATCAGGTGCCGGAGGGTGAGTACATCCTCCGCAGTTTTGAACTGCAAGGAGACCCTCTGCCTTTTTCTTGCCGTAACGGATGTTGCACAGCCTGTGCAGTGCGTGTTCTCAGCGGAGACCTTGATCAGAGAGAAGCGATGGGATTGTCGCGTGAGCTTCGTGACCAGGGCTACGGGTTGCTTTGTGTTGCCAGGGCAACCGCTGATCTGGAAGCAGAAACCCAGGATGAAGATGAGGTCTACGAGCTGCAGTTCGGACGTCACTTCGGCCAAGGCCGTGTCACCGCTGGTCTCCCACTCGACGAGGAATGACTTGAACCAATCGTCTTGCGAATCAGTTGCCAGTTCAGCTGGCCTGAACGCGTCGCAACTGACGCACTTGCATGCCACAGCGAAGAAAGCGGCTGAACATGGTGCAGAGCAGCTGATGGCCCACTACGGCCGACTGTCGAATATTCGCAGCAAAGGTCGTCAGGGAGATCTGCTCACTGAAGCTGATGAAGCGGCTGAGGCAGCGGTTCTACAGGTGCTTCAGACCGAAACACCCAAGATCGGAATCCTTGCTGAGGAATCAGGACTTCTTGGGCCACAGGATGGCTTGCAGTGGATGGTGGACCCCCTAGACGGCACGACCAACTTTGCCCACGGATATCCATTCTTCGCCACATCGGTTGGTTTGTGCTGGAACGGTGCTCCATTGCTTGGGGCCATTGCTGTTCCATATCTGAAGCAGATCTTTCACAGCTGTCCGGGCCAAGGCGCCTTCTGCAACGACGCACCAATTGCCGTCTCTCAGTGCTCTGATCTCAAGGATTCGCTTCTTGTGACAGGTTTTGCTTACGACCGCCACACCAGACTGGACAACAACTACGCCGAGTTCTGTTGGCTCACCCACCGAACCCATGGTGTTCGGCGTGGAGGGGCTGCCGCTGTTGACCTCGCCTTCGTCGCAGCGGGGCTGTTAGACGGTTACTGGGAACGAGGCCTCGCTCCTTGGGATCTAGCTGCAGGTGTCGCCCTGGTGCAACAGGCTGGTGGCGTTGTATCGGATTACGACCGAAGCCCCTTCCAACTGGGATCAGGCCGTGTGCTCGCCTCGAATCCTGCACTCCATGCACAAATCTCAAGCGAACTGGCACAGGTGAAACCGCTGTTGGGAGAGGTCATTGGCGAACCCAATCTCGGGCTCATGGGATCCTGAGTCATCTGTTGTTTGCACTGGGATGGCCCTGCAACCTGCCTCGGGCGCGCGTGATCTCAATCCCCAACAGGTGGAGCACAACCAGTTGCTGCGCGAGCGGCTCGCTGCTGTCTATCGCTGTTGGGGATACGACGAGGTCTCTCCACCTCAGGTGGAGCGGATGGACACCCTCAAAGCCGGTGGTGGCATTGACAGTGCAGACATTGTGCGTCTGGTCTCTGATGAGCCGCTCGGACTCCGTCCAGAACTGACCGCTTCCATTGCCAGAGCGGCAACTACCAGACTTGCTGAGCGTCCGCGTCCTTTACGACTCTGGTCGTCAGGAACCGTGTTTGAGAGCTGCGCCAACGATGAGGGTGGGCAGCGAATCGAAGAGAAGCTTCATAGCGGCGTTGAGCTGTTTGGGGCGAGCCAAGTCAATGGCGAATTAGAGCTGCTCTCCTTGCTGATGACCTCGATGCAAGCGCTTGAGCTCCAACAGAACCATGGGGCTCAGCTTCTGGTCGGCCATGCCGGCTTAATGAACCTGATTCTGTCTCCCTTCGTCCCCGAGGTCCGTCACCAGATCAAGCAGGCCCTTGTTTGCTTCGATCGCCTTCAACTCCAAGCGCTCGATTTACCAGCCGAGCAACTGCAACGGCTTCAGACACAAATCGACCTGCGAGGAGAACCCTCTGAAGTTCTCGCCGAGGAACGACGTGTGTTTGGCAGCCAGCCAGTGCTGTGCCATCTGGAACGCATGTTCAATCATCTACAACCAATAGCAGCTCAGCAAGGGATCAAACTGCAGCTCGACCCAAGTTTCCAGCCCCACTTCGAGTTGTATGACGGACTCGTTTTCCAGCTGGTTTGCCAGGGCCGTGCAGCACCTGTCGTGATCGCTCGTGGCGGCCGTTATGACCGTGTTTTGAAGCGCTTTGGAGCATCAGGCCACAACGCAGCAGGCCTTGGCTTCAGTTTTTGTTTGGACGACATCCGAGATCTGCCTGCAGCCGAACAACCGTGTGTGAGCGACTTGGATCGGGTTCTGGTTGCCTATGGCCCGGCCTCCAGTCTTGAAACAGCATTGCTCCATCAACAGGAGCTACACCGAAAGGGGATCAACGCCATGATCGAGCTGGATCCGGTGGAGAGTTCCGATCACGCCGAGTCACTACTGGCAACGCGTCGATGTAGCTCCCTTGCCTGGTTAGCGAGCTGACTGGGATCAACGGCTGACTAGGATCAACATCGCTTTGAGTGCCCCATGGCCCACACAATCGTGACCGATGTCTGCGAAGGCATCGCCGATTGCCTTGATGCGTGTCCTGTCGCCTGCATTCAGGCAGGCCAAGGCCGCAACAAGAAAGGTACCGAGTTCTACTGGATTGATTTCGATACCTGCATCGACTGCGGCATCTGTCTCCAAGTCTGTCCGGTGGAAGGTGCAATTCTTGCTGAAGAACGCTCTGATCTCCAGCGCACTCCCTAACCCTACGGGCAAGGTACGGAGACCTCACCAACAAAAGGCTTGAGCAGCTGAAGAGACATCCCTAATCTCGCCTTGTCCGATCTCGTGCCATGACCGTTCTAGAACAGGGTCAGATTCAGATCCATACTGAAAATATTTTCCCGATTATCAAGAAGGCGGTTTATTCCGGCCATGAGGTCTTTTTACGTGAACTAGTCAGCAACGCTGCTGATGCCATTAGCAAGCGGCGAATGGCGGCGATGGCGGGAGACTGCAGCGAAGGCGCCGAAGGCAACGTATCAATTCGGATTGATCGCGAGAATAAAACGATCACCATCACAGATAACGGCATTGGCATGACCGCCGATGAAGTAAAGCGCTATATCAATCAGGTTGCATTCTCAAGTGCAGAAGATTTCCTGGAAAAGTACAAGAAAGAAGACGACGCCATTATTGGACATTTCGGCCTAGGGTTTTATTCAAGTTTTATGGTCGCCCGAGAAGTTGAGCTGATTACCTGTTCAGCTCGACCCAACTCAGAGCCAGTGCGCTGGTGTTGCGACGGTTCCCCCAACTTCAGCCTTGAAGCTGCTGAGCGTAGTGAACCAGGCACAGACGTGATTCTGCATCTTCTCGACGAAGAAGTTGAATACCTCGAACCAGCCCGCCTTCGCAATCTGATCACGCAGTATTGCGACTTCATGCCGGTCACAGTGGAGCTAGAAGGAGAGCCAGTCAATAAAAAAATAGCACCATGGAGGCAATCACCAAGAGAGCTAACTGACGAGGACTACATTGAACTTTATCGATATCTTTATCCATTCCAGGGTGACCCATTGCTTTGGGTTCATCTCAATACAGATTACCCCTATGCACTGCAAGGCATTCTCTTCTTCCCGAAAGTGAGTGGTCGGGCCGACTGGGAAAAGGGCGAGATCCGTCTCTACTGCAATCAAGTCTTCGTTAGCGATTCAATCAAGGAAATAGTTCCTCGTTATCTATTGCCACTGCGAGGCGTGATCGACTCACCAGACATTCCTCTGAATGTCAGTCGCAGCGCATTGCAGACTGACCGCAGAGTGCGGTCTATTGGCAATTTTGTAGCCAAGAAAGTTGCTGATCGTCTACGCAGCCTCAAGCAAGAGGATGCCAAGTCCTACGCCGAGGCCTGGGATGCCTTGGCTCCATTCGTAAAGATCGGGGCCATGGAGGATGAAAAGTTTGCCGATCAGGTCAGTGAGCTCATCTTGTTTGGCACAACCGCACCACCAAATCCAAGCGAAACAGAAGAACCCATTGCCGTAGGGGATCAAGCCTTTACAACTTTGGCGGGCTATCGAGCCCGCCAAGCGAGCGATCATGTCAATCGTGTTCTTTACTGCACTGACGAAATCGCACAAGCAGGGGCTCTTAGCCTTTGGAAAGGCCAGGGAGCGGAAGTTCTCCTCGCCGAAACAGTGATCGACAGCCAATTCATTCCTTGGCTTGAATCGAAGCATAGTGAGCTCAAATTTCAGCGTATTGATGCCGAGCTCGACGAGAGCATGCGCGATGAACAACCTGAACTGACCGATCAAGATGGCGAAAGCCCAAGTGAAAGCCTGCGTGGCTTGATTAAAAAAGCGCTCAACAACGACAAGGTCACGATCCAGGTTCAAGCACTAAAAGGTGGTGCTGATTCTCCAGCGGCACTCATCCTTCTTCCTGAGCAGATGCGCCGTATGAATGACATCGGTGCTCTGATGGAGCAACGTCTCCCCGGATTACCAGACCATCATGTTCTTCTGGTGAATCGCCGTCATCCCATGGTGGAAGGCCTCTTGAAACTGAATGCGGGCAGCGTTCTCGTCAGTAATGAGACCAGTTCTCCAAGCCAGCAACTAGCTGCATCCCTAGCCAAGCATCTCTATGACATGGCTCGGTTGTCGGTCGGAGGGCTGGAGCCCAATGAGCTCGCAGGCTTTCAGTCCCGTAGCACCAAACTGATGTCAGAACTGATGGAGAGAGGGATGTGAGCGTCCCTCTTTGGTAGGATCAGCCCTTGGCTTAGTGCCACTGCTCTACAGGAAGTTCATCATGTCACGGGTGTGTCAGCTCACCGGTACTCGGGCTAACAACGGCATGGCCGTGAGCCATTCACATATCCGTACGAAGAAACTCCAGCAAGCCAATCTGCAACAGAGGCGGCTGTGGTGGGCAGAAGGCAATCGCTGGGTGAAGCTTCGTGTGACCACACGAGCCCTCAAGACCATTCAAAAGAAAGGCCTGGGTGCCTATGCTCGTTCTCTCGGTGTGGACCTGAGCAAGCTCTGAGTTCCAAGCCACTGGCAGCAGCCATCTCTTCAGCCCCGAAACCAGCATGAACCGACGTCAATTCATCCGTCGGCTCGCTGCGTTCGGGGCTTTTCTGTTGGCCCCAAGGCCTACAAAAGCATTAGGGGGGCCTTTACCGTCCATTGACCAGCAGGCTCCTGATTTTTCACTGCCAGGAACGGTGCGAGGCCAACAGGATCAAGACATCTGGAGCCTTGATCAGTTTCGGGGTCGATGGATCGTGTTGTATTTCTACCCACGCGATTTCACGTCGGGCTGCACCATTGAAGCCCACGGTTTTCAGCAATTGAACGATCAGTTTGAGCAGTCTGGAGCGTCAATTGTGGGCATCAGCGCTGATGGCGTCGACGACCATGCCTCCTTCTGCAGTTCGGAAGAGCTTGATTTCTTGCTGCTGTCCGACATGGACGGCCGGGTGAGCAAAGCCTATGGCTCATGGATGGCACCGTATTCGCTGCGTCACACGTTTTTAATCGATCCAACGGGGACGATTCGCCAAACTTGGACAGGGGTTCGGCCAATAGGGCATGCCAAAGAGGTGCTCGAAACCCTCACAACCTTCAAGGACAACGCATTGGCCTAAGAACGCCTAAGAACACAGTGGTTGGTGGTTGGCACCATTGCGTCGTGGAGCATGTGGGAAAATGGCAGTCAACCAGATGCCTGCCAAGGCACATGGCACTTAGAGGGCTTTCATGCTGAACGACGAAGGAAAGAGTTCTTTTATTCTTCTCTACCATCGAACCCCTTTTGATGAGGTCATTGATGACAATGGAAATCGAAGTTGGGGAGATCAAAAAAGTCCAAACGGTATCATCCCAACTCTAAGAAATCTATTCCGTAATCATCATGATGGTACCTGGATTGCATGGCGTCAGGTAGACGAGGTTAGTACCAGCGTTGACGAAAGAATCTCGATGGAGAATCCTTCTCCCTTTACATTGAGGCGTATTCCACTCGAGCAATATCAGATTTCTAGCTTCTATCACGTCACATCAAAGGAATCATTCTGGCCCATTCTCCATACTTTCCCCACCCACTTCGAAGTTAACAATGCCGACTGGGGGATTTTCGAAGACGTCAACCGTCGCTTTGCAGAGGCGGCATGCAAAGAAGCCGCAGAGGGTGCCACGGTTTGGATCCATGACTATAATCTTTGGCTGGCTCCTGGTTACATCAGAGCTGAACGTCCCGATCTAAAGATTGCCTTTTTTCATCACACCCCATTCCCGGGGAACGATGTCTTTGCAATTCTGCCTTGGCGTCATCAGATCCTCGAAAGCCTTCTCTGTTGTGATTTAGTCGGCTTCCATATTCCCCGTTACACAGAAAACTTTGCACGCGCGGCAAACTGCCTACTTGGTGCCAAGAAGGGCCCAAAACGTGCTGTAAACCCTCGTTTTCTCAGTACCGGCACGGCCCTCACAGAGCCATCAGAAACGCCTTGGCTTACTTATGAGGGGCGAACGATCCAGCTTGTGTCTTCACCAGTAGGAACGTCTCCGGATGTTATTCAAGCCCTTGTCGCTGATCAGGAGATCAAAAATCTTGGTGTTCATATTGAAGAAGACACTAGAAAGGGTAGGAAGCTGATCCTTTCCGCCAGCAGGGTGGACTACACCAAAGGCAATGAGGAACTACTTCTGGCCTTTGAGCGACTTCTCGAACGGCGCAAGGATCTTCATGGCAAAGTGGTATTAATGCTTGCCTGTGTCTCTGCAGCCAGCGGCATGAAAATTTACGAAGACACACAGCGTTCAATTGAGGAAATGGCAGGACGTATTAATGGCCGTTTTAGCCTCATTGACTGGGTTCCAATTCGTTTTTCGACTCGTCGCATTCCCTATGAAGAGATGGTGGCTTGGTTTACTCAATCTGATATTTGCTGGATTACGCCTTTGCGAGATGGTTTAAATCTCGTGGCTAAGGAATATGCCGCCGCACGAAAGAATCAAGGAGGCGTGTTGGTCTTGTCTGAATTTACAGGTGCCTCGGTTGTTCTTGACGGTGCTGTTTTGACCAATCCCTATTCGCACAGACGGATGGACGATGCGATTGAATTAGCCTTGGAGATGCCTGAAAATGAGCAAAAGCGGCGGATGCGAACGATGACTGCCGCGGTAGAAGCCTTTACGGTTCAAGACTGGGCTGAAGAACAAATGGGAAGCCTCGAGTTATCACCTCGATGAATCCACTGAAGAGGGTTGTTGCGCTGCGTCCACGTCTTCTGGCTGCACTGCTGGCGCTACTCATACTCCCGATCGGACTTGTATCAGCACCGTTTCGGCAGATTGAACGCATCAACATCCTGATGCCGGCTCCGTTCGCCGATGCAACCAGGCCATTGGTCGAGCAATTCAACCGCTTGCACAAAGGCAACATTCACCTTGATGTGATTCGCGGACCGTTTGAAACAGAAGCGATTTCTGATTTGGCCATCAGCAGCCTGCTTCTAGGAGATACACCCTTCGATGCGCTTTTGATGGATGTGACCTGGTTGCCGAAATATGCAGCTGCAGGATGGCTTCAATCTCTCGATCCCTGGTTCGACGCATCGGATGTGGAGACGCTTGCCACTGGTGCTCGCGAGGGGAATACCTACGAGGGCACTCTGTACCGCTGGCCCTTTGTGGCAAGCATGGGCCTGCTTTACTGGCGGACTGATCTAATGGATCAGCCACCCGAAACACCCGAGCAACTCGAAGCGATCAGCGTGAAGCTTCAAGCCGATCAAAAGGTTCCTTGGGGATACGTGTGGCAAGGGCGTCAATATGAAGGCCTCAGCTGTGTTTTCCTGGAAATCATCGACGGCTTCGGTGGGTACTGGATGGACCCGAAAAACGCTGCCTTTGGTCTCGACAAACGCAATGGAGTTGAAGCAGCAACCTGGCTACGCCATCTGATCAGTTCTGGCATTAGCCCCCAAGCAGTTACCAATTACGCCGAACCGGAAGCACTACAAAGTTTCAAAGTAGGGGATTCAGCCTTGATGCGAAATTGGCCCTATGCCTGGGCAGAGTTGCAGAAGCCCGACAGTGACGTGAAGGGGAAGGTAGGCATCACCACCATGGTGGCCAAGGAAGGATCCTCCTCAACAGCAACGCTCGGAAGTTGGGGTCTTGCGTTGTTGGAGACCAGTTCCCATCAAGATGCCACGGCAGAGGCCATTCGCTTCCTCACTTCAGAACAAGCTCAAAAGCAACTCTTTCTCTCTCATGGCTACACACCCGTACTCGTGTCGCTCTTTCACGATCAGGAGCTGATCAAGGTGAATCCAACCCTGCCAAAGCTTGCGGAGGCTCTAGAACACACAAAAGCCAGACCTGAAACCCCTCTCTATGCTCAATTGAGTGATGTTCTCCAGAGGGAACTGAGTGGCGTTCTGACTGGCGAAGTCAGTGCAGAACAGGGAATGAAAAATGCCACAAAGACCAGCACTGTGATCATGCGTTCTGCAGGAGATCGGCGTTGATGCTGCTGCTTCTTGTGCCAGCCGCCATCCTGCTGGCACTGGTGTTTGTGGCACCGATGCTGCACTACGTGTGGCTCAGTGCTCACGCCAACTCGGTGCTCACCGGATTAGTACCAATTCCGAATCAGGGGGCCAATTGGATTCGTTTAGTCAGCGATCAACGTTTTTGGCAGGATGCAGGCCAGACACTGCGTTTCACCGTCGTGTCGGTCAGCCTTGAAGTGCTTCTGGCACTTGCCATTGCCCTGTTACTCGATCAGCGCTGGAGAGGCCGTGGTGCGGCCCGAGCACTGACGCTCATTCCATGGGCTCTGCCCACCACAGTGATGGCGCTGGGCTGGCGCTGGATCTTCAACACCCCCTACGGACCACTGAATCAAACGGCGTCTCTCTTGGGGGTCGCTCCTCTCAATATCCTGTCCAATCCAGCGATCACATGGATGGCAACGGTGTTGGCCGATGTCTGGAAAACCACCCCCTTCGCCGCCTTAATTCTCCTAGCCGGCCTTCAAACCATCCCAACGGATCTGTACGAGGCGCTGCGTCTTGAAGGTGCATCCCAGCGAACCTGTTTCCTGCGCATCACCCTGCCTCTGCTGAAGCCCTACATCGCCCTTGCTCTCCTGTTTCGACTCGCTCAGGCCTTTGGTGTCTTTGATCTCGTGCAGGTCATGACTGGAGGTGGACCTGCCAGCAGCACTGAAAGCCTGGCGCTCTACGCTTACATCAATGCCATGCGCTTCCTTGATTTCGGCTATAGCGCCACAGTGATGATCGGTAGTTTCATCTTGCTACTACTGCTCTGCCTGATCAGTTGGTCCTTTCTGATTCGTCTTCAACACCGTACCGGGAGAGTCTGACTGTGAAGACTCCGACTCGACGATTGCTGATTGTGTTGTTGCTCAGCTGGTCACTCGGCCCATTGCTTTGGCAGCTTTATACCTCTTTCAGCACAAACGAAGCTCTGATCACCCCCTTCGCCAATATTGATCACCGCTGGACGCTGAACCATTACAAAGATGTCCTTACCGGCAATCCCCCATTCTGGAGGTATCTCATCAACAGCCTGATTGTCGGAGCAGGCAGCACCATTCTCACTCTTTGCATCGCAACACCCGCTGCCTATGCGATTACACGGTCCAGGGGCACGATCACGAAGGTGGTGCAAACCATGCTGATCGTTGCAGCCCTGTTCCCCTATGTGTTGCTTTTTCTTGCCCTGCTGGAAGTGGCTCGGAGCCTCCATCTGGGTAATCACCTTCTGGCCCTAACAATTCCATATGCAGCGTTGTCTCAACCCTTGGCCATTCTGCTGCTCTCAGCCGCATTCCGAGACCTCCCGATCGATCTAGAAGATGCAGCACGTCTGGAAGGATTAGGCCTCTGGTCTCGATTGCGTTGGGTCCTGATTCCTCTCATCGCTCCAGCCACTGCTAGCACCGCAATCCTCGTATTTTTATTCGCCTGGAATGAATATCCGATTGCATTGACTTGGCTGAGCGATTCCAGCCTGCTGACCCTTCCAGTAGCCATGGCTCGCATCGCTGGATCTTCAATCTATTCAGTTCCCTATGGTGCCTACGCAGCTGCCACAGTTCTCGGTTCAATTCCATTGATTGCATTGGTACTAATCTTCCAGAAATCGATCGTCTCCGGTCTCACGAGTGGAGCGGTAAAGGGATGAGTCTTAAGCTCAATAATCTTGGACGTCGTATTGACGATCGGTGGATTCTTCGCCATTTGGATCTAGAGATTCAGAATGGTGAATGTCTGGCACTTGTGGGTGCTAGCGGCTGCGGAAAAAGTACGACGCTCCGAATCATTGCTGGCTTAGATCAAGCCGACGAGGGATCCATCTCTATCGACGGCATTGATGTCACCTCCACAGCAGCGGTCGATCGCAAAGTAGGCATGGTGTTTCAAAGCTATGCCCTCTTTCCTCACCTCAGTGTGGCTGCCAATCTCGAACTGGGTCTGAAAGTGCGCGGAGTTGCACCTTCAGAACGGCAACAACGCGTTCGCCAGATTCTGCAACTAGTGCAACTTGAAGAGCGGGCCAGCCAGAAACCAGCCCAACTTTCTGGTGGACAGCGCCAAAGAGTTGCCCTGGCAAGAGCTCTACTTCGGGACCCAATGGTGTATCTGCTCGATGAACCAATGAGCAATCTCGATGCACAATTGAGAGAAGAGCTCAGACCAGAACTACGCAGACTGGTGCTGCGAGATCAAAAACCTGTGGTCTATGTCACCCACGATCAGCATGAGGCGATGGCAATCGCTGACCGAATTGCGGTGTTGAGGGATGGCCAGATTGAGCAGGTTGCGAACCCCATCGAGTTGTACAAGCATCCCGCTTCGTTGTACGTAGCCGAATTCATCGGTCGGCCCCAAATCAATGTTTTGCCACCTGAGCAGGGTGTCATCAAGGCCATTCGACCTGAAGCCCTGAAACTTCAGGCTGGAGGAATTGCCTGTGAGCTGCTGCACAGAGAATGGCTCGGAGCCAGCCAAATCTGGCAGCTGAAGTCCCATCTGGGGCCACTGCGAATGCTTGTGGGATCGGACCAGACTGTTCCAGAATCGATCCAGGTGAGTTGGGCACCGGAACAGGAGCATCGCTTCAACGCCAGAAGCGGCAAGAGACTTGCGGCCTAGGCCTAGTGGCTGCTCATGATTCGTGTGAGCTCCCGCTGCAGCATTGCGCCATGACGGCCAGCATCCTCTTTGATGCAATCGATCGTGTGGGCATCGACAGGACGCATCAATTGATCGGACCAACGTCTCTTCAGCTCTTCAAACGAAGGGAGATGGTCTAAATCGACGCAATCGAGCTTGGCCATGGCAGCTGCCTCAGCGACCTTGGGGTCATAACTCAGAGCAGCACAGGGGGCCCCTGCCAACTGAGACAAAATCAATGCGTGTAAACGCATCGGTAGGACGAGTTGAGAGCGCGAGAACAGCTTTAAGACCTCATCCAGCGATTCAGCTAGCTGATAGCGCGAACGACGGGCGAGAGTGTCTGGCATCAAACCCTGCGTTTCGAGCCAACCTGGCAGGGGATGATCTTGATGCTTGTGGAACGCAAGCCATGTGACAGGCAAGCTTTGGTCTTCTGCAAGTTGATTCACAACCTCAATCAGACGGGCCCACTCATGCAGATTGAGCTGATGCGTTGGCCGCCAGCAGAGAACGATGCCGCTTCGCTCTGCGTCGGCGCAGTGCTGACCATCCCAAACCACGCCAGGAAAACTCCAGACAGGGTCAGCCGCAACAAGGGTTGGCACCGAGACATGCCATTGGTCAGCAAGCCGCTTTGACGCGGGGTCACGCCAACCGATGGCTCTGACCCCCGGCAGGATCAGTCGGACCAAAAGGCGACTGGTCCAACGATTCAGGGGGCCAAGCCCCTGACCCCAGAGAATGACGGGAATTCTCCTTAGCCTGGCCAATGCCAGTAAGCAGATGTAATAGATCAGGCTCTTGAAACTGGTGCTGTCCTGAAGAAGACTTCCTCCTCCAAGCACCAAAGCATCTGAATGGATCAGAGCCTGAGCCGTGGCCTTCAGCGATCTCCTCTGCACGGCACGAACCCCGTTGCCGTGATGCAGCCCTTGAACTGCCTCGCTCTCGTGGGCTGTGACCCGTGACATCCATGGGGAAGGGATCTGATCGAGCAAGACAGCAAGCAGTGCATCATCCCCAAGGTTGTGCTCGCCGTAATAGCCGCATAACAACACCTGAGGGCTCTGGGTCCTAAGCGTCACTGCCATTCCGCCTGACCTGACCTAAGCATTATCGACCGCTAGCAAGTTCTAGGCTCGCATCAACCACAGGCTTCAATGCACGCCTTGTCTCTTGGCACATGGTGGATCCATGTGGCCTCCGTTCTTGAATGGATTGCTGCGATTGCCTTGCTGCAGCGTCAGGCACAACGGGAGGGCAAACCGGCCCTGTTTTGGCTTGCCTTGGCCATGACTCCTGCCCTGGTGAGTGCCATGGCTGCATGTACCTGGCATTTTTTCGACAACAGCGAACAGTTGCGCGGACTAGTGGTGCTTCAGGCTGGCTGCACAGCTCTTGGCAATGCTTGCCTGGCACTGGCGGCGTGGAATCTGCTGCGCAGGGAACGGATGGATCCCCCTGCGAGTGATGCGAACGGGGGGGAGCACGCAAGATGATCAACTGGATCGAACAGCTTGCAACGGTTGACCCAAGCCTGTTCTTCGCAGGCTCACTGCTGCCCTATCTGCTGTTTCTGCATTGGCTCGGTCAATGCAAGAGCGTGCATCGCTTCACCCAACTCGGTTTTCGTCTGACCCTCCTGTTTGTTGCCGTCACGATTGCAGCAGCCATCATTGCTCTGCGTTATTTCGATTCAGAACTGGTGGCAGTCGATCCTCTCCACGGCGGAGCGGAGGCCTTCCTGACCCTGAGCAATGCGCTGATCGTTGCCGGCTTGATGCAGCGTCTCAACCAACACGGCTCACAAGGCGCGGGTGAATAACTCTTACGAGACTGCGAAGAGTGCTGCCTGAAAGCGGAAAATACGGTGTCTCTTCAGGGTTTGCATGTTCTCCCCGCTTCTAGCCATCGCTCCCGCCTCCTTCTCCTGGTCGCCGAAGGTTGCCCTGGTGATGATTCTGTGCAACGTCATCGCTATTGGCGTCGGCAAGGCGACTATCAAGCACCCCTCTGAGGGCGCAGGTCTTCCTGGCTCCAAATACTTCGGTGGATTTGGCCATGCAGCCATGCTCGGCACCACCAGCCTGGGTCACATCATCGGAATCGGTGCAATCCAAGGTCTGGCTGCCCGCGGCATTCTCTGAGATGCAACCTTGGGGCTTTTTGCCCCTCTTAAACCCATGAGAAAAGATCAGCCCTTAGGGCTGGTCTTTTTTTGTATCTGAGCTTTCCGGTCAGCGCTTAAGAAGTGACGGGGTCTCAGGAGTGGTGCCGGTTTTGCTGGCTTCCAATTCAAACCGTTTACAGATCCGTTCCTTCATTTGCTCCGGGGTAAGACCAAGCGCTTCAAAACTCTGTTGGGGAGTGGCATGATCCACCAATTGATCAGGGATGCCCAAACGGAAAAGAGGCAGCATCAAATCGTGATCGCTCAAGGATTCGAGCAGAGCAGCACCAAAACCTCCAGACAAGGCCCCTTCCTCCATCGTCACAACCTTGCCGATGCGACGGGCCAACGGATGAATGAGTGCTTCATCCAGAGGCCGCAGGAAGCGTGCATTCACCACCGTGGCTTCGATGCCACTGGCTCGAAGTAAATCAGCTGTGGCCAAGGCACGGCTGACCATGGAGCCATAGGCAACGATGAGCAAATCATCGCCACTGCAGAGCGTTTCTCCACAACCGATCGGCAGGGGTTCCCAGCCTTCTTCCATCAGCGGCACTCCTTCTCCGGGACCACGGGGGATGCGCAAAGCCGCAGGGCCGTCATGCTGTAGGCAGGTGACCAGCATTCGCTGTAATTCGGCCTCATCACGAGGAGCCATCACCGTGAAATTCGGAATGGCGCGGAAATAACTGATGTCGTACTGGCCCTGGTGGGTTGGGCCATCAGCTCCAACAATGCCAGCACGATCGAGCACAAAGGTGACCGGCAGTTTTTGAATGCCGATGTCATGAATCAGCTGATCGAACGCTCGCTGCAAGAACGTGCTGTAGATCGCTACGACTGGTTTAAGACCCTGACAGGCCATTCCACCAGCAAGGGTGACTGCATGCTGCTCGGCGATCCCAACATCGACGTATTGAGCAGGGATCGCCTTCTGCAGGATGTCAAGACCCGTTCCCGTGGCCATGGCGGCAGTGATGCCGATCACGGTTGAATCCTGTTCGCAGAGCTTGACGAGAGTTTGGCCAAACACCTTGCTGTAGCTAGGCGGTTTTGGGGTCTTACTCGGACGAGCTTTGCCAGTGTCCAAGTCGAATGCCGACTGGGCGTGGTAACCGACTTGGTCAGCTTCCGCATAGGGATATCCCTTGCCCTTGGTGGTCACCACATGCACCATCACCGGGCCTCCAACGCGATGCGCGGCCTGGAAGGTGCGGGTCATTTCGGCAATGTCATGACCATCAATCGGCCCCATATAGGTGAAGCCCAGCTCCTCAAACACCGCACCGACCTTCGGCACAGCCAGACGGCGCATGCTCTCCTTGAGTCGGTTCAATTCGGGAGGGAGCTCTCCGCCCATGAAGGGGAGATGCTTCATGCTCTCTTCCACACTGCCTGAGAGAAACTGCATGGGGGGACTCAGCCGCATGCGATTGAGATAGGTCGACAGGGCCCCGACAGGAGGGGAGATCGACATGTCGTTGTCGTTGAGAACCACCAGAAGTGGAGTGTTCGGGAGGTGTCCGGCATGGTTAATCGCCTCGAGGGCCATGCCTCCAGTCAGTGCACCATCACCAATGACAGCAACGCATTTGTAGGACTCACCCCGACGGTCTCTGGCGATGGCCATCCCCAGCGCTGCGGAGATGGAGGTGCTGGCGTGTCCTGCACCGAAATGGTCGAAGTTGCTTTCAGAGCGCTTGAGGTACCCAGCCACACCGCTCTGCTGACGCAAGGTATGAAAGTCGCCATAGCGACCGGTGATCAATTTGTGTGGGTAGGCCTGGTGCCCTACATCCCAGACAACCTTGTCGTGATCGAGATCAAGGGTCTGATAAAGCGCGAGGGTGAGTTCCACCACGCCCAGACCGGGCCCCAGGTGTCCACCACTGTTGGAAACGACCTCGAGATGACGTTCGCGGATCTGTGCGGCAATCTCCTCCAGCTCCAGCCCAGACAAACCGTGCAGCTGATTCGGATGGGTCAACTCGCTGAGATGCATGCCCTTCCACCGACCGTTCTAGGCAATCTACGGGGCCCCCGGCAGCAGCGGCGAGCCAGACTGCTCTGATGGATCACTACCTGCCTCGCATTCTTCGAGCACGTGTCTATGACGTGGCCCGGGAGACGCCGCTAGAGCAAGCGATCAGCCTGAGCCGCCGACTCAATAACGACATCTGGTTCAAGCGCGAAGACCTCCAACCCGTCTTCTCATTCAAGTTGCGTGGCGCATACAACCGCATGGCCCAGCTCAGTGCTGAAGAGCTCGAGCGGGGCGTGATCGCCTCCAGTGCCGGGAACCATGCCCAGGGCGTGGCACTGAGCGCCCAGCATCTCCAGTGCAAGGCGCTGATTGTGATGCCGATCACCACTCCAGTGGTGAAGGTGGAGGCTGTGCGCAACCGCGGTGCCGAGGTGGTGCTGCATGGCGAGACCTACGACGAGGCCTACGCGGAGGCCAAGCGACGAAGCGAAGACGAGGGCCTCTGTTTCATCCATCCTTTTGATGATCCCGAGGTGATTGCAGGCCAAGGCACGATTGGGATGGAAATTCTGCGCCAAATCCCCCAGCCACCCCACGCGATTTATGTGGCTGTGGGTGGTGGCGGCTTGATCGGAGGGATCGCCGCTTACGTGAAGAGCCTTTGGCCGGACGTGAAGGTGATTGGCGTTGAACCCCATGACGCTGCCGCCATGACCCTTTCCCTCGAGACCGGTGAGCGGATCCGTCTTCCACAGGTTGGGCTGTTCGCCGATGGCGTGGCCGTACGCCAGGTCGGAGAAAACACTTTTGCCCTCGCACAACGCTATGTCGACGCGATGGTGACGGTGGGAACCGATGAGATCTGTGCAGCGATCAAGGATGTTTTTGAAGACACCCGCTCGATCCTTGAACCAGCGGGTGCTTTAGCCATCGCTGGCCTCAAAGCCGATGTAACCCGCCGTGGTTTGAAGAATCAGGTGCTGGTGGCAGTCGCCTGCGGCGCCAACATGAACTTTGATCGGTTGCGTTTCGTGGCCGAGCGGGCGGAGCTCGGTGAAGAGCGAGAAGCGATGCTTGCTGTGCAGATACCGGAGAGAGCCGGGAGCCTCAGAGCGCTGTGCGAGTGCCTTGATCGCCGCAGCCTCACCGAATTCAGTTACCGCATGAGTGACGGACCTCAGGCTCAGATCTTCATGGGAGTTCAAGTGCAGAACCATGAAGACCGACGAGCCTTAATCCAATTACTGCAGGACCAAGGATTCACCTGCCAGGACCTCAGTGATGATGAACTGGCCAAGGTGCATCTGCGTCACATGGTGGGAGGTCGGTTGCCCGCCTCAGCCCAGTGCAAACAGGACGATGGCTGCCTTGAACTGCTGTATCGGTTTGAATTCCCGGAGCGTCCAGGAGCCCTGATGACGTTTGTCACCGCTCTTCGGCCGGAATGGACCATCAGCATTTTCCACTACCGCAATCACGGAGCGGATGTCGGACGGATCGTGGTTGGAGTGTTGGTGAAACAGTCGGAACTCGACGACTGGAACAACTTCCTCAGGGATGTTGGGTATCCGAGCTGGGAGGAAACAGGTAACCCCGCATACCGTCTCTTCCTTGGGCAGTCAACACCTGGCTGATGTCAGAACAGGCGATAGTTTGAAGTGTTGATCGTCAGAGCGTGATGGCAGAGCCGCTGCGAATCTCATTGCCTGCACGGCTCGAGGCGATTCTTTACCTCAAAGGCACCCCAGTCAGCCTGCAAGAGCTGGCACGTTTGGCGGAAACATCTGAACAACAGGTTGAACAGGCCATGTTGGCCTTGGAAGCGAGTTATGCCCAGCGGGATACAGCGTTAGACATCGTGGTGGGCAGCGGCACATACAGCCTTCAACTCCGGGCTGGCCTCGGTGAACTGGTGCGGGATCTCCTGCCCGTGAATCTCTCCACAGCAGCACTGCGAACGCTCGCCACCATTGCCCTAAAAAAGCGGATCCTCCAATCAGACCTTGTCGACTTACGTGGCTCTGGTGCCTACGACCACATCAAGGAGCTTCTCGCCCAGAACTTCATCGAACGCAAACGTCAAAGTGAAGGGCGCTCCTACTGGATCAACCTCACGGATAAGTTCCATCGCACCTTCTCGGTGCTGCCAACCACAGGGCCTGAAGAGGTTGAACCCCCTTCACTTCAAGCCGAATCAACGCAAGCTGCATAAAGTTGAGACTTCTGAGCAGAACACCATGTCGGCCGAAGTGATCGGATATCTCGTCAATCTCCTTGGTGTGATCTCCAGCGCACTGGAGATCTACTTCTATGTGCTTGTGATCAGAGTGCTCCTCAGCTGGTTCCCGAACGTGGACCAGAGCAATCCACTGATCAGCACGCTCAGCTCGATCACCGATCCTTATTTGAATGCCTTCCGGGGCATCATCCCTCCCCTTGGCGGCCTCGATCTCTCAGCGATCCTGGCCTTTATTGCTCTGAACGTTTTTCAGTGGGCCCTCGGCAATGCCCAGCTGGCACTGCTGAACAGCCCATCGTTCTACAGCTGATTGAGAAAGGCAGAAGAGAGCGATCAGCGACTGTCTCCACTTCCTGAGAGCTTGCCCCGCTCCGCTCTGCTCGCCAACTTCCCGAGATTTGCCTCGGCGACCTCCTCAAGGCTGAAACCCAATTCACTCGACAGCTGGGCCACGTACCAAAGCACGTCACCCAACTCAAGCTTGATCGCGTTGCGCACTTCAAGATCAAAAGCACCACCGTTGTCCCTCAGCACCTTCTTGACCTTGTCAGCCACCTCACCGGCTTCTCCAGCAAGTCCAAGCGTGGGGTAAATCGGATTGGAGCCCACGTCTGGATATCGGGCAGTTTGACGTGCCTCGTTCTGATATCGATTGAGCTCCATCGAGCGCTGTCCTGATTCGGTGACATCAAAGACCATCATTGGCGCGAAAGGGCTGGAGGGTAGATTCCGCTGTGTTTCCGGCCCGGTGGATGGCTCACATCGATCTTTCCCGTAGAACCAAGATCGTGGCCACCATCGGTCCTGCCACAGAAAGCCCTGAACGTCTGAGGCAGCTCATTGAGGCTGGTGCGACAACGTTCCGACTCAACTTCTCTCACGGCGACCACAGCGAACACGCCACCCGTATTGCCACGATCCGTCAGGTGGCATCAGAACTGGGGCAGCACATTGGGATCCTTCAGGATCTCCAAGGGCCAAAGATTCGCCTGGGTCGCTTCGCCGATGGGCCGATCACTCTGGCCAATGGAGATCCATTTACCCTCACATCCCGTTCGGTGAGCTGCAATCAGAGCATTGCCACAGTCACTTACGACAAACTTGCCGACGAAGTCACCGCAGGAAGCCGCATCCTGCTCGATGACGGCAGGGTTGAGATGAAGGTCGACACGGTGGAACAATCTGAGCAGACCTTGCACTGCACAGTCACTGTTGGTGGTGTCCTCTCCAATAACAAAGGGGTCAATTTCCCCGATGTGCAGTTGTCTGTTCGGGCATTGACCGACAAAGACCGCACTGACCTGGCCTTCGGATTGCAGCAAGGGGTGGACTGGGTTGCACTCAGCTTTGTTCGTAATCCCTCAGACATGCAGGAGATTCGCGAACTGATCCGCAAGCACGGGCACACCACCCCAGTGGTGGCAAAGATCGAGAAGTTCGAAGCGATCGATCAGATCGATGCCATCCTTCCTCTCTG
The DNA here is from genome assembly GCF_900474295.1 of Synechococcus sp. UW140. Taxonomy (GTDB): domain Bacteria; phylum Cyanobacteriota; class Cyanobacteriia; order PCC-6307; family Cyanobiaceae; genus Synechococcus_C. Next base: position 133,763 of record NZ_UCOB01000003.1, on the reverse strand, counting down.
TGATGGCGTGATGGTGGCTCGGGGTGACCTGGGCGTCGAAATGCCTGCAGAAGAAGTGCCCCTGTTGCAGAAAGATCTGATTCAGAAGGCCAACAGCCTTGGCATTCCAATCATTACCGCCACCCAGATGCTCGACTCGATGGCAGCGAGTCCCCGTCCGACCCGTGCCGAGGTCAGCGACGTGGCCAACGCCATTCTCGACGGTACTGATGCAGTGATGCTCTCCAATGAGACCGCTGTGGGCGATTTCCCGGTCGAGGCAGTGGAAACCATGGCCACAATTGCCCGTCGAATCGAGAAGGACTACCCGCAACGCAGCATCGATAGTCACCTGCCCAGCACGATTCCCAATGCCATTAGCAGCGCAGTCAGCACGATTGCCAGCCAACTGAATGCAGCGGCGATCCTTCCACTCACCAAAAGTGGCTCAACAGCACACAACGTGAGCAAATTTCGTCCAGCTGCTCCAATCCTTGCCATTACCAGTGAGATCGGCGTGGCGCGGAAGCTACAGCTGGTGTGGGGAGTCACCCCGTTGTTGATTCATCAACAAAAGAGCACCACAGGGACCTTCGGAACGGCCATGGGCATGGCCCAAGATCTGGGCTGGCTCAAGGAGGGGGATCTTGTTGTTCAAACCGCAGGCACACTCCCTGAAGTGTCGGGTTCAACCGATCTGGTCAAAGTAGGCATCGTCAGTGCTGTGCTTGGACGCGGCCAAGGCATCGGTACCGGAACAGTGAGCGGCAAGGTTCGCCTTGCCCAATGCCCAGGGGATACCTGCAAGATCGAAAAGGGCGAAATTCTTGTGGTGCGTGACACCGACGCAGATGATCTTGATGCGATCCGTGAGGCATCTGCAATCGTCACTGAAGAACCTGCTGAGACATCACATGCAGCGGTGATTGCCAAACGGCTGGGGATCCCGGTCATCACGGGAGTCTCCAATGCAACTCGAGACTTGCTTCAGGGCGAGGTCGTCACCATCCAGGTGAAGGACGGTCTGGTCCACCGCGGCACCAGCAGCAACACAGCGATCTGATTGTTTGCCTATGGCACGCAAGCTGCCACTGAACGAAACCGTTGGCATGGCCCTCAACACCCTGAGAGCCAATCGACTACGCAGCTTGCTGACGATGCTCGGGATCGTGATCGGCAATGCATCGGTGATCACCCTGGTTGGTGTCGGCCGCGGTGCTCAGAATCTTGCTGAAGAGCAGCTGAGCAATCTTGGAGCCAATGTGCTCTTTGTTGTGCCTGGCAACAATGACGCCCGACGCCGGGGGGTCGCCTTTCCTAAAACCCTGGTGCTTGAAGACTCTGAGGCGATTGCAGAGCAGGTACCCAGTGTGAAGCGTGTGGCACCTCAGATCTCCACCACCGCCGTTGTGCAAGCTGGATCACGTAGTTCCAGCAGCTCGATTTCTGGGGTCACTCCAGCCTTCTTACCCGTACGCAGCTTCGAAGTTGCTCGAGGTCGCTTCATCAGCCAACAAGATTTACGCAGCGCCCGCAGTGTCGTTGTGATTGGCCCGGATCTTCGCGACAAACTGTTCCCGACAGGACCAGTGATTGGTCAGAACCTTCGCATCAAGGACCAGAGCTTCAGCGTGATCGGAGTGATGGCACCCAAAGGGGCGGTTTTCGGGAACAACCAAGACGAAAACGCGTATATCCCTCTTTCAACAATGGTGAGTCGTTTAACCGGCAGGGACCCGACCTACGGGGTGAGCCTCAGCTTCATCAGCGTCGAAGCTCTCGATGAGGCCAGCACAGGAGCGGCGAAGTTTCAGATCACCAATCTTCTACGCCAGCGCCATCGCATTCTTCGTGATGATGATTTCGCTGTGCGGTCGCAGAAGGATGCGCTCACGATTGTCGGCACCATCACTGGGGGCCTCACGTTGATGCTGGCTGCGATCGGCGGCGTGTCCTTACTGGTCGGAGGCATTGGAATCATGAATATCATGCTCGTCTCGGTCAGTGAACGCACCGAGGAGATTGGCCTTCGCAAGGCTCTTGGAGCACGCAGTTCCGATGTGCTCAGCCAGTTCCTGGTCGAATCGCTCGTGCTGGCAACACTGGGTGGTGTGATTGGCACAGCCACCGGACTCGGCACCGTTGCGGTGGTGGCGGCTCTAACACCACTGCCAGCAACCATCGGAGCATCGGTTGTCTTGGTGACTGTGACCCTGTCCGGATCAATCGGGCTGTTCTTCGGAGTGATTCCGGCCCGTCGGGCCGCACGTCTTGACCCCATCGTTGCCCTGCGCAGCCTCTGAAACCCATCCGGCAGATGGATCTGGCCGTAAAGCCGGCATTTGTGCATTCGCAACTCTTAAAGTCAACTCACTTTCGTGTCTTCCATGAATCAACGCTGGCGTCAGATCGCTCTCTGGATTCTTCCCATCTGCGTGGCGTTGCTTCTGGGCTGGCAGCTAATCGGAAACGGTGGGATCCAGGCCCTTAACCCCAATCAAACGACAGAGGCCCCTCGGAATGCCGCCGTTGGTCGCATGAGTTATGGGCGTTTCCTCGATTCCGTGGAAGCGGGAAGGATCACAGCAGTGGACATCTATGACGGGGGCCGTAATGCCGTTGTGGAAACTGTTGACCCTGAAATCGACAACCGTGTACAGCGTCTGCGGGTCGATCTGCCTGGCCTTGCACCAGAACTAATCAATACGTTGAAAGAGGAGGGCATCAGCTTTGATATTCACCCTCCCCGCACAGCCCCACCTGCCTTGGGCTTGCTGGGGAACCTGCTCTTCCCTTTGCTCCTGATCGGTTCGCTGATCTTCCTTGCACGTCGTTCGAATGGCATGCCAGGAGGCCCAGGCCAGGCGATGCAGTTCGGCAAGACAAAAGCCCGTTTTGCCATGGAGGCAGAGACCGGAGTCAAATTTGATGATGTCGCTGGCGTTGCAGAGGCCAAGCAAGACCTGCAGGAAGTCGTCACTTTCCTCAAGCAACCGGAACGATTCACGTCAGTTGGAGCACAAATCCCTAAAGGCGTTTTGCTTGTCGGCCCCCCTGGCACCGGCAAAACACTGCTCGCTAAGGCCATTGCTGGTGAAGCTGGAGTTCCCTTCTTCTCACTGTCTGGTTCTGAATTTGTTGAGATGTTTGTGGGTGTGGGCGCCAGTCGCGTGCGCGACCTCTTCAAACGCGCGAAGGAAAACAGCCCCTGCTTGATTTTCATCGATGAGATTGATGCTGTCGGCCGACAACGCGGTGCTGGTATCGGCGGAGGTAACGACGAACGAGAGCAGACCCTGAACCAACTTCTCACTGAGATGGATGGCTTCGAGGGCAACAGCGGCATCATCATCCTGGCGGCGACGAACCGCCCCGATGTCCTCGATTCAGCATTGATGCGTCCAGGCCGATTTGATCGCCAGGTGAGCGTCGACGCACCTGACATCAAAGGCAGGCTTTCAATTCTCGAAGTTCATGCCCGCAACAAAAAGATCGATACTGAGCTCTCGCTTGAGAGTATTGCCCGACGCACGCCTGGATTCACCGGCGCTGATCTTGCCAACCTTCTCAATGAGGCAGCGATTCTCACTGCACGCCGCCGCAAGGAGTGCATCGGTCTCAGTGAAATCGATGATGCCGTTGATCGCATCATTGCCGGAATGGAGGGGCAGCCGCTCACCGATGGCCGCAGCAAGAGGTTGATCGCCTATCACGAAGTGGGTCATGCCCTGGTTGGAACATTGGTCAAAGCGCATGACCCTGTCCAAAAGGTCACGCTGATTCCCAGGGGCCAGGCCCAAGGTCTGACGTGGTTCTCCCCGGATGAAGAGCAGATGCTTGTATCTCGCGCTCAATTGAAGGCTCGCATCATGGGAGCGCTCGGAGGTCGCGCAGCGGAGGATGTCGTGTTCGGCTACGAGGAAGTCACCACAGGAGCTGGTGGAGACATTCAACAGGTGGCATCGATGGCCAGGCAGATGGTCACACGGTTCGGCATGTCTGATCTTGGACCTGTCGCGCTGGAAGGAGGCAACCAAGAGGTCTTTCTCGGCCGAGATTTGATGACTCGTAGTGACGTCTCCGATGCCATTGCCAAACAGATTGATGAGCAAGTTCGTGCGATGGTCAAGCGCTGCTATGACCAAACCGTGGAACTAGTGGCTGAGCATCGGGAAGCAATGGATCAACTCGTGGAGCGATTGATCGAGATCGAAACCATGGATGGTGATGAATTCCGAGCCATGGTTTCAGAGTTCACCACAATTCCAGACAAAGAACGTACAGTCCCCATTCTCAACAACTAAGGGAATGTCCCTTTCGGCATCAAATAAAATTACCGAGCAAAAAACCCCGCAAACGCGGGGTTTTTTCATCCAAATCAGTTGGAGAACCGCAACCTGAGCCTGATTCAACAACTAGACCGAGTGAACAGGCCGCCGATCAATCACGGAGTCGATCAGACCGTAGTCGACAGCTTCTTGAGGTGACATGAAGAAATCGCGATCTGTGTCCAGCTGAATCTTGTCAAGAGGTTGAGAGGTGCGATCAGACAGCTCTCTATTGAGCTTGTCTTTAAGAAACAGAATTTCATCAGCCTGAATACGGATATCACTTGCCTGACCGCTTGCACCACCAAGTGGCTGGTGAATCATGATTCGGGAGTGACGCAGGCTGCTTCTTTTTCCCTTAGTGCCAGCACAGAGCAAAAATGCACCCATGCTGGCGGCGAGGCCGACACAGACTGTATGAACATCAGGCTTGATGTGCTGAATGGTATCGAATATGCCTAATCCGTCATAAACCGATCCACCAGGGGAATTGATATAGAGGTAGATATCCTTTTCAGGATCCTCTGCTTCCAGAAAAAGCAGCTGAGCAACGATGCGATTGGCAGAGTCACTGGTGACTGGCTCTCCCAAAAAAACAATCCGCTCTCGAAGCAAGCGGGAATAGATATCGAAGGCCCTCTCACCCCGGCCTGATTCTTCGATCACGATCGGGATCATGTTGCTCTGCTGGTGGTTGCCGTAATCCTAACGGCGGCTTCAGCGGCGCTAGGGTCATATCCAATTTGTTTTGGTGCAAGCACTTGGGTGAGCATCTGACCATTGCTGACAGCAAAAGGGCCTTTCACAGCGCTTTCCCTCATGTGATTCCATCGCTGTATCGGCGAACTGCTGATGAGTTGCTGGTGGAGCTGCACTTACTCAGCCATCAGAAATTTTTCAAAGCTGATGCCCTGTTCGCCGTGGGGCTGAACCAGGTGTTCAACGCCTTCACTCAGGGTTACCGCCCTGATCAGCATCGGACGCCTCTGTTCATGGCGCTTTGCAGCTGCAACGGCTTCGATGGAGAGGCGCTGATCAAACTTGCTGCAGACAGTGAATCGGCTGTTGAAGGCCATTCATTCGAGGACGTTCAAGGCTGGGTCCGCGAGAAAGGTGCTGGAGCGCCAGAAGCGATGGCCAAGGCATTGGATCAAGCCAATCAGCCGAATTTTCACTATTCGCGCTTGATGGCAGTCGGTCTGCTCACCCTGCTAGCCAAAGCTCAGGGAGAGCAAAGCTCGGACCCTGCCGAACTAGCAAAGCTGGCGCACGAACTGAGTGAACCGCTGGGGATGACGAAGGACCGGGTTGAAAAGGATCTGGGTATCTACAACCGCAATCTGGAGCGGATGGCTCAGGCCGTTGAACTGATGGAAGAAACCCTTGCTGCCGAACGACGCAAGCGCGAACGACAAGACGAAACCACACAATCTCAGGAGGTTCCTGAAACGGGCAGCGAAAGCTGACCTCGCAGCTCAAACCACTCAGGTTCGCCAGCAGTGCCAAGGGTATGCAACGAAAGCTGCAGTGTTGAGGATTGCCTCAACACCCTCGGCCAGCTGCCGCTCAGCAGCTTGTGCCGAACGATCTGAGCGGGATCAGCCAAAAGAATCAATCTCAGGTCTGCTGTCTTTTCAGGAAGCAGTGGTGGAAATGGTTGTTGAGCCGGTGCCATGCCAAGACCGATGCTGAGCAAGGACTGATTCGAGGGGAGCTGAAGCCATTGCCAACCACCAGCCACAGTCCCTTCTTGCGTCAGGGGATCGGTCCACAGAACAGCCTTCGCTGGCATTAACTGAAGGCCCTGATCACGCAGTCGTCCGCCGATGGCATCAAGTGACGTTTGAAAGGACTCTCGTTCAGCTTCCGGCTTCAACTGCAATTGAACGCCCGCTTGAAAGAAAGCTGGCGTCTGCGGGAGAAGCTCTAACTGGAATGGTGATTGCAGCAGTTGAGTGCGTTGTCGACGCCCCAATCCATAAAATTGTTCCAGGGGTTGACGAATGATCTGGCGCGAGATCAAGGCCGACATCAGCAAACCGATGTTCCGCCCCTGGATCTGCAGTAACGGTTTGATCGCATTGGATCCAGACTCAGTGCTGAGCGACGACAACGCAAGCTCAGGATTCGAAAAGGTATCCCGCACAGCAAGGGACGGAGGCGCAGCAGCGAAATCACGGGGACCAACCCAGCCATGCCACTGGAGTTGACGACCGCGCATGCGCAGAGCAAGACAGCCGTGACGGGCCTGCTGCAACAACGGAGAGAGTGCACCACTGAGCCGAGCCAGACCCTCAGGCCGCCACTGCACCGAAGCGGAGCGGTCAAGACGGCGGATGCAGGCGTCTTGAAGGGGGGACACAACAGCCGGAGCCTTGCCTTCTTGGCCCAACCATTGCTCGAGATGCTGTTGATTGAGCGCATCTGCACTGATGAGGATTAACCCATCAAGATCTCGTGCGAAGAGCTTGGAACGTTCGCTCGATGTGAGCAGGTGAGCCGGTAGTGCGAGGTAGTTCTGACCATCTGCAGTCCAGGCTTGCCACCAGATCCCTCGGCCTAGCCGCTTCCAGAGGGATAAAGCAGGCTTCACACCAAGCCTTTGATACCAGAGCTGTGGCGGTGCCTGGGTCGGATCGCCTTGGAAGCTCTGCAGCAATGCCGCGGCTGAGGACAACCTCAGCAGACCGGCGCGTCTAGCTGTGCGAACCGAAGCAGTGGTGCAACTCACACCAAGGATGGAAACCGATAGGAGCAGCCCAAGACCACCTACCGACCAAGGAGATCGGGCAACAGAGCCGATCAGACCTTGCCAGATCCTTTTCCTTTGCGCCGACGGCCACGATCCCGCCATTCAATTATGGAGAGGTAAATCACAGCAACACTGACGAAAACCAACAGTGCTCCTGCGGTGATAGCCAGCACTTGACTCAGGGCTGGCGACTGCAGCGCTTCAGACAACACCTCAGAAGTTCAGGGTGCCGTCACCATTGCGACCCCACACCACCATGGCAATCGAGAAGCTGAACATGGCGGCCAGGGATGCCCAGGCAAAGGTGAACAGCATGGGAGGGGTGATGCGAGTGCGACGATTTTAACTAGCCTCCTCCCTCAATCCGCCAGTACTGTTGATTCTCATGACAGGCTCCACTGCCGGCTCCGCCACCCTGCTGGAACGTTCGCGCACCACGCAGGGCTATCCCCAGGCCAGGGTGATCGTTCTCAATGACGACGTGAACACCTTTCAGCACGTCGTGGATTGCCTCTGCCGGATCATTCCAGGAATGGGCACAGATCGGGCCTGGAAACTTGCTCACAAAATCGATAATGAGGGCTCAGCGGAGGTCTGGTGCGGCCCACTCGAGCAAGCTGAGCTCTACCACCAACAGCTCGGTGCAGAAGGCCTGACCATGGCGCCGATTGAGCGCTGCTAAGCCAGAGCCTCCAAAACTGAGAGCAATCACTCGCCGTACAGTCCCTTGGACGAACGGAACCACGGCGTGCCTGCTTTCAAGAGAGCACTGAAGATCACCCTGTGGGTCGCGCTCTTTGTCATCGCTGTCTTTTTTCTCCAGCGCTACGGGCTTGAACCGTTGCAAGAGATCGTCAAAAAGATGGGGTTTTGGGCTCCGTTAGGACTGTTTCTGCTGCGTGGGATCAGCATCATCCTGCCAGCGCTACCGAGTTCGATCTACTCCCTGCTGGCAGGATCTTTGCTTGGTTTCAAGGTCGGTTACATCACGATCGTCCTTGCTGATTTGGTGTGCTGTGGAGCTGCATTCGCCATCGCCAGAACGTGGGGACGTGAACCGGTCAGCAAGCTTGTAGGCCAAAAAGCGATGCAACGCATCGACGGTTTTGGCAAAAACCAACTCGAGGGAAATTTCTTCCTGATGACAGGCTTACTGATGACAGGTCTGTTCGACTTTCTCAGTTACGCCATTGGCATCAGTCGCACACACTGGCGAGTCTTTGCGCCCGCTTTGGTGATCAGCGTTTTGATTAGCGACTCGATCATTGTTGCTGTGGGCGCTGGCGTGACCCAGGGAGCCAGCGTGATGCTGTTCGTCGCCTTGTTTGCGATGTTCGGTCTCGCCGTTCTAACCGGCCTGGTCAAGCGGCGGGAGAAGAACGCCAGCCCATCGCAAGACTTCTAACTCATGCTGCGGGTTCCCGTCTTGAGCGAGCCAGACGCATCAGAACCGACGTCTGCAAACGCTTGCTCTCATTATTCAGCACGTAACGCATCACTCTGCCTGGGCTATAGGCGAGGCCACGCACCTCCAAGCCATGCAGCTCTGTGGTGAGCACACAGGCGTTGGGCCCATGGCGCCTGAGTAACGGCTCCCCGACCAAAAGCCGCAGGCTATCCACTGACTTGAGCATCACGACCAGCAGGGCTCTCTCTTTGTCGTAGCCAAAGTCGCTAGCTTCAGCCAACTCTGAAGACCTGCTTCAACCTTGGGCCGGCTGGTAATCACACACAGCACATACCTGGAGGGTTTGATTCCTTGGCTCAAAGCCCTGGCAGCTGATGAGGCGATCCAGACCATCACACCGGCTGTGATCGCCAGGGTGCGGGGCCGATCCCAAGGCTTAAGACTTCGGCTCTCAACCCCAATGCTGGGCGGCTACAAACTTGTTGCCCGTCGGGGAGCGACGGTGCAGGAGGTGTTTGTCGTCACGAACCTGGCTGCTGAAGAACTGCAACGCAGGATCGATTCTTGCCAACCTGGGGCCTCGATCAAAGGGCGCTCATCCGCCAAGAGCTGATCAGCACAGCAGCGTGCTGGTTGCAACGACAGGCCAATCGCAAAGAAGCAGAAAACATCGGACACTGATCCAGCGACGCCACACTGATGCAGGAGGCTGAAGCAGACCCCGAGCTGGCCTCAGACTTTGACAAATGCTCAGGTGACAGCGGCAATGAACGTTCAAAGACCTCACACTGCACGAGAGTGGGCCCAGCTCCAGTTGAAACGGTTGCTTGAGCTGATCGGAGACATGACGGCGATGGGGTCTGCAAGCAACACCATCGACCAGTTCAATCCCCAACAACGCCGCAATCTCGATGGCAACTGGCGCTGAAAGCCAGACCAAGCTGATCCCGAACCATCCCATCCAGGCGATGTCATTGCCATCCGCATGAGCAGGGCTGCTGCGACGTCATTCAGTCGCATTGTCTGACAGCACTCCTGTTTCGGCTGATTTCAGGATGCTTCCATGGGCGCTAACCGGAAGCGAGTGGGAAGGAGTACGGACGATGCGAACAAGGTCCGATCACTGCACATTGAGGTGGTCTGTTCGAGGGATATCGAGCGAAGAAGACCGCTTAAGGGCTGCGCCGATCAACGTTGGCTTTCACGCCATGAAGAAGGAAGAGGGTGAACCGCTGTGCCGTGCGAGCCCCAGTGATCGACCTGAATAAACTTTCTAAGCCCAAGACCCCAGTAATAGCTTAAATACTGGACTTAGAACTGCTCTGTGGGTACCTTTGTGGGTACCGCGTGTGGGTACCGCATGACCTTTCGAGTTGGACAAGAGAAGGGTCGAAGCGGTTGGTATGTGTTTGTCACAAGACCCAAAGCTCTACGTTCCAAAAGGGGATCCAAGACCGTCAGAAAGAAAGGCGGCGATACCCGTGAAGAAGCTCTCAAGAACGCTCTGAGGATCGAAGCGGAGTTACTGCAGCAATGGGCCAAGGAAGCAGATGCAGACCCTTTCATGGCTGCAAGAGAGCAGTCTCAGGCCACTGGGCTGTCACTTGATGAGGCACTGGACAACACGCTTAGAGCTGAGAACTACAAACCACAGGAACGGGAACGCTTGCTGCTTGGTCTGTACGACAAAGCTGATCTTGAGAAGCAGGGTCTAGAGGCAACTCTTACTAGAAGCGAAGAAGCCAAACTCGAAGAGGTCAAATCAGATATCAGACCGTGGAGCGAGTGGGTCAAGGAAAGGAAAGCATTAGAAGGTCTCGCTAATTCAACGATCGTGAATTGGGAAACCAAGCTCAAGGGATTATCGGAGTGGTATGGGTCAAGTGTTGTCGGCACCATGGACCGCAAACAAGCCAGTGAGTACAAATTATTCCTTGCTCAGAAAGGGATGAAACCTAATAGCATCAGCAATTACTTAGGAACCTTCAGCGGATTCTGGAATTACGCCATAACCAAAGGAGAACTAACTACTGAAAACATCTGGAAGGGACAAAAGAAGAATCTTCCTAAAGCTAAAAAGAGACAAGCACTCGATCCACAACTACTGGAAGCAGCAGAGACTAAGGCAGAACAGCTTGAAGATATTCGTTTCTGGTTTGGACGATATCAAGGTCTACGGAAAGAAGATTACTGTGGGCTGCGCTGGTGTGATCTAGACATGAACGCTGGTGTCATGCATCTAGAGCGTTACGAGTGGAACGGACAAATGAGGAACCTAAAGCTAAAGGAAGGTGGTGAAAGAACTATCCCTATTCACAGCAAACTAATTCAAAAGATCAGACTGATGCTTCCAACAGCTTTAATCAGAAATGACAACGAACCAATATGGCCAAAGGATTACAAGTCAAAGCTCGAAGCATGGGGCGTAACTTGGGCAGAAACTTTTAAATACAGATATGGGTTTGGCTCACATGATCTGCGCTCTTACGTGGTGACACAGATGATGCTCCAAAACATAAACCCTTATTACCTTCATGCCATCACTGGTCATACGGTTCCAGGTACGAGCAAGGTTGTCCTGGGATATGTAGCTCCGACCTTGGACCAAGTTCGAGAAGTGTTGGAGCTGTTGGAGTAGTCATAGTCCAGTGATTCGGCCCTAACTTATAGCCATGAAACAAATTCCCCTCCTTGGCACTCTTATCCTTTCAACTGCCGTAGCGGTGACATCTTGTTTCCCATGGACAAGCCCAGAACGTGATGCAGCGAATAAAGCTTGTCGTGCATGGTTGAGCAAAGGGCTTGAACTTTTGGGGCCAACAACTGGAACAGTATATGCGCGTCTTTGTGCAGAAGACAAAGAGGCAAAGCAGTTTTTAGGGAAGGAGAATAGTGCGGTTTTAGATGGAACGTTTGACCTTGAGACCATGGAAGTAGATGATTGGAAAACCATAAAGCGGTTCCCTTATTAGGCTCATAGTTTCGCTCAGGCACTGTTGTCACCCCCGAGTGGATGGGCCGATCCCGCCGATAACGATGCTTGTTGGCAGACGGCCTCCATCAACAACTGCTTTTAAGCTGCAGCTAGAGCGAAGGGAAGAGGACACCATGCCAACTCTTGAGCAGTTCCGTCAGTTGCGGGCTGGTGTGCCGCTTGAAACTCAAAGTGAGCTGATCACGCTCATGAGCCAAAACCCTCAGTTGATGTTTGAGCGGATTGTGGAGCTTGCGGCAGAGAAGGGCATGACCATCAGCGTTGAGGAAGTCAAAGGGTTCCTGGCGCAGATGGATGAAGAAGAAGAGTTTGACGACATCGAACTGGATGCCATCGCCCTGACTGCCATCGCTGGTGGTTATGGGGTTGGTCGTAAAGGTTGCTGCCAAGAGGAAGCCCATGACGAGCCCTGGGGGCGTTGCCCTGGCATGAGACCCATGCGTAAGTGGTTGTTCGGGAGGAACGCCTGATGACAACGCTCAACGACTTCAAAGCTCTCCGCGCCTCGGTCTCTCCTGAGGTTGAACAGGAGCTTTATTCACTCTTCTACTCAGACCCTGCTGCTGCTCAGCAGAAGATTGTAGAGATGGCAGCAGAGAAAGATGTCACCCTGTCTGTTGATGAAGTTCAAAGTTTCCTTCAGCAGATGGATGCTGATGATGAGTTCGATGACTTTGAACTGGATGCCGTGGCGTTAGTCGCTATTGCTGGTGGATACCACCACCAAGGTCGCTGCTGAACGATGATCCGGAATTCACTAGGCATTTTTATCGGACTCCTAACAACCTCGTGGTTCTGGACCGCACAGGCTGCAGCTGCTACCTGGATCAATACCGATAAAATAAGCAATTCTAGAAACTTACAAATGCAAATAGATATAGACTCAATTAATCACAAAACAGATTGGATTTACTTTTTAAAGAGGATCTACAATCTTGACGACTCGAAAGCATACAAGCCCTGGGATGTAGCAATTAACTGCTCGAAAGGGATGCTAATGGAAAGATTTTCAGGTTCAGACGAATACGAATCAACTCAGTTTCGGCGCAATGGCAGGTGGTTTAAAGACTTTGTCCACAGAAATGACCCAAGTGACGTAATCAGCATGGAGGTCAAACCTGAAGAAGATGCGTATAGAGAGAAAACGTATCTCTTAATTTGCAACAGGTATAAGCGGTAATAGCAAGTCGAAACCAAGCCCCGCCACGAGCGGGGTTTTTTATTGCCAAACCGAAGTCCTAAGAAATGAATAGGACCACTCAATAAACAACACTGCTGAGCTTCTAGCGAAGCCCATTACGTGTCGCTATCTCGTGGTCCCTACCTGCTACGTCCTTGGCACCAGTCATAAATAATTAAACTACCTATAAATCAATGAAATACGAACACTATGTAGGACCAAAGAATCCTATTATTAATTTAGAAACAGATGTTCCTGCATATCCAATCTCTGAAAGAGAGAAGCATCCATTCGGATATAGGATCTCTGAAGATGAAGCTATCTACCTCTGTACTACTAGGCAGATGAAACAGCACCACTATGGTCGCTCTCGATTCAAAGGTGTATCTGAAGCCTTCAGTGTCGGTGTCTAGCGACACCTCAGCATCTGACCCTAATTACTCCAAAATAGGCCGTTCAAATCGCCTAGAACAGGCCTCTGGGGTTATTTTTACTGGGATCTCAGCTATTGGCTTACTAGTATACCTAGACCCAAAATATAACCCTTTTAAGACCCTTTGAAGGCCTTGTAGACGCTTGTATGTTGCCCGTGTGGAGCAGGTGTTTCTCAGAAAAAATATTATTTAAAAGGTCGATGGATTTTGACTGAATTCTGTCTGCCCATATCTCTATAGCGCCCGGCCCTGCGCACCCCCATACCGGGTCTGGATTGGGCGGTGTCTGAGCAGAAAAGGGAGGGGGCATGAAAGAAAGAAAGAAGAAGGAGGGTTATGGCCTGTGGCGGGCGGGCATGGAGGAATATTTTTTCCCTTTCCCGCGCATCTCCAAGGCAGGGCTCATGATGGCTTCACTGAAGAAGCTAGTGATACCAATGGATCTCAGCTCATGCTGTGCTCTATCGCGCTGGATGATAAGTCCAACTTGCTGAGTAACTGTCTTTAATGCAGGTACTCTGGACCAATATCAGAAGTGATTAGCGCTGCATCTATACCTTATTGATAGATGCTCTCATTAATGCTGACCGTGCCTTTAGCCGTAGCTTGCTTCTTCGGTTAACCGTACCTCTATCAATCTCTCGGTATCAGTGCGCCGAAGGAAAGATGGCAAGACTCCTAATTTGTTGGTGTATGTGATTGCCCGTATTCATTTCCATTAAAGATCCTGTCCATACTTGTTAAAGACGGCATCATGCGCGGACTGACGCCTGATCCATGCACCAGTCCCTGCGCCTGTCGTTATCGCTGAGTGGTGTTGCAGCGCTGGCACTGGCTGGCACACCTTTTCAACCAGTAGCTGCTCAACAGGACGGCAGTGCAGAGGATCTCGGTGATGTGATGAGCATCAGCCTCAAGGATGTGGTGAAGCCCACCTTGGGCTTCCAGGGCGCACTACAGGGTGCTGGAACGCCAAACCAGGCAGGGATCGGCGGCTTCCTGCCTCTCTCTGTAGGCGACAACAGTGTGTTCTTTGCTGATGTGCTGCTCAACGCCAACTTTGCTGATCGAGCTGGCGACAGCAGCATCATCAACACCGATGTGGCTGGGACCACCATCAGCACTTCAACGCGCCTTGGCTATCGCTGGCTGAATGGTGATCGCAGTTGGATGTACGGGCTGAATGCTGGTTATGACAGCCGCCCGATGAATACAGGAGGCACCGACACCGGCATCAATGTGAGCGGCACAGAGAAGAGTGCTTTCTTCCAGCAGGTGGCAGTCAATGCAGAAGCTGTTTCTAATGACTGGAACTTCAATGCCTATGCCTTGGTTCCTGTCGGTGAGAAAGATGCTCAACTCAACAGCGCTTATCAAGGCGGTTCACTCAACACCTATGGGCTTGATGTTGGTTACTTCATCACTCCAGTGGTGAATGCTTCTGTTGGCTATTACTACCAAAATGGAGACCTTAGAACCGCTGATGGTTCTGGCGTACTCGGACGCTTGGCTTATGAAATGACAAGTGGCGTCACAGCAGGAGTCAATATCTCCTACGACGAAGCATTCGATACCAGAGTTTCAGCAGACCTTAAAGTTCGCTTTGGTGGTCCAAGTACAGCAACAGCTAAGAAGAAAAAGTGGGAAAACCCAACAATTAATGCCCTCACTGCATCACCCAAGAACAGGGATGTGCGGGTGCACGATCGGAAGTCAAACCCTTTTACATGTACCGTAACACCTTCGGCATGTGCGCTCGGAGACATTTCACCGTAACACCTACGTGTCACATGGAGACTTCGTACTGTTGCAACAAATATAGTCATCGGAGAACACGTAAATGTTAAAAATTAGAATAAAAACCTGCTGTACTACCCCGGCCCCTTCAACTTGACCCTAACTCCCAAAGCCCTTGCAATTGCAGGGGCTTTTTATTTCTTAAATCACTTGCTAATCACGCCTAAATGCCATCCAATGCCTGGCACGATTGAGGGCAGTTGAGCTGAAATGGTCATGGCTTGATTAGTAATCAAGCCTGCAATCAACTATCAACTCCGGCCAATACTCGTTCAGCGGGAGCAATCAGCTCAGACTCGCTTGCCTTAGTGCCATGAGAGCCAGTGATGTTGACGAGCATTTTAGTTACGATCTCAATAAATATATTACCAAGGCCACAGGAGCAGGAGAACGAATGGCTCAATGACTATAACAACCAAGCATCACGTCACCACTATTAATCATGACACTAACTAAGCAACAAATGAAGCAGGCTCAGACACTACATGAAAGCGGTGTGTCGTGGTCAATAGTAGCTGCACTATTCAAAACTGATATCAACAACCTACGCAAATGGAGGAAACATTATAGCAACGATTAGTATTATGGCGACTCCGTCGTCACCTAAAGATTTATCAGCTCAGTACGCTTGTCTATTAAGAAAGGCTGAGCGAACCAACAACAGGAAAGACGCATTGTCTCTGATCCATCAGGCAGATGCTGTCCGTCATGAGATGGCCAAGCATCAGCCAAGTTATCCCTCAATGCTCTAAACATGTTCGGTTTTCACTACCATGATTCTGCTTTGAATGGTGTATAGTGATTGAGCGGATTGGTTGATTAGTCAATCCAGCACCCAAGCATTTTAAAAACTGAATAGAGACCCCACTCAACAAAGGCGTACTAGGCGAGGGACCCCGGCGAAGGGTAAGGAGGCAACTCCGAAGATGATCCCAAACTCCCGGCGATGGGACGGTACGAGAGCCGCAGCAGAGAGAGCCAGAGGTGAGTTCTTACGAACCCAAGATGGCTACACCCAGGTATTTCCTGGACTAGGTCTCCCTGGAAGAAAGAAAAAACATGAGTGTGGAGGAGAGAGAAGAGAAAGAAGCTGGTGCCAGACCAGTTCAAGCCTCTGGCTCCTTTGAAGGTGCATCTCTGTTTTAAAGCTCTCAGCATTCTCTCAGCCAAATATCCCCCAAATGGGTGATGTGGAAGGTGGGGTGATGGGGCGATGGTGAAGAGGTCCAGGAGGGATGACCTCCACACACCTTCCAGCCATGAAACTCTTCACAGCCTTTGCCGCTTCTGTACTTGCTGCCTCTAGTTTGATCTCAGCTCCTGCTTCAGCAAATGAATGCTTTGGTCTGACTGGGTTTGATGCTTCTCAATGTCGAAATCAGCAGCGCAGTAAAGCTTCAAAAGCACGTTCCTACCAGATCGCCAGAAGCTGTCCTGCAGGGACTCAATATCACAAGATCAAGTCTGGTGGTCTGCTCTTCAAAAGAACAATCGCTGAAGGTTGTTATACACCTTATGAAGCCGCACAGCTAAAAATGCAAGCTGATGGCATCGAACAAAATAGACGAGCAAATGTCATGCGTAATATAAACGCCAACAGACAGCGTCAGTGCTTCGGTAGTGCAAGTTCCTACGGCAATACCACCTACGGAAATGCAACCTGCTACTGATTAATTCTTGTCGGGAAGCCTGATGCCTATTGGCTGAAAGCTATACAAAACTCGAAAGAGGAAAGCAGGGGGCGCTGAGTGTGTCGCCATCCATCTCCCGACACAACTTTTTTCATTTAATCCTGCTCAATTCACCTGTTTGAGGAAGTAATGATCCGAGCCACACTAATAACATTTGCTTTTCTCGCAGGCAGCCTGCCCGTTTCCGCTGCTGGTGATGTAGCTCCTGAAATTCATGAGCTATGCATCTCTGCCGCTGACTATCGGGGTTGCATTGAGGCTCAAGCAGGCACGCCTGAATACCTCGGCAACAAGTGCCCCTCAAACCACGCATATGTCGGAGGTGGCAAGTGCCAGCGTGTTTACTGCGACTGGGTTGGCCTCGGTGGGGGGCACCATGAGCCTCTAGTTGCCGGTAAATCCACCTGGCGTTGCGGGAACAACTACAACTTCTGGGAAGATGAGCTGCAGGTCGGAATCCTTCGCCTTGGTGCAACCGTTGATATTGAGCAAACCGATGATTGTCCTTCAGTAGCACCTAAGAAGGGTTGGAACAGCAGCTGTGAACACGCTGCAAACAACTGGCGAGCAGTGGAGGCTGAGGCCAAGCGTCCTAAATGCAGCGACAAGTTGGCACCATTTGATTGCAACTGGCGGGCCTACCTAGATGCCAATCCGAGCACAAAGGCATGGGCTGAGGCAAATCCTGCCATGGCAGAACAAGAAAGAATCAAACTCATTGCTGATCCCCTCAAATGATCCGCTCCCGATACAAATTTTTTATTTTTGAATTCAAAGGCCACTCTAATGAATGATCCCAAAAAAGAACTCTCTAAACTTCAAGCAGAGATGGACAAGGCAAGAGAAGATGCTGCCAATGCTCAAAGGGCTGCGACACTAAAGCCAGTTGTATATAAACCACAAAAATCTGGATTTGATGTGGTGATCGTAGGAGCTGGAATGCTCATTGTCCTTGGGCTGTCAGTGGCACTTGCAAGTCAACTTACAAAGGATCAAGTCACCGCTTTGACTGCAGGAAGTATTGGTGGTGCTGGCGGCCTTGTAATTGGATATGGAATTAGACGTAGTAAAGGCAAATGAAACAGTGTCATTGAGTAGATACCACATTTTCCCAGTCACTACCTAACGCCAGCTAGACCGCGATGGTCCTTGATCGAATCAAGGGCTGGTGTATTGGTTCCCTTTGCCGCGATGGCATTGGGATCCAAACCTCTTGAACTAAATGATTAAAACGAATTTACAAAAAGACTTTGAATACCAGAGTCACAAAGCAGCTGTTGCTCGCCTCGAGAAGCAGCTACGTGAGGCTAAGGATAAACAATATTTTTCCTCAAGTCTCCAAGCACGAACCACCATTGATAGCTATGTCATACCCACATCGAATGCAATCACAGACTGGTTCTCTGAAGCATTACAAGGTAGAGCAAAGACCACTGCCACAGTCTGCGTTGCGCAGGACATGCTTGGTTGGATGGAATTTGTTAAGCCTGAAGTAATAGCAGCTATCACTCTTAAGTCAGTCTTTGATCTACATGGTGTCTATGAAAAGATGACAGTTGCCAAGGCTGCCAACTTTGTAGGTACAAGAATCGAAGATGAAGCAAGATTTAGATACTACGAACTGGTGTCACCTGAGGATGTAGTTCAAAGGATGAGACGTAGAGCTAATGAAGCGGGATCTTCCCCAAGCTACAGAAGAATCAGCACTAAATTAATCACTGAAAAAATTCTAGTTAAAGACCATGAGTTTAGTTCTGAGCAACTATGGAAACCATGGAGTTCTCATTACAGATGTGCCATTGGTGTATCTTTGATTGAACTCTGTAAGAGTCTTGGCATTGTTGATACACAGCTAGTCAAACGAGGTAAGAAGAGCTATAAGTTCTTAGACCTTTCACCTTCTGCCTGTGATCTACAGGATCAACTATTTAGTGAATGCTGTGAGGTGTCTTACCTGAAGTGGCCATTGATTGACAAACCAATATCTTGGCGGCATCAACCTGGCGAAGCAAGGAAGAACACAACAGGGGGATACCATACAGATTCATATCGTAAACAGTTACCGCTATGTCGTGGCAATCATTATCGATCTGAGTTTGGTGAAGAGTCTGTCAAATTTCTGAACACAATTTCTGAGACAGCCTGGTGTATAGATCACAAAATTCTTGGCTTTGCTCAGAGATTGCTGAATAAAGAACAGAGCCTTGGTTCATTCAAGGTGTTGTCAAGAGACCCAAGACTTGATGAACGGATGCCTGAATATCTCACAGCCTTACCTAAGGATCATCAAGACAGAAAGCAATGGGTTAGAGATAAGGCTGATCTTCATCAACGCCATTCAGAACAAAGACGAAAGACAGTTAGATCCAGGCAGTCTGTGGGTATTGCTCAGCAGTTCCTGAAGCAGCCCCGTTTCTTCCTGTCCTGGTCAAACGATTACCGAGGCCGCGTCTACGCTCAACAACCATGGCTTAGTCCGCACAGCACAGATGCCGAGAAGGCATTGATCCGATTCGCTGATGGATGCAAGTTGGATGAACGTGGTCAATGGTGGGCAGCTCAAGCTATTGGTGCTGCTTACCTTGGCTCACGTCTTAACTTCAATGACCGTGTCCAGTGGACCTATGACAATGCTGACTTGATTAGTCGTGTTGCTTCTGACCCTTACTCAGCTATTCATGAACTAGAGAAAGCTAAAGAACCCTGGACATTCCTACAACTTTGCTTTGAATGGCATGAGGTTGTCATAACTAAGCGTCAACACCTTTGGCATATTGCTGTTGGAGCTGATGCCACAGCAAGTGGTCTCCAGTTGCTCAGTTCGATGCTGAGGGATGAGACCGGGATGACTTACAGCAACGTCCTACCACCATCAGATCCTTCTGATCCACCACAGGACAGTTACCTGGAGGTGCTGAGGATTGCTCGAGATCTTGCTGTGAAGAATCCAGATACTGCTCACCTTGCAGAGCACCTAGTACATAGAGCTATCGGCAAGACCACCATGGTCATGTTGTATGGAGCCAAGTTCATCACCGTCAGAGACAGAGTCAAAGACGCTCTGATTGATGTTGATCTTTATCCGACTGTCTTGGATAGTAAAGACCTCAGTTCAATCACACGGCTGGTACAAGAAGCATCTGCGATGGTCTTCCCTGCTGCATTTAAAGCACTGGAGTGGCTGGCAAAACTGGCCAAACAAGCAGTGGATAATGGACTAACTGAATTTGAATGGACTACTCCTAGTGACGACACCATTCGACTCAGGGAGTTTAAATACAAATCCATTGACATTAGGACTGGTCATCTAGGAAAGGTGACGGTTCCTCAAGGTGTAGATGGTCCTGATACAAAAAAGATCCAAACTGCCTGTCCTCCTTCCTACATCCATTCCTGGGATGCTTCTCTTCTCAAGATTGCATTTACTGAATGGTCAAGACCTATAGCTGTTATCCATGACTGTCTGAAGGTTCAACCTGTGGATATGGATGCTGCTTTAGAAAACATCCGGAGAGGCTTCTACAAGGTCTGTGAAGGCGATCCTTTAGCAGACCTAGCAGATTCCTTAGGAGTGACAGAAGAACAGCTCCCAAGGCTCACACAGGGTAAGGGAGAGCTGACACAAGTACTTGACTCTGTCTACCTGTTTAACTAAAGACACACCTCTTTCCAATACCACGATGCAAATAAAATATCATCTATAAGGAAGGGGTAAAAAATAGACAACAAATTCACCTCCTCCAAACTTGACAGTACTATGAAGAGGGGGAGGAGAATCCCAAATAGACAAACAAAACCTAGTGTTATACGAGGAGAACGCCCGAAGGGCAAGTTCGACGAGTTAAACCTAGATTAGGACTGATGCCAAGCGGTCAGTGCCCTGGAGTAGGGCTCATGAAATGAGCAGGACTCCCCTGCACTAACTGTACTAGCACCAGCCTTAATAGATAAAAGACTGATGCCAGGGAGACTAGTGCCCTGCAATAGAGCACATGAAATGTGCATGATTGCCCTGCACTAATAGCCCCTGCACCAGCCCCTATCACATTTGAATTGCTAAACCTTATTGCTAATTAATTATGCAAGCCATTTCTAATACCACCCAAACAAAGCAATCCACTGCACCGAAGACTTACCGTCCAGATTTTGTCTTTGTAGTACAACTGCATTCTGGCAAGTTCGTCATTGGACAAGCCAACAATCCTTCAAAGCGTATTGCAGCCATTAACTCAGGATTGAATCCAAGCGTTAAAGGTACACTACAAATCAATAATATCGTAGGTATTAAAGAGCAAACTGAACAACGGAGTCTTATTTCTGTTGTCAATATGTTTGTCAATAAATACGGTGTTGACAATGTGATTACTGTATAAACTTAAAACTAAATTGATTCCTAATGAACTTTACTTATTCTGAACGTAAAACCTTTTTTAATGACCAGTCTGTCTTAGTGCCAAGTGAGCATGAAATAAGTTTCGATGCTTATCTAATTGACAGTGACTTTCTTGTTAGACCAAATCGTTATGGCGAGTTTATTGCCCAGTATCAACCATTGGACATGGGCGCTATGCATATGTTGTATGAAGCAGGAGAGAGGGCTTTATCTGAGGTGTTGATGTCAATGGGTTCAGACTCAATGAAAGAGCCCAGGCCAAACTACGAGAAAAGAGATGGATCTTTATTTACAAGCCAACTCTTTGCACCAAAGTTAAATATAGATCCTGATGACACTGACGGACCATTCTTTCAACCTAGTCCACAGGTGTCTGTTAGGGCTAACTTCCATGATCGTGAAGATGGCATGATCTATCTTCATGCACAGTACATTGACTTTTACGAGAAGACACCATTGCCTGACCTTGGTCGTCCTGAACGTGAATGTGACATTGACTTTTAATAGACAGTAGAGCTATCAATTATGAGTAACCATACTGAGCAGGTTCAATCCTGCAAGGATTACATCGAAAGGAAGTACAGCAGGACTACTCCATTTCCTATTGACTGGGAAGCGGATGAAGTATTGAACTGTATCAACCATCAAGAACCTAACAATGAGAAGCGAGCAGCAGATTTGCCAACGTTTGTCATGGCTGGTGTGATGAGGCAGTTTCAGGCAGATAAGCAGCTTGAAATGACCTGACACCAACACCGTCCAAACCAAATGAAGACGATAAAAGCTTTTGAGGGTTTCCTTGTCATCGCGAAACCTTTCTAGTTGTTATGCAACTAATTACTCGGGTCATGTAATTTCTAGTTTCCCAAGGAATCCTTTTCTTGGTTTTCAATTACCTATCTACCGATAAGGGAGTTGCAGTTGTTCGCACTCCCTTAACCAACCAATACTTAGTTAGACAACTACAGTCTGACTGATTTTACTGAACACTTTATTTGACTTTAATAATGAACTTTAACCATGGGGCAACAGTAACCCCCGATATCTCTCTTGATCCAACTACAGGCGAAGAGGTGATCTCTTACGATAATGCCAATATCGATTGGGCAGGACAAAGAGATGCTGTCCTTACTGAATTTGATCGACACCAGGATGAACTACTTACGTTCAATGAATTCAACGGGGATGTCGAACATGAATACGACACGACTCACTCCGAAGATTTTCTAAGGGGAGCTGAGTTACCTGAATATGATCTCGAGCAACTTCGTGGTCTTGTTGGTGGTGATGATGCCTTTAATGATCTTAAGCAATGGGGGTCTCAGAATCTCAATCCAGAACAGATCCAAGAGTTTGATCAGATCATGGCATCCAATGACTACCCAGTCATGGAAGAAGCCATCTTAAATCTCTACAACTATTATCTGGAGAACTGGTCTGGTGAAGATGCGTACGAAGAGTATTCAGAACCTGAGCAAGAGATCGAAGAAGAGTCTGAACAGGACGAACTAGATATTCAATTCAATGAGTCTGTCCTTGAGCATTTTGGAGATGAGAATTACCAGGCAATGACTGAGTGGGCTGCAGAAAATCTTCGTCCTCAAGATATCGAAGCTTACGACAGGGCTATGGATAGTCCCGACCATGACTATAAATCTCAAATGATCAACTGGTTGTCTGAGCAATACCAAAATTCTATTTACTGATTTAAATGACTAACAACAACCCTGAACTAAACCTGAGTGATCCTTCAACTGTTGAAGCGTTGATTAATGCTGATGCTGTGAAACCTCCATCAGCACCAGCCCAAGAGATTGAATCAAAGATCAAACAAGCACAAAAGTCAGCAACCTTCTCAATGAAGTTGTCGGCTGATGCTATTGAGACTTTGAAACGTCTTGCTGCTTCTCGTCGTATTGATTGGAAAGAGTATCTACGGAATGAAGTAGAGAGCAAGATCGTCAATCAAAAGATCGGAATGCCTTCGATTGACACACCATCCATTGGTTTGGAACCTACGAATAAAATTGTTGGTCCTTCTGCAAAGACAAGAATTCGTAGGATTGGCTGATGGAAGATGAACTTTATCTTGTTTGTCCTTGTTGTTCTTGTGATCTCACTGTTGATGCTGCTGGTGAATTAATTGCACTTGAGACACCACAGCTAGAACCTAATGAATCTCATGGGATAGGAGGCCTGCGTGTTGAACACAGCGGCGTCACTCCTAATGAGATCAAGCTGCAGAACCAACAGCATCACAAGAGACGAGAATCGCTGACTGACGTACCGATCCTTGGATCAAACCCTAAAGCCATCGAGTTTGAACAATCAATTCTTGATGCCAATAATGCTGACCTATCGCGTCGAGCTATCAGACCCCGTACTAAATCAAAACAATGAACAAGCCAATGACTTTTACAAGTGCCAAACCAACTAGCAAACTTCAATACCTTTGTAGCTGCAGGGTGCGTTTGGATGACGAACAGAAGCATATCCTCAAGAATGCTTATAACGCTATCAAGGCTGCCCACACGCCGGAACCAAAGCCAAGCATTGGTGGCTCAACAATTAAAGCAGACACGATCTACAGAGTGAACTCACGACTTGGGCTCTGTGACCTGACTATTACTGACTTGCTCAATACTCGTGAAAGCATCGCATTGACGACAGTCTTGTCATTGCAGGTGGCTCTTGGCGTTGTTGCTGTCACCAAAGAGGACGTACTGAAAGCATTTGATGGATATGCAAACTATGTGTTCCAAATTGGTCAAGAGTGATGAATGAGCACTATGGATATAAGCAACGCCCTCCACTGTCTTCACGATTGAAAGTCGAAGAGGCAACTGTTAGATCCAAACGAGTTACTCCTACACGGCAACCAACTGGCATCAAAGCTGGTCTTGCTGATATGGGCATCAAGTACCAGAAGCCTGTCAAACACCTAAGGAAGGTGCAGAAGGACAAGATCTTTGTTCAAGGCCAAGAGGAGGGCTCAATCGCAGAAGAGTTGTTCCTTGATGGCCTGGAGTATGGAGATGGCGCTATGTCTGGAGAAGATCGTCATATGGTCTCTCTTTTGACTGATGCGTCTGATGAGGATGTAGCGCTCTTTGAAGAGCTGTGTGATGAAGCGGAGTATCAAGAGGCTGTCCAACAGTATTACTACTATTCAGGCGAGTATTAGTAATCTTCCTGGCACCAGCCACCTAAATAAATAACAGCGGGATGCACACCGCTAGGAGAATTGACCAGGAGTCTCTCTTCTTAAATTGATCATGCAAATCAGAGTAGTTATGTGATTTGACCTTTTAGGTCTGTCAGAAGACTTTGAGGCAGGGAATTTTTCTAATTAGCATTAAGTTCTCTTCTCTGTCTCTACAAGCCGCTGCGTATAGACGAACGATCTCTAAGGGAATGAGAAGGGTGGACTCGGACCTGAAGAGATCAATCCTGATGCAAGTTCAGGTAGTGGCAATTTTTTAATCAATACAAATGAAAGTAAATCGAACTTACCTGACGTCTCAAATAGACGTACACCATAAACGCTTTGTGTCTGCTCTTAAAGAGCTAAGAGAAGCTAGTGGACTCCAGCGTGAGCTACTGATCCAAGATCTTGCTGATGCTCACCAATCTGCTGTTGAGTTAATGGACAAATACTCTGCCTATGTTGATGGCCCGCATAAGGTGATGTTGGTCCATATGACTTCCCGCTCCATTCAACAGTGGATCGCATTTTTGAAGATAGACAACGCCAAGAAAAACCTTATTACTACATCACTATGACTCACAACTACAACCAAATCCTTGATGGTATCAATGACCAAATTGCAGATCTACAAGCTGCCAAGACCAGCTATGAGCAACAGATCCTCTCGATCCAAGCTGAGTTGGACCGTATCCCTCAACAGATCGCTGAACTTGAACTGTTGAAGACGGCCACTGAAGGTCTGGCCAATAATGCCATCGATGTGAACCTGAATCTCAATGTGACGGGTACCAACCTCAGGACCCACTCAACGCCTGTTGGGTCATGAGCGCCTCTCAATATCTAAAGAGGCTTCAGATCGAAGAGGTCGATGAAGAGGACGTCGGCTGCCAGTACCTCAAGGTTGTCCAAGTCGTGGAGGTGTTGGACCAAGAAGGCAACCTGTTCCCAGAGCCCAACGAGTGATGCCGTCCCAGTACCAGCACCAGCCCTCATAACCCCACCGACACTCTTAACAAAACAAAACTGTGGGTACCGTTCTGTGGGTACTTTTGTGGGTACTTCTCAGGATGTGTCTCAACAAGAACCCAGTCGTGGAAAGGGGTGAACCGCTGTGCCGTGCGAGCCCCAGTGATCGACCTGGAAGAACCAGAAGGGGCAACAAAGCGGGGATTCGTTTCCGGCTACGAGGCCGGTTTACGGCACCGTCACGACAGTCGCCCCAAGTCGATAGAGAGTCAGATCAGAGCACTAGAGAAAGGCCGTCACCAACACAGCAGTCCCTCATCAATTTAAGGGCAAAGGCCAGATAGAGCGCACCCGTTGCAAGGCGTCCATGGCCTGACGCAAGCGACTGGATGCGTCCTCGCCATCGAGCACAACAGTGACATGACCCAGTTTTCGACCAGGACTTTCACCTTGCTTGTCATACCAATGAAGATTGAGGGAAGGTTCAGCACGCAGGGCAGAAAGGCGTTGATCCAGAGAAGTCGCTTGATCGGCAGGCAACCCCAACAGATTGACCATCAATGCCCCGGGCACCTTGAGGACAGGATCGGGAATGTCGAGGCCAGCTGCAATGCAAAGTTGTTGATCAAACTGACTACTGTGACAGGCCTCAATCGAGAAATGGCCCGAATTGTGAGTGCGTGGAGCAATTTCATTCACAAGTAACCCCTTAGATCCGTAAAACATCTCAATCGCCATCACACCCACGTAGTCCAATGTGGTGAGAAGGGATGCAGCAATGTTGTATGCAGTGGCCTCAACGAGCTGCTCAACATCCGCCGGCGCAAACACCCAATCACAAACCTGGTTCGATTGGTGCGTCTGAGCCAAAGGCAGAGCCCGAACCCGGCCGGACTGATCGCGACTGACCACCAGGGCCAGTTCGCGCTCGTAATCGACCCAGGCTTCCAAGAGCCAGTCGTCAGGATCGACGGATCGCAACAGTTCAGCCAGGCAGTCAATGGTTTTCAACACCCTGGTGCCCCTGCCGTCGTAGCCACCGGTCACGGCCTTGGCCATTACAGGGAACGACCAGCCCTTGGGTAATGACGGAGAACCTGGATCGATAGAGATCAGTTCAACCCAGTCAGGACTTGGAATGGATAACCGATCGAGCAGTTGACGTTGGTGAAGCTTGTTCACCAGGGGTTTCAGACTGGCCAGCGAGGGGCGAAACCGAGCTCCTTTGCGCTCAAGAGCTGTCAGGGCTTCAATGCTGACCCACTCATTCTCAAAGGTGATGCTGCTACATCGCTTCAGCAATGCCTGAGTGGCGTCAGCATCAACAGGATCCGCCTCAATGACGTCCGCCGCAATCTGGGCAGCTGGATCAGCCAGAGAAGGGGTCTGGACGATCACCTCCACATTCCGCTGACGAGACGCATCAACGAGCATCCGTGCCAGCTGACCACCGCCAACGACGCCTATCCGGGAGAGTCGGTTGTCAGCTGCTGCGCTGGTCATGAAAAGGGGGTTGTGGCTGATGGTGTTCAGATCAATCCTCGCTCGCCGGCGAAAACCAAACGAAACAGAGTCAGGACCATCACCAGCAGGAATAAGGCCAAGCCAACTGTGCAGGCATAGCTGATCTCGAGTTCCGAAAACGCCTGGTCATAGACGTAATAGACAAGGGTGCGGGTCGAATCGGCTGGCCCACCCTGGGTCATGAGAAACACCTCCTCAAAAACCTTGGTGGCCGCGATCGCAGAAATCACTGAAACAAGAGTGATATACGGGCGCAAAAGGGGAAGAGTGATATCAACATGTTTACGCCAGCCATCGCTGCCATCCAGCTCAGCAGCTTCATAGAGCTCCTGAGGGATGCCCTGCAAGCCTGCGAGAAAAATCACCATGTAATAGCCAAGCCCCTTCCACAACGTCACGAGCATCACCGAGGGGAGTGCCAGAAGCGGGTTAGTGAGAAACCCGATTGGCGCAAATGCGTCTCCTAGCAACGCCACCAGCCAGCCGTTCACCAGACCGTTTTCGGCGTAGAGCCATCGGAACGCGATGGCTGCCACCACAATCGAAACGAGCACTGGTGTGTAGAAGCCTGCACGGAGGACATACATGCCCGGTAAACGACGGTTGACCAGAACCGCCAGAGCGAGTGACCCCAAAACGATGGGGGGAACGATCCCAATCAAATAGAGCAACGTGGTGATGAGCACCCGATAAAACATCGGATCCAAGCTCAACCTCTGCAGATTGGCGAAGCCAACAAAGCGCAGTGGTTCGGAAACATCCAGGCCGGTCTGGGTGAAAGTCATCACCAAGGCCATCAAAGCAGGCACGAGCACCGAAATGGCCAATAACACCAGCGCAGGTGTGAGAAAAGACCAGGCCGTAAT
Organism: Synechococcus sp. UW140; assembly: GCF_900474295.1. Taxonomy (GTDB): domain Bacteria; phylum Cyanobacteriota; class Cyanobacteriia; order PCC-6307; family Cyanobiaceae; genus Synechococcus_C. The sequence goes on along the minus strand of NZ_UCOB01000003.1, from coordinate 106,242 downwards.
TGTCTGGCGCCATTTGCCTAGGTCAAGCCTGTGGCCCATGCACTCTCAGCATTCTTCGCGGAGGTTAGGAGGGATAGCCGATCTAGACGGCAGAGTGGTGCGGTCTTCTGCCGCGCCCCATGGCGCTGATTGCCCTCTGATGCAACGCATCCCCGTCAAACTCGCGTTGAACCCTTACAACGTCGTGATCGGGAGTGGATCACTTCAGAGTCTTGGCGAGGAACTTCTGCGTACAGATCGCCCTGCACCGCGCAAGGTGCTGGTTGTCAGCAACCCGGATGTGGCCGCTCCCTATGGGGAGATCTGTATGAAGAGCCTGCGAGACAGCGGCTACGAACCGGAACTGTTGGTCATCGAGGCCGGAGAAGACCAGAAGCATCTGGACACGGTGAGCAAGATTCACGATGCAGCCCATCGTTTACGGCTCGAACGCGGTTCCTTGATGGTTGCCCTCGGTGGTGGGGTCGTGGGAGACATGACGGGCTTTGCAGCGGCAACCTGGTTAAGGGGTATCGCGGTTGTGCAGGTGCCAACCACGCTGCTCGCAATGGTGGATGCAGCGATCGGAGGCAAAACCGGCGTGAATCACCCGGGGGGGAAAAACCTGATCGGGGCTTTTCATCAACCCAAACTGGTGCTGATTGATCCGTTAACACTCAACACACTGCCAGCCAGGGAATTCCGTGCCGGGATGGCAGAAGTGATCAAATACGGAGTGATCGGAGATCCCGAGCTGTTTGCTCTTCTCGAAAGCATCGAGACACTCAGTGATGCTTCCGGTCTAGGCGAACAAAACCTGCAAACCATTCTCGAACGATCCACCCAGGCCAAGGCCGAGGTGGTAGCGGCCGATGAACGCGAGGGCGGTCGCCGCGCAATCCTCAATTACGGTCACACCTTCGGGCATGTGGTCGAAAATCTCACTGGATACGGAACCTGGCTGCATGGAGAAGCCGTTGCCATCGGCATGGTGGCCGTTGGAGAGCTTGCGGTTCTACGTGGCGACTGGAGTCGCCTTGATGCAGATCGACAACGCCGATTGGTGCAGAAATGCGGCTTACCCGCGATTTGGCCGGCCTTGGCACAGGATGCCGTTCTCAACACCCTTCAAGGAGATAAGAAGGTGCAAGACGGCCGAGTCAGATTCGTGATTCCCTCCACCATCGGTTCTGTCCATATCGCTTCTGATGTCAGCAGCGATGAGATCAAAGCCTGCCTGGACTCTCTCAGCTGATCTCCGAGGGAGGCTCAAGGAATCGCGCCTGCAGAGGCAGAGGATCGTCCGAAGGATCTCGGCAACGCTGCAGGGCAATCCAGCGAAAGTCACCAAGAGCCGCAGGATCCACAAGACGCAGCAATGCCTCCCGCCGCTGCAAAGCGAGGGCCAACTGGTCCGTTGGCAGTCTCTGCAGATTGTGCAAGCGTTCAGCCAGGCCGAGAGACAGCAATGCCTCCCCCTGTCGGCAGTGACCCAGGCAGAGCCACCCCCGCTCCTTCGCCTGGGCGATCAGGGTGTCGATGCAAAGGTGTGCTGTCAAATCTGTCGAACCTGCATGGCCGAGAAGATCGTCCGACACCTTCTGTTGGCGGTAAGCAAGCAAGGTACCGGCGCTGCGAAGGGCGCTGTAATAACGCGCAGCCTCATGGGCATAGTCAACAATCAGCAGCACTCCGTGGCCTAGGGCACCTGCCGCTGACTGGAGCCAGTCGGGAACACTTTGATGCCATTCCGTGGTCCAACCCTCTGGGGCTCCCTCAGGAGGCAGGACCAAATCGAACTGATGCTGAGCCCATTGCAGTTCCTGTGCCAGATCAACAGGCAAGGGGCGTTCACACCACTGAAGCCTCAATGTCTGATCCGATCCCTTGGCAGCAGTGACCAACAACTGATTCAGTTCTCCCTCTCGATTCACAAGTCGTTCTACGGGCAGTGCATCGAGCAATTCGTGAGCAAGAAAGACACCGATTCGTGGTTCTGAGGCCAATTGCTCAAGACTGCGCCAGCACACCGCCAGCGAGTTGACCTGATCGAGGCGCTTCCGTTGGCGAGCGGCCATCCCTTGATTGAGTTCCACCAGAACCAGCTCGAGGCGATCAAGCCATTCCGGTTGCAAGCGATGCAACTCAGTGATGAGATCAGCCGCTAGATCGCCTTCTCCCGGACCGATGTCCACAAGGCAAAGAGATGCCTCTGGATGCAGAACCGCCAGTTGATCGAACCATTGCACCAATTGCAAAGCCAAGAGAGACGCGAAATCCGGACCCATTGATGGAGAAGTGACGAAATCGCCGTCAGGCCCAACGCGCAGGGTGCCGGCTCCGTAGGCGCCATGGTCGGGATCATGCAGAGCCAACTCCATGAAGCGACGGAAGGAGATGGTTCCACCGGCCTCTTCAAACCGCGTGACCATCCAGGCCGGACAGGGCGCACCGAGGCTTTCCATTCGAGAGAATGCCGATCACTGCACTGGAGCTATGGGAGCACATCGAGGCTTTCGCCCTGTCCTGGCGATGCTCTCCCTGGTTGTTCTGCTGATCGCAGGCAGTCCGGCCTGGGCCAGCGACAATCCTGAATTGCTACCGGATCACCCCACCCCCGTCATTGATCTGGCAAGAGCACTCAGCGATCGGCAACGTGCAGAACTCGAAACCAACCTGACGGCATTTGAGCAACGCACCGGCTGGAAACTGCGTGTGCTCACCCAATTCGAGCGCACTCCGGGATTGGCGGTGAAGGACTTCTGGGGCCTGGATGAGCGCAGCGTTTTGCTGATCGCAGATCCTCGCGGCGGCAACCTGCTCAATTTCAATGTGGGGGATGCCTTTTTCGCTCTGATGCCGCGCACCTGGTGGGTGGAACTGCAGACGCGCTACGGCAATCAGTTCTATGTGCGAGACAACGGTGAAGACGGATCGATCTATGCAGCCTTAGATGCCGTTGAGCTTTGCCTGGATCGTGGGGGGTGCCAGGTCGTACCGGGGCTACCGCTCGAGCAATGGCTCTGGACCCTCACCACCTCAGTGCTGGGTGGACTGATAGCCGGATTCGCCGCTTACCCCAGGGAGAAAGGCGATCTGATCGCCTGGCCGTGGCTGTTGCTGCTGTCTCCGCTATGGGTGATGCTGTTTGGCATCTTCGGCATCGCACCGGTGGTGACCCGAACGAGTGACCTCCTGCCCGTTCTACGCAATGGGATGGGATTCCTTGGCGGTGCGGTGCTGGCCTATTTGATTGCACAGGCGACTGTTGGTCGGAAGCAGGAGGAATCAGATGGATCCTGAGGGCTCTACAGGTGTGCCAGCAGCAGAAATCAGAAGCCGCAGAGGATGGTCGGAGGCCGGCAAACAGGACCTGAAGGCTTGGCAGTCTCGTCTTGATCTGTAGACAGAGCTTCTCGGCGCTGATCGCGCACACGACGAAGTTGAGCCAGGCTGACGTTATAAAAGCTATGCAACCGTGTAAAACGTTTAACCGGTTGTCCGTAGTAACTCACTCCTCGGAGCGTGGGGAACGAGGCCCACTCAGGAGCAAGCAGAGCAGCGAGTTTGGGTGTCAGGTTACCGGTATCAGCCAAGGGAAGGGCCTTCCGGCGTTGGATCAGATAAATAGCCCCTTGGTCTTGGGCTTCAGGACCGAAACCACGCACGCCAATGCTGCGTTGAACCATCTCCCAGGTGAAGGGCATGAACTGATAAGCCCCCGCAGCAGCACTGGCATAACGAGAGGAATAAATCACCCGATTGGGATGACGTTCGAGGGAAGCCATCAGACCGCCTCCGAACATGACCCGATAACCAAGGTCAAGACCGCCCTTCCAGGTTCCTTCAGCGAAACGGATGGTATTGAGCAGGGCCCGGCGCTCAGGTGTGATCACATAAGGAAGGCCGATTGCCGGGGCTTCCTCGGGCAAGTGAACTGAGAGAGACCGTGCGGAGGTTTCAGGCGAAGGGAAAGGGATGGTTGCTGCCTGAACTGCAACCGATGGAATGAAGGCAAAGCAGCTTGCGACGGCCCCTGCAAGAACACGGCAGGTGGTCGGGGCAAGAAAAGTCATGAATTGCGTTCAGGGAGCAACGGTGTTGAACACACCAGTGGAGAACCAGAAGCGGATGGCACCCACAACAAGGAAGAGAATTCTGAAATAAGCAGAAAAACTCATGTCCGTTGTCAACCGAACTCTCCCGAAAGAATCACCCTTGCCCATCCCACATCAGACAGTGAGGCAACCGTCCTGGCATTGATGTTGATTTTTGAATGGCATCTCGCCGCTGAGCTGGCCCTTGAGACTTGGCTTTCAGCCAACTCAAGGATCCAAGCGGCTTTTGAATAAGGAAGGCTTATCTCAGAGTCGTTTAAGCGGATCCGCGCTTCACAAAACGGGAAATGTCCAGGGCAGCGGCCTCAGCACCGTTAGCCGGTAAAGGTTGATCCGTGGCTGGGATCAAAGGATGATTCAGCTGCCAATCACCCTCCGCAAAGCCGCGGGCTGAGAGGAGACGATGAGAACCATGACGACGCAGACCTTGCATCAACACCCTCGCCTCTGCGAAGCCTTCTCTCTCTACGACATGCAAACCCAAGCCAGCGCTCAGCGCCTCAGAGAACGTGCTGAAACCAGGTTTGCCCAGCAAGCGCTCACACAAGGGGATCACATCGACAGGTCGAACTCCAGCTGGCAGTAACGTCACGTTGGTGATGGCCCGCAGGTTGTCGGCATCACGGGGATCTGAAGGAGGCGCCATCAGGAAATGATGGTCAGGCCAGAGATCAAACAATCGGGGATCAATCGAGAGACCCAAACCACCGAAGCCCAAAAAAACCAATCGGGCTTGAAGGCTGCGGAGGCAATGCTGAAGATCCAAAGGCAAAGGTCTGGGCTGGGCCGAAATCAGTCCGATGCTGGATTCAGGCACACCCCAGTCCATCGCCAGATCAAATGGCATGCGCAGCAGACGATCACCGCTGGCATAAGCCTCCCTGGCCTCAAGGCAGTAACGATCAAAGGCTTTACCCAGAGGTGAGTAAATGTCGTCCCAGCCGAAATTACCCATCCAGACCAGCGGTGCATGGATGCGTCGGGCCAACGTACTGATCGCAGGTGGGATGTCACCGAGCACCACTACAGGCAACCCCTGAGCCTTAATCCAGAGAGCTTCCTCGTCAATCTGATTCGGGAGATGGTGTTCAAGGGTGCGCAGGGCCATCAAGGTGGCCTGCTGATCACAGTTGAGAGCATCGGATTGCACCATCCCCACATCCCAGCGCAACTGCCGAAAGAGAACGGGCAAACCAGCGAAAACAAGCCTTAGGAAGGCTGGATCCACTTTGGAACTGACGACGAAGCGCCAGCACGGATGCAACGCATATAACGCCGAAACCACGGCCGCCTGACGGGCAGCGTGGCCATAGCCATGACTGCTGAGAGCGAGATAGACCAGCACCTTCATAACGGGATGCCATCGCCAACTTGATAAAGGGTTTCGGCATAGGCCAAAGATCCATCGGGCAGGTACCAGCGATGACTGACATGATTGAGCTGACCATGGCCGAACTCGACCCAGGAGAAGTGGGTCAGGCTTCGAGCCTCCCCATCCAGGCCTCGACGAGGGACACAGGCCGCATTGAGGTAAACCGTGCCATGACGGTCGCGGTGAAAAGTGCGGCGCTGCCCTTGGTTCGCTTTCAATTGATGGTGCATGTGACCGAACACCACCAGCTGGGGGCGACGTTGGCAGTTGAGGCGATCGAGGGCCAAAGCCAGATCACCATCCCCCCAGTCACAGGCTGGCGCTTTCCAATCCCTCCCACAGGGATCACCCGCTTCAGACCCCAGTCCAGTCGGTCCGCTGTGAGCGAGTAAAACAAGCGGCCAATCGTCAGGGACCGCACCACATGCCGCCACAATCCGTTCGGCCGACTGTTCCATGGTGAGCGGACCAACGACCGCTTGAACAGCAGGGGAGAGGTAAAAACCTCCACCAGCCGTCCCAGGACGACAGCCAACAACACCCAAGCAGGGGGTGTCCCAGTTACGCATCCGCCAAGCACAGTGCAGATCACCCAACAGGTCAATCTGTTGTTGAAAAACAGCCCCACTGCGGTCGCGGCCGCGATCGTGATTTCCCAGGATCACCGCCACAGGGATAGAGAGACGTGTGATCGCCTTCGTCAGGCGGTGATCCCCGTCGCTGAGGTCACCGACAAACAAAACGGCATCGGGGGCGAGGCAGTCGAGCAGACGTGCATCCGCATCAGACCAAACCCCATGCAGATCACCAGCGATGGCCACGCGAAGGCTTGGGGATGTTGCAGTCAGGGGCGGTGCCTAGGCTGATCCCCATCCTGCCGCAGATGGTCCTCATGGCCGCTGTTTCTGTTCCCGCACCGGCCGTGGCTGGCCCTCCGCCACCCACGGAACTTGCAGCGGCAATTGACGCCCTGAGGCGCCAGCGCAACGCGGTGATCCTTGCGCACTATTACCAGGAGCCAGAGGTGCAGGACATTGCCGATTTCATCGGTGATTCGCTTGAACTCTCTCGCAAGGCAGCCAACACCGACGCTGATGTGATCGTGTTTTGCGGTGTTCACTTCATGGCAGAAACAGCAAAAATTCTCAGTCCAGGCAAAACCGTTCTCTTGCCTGATCTTGATGCAGGCTGCTCCTTGGCCGATGACTGCCCTCCGGATGACTTCGCTGCCTTTAAGGCCCAGCATCCCAATCATCTGGTGGTGAGTTACATCAATTGCAGTGCTGCGGTGAAGGCTCAGAGCGACTTGATCTGCACCAGCAGCAATGCCGTCGATCTTGTCCGACAGCTTCCCGATGACAGACCCATTCTGTTCGCTCCGGATCGCAATCTTGGCCGTTGGGTTCAGAACCAGAGCGGCAGGGAGCTCACGCTTTGGCCTGGACGCTGCATCGTGCATGAAACATTCAGCGAGGAGGCACTTCTCAAATTGCAACTGCGTCATGCCGATGCCGAAGTGATCGCCCATCCCGAGTGCATCCAATCACTGCTTGAACAGGCAGATTTCATTGGTTCCACCAGCAAACTTCTCCAATACGCCGAAACCAGCACATCCGAGACGTTCATCGTTCTGACTGAGCCTGGGATCATTCATCAAATGAAGAGGAGGCTTCCTCACAAACAATTCCTCGATGTTCCTGGCACCGATGGATGCAGCTGCAACGCCTGCCCCTACATGCGGCTCAATACCCTCGAAAAGCTTCATGACTGCCTGGTGTCTCTCTCGCCAGAGATCACCATGGAAGAATCCTTGCGCGCCCAGGCGGAAGTACCGATCCAGCGAATGCTCGCGATGAGTCGCTGATCGAAGCCCGTCTTAACGCCCCGAACGGCATTGAGGCTGGACAAGGGCTTCGATGCTGCTGCCGCCTTCGAGAGCCGGGCGTCCAGGGTCGGCGCGCAATCCCTGTGATCGCAAGGTCAGACTGTTGTCATGCCAGTTATGGAGCTCACCGACAGCGGACTGTATTGCAGCAGCGCTGATGCCTGGATCGACCCGCACCGTCCCGTGCGCAGAGCTCTGATCACCCATGCGCATGCAGACCATGCCAAGGCGGGGTGTGGGGAATACTGGGCCACCACAAACAGTGCTGGAATCCTGCGCCAACGTCTCGGGCAGAAGATCAACCTCCAGACACTGTCTTATGGAGAACGTCACCGGATCGGAGCCGCCAGCATTTCCTTTCATAGTGCTGGCCATGTTCTCGGCAGCGCTCAGATCCGTGTGGAGGTCGATGGAGAAGTGTGGGTGGTCACAGGCGATTACAAACGTTGTGCCGATCCCAGCTGCTCTGCTTTCGAACCTGTGAGCTGTGATGTGTTGATCACAGAAGCGACGTTCGCTCTACCGATCTATCACTGGCTTGATGGCGCAGAAATAGCGCACGACATCTGCAACTGGTGGAAAAGCGACACAACGCGACCGTCTCTGCTGTTCTGTTATGCATTCGGCAAAGCCCAAAGAATCCTCGCAGAGCTCGCCGCAATTGGCCTCGATGATGAGGTCTTGCTGCACGGAGCCGTGGAGACCGTCACACGTCATTACCGCTCAGCGAAGGTCGCGATGTTGCCCAGTCGTCCAGTGAGTGAAGTCGCTAAGAACGAAAGCCTGGCTGGCCGACTCGTGCTGGCACCACCATCAGCCCACAGGTCGAGCTGGATGCGCCGATTTCAATCACCACAAACCGGCTTTGCCTCAGGCTGGATGGCTGTGCGCGGCGCGCGACGCCGACGGGGGTATGAACGTGGATTTGTTCTCAGTGACCACGCCGATTGGCAAGGCCTGATCCAAACCGTGAAGGAGAGCAAAGCGAAAAAGGTTTTTGTGACCCACGGCCAGAACGATGTGCTGGTGCGCTACCTCAAGGAAGTCGAAGGAATCGACGCCACTCCCCTCAGCGAACTCAGTTGACCTAACGTCAACCTCGGCTCGTCAATTCTGTGCTGGTCCTTGTTCTGCTCAGCCAACACCTGCAACACGTTGCCCTTGGCCTCAGCCTGACCCCGATCGGTGGAAACATTCGGTGAATTAATCGATTCCTTAGATGGCACCAGCAGCTCCTTGCGCAAAGTGGAGTTGCTTAAGGACTACCTCGTTGCCGTTGATCCCAAGGATGGATGCTGGGCCTTGGCACTGCTGCTCGGGGAACGCCGACGTCGGTTGCTGACGGGGCGGCGATTACGCGAGATCCTGCAAGAGTCAAGCGCATGTCCTGAGTGGTTATTCGACGAATGCCACAGCCACGTCGGCGATTCAGCTGAAACGATCTGCCTGTTATGGCCACAGTTGAAAGATCAATGCCTCCAACGGCCTGAACTGGCGGATCCACAACTCCGCGACCTCCTCGCATCACTGGTGAACAAACCCGCCTTGCACTGGTGGATGGAGACGTTATTGCCGTCCTTGGCGCGTTCCTCCCCAACCCAGCAACAAGAGGCCATGCTCTCGATTTGGGCGGCGGTTCCGGAAGAGCATCATTGGCTCCTCAACAAACTGATCACCGGTGGCTTTCGCATTGGTGTGGCCCGCGGCCTCGTGGTGAAAGCCATTGCCGCTGCCTTCTCTCTACCCAACACCGATGTGCTGGAACGACTAATGGGAGAGATTGAACCGAGTGCCGAGTGGTTTGATCAACTAACAGCACCAGCGAACCAAACGCGAAGCGATCGAGGGGCTGTGCCTTACCCCTTCTTTCTGGCTAGTCCGGTGCAATTAGAGAGAATGGTCTCCAGACCAGCGGAAGACTGGTGGGTTGAATGGAAATGGGACGGGATCCGAGGGCAGCTGATCCGTCGCAAAGAGGGCGTCTTTCTGTGGAGCCGCGGTGAGGAACTGCTGAATGTCAGCTTCCCTGAGCTGGTAACGATGGCCAAAGCATTACCGGTCAACACTGTGCTGGATGGTGAAGTGATCTGTTGGGAACGTGAACAATGCCGTCCCCTTCCTTTCGGTAACCTTCAACGCCGGATCGGCCGTAAGAACGTAGGAGCCAAACTGCGCCATGAATGCCCGGTGCAGTTCATCGCCTATGACCTGCTTGAGCAAGAGGGTCAGGATCTCCGACAGCATCCTCTTGAGCAGCGTCTAACGGCGCTTAACGCCCTGAAATCTGTCGCGGAAACTGAGGAGAGCTGGCGTCTGCAAAACAGTTCTGGCCATCGCTTAGAGAATTGGGATGACTTGGAGCAGCTGCGCACAATTGCAGGTGAAGGCGGTGCCGAAGGGTTGATGCTCAAACAACTGAGTTCGCCCTATCTGGCAGGACGTCAACGCGGTCACTGGTGGAAATACAAGCTTGAACCCATGCGGCTAGATGCCGTCTTGATCTACGCCCAGGCAGGCAGTGGTCGCCGCGCAAACCTTTTTACGGACTACACCTTCGCTCTTTGGGATGACAGAGCGACGGATGACAACAAATCCAAGTTGGTGACCTTCGCCAAGGCCTATTCCGGCCTTGACGATGCTGAAATTCTGAAGCTTGACCGCTGGATCAGGAGCCATACCCGCGAGCGATTCGGGCCCACAAGGGTCGTGGAACCAGAACTGGTCTTTGAACTCGGCTTCGAGGGGATTCAACCTTCCAAAAGACATAAGTGCGGACTAGCCGTGCGCTTCCCACGCATCCTGCGTTGGCGCCACGACCGCACAGCGCAAAGTGCAGATTGCGTGGAGAGTGCGGAGCAATTGTTGAATAGCCCACGAGGGGAGAAACGTTGATCCCAGAAACGTCGATTCTGGAGCCAATCCATGCTTGGTTCAGTCATAAAGGTTGGAGTCCTCAACAGTTTCAACGGGAGGCCTGGCACGCCCATCTAGCTGGACAATCCGGCTTGATTCAGGTGCCAACAGGTTCGGGGAAGACCTACGCCGCAGTCATGGCGGCAATGGCGGACATGCTCGCCGCAACATCCGCGAGAGACGGTATTCAGCTCTTGTACATCACGCCATTGCGTGCCCTCAGCCGTGATCTGGCCAGCGCCCTAGAGGAACCAATCAAGACGATGAACTGGCCATTGCGGGTCGGCATCCGCAATGGCGATACCAGCACAACTGAACGCAATCGACAAATCAAGACACCACCACAGATCCTGATCACCACACCAGAATCGCTTTGCGTGCTGTTGGCGAGTCGGCATGCCAAACGCCTTTTCGCCGGTGTGAGCACGGTGGTGCTGGATGAATGGCACGAGCTCATCGCCAGCAAACGGGGCACCCAAACGGAGCTCGCCCTGAGCTGGTTGCGGCAGCAGAACAGGAAGCTGCAGACCTGGGCCATCAGCGCAACGATCGGCAACCTGCAAACGGCCGCCCGCCATGCTCTCGGCCAAAACAGTCAGCCCATCCTGATCACGCGCGGAGGAGAACGCTGTTTTGAAGTGAGCAGCGTCCTTCCAGACAGCATCGATGGTTTTCCATGGGGAGGGCATCTCGGCCTCCGTCGTTACGAAGACCTGGTGGGACAGCTCGTGCCAACGGTCAGCACTCTGCTGTTCACAAACACCCGCAACCAGGCGGAACGCTGGTTTCAATGTCTGCGTTTCGCCTGCCCCGAGATGGAGGGGCTGCTTGCCCTTCACCACAGTGCGGTTGATCGACAGGAACGAGAAGCGATTGAAGCCGGCGTCAAAGCGGGAACTCTGCTTTGGGTTGTCTGCACAAGTTCGCTCGATCTCGGCGTTGACTTTCAGCCTGTGGAGAGGGTTGTGCAGATCGGATCACCCAAGAATCTGGCTCGCTTGCTGCAGCGGGCAGGGCGATCCGGCCATCGTCCAGGCGACACCTCAAAGGTGCTGTTCATGCCGACCCATGCCCTGGAGTTGCTTGAACTGAGCGCCGTGAGACGTGGGCTCTCATCAGGTTTAGTTGAGGAGCGTCACCCCCCCGATCAACCCCTTGATGTGTTGCTGCAACATCTCACGACCCTGGCCTGCGGTCCAGGCTTTGACCCCAATCAGACCCTGCAGGCCATACGAGGCACAGCCACTTACTGCCAACTCAGTGATCAGGACTGGAACTGGTGTCTGCGTTTCCTGCAGCACGGAGGAGAGTGCCTTGGCGCCTATTCGCGCTACCGCAAGCTTGAGGTCGACGAACACGGACGACTGGTCGTCAAGCAAAGTCCAATCGCACGCTTGCACCGTCTCAACATTGGCACGATCACATCAGCACCTTCGATACGAGTCCGCTTTCTGCGAGGTGCTGTTCTCGGGCACGTGGAAGAAACCTTTATCAGTCAACTGAAAGCGAAGGATGTTTTTTTCTTCGCCGGCCGCCAACTGGAATTTGTGCGTCTGCGCGACATGACCGCATACGTGAAAGCAAGCACACGAAAAAGCACCACTGTTCCTGCCTGGGCTGGTGGTCAAATGGCCCTTTCGGATCTGCTCACCCACCACCTTCGGAATGAGGTTGCCAGGGCCGCACGAGGGGAGTTGGACAATGCCGAACTCCAAGCCTTAGAGCCTTTGTTTGCAAGGCAGCAAGATCTCTCCCTCCTTCCACAGGCGAATCAGCTGCTGCTCGAAACCTGTCAAACGAAGGAAGGCAGCCATCTCTATGTCTTTCCGTTTGAAGGTCGATTTGTGCACGAAGGACTTGGCTTCCTGTTTGCCACCCGATTGACACGATTGCATCGAGGCACGGTCACCGTCTCGGTGAACGATTACGGATTCGAGCTATTGGCTCCTCGCCACTATCCATTTTCTGAGCTGGTCAACCATCACATGGAACATCTTTTGGATGCTGCATGCCTGGAGGAGGATCTGGAACAAGCCCTGAATCTCTCAGAACTGTGCAAGCGACGATTCCGCAGCATTGCCCAGGTGGCTGGGCTGCTGGTGCAGGGTTACCCGGGTCAGAGCAAAAGTACGGGTCAGCTCCAAATCAGTGGGTCTCTCCTGTTCGATGTCTTCAACAGACATGAGCCTTCAAGCTTGCTGTTACGCCAAGCCCGTGAGGAAGTGCTGAAGGAGCAGTTGGAACTGCCCCGCCTCAAGGCTTCACTCGAACGGATGGCGCAGAGCGACATCATCCATCAGCCAACACCGCGACCAGGCCCCCTGGCTTTTCCGCTTCTGGTTGAGAGACTGAACAACCGGATGAGCAATGAATCCCTACTGGAACGGATTCAACGCATGCAGGCCGACGCCTTGAAACGAGAGGGATAAGACGTTTCGCCAGTTCTTGGCATGGTGAATCAGATCGAATGTTTGAGACCAGCTTCTCCGTGCCCATCGGGAAGCGCTTACGCAACCCAGCAGCACCAGGCCAATGCACCGGAGGCAGCTACGGTCAGCATCCATCTCTCCGCTGCAGCTATGGCTTTCGCTGACGCCATGAGATCGAAAACCATTCTTTTTCTCGTGGTACTAGGTGGCCGCACCCGCCAGTCGCATGTCGAGCTTCATGACGTGCGTTGGGTGGCTGGTGAGCGGATCGACGACACCTTTTCGGATCTGAAGCAGCAATGGTTCGGCAGTCGTAGAGGTCTGCACATCGACAGCTACGTCGCCATGCATTGTGTTGATGGCTATGCGATTGAATTGAAACGGGTGGGGCAACGCCAAAGCCAGTCGCAGTTCAATACTGCTGAAGCCCAGGAACAGCGCCTCTGGTTCGTGAACATGGGCGCCTATGAAGCCGACTCCTTACAAGAGCTGCATCATTGCGGTTGCGTTGTTGCGCCCACTGCTGAGGCAGCCAAAGCCAGAGCTCGGCAACGTTGGCTGTGTGGTGCCTTGCACCAGCACAAAGACGACCTGCATGCCATGGATCGGCTGGGTGGGATTGACGACTGCCTACCCATCGAAAGCTTGCAAGGTTGGCAAGTTCATCTTGTCCCCGCGCCCGATCAAACGTCCTGCACCTTCAAGCCCGACTGGGTCGGCTACAAACCGATCTAAGGATTCCCCTGCCATCCGCGAAGGCCTCAGCTGATGGCAGGAGAGCAATCAAGGACGGAACAAGGCCACAACAGAAGGCAAAACATTCTGCAGCACCCCATATATCACGACACTATTGATTGACGAGTGAGACAAATCACTCCAATCCGAGATCAAGCTCATAGGGATGCTTGATCGGGATTGGCACCTCAATTCTTGATCAAGGCGATTGTGAATGCACGGAGATCAACGATCTCTCGTTCCCTCACAATTACGATCATGCCTGTCACTCCTTCTTCCATCAAAACCATCAGCGGCATCGCTAATGAGATGAAATCCGGTCGCTACTTTGCGTCCGGCATCACCAACATCAATTACAACGTCACCGGCTGGTCTCAAGACAGCAACGGCCTGACAGCGGCTCGACAAAACATGATCCGAGACGTGTTCAAGTACTACACGAATGCACTCGGTATCAACTTCAACGAAGTCAGTACCAGTGGGGCCAATACGATCCGCTTCCGAGACAATGACTCCGGAGCTTGGTCTCACGTCGGACCGAATGCATCGGGCCAGACCACCATCAACATCGCTGCAAGCTGGAATGGTGGATCCACCGCAATGGATTCCTATTCCTGGTTCACTGCGGTGCATGAAGTCGGCCATACGCTTGGCCTTCTCCATCCTGGCAACTACAACGGTGCCGGGGTTACCTGGGCCGCTGATTCTGATTACTGGAACGACACCAGGCTGCTCACCACAATGAGCTACTTCAATCCCAACAACGGGGATGGAGTCACTCAAGCTAATGAGCACAGCACCATTACGGGCTCCCATCTCAACAACGCGACACTGATGGCGGCGGACTATTACGCCTTCCGTGATATTTACAGCAATGTGGCAAGCGTTGATGCCCATTCTGGCAATACCACGTTGGGTTTTAACACCAACATCTCGCTTGCGTCTGATCCAGTTTGGAATCAGATGGTCAACAACATCGACAAGAGTCGCTTCTTCTACCATGACAAAGCGACTGGCAGTTACGACACCCTTGACGTCCGCAATTTTGCTGACAATCAACGCATTGACCTACGTGTCACAACCCGAGGCATGACGGATGCCTACTGGTCCAACATCGGTGGTGAAGTCAAAAACCTTGCCTTTGCTGACCACTCCGTTTTTGAGCGAGCCATCTCTGGCAGTGGCAATGACACCGTGATTGGCAACCGGACCAACAACTCGCTGTATGGAATGATCGGGAATGACAAGCTCTACGGCCTATCAGGACGCGACTCACTCTTTGGCAGCATCGGCCACGACAAGCTCTACGGCGGTAGCAGCAATGACAAGCTCTACGGCGGCTCCCACAACGACTACCTCAATGGGGGCTCCCACAACGACTACCTCAATGGTGGTTCAGGTCTCGACAAGCTCGTCGGCAGCACTGGCCATGACAAGCTCTATGGCGGCTCGCAAAATGACAAGCTCTACGGTGGCTCCCACAACGACTACCTCAATGGTGGTTCCCACAACGACTACCTCAGCGGTGGTTCAGGTCTCGACCGTCTGATTGGCAGCACTGGCCATGACAAGCTCTATGGCGGCTCGCAAAATGACAAGCTCTACGGAGGCTCCCACAACGACTACCTCAATGGTGGCTCCCACAACGACTACCTCAGCGGTGGTTCAGGCCTCGACAAGCTCGTTGGCAGCACCGGTCTTGACAGGCTCTACGGCGGCTCGCAAAATGACAAGCTCTACGGCGGCGCCCACAACGACTACCTCAATGGTGGTTCCCACAACGACTACCTCAGCGGTGGCTCAGGAGGCGACACGCTCGTTGGCAGCACCGGGAACGACAGGCTCTACGGTGGCAGCAGCAATGACCGCCTCTCCGGCGGCGACCACAACGACTACCTGTGCGGTGGTACTGGTGGTGATGTGATGAGCGGCGGCCGCGGCAGAGACATCTTCCGCGTTCAAAAGGGTGTTGGTTTCGACAAAGTTCTCGACTTCGCCGATGGTCAAGACCGGATCCTGCTTGGCAATGGCACAAGTGGTGTCAGTGTCACCAATGCCGGCGGCCATGCTTATGTCTGGCAAAGCGGTGATCTCCTCGCACGTGTCAACGGCGCTGCAGGTGATCTCACTCTGGCCGGCAACTATCTGGTCTGATCTCACCCCTTCGTCGGGACTCCTGCGATTGACCCTGCAGCGAGATCCCTATGCTCTTTTGCCCCGCATATTGCGGGGCTTTTTTATGGTCCAGTTCATCTTGTCCCCGCGCCTGATCAAACCTCCTGCACCTTCCAGCCCGACTGGGTTGGCTACAAACCAATCTGATTCGCCCACAGCCCAATCCGGTCATCCGATCCATACCAGCTCGAACCAAACAAGCCGCCATGGGCCGTGTCAGCCAGCACCAGATGGCGTGCTCCTTTTAGCAACGCTGACTGCACAGGCACGAGGCCATCACCGTCGACATCAACGGTTCCGGCAATGTTGCGGTAACTGCCAGAAGCACTGCGGCGACTGAATCCACTTGCATTGGCGGAGGCAAGATCAAGGCAACCAGCGACAGCAAAATAATCAATTCCGTCGACGGCCACACCAGGGAAGCGACGATCAACCATGGCCCTAAGCGGAGTGGCGCGCTTGGCTTGATGCGGGCTGCCGAGGCTGATCAGTCGATTGCAGACTTCAGAGCCCCGATAACAGCGACCAGCGAAGAGGTCGTCTGTGAGATAGAGCCTCAGCATCACGCCACCTGAGCTGTGGCCGATGAGTGTCACCTTCCCCGTTGGCGAATGACGGGCTAGGTGCGTCGCACGTTCATGCACTCGGTCCAGCAAACGCGTCCAACCCAACGCCCAGGTTGTGAGCATCCAATCCAACCGACTGGCTGGAACGACCGCCACCTCCGCACCCTGGTTACGTAGCCAAGAGGCGATACCGGCATAGGCCTCAGGTGTGATCAAGAAACCACCGAGGATGACCACCGGTTGCAAGGGCAGAGAATTGGACATCTCAGTGTTGACCATCCGTCGCCATCATCGGTGAACGCTGATGCAGCAGGTCCCCTTGGAACATGTCCGCGACTATCCACGTCCTCCCAGGATTGAAGAGGCCACTGAACACGTTCTTGTCAAAGTCGGCAATGAGGTGTTGTTCGATGGCACTGGCTGCTTGAAAGTGTTGGAGACCTATCACCCACCCACCTATTACCTGCCACCGGAACAGACCAAGAGGGAGCTGTTAAGGCCAGCCTCAGGTCACAGTTTCTGCGAATGGAAAGGGGTGGCCAGTTACTTCGACGTTTGCAGCCACAGACGAACGGTGCCCAGAGCTGTGTGGTGTTATCACCAACCGTCGCGTGCCTTTGCGTCGATACGCGGTTGGTTCGCGCTCTACCCAGGCCTGATGGATGGGTGCTGGCTGAATGACGAACCAGTGATACCGCAACCCGGCGGCTTCTATGGAGGCTGGATCAGCTCGGCCGTGATCGGTCCCTTCAAGGGTGATCCCAACCATCCCGAGTTGATCTGACCAAACACTCACTTTGAACCCACAGACCAGGTGAATGATCTAAATCAAGCTGATGACAGCGACACCAGTTCTCAACCATGACTGCTCGCACCGAGGTAGCCGTCGCCATGCTGCATCAAAACGACCGCTGGCTTCTGCAACTCCGAGATGACGTTGAAGGGATCATTGCCCCTGGATGCTGGGGGCTGTTCGGGGGGCATCTCGAAGCATGTGAGTCTGCCGAAGTGGGATTGAGACGGGAATTGTTGGAAGAGATCAATCTGCGGGCCCGCCACTTAATGCCCTGGTTCACCCACCTCAACAAGCAACGACTGCTGCACGTTTTCGTGGGCCCACTACCAGTGCCTGTTGATGCACTGACTCTGATGGAAGGACAGGATCTAACCCTCGCGAGCCTTGCCCAGATCCAGAGGGGAAGGATCTACAGCACAGAACTGAAAGAAAGTCGTGCGCTTGCCGGCTGCATGACGTTGGTGGTTCAGCAGCTGCGCTCCAATCCACCTTCGAAAGGTCACTGAACCAGTTCAGAGAAGCTGGAGGATGACCACAAGGGCAAGACCAAGCAGTAACCACCACCACCAACTGATCTTGATTCGTTGCTGAGATCCACGCGGCCTAGAACGAACCACAACCGCGCCCTGAGGGGCTCCACATCGGGCACAAACAAGGCGTCCACCAAGAGAGCGATCCGCTCGCCACGATCTTGATCCACACTGCGAACAGACGGACGACATCAACAACAACTCAGTGAAAGACAGCACTCACCCCTGGCTTGAGCTGCAGGCCGTTGAAGCCTGGATCGAAACCAGATGTGTGTTCCACAATCTCACTCTCAGCCTTCGCACAGGTGAACACACCGCGATTCTCGGACCGAATGGATCGGGGAAAAGCACGTTAGTACGACTGATTGACCGCAGTCTTCATCCTGTGGTCAAACCAGGCTCCCACCTACGACTGCTCGGATCTGATTTACCTCTGCAATGGGAGTTGCGACGACGGATCGGCCTTGTATCAACCGAACTCGAGCAGCGGGTGCCCCGCCTCGTGCGTGTGATCGATCTGGTTCTCTCGGCCTTCTTTGGATCCGTGGGGCTACGTCGGGATCAGAGACCTAGCCAAACCCAGCTGGATCGTGCTTTCAAGCTTTTGGAGCTCTTTGACATCGCCGAGCTTGCCCAGGAACGCTTTAAGTGTCTCTCGGATGGTCAGCGCCGTCGCGTCCTGATCGCGAGAGCATTGGTCCATCAACCGGATGTGCTTGTCCTTGACGAACCGACCAATGCTCTTGACCTGAGGGCTAAGCACAGCCTGCTGAACAACCTTCGTCAGCTCTGTCAATCTCAAACCACTTTGGTGATGATCACCCACCAGGTGGAGGCCATCATCCCCGAGATCAAGCGTGTGATTTGTCTCAAAGAGGGGGCTGTGATGCAAGACGGCCCCAAGGATCAAATCCTGAACGGACCAACGCTGACGACCTTGTTCGACACGTCACTGCAGGTGATCGAGGCTGGTGGCTATCGCCAGGTCATGCCCCTGTCATAGCCTCTCGGGAAGGTGGATCCGAGCCATGAACAGCAACGCCAGCATCGACGCCCTGGAACTGATGCTCACCGATCTACGCACCCGCAACGAACCGATCCGCCATAAAGCAGCATTCCGCGGATGCCAGCCCGAATTTCAGTCCCTCGTTAGCAGACTGATTGGCCAATTGGAAAACGAACTGATGAGCGAAAAGCAGCGCTATCGGCTCGAGCAGCAGCCCTAACCAGCAGTCTGCTCATCCAACACCACAGACGAACGTTTAGGGGGTGTTCCGATCCAACTGGTTTTGCTCAGCCTCCAGGCGATAAGCCGTTGGTGCGAGAACCAGAAACAACACCCACCAAAGCAACACGGCCAACGAAACGGCAATGGTGAGCCAGATGAGGTGAAAGAACCACCAACTCGCGAAAGCGATGCAAAACCCTGTCAGCAGGATTGACCATGGTTGACACCACCAGGGCTTGAGGGCCCAAAGGTCAGCAGTCTGAGGATCTGTCAACGCAGTCGGTCCAGAGATCCATCCGCATGCAGCTGAGCAAGAGCGTCGTAACCGCCGATCACAGAGCCGTCGATGAACACCTGAGGGAACGTGGTCATTGCACTGCGTTGATGCAAAGCGTTGTAGGTCTCATCACTGTCGACAGTGATCAACGCATGGGCAATGTCGAGACTGCGGAGAATGCGAATAGCACGTGTACACCAGGGACATCCTGGGAGCACAGCCACCTCCACTCGCGGAGCAGCAACGGGTTCGACAGAATTCGGCTTAACTCGAGTCGGTTGGTGGAGATCCAGATTGGATGGTGCCTGAGGAAGAGGTTGATCGAGCAGTCCCAAGAGGAGGTCAGCACCCTTGAGCACAAGCGTGCCAGGCTCGAGATGGCCTCCCCACACCTGGCAAGCAGCATCGGAAAGGCTCAGGTGCAAATGAGCTCCATCGGGTGAGAAATGGCCCTGAAGCGTGATGATTTCGAGGTCACCCTCAAGAACATTCGGCTCCGATTGGCCTGGGCATTGAAAAGCGGCTCTAGACAAGTTGCCGACCACACCAAGCACATAACCCGACACGTTGTGGCTGAGGGCCAGAGCTTCAAGGACATGACGCAGATCCTGGCCAGGGGCAAGCTTCATAGCCAGAGATCGCATCACAACTCCCGTTAAGTCCGGGCCAGGTTAACGCGTGCACCCGCCGCTTCCGAGCAGAGGAGAAGGGCTACAATTTAGGCACTAATACGTGTCGTCAACGTGTCAATTCTGCGATCACTTCTGAAGGAGCTGCAGGAACGCCTCGAAGCAGAGACACCATCACCATCCGCCGCAGACGTCGCCGAGGCAGCTGAGTCCGAACGTCTCAATGTGACATTGCCGGGAGGGGTGATGGGACAACTCAAGCAACATGCCCTTCGAGAAGGTCGCAGCTGCAGCAGCCTGGCCTCCTTTTTGATTGAAGATGGGCTCCGACGTCACCACAGCCTTGTGTGAGACCGTCCTTCGACCGGAGAAGCTCCCAAGACGCTTACTTCAAGGCCTGACGGGTGATGCTTTTGATCCTGCCGTCGAGCTGCATATTCACCAACTGCACATCAATCGGGGTGCGCAATGGGCTACCTACAGGCACTGAAAATCCGTAAGCCTGCTTGGCGACAGAGAACGGAGAGACCTTGAGCCCAGAACTCCGATTTTGACTGAGGTAGTACCGGAGCTGAATGGAATCGAACATCACGGCCTGAACCTGGTGGTTCTTGAGCAGAGTGATCGCCTCCGGAAGGGTATTTGCCACTTCGGGCTTGGCACCATAGAAGCTTGCGAGGGATTCGCCGCTGGTGCCTTTGACCACAGCGACCGACATCTGCCTGAGGTCATCGAGAGACTCAATCCCTGATGGCGCCGTCCTTGAGAAGGACACGGTGAAGGCGGTCGCCAGGCCCGCGGTGATCGAGGAAAGAGCAACGAGAGAAAGGACCATCCACACACCGGCAATGACTCTGCCGCTCCTGGACTGGGGGGAACGATCGCCGTAGCCAACCGTGGTGAGTGTGACCAACGCGAACCACATGCCATTGCCAACGCCATGGAAGTAGGCGCGGGGGAATTGATCGCTGTTGCGGCGCCGTTCAGCCAACCAGATCAGATTGCCGACAACAAACAGCAGGAAGACCAAAATCCCAGCCGAGGAGAGTGCCGCCAGGCCAAAGAACGGTTGGAGGCGACTGAACAGGGTCGGCGCTGTGATCGGCACCATCAAGCCTTCTTCCGCCAGGAAATAGGGCTGGGTGAAATCAACATGCGGATCAGCCAGTCGCTCCGGAGTAATGCTGATCGGACCGACAGCTAGATCAAGATCACCCTTCGCAAGGGCACGCAGGCTGGCATCGGTATTGGGCTGACCAACCCACTCGAACGGCTGATTCAAGCGAGTGGACACGTCCTGCCAGATTTCGACACTGATCCCGCTGTAGACACTCCCCTCCCTCACAACAAAGGGAGCCGTGCCACTAATTCCAACCCGAAGCACCTTTGCAAAGGCATCCACAGGGGTGGTTGCCAGGAGGGTGACCGCGAGCAGCAGAAGACGCAGAGGCTGCATGTCAGCTTCAACCCTGATCGAGGCGTCGCACAATCAGGCCCATCGCCACAAGCGAACCAGCCAGAGCAACAAGCAATGCCAGGGTCATGCGGAAATCAAATCGATTACAAGGATGCACATTGGCATTTCTTCAAGGAATGTGCTGGCCAATACAGGGGTTATTCGCCAAGATGCTCAAATGCACTGCGGCTCTGACATCAGGCTCGACCCATGCCGGGGATAAGTCACACCTGGCAATGGCAGCGTGAAGAGCTAGTTTTTCTGGCCGATCGTGCTCTGTGGAGACCCCATTCCAGGCAGCTGTTAGTTGCTGATTTGCATCTCGGCAAGGCCGAACTGTTTCAACGCCATGGCATCCCGATCCCTAGCGATGGCGATCGAGGCACCCTCAACCCCTTAATCAAACTCTGCCAACGCTTCAGCCCTGAACTGCTGATTGTGCTTGGGGATCTGATTCATGGAGAACTTGGCCTAACCGAGAGATTGCGCCAAATCTTGCGTACGCTTCCTCACCTCTGTGGCTGCCCTGTGAAGTTGATCGGAGGCAACCACGACCGCTCAAGCCTGATCGAGGGGCTCCCTCAACAGCCCAGTTATCGATGCGGAGACCTCTGGTTAAGTCATGAACCGGAACCACCGCCTGAACAGCAGGATCAGTTGCTCAATGTCTGTGGTCATGTTCATCCAGTTGCCGGCATTGGCAACGGTTGCGACAGGCTCAGGCTGCCCTGCTTTGCGTACAACCCTTCTCAACAGCGTCTGCTGATTCCGGCCTTTGGGCAATTGACGGGTGGTCACCACTGCGATGAGAGCTATCGCAAATGGCTCGTGGCGGACCATGCCATCGTGCCTTGGTTCGAACCGCATCCGAACCGGGCTGAAGCGAGGGTGGCCAGGTGACCAGCACTCTCTCCAAATCGGCCCAGGCCAGAACGCGCAAGCCTCAGGCTGAATCGCATCAACGCCTTCCTAAGAACAAGACCCCGCGAAAAGCACGCCGCAGGCGGCGTGCTTGGTTCGTGCGCAAACGGCTCTGGATCGTTGGTTTACCCCTGATCACGTTCGCCACGCTCATTGCCCTGGCACCCGACACTCCTGGCCCAGGGGAGCAGGGCACCAGCGCAAGTTTCGACAATCTGGGTGAAGCCGGAGGTGCGTTTCGCTATGTGCCTGACGATGAGGTTTACGCCCTGGATTTCGATCCGCGCAAGGTGAGGATCGGACTGCTGGAGGGATGGGACCGTGAACAGGATGCCTTCCAGGACAGCGCCGCTTTGGCCTACGTCACCGGGCCGATGTACGAGCGTCACCTCGAAGCAGGCGGCCAGGAGATCACCGTTCCCCTGGGAGACCTCAAGTTCGGACAAAAGGTCTGGAAGGGGCGCAATCGCACCGCAGCTCGTCAACGCGCTTCGATCGGCATCCGCAAAGACGGCGGTGTCGATTTCAGCTATGGCGAACTGACAGCCGAGAAGTCCGATCTCTACGACACATTCATCGGAGGTCTGCATAGCGTTTACAACGACCTTGAAGAGCCGCCAGCGGCCTACACCGGTGCTTACAGCATCAGCATGGGCCAACGGATCCGTTACTACCTGCCACGGATCCGAATGGTGTTCGGGCTCCGTCAGGACGGCCGACTCGAGATGTTGATGAGCAAAGACGGCCTAACACTCGAGCAAACACGAGACCTGGCAAGACGACGGGGGCTGGTGAGCGCCTATCTACCCGATCATGCCTCCAAGAGCAGACTCATCATTCCTGGGGTCAAAGGCTTCACAGAAGAAGACGCCAATTGGATCAGTGGCGGGGCAACCAGTTTCGTGCACGTTCCATACCTGCTGCGTTTGAGTCAACGCCGCGCCCCCCTTCGCGGTGACCTGATGGACAACATCGGGCTGAAGATCAGGATGAACAATCGCTGTTCCAATCCCTTGGACTGCAGTCAGTGGCTAGCAGGACGGCTTTTAGACCGCTCTCTCGCAGGACTGAACCGGGTGATGGAACAAGGCGTAGAACCGGTTGCACGCATGATCTGGCCGCCAAAATCGGGGCCTGTTCAACGACCGGATCTCGAAGCAGAGCAAACATTGGAGATCCACTCTGATCGCTCCCCTCTTCCTGAACCACCGATTACCGCAGATCCTCTGGTCTTGAGAGAGAGTCTCCAGCCCGCCCCCAACCTCATTCGCGGGGAGTCTGCCGAACAACAAGTTCCTCCAGTTTCACCAAGTCTCCGTCCGACGCTGCCACCTGACTTGCCACCCCCGCTTGTCATGCCTGATCCACTGGCCATGCCACAACCAAGCGAGACAGAAGGCATCAGCGAGACCGAGAGAGCTGACAACGATTTATCCGCTCATCCGGCACCTGAACAATTCCATGACGCGCCGCCGCCGCCGCTGCTGCCTCCACCAATGCCCTGAGGCATGCTCAGGGCCTAAAAATTCCATTGCAGTCATCTTGAGGAGGCCGGCGGAAACAACCTCCATCGGGTGACCAGTAACCCAAAGCAGGAAGGCTGAGCCGTCGCCGACGGGCCTCTGCATCAACCGCCTCCACTCCGATGGCAGTGATCAAAACAAGTCCTTCCTTGTCAACAAGATCAAGGAAGGCGCTTTCTTCCATTTCATCAACTGGACGAGCTGAAGCCTCTGGCAATGCCGGCTGGAGAGGGACTCCAAGTGTCGTCCCCAACGCCAGGAGTAACAGTGCAGACGGACGGATCGCGATGTTCACAGCAGTACGCATCAACCACCCTGATCAGCGAGGGCTCTCACCACATCCCCTCGGGTGATCACGCCAACAGGTTGCTTGCTTTCATTCACGACATAAAGACGTTGGGTACTGCGCTCATGCAGCAGAGCAGCTGCTTTAGGCAACGGCAGTGTTTCCGCACAGGAGTGCGTGTCCTCAACCATCAGATCCTTCACCGCGTCACCCAGGACCTGATGGACCTGTTTGTCCCAGTTCAGTGGATTACGTAGATAAATCACGCTGTCCAGGAGCATGACGTAAGGACCGGCATCAACACCGCTTTCTCTCACCATCAGATTCTGCTCGGTTAATTCACCGATCAGTTCCCGGTTGCCGTTGACCACTGCAAGCCCACTGATGTGGTGCTGACTAAGCAATCTCACAGCTTCCTGAAGTTCGGTTTCAGGCGTGACGGTCAATACCGGAGAGGTCATCACATCGCGGACCGTCTGCTGAAGCACCATGGAATGCAACCAACTGCATGCATTCTGAGCTTGGAATCCCGATGGCGCACCTGGGCCGATCGCCTCACCGTATTCAGGGCGGTAGCAGGTCTTCCTTTGCTAATGGCCCTGATCGCCCAACAACAAGCCCTGGCCTGGAGCCTCCTGCTACTGGCTGGCATCAGCGATGCCCTTGATGGCTGGATGGCGCGTCGCGCAGGTGGAGGTAGCAGCTGGGGGGCTCGGCTTGATCCACTCGCCGACAAACTTCTACTCGCCGCTCCTCTGATCTGGTTGGCAACGCATCAAACACTGCCGTTGTGGGCGGTCTGGCTCTTACTCGCCAGGGAAATGCTGATCTCAGGTTGGCGCAGGGATGCCGACGATGGGGCGCCAGCGTCCCGCTGGGGAAAAGCGAAGACTGTTTTGCAATTCACCAGCCTGCTCTTGTTGCTCTGGCCCGAGACTTGGGGGCCAGAGCCTCTGATCCTGTCCTTGCAGCAACTGGGGTGGTGGCTGTTCTGGCCTTCACTGCTTTTAGCCCTTCATTCAGCGGTGGGGTACCTCAAGCCAGGCCGATCAAGGCCGCATCACCACTGACATCGGGGGAGGCTGATGGTCGTTGGCTGTAGTCGAGATCGTAGTTGTGCTGGAAAGCGGAGATGGCATCGAAGCGAGGCACCCAGGCAAGCTCTCGTTCGGCGCGGCTCACGTCGGTAAGGAAGTGGTCAAGGCGTAACGGAAAGGCCTTGCGTGCCTTTGGATTCAGACCACTGGGATCGAAGTGACGGATGTCCACAGTGCTGGGATCCTTACCGCAGGCAAGAGCAGCCGCCTTCACGACACCAGAGAAGGTGATTCCTTTGCGAGATGAGCAGTTGTAGATGCGATTCGCCGCTGCATCCACAGCCAAGGACCTCAGCATCGCGTCGGCGAGGTCGTCCACATGCCCCAATTGCGTGATGGTGGTGCCGTCACCAGGCATCGGCACCGGCAGATCATGACAAACACGATCGAAGAACCACCGTTCCACAGGGTTGTAGTTACCCGGGCCAACGATGTAGGTCGGCCTGAAGCTGGTGAAGGGGATCCCCTCCCGTAGCAACCAAGCCTCAGTTTCCGCCTTGCCAGCGTGACGACTGGCTGGATCCACCTCCGCCTGCTCGTCCAATGGCCAAACATCCGAACCGGCGTAAACACCAGCAGAGCTGACATAAAGAAGCCGGTGTGAAGGCGCGCCGGTGACCGCCACCACCGACTGCGTGTCAACCAGTGAACGACCTGAACTATCGATGATCACATCGAAGTCGTGACCTTTGAGCTGCACCAGATCCTCTGGATTGGTGCGATCGCCTTTGAGATGCACAACAGCATCTGGAGCGGCTTGACGCCCTCGGGTGAACAGTGTGAGCTCATGCCCCTGAGCCAACAGAGATGCCACCAGAGGCTTCCCCACAAAACGAGTTCCACCCATCACAAGGATCTTCATCACATCAGCGCCACTCGCCGCTATTGAAGCGTGTGTTGTGACTCAGCACTGCAGGATGATCAAGAGATCACTGACCAGACGCATGGAGATCATCCCCGCCATCGACCTTCTCGGTGGAGCCTGCGTGCGCCTGCATCAGGGGGACTACGACCAGGTCACCCAATTCAGCGATGACCCCGTCACCCAGGCCCTGAGCTGGCAGGAGCAAGGGGCAAGCCGTCTCCATCTTGTCGATCTTGATGGTGCCAAAAGTGGTGCTCCGGTCAATGACGCCATCGTGCGCATGATCACTGAAGCGCTATCGATCCCTGTACAGCTGGGCGGTGGGGTGCGTTCTTTTGAACGGGCAGAGTCCCTGCTGGATTACGGCCTTGATCGGGTCATCCTTGGCACGGCAGCGATCGAGGATCCAGGTCTGGTGAAAGATCTTGCAGCAAAACACCCCGGACGAATCGTCGTGGGTATTGACGCGCGAGACGGCAAGGTCGCCACACGAGGATGGTTGAAGGAGAGTGATGTGGAGGCCACATCCCTAGCCCGCGAGCTCAGCCGCACCGGTCTTGCTGCCATCATCAGCACCGATATCGCCACCGACGGAACGCTTGCCGGGCCGAATCTCGACGCCCTTCGCTGCATGGCTGATGCCAGCTCGGTTCCTGTCATCGCCTCCGGAGGAGTGGGCTGCATGGCCGACCTCCTGGCACTGTTGGGTCTTGCCGCACATGGCGTCTCCGGCGTGATTGTCGGTCGCGCGCTCTACGACGGCCGAGTCACGCTGAAAGAGGCGATTCAGGCCATCGGAGAAGGCCGCCTTCAGGATCCAGACACAGGCATGAACGCTATGGCCTGACGTGCATTGAGAGAACCGTCCTCTTAAGCTGAAGTCACTTCATCAACGACTGTGACGGGCAGGACTGGTGACAATTCGCCTTCTGAACCGTCACTGATCGGTCAAGGGGTGCATGACGCCTTCGAGCGCTGTCGAAAGCTTGGTATGCGCCTCAGTCGACAGCGACGCATGGTGCTCGATCTGCTGTGGAGTGAAGCAAGCCATATGAGTGCACGGGACATTTTTGAGAAGTTGAATGCCCGGGGCCGGAGTATTGGCCACACCTCCGTTTATCAGAACCTCGAAGCGCTTCAATCCGCGGGTGTGATCGAGTGCCTCGACCGGGCCAATGGACGGCTTTACGGCTACCGGAGCGATCCCCACAGTCACCTCACCTGCCTCGACAGTGGGCGTATCGAAGACATCGATGTGAAACTTCCCACGGATTTGCTGGAACGGATCGAGACCGTTACCGGCTATCGCATTGAGTCCTACACCCTTCAGCTCAACGGTCGGCGAAGCGGCAACTGATCAGCACCCAGCACTGGAGATCCCTCCATTTGCTCGTTACGTTTGAAACAGTTGGACCTGCTGGTGACCCGGTGAACGCTGCGAAAGCCGAGATCCTGTTGCTGGCGCCTGGACTTCTGGGTGAGTCGCTAGCCCTCCAACTCACAGCAGAAGATCCTGAATGTGCTGTCTGTCTACGGCCAGATCAGCTCAAAGCGCACCCCTGTCTGGTGATTTGGTCCGTCGAGGATGTGCAGTCGCTCACCCTGCTTCAAGGCGAACTGATCAAGCTCCAGGAAGACTGGCAACCCTCACCGTTACTGCTGTTGCTGCCGAATTCTCTGCGCCTATCCACAAGCGATCTTCTCAATCTGGACTGTCCTGGACTGCTTCAGGCCCCAGACCTGCCCACGCTGCGGGAGGGCATCTCCACTCTGTTAAATGGCGGCCGAATCATTCGGCTCTTCGACCCAACGGAAGCACAACCAACACAACAAGCCCCGATGGGGCTAGGCCAATGGCTGCTCACCAGTGGGCTGCAACAGATCAGCAACGATCTTCAACTGATCGATGCTCTGTTGATTCCCCCACCGGAGAACCTGCTACTCCGTTTTTTACTAGAGGGCCGTCAGCGGGAACTGAGAAGCGCCCGCAACCTCTTGCTGTGGCTCTGGGGCCCTTTGCAAGTCGGGCTGGCAGACGCACAACCCTTGTCACATAACGCTTCAACCACCGGCAACTACTCCGAGCAGCCTGGGCCGCTGGGATCGGGCATGGCCATCACAGTGCGAGAACGCAATGCGATTGCGGTCTGGGCCTCGATCCAAGAGCGGGTCGAAACCGCATTAGCCACTGGTTTAGGGAATGGCACCGGCACTTTGCTAGCGATTGAGGGTCTCCATCCAGAACGCCGCCGCGATCTGCTGCTTGCCCTTCTCAACCAACTCGACCAGGTGATCGAACGCCTGAGGACCCAGACCAGCTCTAGCCAGACCACGGACGTTGAAGAGCAATGGCTAAGTCTCCAGCCCGAATTGAGGCGTCAGGCGATCCAAGCGATGACGGGAAACTATGTGCGCCTTCCTCGTGGGGAAGCCTTGCAGAGCGTTGCGCAGCAGTTAATTAACGATTCTGATCTGAGCCAAGGGGATGAAGAACTGCCTGCTCCACGCCGAATGCTCGATCCACTGTTATGTGACCAACCCGTTCTTGTGGACGGTCAGCTCCTCCCCGCCGACCATCCCAAGGCACTTTTGCAACTGGAGACGCTTGTGAGCAACTGGCTGGTCCGCAATGCCGAATTGATCAGTGCCGAATTGCTAGGGATCTGCGGTGAGTGGCCGGAACTGCGGCGTTACCTCCTCGACCGGCGTTTGGTTTCCACCCGCGAACTGGAACGTTTGCGCAACCAACTCAACAACCAGTCGCGCTGGCAAGGCTGGGTGCTACGACCGGTTCGTCTTTATGAAAGCCAACGTCTTCTCTATCAACTGCGCGCCGGACGCATTGAGCCTCTGCTTCTAACCGAACCCCGTGATCATGAATTACGCACACTGGGTTGGTGGCAACAGCAGGTAGCACTTCTGCTCGAAGCCCGCGATGCGATTGCACCCCAGGTTCAGGCGTTGGTCCAACGGATCGGTGATCTCATGGTGGTGGTTCTGACTCAGGTCATTGGCCGTGCCATCGGGCTTGTAGGCCGAGGAATCGCCCAAGGCATGGGTCGCAATCTCGGTCGACGCCCAGCCGGGCGGCATTAATCAACACATCGTTTTGCAGTCGGCAGGGTGGAGCAGCTGGCGGCAGAATGCTCCTTTCCTGCAACGCTCCATGGCACGTTTGCTGTCTTCGCTCTTGGGCCTTGTGATCGCCATCACAGCGATGGGAACTCCCGCGATCGCAAGCCTAAACAGCGATAGCTACGACGGCAACATCTACGCCCTTTACGCGGGCAACGGATCTTTGGTGCCACCAGCCACAAGCTTGAGCGAGTCCCAAGCATCTGGCAGAACCAGTGTGCTCATCTTTTATCTCGACGACAGCAGCACGAGCAAAGCCTTCGCCCCAGTCGTGTCTGAATTACAACGCCTCTGGGGAAATGCGGTGGATCTCATGCCACTCACCACAGATCCACTTCAGGGACGTGAAACGATGGGTGCTGCCGACCCTGCCAGCTATTGGCACGGCCGCATCCCCCAAGTGGTCGTTGTCGACGGCAACGGCAAAATTCTCCTTGATGAGGAGGGTCAAGTCCCTCTGGGATCGATCAATGCAGCGATCAGCAAAGCAACAGGGATCGCTGCTCCGCAAGGGGTCAGCACCAGTCTGAGTTTCAACGAGGTCAACACGGAAGTGCAGACCCGCTGAAGCCTGATCGGAAAGCGCTTACGCTGCGCGGCTGATCCTTCCGGCCCTCGGTCGATTTACGCATGTCAGTCCTGCTCCTGATCCTTCTTCTCCTGGGTCTGAGCGTGCTCTGGCTGGAGTCACGCCATCGACTGAGACCAGCCTCTCCACTTCAACTCGTGCCCCGTGACTGGTCGGTCTCACCACAGGGCAATGACTTGCTCGTGGAGGGGTGGCTCGACATCAATAACCCCCACCCACGCATGGAGGTCTTTGTTCCTGAGATCGATGTGAAGTCAACGTTATTGGGGCAATGCGACCTGGGTGCGCTCAGCATTCAAACCAAAATCACCCCCCATCACCCAGACGAGGCCGCACGCAACGACGGCTACTGGGCTGCATACATCGTGAAAGGGCGGAAAAGCACCCGTGTGAAGGTTGAGATCAGCATCCTGTCCGGGGGCAGTGTGAACGCTGCAGACGATGTCGACACCCTTTGGGCCGAGGTGCATTGGGTGAACTATGGCCCCTTCGGGCGTTTGCAACGCCGACAGGGCGTGGTGGTACCGATGAAACGACCCACCCCGCTCAGCCCTGAAAAGGCACTGTTCAATCGCGGCGATGATTGCTCGGTACTGCCAATACGAACCCATCTGCTGGGCCCCCTCGATGACACCGTTGAGGTCATGCGGACCTACGCAGGCGGGCTGATTCAACCCGGTGATGTGCTCACGATCGGGGAAACACCCGTTGCTGTGATCCAGGGACGGTATGACCACCCAGCCACACTTGAGCCGAGCTGGTTATCACGACTTCTCTGCAGAACGTTCCACCCCACAAGCAGTTTGGCCACTGCTTGTGGCCTGCAGACCTTGATCGACCAGGTCGGACCGACCCGCGTGCTCCTGGCTTGGGTTCTTGGTTTTGGCCTCAAGTTGCTTGGTAGTCCTGGTGGCTTCTATCGCCTAGCCGGCTCCCAGGCCCGACTGATTGATGACGTCACCGGAACAACACCGCCTTATGACCAGACGATCGTTCTCGGTCCATCTCATCCGGAACAGTTGTGCAAGGAGGCGGCCGATGCCCTCGGCGTGGCCGTCGCCATTGTCGACGTCAATGATCTTGGTCGGGTGAAGGTGCTGGCATCGAGCCATGGATGCGACGAAGCCCTGCTTCATCGCGCTCTGCGTCCGAATCCTGCAGGCAATGCCAACGAACGCACCCCGCTTGTGCTTGTAAGGGCCGGAGGATGACGCACTCACCAGGAAACGCGGGATACATTGTGAACACGACCTGAGGATGCGAGGTGGTGGAGTCGTCCAGCAGCTCACTGCGAGTTGAGCCACTGAAAGCGACCCATCTGTCCTGGCTCCAGGCCACGGATCAGGCCGCTCTTCTGCCAAGACTTCAAACCTGTTTGTTGCGTGGCTGGATCAGCAGAGCCGAAAGCCTCCTGCCTGGGGTTCTGATCAGCAGGCAACCGCTTGCCCTGGTTGCCAGTGAGCACGAGCAAATCCGCACGCTTCTGGTGATCAGGCCCCACAACCGCCAGGGCAGCTGCTGGAGGCTTGAACTACAGCAACTCACTGCTTCCACCGAGCACAGCCAGGGGCAAATCAACAGGGAACTGATCAAGCTGGCTCTTCTGGGAGCTCATACGCGTTCCCGCAGCTGGATCCTGCGCTGCAATGAGACTGACTCGATTCTGTTGGCGGTGCTTAGGGAGCTTGGCTTCCAGCCGATCCGCACTTTCTGCCGCTGGCGGCCACCAGCACCCCCCTCAAATCACGATCAAACCACATGGCCCGATATGAGCCGATGGGTCGCTATCGATCGGAGGAGCGCATCGCTGGTCTGGCCTCTGGATCAAGCCTCCACGACCAGCCATCAACGCCAGATCGTGGATCGCCGCCCCGAGGATCTGCTGGATCAGCGGGGGCCAGGCACAGGCATTCTGCTTTCACCCTCAGTAGAGACCAGCGGATCCAATGGCTCAGTGGCCATCGCCGCGCTCGTGCGCCAACAACGCTGCGACGAGGCATTGGTACTCGAACTGCTTCGCGAACCAGCCTGGGATGAACGTCTGGATCAGGGTCTGGCGTCCATGCTGGCGACCGTGGCCAAGGACCATCCTCAGGCCACCCTCATCTGCAACAGCGAAGACACCACCGCGAAGGAGCGCATCAACGCTCTCGGCTGGCAACAGCTCGACAATGGTCTTCTTCTCGGTCGGAGTCTCTGGCGCCGTCAGGCCTCTCCTCGCAGGTTGCAGGCCACGCGACCGCTCGAGTCGATGCTGGGTCGTCTACAGCCGCAGAGGCCCCCACTGCCCACGCCTTCGTCCGCCAGGATTGAGTGAAGCCAGCCACGCGATATGGCATTGCCTGCTCCCGTTCCTAGGTCCGTTCTCTGCCTTGATGTTGGCCGTCGACGCATCGGTTTGGCGGGATGCGATCCACTCGGGATCAGCGTGCGTCCGCTGCAGGCCATCCGTCGCGGTCCTTTCGACCAAGACCTCAGGACGATCAGGCCCCTGTGCGCAGAGCGCCGCGTCGATGCATTAGTCGTGGGACTACCGCTGGACCAGCTGGGCCATCCAACCGAGCAGGCAAAGCATTGCGAACGTTATGGCAGACGCCTGGCTGAGGCGCTCGGCATGCCCATCGCTTGGGTGAATGAGCACAGCAGCAGCTGGGCCGCCGCTGAGCAAGGCAATCTGCATGGAGATCGGAGTGGTCGACTGGATAGTGAGGCTGCAAGCCTCCTGCTTGAGCAGTGGTTACGTGAAGGCCCCGAACCGGAACCGGTCAAGGCTTCGGCCCCCCGGCATGGCATGGGGACCGACGATGCTGGATCCTGAAGATACCGACGTCCAGTTCCATGACCGCCAGCGGCCCCGGCAATAGCGGAGAAGTGCCCACCGTCCTGGTGAAAGACAGCTCAGGAAGAGATCTTCTCTGTTTCCTGGAACAGCTGATCCCCCTTGACGGCAGTGACTACGCCCTGCTTACACCTGTCGACACACCTGTTTGCCTCTTCCGCCTCAAAGACGGCAGCGACCCTGAACTAATCGATGCCATCAGCGATAGCGAACCCATTCTTTCAGTGGCGGATGTGGTGCTGCAGGAACATGACCTCACTCTGGTGCGTTCTGCCGTCACCCTCACCGTCAGTGGCGAACTTGACGAACCAGAACCTGAAGACCTTGAGGACGACGATGGCGAAGATGATGATGCCGAAACCTACGAATTGTTAGTGAGTTTCCTTGTAGAGGAGCAGGAGTATGGCCTCTATATCCCCCTGGATCCCTTCTTTGTCGTTGCACGGATGGATGAGGCCGGAGCTGTGTTGGTAGAAGGTGCTGACTTCGATCGCATTCAGCCTCGGATCGAGGCTGAACTGGAAGAACGTGAGTTGCCGGAGTGATGCGTCGTCTTTGGCTTCAGCCGGACTGGGATCCAGGCCTAACAGTGGTCCAACTTCCGCTTGAGCACCTTCTCAATCGGGGGATTACCTCGTTATTGCTCGATGTCGATCGGACGCTTTTGCCAGGCCATGACGTTCGTCTTCCGGATGCGGTCAAAGGCTGGGCCTCAGCAGCCCAGAAGCATCTGCACCTTCATCTCTTCAGCAATAACCCGTCCCGACAACGGATTGGGGCGGTCGCTGAACAGTTAGGGGTGAGCTTCACCAGCGGTGCTGCCAAGCCTCGACGTGCTGCTCTGCGCCGGGTGCTCAGGGATCTGCAAGTGCAACCAAACGAACTAGCCATTGTCGGAGATCGCCTGTTCACAGACGTTCTTGCCGGCAATCGTTTGGGGTTGTACACCGTTCTGGTGAAGCCTCTCAAAGCGGATGGAACGCCCTGCCCCCATGACCGGGTGCAGCGGATTGAACGCGGTTTGGTCCGCCTGCTCGGGGTCGGACGCCGATGACGCTGCGGGTGGTGAAAGTGGGCACGAGCCTGCTCCGCGGTCAGAACGGTCAGACCACCGCCGCTGTCATCCAGCACCTCACAGGTGCATTGGCCACCAGCTTGGCCAGAGGTGATCGCGTTCTGCTGGTCAGCAGCGGTGCCGTCGGACTTGGCTGTCGACGACTGGGCCTCGACGAGAGACCTGATCGAGTCGTGGCCCTCCAGGCGGCGGCAGCCATCGGCCAAGGGCATCTCATGGGGCTCTATGAGCAGGCCATGGCAAGCCATGGCCATGCGGTCGCCCAGGTGTTACTGACCCGATCCGATCTGGCAGACAGACGCAGTTACCACAGTGCTTCTGCCACCTTGCATCAACTACTCGATTGGAACGTTTTGCCGATCGTCAACGAAAATGACACGGTCTCCGCTGCAGAACTCCGTTTCGGCGATAACGACACCCTCTCCGCTCTCGTCGCCGCTGCGGTCGGAGCGGATGAACTGATCCTGCTCACCGATGTGGATCGTCTTTATTCAGCCGACCCCCGTATCGATGCCACAGCCAAACCAATCACGGACGTGCGCGATCCCGCCGAACTGGCTGCCCTAGAAGAAGGGGCAGGTGACGGTGGTCGCTGGGGCACTGGCGGCATGACGACCAAGCTGGCAGCCGCAAGGATCGCCACCGCCAGCGGCATCAGCGTTCACCTCGCCGATGGTCGCAAGCCCCTGGTTCTCGAAAAACTGTTGGCCGGCGGTCGTGGAGGCACGGTGTTCCATCCCCACCCGGAACCGCTCGGCAACAGGAAGAGCTGGTTGGCCCATGCACTCCAGCCGCTGGGAAGCCTGCTATTGGATGCCGGCGCTTGCCAGGCTCTGCAATATCGCGGGGCTTCACTGCTGCTCGTAGGGGTGAAGGCCGTTGAGGGCCAGTTCGGTTCCAATCAACCGATCCGGATGCTCGACCCCAAGGGCGTGGAAGTGGCAAGAGGTCTGAGTTCAATGAGCAGTGAAGCCCTCGATCGTGCACTCCGGGATGGATCCGCCCGAGCCAGGGCCGGCGAGGACGGATCACCTGTTGTGGTGCATCGCGATGCACTTGTGATGATCTCCCCGCCTACGATCCAGCCGCAGGAGACCTGACCCATGCGCTTCAGCCAGTTGATCGCCGCCCTGCAACAGGGAGATGCAGGCCTACAGGCCCATCAACTCGCCTCAGACCCCGAATTGAGAGGAGCCGCATCCCTGGAGAAAGCACGTGCTGATCAGATCAGTTTCCTCGAGAAAGGCAGTGCACTGGCGACAGACCTGGAAACCAGTGGTGTCGGCGCAGTATTGCTTCCAGACCAAGAGGATCTGAAGCAACTGGCCGATCAACGCGGCATCGCCTGGGCCGTACTGAGAGACCCGCGCCTCGCCTTTGCCGAAACCCTGGAAAGCCTCCACCCCTCACCGCCCAGCATCGCCGGTATTCATCCCAGCGCTGTGATCGGAGAACGTGTCGAACTTGGTGCTGGGGTCACAATCGGTCCGCATGTCTGCATCGCGGACGGCAGCAGGATCGGAGCCCACACTGTTTTGCACCCAGGGGTTGTGATCTATCCGGACGTGGTCATTGCCGAGCACTGTGTGGTTCATGCCAATGCCGTTCTGCACCCGGGCACGCGACTGCATCGACGCTGTGTGGTGCACTCCACGGCTGTGGTTGGCTCTGAGGGCTTTGGCTTTGTGCCCACCGCCGTTGGTTGGCGCAAGATGCCGCAGACAGGCCTTGTTGTGCTGGAGGAACAGGTTGAGGTTGGCTGCGGTAGCACCATTGATCGACCCTCCGTCGGCGAAACCCGCATCGGAGCAGGCACCAAAATCGACAATCTGGTCCAGATCGGCCATGGCGTTCAAACTGGCAAGGGATGTGCCCTGGCCTCCCAGGTCGGCATTGCCGGCGGCGCACGACTAGGTCACGGCGTGATCCTGGCGGGGCAAGTGGGGGTCGCCAACCGTGCCCAGATTGGAGACCGCGCAATTGCAAGCTCCAAGAGCGGGATTCATGGCGAAGTCGCTGCAGGTGAAGTGGTGAGTGGATATCCAGCCATCTCCAACCGCCTCTGGCTGCGATGCTCCGCGGCTTTCTCCAAACTTCCCGAACTCACCAAGCAGCTTCGGGAATTAAAAAAGGAAATCACTCTTCTGAAGGGCGCAACCCAACCCCCTCAGTAACCTCACAGCCTGCCCCTGCTGCTCCTGAGATTCCATGCGTCAGCATCGCGTCGTTCTGCTGCCCGGTGATGGGATCGGACCTGAAATCACCTCGGTGGCGCAAAACCTGCTGGAAGCGGTTAGCCAGCGCCACGGATTCAAACTCAGCTTTGACCATCAACCCATCGGCGGCGCTGCTATCGATGCCACCGGCGACCCACTGCCTGAATCAACACTTGCAGCCTGCCGCTCCTCAGATGCGGTGCTGTTGGCCGCGATCGGGAGTCCGCGATTCGACAACTTGCCACGCAACAAGCGACCAGAGACAGGCCTTCTAGGCCTTCGCGCAGGCATGAAACTGTTCGCCAACCTTCGACCGGTGAAGATCGTTCCGGCCCTGATCGATGCGAGCAGCCTCAGGCCTGAGGTGATCGAAGGAGTGGATCTGATGGTGGTGCGTGAACTCACCGGAGGGATCTATTTCGGCCAGCCCAAAGGGCGAGTCGAAGCCGATGGCGAGGAACGCGGCTTCAACACCATGACCTACTCCAGCTCCGAAGTGGATCGCATTGCCAAGGTGGCCTTTGATCTAGCCAAAGAACGCCGGGGAGAACTCTGCTCCGTCGACAAGGCCAACGTGCTCGATGTGAGCCAACTGTGGCGCGATCGCGTTGACGCCATGGCCCCTGATTACTCCAACGTGTCCGTGTCTCACATGTATGTGGACAATGCCGCCATGCAGCTGGTGCGCGCACCGCGTCAATTTGATGTGCTTCTCACCGGCAATCTTTTTGGCGACATTCTCAGTGATGAAGCGGCCATGCTCACGGGCTCCATTGGCATGCTGCCTTCCGCTTCGCTTGGAGCTGAGGGGCCAGGACTGTTCGAACCTGTGCATGGATCCGCCCCTGACATCGCTGGCCAAGACAAGGCCAACCCAATGGCGATGGTGCTCTCGGCGGCGATGATGCTGCGGATCGGCCTGAAGGAAGCGGAGGCCGCCGCTGATTTGGAACAGGCTGTCGACCAGGTGCTCGCCAGCGGCTTCCGTACCGGTGATCTAATGGCTGATGGTTGCACGGCCGTGGGCTGTCAAGCCATGGGCTCCGAGCTCCTGAAGGCTCTGGATCGGTAACGACCATTGCAGATGCCGGCCACGCTTCGAGCGCAAAGGCCCGATGACCTGCCAAACTCTCGGGGCCCAGTCCTCCTGCATCGATGTCGAAGCGCCACCCCGTTGTCGCCGTTACAGGTTCGTCCGGTGCCGGAACCAGCACCGTTAAAAGGGCTTTCGAGCACATTTTCGCCCGCGAGAACATCACTCCTGCGGTCGTTGAAGGCGACAGCTACCACCGCTTTGAGCGGATGCCAATGAAGACGGCCATGGCTGATGCCCTGGCCAAAGGCGAGAACTTCTCACACTTCGGCCCAGAAGCGAACCTCTTTGACAAGCTCGAAGAGCTGTTCCGTGTCTACGGCGAAACCGGTGGTGGACAAAAGCGCTACTACCTGCACAGCCCAGAAGAAGCCACCGAGCACAATGCTCGTCTTGGCGTGAATCTGGAACCTGGCCAATTCACACCCTGGGAAGCCATACCTGGCGGCACCGATGTGCTGTTCTATGAGGGCCTCCACGGTGGCGTGAAGGGTGAGGGCTATGACGTCTCCAGCCTTGCCGATCTGCTGGTGGGTGTGGTGCCAATCACCAACCTCGAGTGGATTCAAAAAATCCATCGCGACAATGCGGAGCGTGGTTACTCCGCTGAAGCGATCGTCGACACGATCCTTCGCCGGATGCCTGATTACATCAATCACATCTGTCCTCAGTTCAGCCGTACCGACATCAACTTCCAGCGGGTGCCGACCGTAGACACCTCAAATCCCTTTATCTGTAGGAACATCCCGACTCCTGACGAGAGCTTCGTGATCATTCACTTCAGAAAGGGAGCCAGAGAGAAGTGGGGAATTGACTTCAGCTATCTGCTGAGCATGATTCACGACTCCTTCATGTCGAGCCCAACAAGCATCGTGGTGAACGGCGGCAAGATGGGCTTTGCGATGGAATTGATCCTCACTCCGATCATTCATCGGATGATCGAGGAAAAGCAGAAGCTGGCCTGATTCAAACCTCCTGAAAACACCTATCGTGGGTTCATCTGAGCAATCAGGTGGACCCATTTCGTTTTCTTCCCCATCGTTTGTGATCGCCGGGGCGACGGTGAACGCAACCCCCTCGCCGCGATGGGA
Source organism: Synechococcus sp. UW140 (assembly GCF_900474295.1). Taxonomy (GTDB): domain Bacteria; phylum Cyanobacteriota; class Cyanobacteriia; order PCC-6307; family Cyanobiaceae; genus Synechococcus_C. The sequence goes on along the minus strand of NZ_UCOB01000003.1, from coordinate 68,424 downwards.
TCGCGTGAACAGTCGGCAGTTGATCGCCAATGCACGCTCGATCTATTTCCGTTACCTCAGTGATGCAGGACGCTCCGCCGAACCCACGGGTGTAGTTCTCTGCTCACGCAGTGGTGAGGGCCGCGTGGTGTTCGATATGCCAACCTTGCTTCCGGATGAAGACTTCGTCTCGACGCAGCTTCTCCGAGGCAAAAGCTCTCGGCGAGGACTGACGCGAGGATGAACGCCAACGCCTTACTGCTCCTGCTCACTGGGGCCTGCATCGGTAGTTTTCTCAATGTGGTGGCCTGGCGTCTGCCACGACGGGAATCAGTGATTTGGCCAGGCAGTCATTGCCCGAGCTGCGGCCATGCTGTGCGATGGCACGACAACATCCCTGTACTGGGTTGGCTGTTTCTGGCGGGTCGATGCCGCGACTGCGGATGGAGCATTCCCATCCGCTATCCGCTGATTGAACTGCTCACAGCAAGCCTGTGGATGACCACCATCAGTGCAGTCGGTTTCGATGTCCCCCTCCCTTGGCTGATCACGGTCCTAGGAGGGGTGGTGCTGGTGACTCTGCTGATCATCCTCACCCTGATCGATCTCGATCATCTCTGGCTGCCTGAACCCTTGTGTCGCGCCGGAGTGATCTCTGGCCTGATCGCGACCGCAGTGGCGGCATCGGTGACCGATCAAGGCGGAGGCAGCCTGCTGCTTGATCACCTGCTAGCAGCAAGCGCAGCCCTCTTAGCTCTTGAAGGACTCAGTGCGATTGGAGAAAAGATTCTGGGCCAGCCCGCTCTTGGCCTTGGCGACGCAAAGCTCGCGGCGATGGGAGGAGCTTGGCTTGGACTCAGCGGCATTCTGGTCAGCATCATGCTGGCCATTTTTGGTGGAGCAGTGATCGGGTCCATCGCCCGCTTAAGCGGGCGTCTTGGTGCACGCGAGCCCTTTCCATTCGGACCCTTCATTGCAACGGGGATCTGGTTGGTGTGGCTTAAAGGTGATCCATGGTGGTGGCATCAGTGGCTGATGCTGCTTGGCCACTGAGGCCTAACCAATTGACAACATTGCAATCAGCACACTGACAGTTTCAATTCTCTTAGCTTGATCAATTAGATCCATTGTGGAGAGAGAGGTTCCAATAACCGTTGACGGCTATAACGACGCACAATCTGATGCGTTTCACCGCGGCAATCCCTCCAACGAAGGCCCCAAACCGTCTGTTCAACTTCCTCTCGATCCCTTGCATTAAACAGCAACTCGACGCCTGGTTCCGGTTGCCACAATTCATACCCACCGCATTGCGTTGAGTTCATGACCAATGGCCGCCTAGGTGTTGACGGTTCGGCCTGTCCAGCTTCACCCTTCACCTCAACCACATACACAACGCGATCAAGGCCATTCATGCCTTGCTGAACAATGAGGCGTCGACGCTGCTGTTGGTTGACAACACAGAGCTCAATGGCGCAGTGAGAAAGGGTGAGGAAGCTTGGCCCAAGTGACCAGTTACCGGTTTCACTCACCTGCATCTGGTCAGGAAGAGTCCTGAAGTGCATGGAGTGTTCTTGGCCACTTGAAACATGCGTCAAGCACACCTGGATCTGGCCCTGTGATTCACGAAGCCCGAGAGACGTTTCAAAGCGTTCCTGCTCCACAAAGGAGCCATTGAATCGCACAAAACATCCCTGCCAATCGCCAGCATTGTGCTCTAACAGAGATTGTCGGGGATCATACATATCTGCTCAAGTCCGAATAGAATGATGAACGGTCATGACTTTGGTTTTCAGAAATCCGTCTAGACCGAAAAACAAGAGAACCGCCCCCATCGAGGGATGCAATTGGAAACAGATGCTTAGTGATCAGTGCTCAGTCGTTCCAATCTAGGGCGCAGCAACAAGCACTGGGGAGAAGGATCAGCTGGCAAGCGATCATTTTTGAAAAATCAAACAACCATTAGCCAAACACTTTCGATCAATAGGGATCACAGACTGGGCCAATGCATACATCTTGCAGTCATAAAAGCAGACAATTCCCCTCAAGATAAACCTGATATCCAACTCAACTGGGGCGACCGAGGCATCAAGAAATCACCTGGCTTCAGACCAGTTGCATAAACAAAAGAAGAACGTTCTGGCACGTGAATCATTCGCGCAGAGGGGTCTCTCTTAAGCTTGCGGTGCACACCATTCGTGCTGATCAGCGCCAGGTCCCATCAGTGGAGCCATTCCAGGTCGGACCAACCACCCATCCCCACTGCGATCACTTGGAAACCAGCCCAAGACTTAGGAGCCAGAACCAATGAGCCTGTTCGACTGGTTTGCTGATCGCCGCAAAGATCAGTACGTGGGAAAGGTGACCCAGGAACAGGACGAAGGCGATGGGCTCTGGAGCAAATGCCCGGAATGCTCACAAGTGGTCTACCGCAAAGACCTGATCGCGAATGCCAGCGTTTGTAGTCATTGTGGTTATCACAACCGGATTGACAGCACAGAGCGGATCGCCCTGATTGCCGATGCGGGAAGCTTCATTGCCATTAATGGGGAGCTGGAGCCAACCGACCCTCTGGGCTTCAAGGATCGTCGTGCCTATGCCGATCGACTTCGGGAAACCCAAGCCAAAACAGGGCTTCGGGATGCAGTGATCACAGGGATGTGCAGGGTGGACAACCTGCCGATGGCCTTGGCGGTGATGGATTTCCGCTTTATGGGCGGGTCCATGGGGTCCGTCGTTGGAGAACGCATCACGCGACTGGTCGAACGAGCTACCGACGAGAGAGTCCCATTGCTGATTGTGTGTGCCTCAGGTGGCGCCCGCATGCAGGAAGGCATGCTCAGCCTGATGCAGATGGCCAAAATCTCAGGGGCCCTGGAGCGGCACCGCGAACAAGGCCTGCTTTACATGCCACTGCTCACTCACCCCACCACCGGTGGAGTGACGGCAAGCTTCGCGATGCTGGGAGATCTAATCCTGGCTGAGCCCAAAGCTCTGATCGGTTTCGCAGGCCGCAGAGTGATTGAGCAAACACTGCGCGAAAAACTGCCAGACAATTTTCAAACAGCTGAATACCTCCAAGAACACGGATTCGTGGACACGATCGTGCCCCGCACACAGCTGAAAACCACCCTGGCCAGCTTGCTGCGGCTGCATGGAAGTCGTCCTGTCGAGGTGGTGGGTTGATCAGGCCATCAGATTGGTCTCGGCGGCTCTGCTCACTGCTTCTGTCTGCCCTGATTCTGATACCGATCGTTTTGCATCAAGGCGTGCAGTCCGCAAGCGCAGCTCCGGTGGATTGGCAGGAAGTGGAGCCCACACCAGAAGGACGCCAATGGTGGGATCGCGGCAGTGTTCGCCGCGATCGCGATGGATTCCTCAGCGTGCTCAGCCGCTACACACCCCAAACCGATGCAGACACCCCAACACTGGGGAAGCTCTATGTCATGCAGATCGACTGCGATCAGAACATCTTCCGCGACAAACAGGTCAACGGCTTGCCGCGGTGGCGTGCGCAATGGGAACCTGCTGGCGGCGACGGCTTGATCGAACGCGTGATTGATGCCGTCTGCCGAGCTGATCTGGCCTAATTCATGCAATCCCCATCCTCCAAGCAGTCACCCATCGGCGTTGCCATTGCCGGACTGGGGTTTGGAGAAGCTGTGCATCTGCCTGCCATGCAGGTCAATCCCGATCTCAGCCCGGTGGCCCTATGGCACCCGCGCCAGGAGAGGCTGGATCAAGCCTGCTCACGCCATGGCTTAAAAGGCACATCCGATTGGGCAGCCCTTCTCGCTCAGCCTGGCGTGGATGCAGTGATCATTGCCACCCCCCCGGCACCACGGTTTGAGCTAGCTAAGAGCGCTCTCGAAGCAGGCAAGCATTTGCTTCTAGAGAAACCAGTCGCCCTGCATGCTGAGCAGGCCGAAGAGCTCCAGCGCCTTGCGATGGCCAAGGGGCTCAGCGTCGCCGTTGATTTCGAGTACCGGGCCGTCCCCCTGTTCATGCAAGCGGCCCGGTTGCTGAAATCCGGTGCCATTGGCACCCCCTGGCTGGTGAAACTGGACTGGCTGATGAGTAGCAGAGCTGATGCGTCACGGGCATGGAACTGGTATTCACAGGGCGCTTCTGGAGGAGGGGTAATTGGGGCTCTGGGAAGTCATGCCTTCGACATGCTCGCCTGGTTGATCGGTCCGGTCGGAGCGGTGCAGGCGCTCAATGGCGTCTCAATCAAGGAACGTCCCCATCCAAAGGGCGGCATGGCCATCGTTGATGCTGAAGATGTGTCTTTGATTCAGACCACGCTGCAGTGGCAGGGACGCAACGACATGGCCGTTCCTGCCCAGATGTGCCTTTCGTCGGTGGCTCGAAACGGACGCGGCTGCTGGATTGAGGTGTACGGATCCGAAGGGACCCTCAGGCTCGGCAGTGACAATCAAAAGGATTATGTCCATGGTTTCGGCCTTTGGCATGCCAAAAGCGGTGAGCCTCTGCGCCCTCTCTCTCCAGATGATGACCTCGCTTTCGCTACCACTTGGAGCGATGGAAGGGTGGCACCTGTGGCAAGGATCCATGACTGGTGGGCCAGCAGCATCCGCAGCGGCAGGCCGATGGTTCCAGGCATCCTGGAAGGGTTGCTGAGCCAACAAGCCTGTGATCAATCAGTCGGCGCTATCGCTCAAAAGTGACCTAAAAGCGAGATCGAAGCAATCTGGTTTTTGTAGCGATCGCCACCAGCCCAAGTAACAACCATTGCCATAAGGCCAACATGCTCAAACAAGATTTGAGCCCCTGCGAGGTCCCATGTCACTGTCTCTGCATTCGAGTGAACTGATTGCAACTGCCAAAGCGCTGGCCACTCCAGGAAAGGGAATCCTGGCTGTTGATGAGTCCACCAAAACCATCGGCAAGCGACTGGGTTCGATCAACGTTGAAAACACCGAGGCCAACCGCAAGGCCTATCGGGGAATGCTGTTCACCTCAGCCGGCCTAGGTGATTACATCAGCGGCGCCATCCTTTACGAGGAAACGCTTTTCCAGAATCACGCAGACGGCGAGTCGATGGTCGACAAGCTGAAAAAGCTCGGAATTATTGCTGGCATCAAAGTCGACATGGGTCTGCGTCCTCTACCCGGAGCGCATCCAATCGAAACCCTCTGCACTGGACTCGACGGCCTGGTCGAACGCGCGGCCGATTACTACGCCCAAGGTGCTCGATTCGCCAAATGGCGGGCGGTGCTCCAGATCACTGCAGACGGCTGCCCATCAGAACTGTCGATTCGAGAAAACGCTTGGGGCCTCGCTCGTTACGCCCGTTCAGTTCAGGAATCTGGCCTGGTGCCGATTATCGAGCCTGAAATCCTCATGGATGGCTCTCACCCCATCGAACAGACCGCCCACGTTCAGGAACGCGTGATCAAAGAGGTTTATATCGCTTGTCAGCGCAATGGTGTGTTGCTGGAAGGAACGCTGTTGAAGCCATCCATGACCGTGCAGGGAGCGGATTGCTCCGCCAAGCCGGACCCCAAGACCGTGGCTTCGATGACAGTTCGGACGTTGGAGCGCAGCGTGCCGGCCAGTGTTCCAGGCATCGTCTTCCTCTCCGGTGGACTGAGCGAAGAAGCCGCCTCGATTTACCTCAATCTCATGAATACGATTGAGCGAAAAGCCAGTTGGAATCTTGGATTCTCCTACGGTCGGGCTCTTCAGCATTCCTGCCTGAAAGCATGGGGCGGTTCTGACACCGCAGCTGGACAGAAGGCCCTGATGGCGCGGGCCCAGGCCAACTCTGAAGCTTCAATGGGGCGCTACGTTCCTGGATCTCAACCCTCCTCGGATGAACAGCTGTTCGTGGCTGGCTACACCTATTGATTGATCGCTTGACCAACCACTGATTCAGCCGAAGCCGTCACAGCCTGGCGTAGCCAAAACGTCAGGCTTACGTGACATTCCTGACGCCTCGCGGGTACACTCCCAGCCGGTCCGGACTTCATGTCCGATTTCAGGTCACCTGCGAGGTACTCCATGGCGCTAGTTCCCCTTCGGCTTCTGCTCGATCACGCAGCCGAGAACGGTTACGGCATCCCTGCTTTCAACGTGAACAACCTTGAGCAGGTTCAGTCGATCATGGAGGCGGCTCAAGAAACCGACTCCCCGGTGATCCTGCAGGCATCACGCGGAGCCCGCACCTACGCCGGCGAAAACTTTCTGCGTCATCTAATCATCGCGGCTGTCGAGACCTATCCCGACATCCCCGTGGTGATGCACCAGGACCATGGCAACAGCCCCGCCACCTGTTTTGGTGCTGCCGCCAACGGCTTCACCTCCGTGATGATGGACGGCTCTCTGGAAGCTGACGCCAAGACACCTGCCTCCTATGACTACAACGTCCAAGTCACCAAGGAAGTGGTCGACGTGGCCCATGCCATTGGCGTGAGCGTCGAAGGCGAACTGGGATGCCTCGGATCTCTCGAGACCGGCAAAGGTGAAGCCGAAGACGGTCACGGTTTCGAAGGTGAGCTCTCCAAGGATCAGCTCCTCACCGATCCCGCCGAGGCCGCTGACTTCGTCGCCAAGACCAAGGTTGATGCCCTGGCCATTGCCATTGGCACAAGCCATGGTGCCTACAAATTCACCCGCAAGCCCACCGGCGAAGTGCTTGCGATCAGCCGCATCGCTGAAATTCACAAAGCCATCCCCAACACCCATCTGGTGATGCATGGCTCCTCCTCCGTTCCTCAGGAATGGCTGGAAATGATCAACAAATACGGCGGTCAGATCCCCGAGACCTACGGCGTCCCTGTTGAGGAGATCCAGGAAGGCATTCGCAACGGCGTGCGCAAGGTGAACATCGACACCGACAACCGCTTGGCCTTCACTGCAGCCGTGCGCGAAGCAGCCGCAGCTGATCCCGCCAACTTCGATCCCCGTCACTTCAACAAGCCGGCTCGCAAGTACATGAAGCAGGTCTGCCTCGACCGTTACCAACAGTTCTGGGCTGCAGGCAACGCCAGCAAGATCAAACAGCGCGACATCAACTACTTTGCCGGTCTCTACGCCAAGGGTGCTCTTGATCCCAAGGCTGCTGTTGCCGCTTGATCATCGCGTTGATCAACAGCATGGGGGGCCTCGGCCCCCTTTTTTTATGGTCGCTTGGACGAGACCGTGTTCCTTGCCTGCCAGCAAGATCCTCAGGGGAGAGCCAGCGCTGTTCCCTCACGGCGAGGATCAGCGGCACCATGCCAGACACCGTTGATGCGATGAAGCAGAGCAGTACCGCTGGAAAAGCGTTGCTGACGCAAAGGCTGATGAGAATCCTTCAGCTCGGTCAATGGAAAAGGCCAGTCCAGAGGTGGATCCTTTTCAAGCACCAAGGAGCCGCGCCGGATGGAGAGATGGGGGAGGGCCACAGACCGGTAAGGGGGTTCCTTCCAGATCAATGAAGCGATCAGAACACGGCTCAGGAAGTGGGGGATGGTGCGCCCCCCTGGACTACCCAGGGCCATCACCGGGACACCCTCATGGAACACGATGACCGGAGCCATCGAGGACAGTGGGCGACGACCGGGCATGCGGCGATTAGCAACGGGTACACCCGCGATATCAGGCCGGAAAGAAAAATCGCTGAGCTGATTGTTCATCACCATGCCCTGAACGACATAGCGACTGCCGAAGACCGTTTCAACCGATCCGCTGTAACTGGCCACATTGCCGTGGCGATCAACAATCGTCACATGGGTCGTGCCCTGCTCATGACCGGAACCAGGCAACGCAAAGGGAAAGTGGCTGATCTCGGGGGGAAGACCAGGCTGAGCAGAGACGCCTTGTGGAGACTCCATCAGCAAGGCGCGCCGCCTCAGATACGAGGGCTTCAGCAGGGCTTCAGTCGGTGACGGGCCATCAACGGGATCCCGAAGCCAATAGAGACGGTCCGCATCCGCTAGAGGAATGGCACGGGCCAGTCGCTGCCAAGCCTCCGGATGGGTTGGCCCCGGCAGATCACCGGCTGTGTTGAGCAACACCAAGGTTTGAAGCAGCCCAAGACCACCGCTGCTGGGTGGTGGGAGCGTGCAAAGCCGATGGCGTTTGAAATCACGACACAGTGGTTCACGACGCCTCACGGCATAGGAGCCAAGGTCTGAGATCGACCAACCACGGAATTCGATCTGGCTTGGCTCCAGAGTGTTGATCGTCTTGACCATCTGCTGGGCAAGGCTGCCGCGGTAGAAACCGGGTGCACCAACCTGCGCCAACTCCTCAAAGGTTTGGGCGAGAGCCGGATTGCGGAAGCGTTGATCCAAGGCAGGAGGCTGCCCATCCGGCAGATAGAGAGCCTGAAACGCAGGGCTGTGCCCAACCCCTAACCGCTGAGCAAGCTCAATGGATCGCCGTAAGCGAGGACTAGGGAAAAAGCCATCTTGGGCCAGACGAATCGCAGCCTGCAAAGTGCGTGGCCAGGTCAAGAGGCCATGACGCTGATGGGCCTCCCACAGCAGCGCCACGGTGCCAGGAACCCCAATCGACGTGAGGCGACTGCTCGCCGTACGCCAAGGCAGCGGTTGTCCCTCCGGCGTCAGCAAGTCATCGGGACGACTGCTGGCAGGGGCCGTTTCTCGACCATCGAACACCTCCAGCTCCTGTTGGCGCGCATCCCAGTGCAGCAAGAAGCCGCCGCCCCCAAGGCCGGAGCTTTGGGGTTCCACCACCGCCAACACCGACTGAGCTGCGACGAGGGCATCGATGGCCTGCCCACCCTCCTGCAAGACAGCCAATGCGGCAGCACTAGCCTCTGGATGGGCCGTCACCACAACGGCCGTGCCGACTGCAACGGATCCACCTGTATGGACCTGACCAGCGTGTTCCGGATCATCACGACTGACCGGTGCCGCAACAGCGAGACCGCTCACAAGGCTGATGACCAGGGTCAGACAACGGATCATCCGAGCAGGGTGAGCCTGCCGCGTGTGCCATCCAAACGCGCGGTCCTCCCCAACGGCAGTGCCATGTTCGGACGACCATGGCCCACAGGAAGGTCCAGAACCAAGGGGATGCCCAGTTCGCCGAGCCGTTCTTCGAGAATTTCTTCCATCGTGAAATCACCTGGGAGGATGTCGTCCTTCGCCCAGCTGAAGCGACCACAGGCCACTCCAGCGAGGGACTCGAGCAGACCAGCCATGCGCCAGTGGGTCAACATGCGATCAACGCGGTAGGGCGCCTCACCCACATCCTCCAGCACAAGAATCACCCCCTTCAGGTTTGGCATCCAGGCCGTACCGATCAGGTGCGTGGCCACGGTCAGATTGGTCACCACAAGTGGCCCAGTCGCCACGCCTGACCGAACAGACCTGCCGACTAGCGGCGCCACAGCCCGACCAGAGAGAAGGTCCACCGTGCGCTGCCACTGAACATCCGATCCGCCACTGAAGCCGTGGATTGCACCAGGCAGTCCTGCGGCCCACTGGGCCAATAAAAGGGCGCTTGTATCTGAAAAACCAAGGGTCCACTTGGCACGTCGCGGGAAACGAAACCCGCCTTCCAAAACACGAGCCCCTCCCCAGCCGCCGGCCAAGGTGATCACGCCATCCACCGAGGGATCAGACCAGGCAGCCTCCAACTCAGCAACGCGCTCGTGGTCTTGACCAGAGAAATAACGCCACTGGCCCATCACACTCGGAGGCACCTCCAGGTGCCAGCCCTCGTCAGCACAGCGTTGAATCAGGGGGGTGAGGTCGGTGTCGGGATCAATCCAGGTACCTGGGTTGACCGCCCGCAGTCGAGACCCCCGGCGCAAAGGGGAGGGTGGCGCCAAAACAGACAACGATTTGCGGCCTTCAGCCAAGGCCGCAAACGGCCCAAAAACAGAGCTTCCCAGCACACCTGCTCCGACACATCCGAGGCGGAGCAAAGCGCGACGGGACAAAGGGTCTAGATGGCTGCGATCGGTCACCAGACCTCCAGCGGCGCAGGGTTGCAAGCAGTTTGGAGCTGATCAGAGGCCACCGCAGCCGGTCTCGAACGCTGACAGTTCAGAACGGAGACAACGAAGACGCGGAACTCTGCGATGCATAGGACATCAAAAAAGCTGTGGGTTCAACTGAGCAGGGCCTTGATCAGCAAGCGCCCGTCAACACCTCCGGTAGTCGGATCACAGGCCCGTTCGGGGTGAGGCATCAGGCCGAGCACATTGCCGTCGGCATTGGTGATGCCGGCGATATCGCCAACGGAACCATTGGGGTTGGAGAGATAGCGAAAAGCGATGCAGTCATCATCTTGCAATTGACGCAGTGTGTCGTCAGAGCACTGATAACGGCCTTCTCCGTGGGCAATTGGCAGCGTGATCCTGTCACTCGCATTGGCTGCGTTCGTCCAGGGAGTGCGGACTGAAGCGATCTCCAGTTCGGCATCCTCACAAATGAAATGGAGATTGCGATTGCGCGTTAAGGCACCGGGGAGCAACCCCAGCTCGGTGAGCACCTGAAAGCCGTTGCAGATGCCAAGGACCCTTCCACCTCGTGCTGCGAAGTCAACGAGGGACTCGAGCACCGGGGCGAACCGGGCAATGGCACCGCAACGCAAATAGTCGCCATAGCTGAAACCACCGGGCAAGACAACCGCATCCAAGCCACTGAGATCCCTTTCCTCATGCCAGAGGTAACGCGTGGGAATCCCTAGACACCCCTCACTGGCCCAGCGCACGTCCCGATCACAGTTGGAACCGGGGAAAACCACAACTCCGACACTCATGCTTGCTGAAGCTCCAGAGTCCAGTTCTCCATCACGGGGTTGGCCAGAAGCCTGTCGCTGAGGAGCTCCAACCGGCGACGCGCCTCATCCTCATCAGGGGCCTCGAGCTCAAGCTCCACCGCCTTACCGATACGTAATTTGCTGACGCCATCGACTCCCAGACGGAATGCCGCTGAACGAGTCGCTTCACCAGCCGGGTCGAGCACCGACGAACGCAGATTCACCAATACGCGGGCTTGATAACGCGGCACGGTCACCTCGTAGGGATTGTTAAATCTTGGCAGGCCGGGGCACCGCGGCCGAATCAGCACATGCAGGTTGAAGGGAGGCCCAGCGGCGCAGTGCATCAACATCCCTCCATTCCCATCACAGCGGTTGTGCTGACAGCCACGGTTTCGACTGGGATTGGCTTGATCAGTTCAAACCTGACGAGAGCCCGTAGCCAACAGGCAGAGACCATTGCTCTGGAGTGTCGCAATCAAGCAGGTCCCTGGCTGCCCTGCCGGATGGGGATCAACCGCATTGGCAGCCAGTGGTGGATCGAAGTGGCCCAACAACGGATTCGTTTTGAACACGATGGAAGCGGCAGCGTGCGCATGCAATCCCGTGCTGGTGCCGACTGGATCCCCGTGCAATCCAGCTGGGCCGAAGAGCAAGTGCTGTGCTGGGGTTCTCTCTGCGCGCGTGGAGCCATGCCGCTGGACTGAACACGCCGGGTTCAGACTTCCGGCAGGCAGCTGACAGCAAGTTCAAACGGGACCGCTGAAGCAGGCAGCTCAAGCAGTCGAGACGACAGTGCCGCCAAGTCTTGAGGCTGGGTCATCGCTTCAGGAGGAAAGTCGGTGATGCCTTCCACCATGTGGGTGTTCACCCAACCCGGGCAGATGGCCGTGACGCGGATACCGGACTCCCAACCTTCATTGCGCATCGTTTGGCATAAACCCATCAGGGCGAACTTGCTGCTGGCGTAACCCGCCAAGCAACCTTTACTGCGTTTGCCACTCATCGAGACCAGCACCTGAATCCTTGCGTCGCCGTGGGCCTGCAGCCTTGGCCAAGCCGCTCTAGTCAGCCACCAGGGACCCATCAAATTCACCTTGAGCAACAGTTCCGGCTCATGACCCTGGGCATCGGAGAACAGCAAAGGCGTGGGGAGAAGGATCCCAGCACAGTGGATCAGCGCATCAAAGCCAGCGAATGCTGCATCAGCGGCCTCCACCCACCGGGAGGCCGCCTCTGGATCAACGGCTTCGTAAGGCACCAATTGAATGCGATCAGAGCCGGAGATGGCGGGATCAAGCAGCGACCCTTTCAAAACATCGGGATTGCGTAGGCCAAGGCTGAGACGGTGTCCATCTCGCAATGCCTGCTCAGCAATCGCACGACCGATCCCACGAGAGGCACCGCTCAGCAGGATCGTGCGTCTCTTCTTCTCCATCGTCAAAGAGCAATCACAATGCAATTGTGATTGGACTAATGGGAGTGAGAGCAAGGGGGATCGGCATCAAAGCCGCATTGAGCGGTTGGAACCTCAGCTGGGCAGGGTTCTGCAGCAATCAACAGGGAGAGTGGTGGCTGCTCGGCCAAGGCGTCTTGATCCTGGCGGTGATCATCCTGCCGGCATGGCCTCAGAGTGCCTTGACAGGCCTAAGCCTGACCTGGCGCAACTGCCTGATGATCAGCGGAGGAAGCCTCCTGGCTGGAGGTGTCGTGCTAGCGGTGGCGTCGTTTTTTGCACTGGGAGGCAATCTTTCGCCCCTACCAGAGCCAAAACCTGGAATCAAGCTCGTCCAGTCAGGTCCCTATCGACTCTGCCGCCATCCGCTGTATCTAGCTGTCCTGATCTGCGCAGCCGGAGTGATGTTGATACGCCATAGCACTCTGCACCTTGCGCTGCTGATCGCACTAGCAATGACCTTGCGAGGAAAGGCGAAACGCGAAGAACAAGGCCTGGTCAGACGCCATCCTGACTACAGAACAATGTTCTCTGGTCAACCGGCCATCGTGGCGTGGATCCCAGGGCTGAACTGGTCCATTGAGGACGCATCATGAGCGCCCCAACCAATCAACGATTGTCCGTGATCGCTGCAGGCATCGTCGGCAACGTCATGGAGTGGTACGACTTTTCGCTCTATGGCTATTTCGCTGTCGCGCTCAGTCACCACTTCTTTCCTTCCAATAATCCTGGTCTTTCCCTTCTGGAAACATTTGCTGCTTTTGCAGCGGGCTTCCTGGTCAGACCACTTGGTGGACTAATCATCGGTCGGATCGGCGATCGCCACGGCAGCCAAAGAGCACTTTTGATCAGTGTTGTGGCCATGGCCATTCCCACAACATTGATGGCGTTCTTACCCACCTATGAACAGATCGGCGTGGCAGCACCAGTGCTGCTGGTCAGCCTTCGCCTGCTTCAGGGTCTCTCTGCAGGAGGTGAATACACAACCTCAATTGTCTTTCTCTGCGAACGTTCACCGGAACGGAGACGAGGCATTCTTTCAATCTGGGGATTATGGGGATCCGTTGCTGGCATGTTGCTGGCTTCGGCACTCAGCGACGGACTGGCGCAACTGTTGCAACCCGATCAGCTGGAGCAATGGGGTTGGCGACTAATGTTTGCACTGGGTTCATTGATTGCTTTCGCTGGGGTGATGCTTCGCAGGCATCTGAAACCAGCGGTGCTGAGTCACAACAAGACGTCTCAACCACTGCGCATGGTGCTGAAGCACCGTTCGCCGATTACCAAAGTGATGTTGCTCAATGTGGCCAGCAGCGTCAGTTTTTATCTCTTATTTGTCTACGTTGTCAGCGATCTTGAAACCATCGACAAACTCTCAGCCGCAACTGCCCTGTCACTGAATACACGTGTGATGGCGCTCCTGTTGATTCTTTATCCAATCGCGGCCTGGATCAGCGACCGGGTTGGCCGAAAACCACTCTTTGTGATCGGCAGCGGCTGGCTGGTTCTTGGCGCCTGGCCCATCTTTACCCTGCTCCAAAGCGACAGCCTGAACAACATTCTTCGTGGCGAGGTGGGGCTTGTGATGGCTGTGGCAATCCTGGCTGGCGCCAAAAATCCGGCCAACGTCGAATTAATCCCTGGCGAGGTGCGCAACACCGGCCTGGCACTTGCCTTCAACGTTGCAGAGGGATGGATTGGAGGCCTCACCCCTCTTGCCGCCACATGGCTAGTGCTGCACACAGGTCAGCCCCTCAGTCCAGCTCTACTGGCAGCAGCTGCAGGTCTGATCACCTTGATCACCTGCATTGGCTACACCCGTGAGACAGCCTTCACACCCTTAATCCACTGACCCAGGTGGAACGCATTGACGTCTCAGGCGAGACCGGAGGTCAGACAAGGAACTGGCTTTTTCTTCCGTGAGCGGAAAAAACAATCCGTAGCTTTCTGCATCCATTGCGGTGGTGCGGATGCTGAAGGGACGCTTCTCGATCACGCTTGTGATGCTCTCTGCTGTTCTGACAGCACCTGGATTAGCAACGGCTCAGACCCTCGAGCAGGCCCTGGCCACCATTGCCCTGGCAAGGACCCAAAGCACGACGCCCGCCACCAGCAGCATTGCGCCAGAGGAACTACTGGCACGCCTGCAACAGGAAGGGGAATCGGTACTCGTTCTCGAAAAGACCCATCGACAGTTAGCAGGCACGGGTGATCCCATCTGGGATCTGCGCCTTGAAATACCTGGCCATCCGGTCCGTCACTACGACGCACTCAGTGGTCGAGCCAACCGCCAGCATGCCGATCGCGACCAGATGGGAAGCCGCGCACCTCTTCCCGCTGGCCACTACACCCTTGGCCCCGTGGAACCACTGGCGGCAGGCGCCTACCCGGAGCTCGGTCCCATCTGGATCAGCATCGAACCAACATTTACGACCGGTCGCAGGGTTCTAGGGATTCACCAAGATCCAAGCGCCGGACGCAATGGCAACAGCGGAACGCTTGGCTGCATTGGCCTGATCGATCGCAATGACCTCTTGGATTTAGCGCAACAAGTGGAACGAGCCAAAATTCGGGAACTCGTTGTGACCCACTGAGCATTGGCAATCAGATCTCTTGTCGACTGTCTTCGTGAGATCAGAGCCTGCCCTCCTCAATCGTTGGTGATGGTGCCTCCGGATTGACCAGTCTTGTGGGCTTAGGGCTGACTGGAATTCCCTTCAAGACGAGCCTTCCACCTCAGTGACTTGGACAGAGCTTGCCTGGAGAGGATGGATGGCGAGGATCATCGCGGCTGAAGCATTCCCCCCGAATACAAGGCTTCCGATTCACGCAGGGACGGGCAAGAGTTCACCCAAACGGTCTGCAGCATCCGCAACAAAGCCGATCACCACCAAATCAAGACCGGCCCCACTATCAGGCCGCCAGGCTTGATCAGGCGCAGCTTCGAACCACGATTCAAGACGTGGACCAACCATCTGCAGTTGTAGGGGCAGGGCTTTACCCGGGAGCCAAACCCGACCTTTCAATCGCACCACCTGATTGCGAGCTACGAAGTCGGGGAGCAACTGTTCCAGAGCCTCTCGAGAGACGGAGCTCTCCATGCGCAGAAGGCCACTGACCGCCTCGACATGGGTGTGGTCGTGATGGTCGTGATGGTCGTGATGGTCGTGATGATGGTCCACCTCAGGCGTTGCAGATGCAACAGCTTGTCGATCGATGCCGAGCACCAAAGCCGGATCAACAACGCCCCGCTCGATCGCCAGCAAGGGCGTGCCACTTCGAACCTTGCTGCTGAGCAGCTCACGAACACCACTGATCTGATCGGCGTTAATCAGATCGGCACGACTGATCAGAACCTGATCTGCAGCCTCCAGCTGGTCAGCAAACAATTCTTCAATGGCACTGATGTGATCGAGGCTCGGATCGTCCTGTCGTTGACGCTCGATCGCCTCGAGATCCCCCACGGGGCTGCCGCCAGCAAGAGATTCACCATCCACAACCGTAATCACACCGTTCACCACAACTCTGGAACGCACGTCTGGCCATTCGAGAGCCTGTAAAAGGGGGCGCGGCAGAGCAAGACCACTGGTTTCAACCACGATGCCGTCTAGGGAATCTGCTCGCTGGAGAAGGGTCTCCATGGTTGGCAGAAAATCATCCTGCACAGTGCAGCAGAGACAGCCGTTATTGAGTTCAACAAGACGTCCCTCGAGCTCATCCTCAGGACAAAATCCGCAGTTGCGGATCAGATCTCCATCAAGACCGACGGTTCCGAATTCGTTCACCATCACGGCAAGTCGCTGACCACTGTTGGTCAGCAAGTGGCGAAGCAGGGTGGTTTTTCCGGCACCAAGAAAGCCGGTAATCACGGTGACAGGGAGACGACGCATCATCGACAACCAAGACTCTCGCGGGTACTGATGGAAGTAACACTGTTCACCCCATCAGCCCGGGCACACAGTGCTTTCTGCTGTGAAAGATCTATCACGGCGTTGCTGAAATCAGCACCATCAATGCGGGCATCTGTAAATCGGCTCTGCATCATCATCGCGTTCTCAAAACGGGCATCGCGAAGATCAGCACCATCAAAACGACTCGCAAAGGCCACTACGTCACCGAGGTCTGCCCTTTGGAGGTCTGCACCCTGAAGCATTGAGGTATTGATCACGGCACCACGAAGATCGCTGTCCGATAGATCAACGCCCTGGAGATCAGCCTTGAGGAATTCCTTCTCCTTCAGGTCCAACCCATGCATATCAGCGCTGATCTCCTGCACAGCAAATTGGCCACGGAGCTCAGGGGCGGTGATCGCCAGAGCAGGCTCCGCTCCCGAAGACAACAAAGTGCCAGCTAGGCAAACCAACGCTGTCAGCAGTCCAGCGGCAATGGCACGAGTGTGCTTGAGCCGTGCGGCAAGACCGCAAAAAAAGGCGACCATGGTCGTGGGATTGGATCTGACGGCCAAGCGGCGAAGCACCTGCCGTAGTTTGAAACGTCACGTTATGGCAGCTGCCCACCAATCCACGCGACATGGCCAAGACTCTGAGGGTGGTGGTTCCCCCCCATCCCCTGATCGCCCACTGGCTCACGGTGCTGAGGCATGCGGGAACACCAGCAGCCCTTTACGCGACCGGTATGGAGGAGCTTGGCCGATGGCTCTGCTATGAGGCGATGCGCGATTGGCTACCCCATCGCAGGGAAGCCGTCACCACACCGCTTCAAGACACAGAAGGCAGCGTGATCGAGGCTTCTGTGCCACTACTGACCATCCCGTTGATGCCGGGAGGACTCAGTCTCTGGCAGGGCGCACGTCAGGTGCTGCCCAATGCACTGGTTTGCCTTGATGGTGTTCCAGAGATGATTGAGCCCCAAGCCGGCGTGGTGCTGTTTTGTGACCAGATCAGCGATGGCAACCAATGCCTGAAGGCCTTGGACAAACTTGCAGGTTGCGGAGTGGATGACATGCGCCGGGTTCGGATGATCACGGCGGTGGCCGCCAGCCCAGGCCTAAAGCAGATCGGCGAGCAGATCCCTGATTTGACCATTCACACCGCTTGCATCGATGAAAGCCTGGATGAAAAAGGCAGGGTTCTGCCTGGCATCGGTGACCCTGTACAGCGAATGCAGATCAGAACTGGATCAGCCACCTAACCTGAAAGCATCAGCAGCAGACCATGGCCCAGCGCGAGACGGCTTCCGGCACCCTTGCCACCCTGATCAGCGGCGCCGTCATGGGCGCTGCCGGTCTGGCTTGGTGGCTGCTTTCGGAAGCGGATCGTCGACAACATTCCAAACGCCAGCGATCCATGCTTTACGCGCCGCGCATCCAAGACGGCAGTGAAGCCTTCGATGCCACTGAGAAAGTGGTCCAGGATGGCCAGCTAGAGCATCGCGTCGAACAGCTGAATGCGGCGATCGCCGATGTACGTCGGCAGCTCGAGGATCTGGGAGCCAGAAGCTGAACCCTGCAGTCGGTAGGTTGGCGACAGTCATTCACCGGCCACCGGCTGCCATCGATGCTCCGCTCCGACGCCGTCACGCAGGGAATCCAGCGCTCACCAAACCGAGCGATGTTGCGTGCAGTCGGGTTCGGTGATGCCGATTTCGGCAAGCCGATTATTGGCATCGCCAACGGCTACAGCACCATTACTCCCTGCAACGTGGGGCTGAACGATCTGGCCATGAGGGCCGAAGAGGCCACACGCATGGCCGGAGGGATGCCTCAGACCTTCGGCACCATCACCGTCAGTGATGGCATCTCAATGGGCACCGAGGGGATGAAGTATTCCCTCGTGAGCAGGGAAGTGATCGCTGATGCGATTGAAACCGCCTGCAACGGCCAAAGCATGGACGGAGTGCTGGCCGTCGGGGGCTGCGACAAGAACATGCCCGGCGCCATGCTCGCCATGGCCCGGATGAACATCCCCTCAATCTTTGTGTACGGCGGCACGATCAAGCCAGGGAAGCTTGGAGGTTGCGATCTCACTGTGGTCAGTGCCTTTGAAGCTGTCGGTCAGATCACAAGCGGCAAGATTGACGAAGAACAGCTCACCGCGATCGAAAAGAACGCTTGTCCGGGAGCCGGCAGCTGTGGAGGAATGTTCACGGCCAACACGATGAGTGCCGCAATCGAAACGCTGGGTCTGAGCCTCCCCTACAGCTCAACTATGGCTGCAGAGGATGCCGAAAAGGCCGACAGTGCGGCCCGCTCCGCCGAAGTGCTGGTCGAGGCGATCAAATCCGATATCCGTCCACGAGAGCTGCTCACCCGAGAAGCATTCGAAAACGCCATCAGCGTGATCATGGCGGTGGGAGGCTCCACCAATTCGGTGCTGCATCTGCTGGCCATCGCGCGCACCGCGGGAATCGATCTCAACATCGACGACTTTGAAAGCATTCGCCAGCGCGTCCCTGTGATCTGCGATCTCAAGCCAAGCGGCAAGTATGTAACCGTTGATCTACATCAAGCTGGTGGCATTCCACAAGTAATGAAACTCCTGCTTGATGCAGGCCTTCTCCATGGCGACTGCCGCACGATCGAAGGCAAGAGCCTGAAAGAACGGCTGGCCGATGTTCCTGCCATGCCACCTGCCGATCAGGACGTGATTCGCCCCCTGTCCAATCCGCTCTACGCCAAGGGACATCTGGCGATCATGAAGGGCAATCTGGCCGAGCAGGGGGCCGTTGCCAAGATCAGTGGCGTCAAGAATCCCGTCATCACTGGCCCGGCAAGGGTGTTTGAAAGTGAGGAAAGCTGTCTAGCCGCCATCCTTGACAACCAGATCAAGGCTGGAGATGTGGTGGTGGTTCGCAATGAGGGACCGGTGGGGGGACCCGGCATGCGCGAAATGCTGAGCCCAACCTCAGCAATCGTGGGGCAGGGTCTGCTCGACAAGGTGGCCTTGATCACCGATGGCCGTTTCTCAGGTGGCTCCTATGGGCTGGTCATCGGCCATGTATCCCCGGAGGCTGCGGTGGGCGGCACCATCGGCCTCATTCAAGAAGGCGACAGCATCACTGTGGATGCCAACCAACTGTTGTTGCAATTGAATGTGGACAACAGTGAGCTCGATCGACGTCGCAGTGCTTGGAGCACTCCAACACCGAAATACCGCACCGGTATTCTCGGCAAGTACAGCCGACTGGTGTCATGCGCCAGCGAAGGGGCGGTCACAGACCAACCCTGAGCTGTGCCGAGGCCAAACTCACATCTCCGTCATCTGGCGCCAGATTTGCCTAGCCCTTGAAGGGCAGTTGGCGAAGGCATCAGCAAAGACATTTTCAAAAAAGGCAATTCCTATTTCCTTCTGGTCTAAATCGATCTGATCCATCGACTCGGGATCCAGATCCTGATCGAGCATCGTTTTGATCACGCTCTTCTCGATCGCTGCTTTGAGGTCATTGCCCTGGCAGTAGAGCGCTGCGCTTTCTCGACCCATGAATGCTGCAATATTGATTCTCTGTGCAGGCGAGAGTGGGCGGGCCTGAACGGATCCGGAGACAGCGACCGCAGCCACCCATGGCGCCAAAAGGACAACGGGCAATACTTTGCTCACGAAAAACAGTTCAGAGATCCCACCATTCAAACCTTGAATAGGGCCCTTAGCCGGCGAGTCAGAGCCTCAAGTGGCGCGCCATCCTCTGGGGCCGAACAGCGCTGACCACTGTCGGCATTCATCCAGACCGGATGCTGCCCCTGCCAGAGCAGAGGGCGGTCTGGCTGATTCCACCAAGCAAGCATGAGGTTCAGATCCTGACCGCTGCGGTAGAGCTCCAGCTCAAGGTCCTCATCTGGACAGCGCTCTCCATCCGGATCTCTGCACTCAATTCTGAGGTGAAGGTCATGACCACTCTCCAGAAGGTCAGTGAGAAGCCTTGGAGCATCTGAGATCTCGTTGGCATTGTCCAACAACACAACAGCGTGGCGGAATGGTTTTCGGCACACGTCAGCAGCAGATGCAATCAGAACAAGAAGGTCGACCGACGGATCGGCACTGTCATCCCGAAATGCCAAATCCATCCTTCAGAACGCCTCGATGGAACGCAAGAGCAGTCGAATCGAACCTGCTCTGAATCCAGGATTGGCATCTCCGTGGTCGTCGAAGCGGGAATGGAGAAGCTGAAGACGGGTCAGGGCTGATGCTTCAAAATTCAACGGGAGACGAAGAGGTTTGGCACGTATCACAGGCCGTAAATCCTTGAAGTGAATCTCAGCCACCGTGGTTCCTGTGCTGTGGGTGGGGATGGCATGTACCCAACGCAAACCACCGGGGATCAATTCACTCAGGCCCATCACACCATCACTGCAGGCCACGGCAAACTTAAGAGTACGACCCTCTCCATCAACACAAATTCTCAAGGCACGATACGCCGAAAGGTTGAGAGGAGGCTGGAAACGTGGAGATCGACAACTCACAAATCCTCCACCTTGTTCAACTATATTTCCCTCGAGAAGAAGGCCTTCCGCGGTGAGTCGACAAGCAGAAGAACTGGACCCACCCATGATTGTGTCGTTAAGCACAGACCATTCACGAAGGCCTCCAATCGAATACACCATCGGGCCTAAACGGGATCAATGGTTCTAGACAACAGCATAAGATTGAGTTTTGAAGATGGCCCTGAAAGCGGCGGGCCTAGTTTGACAAATCGAGACCAATACGATCCTTCAATTCAAGCCTAGAGGTGAAGCGAAATCAAAATAGACTAAATTCAAAGAAAAGTGGTAATCAAGCAAACTGCTTCTAACAAAGCAAAATTGATCCGATCAACTTCATTCCAATAGGAAGCTTCACTGATCAGGTGCAGCAGCTTGATCACAAAGGATCGTGATCGGCTGTTGAGATTGCACCAACTTGGCAGGTGTGCGTTCTGGTGACTCCATGGGATCGAGCAATCGACTCAGAGCCTGACGCTTGCCTTCGCCACCAACCAGGAAAACGACTTGACGAGCAGCGCTGAGAACGGGTGCGGTGAGGGTGATCCGATCAAGACCTTTACCTCGACCAATGGTCGTCCAGCGATTGGTCACCAGAGGAGCGTCCGTGCCTGGAAATAGTGAGGCCGTATGACCATCATCACCAAGACCAAGCAACATCAGATCAAACACGGGTGGATCTCCCGGGCAAAGCCCCCCAATCAGATCAGCAAAAGCCTCGGAACTGGCTTCAGGACTCTCCAGTTCAACTGTGGGGACAGGATGAAAACAGGCCTGAGCACCTGGAGATCCTGGATCCATAAGCGTGTGACGGAGCATCCGGGCATTGCTGGAGGGGTCCTCAGCAGAGACCCAGCGCTCATCACCAAGCAAGACATCGACCCGGTCCCAGGGGAGATGCTGTTGAGAGAGCAACGCATAGGCCTTAGCCGGGGTCGTGCCACCGGACAAAGCAATCTGGGCCCGATCGCGTTGATCAAGAGCGAGATCAATGGCTGTCGCAATCGTTTCTGCGGCACGACGAGCGAGATCCTGAGAATCCCCGGTGCGCACGAGTTGATACGGAGTCATGCTCATCAATCAACCTCAATCCAGCCATTCCGTGTGAAAAGTACCCGGTTTGTCGGTCCGCTCATAGGTATGGGAGCCAAAACAGTCACGCATGGCCTGCACCAGATTCTGGGGAAGTCGGCCCGTGCGATAGCTGTTGATGTAGTCGAGGGTGCTGCTCAGGCAAGGAACTGGAATCCCTGCTTGGGCAGCTCCGGCCACGACCTTGGCCAAACCAGGCAACCGACGGTTGACCTGATCCGCAAACCAGGGGTCAATCAGAAGATTGGGAAGTTGTGGATCAGCATTGAACGCATCCTGAATGCGCTTCAGTAAGCGAGCTCGGATGATGCAACCGCCCTTCCAGATCTGAGCAATGGAAGGCATGTTCAGGTTGTAGTCATGCTCAGCAGAGGCTATGCGCATTAGCTCCATGCCTTGGGCATAGCTAGCCACACAAGCTAAAACCATCGCATCCATCAAAGGAGCCATTCCATCGTCGGGGCTTCCCATGTCAAACGGGGTCGTGGCAGGTCCGTGCAAAACCTCTTCGGCCTTGACACGCTGATCCTTCATCGAACTCATCACCCGCCCGTTTAATGCGGCATAGATCGTGGGTACAGACGCACCCATCTTCAAGGCACTGACCACTGTCCAAAGCCCAGTACCCTTCTGACCAGCCTTGTCCTGAATCCGCTCGACGAGATCAGCACCATCATCCGGGTCTTTTGTCCGCAAGCAGACCTCTGTGATCTCCACCAAATAAGAGGCCAGCTCCTCAGTGCTGTTCCAATGGGCAAACACATCAGCCATCTGAGAACCATTCATGCCACCGACCCGCTTCATCAGGTCGTAGCCCTCGGCAAGGATCTGCTCAATTCCGTATTCAATTCCGTTATGAACGGTCTTGACAAAATGACCCGAACCACCAGGCCCGATATAGGTGACGCAAGGTCCGTCCTCAACCTGGGCTGCCATTTTGGTGACCAGGCTTTCAATCGCGTCGTAAGAAGCTTTTGTTCCACCAGGCATCATGCTTGGCCCTTCAAGGGCTCCTTTGGCACCACCAGACACACCCATGCCGATGAAGCCAAAGCTCTTGCTTTCCAGTTCGGCAACTCGACGTTCCGTGTCGTGATACTCCGAGTTACCGCCGTCGATCAGTAGATCACCTTGCTCGAGATAGGGGGAGATCTGTTGAATCACAGCATCAACAGGTGCCCCCGCCTTCACCATCATGAGGATGCGGCGGGGATGCTGGAGTTTGCCAACAAAATCCTGAAGATCTGTCGCTCCTTGAATGTTCTTGCCAGCCCCTTGGCCGGCAAGAAATTCTTCGGTTTTGGAGTAGGTGCGGTTGTAAACCACACTCGAGAAGCCGTTGCGCTCTGCGTTGAGCACAAGGTTCTCGCCCATTACTCCGAGACCGATCAGGCCGAAATGAGCCTTGGACATCGTCAAAGGTGGTTTGCAATGTCCTCAGTGTGACCATCGGGCAGAGAAACCGCTGCCCTCAGAACACCGTCTGTCAGAAAGAGGAAACCAAAGTCAGGCTTCAGATCACCATGCCATCAGGGATGGTGGCATTTTTCACCACGACAACAATGCCGTTGCGGATGTAGAAACCAAGCTCCGGACGATCGGCCTCCTCAACATTGTCCTTATTGACAATGGTGACATTTCGGCCAATTCGGGTGTTCTTGTCAAGGATGGAACGCTTCACAGTTGAGCCTTCGCCCACACCAAGTGGCGTACCGCCGTTTTGACGCAGCTCCTCACGCTCTGAGGTGGATTCAAAGAAGTCGCTCCCCATCAGCAACGAATCTTGGAGAACGACATTGTTCTCGACGCGGCTTCGAACACCGAGGACGCAATGATTGATGCTGCAAGATTTCAGAATCGTCCCCTCACCAATGCTGGAGTTAACGATCTGCGCATCAACCAACTTACTAGGGGGCAAATAACGCGGCCTTGTATAAATAGGAAAGTCTTCGTCGTAGAAACTAAATGGAGGCTTAGGCTGCTCTGTCAAGGCAAGATTAGCCTCGTAAAAAGCCCCAATAGTCCCAATATCTTCCCAATAGTCGTCAAACACATAACTCCTAAGATTCATACCAGACTTAAGAGCTTCAGGAATCAGCTCCTTACCAAAATCCTTATAGGTGGGGTAATCATTCAGGAGACCAAAAAGGGCCTTTCGACTGAAAACATAGATTCCCATCGAAGCGAGATAGGGCTTCTCCTGGGCTGACTCGGGAGACAGGCCAAAACGGGCTGTATTAACAGCCATTTCCTTAAGAGCATCACCCTTTGGCTTCTCTCGGAATTCCTGAATTGCACCGTCATCATCAGTGCGCATCAAGCCAAACGATTCAGCCTGCTTCGGATCGACAGGGAGTGCAGCAACAGTGAGATCGGCGCCGGATTTACGGTGATGCTCAACAAACAAGCTGTAATCCATGCGATACAGCTGATCACCGGAAAGGATCAGGTATTCATCAACATCCCATTCCTGGAATAGCCACTGGTATTTACGTACAGCATCAGCTGTGCCTTCAAACCATGACGGACTCTCCGGGGTTTGTTGGGCAGCTAGAACCTCAACAAATCCCTGACCGAAACCAGCGCTGAGGTCGTAAGTCTGGGAAAGATGGCGGTTAAGTGATGCGCTGTTGAACTGAGTCAACACATACATCTTGGTGATGTTGGAGTTGATGCAGTTACTGATGGGGATATCAATCAGTCGGTATTTACCCGCCAAAGGGACAGCTGGCTTAGCCCTCATTTTGGTGAGTGGGTAAAGACGGGTACCCGCTCCTCCACCAAGAATTATTGACAGAACGCGCTTCATGCCGGTGCCTTAACACTGGAGACGGGGGCAAACCTAACGGACTTTGTGCTTAAAAAACCATCAGCAGCCCCAGATCAACCAAGAACGATGAGACTCTGATCGAGACTGGGCTCAGCCCTTGCCTCTCAGGCGATCTCAGCTGGTGGATTGGTCCTCCCCAAGGGAAAACACGCGCTCAACCACACGGAGGGCTTCCTGGCGCTCAGAGCGGGGCTGAGGGCTACGCAACTGGGTGACTGGCGTGTGCAGGATCTTGTTGAGGATGCCCTTCGTGAGGGCCTCCACAACTTTGCGTTCCCGCGCGGAGAAGTCAGGCCCCATGCGGCTGAGAGCCTTTTGAAGCTCCTCAGTACGGATCTGTTCAAGTGACGCCCTTAAGCGGTTAATGGTTGGCACTGCCTCAAGGCTGTCCCACCACTCAAGGAAAAGCCGCGATTCAACATCAAGCAAACCTTGGGCTTCCATCGCCACCTGCTGGCGTGCCTCCTGGTTGCGGGCCACGACCTCCTGGAGATCGTCCACATCATGGGATTCAACGCCTGCAATGCCCTCAACATCGGCGGCGATGTTTCGCGGCACACCGATATCAATCAGGCGGAGGGAGTTCAAGCGATCCAGCTGATTGAGACGGGCTGCATCGATGATCGGTTCTTCGGTGGCCGTACTGGTGAAGACCAACGAGCATGTACTGAGGCAGTGATCAAGATCCTCAAGGGATCGGCACTCCACTGGCAACCCAGGAAAATCTTCAGCGAGCGCGAGTGCTCTCTCGCGCGTGCGATTGAGCAACTGAACGCCGGAACAACCTTTGGACTGAAGGTGCTGAAGCAGCAGCCGACTCATTCGGCCAGCTCCAACCACGGCGACCTTTTCAGTCTCAAGGGTGACGAGCTGGTCGAGGCCTCGGGATTGGCCGAGCTTGAGCTGGGCCAGTTCGACAGCAGCAGAACTGACTGATACCGCACCCGTGCTCAGATTGGTTTCAGAGCGAACTCGCTTCCCAGTACTGACGGCTTGTGTCAGCAACCGGTTGAGAATCGGACCGATGGATTTGTGTTCTTGACCCAGACGCATCATTTTCTTGACCTGGGAGAGGATCTGCCCCTCGCCTAGAACAAGACTGTCGAGACCAGCCGAGACCTTGAGCAGGTGATCGACAGCTTCGTGATGGTGATAAGCGAAAAGATGAGGAGAAAGGGCCTCTGTAGCCAGGCCTGAGTGCCCACTGAGGAACTCCCGTACGGCGGAGATTCCGAGTTCGGGATGACGCACCAGGGTATAGATCTCAAGCCTGTTGCAGGTACTGAGGATGGAAGCCTCAAGCACCTGCTCATGACCACGGAGGGTCTGGAGAGAGGTCTCCATGGTTTGCTCAGGAATACTGAGCTTTTCACGGATTTCGACCGGTGCCGTGCGATGACTGAGGCCGACGACGGCAATGTGCATGGAGATGCTCCTCTTATCCAGTCGTTGAAGGTCAGTTCAGCGCGATGCTCTGAGCGCCGTCCTTGATATGGACCGTGTCGGTGAAGCGACAGGTGTTGTCAAGGTTGCTGATCACCAGGCTGCTGGTCCGGGTGCAGTCCTTCTCGAACTTAACGCCGTCGAAGAGCAGGCCATCAGTGATGCCACCGCCAGCGAAGACAACATGCTCTCCGGAGGCAAGCTCCTCGGCTTCGTAGATCTTGTCTGGATCGGTGATCCCCATCTCCTCAAGGCGTGCAAGGTTGCCTTCCTTGGTGAGGTCAGCCCATTCCTGGGTCTGAGCAACGGCAGGGTCATAGACCAACTGGCCCTGGAAATGGCCACCAAGAGCACGCATGGCAGCGGCAGAAATCACGCCTTCGGGGGCTGCACCGATACCCATCAGACAGTGGGTGCCAGTGCCGGCAAAACCACAGGCAATTGCTGCCTGAACGTCGCCATCGGAAATGGGCTGAACACGGGCACCGGTGGCACGGATTTCAGCAATCAGATCTTTGTGACGGGCACGATCCATCACGACAATGGTGAGGTCGCTGACCGCAATGCCAAGACACTCACTCAGAATTTTGATGTTCTCAGTGGCCGACTTGCGAATGTCCACCTTGCCCTTGGCGGCCGGGGGAGCAGCCAGTTTCTTCATATAGAAGTCTGGAGCGTTGAACAAACCACCTCGGTCGGAAGCGGCGAGGACTGCCATGGAGCCTCGCTGGTTGTTGGCACAAAGGTTGGTGCCCTCGCAAGGATCCACAGCGAAGTCCACTCCAGGGCCGGTGCCGCTGCCGACTTCCTCACCGATGTAGAGCATCGGAGCTTCATCACGCTCGCCCTCACCGATCACAATGCGACCTTGCATCTGGATCTGGCCCATGCGCTGACGCATTGCTTCAACAGCTGCGGCGTCAGCTTCGTCCTTTTTACCGAGACCGGTGAGCTTTGCGGAAGCGATAGCCGCCTGCTCAACGACCTCGAGAATTTCCTGGATAAGAGTGCGATCCACGGGTATGCGGCGTTGGGGTAAAGGGTGCAGCGAACGGTGAGCTGACCTGGCGATCCACGGGAAGGGCAAGGAACCCGATGCCGCAGGACTTCTCAGCTCAAGAGCGCGGCTCACTGTATCAGCGCATTCAGCGGTTCCTACAATCGCCGCGCATTCCCGCGGATCCCCCCATGAGCACCAAGCCCCTGGTGATCTCTCCATCCATCCTTTCAGCTGACTTTGCTCGCCTTGGTGAAGAAGTGAAAGCGGTGGATCAGGCCGGTGCTGACTGGATCCATGTGGATGTGATGGATGGCCGTTTCGTGCCCAACATCACCATTGGGCCACTGATCGTTGATGCGCTGCGTCCTGTGACTGAAAAGCCTCTGGACGTTCATCTGATGATCGTGGAGCCGGAGAAATACGTCCCTGACTTTGCCAAGGCTGGAGCAGACATCATCTCTGTGCAGGTGGAAGCCTGCCCCCACTTACACCGCAATCTTGGCCAGATTAAGGATCTGGGAAAAATGGCTGGAGCCGTCCTCAACCCCGGTACCCCGATCGACACCCTGGAGTACTGCCTCGAACTGTGCGACTTGGTGCTGATCATGAGTGTGAATCCCGGTTTCGGAGGCCAGAGCTTCATCGACAATCAAGTGCAAAAAATCCGTGATCTACGCCGGATGTGTGAAGAGAAGGGTGTCGATCCATGGATTGAAGTGGACGGGGGCATCAAGGGAGCTAATGCCTGGAAGGTGATCGAAGCAGGTGCTAACGCAATCGTGAGTGGATCTGGAGTGTTCAACCAACCCGATTACGCAGCTGCTATCCAAGGAATCCGCGATAGCAAGAGTTCCTGAGCAAGCGGTTCACTCAACAAATCTGAACCAACTCGAAGTATCATGATCCGCCCTCAATGGGTGGATCTTTTTTAGCGTTCACTTTTCAGCTTTCAATTACACAGAAATGGAGAGCATTAGCAAACTCTCGCTTGGACAGCACTCGAGATTGAATCAATTTTTTAAATCAATCATCCAGCAGCCAGACAGCCACCCCACAAAGTATCCACAAGAAGCAAAGAAAAAGTACTTAGGCGTCTCTGATGCCTTGAGCAAAGGCAGATAGACAGGGCTGACAAAAGGCAGGAACTCTTTCCAGTTCGAGGCAAAATCGATATCCATTCCTAAACATTGGCATGCATGTGCATAACCAATTGAGGGGTTTATCCTCAGCGCTTGCTTCTTGCACTTGTCCCCAGGCTGGAGAGCATCCAGGCAGCAAGCGTTGACACCGCGGCCCCAAAGGCGAGAAAAGCCACAAGCTGAGTTTCAAGAGACGTCATCAGCTCAGATCAAGCAACAGGGACTATCTCACGATGGCGTGCATCGAGCTCAGCCGTGGGAGACGCTGGAATCAATGGACGGCGCCTGGGTTCGGGACGAGGCACAAACAGCACCGGAAAGGAGAGACCGATGAAAGCAGTCGTCACGGCTAAAAACACCAGCATCGGCACTGGACGAATCAGAGGTTGGCGCTCTAATACACCTCCACATCGTGAGCAAATCGGCGTAGCCCCTCTGGGGGGATGCAGCACGATCGCTGGCCCACAACAGCAATCCGGACAACGAAAACGGGGCATCAGCCAAGGAGTCTGCACTGATCGTAAAGCTCAATTCAGTCTTGCAACGCAATCTCGGCAGACCAGTCGAGCGCTGCCTGGGTGTGTCGAAAAAGAAAGCATTCGGCCAGCTGCGCTTCTCGCGCACTGTGAAAGCTGGGTCCATCAAGTTCTTTGAAGGCAACAATCGGCACAGCGAGACAAATCAGCAATGCCAAACGCAAGTGATGCAGAGCCTGTTGATAGGGGTAATCACACACACCATGAGCCACCAGTTGCTGATGCCAGAAACGCAAAAGGTCTTGAGCATGGCCATGCCGTTCTGCGGTGGGTTCGCTACCACCAATCAGAAACGCTAGATCGATACAAGCAAGACTGCGGGTGACTGTCTGCCAATCGATCACGATCACATCGGACCCGGAAGAAGCAGGGGAAGAGAGAAGAAGATTGTCCGCCCTCAGATCTCCATGCACCAAGGTCTGAGGGAGTCTGTCCAACTCTTCGATCAGATTTTCGTAGTTGTTCACCACACGGTCTATAAGGGCAACCGCCGCTTCGCCAAGACGTAGGGCATAGCTCTTTTTAATGGTTGCCCAAGTGACGCCAAGGTCATCATGAAACCAGAAATCATGGCAAGGAAGCCATGATTTCATACCCAACTGATCGCACTGCCAATAACCGGCATGCACTGCAGCCATTATTTTCAATGTGGACTTGACTTGGTCATGACTGATGCCGAAGACCTGATCACCCTGGCTCCAGGCCGAGAGATCCTCCATCAAGATCCAGCCCTTGCCACCTTCGGCATAGCCACCGAAAACCCTGGGCAATCGGGCTTGTAGATCTGGCGCAAAATCTTTGTAAAAGCCAAGCTCACGTTCAAAGGCTTGCAGCCGTTCAGCCACATCCGTAAAACCTTCTCGATTGGTTTGAACCTTCAGAATCAATGTTGATGGCGCCTGTGGAGCCTTGGCGCCATAGGTTGGCGTCAGCCTTGCAATTCGCGAGAGGAATCCAGTCGCCGCACCAATCGTTTCTGTTTCGACAGTTGTGACCTTGAGATCCTTGAATGAGGAAATGCACCTGAGTTGCCCCTCAAGCCAGGTGGGCGTAATCGCCAGTGGGTCATCGATGATCCGGTCCATTCCTGAACCCATCCATCCAGCGCTTTGACCCTAATCCGCGCTGAAGCCGAGCCGGCTCTCCACAGCGAGCACATCCAGTTGCGAAGATCAACCGTTGGCAGCTGTTAATCGTCCATGCCCCTGAACTCCCTGGTGCGCCTGCTGCAGACGACGGCGTTGACCGGAGAGCTACAGGAGCGCAGCCAGCGACCAGAACGCCTGCTACTACGGGGCGCCAATCGTGCCGCCAGAGCGTTGATTGCCAGTGCCCTGGCCAGACGCGCAGATCAATCCCTGCTGGTGGTCGTTCCCACCCTGGAAGAGGCCGGTCGATGGACGGCACTCCTAGAGCTGATGGGTTGGCCATCAGCTCAGCTCTACCCAACCAGCGAAGGGTCTCCTTACGAACCCTTCGACCCCACGACAGAAATCACTTGGGGACAACTGCAAGTGCTGAGCGAGTTGCAGGATCAGTGCGGCCGTGAGGGGATGGCGATTGTCGCCACTGAGCGTTGCCTGCAGCCCCATCTACCCCCACCGCAGGCGCTTGCCGCGCGCTGCCGCACAGTCCGCAAAGGCGACAGCATCGACCTTGAAGAGCTGGCCCTCACCCTCAGCCAACTCGGATACGAGCGGGTCTCCAGCATTGACCAGGAAGGCAGTTGGAGCCGCCGCGGCGACATCGTTGACATCTATCCGGTGAGCAGCGAACTACCGGTACGCCTGGAATTCTTCGGGGATGAGCTCGACAAACTGCGGGAATTTGACCCAGCAAGTCAGCGATCCCTCGATCCAGTGGAACAGCTGCGACTGACTCCCACCGGCTTCAGCCCACTGATCGCCGAACAACTGCGCGAAACGATGCCGGAAGGGCTCGATCAACTGCTCGACGAAGAGCAAATCAGTGCGCTCTTGGAAGGCAATACCCCAGAAGGCATGCGTCGGTTGATGGGGCTGGCCTGGTCAGAGCCGGCCTCTCTGCTGGATTACTTACCCGAGCAGTGCTGTGTGGCGATTGATGAAAGACGTCACGGCAAAGCCCATGGTCAGCAGTGGTTGGACCATGCCACCGAACACCACAGCGAACTCGCCCTGCCACTGCCGTTATTGCACCGCGGAATTGAGGAGGCGATGGGGCTGACCGATGTCTTCCCCGGATTTGATCTAGCGGAACTTCATGAAAGTGATGACCACCTCAACGCTTTTGACCTGGCCAGTCGAGCCGTCCCGGCCTACCCCAATCAATTCGGAAAACTAGGGGAACTACTGAAGGACTACCAACGCGAGCGTCAGGCGGTGTGGCTGATCTCAGCCCAGCCCAGCCGCGCCGTCGCGCTACTTGAAGAACACGACTGCGTCAGCAGGTTTGTACCCAATGCTGCGGACCATCAGGCCATTGCCCGCTTAATTGAGCAGGGCACTCCTGTTGCACTCAAAACCAAAGGAACCGCCGAACTCGAAGGGCTGCAATTGCCAGCCTGGCGAGTGGTGCTGATCACCGACCGAGAGTTTTTCGGGCAACAGAACCTCACGAGCAGCGGCTACATCCGCCGGCGACGCAAGGCAGCGAGCCGCACGGTGGATCCCAACAAGATGCAGCAGGGGGATTTCGTGGTCCATCGCAACCACGGAATCGGTCGGTTCAAGCAGCTCGAAAAATTAGCGATCAGTGGCGAAGCACGCGACTACCTGGTGGTGCAATACGCCGACGGCATCCTGCGTGTAGCGGCCGATCAACTGGGCAGCCTCGGTCGCTATCGAGCCAACAGTGACAGCCCACCCCAGCTGAGCAAGATGGGTGGTTCGGCCTGGGTGAAAGCCAAAGAACGGGCTAGCAAGGCCGTACGCAAGGTGGCCGTTGATCTGGTCAAGCTCTATGCCGAGAGGCATCAGGCAGCTGGTTTTGCCTTCCCGATTGATGGGCCGTGGCAGCTGGAGCTGGAAGATTCCTTCCCCTACGAACCGACCCCAGACCAGGTCAAGGCGACTGCCGAAGTGAAGCGCGATATGGAGAAGGCACAGCCGATGGATCGCCTCGTGTGTGGAGATGTGGGATTCGGTAAGACCGAAGTCGCGATCAGGGCAATCTTCAAGGCGATCACCGCTGGGAAGCAAGTGGCAATGCTGGCCCCCACAACCGTGTTGGCTCAGCAGCACTGG
This sequence comes from Synechococcus sp. UW140, assembly GCF_900474295.1. GTDB lineage: Bacteria > Cyanobacteriota > Cyanobacteriia > PCC-6307 > Cyanobiaceae > Synechococcus_C. Next base: position 36,551 of record NZ_UCOB01000003.1, on the reverse strand, counting down.
CGCACCCTTTCAGAGCGTTTTGCCCCTTATCCAATCAAGGTGGCGCTGCTCAACCGCTTCAGAACAACCAGCGAGCGCAAAGTGATCCTTGAGGGGCTCGGTTCGGGCACCATCGATGCCGTGGTGGGAACCCATCAGCTCCTGAGTAAGAGCACAGCCTTCGACAAGCTCGGCCTGCTGGTGGTGGACGAAGAACAACGCTTCGGAGTGAATCAGAAGGAGAAGATCAAAGCCCTGCGTAAGGACGTCGACGTTCTCACCCTGTCGGCAACCCCCATTCCGCGCACGCTTTATATGAGCCTCTCGGGTGTGCGTGAAATGAGCCTGATCACCACACCTCCGCCCTTACGCAGGCCGATCAAAACCCATCTAGCCGCATTGGACGATGAAGTGGTGCGCAGTGCCATCCGACAGGAACTGGATCGCGGCGGCCAGGTGTTTTATGTCGTACCGCGCGTGGAGGGCATTGAGGAGGTCGCAGAAAATCTGCGTCAGATGCTGCCGGACCTCAAGCTGCTCGTGGCCCATGGCCAGATGGCCGAGGGTGAACTTGAAAGCGCCATGGTGGCGTTCAACGGCGGCGAGGCCGATGTGATGCTCTGCACCACGATTGTGGAAAGCGGTCTGGATATTCCCCGCGTCAACACCATCCTGATCGAAGATGCTCACCGCTTCGGCCTTGCCCAGCTCTACCAGCTGAGGGGCCGTGTAGGACGCAGTGGTATTCAGGCCCATGCCTGGCTGTTCTATCCAGGCAACGCCTCCCTCAGCGATGCAGCCCGCCAGCGCTTACGAGCCATTCAGGAATTTGCCCAACTGGGCAGCGGCTACCAGCTGGCCATGCGCGATATGGAAATCCGAGGTGTGGGAAACCTTCTAGGCGTGGAACAGAGCGGCCAGATGGAGGCGATTGGCTTCGACCTTTATATGGAGATGCTGCAGGAATCCCTGGCCGACATCCAAGGGCAAGACATCCCCGCCGTTGACGACACCCAGGTGGATCTCCAGGTCACTGCCTTCATCCCTGCCGACTGGATCACGGATGCGGACGAAAAGATGGGTGCCTATCGCTCCGCAGCCGAATGTCAGAGCCAGGAAGCATTGGTCGAGATGGCCGCGGGCTGGGCCGACCGCTACGGCGCCCTACCAGGACCTGTGCAGTCATTGCTGCAACTGATGGAACTGAAGCTGCTGGCCAAGCGTTGTGGCTTTGCCCGAATCCGCCCCGAGAAACCGAACATTGCGCTGGAAACACCGATGGAGGAACCCGCCTTCAGACTGCTGCGTCAGGGCCTTCCCAAGCACCTCCATGGCCGACTGATCTATCAGGCTGGAAGTGGCAGTACCGCCAAGGTGCTGGCCCGAGGGTTGGGTGTACTGGCCATGGACAAGCAATTGGAGGAACTCAAGAGCTGGCTCGAACAGATGGCAGCACAGATCCCCGGTGCCGATGGGCTCACCACGGAGCAGCGCCAGGAGCAGCAGAATCGTTCCAACGACAAGGTTCTCAGCGTTTAAGCGCGAAGATGAGAACAATTCGCCACAGCCCGCAATTCTTCGTTACACTGTGTCGACTTGGATGGGTTCAGGAATGGGCGAAATCATTGAACCAATCACGTCATCCGGCCCCATTGGCCTGTACGGAAGCTTGATCGGCGCTGCTGCCCTTGGTCTATTCGCTCTGCTTCAGAGCGACACTGAAAATGATGATGATGATTCAACACCTGGTGGTGGGCTGATGCAACCGGTCTCCTGACCGCTCGTGACCAGATCCATCAGTCGGTAGAGCGGCAGAATCAGATTCAATTTGGCGATTTTGAGCATCAGCGAGCTCAATCCATTGCAAAAACGTCTTTTCCCCCTTGCTTGGCCAGTCGTCGTGCTGCTCTGCTCGGGATGCTCGCTGCTCGAAACGACAATCGTTTCTCTGGATCGAAGCGTTCCGGTACGCAAGCCAGTCCTGGAAAACTTGTGCGTGACGAGCGAGAAGAAGCTCTTCTCGAGCACATCCAAAAGCGGTCGCATCTGCCCTGAGCTTGGCGTCAGTGCCAAAGGCGGCACGTTCAACCTCTACGACGCAGAGGATTGGAGGATCAAAGCGCGATGGGAGGTTCGATGCACCGACTCGGGAGCCAAGCTCAGCGGCATCAATGGAGGAATGGGGGAGCAGGAATTTGCAAATCACTTCTGTGAGGCGGGCTCCCTCGAGGCAATGGGCTACGGCGAATCAGCGAGGTCTACCAAGAGTTCAAATTCAACGAGGATTAAATGAGACACCTCGAGGAGTGGGCCGCGGCGATGGGGATCACGGTTGAAGATCAAGATCCATTCAGCGTTTCGTAGTCAATGCCGATGTGAGATTGCTGAGCCCAGGTCGGAACGTTTGCGTTGCATTCGCTGACTTGAGAGCTTTCATCAGGGTCGTTTCCGCAATCCGGTACTGACTGTCTTTGTTGGTCCCGAGGTCCTCGATAGTCAGAGACTTCACCTCCTCCTGCGTCATTTCCACGGTCACATCGGGCCGAATCCCGTTCTTGTGGATATCGGTGCCGTTCGGAGTGAGGTATTTAGCAATGGTGACGGTGAGTCCTGAGCCATCGGCAAGACCTCGAACCGACTGAACGAGGCCCTTTCCGAATGTTTTCTGACCGACAAGCTGGGCTCGGTGATTGTCTTGAAGGGCACCAGAGAGAATCTCACTGGCACTAGCAGAGCCTTCATTCACGAGCACGACCACCGGGCGCTGAGTCAGCGCTGAACCCGTTGCCCTGCGCACATCCTGGATGCCATTGCGCGTTTTGGTGCTAACAATCGTTCCCTCATCAAGCCACTGCCGCGCAATATCCACACTCGCTTCCAGCAGGCCACCGGGATTGCTGCGCAGGTCAAGGACATAGCCGCTTGCCCCTTCGGCTTCGAGCTGACGGATCGCCGCTCGCATCTCCTTTGCAGCATTGGCATTGAACTGCTTCAAACGGATATATCCAACCTTCTCGCCACCAGGAGAGGTGTTGAGTTGGCTATCGACCGCATGAATTTCGATTCGAGCCCTCACCATTGGCAAGGCGATCACCTCACCCTTCCGGCGCAGACCGAGAGTGACTTCTGTTCCTTCTTTGCCTCGGATTAATTTAACGGCATCCTCTGTGGTCATTCCCTTTGTGGAGCGACCATCAATTGAAACAATCACATCCTTGGGCTGTACGCCTGCCCGGGAAGCTGGAGTGCCCTCAATCGGGGACACAACAACAATTTCTTTTGTGTCCTTATCGAGTGAAATCTGAATACCCACCCCCATCAGCTCACCTGAGGTTTCAATCTGCATTTCCTTGAACTCTTTCGGATCAAGAAAACGGGTATATGGGTCATCCAGGCTTGCGAGCATGCCACGGATTGCCTCATACGATTCAGAAGTGCCGGTGTAAGGCTTTGCGAGAAGATCTCGCCTCAGTTTTTTCCATTTCTGAGGATCGTATTCACCGGTGGAATCGAGATAATCGCGATAAACAATCTGCCAGACCTGATCAATGACCTCCTTGGGACTATCCGTGATCGAGGAAGAGCCACTGGTTGGCAAACCCAACCCCGGGGCAGACAGGGCCACCGCAGCTGACAAGCCTCCGGCACCAAGCAAGACCAACCAGGAAGAATGGCTCGAACGGTTGGGCTTTAACTCGGACATGACAACTGCTCAGGCCTGATTCTTCAGCCTAACGGTTGTCAACCCGCATGAACACTACAAACTACTCGATCAGTTATGACCAAATTCGATCGGTGTTCTGCTGCAGTAGGTCGGGGCGACAGATCCAAAAAAACGAGCGGGAAGGCACGTATGAATATGCAGACACGAAATCGATCGCGTCCATCGCCACCTCGCATCAACAGCCCATGAGCAATGACAGGCCTGGTGAAATCCTCTTCCTCTTACTTCTAGTGCTTGCACTGCTCACCAATCGTTTCAACATGCGGCTGCCCATTGCTGCGGTTCTCGATCAGCGTTTAGGGCCACCACCGCATTACTGCTGGACTTTGCAGGCCTTACCTCATGGTTTACACAAAGCCGAACGAGCTCAAGCAGGTTCCACCCAGCGTCCGTCGTCCTTGATCAATTGAATCAAGGCCGACACCCCTTCCTGCTCAGGCACCTTTCGGATTTCCTCTCGCCCCCTATAGAGAGAGATCACTCCGGGGGTCTTACCAACGTAACCGTAGTCAGCATCTGCCATTTCGCCGGGCCCATTCACAATGCAACCCATTACGGCGATGTCGAGACCAGTGAGGTGAGAGGTGGCGTCGCGCACCTGATTCAGCACCTCCTCAAGATTAAACAAAGTGCGACCGCAACTCGGGCAGGCCACGTATTCGACCATCGTCTTGCGCAGACCTAGGGCCTGCAGGATCGAGAAGCAGACAGGAATCTCCTTCTCAGGCGCTTCAGTCAGCGACACCCTGATGGTGTCACCCAAACCTTCAGCAAGAAGTGTTGCGATACCAGCCGTGCTTTTCACACGTCCGTAGTCGCCATCTCCAGCCTCAGTCACGCCGAGGTGGAGCGGGTAGTTGAACCCTTCGGCATCCAAGGTGTCCGCCATCAATCGGTAGGCGGCAAGCATCACCGGGGCACGTGAGGCCTTCATCGAGATCAAGATGTTGTGGAAATCAAGTTCGTCGCAAATGCGCACGAACTCCATCGCCGACTCCACCATTCCCTGGGGTGTGTCGCCATGGGTGAAAAGCATCCTCTCGGCGAGGGAGCCATGGTTCACCCCGATGCGGAGCGCCTTGTTTTGAGACTTGAGAACTTCTACAAGCGGCCTGAAGTCATCTTTGATGCGCTGGCCAATGGCATCAAATTCCTCTTGAGAAAAATCCTGACGGGAGGGGTCCGGTTTGTCGAAGACAAACAGTCCTGGATTGATTCGCACTTTGTCGACATGCTTCGCCACCTCGAGCGCGATGCGAATTCCGTTGTGGTGAACGTCAGCCACCAAAGGAACAGTGCAGCCCTGGGAACGAAGCGCCGCCCGAATGTCCCCCATGGCCTTGGCATGGGCCATAGAAGGCGTTGTGACGCGCACAATCTCACAACCGGCATCAGCAAGACGACGGATTCCGGCCACGGCGGCTTCGATATCAAGCGTGTCCTCGTTGATCATCGACTGCACCACCACTGGGTGTTCACTGCCGACGGGGACATCACCCACCATCACCGAGCGGGTCACCCGCCGATGAATCTGAGTGTCGTAACGACGGGACTGCGCGTTGATGGCGGTCACGGTGGTGGCGGTCACGGTGATGGCGGACTAGGGAACAGCGCGCCGGATGCCGGATAACACTGGCATAACCGCAGCCGCACCTGACGCAAATCTTCGAGCGTCATGGCCATGGGCTTGCCTGGTTCTCGAGAAGGGTTGCGCAACAGATAGGCGGGATGAAAGACCGGCATCCATAGGCGGCCAGCCTGCTCAATCCAAACACCGCGCAGACTGCGCATGGCTTGTTTGCGCTTCAGCATCGCCGCCACAGCAGTCGCACCCACAAGGACCACAACAAGGGGATCGACATGCGCTAACTGCTCTTCAATCCAAGGGCGACAGGCGCGCAATTCAGCCGAGGACGGTTTGCGGTTGTCGGGTGGACGGCACTTCACAACGTTGCAGATGAAGAGATCAGAGTCAGGGTCAAAGCCAACGGAACGGAGCAACTGATCGAGCAACTGCCCGGAGCGTCCGACAAATGGAAGGCCCTGAATGTCTTCGCTGGCTCCAGGCGCTTCACCGATCACCATCACCTTGGCCCTTGGGTCGCCGCGACTGATCACGACATGCTGACGCTCAGCGGAGAGGCCGCAACGACTGCACTGCCGGCAACGCTCGAGCCAGGACTGTTTGAAAGAACCAGGAGGGGAAGGCATTACGGCCATCGGAGCATCAGAGCAGCAACGGAGTCACCAACAGAAGGAAGTCATTCTCATCGGGGTCCTTCATCCAGCACTCAGCCCCAAAAGGTTCCATCCGGGCGGCCTCGTGGAGCGATGCACCCTGGTCCAAAGCGTCTCTGCACCAACAATCCAAGCGCTGCATTGGTGCCGTTTCTGTCGCCATGGTGAAGCAGGGCGACCAGGCCCGACCCTGAGCTTGCTGGGGTCGTTGGCTGGACGGTCGATAAAACTGCAGGCGTTCCCCTTCAGCAGTGGTCACAAGCCAGTGAGCTGAGGAGGTTCCTGGCTGGGGAGTCAGGCCGAGAAGCCGTGCATAAAAGAGGGCGATCCGCTCAGGTTGGCTCGAGGCAAGAACCCAGCTGAGTTGTACGCCAGCGGATCCTGGGTCGGACATTCGGCGCTGTATCTACACCCACAAATGTTGACGCAGATACGGTTGTCCACGACACCAGATCAGGCAGGATGGTGTCTTAATGCGCACCCGGTGGAGGGGTGCCGCGCTGATGCCCCGCCCGACCGTGCTCTCAAATCGGGCCGAAGCCCTCAAGCCATCCCTCACCCTCGCCATCAGTGCCCGCGCCAAGGCACTGCAACAGGATGGTCGTGACATCTGCAGCATGTCGGCAGGGGAGCCTGACTTCAACACTCCCGATTTCATCGTTGAGGCAGCGATTAAGGCCCTTCGCGATGGAGTCACCCGCTACGGGCCTGCGGCAGGCGACCCTGAGCTCCGCGAGGCCATTGCCGACAAACTCACTCAGCACAACAACATTCCCTCCACTGCCACCAACGTGCTGGTCACCAACGGTGGGAAGCAAGCGATCTTCAACCTGTTCCAGGTGCTACTCAACCCTGGTGATCAGGTTCTGATCCCTGCCCCTTACTGGCTCAGCTATCCAGAAATGGCCCGACTGGCCGGAGCCGAACCCGTGGTAATTCCCTCCTCGGCCGAAGAGGGCTTCAGCCTTGATCTGGACGCACTGGAAGCAGCGATCACCCCGAACACGCGCCTACTGGTGATCAACAGCCCCGGCAACCCAACCGGTCGGGTGATTGAACGCAGCGAAATGTTGGCAGTTGCCGAGATCGTGAGACGTCATCCCCAGTTGCTGGTGATGAGTGACGAGATCTACGAGTATCTCCTCGAAGAGGGTGAAACCCACCACAGCTTTGCTGCACTGGCACCCGATCTTGCAGAACGCACGATGGTGGTGAACGGATTCGCGAAAGGCTGGGCAATGACTGGCTGGCGACTTGGCTATCTAGTCGCACCACCCGAGGTGATCAAAGCGGCAGCAGCGCTTCAGAGCCAGAGCACCAGCAATGTGTGCAGCTTCGCCCAGAGAGGTGCTCTAGCCGCCTTGCGTGGCTCTCAGGATTGCGTCAAAAGCATGGCAGCCAGCTTCAATAGCCGTCGTCGGTTGTTGACACAGGGACTCAAGGCCCTGGATGGACTCACCTTGGTCCCTCCCCGTGGAGCCTTCTATGCATTCCCGAAACTGCCGGATCATGTCAGCAGCTCACTGGCATTTTGTGAGGCTGCCTTGGAAAGGGAAGGCCTAGCTCTTGTCCCTGGCGCCGCCTTTGGTGATGACCGCTGTGTCCGCCTCTCCTGTGCCGTCTCGCATGAGACGATCGAAGACGGTCTCAGTCGGCTCGAGCCCCTGCTCGCCAGCCAGCTCTGAACCGAATCATCTTCAGACCATTCCATTCCTTGATGCCAGCACGAGAACACCGGGCCGTCGTCTGCCTTGCACTGCTCTGCTGTCTTTCAACGACGGCCCTTCCAAGTTGGGCAGCTGAAACCCTGCGGATCGGTGCCATTCCCGATCAGAACCCCGAGAAACTGAACAGGCTCTACGGACTTCTGGCCCAAGAGCTCAGCCAGAAGCTTCAGGTGCCCGTTCGCTACGTGCCTGTTAGCAATTACCCAGCGGCGGTCAGTGCCTTTCGCACCGGAGGCCTCGACGTCGTTTGGTTTGGCGGACTGACCGGGGTGCAGGCACGTCTCCAGACCCCCGGGGCCACGGTGCTTGCCCAGAGGGACATCGATGCCAAATTCCGCAGCGTCTTCATCGCCAATACCCAGTCTGGTCTGCAATCGATCAGCAGCCTGGAAGGACTGCAGACCCTCAAGGGGAAACGGTTCACGTTCGGATCGGAAAGCTCCACGTCCGGGAGATTGATGCCTCAGCACTTCCTCCAGCAGGGCGGTGTCACTCCCAATCAATTCGCTGGGGGACGGCCTGGCTTCAGCGGCAGCCATGACGCAACGATCGCTCTTGTGCATAGCGGCTCCTACGAAGCCGGTGCCTTAAACGAACAGGTTTGGACCAGTGCGCTGAAATCCGGAGCAGCCGATCCGAACAAAGTGACGGTGATCTGGCGTACGCCTACGTATGTGGATTACCACTGGGTTGCTCGTCCAGGCCTGGACAAACGATTCGGTGGCGGATTCACAACAAAGCTGCAAAAAGCCATTCTTGGGATCAAACCAACAACCGCCAACGGCAAAACAATCCTGAGCCTGTTTGCCGCTGAAGAGTTCATCCCTGCATCGGCCTCACAGTATGCGCCGATCGAAACCGTCGGGAGGCAACTGGGCAAGATCCGTTGACCGTGATGCTTGAGCTGCGCGATGTCTGTCTCACTAGCCGCGACAGCCCTCGCCTCAATCACGTCTCCCTGACCTTCAGGGCAGGGGAGACCATTGCCCTGATCGGACCCAGTGGTGCCGGCAAGAGCACTCTGCTCTCCATCGCCAATGGAAGTCTCAAACCGAGCAGCGGCACTGTGCTCTGGCAGGGCACACCAGTGCATCAACTTCCACGTCGCCAGCGTCGACGCATCGGCACCCTCTGGCAGGACCTCCACCTGGTGGAGGAATTGTCGGTGGCCCAAAACATCAATTGCGGTGCGCTTGGGCGTCGTTCCCTGTTTTGGGCCCTGGCCAATCTGCTGGTGCCTTTGGAACGAGATGCCTGCATGACCTGCCTGAAGCAGGCAGGTCTGCAGCAAGACTTGATTGATCGCTCCGTAACAACCCTCTCAGGAGGGCAACGCCAACGCGTTGCGCTGGCACGCCTCTTTCGGCAACGACCGGATCTTGTGCTGGCGGATGAGCCGCTCTCCAATCTCGACCCAGCACTGGTGCAGGACTTGCTCAACACCCTGTTGCGGCAAACACCGACATCTGCAGGGGACATCTTGGCGAGCACAACGGTGGTCTGCCTGCACCGTCCAGATCTGATCGATCGTTTTGGCCGGGTGATTGCCCTACGCGATGGACAGGTCGTGATGGATGCGCCTTCCGCATCGATCAAGACCAAGGATCTAGACCTGCTCTACCGCGCCTCATCAGAAGGACGCCGGGCTGCTCCCAAGCCATGAAGCGACCCGTCCTCAGCGCTCCTCTGCTCTGCCTGCTACCGGCTCTCGCTCTCGTTCCCGTGTTGATCGTGGTGGGGCAGGGACTGCATGGCGGCGGGTTCGAAACCTGGTGGCGATTCCTGCAAGGAGCCGTGCAGCCGAGCAAGGACCCTCTCTTGCTGAAATCGCTGTGGGATGGATTGCAGGTCACCCTGGCCACAGCCTTGGTTAGCTGGGGGCTTAGCACCCTGATCGGCCTGCTGCTGGGGGTCTTCAGCAGTGATGTGCTCTGGGAGAGTGCCAAGATCCCCACCTGGCCTGCTGCCGCCATACGCAGCCTGCTAGCACTGCCCAGAGCGATCCACGAACTGCTTTGGGGTCTGCTGCTGTTGCAAGTCTTGGGGTTGCATCCCTGGGTTGCAGTTGCGGCGATCACCATTCCCTATTCGGCTCTGGTCGCCCGGGTGTTTCGAGACCAAATCGACAGCATCGACCGGCGAAGGCTGACCGCGGTGCTGCAGAGCGGAGCTTCAGCTCCCGCAGCACTTGTTTCCAGCATCGGCCCACCGCTTCAGCCGATCTTGCTGAGCTATGGCGGCTATCGACTGGAATGCGCCCTTCGCAGCGCCACCTTGCTGGGTGTGTTCGGTCTGGGCGGGATCGGCACAGAGCTGCAACTCACCCTCCAGTCCCTTCGGTTCGCTGAATTCTGGTCGGGCCTCTGGCTGTTAATCCTCCTCAGCGTGCTGTTGGAACAAGGTCTGACGTTCTGGAGGCATCGACAACAAACAAACCCCAGCCAATGGAACGGTGTCAGCGTTCTGACCATGACCGTGCTGGCTGTTCTGGGTGGTGGCCACTGGCTCCAGCAACTCCTGCCCACCAGCGGCACAACCCTGCAACTGATGCTGCCACCGCTCCCTGATATCAGCGCCTTACAGCTCGCTGCCACAGAGCTGCCATGGCTGCGGATGATCGAGCAAACCTTGCGACTCACGCTTTTGGCAGCAGGGATTGCCATTGCCCTTCCGCCCCTCTGCCTGCTGATCTTCCCCGGAAGGATCGCGAAACAGGTCTTCCTCGGTCTCTGGACGCTTCAAAGAGTCCTTCCGCCACCGCTCACGCTCTTGATGCTTCTATTGGCCAATCTGCCCTCCCTGGCGTTGGCAGCCCTGGCCCTCGGCCTTCAGAACGCCGGGGTGATGGGACGCCTGCTGGTGGAGGGACTGGACCAGCAAAACCGTGGAACGATGAAGGCCATCGAAGTCACGGCAGCAGGGCCAAGACAGGCATGGCTGCTTGGTTGCCTCAGCCCACAGAGCCGTTCCTACCTGGCGTACGGGGCCTATCGCACGGACGTGATTCTGCGAGAAACGCTCGTCGTCGGTCTGGTAGGCGGCACCGGACTGGGCTGGATGCTGATCGAATCCCTCAGTTCCTTTCACTGGGCGGCGGTACTGCTCATCATCATCTGTTTCGCACTGCTCACCCTGGCGGGAGAACACATCAGTGATGGACTCCGACAGCGCTGGTTACGAACCCCAGGCGAGACCGCGTCCACCTGAGCCTGCAAAGCTGTGAGAGAACATGCCCTCAGCGATGCGAGCACCACGCCAACTCACGGTGATCGGCGACAGCGGCGTCTACGGATGGGGAGACCGAGTGGGCGGTGGTTGGTGTGAGCGACTGCGCCTGAGCTGGATGCAAACACCGGATATGCCGTTGATTTATCCACTCGGCGTGCGCGGTGATGGCCTGGAAAACGTGGCAAAACGATGGGAACAAGAATGGGAGGGTCGCGGAGAGCTCCGTCGTCAGACACCGGCTGGCTTGCTTCTGGCCGTTGGCCTCAACGACAGCGCCAGGGTCGGTCGTGCCGATGGGCGACGCCAACTCTCGGTTGAGGCCTATCGCTTTGGGGTCGAACAACTGATTCGGGCGATGGCACCGCGAACGCAGGTGATGGTGCTGGGGCTCACGGCCGTGGATGAAGCTGCGATGCCATTCGCGCAGTGCCTCTGGTACGACAATGCCTCCGTTGCGGTCTACGAGGCACAGCTGGAAGAGGCCTGCCTAGAAGCGGATGTGCCATTCCTGCCTTTGCATCAGGCGATGCAACAGGAAACGGGTTGGCTGGGATGGATCGAGCCGGACGGGATTCATCTCAATGCCGATGGGCACCACTGGATCCACCAACGGGTGATGCATTGGCCAGCTCTACTCAGCTGGGCAGGATTAGAAGCTCAAACCCAGACGACGCCGCTCTGGAGCTAATTGGGCACAATCAGTTTCCCTAAAGTTGCCTGCTAAAGGGACCAGCCTGTGCCCAACCCCACTGCCGCGATCATTGCAAAGGCCAGCACAGACCAGTTGAAGGAATTTCTGCTCGGCTTTACCGAAGAGGCCGCCATCCTCGCGGTGAGGGAACTCATGCAGCGGGGGGAAAGTGCTGAGTCTGTGATCCGAACATTGGAAGCGGAAATTCAGCCAAGTCTCGACAACGGCATGCCCATGCGTTCATGCCTAGAGCTGATTGCCGTGCTGAAGCAGGAATTCATACCCCCTCTGGGTTGAACAGAATCACTCCTGAGGGTGATGGAACCGCCCTTGAAAACACGGAGCGTGAATGCAGTGGTTCCACCATTCATGGTTCGTAGACGCAAGGTCCAAGACTCAGATCAAGCAACAGTCGAGCAACAACGGATCCGCCAAGAAAACCGAAGGCAGCTCGATCCCAGCGTCCGACGACGCAATGAACGGGTTCTGCGCAATCTCGGTCTGGCACACCTGGCTGCAAGCCGTCAGCTGGCCCGCGGCACAGGCGAACATGATGATCTTCTCCAGGAAGCCCAACTGGGTCTCATCAAAGCTTCAGAACGATTTGACCCATCGCGCGGGCACCGCATCAGCAGCTATGTGATGGCTCTGGCGAATGGCCAGATCATGCACTTTCGTCGGGATCGAGAGCGCACATTGCACATTCCTTGGCCGTCCTAGAAGTCTAGTCATGACAGTGCTTTGTAGCGATTTTACTAGCGAGTATGCAGTTGGTATGGAGACACAAGCTTGAATACCAACGAGACATACCAACAGTCAGTACCTGGACAGCTACCACTGAGATCAGCAACAGGGATGCCTTCTAGGAGCGAGCTCCCTCAACCCTTATGTCGACTCATCGTTACCAACGACACAAGCCGAGGATTGGACCACAAGACCACCAGCTGAGCGCAACAGACGTGGCCATCACAGCGGAGATTGCTGTTATCCGAACCCAAAGAGGGACCATTAGCTGCAACTAAGCGATGTTTAACGAAGGCTACGATTAAAAAACTAGAGAACACTCGGATTGATTTGCACATACCAACAACACACCTAATCGATACCAACGCCAGGCCAAAAAGCTTGGTACAACCGGGAGCCTGCACTTACTATTGAAGTGGATATAGAGAAATTGAGATGGAGGATCTATTCAAGACATTACGGACTGTGTGCGCCTCCCGGATCAAAGCCTCGGATACAACAGCAAGTAGGGACCCTATCGGGTAAATCATAGGTCCTCATATATACGTATAGGACTTCAGAGATTTATTTTATTTTTTTGGGGATAATCCGACTCCCAACCGTATGTGCCTGAACTGCCGCATCTGAACCGGTCAAGACATAGAGACTTCGTGAGGATGTTAATTACCACAATTGATGTGACTTGGTTGCACGCTTATACAAAGACCAGACAATGAGTGGAATTTCGCATCTATCCCAGTGCGGCCTCCTGGAAGACTGTATCTATCGCTGATTGGTATTGCTGCAATGGCAGTTGCAAATACTCCTCTGCTGCCTACCGCTGCTCAAGAGGACGGCAGTGCGGACGACCTTGGGGTGATGAGCATCAGCCTCAAAGACTTCGTCAAGCCACGGGTTGGCTTCCAAGGTGCCTTGCAGGGTGCTGGAACACCGAATCAAGCAGGTATCGGCGGCTTCCTTCCGATCTCTGTTGGCGAGAACAGCGTCTTCTTTGCTGACGTGCTGGCGAACGTCAACTTCGCTGACCGTGAGGGCGATAGCAGCATCATCAATACCGATGTGGCTGGTACCACCATCTCCACCTCATCACGTCTGGGTTATCGCTGGCTGAATGGTGACCGCAGCTGGATGTACGGGCTGAATGCTGGTTATGACAGCCGCCCGATGAATACAGGCGGAACCGACACCTGGGTCGATGTCAGCGGCACAGAGAAGAGTGCCTTCTTCCAGCAGGTGGCTGTCAATGCAGAAGCTGTTTCCAATGCCTGGAACCTCAATGCCTATGCCTTGATTCCTATTGGAGATACCGAGCAGAAACTGAACTGGTATTACCAAGGTGGTGCACTGGATACCTATGGGCTTGATGTTGGCTATTTCATCACGCCTGAGCTGAATTCCTCTGTTGGCTACTACTACCAACATGGCGACCTTGGATCCGCTGATGGTTCTGGTGTGCGTGGACGCTTGGCTTATGAAATGACAAGTGGCGTCACAGCAGGAGTAAATCTCTCCTACGACGAAGCATTCGATACAAGAGTTTCAGCTGATATTAAAGTTCGCTTTGGCGGCGCTAGTACAACAGCACAGCGCAAAGATGTTCAACAACTGCCTGTGATCAATGCATTAACATCAACGCCAAGCAACCGGGATGTGAGGGTGCACGACCATAGATTTGACACTAAGGGTGCACGACATACGCTACGTGCTGGACGAAAGGGGCAGTTTTTGGGATTTTAGGACGGACACTTTCCAGACTCTGTGTACTCGTCATCCCAAGTCCAAGCCATCCATCCCATTCGCCTCGCTTCTTGCATTCGATAGTCTCTACTAGTCCGTAGACGTTGCATAGGACCATATACGTAGGGATTGGCTTTAAGTCCAAACTGTTGCCACCACCCATCGACATAGAAGTGTGGTTGACACGATGAACAAGATCGCTCAAGTGCCTTAGAGACAGTCTTGGTATCGATACTCGCCTTGACTTGTGTTTCCTTACCGCAGTTATCACAAGTGATGATTGTGGTAATTCTGTTGTCTACTTTAATTTGCTTAGCTGTTTTCATTATTATTTGAAGGGTGTAGTTTTAACCACATCACTAAGGACGTGGAAAACTCACCGAATGTGAACTGTCGGAATCGAACCAACACAAAGATCACCAGATGATCACTGTTCCTATCCACTAGGACACCGCCGCTCAAAGAGAGCTAGCTTTTTTAATGACATGATGAGTAGTTAAAACTTGATCCACCCTTCAAGTTCTACCAATGGGTTCATCAATTCCATTGGCAATACAACCAACAGGAATTGCACCTGTATTGAATCACTAAGAGGTTGCTCTATCGAAAAAATTGTAGCTATAATAGGCGTAAAGCCATAAGATCAATGACAAAAGATCAGACGAAAAAAGACTCTGAAAACAAGGATGAAAAACTTGTTGAGCTATCCGATAGTGAGGCAAATGAAATCACAGGAGGATTTAAGTTTCATCACCACAAAGAGAATCCCACTCAAGTCCCAATGAGCGAGGGAGGCTAAGAAGTTGCTTTAATAATTGGACTACAATAACTTCAAAGCAGAAGAAGAACGTGGTCTATCACCCAAATAAAGAACGTGACATTGAATATAGCCAATACAAACGTTATACCTAGAGACACTGATTTGTTTGAATATTTTTTAGTAAACAAAACCACCAATGAGATCAGAAGAGCAAGAAACAGCAATGTGAATTGCAACACGCCATAAATCAAACCAGTGAACAAGCTCTCGAAACGTACCAACTCCATATGTAACGGAGAATGAGTGACTAGAAGCCAATACATACACATTAAAAGGCTGTAAATCCCCGATACAGCAAGGAAGGCAAGTGGGATTAGCTGCACAGTAAATACTTGTCTACTTGTAGTGTAGCCAAGAAGTAAACAAAGACACTATGAAGTAAACAATTCATCTACCTAATGATTCGAAGTTGTTATTCATTTAATGAACGAAGGCAATCAATAGATGATAATCGACTATAGCAATTAGACTGAAAGCAATGAGGCAAGTCAAAGATCATTTTCACGAGCAGCCTCCCTCATAGAGCTACAAACAAATATTTATGTCTAGCAATATATTTAATCAGACGAGCACTGGTTTCAGTGTTGTTTTGATTAGATGGATTAGAGACTCGTGCCATGTAAGCAATGAGATCATCACCTTGTTCTGTACTATGTAAGTAAGTAAGTTTATGCATGTAGTTGGTGGAGGTAATCAAAGGATGATAAGTGACTACAGTAATTACATTAATGGTAATACAGTAAGTCCAAAATCATCAGGAGTTAGTTCATTTATGTCGGGTTGGTTTTGGTGGTCTTTACGGAATGTCCATTCCCGGGGACATTAGTAAAAGGGGAAGATTTGTGTCTTCCCCTAGTCCAAGGAATCGAGTCCACCCTCTCTCCTCCCTGTATAAGGTGCCTGTTAGCGCTAAACCCAGGTGGGGACTGAGTTTCTAGAGTTTGACCTAGCAGCTTGTCTTTGGTCTTTATTCATGCCTAAAACGAGGTGATTTGCGGAGCCTTGAGGGTCTTCTGGAGAGCATCCAACATCGACATACAGAAGAGTCTTCTGGCAAATCACCGAGCTTATTGGTATTCATCAAGCTACCTCCGTGAGAATTGGCCACGGCAGACGAATCCCGGAAACCTCTCAAGCCTTCAATGCGAAGATCCCAAAGGATTGAGATTGCATGGATTTGTTCTTGACTTGAGGACAGTCCAGGATACTGTTGAATTAACAAAAGTGATCTAAACCATGAAAGCATTACTCCAAACATTGCGCTTGCTTCTTAATATCGCCGCCAAGATCGGTTACATAGCATTAATGGCAGCTAAGAACTTCGTTCTAGTTACTATTGGGTTGATTAAATCCGTCGAGACCTCTAGAGACAAGCAGCCAGCACAGTAGATAGCTACATCCACTTCATAATTGATTCCACAATATGATTCTTAGTCTCGGGTGGATTCGCTGACGGTTTTAGCTTTGATTTATTGGTTTGGTATAGATGTGAGAAATTCTCTCGATATTGTTCCGACTTTTACAAAACCTCAGCATCAAGCTCTCCTCGGTATTTTATATCTACAATAGAATGACTACCTAGAAGCCAAGTCTCTATCTGTATGTGATGAAGAAGCAATTGCTTCAAGACGTTCAAGGCGAGCCATCAAATCGTTATTGATGGATTTGATAGAGGCATTCTCTTCCAGGATCGTCTGGTTGGCTTCCAAAATTGTTTGATTAGCCTTCTCTAGGTCAGTAACACGTGCTTGAAGATCACCCTTTGACGAGGACTTAACCTCACCTAACTTGAACACAAAACCTGCTCTGCCAGCAACATTGGAAAGAGAGCCATTCCCATAGTCAGCAGCACCACCAAAGACATAAGAACCACCAGCATTAAAAGAAAGTCGTTCAGTTGCCTTCACAGCACAACCAACACTCATTGCATAACGACTGCTATATCCACCAGTTCCAACACCACAAGATAATGGTGAGTCTTCTGCAACCGTTGGAAGTGCTGTCATTGCAGTGGAGAGTGCTGTTGCACCAGCGACACCAAAGCCAAGATCATTCACATTGTCTTCGATCGCGTTGATGGCACGGCGGTTCGAGCGGATTTCTGCTGCATTTGTCTTGATGTCTTGTTGATTGGTTTCGATTTGACTCTGAACGCTAACCCCATTGATTTGTAGGTCAGTTCCTTCAGTGATGTTGATTGGGATTGGATTACCTTCTGCATCTTGTGCATATAGTTTTTGGATGCCATCTTCTTCGTGGGTGATGAGTGAGTTTTCGCCAATGTGAATCACGTCATTTTTGTTAGATATCAAGTTTGTACCCTTTGAACTAACACCTTCACCATCCAATGTGATTGTACGTTGGCCAATGCCAACATCAACTGTGCCATCCAAATTGCTTCGAATGCCAGGAATTGGCAGAAACGTTATAGCGGACCCACCCTTGTAAAATTGATCTACTTTACTGTTTCTCCCCTTCCTAACCCATTTTGAGGATTCTCTATTGAATTCAAAAATCCTGCCGTCCTCTCTTGTAACGCTTAGATTTCCATTCTGCTCATTGAAAAACGAATAACCTTTATACAGACTGTTTGATTTTCCGAACTTTTTCCTAGAGAATAATTTCTTTTTTCCAGTATTCTCATTGAAATCATAAAAAACCCAAGATTGATCTTCTCCATCGCCATCGTTAATCCAATACAAGATATCAGTCCACTCCTGAGCAGAGCCAGGCGTAGAGATTATCGACAAGGCTGTGCACGAAGCCAGTCCAAGGAATAAGCGCTTGGCAAAATTCATCTAAGTTGTTTATTTACTAGAGCTTAAATGCTGGCAACCATGATATCAGTTTTGATGTATTACTTAATGGCTTTTGCCTGACTTTGAACACAATGGCTAATGGACTTGACTTGTAGAACTTGGAAATTCCTAGAAGTTTTTGTATCCTTTGCTTGTCTGGATCTAGTGGCTTGACATTAGGGGTATCTAACAGGAACTATTCAGTCGTTTAGTCGCCAATTCTTGAAGCTGATGATCTCCAGATCAAGCAGGCTACATCCACTTCATGAATGCTTCGATAGTGTGATTTCTGTTCTCTTGTGGTTTCGCTGGTGGTTTAAGTTTCGACTTATTGCTTTGGTATAGATGTGGAAAGTTCTTTTGGTGTTGTTCTAACCCGTAAGCAACGACAGCATCCATATCTTCCTTAGTCGCATTCTCTCCTAGTGCTGCACGCTTGATTTGATAGTCACGATCAGTTGTATCCATCTTTAGTGATTGTGAATGTGGTTTATGTGTAGGTTGCCGCGGCCTCTGAGGAGTCGGTGTATGACTCTGTGAGGGCGGTGGGGGAAGGATTGGGTTGGGTGTGGCTACCTCGCCTTCCCTAATTGGTGCTCTGGTGTCTTCTAGTTGCTGCTAGTAAAGGCTTCAAAATATGCCGCTATCTGTCAATGTTGATCTTGGCATGCCTTTGACTAGACTCTTGATAACTGAATAAAGGATGCATCACAATGCTATCTTTTACTTACCGAGATCCTTGCGTTTTTTCATAACACTTCCCTCGCCATTATAAGATGAGAAGCAGTGGATGTTAGTGCCTTCAACTAGATAAGACTTTTCATCAGCATCCTCATAAAATTTTCTAAGATAGTCTCGACCAGCGTGGCGTTCATCGTCTAGTGATGGAAACAGAAACACGGGATGTCCTTCTGCTCCTGACGCCTGAAGAGCGGCATGAAAGATTGCATGACCCAATCGTTTACCTCTGAACTCTTGCAAGACTTCAAACCATTCAACGAGATAGTTACCTGAAGCTTGATTGTTGAAGACTTCTTCATCCCATAATGGACTATACATATCACACACTTTGGCAATGGCCTCACCCACTTCGAGATTGTCGGAACTTAACTCGTCCAACACATCAATTACATCGTCGTCCCAAACTCCTGGAATCTTCCACAGCTTCATCAGACCTACCTTTTCTTTTGGTTCAGCATCATCATCAGCAAGGAAGACTTCAGTATCAATCTCGAGATGTCGCGCTCTACTCCAGTCAGGTAATTGCCTATTTCTCATCGTTGAGATGGCTATGAAATCATTAATTTCTGGGGTCTCTCTAGTCATCATTTTCAGAAAAGCTGCTCTGATGTCTTTTTATTTGTTCTGCTGCTACCAAACTTTGGCGCAGTAATTTCCATACCCCTCCTTCTCAAGTCAAGACGTTCATAACTACGCTGCGTCTCTTGAATATTATGGCCTGCCATCCTTGCGACCTCAATCACTGGGGTTCCCTTAAGCAAATGGTTCTCAATGAAGGAAGACCTCAATGAATACAAGGTAAAAGGGTGTGGGCTGTACCTATGGCCGTTCAATTTATCCTTCAATGAAGCACGGATCTCTCTCCAAGTTCCACTGAATGAAGTGCGGTGATAAGGCCTCCACCCTTCAGGACTACCTGACCTAGGGAATGGATTACCAAATACAGGCGTATCCTTTGTAGGCAAAGGTAGTTTATGAGAGATGCAATAGTCAGCAACGAAATCTTTCCACCGTCTCAGCTCCCTTGCCTGATTACACGGTATCTCTCTTGGTGCCTTAGTCTTTGACCTAATGGTTGATACATAAGCTACCTCCCATACCTGACGATCTCCCTTGCTATCTATCCTTCCTTCATCAACCAATTCTATTTGTTTCCATTTCATCCTTACGACCTCTTCAGGCGACATACCAGTATTGATTGAGAACAACAGGTAATGCCAGAACAGATTGCGCCAATACCAATAACGCTGGTTGAAATTATCCTTTACCTTATGCCTCCACTCATCCCTGACATAATCAACTATCATCTTCCAATCTTCAGCCGGTATCGCAGGATTCTTTAACCTATCGCTCTCAGTCACCTTTTGCTTTGGCAAGAAGCTCTTATCAAACAATAGGATTGGATTAATCAGTCCTCTCTTCACAAGGTATGATCGACACCAATACTTGATTAGCTTTACCTCCTGCTGTCTTTGCAATGGTGTGGTCTCAGCACGATAAACCAAGTAATCATCAAAGGTCGTGAGATCAATGGAATCAGTGCAATAAATACCTTTACCGTTGAGATAAGGCAATACGTAATTAGTGAACAGGTTGGAGCGGTTTCTCACTGTCTCAAACTCAATCAAGCCTGCTTCCGCCCTATCTAGTTGAACGGCAAGGAAATTTCCAATCGCTGTGTCTATAGCTTCACGCTTCACCTTGTCTTTGTTCTTTGTCCGAGCTCGCCTACTGCTGCTACCCGCCTGAAGGTTGGGTTGCTCAATCTCGTTCTTGACCTCAAACGCTACGTCCAAAACACCTGACATTGCTTCATCAAGAGTTTTTGCGCCAGGTATCTGCCGTTGGATGTATCGCTTCTCACTCTTTATCCACTGACGGAAGAACCATTTACCACTGCTGGTGCCAGACCCATATTGAACAAGCGAGCCAGCGCCGTTCAGCACATCGTGCTTTTGAGTGACCTTTGGCATAGCTGGTATCTCATTGGTATGACGATACAATGGTGTCCTAAATCCGTTGTTGTAACAGGGACTAGACACTTCCTTGGCGGCTGCTGAACCTGCATGCAAAGGGGATGAAACTCCAGCAATAACGGCTTCAACAAGGCTTGCCTCCTTTTTTGAGCAGACAGCTCGCGGACGCTCTTGATGTCTCAGTGGACCGCTGGCTGCAGGCGCTCGAGGCCCATCAGCATCGCCATCTGGTCAGCCTTCACCAACCGGGAACCAGCACCGCAGCATCCACAGGTGCAGCAGCTACGGCGTTCATTGAACAACTCGCGGACTCGCGCACAGACACCAAGACCGATCACCAACTGGAATGGTTGCATCAAGCGATGCGCCAATTGCCTGACCATGCCCGTCAGCTACTCATTCGCCATTACGTCCTTGGAGAGACCGTTCGCCAGATTGGGAGCCAGAAGGGCCTAAGTCACCTCGAGGTAACAACGGTGCTCAGGCAATCCCTGCAACTGTTGCAAGAGATGGCGGCAGGCAGACACGGGGTGTGGGTTCAGCCAATGCACTGAAGCAGGTTCGCGGCAGCGATCGCCAGCATCGCCGCGATCGCTGTCTGCAGCCCATTCACAAGTTCATTACTGAGCCAGGAGATGCGCTCCTGCACCAAAGCCCCAACAACGCTTTCAATCAGGGTGGCCACCAAGCCAACACTGGCGACGAGTAAGGCTTCAGGCCCAGCAGGCACCAACTGCAACGCCACGGTCACCAACGTCATCAGTGCACTGCCGGCAGCACTCGCAAGGGTTCCTTCAAGGCTCACGGCCCCTTCAGTGCCAGCAGGGACGCGTCGGAGCGTCGTAATCAGAACGGTGGTGCGTCCCCAGCGCTTGCCAATTTCACTGCCAAAGGTGTCAGCCAACTTGGCGGCAAAACTGGCAGCGAATCCCACCAGCAGGAGGCCAACCGGCTCGAGTCCCGCACCGATCAACAGAGCAATTAGGGCACCAACCGCAGCTGATCCCCACACATTGGCCGGGCTGCGACGTCCTCCACGGGCCTCCGCCAGTCCCTTTTCCTGCTTGCGTTTAAGGCCAACTCTGGTGACAAGGGAGCCCAACACCAGGTACATCACCACGGCCAGCCAGCCACGCCAACCAAGGCAACCCCAGAGAATCGTGCCAAGAATCCCTGCATGCACCCAGCCAGCTCTGGTCAGCAAAGGCAATCGTTGAGCGAGGGCGATCAACACGCCGTTGAGGGCGAAAGCGATCCCCCAGATGGTGAGATCCTGAGTCGGAAATGCCATCAGCCTGTGTTGCACTGCCCTAAGCATCAACCGTGAAGGGGCTGAAGCAACGGATAATCAGCCAAGGTCACTGTCGAGATCACGACATGGTGTTCAAAAAGAAAGGCTTTTTCCTCGAACTCGAGGATGGTGCCAAGACCTCGAGCACTGCTTCAGTGACCGTTGCGCCTGTCAGGGAAGCTGAACCTGTTAAGGAGTCTGCCGCGGCCAAAGCGAGCAATCCGAAGCAGAAAGCAGGGTCAGCGAAGCCTGCTTCCAGCCCCGCTGACAAGACCAAAACAGCCAGCGATCCCTCCCTCACAACCGCCGAGGCGATTGCCGCTGAACTCGCAGCGGCCGAAGCTGAGCGTCCCGTGGCGACCCTGAGCACCTTTGCGCCCGAAGCCCTTCAACCGGGGAATGCCCTGCGGCAACAACGTCGTCGTCCTGGGGCCAGCCTTAAGGGCTTCCGTTCGATGGCCAACGATCTGTTCAAAGGCCCGAACACAGGTCGTGAGAACAGTCTCTAACGCTGCTTCCGTGCAGCAAGGCCATGCTCAACCTCTGAGCCCATACCAGCCAAGCGGGTCTCCAATCTGTTTGTGAGACCGGTTCAACAGCATCCAAAAGACAAGACACAGACAGGCAAACAGCGGGGCTGCACCGACCCGACTTAAGTGCGCTGCGCCCATCGACCCCAAGCTGATCGTCCGTCGGGCCTCGTTCACCAGGTTTTCACCAGACATCCTCCTGCACTTGCACAGAAAGGATCACGGGCTTTCACCAAAGCCCAGTCGATGTTGATGGCATCGACAAAGACGACCAATGCAAGTTCAAGTCACCATCAAATCGCTGCTCGCCTTCACAGCGGGGGTCGCAGGAGGTTCTGTGCTGATGCTGGGTTCAGCCTTAGCGATGCATACGATCCTCCTGAACAGCTCCAGCCCGGCCCAAGCCTGCTTAGCCACGATTCCGCAAGACGCTGGCGCCGATCAGCACTCGATCCGCCCATCAGGTTTCTGCGGAAAGGTCATCCTCTGAGCCAGCTCAACCAAGCCTGTCCAGAACCAGAGCTCAGCCATAACGCCAGAAGATCTCATCCTTGTTTGAACCCTGGCCCCCATCCAGACCTCTGCGCACTATGAGATCAGTGACTTGCGTCGGAATGAAAATGCGGACGTTGTACCTACCAGTTGGGTTGGCTTTTGCACTGCTCACCGCTGTCTCTGCCTACGGACAGGAACCAGCGACAAAACGCTTCGAGCATCAGAACATCCCGATTAGCGAGATCTTTGCCGAATGGGATCAAAAAGGACTCAGCGCAGAAAAGTACATCTGCAGTTGCCAAAAGCTGATCTGTGACACCAGGCCTTACTGGCCCTTCAGGACTTTCACCGAGGGGCAACCGATCCCTGTGTTAGGAGCCTTCAATCGTTCAGTGGCCACAAGGAACGGTTTTTACTGTTTTCGCCGTTAAGGGCTTGGCGAATCAGTCAGTCATCGCGCCGCCTCCTGCGTCGACCTCGCCCGATGGCCTGACATTCGCTAGCGGAGAGCTCACCGCGATTACAGGCTTGATCAAGCACCTCCACACGCTCAAGCGGGGTCGTTGCCTGATGACGCTCCAGCACCGCACGCACAGCTGGGCTAATCAGTCCCTGCCGCTCGAGTTCTGGAGGGGTTAGGGCATAACGATTGGGGACGAAGTCGACACTGCCTGGATGGGGTGCTGTCACCACCAAGGCCAGGAGGAGCGACACGGACAACACCAAGAGACTCTCCCTTTGCCACTCTGTAGCTCAAGATCCTGCGAGCCAGTCGGACTGCGAGGGAGGTGGACAACCTGGTTTCAGCCAGGTTTTGGCAGCAGATCTTTCGAAGCGAACAGCGACCTGAGGCAAGCCATCAGGGGCTATGTGCCCCGGGCATTAGTCAAGACGCCACCATCACATCCTCTGGCGTCTTAAGACCTGATGGCCTGGTTTGAACTGACACTGAGGATGCCTAACCTGTTCCCATGACAGGGGACCCAAGCCACTCAGAGTCGATGTCTGAAGCGCTGGTCGAGCTCCACGAGACCAGCCTGCGCCAATGCGCCCAGCGAATCGGGGAGGAAAACGTCTGGAGCTTCAGCTCACCAGTTGTGCTTGTCAAAGAGTGCGGAGAGGCTGTCGTCATCCCTGTCAGTGCGATCGGCAATCACCTCACCGTGTGCGAGCACGTTGACCACCCCCTCATCCAGGAGTGGCTCAATCTGACCCTGAATGAGGGCCCCGCAAAAGCACTCGAATCCATGCTGAGCGACACAAACCTGGAGAAGGCTGGTGAGTTCGCGGGTCTCTACGACGCCTGGAGAAAAGATGTGCAGCGCCGAGGCCACGGAACCGTCAGTGCCGGTGACCTGGCTCATTTCGTTTCCAAAGCTCGCGGTTGTTGGCCAGACGAGGTGCCTGTCTTAGCCGTCCTGAAGGAGGAAGGAAAGGTCGAGGTGCTGACCTTCTGCGTCGCAGTCAGCGATCTACTGCGCTGAGTTCAATCCCGACCAGAGAGAGCCAGGTGCGACTACTTCTCCACAGAGCGTGACTGACTGCGCTCTAGCTCAACGGCTGTCGCCCGACAGCTGGTCATTAAAGCCGTGGCCGTCACCGCCGCCGTTGCAGTTCGAAGGATCGAACAACCCATCTGCACTGGAGTCCACCCCAATGCGCCGGCCTGCTGCTGTTCAGCCTCGGTCCAGCCCGCTTCAGGTCCGATGGCGATCCAAACCTCGGCTGGACGAGGGTTGTCAGATGTAATCAGCCTTTGCTCAAGCCAGGTCGACAGGCGGGGCAGCGAGGCCTTCCGTGTTGTGGCGTAACAGCGGGCCCAAGCGGGATCCGGCTCACCCCACCAATCAGCCACAGCCTTTGTGGACAGCAGCCGCGGCATCCAAAGACGCTCGCTCTGTTCAACAGCCTCCTCGAGGATGACCTGCCAACGATCAGGACGATCCTCAGCTTGGGGCGTACGCCAATGGGACCTGAGCGGTTGGATGCAATCGATGCCTAACTCACACGCCATCCGCATCAGGTCATCCATGCCACGACGCACACCCACCACAGCCAAACCCAAACGAGGGCAAGGAGAGCTCTCGCTCAGGCAGGGATGCGCCTGCGACTGACCCAGCTCTAGGTGCTCACCATCCACTACTCGGGCGGTCCAAAGGTGGCCCTGTCCATCCACCACAGCCAGAGCATCGCCTGGCCTCAATCTCAGAACTCGGCGCAGATAATGGCTTTCCTTCGTCTGAAGCTGAATCCCAGACCCGCTGTCTTGCAGCCGCTCTGGCCTGATCAGCAGACGACGAAGTTCCGCCATGCGGCTCAGTTGGATGAAGGGAAGACGCTGTCAGGGTGCTCTTCCACTGGCCAATCCTCGTTTTCACCACCCACCAACAATTCCTCCAACTGCACGACATCACTGTCCAGCTGGCGCAAGGAATTGATCAGCACATCAAGAGCGATGGCATCGGTGGTTCCGAGATCAACCCAGCAACGTCCCCATTGCTGGTGGTACTCCAGCTGCCCCATGTTGTGCATCAGGGCAGGCATCGCCGCCGCTGCCGCGTCGTTGTCATAACTCATCCAACTGAGCTGATCACCTTCTTCTTGGGTCTGCAGGTTTTCGGCATTGAAGCCCCCGAGTCGACCCAGCACATACCAACTATCGAAGACGCCATCGACATAGTTACGCTCACCCTGACTGGGAATCTCGGTGAAGCGAAGCCACAGCCAGCAGTTGAACGGGTCAACCTCGCGAAAACGTACGTTCATGGTCGAGCAATCACTCCCTCATCATCGCTGCAGGGGGGCGCTGATCCTTCAAGCTGTGGCCACGGAATCCACGCAACCGGCCAAGGCGGGGAACGATGCTTGAACTGAAAAGCCTTCACTACCAACCGGCCACGGCAGCCCAGTCGGTGTTGGAAGCGATCGATCTGAAGGTGTCTCCAGGACGCCCAGCGCTGATCTCAGGAGCCAGTGGCAGCGGCAAAACAAGCTTGATCGAGGTGATCAGCGGTCTATCAGGTGCACAACGGGGCAGTGTGACCTGGCAAGGGCAACAGCTGAACCGCCGGCAACGTCGCTGGCTGTGTGGTGTGGTGTTCCAATTCCCAGAACGCCATTTCCTGGGTCTGAGCGTGAGCCAAGAACTCAAGCTCGGGCACCGCCGCATGAGCACAGAGCGACTGCATCAAGGTCTACGCCGGGTTGGGCTGAATGATCTGGATCTGAAGCAGGCACCGGAACGACTCAGCGGTGGTCAACAGCGTCGCCTCGCCCTCGCGGTTCAACTGCTGAGGGAGCCTGATGTGCTGCTCCTTGATGAACCCACTGCAGGTTTGGATTGGTCGGTTCGCGACGACGTGCTTGCACTGCTGCAGCACTTGGCCAAAGACAAGGTCTTGATCGTGGTCACCCATGAACCGGATCTGTTCCATCGGTGGGAGTGCGAGCAGTGGAAACTGCAGGGAGGACAGCTCCGTGCTCTGTCACCATTGGCCGCAGCAGAGTGATCGCCATGAGTGACCGCCTTGTCCGGGCGACCGCAGCGGGCGGGGGGATTCGACTCGTCGCCGTGTCAACCACCGAAACCACAAGGGAAGCAAGCCGTCGGCATGGGCTTTCTTATCTCACCACCGTGATGCTGGGACGGGCCATGGGTGCAGGTCTGCTGCTCGCCAGTTCGATGAAGGTGAGCCATGGACGCGTCAATCTGCGCATTGGGTCAGATGGCCCCTTGCGCGGCCTGATTGTGGATGCCGGTCGCAATGGCACTGTGCGCGGCCATGTCGGCAACCCCACGCTCGAACTGGATCCCGTGCCCGATACGGATGGCCACTTCAGCTTTGATTTCGCAGAAGCCGCTGGCACGGGCTATCTGCATGTGGTGCGTGATGAAGGCAAGGGAGAGCCTTTCAGCAGCACAGTAGAACTGGTGAAGGGAGGGATCGGAGAGGACGTGGCCTCCTATCTGCTCCATTCGGAACAAACTCCCTCTGCCGTGTTTGTCGGGGAGAAGATCAACAGCAGCGGTTTGCAATGCAGCGGAGCCTTGTTGGTGCAGGTTCTTCCCAAGGCAGCGGAAGAACCGGCACTGGTGGCGTTACTCGAGGAGCGTTGCCGAGAGATCGCCAACTTCAGCGGACGGCTTTCTGCCTGCAACAACAACCTCGAAGAACTGCTGCACGATGTTTTCCCAGATCTTGACCCCCAGCCGATCCCAGCGGGGGAACCAAGCCAAGCGATCAGATTCCATTGCCCCTGTAGCTATGAGCGCAGTCTTGGTGCCCTTCAGCTGCTGGGCCCCGAGGAACTAACCACGATGCTTGAGGAGGATGGCGGGGCTGAACTGATCTGCCACTTCTGCAATGAGGTGTATCGCGTCGATGCCAACGGACTCAAACAGCTGATCAGCGAGGCTCGTCAAGCCGGTTGATCAAGCCAGCAACAGGGCTCCTGCAAGCATCACAAGCACGGCCGGGAGAGCCTGCAGCTGATCCACTGCCAAAGGCAGCCCAACTGACGCAGCACCAACCAAGCTGAGGATCAAAACACCTAAACCCAAGCCCACGGCCAGAAGCAGAAGACTCCAGCCAAGAGAGGCGAGTGGACGACGCCCCCGTCGAACCTGGCTCAGGAACAAGCCGATGGTGGACAGAGAGAGCACGAGTTCAGCCGTGCCGGAGGCAACCAGCAGCAGCAGCACCCCAAGCCCCCCGGCAACGGTTCGAACAACCAGTCCCTGCCCCTCCACCATGGAGAGTTCCGGCATCCAGCTGCCTGCCGATCCGGATGGAGTGGGAAGAGAGAACTGACGCAGTCGGGTTAGCACTCCCGAACCAGGGCTGGAGGGGGTTGCCTGGGAGTTCACCTGCTGTTCACGCTCGGAGGCGCTAGCCGCAGCGATGCTCACACGACCTGATTGACGCTCGCGTAAACGTGCCATCAGCACAGCGTCATAGGCAACTTCTACCTTGGCTCTGGCCTGAGGGTCTTCCCCGGCAGCCTCTAGCGCCGATGCCTTGGCCTTCTGTACCGCCTCAAAACCGCTGTCAGGCGTAATGCCAAGGCGTGAGTAGGGATCCTGGGAACCGGAATCTGAGCCGGAATCAACCCCGGAGGCCATAAGCCCTTTAAACGCTAACTAGAGCGTATCGACACAGACGCCGATGCGACGTGCTTAGCCAGCGTGTCCAATCAAACAGTGGCAAATCAAAACACCGGTGGGCCGTGACGGTAACCGAGGCAATGTTCGAAATGATCACGCCGATCGCGTGCCTGCAGAGAGCCAAGGGACGACCGAGTTTTGATCAGAGGCATCTGGGGAGGAAGGTGATAGCCCTCCACAATCTCGACATCGTTTTGGCAGGAACGAAAACAGACGTAGTCAATTCCTCCATCGTCGCTGGCTCGGTGCAACCAGATGGTGTCGACCATCGCGGTTCAAATTCAGTCCTACGAGTTTGGCGAAACGATCCAAAGAGCGCGAGTGAGGTGAGCCTTCAAGCACTGGGCCTAGAGAGAGATGGGCTCCACACCGCTCACCACTGGGGCCACCGAACTGAGCTCAAGATCAACGTGCTCTTCCTGCAATTGATTGAGGTTCCAGGTGTTCTTGAACAACAGAACCGGTCGGGACCAAGCGTCTTGCACCGTCTTGCAGTTGAAGATCCGCCCGACTTTATCGAGGGCAGCCCAACCACCATTGACCCAGCGAGCCACTTGATAGCCAAGAGGCTCAAGCCTTGTCTCCACGCCGTATTCATTTTCAAGACGGTGCTGCACCACCTCCAATTGCAACTGACCCACAGCGGCCAAAATTGGATCACGACGGCTCTGATCGGTGTCGTACAAAATCTGTACAGCTCCCTCTTCTCGGAGCTCATTCACCCCTTTCCGGAAATTCTTGAAGGCTGAAGGGTTGGGGTTACGAAGCCAGCTAAAGATCTCAGGACTGAAACAGGGAATCCCTTCAAACTCCACTTTCGTACCGGTGTAGAGGGTGTCGCCAATCGCAAACATGCCTGGGTTGTTCAGTCCAATCACATCCCCGGGATAGGCATCTTCAACGACGGCGCGCTCTTGACCGAAGAGCTTCTGGGGGCGGGATAGGCGGATTGTCTTGCCCGTGCGGGCGTGACGGACATTCATATCCTTTTCAAAGCGGCCACTGCAGACGCGCACGAACGCCACACGATCCCGATGGCGCGGATCCATGTTGGCCTGAAGCTTGAAGACGAAGCCACTGAAATCAGGCCGTAAAGGATCGATCGGGCCCTCACTGCCACTGCGGGCGATGGGACGCTGTGCCATCTCCAGAAACGCATCGAGGAATGGCCGCACACCAAAGTTGGTCATGGCTGACCCAAAGAACACCGGGGTGAGTTCGCCGGCATGCACCATCTCAAGATCGAGTTCTGCGCCAGCCGCCTCGAGCAGATCCATTTCCTCGACCGCCTGCTCCAGCAGATCGTCTTCCACCAACTCCTTGAGCTTTGGGTCGTCTAGGGCGAGCACCTGCTCCTCCGACTGACGGCCGCGCTCAGCACGACTGAACAGAATCACCCGACGGGTGCGACGGTCGATCACACCACGGAACTGCTCGCCGCTGCCGATCGGCCAATTCACAGCCCAGGGGGTGAGTCCGAGCTCGGCTTCAATCTCATCTAACAAGGACAGCGGCTCTCGCCCAGGCCGGTCCATCTTGTTGATGAAGGTGAAGATCGGAATCTCCCTCATCCTGCAGACCTCAAACAGCTTGCGGGTCTGTGGCTCAAGCCCCTTGGCGGCGTCCTCAAGCATCACAGCGTTATCGGCTGCAGCCAGGGTGCGGTAGGTGTCCTCGGAAAAATCCTGGTGACCAGGAGTATCGAGAAGGTTGATGGTGTTGGGGCCGTAGTCAAACTGCAGCACCGTTGACGTAATCGAGATACCGCGCTGCTTCTCGAGCTCCATCCAGTCGGACGTCACCTTGCGCTGCTCACCGCGTGCTTTAACGGCACCCGCCTGTTGAATCGCGCCGCCGTAGAGCAGCAGTTTCTCGGTCAATGTTGTTTTGCCGGCATCCGGATGAGAAATGATGGCGAAATTGCGTCGCCGATCAACGGCTTGAGCCAGTTCCTCCACAGAGGTGCCATCTGCCTTTGAAGCGCTGTTCAGGTTGGCGGACACCGGTGCGTGGCTCAGAGGATGGCAACAGCCTGCCAGAACGGTTCGGGCCTCTTGGGCTAGGGAAGTCGACCAATCACGTCGAGGTAGCGGTCGTTCACTTCAACCACCTCAAGACAATGAAGGCCGGCGTCGTTGAGCTGCTGGCGAACTTCTGTCATGGTGAAAGCCGCATGCAAAGACGCTAAATAATCACGGCGAAGCACCTCAGGCGCTGCACCCAGATGCAGGTCCTGCAGGGCCAAGGCGGCCCCAGGATCATCCGGCCTGCGCAGGTCACGATGTAACACCAAAGCACCAGGCGCAGCCAAGCGCAGAGTGGCTTGCCACAACTGTGCAGGTTGATGCAGATGATGGAGAAGGCTGTTGCTCACCACGGCGGATGCGGCCCCGAGGGGCAACGGTTTCGAGTCGGTAGTGGGCGAAACGAGCTGGGCCAACGTCGCCTGCAGGTAAGACACATGACCCATGGGTGGCATGGCCGAGGCCTGGCGTTGGCGGGCCATGGCCAACATCGGGGAGGAGGCATCCACACCAATGACAGTGGAACCAGGGAATGCTTGGGCCAGACGCTCGCTGATGTTTCCAGGGCCGCAACCAAGATCAATTAGCACCTGCTCGCGACCGGCGTGGCATGCATGTTGGTTGCAAAGACCTGCAAAACGCTCAAGCAGAGCGGCATCACTGGCACTGAAGTCAGCGCTGGCATAGGCCTCCACCTGGTGGGGGGCCTCCATCAATTCCGGCTCAGGAGTTCGCTGCATCCGAAGGAGTGAGTTTCAAGGTTTGAGTGGGCAAAGGAATTTCGATGCCATTGGAAGCCAGGATTTCAATAATGCGACGATTTAGAGCGTTGAGGCCATCCATAAATTCACCATGGGCGCTGTGCTCCGAACTAATCTGAATCACGTGGTCATAACTAAAGTCTCCGATGCGTTTTAGACGACATGACAGAAATTGAAATTGAGGGTCATAAGCAACCGCTGCCTCCATCAACTCAGGCATTTTTCGCAACAGATCCGGACTGGTGCCGTAGGCAATTCTGAGGTAAATTTCCGAGCGCTTGGCGCGAGCAATTGCTTGCCCAAGCTGGACAAGCAATTGTTCGCGCAACGAAAGATACGAATGCCATCCTCGCATCTCAACTAAAGCAAAGACGACCAGGTAATAAGAATCATCTTCAGGCTGGGGTTCAATCGTGACGAGCGTCTCATGCAGATCAGAGTGCTCTTTCAGCACACGGCGTGCCTGTGAAAGCAGCTGCCGAAGCTTAAAAGGGTTGAAAGAATCAGACAAAGGCAGCTTGAGATCCAAGCCCTGCATCGAGCGATGCTGAAGCTCAAGATCTCTGCTGGAGAAATTGATGATTGTTGCTTCATCTGCAACGGAATTTGGAATGGTGACCCGACTTTCGAGCGTCTGAAGTTCGAGTGATCGCAAACCGATTTTGGTGATGTAACCGAGATTGCCGCCAACACGACAGAACTCGCCCACGCGCAGGGGGCGGTCTGTTTGGATCGAGAGACCAGCAAACAAATTGCCCAACAGCTTCGACGCTCCCAAGCCAATGGCCAGACCTGGCACGGCCGAAAAGGCAAGCACAGTGCTGGAGGGAAGCCCCAAC
Organism: Synechococcus sp. UW140; assembly: GCF_900474295.1. GTDB lineage: Bacteria > Cyanobacteriota > Cyanobacteriia > PCC-6307 > Cyanobiaceae > Synechococcus_C. The sequence goes on along the minus strand of NZ_UCOB01000003.1, from coordinate 5,044 downwards.
AGCAGAAGCAGTTGATAGAGGATCAACACCGCCAGCAACACACCGATTGCACGGCTCATCGGGATGAGCAAACTGGATACTCTTTGCTGGCGCAACGCCGATTGGGAGCCTCGCTTGCGAGTGAGAGATAGAGACCGCCCAAGAGCTTCAAGCAGGAGGTAGACCAACAAGGCCGCCGAAAGATGCCGAATCACATAGGCAGAATAAGTAATGATCACAAGCGGCAATCCGGTAAAGTTAACAACATCGTCGATGAGATATTCCGCGAATTTAGTTAGGGGTGCTAGCGGCAAGATAAAGACAAATCGTTGCCACACAAGACGAATCTGAGCTCGGTCATCAGCCTTTCGCTTCTGGGCAGCAGTTTCGCGCCAGGTTGCCAAGAAGAGCCTGACCAAAAGGAATGTCAGCACAAAATATGCTGAAAGGATCGCGACCGTACAGAGAATCTGAAAAAGCGTTTGCTCTAGAATTGGCACTTCAAAAGCATGACGCCAAGCGCGAGGGAGACGCAGATACCAATCAGGGGGAACGAGATAACCAGGGGTATGAATAAAATCCTTGTAAAAACTTGGTGTCGCAAACTGCTGAGCGACTATTGGATAATGCGAAATCTCTCCGTACATTTCGCCAATCTGCGACACCGTTTCCGCGGAGAAGAAGTATTCCTGATTGGTCGGGTCTCCATTCAGGCTGGTCGTGAGAGTGATTGCCGTTCCAGGAATCCTCCAGGAGTCGCTTGGGTTGGTGCGTTTGGCGTTCAGTTCCTTCATGGCCACCGCATCGGGAACAGAAAGCGAGTGCAGGCTGTGAGTAAATACATAATCCAGCACATGTTTCAGCTGAATCGCCGCCTCTTCAGACATATCGAGTCGGACACTTTCCGGGAACACCGACGCATCCAGAGCCCGTACCGCAAGATGGAAGAGCAGCGATGTGTCTTCAATCTGTTCCTTGCGATCAAGGCCAGCACTATGGGCTTCCTGCAGCTCACTAAAACGACCAAGTCGATCAGCACGCCGACCGACCTCTGCCATCACCGCATAAAAATTGAGCAGGGTGGCCTGGGGGCTATCGCCCACGACCTGCCCCAGCACCACATCCGACCACTGATCGGCATCCCGCACAAGGATGGGATAGAACGACTGCTCCTCTATTGGAATAGGCGCTGAAACTTTGGGAAGAATTGGGCCCGCTCCCTGGGTTTCCGCAGAATCACCTGGACCGATGCCGATGAATGCCAGGAGTAGGCCCAGGGCCAGAGCAAGCAAGCAGCGCAGCGATCGATTCAGGCACATCAATCATCAAGAGGCTCATATCCAGCAATCTGGCCATCAAGCCCAATAGCGTCCACGAGGCGGGAGCCGCTATAGGCAACAACCTTTCCGAACCAAGCCACTGCCAATGGTGGCATTGATAACTTGCAGCCCCCATGGGTGGCGTTAGTGTGCGGAGACGCTTGACAATGAGTCCTCTCTGTGACCCTCACACCCAGCCGTGCGACGGACGCACAAACGCTCCATCTCACCAACGGTGACTTCCCGGCCACTGCCCCCGCCGCCAATCCGGTCTTTTACAGGACCTACAGCCGCAAAACCACCACAGGACGGGAAAGCTGGGAGCAAGTCGGTCAGCGCAACCTCGAGGGTCTGCGGCAGCTAGGACAACTCAATCAGGACGAGATTGCGCTGATGCAGCGCATGCAGACCGAAAAGAAGGCCTTGCCCTCGGGACGTTGGCTCTGGATCGGTGGAACCCCTTGGATCGAGCAGCAGGAAAATTTCTCAGGCGCCTACAACTGCACATCCACGAATCTGATCGACTGGGAAGCCTTTGGTCTGATGATGGACCTGGCGATGATGGGCTGTGGAACCGGCGCCATCATTGAGCCGAGACTGATCGATCGGCTGCCAATCGTGCGCAACCCGATTGAAGTCCTGGGCGTCAGCGATATCGGCATCACCCCCGCTGGCCAACGCCAGGAGACCACGACCCACGAGATCGTGGGGAACAAGGTGTCAATCAAAGTCGGGGATACGCGTCGCGGTTGGGTCGACAGCTATCAATTGCTGCTTGAGCTTTCAAGCGATGCACGCTTCAACGGTGAACTGGTCCAAGTCACTGTTGATCTCTCCGATGTACGCCCTGTCGGAGAAACCCTCAAGGGGTTCGGCGGCATGGCCAATCCCGTCAAGCTGAAAGATCTCTACGCGCGGGTTGCACGGCTGCTGGGCAAAGCCATCAACCGCAGGCTCACCTCGATTGAATGTTGCTTGCTGATTGATGAAGCCGCAGTCACCATCGTGGCCGGCAACATCCGGCGCAGTGCAGGCATGCGCCAGTTCGCAGCCAATGACCAGGAAGCCTCCTCGGCCAAAGACAATCTCTGGCAACAGGATGACGAAGGGAACTGGCGCATTGATCCCGAACGGGATGCCCTGCGGATGGCCAACCACACACGCGTCTATCACACCCGTCCCAGTAAGGACGTGCTGCGCGAAGCAGTGATCAAGCAGTTCCACAGCGGTGAAGGTGCAATCCAATTCGCCCCTGAAGCGATCGCCCGCTCCAATGCAGACCTGCTCACCACACCTGAACTACGCAAAGAGTTCATCGATATCTACTGCGACCAGGGACGCGAGGAAGCGGCTCGCTGGCTCAGCCTGAACCACGGCCCAATCGAGGCGGCAGAACTTGAGCACCGCTTAAGCCGTTACGGCCTCAACCCCTGTGGCGAAATCCTCGGAGCTGATTTCCACTGCAATTTGGCTGAGATTCACCTCAACCAGATCGACCCCAGCGACGAAGAGGGCCAGCGGGATGCCTTCCGAGCAGGCGCTCTGTCTGTGGCCTGCCTGCTGAACCACAAGTTCGAGGTCGAACGCTATCGCCAAAGCAGAGATTGGGATCCGATTGTGGGGGTGAGCTTCACGGGGCTGTTCGATTTCTTCGTGCATGCCTTCGGGACGCCCTGGCTCAACTGGTGGGAAGCCGGACGCCCCGACACAGAAGAGGGACAGGAATTCAAGCGTCAAGAAGCCGCTTTCCTGAGCCGCTGGAAGACCATCGTCAATGAAACGGTGTGGGACTACTGCGACCGTCAGGGGCTACGTCGGCCGAACCGTTGCACCACGGTGCAACCCGCCGGCACCAAGAGTCTGCTGACAGGTGCCGCTCCTGGCTGGCACCCCCCCAAGGCTCAGCGTTTCATCCGTCGCATCACCTTCCGCAAGAACGATCCAGTGGCCATGGCCTGCATGGACTACGGCTACACCGTGGTGCCATCTCAGTCAGACAAAGATGACCAGGGCCGTTTGCTCGATGATCCGTTCGATTCACGCTGCACCGAATGGTTGGTTGAGATCCCAACCGAGGTGAGCTGGGCCAATCTGCCTGGAGCGGATGCGGTCGACATCAATGCCTTCTCAGCAATGGCACAGTTCGACTTTTATATGCAGGTTCAGAGCCACTACACGGCGCATAACACCTCAGCCACGATCGAGTTTCGTGAGCATGAGATCGAGCCACTAGCTGAAGCCTTGCATCAAACCATCGAGCGTGGCGAAGGCTATATCTCCGCTGCCCTCCTAGCTCGTTTCGATGCCAACGCCACCTTCCCACGTTTGCCATTTGAGCCGATTGATGCGGCGACCTATGAGCAGATGCAGTTAGAGGTGGTGAAGCGGCGAGTCAACACCAACTTCTTCGACGCACTCAAGCGTTACGACAGTGGTGAGCTCACCGAAGCAGGGCCTGCAGGCTGCGATTCCGACAAATGCCTGTTACCGCTGGCAAAACCGACGAACTGAGTCGACCTCAGGCCTTAAAATGGGATCGTCCCGGTACGCCGGGCTGATCCACCTGGAGAGGTGGTCGAGTGGTTGATGGCTCTGGTCTTGAAAACCAGCGATGTGAAAGCATCCGTGGGTTCGAATCCCACCCTCTCCGTTCCAATCAGAGACCTAAAACCCTGTTCCAGACAGGGTTTTTCATTGTCCGATCCCAGACATCAAACGGATCAGTTCTCGCAGCGAGAGAAAGGTCGAGGGCATCTGTGATCAACGCATGCTCAACGTCAGCTCGGTCAACAATGGGCGGAGAGGCCGGGCATCTCGGTTCAAAATCGAGCCGAGGCTGACCGATTGACTCGGTTCCAAAGAGGAAGGCCGCCCCTCCCGATGGAGAGACGGCCTAGCTCGCTCGTTTGTGCATGGTTCAACCCATCACGTCAGAAGAGAGAGGGTGGAAGCGTCTGGCTCAAGGCGCCCTGGGGCCATTGGCTCTAGGTGTTGGGTCGTTGACTCCGAGGGCACCTAGGGCGGTGCAAGTGGAGCGTCGATTGGCGTGGCGGACCGATGCATGCCTACCAAAGGACCAACCCTGGTCATGGTTGAGACTGTTGGAGCAGGGGCCAGAAAGTCAGTCTGCTTCTGTGATCTGCGCTGGTGGAGTGTCGGCCGTCATGGGCACCTCCGATCTCGATGGCCTTACTTTCCACCCGCTAGGGGGTGTTTGGCATCGGTCGAATCGCGCATTGCCTTCTGAGCAGAACCGCATGATTGTGGAGATGGCGTGCCAATGGCAGGCAGCTGCGAAGAACACGCTCAGCAGCTGCTCATCAGCATTGCTCTCGAGAGCCTGAACGTTGTGGCGCGTCTGACCGAGCGCTCTTGGCCGTGTGGGTAAACGCGATCGATGACTCAACCCTGTCTCCAAAAGGCTTCTGCGCTGTTGTGAGCAGGCTCACAGCACTCCTTGAGTCAGATCAGCAGGCCAGCTGGTGATTCCGGAGATGGTGAATGCATCGGAGGGAGCGATCCCGCCCCACGCATCACCGCCATCAGAGCAATGACCACGATCAAAACCATCGCCGCCGCCGCTGCCTCCCTCGCCGCTGGTGCCACCTTGATGTCTGTTGCAGGCCCTGCTGCACAAGCCAATCCTTACAACAGCTTTGGCGATGCCGGCGGCTGTGATTCAGTCGCCATTGGTGGTCGCGGCCCGAACGGAGGTGGCTTCCTCGCCAGCCGTGATTGCGAGGACC
>NZ_UCOB01000009.1 GCF_900474295.1 Synechococcus sp. UW140 | reverse complement strand
TGAGCATCTTTCTCACCGACAGGAACCAAGGCATAGGCATTGAAGTTCCAGTCATCAGAGACTGCTTCTGCATTGAAAGCAATCTGCTGGAAGAACACACTGCGCTTGTTGCGGACGTTCACCCCTGTATCGGCATCACCTGTAGCCATCGGGCGGCTGTCATAACCAGCATTCAGCCCGTACATCCAACTGCGATCTCCATTCAGCCAGCGATAGCCAAGCCGTGATGAGGTGCTGATCGTGGTGCCCGCAACTTCTGTATTGATCAGGCTGCTGTTGTTCTCGTAATCAGCAAAGTTGACGTTCGCCTGAACATCAGCAAAGAAGACGCTGTTCTCGCCAACAGAAAGGGGCAAGAAGCCGCCAATTCCTGCTTGGTTTGGTGTGCCTGCTCCTTGCAAAGCACCTTGAAAGCCAAGTGTTGGCTTGACGACGTCCTTAAGGCTGATGCTCATCACGCCGCCGAGATCCTCAGCGGTGTTTGCATCTTGAGCAGCAGCTGGCAGCAGAGGAGTATTCGCGAGTGCCAGCGCAGCACCACCGCCGAGAGATAAAGACAGGCGAAGCGAGCGCTGCATTGAAAATGGTCTATTGAGGGAATGCTGCCTTAGTTTTGCTGCTACTGACCCTTGCAGTAGCCAGTTTCAGCTTTGCTGCTATTTAGCCGGCAATGCATAAAGTAATGTTGAGCGCATGCAACACTCCTGACGGATATCATTATTCATCGATTTTTATCGAATCTAACCCTTGCTTGACTGTGTCAGGAGTTGGGCACTTAATTGTCAGTTGATGATCCGGCCTCGGCTAGCAATGAGGTTGAGAAGGTCGACCCGAGCTGTAGGCCGGGTTTGATAAGCATTCGGAATTTGCAATCATATAATCAACCCGACTCACCGGGTTGTGTAGATTTGGCACAACAGATGTTCCCATGGGGATTGGGCACAATCTCAGAACCTACGGTTTTGTATCTAGGAAATTCAAATACTGTTTTAAAAGCATTCTTTTCGCACTCGTAGACCATTAGCTTTAAATTGTATTTAGTAGTGCCCGTACGGTGATAAGACTTCTTGTTCCCAGGCTTCAGGCATATTGCCCCCACATATCCATCATGAACTCTTATGTCACGATATTTGACTGATTCAGTGAGAGCTTGAATCACAGGTGTTTGCCATTTTTTCTTTTCTGCTCTTGATACATTGCCCGTGTCAAAGCGATATTCAACATTGCCTGACACCCTGGTTTCAAATGCTTCGTCATAGGAAACATTGACGCCAAGCGTTAAACCATCAGTGATTTCATGCGACAGCTTGGCCAGCACACCAGATTCATCCTCTGCCGTGAGGTCATCACCATGCTGGTAGTAGTAACCAATCGAGGCGTCCCACTCAGGGGTGATTGAATAACCAATATCTAAGCCATAGGTGTGTAGTGCACCACCGGCGTAGTAGTTATTCAAGACCTGCTCGGTATCGCCAACAGGGAACAAGCCATAGGCATTGAAGTTCCAGCTATCGGAGACCGCTTCAATACCAGCAGCCACTTGCTGGAAAAAGACTGTATTCCGGTCCGTCACCGTCACGCCCGTATCTGTTCGCCCTGTTGCCATCGGACGGCTGTCATAGCCGGCGTTGATGCCAAACATCCAGGAGCGATCGTCATTCAGCCAGCGGTAACCGAGCCGAGATGAGGTGCTGAAGGTAACCCCTTCTACCTGGGTGTTAATGATGCTGGTGTAACCCGGGTAATCAGCAAAGTTGGCGTTAAAGAGTGTGTCGAGGAAGAAGACGTTGTTATCGCCAACCGCGATCGGTACAAAAGCGCCAGCACCGGCTTGATTTGGTGTGCCTGCACCTTGCAGCGCGCCTTGGAAGCCCCAGTTGAACTTGACGGCGTCTTTGAGATTGATCTCCATCACGCCGATGTCATCGGCGCTGCCTTGCTCTTGAGCTGCAGCCTGTTGGAGTGGGGCATTCGCCAGAGCCAAGGCCACCGCACTGCTCAGGGATAACGAGAGGCGAATGGAGCTCTGCATCGAAGAAGCATTGATCCGCGTATTTTGCTGGCTGTATTTAGTCAAGCAAGATGGCTTGTGTCACCACCTACTGCGGCTTAGTGGTGCATAGAGCCCAATGAGATTGGGCTGGTGATCATCTTGCACAAGGCTTTCTTAATGATTAAGTCATTGCTACCTAAAGAATCACCTGCATTAATTCGGGCCGATATGACGTCAGATCTGTGCCATGTCCAACGATAAGCTCTTAAAAATTAATTAGTGGATCTGTTTATTGTGTGCGATGCCAAAACAATTAAGTTGCTATAACTTGGGTAATTATTATGGTGGGAAAGCCGGCCCCGGGTAATTCCCAGGTAATTCTTGGGCTGTGCTATGCCCAAGAACGCTCTTTAATTTCTCTACCTTCATGCAATTTGCATAGCCACGTGCAGGCTTCGGTACACCGTTGTAATTACTCTTTTTGGGATTAAGGTAATTTGGATTATTTCTAGTAGGATTAGAGCAAAAGTACTTAACGTTGATAATCTTATCCCCATCAGCGGTTTTGTCGTGAACTCTGACATTTCTGTTTTTGACAGTCTCTGATAGTCCTTTGATTGTGGGCTTATTCCATGCTTTCTTTTTGCTTGGTGCCCCGTAGCCATCGGCGCCAAAGCGATACTTCAGGTCTGCAGAAACGCGTGTTTCAAAGGCTTGGTCATAGGACAGATTGACGCCAGCAACCAGGCCATTGCTGATGTCGTAAGCGAGCCTGCCATCAACACCAGAGCCATCGGCTTCTCCTAAATCACTACGCTGGTAGTAGTAGCCAACAGAAGCTCTGAAATTTGGCGTGATGCTGTAGCCAACATCCAGGCCATAGGTATCGAGCGCAGCGGCAAAGTAATTGCTATTGATTCGGTAGTTAGCGGTGCCAACAGGAATCAAGGCATAAGTATTGAAATTCCAGCTCTCAGAGACTGCTTCTAAGCCTGCTGCAACCTGCTGAAAAAAGACATCACGCTTATCAGTAACATTCACCCCGGTATCAGCATTACCGCTATTCATCGGGCGGCTGTCGTAACCAGCATTCACCCCGAACATCCAGGAGCGCTCATCATTCAGCCAGCGGTAGCCAAGTCTTGATGAGGTGCTGATCGTGGTGCCAGCAACGTCTGTATTGACAATGCTGCTGTCGCCAGCTCGATCAGCAAAGTTGGCGTTGAGCAGCACATCAGCAAAGAACACACTGTTCTCGCCAACCGAGAGAGGCAGGAATCCCCAATACCTGCTTGGTTCGGTGTTCCTGCTCCTTGCAGTGCACCTTGAAAACCCCAGTTGAACTTGACTGCATCCTCGAGGTTGATCTCCATCATCCCGAGGTCTTCTGCGCTACCTGCCTCTTGAGCAGAAGCAGATAGCAGAGCACCATTAGCGACTGCCAGTGCAGCAACACCACTGAGCGATAACGACAGGGGCAGGGAACGCTGCATTGATAAGGATGGATCTATTGAGAGCACTATGCCTTGCTTTTATGGCTGATTCCCTCTGCAGTAGGCGCTTTCATGATTGCTGCTATTCAACAGGCAGTAAAAACCACTCGTGGAGAAGCTTCAATGACATATTTTTAGTGACCTTGTCTTATCTGCTTCTGCTCAACTGTGCTCAAGCGTGCCAGGTTTTGAAAGCTGATTTGACGTTTGCGAATGTATCGTGCTTGGTTTTACATGTTTGTGTCTCGATGTTGTTTGGGCTGGCGGTGGTGTCCATGAGCCTAATGTCCGATAGAAGAATGTGCATCACATCACTCCATGGGGGCAATCGGAGCTCCGGATGCTCACCGGATTGAGGCTTCTTTGACTTTCTGGTAGCTCTACATCTTCCTCTGCATTGAAGAGATGCTGACTGGCAATCCTTAATGGCCATGGTTGACCAATGGGGCGAGAAGAAGCTCCTAATCGGCTCATCTCAGCATCTGTTCGATGCATCCAAAGGCCCTTCCGTAACCAGCCTCAAATGGCTCTGCTCATGCTTCTTTGCTCAGCTTTTCTGGCCAACTCAGTCCATCTTTTCGTATGCACGCCGATCGCCCTTCCGGGGTTTCACAGCGCAGCAGCTCTGCATTTCCTGTACTGCTGATTAACTCAACAACAAGCGGCGCAACGGCATCGAAGCCTCGGAAACGATGCTGAGGGCTAGGTGGAAGCGAGGTCTACCCAAGTGGTGAAAAGTAGAACAACATTCACCCCCCGCTTCGATAGCATCTGCTCCGCCCGTTCACTCCCGATCCAGGTGTTGCTAGTCAGAAGTCATCCTGAAGGCACTGTGATGGGGTTGCGATGATGTCTCTGTTCGAACAGCAGTGGCAGACCTACCGGACTGTCCTCGAACACGATTCGATGGAGCACAGAGCTATTGCGGACGCCACCGCTTCCGTGCTCAGGAGCTGGTTCGAGCAAGGCGGGGAGCAGGCTAGATCCGCTGTGCTGGTGGATCTGGGCTGTGGTGATCTGGCCCATCTCGCGCCGTTGTTCCGGTCGTTACCACTGCGTTCCTACACAGGGCTTGATCTTGCCGCTTCCGTGCTGCTCCTGGCCGAACGCCAGATGGGGCAAGTCCGGTTTCCCTGCCATTGGATTCGTGGAGATCTGCTCGATTGGGCAAAGGAGCAGGTCGATGGACCGGTGGATCTGATCCACTCGGCCTTCGCCATTCACCACCTGAGTGACTCCGACAAGGTTCGCTTTCTCGAGGGGGCTCGTCGGCGTATTGCTGACGACGGGCTACTGGTCTGGACGGATGTTTTCCAGGAGGAGCATGAGTCGCGAGCCCGTTATCTGGAGCGCTATGTCTCTCGTGTGCAGCACTGGCCTGGTCTCTCAAGCAGGCAGCGGGATGCCGTCGTTGAGCACATGTACCAATGCGACTGGCCGGCGCGGCGTGGATGGATCGAGTCGGTTGCGTCGGACAGCGGCTGGATGCTGACCTGGAGCTGGCTTGGTCAGCATCAGGCTGAAGCACTTGCCCTGCTTCGACCCCTTCCTTCTGCAACAAGCAATGGCTTGAACCATGTATCAATCAATGAGTTAGGCCGCCTTCCCCTTAGGAAAGACGATCTAACTTTTTAGTTTTGGCGAGCTTGAAGGTCTCTCTAAGCGACCTTCTTTACAGCCTCATGTTTATGAAAATGATTAACGATTGCACTTCCAGGCGCCAATTGATTGATCAAAAATTGCCCCATACTTGCATCCCGGTTCAATGTAAGAAGCGTCAACTGGAGTGCTTGAGTTAACCTTCTTCCCGTCATTGCAATACCACGCAGTTCCCATCGTGCCATTTTTCATGTAAACCGCGCCTTTCTTGCATTGCTTATGGATAAATGCATTGTCGTAGCACTGCCATCTCCTGCCAACCACGCGAGGTAATTCATGCTCCTGAGATTTCCAAATTGGTCCATATTGTACATTTCGAGTGTTAGATGTGCAGCCGGGCTCAATGATGCAGTTGTCAAATTGATCGCCAGGTTTTACAAGTTTTCCATCCTTGCAATACCAGCCTCGTCCCATTGAGCCAGATTTGCTGTAACCAACTCCTTTATTGCAGCCAGAGTGGATATAGCAAGGGTCGGCTCCAACGGTGGCATCACTGATCCTGTGGATCTCTCCAAATGGCTTTAAAGGTGTATTGATTTCTCTTGCATTGCTGATAGCAGGAACTGCTGAGAATGAACTCAGGGCTAGTGCCGTTGCGGTGGATAAAAGCACGCCATCGAAACTGGGCATTGGATCGTCAATATCAAGCTGATGTCTTGATAGCAATCAATGTCTTTTTTGGCATCCTGTTTTCGGCTTTGACGCTGTTGCCCGGTGTCTTCAGGCGTCGGTCTCTAGCCCGAAAGCTGATCTAGGTTTTTTATTCACTCTTAAGGTTCCATCTTAAGCCTCATGATTCGCTCTCACCATGGATGCGAGTTCTCATTTCACTTTTGACTCCTGTCACTCACCTCAATTGTGTAATCCCTTGCTTCGCAGATTTAGCAGATGGACCGGGTGGTTTGGTCATGCGCTGGCTGCCAGACGGCGTTGTGCATCGGCTTGTATCCGTCGAATGGCGGCTCTCACCGGTAGAACACCACCAACGACATTCATCAGTACGACGAGTAATGCCACAACGGATCGTATCCATAGCTCAACCCAGAGTGCATTTGTCAGCGTGGGCTCATTGATAATCTGCTCTGCATCAATCGGCAGGAGAAAATTGCAGAGCACTAAGATGCCTGCAGAGGCCAGCAGCACAGCAAAGCGAGCTAAAAAATCCCACAGCAGTGGAGTAATCGTGCGCCGAGTGATGGCGTAATAAATGCCTGCAAACGGCAGCAAGCAATGGGCGATGGACCAAGGCCAGACACGGTCCTGCAGCCGGTTTTCCAGAGCCAGCTGACGCACCGATTGCTGAGTATCCCTTCGCCTGAATCGCTTCAGCTCACGGCCGTCTGCACGAATGGATCGCATCGACTCAAAGATCACACCCAAGACCAGCAGGTTCAGCCCAAATTGAAGGATGGGATCCAGCCGCCAACCCTGGAAAAAGAGAATGCCACCCACTAACGGCAGGGCGATGGTGCGCCCAGCCAAATTGATCAGAAACAGTCCGAAACTAAGCCCCTGGCCTGGACCACGCGAATGGTCCCGCCGCATCAAAGCATCAAAGCGTCGCAGCGATACAAAAAGAGCAGGAATCCAGAGCGTCAGCAAAAGGAGGCCTGAAATCGAAGCCCAGTTCAGACTGGCATTGATCATTTGGGAGCTCCACAGGTTCGACATGGTTCCGGAAGCATTCAAGAGCGTCGACTCTCTCGCAATGCTGATGATTCACTCTGCCATCTCGACGTTTCGATCGAAACGGTGAAACCCTGTCGTGGTGATCTGGCCCTGCCTATAGGCGTCTTGAGGTGTCGCATCTTCCCGTAATCCTGAAGCTGCAGGATTTCCACTTGTGTTAACCGATGGATCGCTGACTCATAAAACTGACTTGACTTCGTTTTTATTGCGCATGAAGTTCTCTATTCTTCGCATGTCAGGACGTCTTGGGATTGGTAAAGGGTTGTGCCTTATTGATCACGAAATGGTGCCTTAGTCATCCTTTTAATCAGCCAGAATATGTTAATAAAGGCTGGTAGTCTTAATTGATTGGTTGTTGAGTTGGTGAGGCAATGCCTCGCGACCATGAACATGGAAACGGATTGAGCCCAATCAAAACTTTGACGTTGACAACAGATTGAGATTGCTTTGGTGGTTCTGGCGACCGCCCGAGCACGACAGAGTGGTTGGCCAGCCAAATTCTGGCTCGAGCATTGATTCGCATGCACCCACCCACGGCTGAGTGACGATGTTGCAGTGGCCATGACGGCCCTTTGCGCAGTGCGTGCATCAAGACACTGCCAGCACTGACGGTGTTTTTCTGTTTCCTGATCAGGCCTAGACAGGGCTTGTTGGCGATGGCTAGAGATGTAGAAGTCAAAACGCTTAGGCGATGACTCGCTCTACCGCCGCTCTGGCTGCTGCCCTTTCCCTGCTTCTGCCACTGGGGCAACCGCTCTTGCTGGCATCCACTGCTGCTCTGGCGACTGCGGCGATGCTGTTGTCTCCTGAGGCGGCACAGGCTTTAGGTGCAGAGGATTATGTTCGAGAAGGAGTTAAGAAGCGAAAAAGCGGTGATTCCCAAGAAGCGATTGCTGATTTCGATCAAGCTCTAGACATTGATCCGCAGAATGCCCGTGCCTACTTTGAACGTGGTTTTACCAAGAGATGGATGGGTGATTATAAGGGCGCAATTGATGATTACAATAAGGCGATAGATATTGATCCAGCGAACGAAGTCTTCTTTAATAATCGTGGTTTCGCTAAGCAGTTGTTGGTTGGCGAGAAAGGTGCTGACCTGTATTTGCTAACCCAAGAAGCCATTGCCGATTATACCTCGGCAATATCGATCGATTCGCAATTTGCCCTTGCCTATTCAAACCGTGGCGCGGCCAAGGCGTCTTTGGCTGATTATCAAGGTGCCATAGATGATTTTTCAAAGATGGTAGCAATCGATCCTCGCAATCCCGTTGCCTACAGCAATCGTGGACTTGCGAAGGGGAGGTCTGGTGACGATGAGGGTGCTTGCGAAGATTTCATGAGAGCAATCGATTTGGGTGATACATATGCTTTAGCCTTATTCCACAATAATTGTGATCAAAGCGCTGAAGATTGATCCACATCTGAAAATTAGGGTTGAGTTGATGAGCCTACCGATTAACATCGGTAGGCTCCGAAGGAGCTGAGCGGTGATATCGAGGCTGCATGCTTTGTCTCGGTTTCGCATTCGCGCGGGTGCCGCCTTCTTGATGGCTCTCTTTCGCTGAACTCTTCACCACAGAGCTTCGTCTGGCACCGCTCCAGTCAGCAATCCACTCCATGTCCCGCGGCGTCTAGGAAATCAATGGCGATGTGGCCCAGCAGTAAGTGCATGACCATCCCGGCATCGTCAGGTCACTGGTGGTCAGGTTGCCAGCCCAGATGCTCGAGATCGGGATGCGCAGTCGAAGGTGCCCCAATGCCCACTTCTGCCGCTGATCAGAAGTTGTCGTAGATCTTTTGCAGAGTGTTCCTCTTGCCCTGAAGTGAATTGGCTCGCATCGGCTTGCCCATCGGTTTGGGCTGTCTTGGACGATTCAGAAACACTTTGCTGAGCCACCACACCTGGAGGCCGAGAAAAGCGATGGCCAGCAGTCCTAATTCAAATGCTCCCTGCATCAGTAGTGCTTCCCCCTGTTCTCAAGAGCATCTCTTTTCCAGCACTCCAATTCCTCAGGTGTGTGAAGCGGGGGCGGTTGGGATTTGCTTGTCAGTCGCTGAAGCAGCAGCATGAGCAATCGTTTCATGCCAACAGTGTGGCTCTGTCCTGGGCCTAGGCGCAGTTCGTGGTCGATTGACTCGGCTCCAAAGAGGAAGGCCGCCCCTCCCGATGGAGAGACGGCCTAGCTCGCTCGTTTGTGCATGGTTCAACCCATCACGTCAGAAGAGAGAGGGTGGAAGCGTCTGGCTCAAGGCGCCCTGGGGCCATTGGCTCTAGGTGTTGGGTCGTTGACTCCGAGGGCACCTAGGGCGGTGCAAGTGGAGCGTCGATTGGCGTGGCGGACCGATGCATGCCTACCAAAGGACCAACCCTGGTCATGGTTGAGACTGTTGGAGCAGGGGCCAGAAAGTCAGTCTGCTTCTGTGATCTGCGCTGGTGGAGTGTCGGCCGTCATGGGCACCTCCGATCTCGATGGCCTTACTTTCCACCCGCTAGGGGGTGTTTGGCATCGGTCGAATGGCGCATTGCCTTGTGAGCAGAACCGCATGATTGTGGAGACGGCGTGCCCAAACTCGGATGCTGGGCCGTACTGATCCAGCTTCGATCGGCTCTGATCCAAGTGAAAGCAATGGTGCTTGTTGGGGCTTCGCTCCCTGCCTCGGCCTTTGAATCCCCTTGCCATGCGCGGCTCCTACGACGGCGACAGCTGCCGCACATCTGCCGGAGAGCTGATGGGGCTGGCTAGCAGCACACAGTTGCCCACAACAAGCGTTTTCTCCTTCACGACACGATTGATCACCAAACACCAGGGCAACGGGAGTTCATCGCGGCTGACAAGCCAGCAAAAAAGATGTTGGATCCATCTGGCGTCGCCTTCGCCACACCTGCTTCAAACCGCAAGATCTGGATCTCCTTCACCCAAGCATCGTTGAAGACTGAGAGCCCTTTTTGATTGGCTTTCGTTCCACGCTCACAGTGGAACTGCATCAGTTCTGGATCTCCCTTCAGGAAGTCATCTCTGACGCCCATCCAATCCTCATGCTCAGGTTTTGCAATGCTCGGCGACATCGCCACAAACAGCACGCCTATGACCATCAGAAGGGCGTTCAGCTGGTTGAGCTTGCAATCTCTGGTGACGTTGTGCGGATGGCTCATGCCCAAGCGATGACTGAACTCATGCTGAGTAATGATTTCAGAACCGTCCATGGCTTTCGGTACCATCTCCACGCCCTCGGTCCAGCACATCAGGCTTGTTGCCGTTGTTCACTGCAGATCAGCACGTCTCAATCGATTGCGTCTTCGTTGTCGGGTTTAGCCGCTGGTGACTCTTCGCTTCTTTCGCCTCTGGAGTGAGGACGATGAAAACCAGTAACGATTGATCGGCATGATTGATTCGCTCCCGAGCAGGATTGACTTGAAAATGGTCGCAAGCTGGAGCTGCGGCTTGCTGGTTGTTGTGTGCAGTGGGTGTATGCCCACTGTTTTGAATCGGATGATCACCTGCTCGGTGATCAAGGACCAATTCCACAGTCAGCAGACGGGGATCGCGAAAGGAGAGGGTCCGTTTGGATTCAAGCTCTACTCGTCAGAGTCTGAGATCAGGGACGCTCTCAAGCACAACGTGGAGCATTACGGGAAGCATTGGAAGGATGAAGGCTGCCAGGGGTCGCTGATTGAGGGTGAACCGCCGTGGCTCAAGTTGCTCTCAGTCAGGTCTTCCCAGACAGCTTCAGCCACCCCACAGCCTCAGGCTCATCTTTAAACCCATCCGCTAACTGGCGTTTGCGCAGTTGTGAGCAAGCTCACAGCTGGAGGGAATGGAGGTCATCAGCTGCAGAGCTGAAAGCGGAGATGGTGAATGCATCGGAGGGAGAGATCCCGCCCCACGCATCACCCCCATCAGAACGATGACCACGATCAAAACCATCACCGCCGCCGCTGCCTCCCTCGCCGCTGGTGCCACCTTGCTGAGCGTTGCCGGCCCTGCTGCGCAAGCCAATCCCTACAACAGCTTTGGCCGTGCCGGCGGCTGTGATTCTGTCGCTA
>NZ_UCOB01000035.1 GCF_900474295.1 Synechococcus sp. UW140 | reverse complement strand
TGGCTCCGTCTCCCTCGGCAACTCCAGCCAGATCGCTGATCTCCAGATCCAGACCATTGGCGATAACGCCAATGCCGTCTTCCTCCAGTCCATCGGTGGTGGTGGTGGTGCCGGTGGCTCCGTCAACAACGCCGCATCAGGCGGCAACCTCTCTGCAACATTCGCCATGGGCGGCAGCGGTGGTTCCGGTGGTTCCGCCTCTGATGTGAACTTCTACGCCGACGGCACCTTCATTACCAAAGGTGCTTCCTCCTACGGCGTTCTGCTCCAATCCATCGGTGGTGGTGGTGGTCAAGGCGGTGCTGTCACCTCCAACGCTTCCGCTGACGCGGAATCCGCCAATTCCACCTTCTCCTTTGGTGCATCAGGTGGCACCGGCGGTGCCGGCGGTGGTGGCTCATGGGGTCAGACCGTTCAAGGCAGCATCAGCGGCAGGATCCAAACGGCTGGTGACAGCTCCATCGGTTTCTTTGCTCAATCCGTCGGTGGTGGCGGTGGTGCCGGTGCTTCTGTCACCAATTCCGCCTCAGCCTCGGGCAGTGAAAGCCTTCAGGCTTCCGCCTCCGTCGCCATGGGCGGCGCCGGTGGTAGCGGTGGCTCGGGCGGACAGGTTGCCTTCAACGTCCCAGACACCCTGACGGTGATCACCGGTAATGCCACCGCTGGCAGCGGTTCTGGTGCCCACGGCATCCTCCTCCAGTCCGTTGGTGGTGGTGGCGGCCAAAGCGGCTCAGTGCTCTCCAGCAATGTCGCGACCGGCACCTCCAATACCTCCTTCTCCCTCGGTGCGTCCGGTGCTCTCACCCGCTCCGGCGGCAACGGCGGCAGTGCCTCGTCCGTCTCCCTCGGCAGCTCCAGCCAGATCGCTGATCTCCAGATCCAGACCAGCGGCGATGCCGCCCATGCTGTCTTCCTCCAATCCATCGGTGGTGGTGGTGGTGCTGCCGGTTCCATCAACTCCGGCTCAGCCAGCGGCAACATCTCTGCAGCCATGGCCATGGGCGGCGCGGGTGGCAGCGGTGGTCGCGCTGGAAGCGTCAACCTCTTCGCTGATGCCACGTTGATTACCCAAGGAGAAGGCGCCTACGGCGTTCTGCTCCAGTCCATCGGTGGCGGTGGTGGTCAGGGCGGATCAATCACAGGCAATGCTTCCGCGTCTGCGTCCTCCGCCAATGCGTCCTTCGCCTTCGGTGCCGACGCGTCCTCTGCAGGTGATGGTGGTGCTGGCGGTCAAGCCGCTGATGTCACCGCCCGTCTCTCCGGCAACATTGCTACCTCAGGGACTCAGGCCATTGGTGTCTTTGCCCAATCCGTTGGCGGTGGTGGTGGTGCCGGCGGTTCCATCACCACGAACGCCGCCAACTCCGGCAATGCCTCTTACTCCGCTTCTGCCACCTTCGGGTTTGGCGGCAAAGGCGGCAATGGTGCCTCCGCAGGCGACGTGTCTCTGATCACCAATGCCGGCAAAACCCTGACCGTCTCCACAACCGGTGAATCCGCCAAAGGCATCCTTCTCCAATCCATCGGTGGTGGTGGTGGTCAAGGTGGAGCCATTCACAGCAATGCGGCCAACAGCACCACCAACGCCACACTCGGCGGCCTCGCGGTCGGTGAATCCGGCGCTGGTGGCGCCGGTGGCAACAGTGGCACCGTCTCCCTCAACGCCGCTGATCTGAACATCAGCACCACCGGGAACAACTCCGTTGCTCTTCTCGCCCAGTCCATCGGTGGCGGTGGTGGTTCAGCTGGCACCAACGTCAACAATGTTCAAGGCGGTGACATCGGCATCAGCGTCGGCATCGGTGCCTCCGGTGGTGCTGGCGGTAACAGTGGTGCCGTCAACCTCAACATCCAAGACGGCACGATCCTCACCAGCGGCAACAACGCCACCGCCATCTACGTTCAGTCCGTCGGCGGCGGCGGCGGTAGCGCCAGCAGCTTTGTCGGTGGATCCTCCTCCTCCAAGATCGCCATCAACGGCACCATCGGTGGCTCCGGTGGAGCGGGCGGCAACAGTGGCATCGTCACCATCTCCAACGCCGCTGATATCCAGACCCTTGGCGATAACGCCGTCGCCATCTACGCCCAGTCCATTGGTGGTGGTGGTGGTGAAACTTCCATCGCCGCCCCCTCATCCTCCGCTGATAACACCATCAGCGGCAGCCTCCAGGTCGGTGGCACCGCCGGTGGAGGCGGCAGCGCCAGCAATGTCTCTGTCACGAACCGGGGCCGTGTGATCACCAAAGGCAGCCAGTCCCACGGTGTCTTCTCGCAATCCGTCGGAGGCGGTGGTGGACGCGTCTCAATCGCAACGCAAACCGCATCAGAAGGTACTGAGGCCTCCATCTCCTTTGGTGGCTCAGGTGGAGATGGCGGTAACGCCGGCAATGTCTCCGTCACCAACTCAGGAGTCATTGATGTCAGCGGTGATGCCGCCTATGGCATCTACGCCCAATCCGTGGGTGGCGGCGGCGGCTCCCTCTCCAGCACCGCGGCCATGAGCGCTTCTCTCGGCGGCAGTGGTGGCGGTGGTGGGAACTCCGGCAACATCACCATCACCAACACAGCTGGTGCTGACATCGTCACTCGCGGGGATAACGCCGTTGGTGTCTTTGCTCTCGCCATCGGTGGTGGTGGCGGTGACATCGGCGCTAGCCAGGATTCCCTCAGCCTCGGTGCATCCGGTGGCAAGGGCGGTAACGCCGGAAATATCACCATCACCAACAACGGCAACATCGTCACGTTTGGTGATGGCTCCTATGGCGTCGTCGCGCAGTCCATTGCTGGTGGTGGTGGTCGCGCCACAGCCAACATCAACGAAGGCACCCTCAGCCTTGGAGGTTCCGGTGGCTCCGGCGGTACGTCTGGCACCGTCACCCTCCGAAACACCGGCAACATCGCCACCTACGGCACCTCCTCCATCCCCGTTTATCTCAACAGCGTTGGCGCTGGTGGTGGTGATGTCCAATCCGGTTTCGGTGATGCCACCCTCGGCAGCAACGGTGCCACCGGTCAGTCCGGCATCACCACCCTCATCAACACCGGAACGCTCCTCTCCAACGATGCCTTCTCGCCAGCCATCCTTCACCAGGCCATCGGTGGTGGTGGTGGCTCCGCCGATTCCGCGAACGGCACTGTCGTCATCGGTTCTGCTAACGCCACAGGGATCCAATCGGCTCAGGCCATGACCCTTCGCAACGAGGGCAGCCTGATCACCCTCGCCGAGTACTCGCCCGCCATCTTTGCTCAAGCTATCGGTGGTGGTGGTGGTCGCATTGCCCAAACTTCTGGAGGCAACGTCACCGTCGGCAGCAGCGATGCTGCGGCTTCCGCTGACCTCAGCGGCGGATCAATCAATATCCTCTCCACCGGCAAAGAGCTCGGCACACAAGGCGACTACAGCCAAGCTCTCTCTGCCCAATCCATCGGTGGTGGTGGTGGTTGGGTTGGTCCTATCCAGGGCAACCTCATCCTCGGCGCACAAAACAGTGCTGCTCCCATGGATGGCGGCTCCATCACCGTCACCAACCGCTCGCTGATCTCCACCTCAGGCAACACCTCCCCCGGCATCAGCCTTCAATCCATCGGTGGTGGTGGTGCTTACACCGGCCAGGTCGATGGCGCAGCCCAGCTCGGCAGCATCAACAGCTCCGGCAGCCAAAACGCTGGCACCATCACTCTCAACAACACCGGCTCGGTGCAAACCGCCGGTAACTTCAGCCCGCTCATCAACGTCCAGTCCATCGGTGGCGGTGGTGGCCGCACCGGTGATATCGGCACCACCCTCAACCTCGGTTCCGTAAACCTCCTGAACGCTTCCGCCAATGGCGGTGATGTCACCGTCAACAACACTGCTGAACTGCTAAGCAGCAAAGGGCTTAGCTCTCCAGCACTCCTCGTCCAGTCCATCGGTGGTGGTGGCGGTGCAGTTGCTGAAGTCACGGGCAACGTCACCATGGGAGCCAGCGGCACCGGCATCGCCACTGCCGGCTCTGTCGAAGTCACGAACTCGAGCCTGATTCAGACCACCGGCAACAACTCCATCGGTCTGCTCGCTCAATCCATCGGTGGCGGTGGTGGCGTCGCCGGTCTTTCCGCTGGTGATGCAGTCATCCTTGGCGGCTCCCTCATCGGCAATGCCTCCGGTAGCACCGTCTCCGTCACCAACACAGGTGACATCACCACCAAGGGCATCAATGCCGCAGCCTTCCTCGCCCAGTCCGTCGGTGGTGGTGGTGGTGCCGCTGCCAAATCCCTCGGTTCCCTCAGTCGCCTCGGCGCCAGCGCCGGTGACATCGCCGATGCGGAGTCCGTCGTCGTCACCAACCGCGGCGCTTTACAAACCACCGGCAACGGATCACCCGCACTGATGGTTCAATCCATTGCCGGTGGTGGTGGTTACATCGCTGAAACCAACGCCCTCGCCAGCTACGACGTCACACTCGCGGGCAGCAACCTCACCTCCGCCAACGCCGGTGACGTCACCGTCACCAACAACGCTGCATCCCTCATCACCTTCGGTGCTTATAGCCCGGCCCTTGTCGCCCAATCCATCGGTGGTGGTGGTGGTTGGTCCCTGCTGCGCAGCACCCCCAACGCTCAGCTCGGCAGTGAAGCTGGCTCCTCACTCCAGGGCGGCAACGTCACCCTCACCAGCACTACAGACACCATCGGATCCGCTGCTGACTACTCCACTGCTGCAGTCATCCAATCCGTCGGTGGTGGTGGCGGTGTCACCGGCAATGCACTCGGCAACGTCACCCTCGGTGCCTCCGAAGTCAGCGGAAACCTCAGTTCTGGATCAATCAGCGCCACGCTCACAAGCGACGCCATCACCGAAGGTAAAAACTCAGCCGCCATGGTCGTCCAGACGATCGCAGGTGGCGGTGGATTTGGAGCAGAAGTTACAGGTGATGCTGTACTCGGCATGACAAGTTCCGCATCAGGAACCGCAAATGCAGGTTCTGTGACCTTCACAGGCAGTGGCGCTCTTGCCCTGACGAAAGGAATCGATGCACCGGCGATCGTGATCCAATCCATCGGTGGTGGTGGCGGCTGGATTGGAAATGTTGGTGGAAATGCCACCCTCGGCGCCACACAGATTGGATCAGCCAATGCTGGATCGATCGATGCCCGGGTGAACTTCAAAGCGATCCAAACTACTGGGTCCAACTCCACTGGCATCCTTGCCCAAGCTATCGGTGGTGGTGGTGGTTTCACCGGAAGCACCACAGGCAATACCCTCACCCTTGGCGGCACAATTGCCGGCAACAGCACAAGTAATGCTGGCGACGTCAAACTCACCAACGAAGCCGTAATCATCACTTCAGCCGGTGATGACAACACCTCGGGCATTAATTCCGCAGGAATCATCGCCCAATCAATCAGTGGTGGTGGTGGTGCATCAGCAACAAGTGCTGGAGACACCATCCGCTTGGGTGCAATTTCAACGGCAACAGGCAGTGCAAGCCTGCCAACGACTCAATCGGGTGATGTCACCGTCAACAACACAGGAATAATCAGCACCACATCAGTTGGGTCGGCAGGTTTGATCGCCCAGTCGATCGCTGCAGGTGGTGGCTATGTATCGCAGACTGGCGACAATATTGAATATCAGGTTACTTTCGGCAGCAATGGCCGCTTCAACGCTGCTGCCGGTGATGTCACCGTCAACAACCGTGGAGATCAAATCGTCACCACTGCCAACTACTCACCAACAGTGGTTGCACAATCCATCGGTGGTGGTGGTGGTTTCGCCCTGCTCACCGGCAAAGGGGATGGAACAACACAAATCGGCAGCAAGAACAACTCCGGAACTGCTACCGCTGGCGACGTCTCTGTCACCGTGAATTCACTTCTCAAAACAGACGGTGAATTCTCAACCGCACTCACAGCTCAATCCATCGGTGGTGGTGGTGGTTACACCGGTAGTGCATACGGCGATGCAACCTTCGGGGCGACGCAAGTTAGCGGCAACCTCAACTCCGGAAATGTCGTTGCCGACCTCTCTGGAAGCGTTGGCACCTCTGGCAACAATTCCTCCGCTCTGGTGGTTCAGACCATTGCCGGCGGCGGCGGCTTTGGCGCCAAGGTGATCGGCAACGCCAATCTGGGTATGACCAGTTCGGCGCAAGGCAGCGCAAATGCTGGCTCCATCACCTTCTCTGGCTCTGGTGATCAAATGGTCACCGAGGGCAACGATGCTCCAGCCATCGTTCTGCAAACCATCGGTGGTGGTGGTGGTTGGATTGGCAACGTCGGCGGCAATGCAACCCTCGGTGCCACTCAAATCGGCTCAACCAACGCAGGCTCCATCGACGCCAACGTCAACTACACCGCAATCCAAACCACTGGTGAAAATTCCACCGGTGTGCTCGCTCAAGCCATCGCCGGTGGTGGTGGATTCACCGGAACGACAACCGGCAATGTCCTCAATCTCGGCGGCACCATTGCTAGCAACAGCACCAGCAACGCTGGCGATGTCTCCCTCACCACTAACGCCACAATCAACACCCTTGGCCTCAACTCAGCAGCCGTTATTGCGCAAAGCATCGGCGGCGGTGGTGGCGCTTCTGCCTCAAGCGCCGGAAGCGGAATACGCATGGGAAGCATCTCGACAGCTAGCGCAACAGACCAATTGCCAGTGATCACAACAGGCAATGTCACTGTGAACAACAGCCGCACTCTCGGCACAGCAGGTGTGGGATCTGCGGGCTTGATCGCTCAGTCCATCGCTGGTGGTGGTGGCTATGTGGCCCAGGCAGGAGACAGCACCGAGTACACCATTACCTTTGGAAGCACTGGCGAGTTTGAAGCCATAGCTGGCTCAGTCACAGTCAACAACTCCGCAGAAGCGATTACCACGAAGGAGAATTATTCACCAGCTCTAGTCGCCCAATCAGTTGGTGGTGGTGGTGGCTACGCGCTGCTCAACGCAAGCGGCACTGGAACCAAACGGATCGGAGCCACTAACAACAGCACGGGCTCTGCAAATTCGGGCAACGTCACAGTTCAGAACAGAGCAATTCTGTACACAACTGGCAATCACTCAGCGGCATTGACTGCCCAATCGATTGGTGGTGGTGGTGGTGTCATCAGTTCTGCAGCTGGAGATTTAACGCTTGGAACCTTGAACCATCAAGGTTCCTCAGAATCGGGTGATCTCGACATCATCAATACCAACGTCATCCAAACTGATGGCGATTACTCAGGCGCCATTCTCCTGCAGTCGATTGGCTCTGGTGGTGGATTCGTAGCAGGCGCGAGTGGAGGCGAAGCGTCGCTTGGAGCCTCCAACGGACTAAGTGAGACACTCGGAACATCAGGGAGTATCACACTCAGGTCGGAAGGTGAGTCGATCAAAACCTCTGGCATAGGGTCGACTGCAATCCTGGCCCAATCCATCGGTGGTGGTGGTGGTTTCGTGGGCTCCTCGAATGATGGCGTGAGCTTGGGAGGAACGAGTTTAAAGAAGATCGATGCTGGCAATGTCAACGTGACAAATAGAAGCCTGATCAGCACTAGCGGAGGAGCATCAGCAGGCCTCGTGGTTCAGAGCATCGGCGGAGGCGGTGGTGTAGTGAGCACCACAAACAACGAAAACATCAATTTAGGTGGCCAGAATCTCATTGAAGCGACGGCTGGAGATATAACTGTCGACAATACGGGCAATATCACCACCAGCGGGGTGACATCACCCCTGATCATGGTTCAGTCCATCGGGGGTGGTGGGGGTTACACCACGTTGAGTGAAGAAGCTCAAACGGGCGATGCATCCAATATCTTGAGAATGGGTGACCAAAACTCTCTGCGTTCCAGGAGTGGCTCCATCACTGTTAATAACTCCGGAAACCTTGATTCCACTGGCCTCTCATCATCTGCATTCGTTGTGCAGGCAATTGGTGGCGGTGGCGGCAATATTCGACGCCTCAAAGAAACAGACCTGATTGGATCAAGCCTCCAGCTAGGCTCTTCCAATAGTTCCGATGGCGCCGGTGGGGATGTCACTGTCAGCAATACAGGCAGTTACATCAAAACAGAAGGGAAATATGCCCGTGCATTATTGATTCAATCAGTTGGCGGCGGCGGCGGCTGGCTAGCCGGAACTACTGCAGAAAATGTAAATACAATGGTCGGCTCAGTCTCCCCTTCTGGGGTGGGCCGTAGCGGCAATGTCACTGTCACAAACACTGCTGACATCCGCACGATTGGGCTGAGCGCGGGTGCGATCACGGTCCAATCCATCGGCGGCGGTGGTGGCCTGATTGGCATGAAAACCGGCGAAATCCAGATGGGCCTGACCGAAGGTTCTGGTGTCAGCAATTCAGGTGCCATCGACCTCAACAACAAAGGAAGCATTTTCACCAAAGGAGAAGATTCTCCGGCCCTGCTGCTTCAATCCATCGCCGGTGGTGGTGGCCGAGCCGACCAGTATTACGGCAATGCACAACTTGGTCTTACGGGTTCCGGAGGAATCCTCACTGCAACTAGCGGTGAGATCAAACTCGAAAATACAGGAGAGTTCATCGTTACCGAAGGCAATAGCTCACCAGGCATCACTGCTCAATCGATCGGTGGTGGCGGTGGATTCATTGGAGAACAACGAAGCTCAATCCCCGGGCGCAACTGGATTGGCAGGATTGGTTCAGGCAAGTATGTACGAGACATTAATGGCTCAGTCATCGAGGATGTCGTAGGAGACATCCTGAAGGGTGGCGGTGTTGAGGTTACGAATACAGCTCCTATCAGCACCAAGGGTGCAATTTCCCCTGGCATTCTTGTTCAATCCGTTGGCGGCGGCGGCGGCTATGCCGGTGGCATGAATGCTCCGATCATCTCACTTGGAGCAAATGGAGCCGTTGTTACTGATTCCGGCAATGTTGTTGTTAACAACAAGGGTGATGTCACTACAACTGGTCGCGGATCGGGTGCGATCCTGGCCCAATCCATTGCTGGTGGTGGTGGTTTCCTCAGTTCAGAGCTGATCGATGAAATGTTCATGGGTTCTCTGTACACAACCAGCTCCAAGAGCGGAAATGTAGCCGTCACCAACTCTGGCAACCTGACAACAGAGGGCGTTGGATCCATTGCTTTACTGGCTCAAAGCATCGGTGGAGGTGGTGGAGTTAATGCCTATTCCGAATTAAATGACGATCAGAACAGTGAAGAAGGAGAGTTTGATCGCTTGTTCCTAGCAGGCCATGAAGCCCTAAATTCAGGCGCAGAAAATATTACAGTTAACAACACAGGTGAATTTGTTAGAACAAGTGGTAACGGTGCTCCAGCCCTCCTGATCCAGAGTGTTGGTGGTGGCGGCGGCTGGACTGCACTCAAAGGAGCACGAGATAACAACCTTCGCCTCGGAAGTAAGGAGGGATCTGGTGGATACGGTGGAGACATCACAGTCGACAACACAGCAGACGTCTCCACAACAGGTTGGTACTCCCAGGGCATTCGGGTTCAAACCGTTGGTGGTGGTGGTGGTGCCGTCAGCGCACAGGCCAACGAAGTGAGGATGGGGTCACAATCCATGGAAGGTGACAGCAGTGGCGGAGATATCGCATTCACGAATAGCGGCAATATCACCACTACCGGAGATGGATCCACTGGCATCAACATCATGAGCCTCGGTGGTGGTGGTGGAACAATTTTTGGCACCTCAACAGATACAGCCAAATTCGGGACGCTTGCAACGAACTTCACGATTGACGCCAGCGGTGGTGATATCGAGGTTGAAAACAACGGTTCCTTCATTGTCACAAAAGGTGAGGCGGCAACTGCACTGAGCGCTGTTAGCGGCGGTGGTGGTGGTGGTTTCATTGCTGAAATTGGCGGTGATCTACTCGGCGGGGCAAACACAAATGGCAACACATCAGCTGGAGATGTGTTGCTCACCAACAAAGCAATACTCACAACCAGCGGCGATGGATCCATTGGCCTTGCCGCAATTAGCCATGGCGGTGGCACTGCATTCACAGGCCCGATTTCAAACGGACAACAGCTGATTTCGATCGGCAACATCGGCAGCTCAGATGGCTCGGCTGGAAGCGTGACTGTGGTCAATAGCGGTGCAATCAGCACCGAAGGAGCCGCTGCACCAGCGATGCTGGTTCAATCCATTGGTGGTGGTGGCGTCTACGCCCCCGTCGCCTCAGATCCCGATTTCTTCTGGCTTGGCAACGCCAGCACCAATACTGAAGGCAATGCAGGTGACAGCATCAGCATCACCACCAACGGAAACATCACCACAAAAGGAATTGGATCACAAGCAATGATTGCCCAATCCATCGGTGGTGGTGGTGGCTTCTTTGGTGACATCACTCCCGGCAGAGATGGAAAGAGCGCGGCTCTACTAGGAAGCCAAGGGCCTCAAGGATTCAGCAAAAAAGAAACCTCTTCAGACTGGAATACAGAATGGAAGGACATCATGGATAACCTTGTCGCAGGAGACAGCGACTACT
Organism: Synechococcus sp. UW140; assembly: GCF_900474295.1. Lineage (GTDB taxonomy): Bacteria > Cyanobacteriota > Cyanobacteriia > PCC-6307 > Cyanobiaceae > Synechococcus_C. The sequence goes on along the minus strand of NZ_UCOB01000035.1, from coordinate 7,539 downwards.
TCCGCTCACTGCTAAATCTCGATGCAGTTGATGCAATGATCATCCAAAATAAAAACTTCGGCATCGGAGGCGGCGGCAACGCAAATTCAATCGATATCAACATTGAAGCCGAGCAATACATCACCAAAGGTGACAATTCATCGGTGGTTCTAGCTCAAAGTATTGGTGATGGTGGTGGCTGGCTGCTGCTAGATCAAGGCAACAACTACACCTTCCTTGGATCGATTCAATCCAATGGCGGAAAAGGTGGTGCCGTCACCATCACCAGTGAAGCAAATCTCTTCAGCTTGGGAACGAATTCCCCAGCCCTGGTAGCTCAATCTATCGGTGGTGGTGGTGGTGCTACAGGCGACTCTCAAAAATTCGCACGGATCGGAACACTCGAAGGAAGAGGCAACAACAGCGCAGGCAATGTAACCATCAGCCAAACCGGAAATATCAGCACCGAGGGCATCTACTCCAGTGGCCTTCTGGCCCAATCGATCGGTGGCGGCGGTGGCTTGGTGGGCATTGTTTCCGGAGCCGTCAGTGTTGGATCCATTAAATCCGTTGCCTCGCAAACATCCACTGCAGGATCAGTGGATGTGAGCACCACTGGCACCATTCAAACGACAGGCAACAACTCACCGGCATTGGTTGCCCAATCCATCGGTGGTGGTGGTGGCTGGATCGCACAGGCCGCTGGTCAAGTCGACCTTGGTTCCTACAAAACTCTCGAGAGCAACAACCAAGCAGGCACTGTCTCAGTCAACACCAATGGCGCCATCCAAACCTCAGGCACCAACAGCACAGGCCTCCTGGCCCAGTCCATCGGCGGTGGTGGCGGTTTCATTGGCATCAATACCGGCGAGGACTATCGCATGATCCTGGGAGCGACTGAGACGAAAGGGATCAATTCCTCCTCTGATATTGAAGTCAATAACAATGGAGACATCACCACATCTGGCAACAACTCCGCCGCCCTCATAGCCCAGAGCATCGGCGGTGGCGGTGGATCAGGAGCCATCAACTGGAGCATCACCGACGATCGAGATGACCGGCCGGACACCCCTATCTTCCTCTTAGGTGGCTACGACGCACGGTCATCCAACTCGGGCAATATCTCGGTTAACAACCAATCCAATCTTGTCACTAAGGGCCTTGGTTCTCCTGCGCTGCTGCTTCAGAGCATTGGCGGTGGTGGTGGTGCCATTCAATCCTTGAATGATGCCTACGCAGGACAGATTCAATTCGGTTATTCCGACGACGACAAGCTCAGCGCAGAGGGTGATTTCTACTCCGGTGCTATCAACTTCACCTCCACCAATGGCAGCACCATTGCAACATCAGGCGAGCGGTCTGCTGCTGCAATTCTTCAATCCATAGGCGGAGGCGGTGGTTGGAGTTTGGTCAATTCAAGGACCTACACCACTCTCGGTAGCAGCATTATTCTCAATGGCTACAACACATTTAGCCCCTTAACTGGGAACGCAACAGGTGCGCCGATCACAGCCAATGTCAGTGGCATTGTGAAAACAACTGGCAATAGCAGCCCAGGCTTTGTGGTTCAGACCATCGGTGGTGGTGGTGGTTTTGCAGGCAATGTCACAACCAATGCCTACTTGGGAGCACGTATCAAGGATGCTTCTGTTGGCATCGCTGGTTCAAGCAACGTGTTAATGCCAGAAGCCTGCGCCTTTGGCTCCTGTGACGTTGAAGCTGTCGAACAGGCCGTTCTGGTTGATATCGAGGGAGACCTGATCACAACAGGCGCCACCTCACCAGTGATGCTTGTTCAAGCCATCGGTGGCGGTGGTGGTCGCGCTGGCACTGTCGGCGGCAACGCCACTCTCGGCCTCCACGAGAGCATTGGTGAGAACAATGCCGATGGCGGTGCGATTCGAGTCGTCAGCAATGCTGGTGCCTCTCTCACTTCCACGGGCGATGATTCGGCTGCCTTGGTGATTCAATCCATCGGTGGTGGTGGTGGCAGCATCAATTCCGTCGGTGGCAACGCCACCCTCGGTGGCGAGGGAACCGGCAGCTTCCGTGCTGGTGCCATCACCCTGAATGGCCCCTTCGCCGCACAGACACAAGGAAACAACAGCCCCGGTGTAGTGATGCAATCCATCGGTGGTGGTGGTGGCCTCGCCGCTGATGTTGATGGCGAACAAATCAACTTCGGCACCAGCAGCACAGGCGACACCTCAGCCAGTGATGTCACGGCCATCAGCCACCGATGGACTATCGCTACCGAGGGCCGTAACTCACCAGGCCTCACCCTCCAATCCATTGGTGGTGGTGGTGGTTCGGCCTACACCTCAACCGCATCCGTCAGTCTTGGCGGAGCTGTTGAAGGTGAAACCAGCTCGGGATCCATCAGCCTCACCTCCAAGAACAACTCCCGCATCCAGACCAAAGGAGTGTCGTCTCCTGCTGTGATCGCTCAGACCATCGGCGGCGGCGGCGGCTATGTGGGTGGCGACGGTAGCGGTACGTCGGCTGCCGTCGACCTTGGTGGAAGTGGCCAGCAGATTGGCAACAGTGGATCGGTCGATCTGTATTTCAGTGGCGGAACCACCTTGGTCACCACTGGTGTGCAATCTCAAGGAATTATCGCCCAGTCAGTGGGCGGTGGCGGTGGCTTCACCTCTCAAAACGGCGACTCCATGCGCCTCGGCATGAATGGCGGTACGGCCAACGCCTCCAATGTGCTGATCACCCAAGAGGGCCGGATCTCCACCAGCGGCAAATACTCCGAAGGCATCGTTGCTCAGTCGATCGGTGCCGGTGGCGGTAGTGCTGGCGCCAGCAGCGTCAGCCTCGTGATGGGCGCGATCGACGCAACAGGTAATGCAGGCAATGTCACCGTCAACAACAACGGCGGCACAATCCAAACCGAAGGTGACTTCAGCATCGGTGTCGTCGCCCAATCCGTTGGTGGCGGTGGTGGTCGGATCGCCTCCGCTAGCGGTTCACTCATCCTCGGTGCCAATGGCGGCAGCGGTGATGCAGGCAATGTCACCCTTGACAACACCGGTGGGCTCATCGCCACCAGTGGTGATTACGCACCCTCCTACTTAATGCAGTCCGTCGGGGGCGGCGGTGGTCAAATCGGCCTCGGAGACAGCAACGGCAGCGGCATCGTCATCCTCGGCGGTGGTGAGAATGGCACTGCTGGTAGTGGCGGCACCCTCACCCTTGTCGAGGGCGGCGGCAGCCTGCAGGCCACCGGTCAATTCTCTCCTGGTGTGATCCATCAATCCATCGGTGGCGGTGGCGGTTGGATCGGCAGCGTTCCCGCTGGAACCGTTCAGCTCGGTGGTCTCACCACCGGCACCTCCACCGGTGCTGACCTCGAGCTCACTCTCCCCTTCCAAGTCATCACCACAGGAACCAACAGCCCGGGTGCTGTGCTTCAGACCATCGGTGGTGGTGGTGGCATCGTTGCCAATGTCGGTGGCAACGTCACCATCGGTGGCACGCAACAAGAAGGCGTTGATGCTTCCGCCGGTTCCCTCGACTACACCCAGCTCCAACGCAGCATCCAAACCGCTGCTGATGACAGCCCCGGTGTTGTCCTCCAGTCGATCGGTGGTGGCGGCGGCCTCCTCGGCGCCGTCGACGGAAGTGTCACCATTGGCAGCACTTCGTCCCTTGACAGCGATGTTCGTGGCGGAGCGATTACCGCCACCAGTGATGCTCCCATCACCACCAATGGCAAGAGCTCACCGGGCTTCACGATCCAATCGATCGGTGGCGCTGGTGCCCTCATCGGCAGTGCTCCGACCTCCGTTTCCGTCGGTGGCACTGGCCTAGGCGACAGCCGTTCCGGGGTGATCGACTTCACCAACAGCGGCAAAATCCTTACCACTGGAGACAACTCCAGTGGTGTCATCCTCCAGTCGATTGCCGGTGGCGGTCTCTACACCACCTCCTCTGGTGGTGATGCCATCACTCTCGGCGGCTCGGTCATCGGCAATAACAACAGTGCCGCGATCAGCTTCACCAACTCCGCTGCAATCTCGACCGGTGGGAGCAATTCAGCAGCGATCGTCGCTCAGTCGATCGCCGGTGGTGGTGGTGCCGTCTTTGGCACCGAAGGGGCGTCTACCCCCACCATCAGCCTCGGCGGCGACACCGCCACTGACAACCAAGCCAGTGCTCTGAAACTCACCATTACCGGTGACCTCTTCACCTTTGGTGCCGGATCGCCGGGCCTTCTGGCGCAGTCCATCGGCGGTGGTGGCGGCTACGCACCGATCGCCAGCCGCAATGCCACCGCTGGCTCGGTCCGTAGCCTTAACCTTGATAGCGCCAGCATTCAGCTCGATCTCAGCGCCGATGTGACCACTACCGGATTCGGCAGTGATGGCCTGCTGCTCCAATCCATCGGTGCAGGCGGTGGACTCCTCGGCACCACCTCCGACTCCCTGGTGATGGGGGCCAGCAATGTCGCTAACGGTGATGCCGCAGACATCACCATCAACAGCACCGGCACCATCACCACCACCGGTGATCAATCGATCGGCATCTCAGCCCAATCGATCGGAGCTGGCGGTGGCCGTGCCGGCAGCGCAGCCGGCAGCATCAACCTTGGTGCCAATGGCGCCATCGGTGATGCCGGTAACGTCACCCTCAATCTTGCCGCCGAGGGTGGCAATGGCTCGATCATCACCAGCGGTGACCAATCACCGGCGTTTGTACTCCAGTCGATCGGTGGTGGCGGTGGCCTCGTCTTCCCCAGCACTGACACCAGCAGCGGCGACCTGCTCCTGGGCGGCGGAACCCTCGGCACCCAAGGCAAGGGTGGTGTGATCAGCTTCACTGCCGGGGGCGATAGCCGAGTGCTAACCATTGGTGAAGGATCCAGCGGCCTCTCCTATCAATCCATCGGCGGCGGCGGCGGTTACACCGGCAGCACGAGCGCCAATGCCCAGCTCGGCGGCTACTCCCTGCTTGATTCATCAGCAGCCGATCTCAGCCTCAACAGTCAGCTCGATTCCGCCACCAATGGCACGGATGCAGCTGCCTTGATGCTGCAATCGATCGCTGGCGGCGGTGGCCGGGTCGGTGATGTGGGCGGCAACGCCAATCTCGGTGGCAGCTCATCCGTCCTCGACATTCTTCATGACGGAAGCGGTGGCTCCATCGAACTCACCATTGACTCCAACCTCACCAGCACTGGTGATCGGGGTGCGGGCGCCATGGTGCAAACCATTGGTGGCGGTGGTGGTATCGCCGGTGCAGTCGGCGGCAAGGCCACCCTCGGCGGCCTCGGCATCGGTGATCGCTCCGCTGGAGCCATCAGCCTCACCGTCGACAACAAGGTCAGCTCCGCTGGCAGCGATGCACCCGGCCTGATCGCTCAGACCATCGGCGGCGGTGGCGGCAGCGTTGACACCGTCGGCGGCAACCTCAGCCTTGGCCGTACCACCCCCTTTGGTACTCCCAACACCGGCAACACCTCTGGCGCTGCCATCGAGCTCACCATCAACTCCGAAGCACAGGTCTTCTCCACCGGTGACACCAGCCCCGCCTTCATCGCCCAGACCATCGGAGGAGGAGGCGGTTTTGCTGCCTCCACCTCGGGTGATCTCCAACTCGGCAGCGGTGGCACAGGCACACTCTTCTCCGATGCCTCCGCTGGCGCCATCACCTGGAGTAACGCTGCAGGCGGCACCACCACAGACGTCACCCCCATAGGCCTTGCCACCACAACCACCTCTGGTATTGCCACCAACGGTGACTTCTCTCCCGCGGTTGTGCTCCAGAGCATCGGCGGCGGCGGTGGTTACACCATCGGCGGCAGACGCCTGAGCTTCTCCGCTGCAGACCATGGCGGCAGCAGCACTGCTTCCGGCAACATCACCGCCTCCAACAAAGGCGTGATTACCACCACCGGTGACAACAGCTTTGGCCTCCTCCTCCAGACCATTGGCGGCGGCGGCGGTGTTGGCGGCTCCTCTACTGGTTCCGTCTCCCTGAACAACACCAACGTCAACTCCAGCTCCGGTGACATCAACTTCACCAACTCAGGCACGATCGCCACTTACGGCACCGGTTCCCACGCCGTTGTCGCCCAGACCCTCGGCGGTGGTGGTGGTTTCGTCTTTGGCGGCGTCAAAAAGGACAGCTCCGAACAGCTGCTCGGTGATCCCACTGGCAGCTCCGGGAACATCAACATCACCAACTCAGGCACGATCAGTGCGAGCGGCACCAACGCTGTGGCCCTGCTCTTCCAGAACGCCACCGGCGGTGCGTACCTCTATCAGAACCCTGATGGCTCGGTGAGCAACATCACCGAAGGGGCCACCGATGCCGATGCTCCCGCCGGTGAAGTTGTCGTCAAGAACAGCGGCACCATCGTTGCCTCTGGCCAAGGCGGAATCGCCATCACCAAGAGCACCAGCGGCCTCCTTCACGGCAACCTCCGCGTTGAGAACGAACTGGGCGCCACCATCCAAGGTGGTGATGGCGGTTCTGCCATCAACCTCCCCACCGAGGATCGGGAGACCGTCATCAACCACGGCACCATCGTTGGTGGCACCGATGGCAGCAGCGATGCCATCACCGGCCCCGGTGGTGATGACGTCATCCGCAACTTCGGCACGATCTCAGGCGACATCATCCTGCCGGGACTGACACGGGACATCTACAACGCCCCCGATGCACGGATGGAGTCCTACCGCGTGGTCGCCAATGGCAATGTCACCCTCTACCAGAGAGGCATCGTTAACCCCGGTGGTGAATACCGCATCGGCGATCTGAAGGTCTACGCCAACTACGAAACCACCGACACCTCGTTCTATGAGGCTGACCTGGTGCTCCGCTCCGGCGAAACCGACAACCTCACCACCCATTACCGCGCTGATCTCTCCGGCACCGTTGAGCTCCTCGCCAACCAGGTCGGTCAGGCCATGCCTGGTTCCTTCGTCTCAGAAGGCATCATCAATGCCCAAGAAGGCATCACCCTCGGTGATCTCAAACTGATCGCTCCCAAGTCAGCCGTTGCCTCCTTTGACTTCGAGCTGACCAACAACAACACCGATCTCGCCTTCCACTACGACATTGACTACGCACCAGGTGGACTTGATTCCAACTCCACCGCTGTTGGTCAGGCCGTCAACACCATTCAGGCTGCAGGCAGCACAGCAGACTTCAATGCCATCGCTGCTCTGATCTTTGCCCAAGAGACCAAAGGCGAGCTCAACAAGCTCTACCGCCAGCTCTCTGGCGCTACCTCCGCTGCCTTCCCACAGGTGGCACTCTCAACCGGTCAGGCCTTCCAGCAAGAGATCAACACCAGCCTCGATGCTGCAGTCCTCTCCCAGCTCCAGCGCTGCATCCTCAACGTTCAAACCCTCCAGCCCGGTGACACCTACAGCGGTGATCCCTCCGATTGCGGCAAGTGGCGCACCTGGGTGGAAGCCGGTGGTTCCGATGCCTCCACACCTGGCAGCGGCGGTTCCGACCAAGCCGGCTACAGCACCACGGCGTTCAACACCTCCGTTGGTGCTGACACCCTCGTGGGTGACAACACCCTGATCGGTATCGCTG
>NZ_UCOB01000008.1 GCF_900474295.1 Synechococcus sp. UW140 | reverse complement strand
CGAGGACGTCGAACCATCCCCGCTGAGGCGCGCGTCCTACAGCGATCGTCATGAGGAGAGCTTCATGAAGCTTTACGTCTCAGAGACTAATGGGCACAGACCGTTCTGGGGAAAGGACGCGCGCCACCGTTTACAGAGATGAGTGGAAATACTTACCGCGAAAACACAGCGCGGCTCGCGAAACCATTCGCAAGAATGAGCCAATCCGCAGCTCGCCCTCGTGTACATCATTGAACTTGCCCTCAAGATGAGTCCGATGCCGGTCTCAGTGCAGCGCAAGGAGCAGGCAGCAGCAGAGACCCTCTATCAACAAGTGCGCCAGACCATGGAGCAAGGCCAACCTCTCTTGCTTGAACTCACTTGCGAAAAGATGGAAGGCAAACGCGTCAGCGTGCTGAGCAGCGAGGTGCTCGCCGTACAGATCTACGAGAAGGCCTCTGGAGCCGGCGGAAGCAAGCGTCCTGGGTTCGCATTTGATGGCTGACCACACAGGCCCCGGCCTGAACCTTGATCGGGTCAGCTTTCGCTGGCCCTGCGGCACCAACGCCCTCGACCAGTGCAGCTTGACCCTGCCGGGAGCCGGACTGTGGATGCTGGTAGGAAGCAACGGCAGCGGCAAGAGCACCCTGTTCCGCATGATTGGTGGGCTGGTCAAGCCCCAAACCGGCACGATCCACTGCACATTGCGACCGGCGCTGGTCTTTCAGAACCCCGACCATCAGCTGCTTCTACCCAGCTGCGGCAGCGAACTGCTGCTCAACCTGCCTCGCCATCTGAACAGATCCGAGCGCCAACAACGCATCGATCACCTGCTCGAGCAAGTGGGCTTGGCCGGGATGGCGACAAGACCGATCCACACCCTCAGCGGTGGCCAAAAACAACGATTGGCGATTGCGGGCGCCCTGGCCAGCGAGGCCACGCTCTTGCTACTGGACGAACCCACGGCCCTACTCGATCCAGCCAGTCAACACACGGTGCTGGCCGCCGTTCAGCAGCTCTGCCACCGCTCCCAGTCTCCCCTCACAGCCCTATGGGTCACCCACCGGCTCGACGAACTCGACCATGCCGATGGGGCCGCCCGCATGGAGAGGGGCCGCATCGCCGGCTGGCGTGACGGCCGAAAACTACGACGACAGCTTCAACCTCTTGCAGGGCGGCGGGGCTGAAGGGTAAGTTCTTCGGGTCCCATTCCTCGGTAGCTCAGCGGTAGAGCGGTCGACTGTTAATCGATTGGTCGCAGGTTCGAATCCCGCCCGGGGAGTTTTTCACGTCAACCACAGCCAAAAGCTGTGGTTTTTTTGTGCGTAAGCAGGCCCACTTAGCCCCGCCAGAAATCGCGATTCCGTTACAAACAAGGCCTCGATTCCGAAGACATTCTGAAAAGACGGGCACTACCAACCCCTACCTGAGCCAGCAAATCGCAGTGAGAGCCAGAATTCCAGCTCTTACCGCAATGCGCAAGCCCATGCACCGAGGCGTCGGAGGGCCTACAAATCTTGTGAGAATCCGTAGCAGCGACATTCTTCCCCCCGCTTCCCCTCTGTTCACCGTGCCTTCGCTCCGATGAAGCCCTGCATCCTCCTGATCGAAGACGACAGCGACATGCGCGAGCTTGTGGCCGGGCATTTGGAGCACGGAGGCTTCGATGTGCAACGTGCCGACGACGGCATCAAGGGCCAGGCTCTTGCCCTGCAATACACCCCCGATTTGATCCTTCTGGATCTGATGTTGCCCAAGGTTGACGGCCTCACCCTTTGCCAGCGGCTTCGCCGGGATGAGCGCACCGCGGGGATTCCGATCCTGATGCTCACGGCTTTGGGTGGCACCAAAGACAAAGTGAGTGGCTTCAATTCTGGCGCTGACGACTACCTCACCAAACCCTTTGACCTCGAGGAACTACAGGTACGCGTGAAGGCGCTGCTGCGCCGCAGCGACCGCGCTCCGGTTGGCAGCTCCAATCACAACGAGATTCTGAGTTACGGACCACTCACTCTGGTGCCCGAACGTTTCGAAGCGATCTGGTTCGACACGCCAGTGCGCCTCACCCATCTGGAATTTGAGCTGCTGCACTGCCTGCTCCAACGCCACGGACAAACCGTTGCACCCTCCCTCATCCTCAAAGAGGTGTGGGGCTACGAACCGGACGATGACATCGAAACCATCCGGGTGCACGTCCGTCATTTGCGGACCAAGTTTGAGCCCGACCCTCGTAAACCACGGTTCATCAAAACCGTCTACGGAGCCGGTTACTGCCTGGAGCTTCCCACCGGTGCTCAGCTCGACGACCTGCATGATGTGCTGGCTCAGGCCCGGGAAGAGCGTCAGCACAAAGAGGAGCAAAACAAGCGCGCCAGCGCTTGATTTAGGTCTTTACTGCAATAAGTCGAGCAGGGTCACTTCCCAGGCCAGCCTGGGTTGCACGTAGGAGAGCAAATGGCTGCGCAGGCGTTCGAGACGGTGCAGCCCCTCCACATCACCTTGCCGATACCAAAGCTGCTGCTGCCACCAGGAGAGCAACCACAGTTGCTGCTCTCCGCTGAGCGCTTCACTAAGGTCGCGGGCCAGCGCCAGCGCCTCTGCCGGCTTGGCCGGTAAAGCCACCAGTCGATCCCGCAGCCCCTCTGGAACCGACTGCCACTGGTCGGCATGGCTGAGCAGAGCACCGGGCGAGCCTGCCGCGAGGGCAACCAGCTCGGGCTGGGCCATGGCCGCAGCAGCCTGGGCACGCTCATCGTCATCAAGCCGCCCCAACACCTCCTGCATCTGGCCGGAGCTGAGACGCTGAAAGGTGATCTGCTGGCAGCGGGAACGAATGGTGGCAAGCAAACGATCCGGTGCTGCAGACAGCAGAATTAACAACCCATGCCCCGGTTCCTCCAGGGTTTTAAGCAGCGCATTGGCGGCCGACTCGGCCATCGCCTCAGGGTCTTCGATCACCACCAAGCCTCGGGCCGATTCCAATGGCTGCCGGGCGAGGAAACGACTGACCTCGCGAATCTGCTCGAGGCGCACTTGCGGTGGCGTGCGTTTGCTGACCCCAGCCTCATCGGCTTCGGAGCGAGCAATCAGACGGCCTTGATGGGAATAGCTGGGCTCCACCCAAAGCAGATCAGGATGGTTGCGAGCCTCGAGACGTCGCCGTTGACGCAGGTCTACCTGCCCTCCTTGCAGCACACCTTCCAGGAAGCGCAGGGCAGCCATGCAACGGCCCACACCCTCCGGACCAGCAAAGAGATAGGCCGGAGCGATGCGATCTTTCGCCAAAGCGGCTTCCAGCAGCGCCACGGCCTGAGCCTGACCCACCAGATCAGCAAACAAGGCCCCCATCAGCGCTGCCCAGAGAATGCAGCCGTCAGGCGGTTGCAGATCTGCTCCGTCACAGCATCCGGTGACTGGGCGGCATCGATCACCCACCAGTCCCGAGCCTTGGCCAGAGCCGCAAAGCCATCGCAAACCCGCTGCAGGAACAGCTGACCAGCGGACTCAATCCGATCATTGCTCTGATCAGCACGACGAGCGAGGCTGAGCTCCAAGGGAAGATTGAGCCAAAGGGTGGCATCCGCTCCCAGACCGCCGGTGGCGATCTGCTCCAGCTGCTCGATTAACGACCGATCCAACTGACGGCCATAGCCCTGATAAGCCAGGGTCGAGCCCGCGAAGCGATCACTCAAAACCCAGTCCCCACGCTCTAATGCCGGTCGAATCACCCTGTCGACATGCTGGGCCCGATCTGCTGCGTACAACAACAATTCGGCCACAGGGCCAGGCTCGGCCGCGTCCGGAGGATGGAGCAGCACCTGACGCAGGGCCTGGCCCAGTGCTGTTCCGCCAGGCTCGCGCGTCTGCACGACGGCAGTTCCCTGTGGCATCAGCCCGGACGTAGGCAACCACTTCACCAGCCGCTGCAACTGGGTGGTCTTGCCGCAGCCATCAATCCCTTCCATCACCAGGAAGCAGCCGCGCTGATGGGTCATGGCAAGCGCAAGCTGAGAGCGTTTAGCACCACTGTGATCGAACTGAGAGCCATCAACAACGCTGCCAACGGGGGGGATAGCAACAAGCCGAAACCGGGCAACAACGCACCGGCTGCCACCGGCAGTGCCAAGAGGTTGTAACCGAAAGCCCAGATCAGGTTCTGTCGGATCTTGACCATGGTGCGCTGGGCAAGCTGCAAGGCTTCAGGCACTGCCTCGAGTCGATCGCCAAGCAACACAAGATCGGCGGTGTCTTGAGCGATTTGCGTCCCCGTTCCTACGGCGATACCAAGGTCGGCGGCAGCCAGTGCAGGGGCATCATTGATGCCATCACCCACCATGGCCACCTTTCCTGTGCGGCGATACGTCTCAAGCCGATCAAGCTTCTGCTCCGGCAGGAGCTGCCAGGCCAACTGCTCAGACGTAAAGCCCAGTTGGTGGCCCAGGCGCTCCACCGAGGGTTGGCGGTCTCCACTGAGCATCGCCAGTTTGAGGCCCTGCCCTCGCAAGCGCTGAAGGGCAACAGAGGCATCAGGGCGTAGGCGATCATCCACGCTGATCAGTCCAAGCGGCTCGGAGCCCAGAGCCACGGCCAGCAGCGACTGACCGCGGCCAGCGACCTGATCGAGGACGGCCTGAAACGAGGAGGACCAGACCACCCCTTCCCGCTGGAGCCATTCGGGTGCCCCCACCCTCACCGTTTCGCCAACACCCTCCAACGCACCAGACACACCGAGTCCTGGAAGGGTGCGGCTTGCAGTCACTGGCAACAGCGACAGATTGCGGCGTTGGGCCTCCTGCAACAGGGCATAGGCCAGAGGGTGGCGACTGGTGTGCTCCACACTGGCCGCCAGCTGCAGCGTGCGGACCGGATCAACGCTGGCCATGATCTCGGCAACCAGAGGCCTGCCCAAGGTGAGCGTGCCGGTTTTGTCAAAGACAACACGATCAAGGCTGGCGGCCAGTTCGATCACGTCGCCGCCGCGAAACAACCATCCCTGACGGGCCGCGAGTCCAGAGGAGACCGTGATCACCGTGGGAGTCGCCAGACCCAGTGCGCAGGGGCAAGCGATCACCAGCACCGCAATGGCCAGCTGCAAGGCCAGCCCGAAGGGCGTTTCAGCACCGGCTCCGAGCGGACCATGAAGGCCATGGCCGACCACGCCATGGTGATGGGCTGCATGCATCGGTTCCGCCAGTAGATCGGGCCAAAGCCGCGGCCCCACCTGCCACCAAAACAAAAAAGTCACGGTTGCGAGACTGATCACCCCATAGCAGAAGCCACCGGCGACGCGATCAGCGAGCCCCTGGATCGGTGCCTTGCGGGCCTGGGCTTGATCAACCATGGCGATGATCCTCGCCAGAGCCGTTTCAGCGCCAACCCTCTGCACCTCAAGCACCAGGGTGCCTTCCAGATTGAGACTCCCTGACGACAGCTCCGTTCCCGGTGCAGCTTCAAGCGGCAGGGGCTCGCCAGTGAGACTCGACACATCCACAGCCGAGCGCCCCTCGATCACCACCCCATCCACCGGAATGCGATCGCCCGCCAGCAGCTGTAGCTGCTCTCCGGGACGGAGAGCAGCTACAGCCACCTCTCTGACGCTGCCGTCGGCCATGACCAATCGGGCCTGATCGGGCTGCAGTGCCGCTAATTGCTTGAGGGCACGGCCGGTACGCACCCGAGCCCGCTCCTCCAGAAAACGCCCCAGCAGCACGAAGCCGAGCAGCATCACAGGCTCGTTGAAGAAACAGGGCCAGCCCACCTGAGGCCACACCAGTGCCACCACGCTGGCGCCATAGGCACTACTGACGCCAAGGCCCACCAAGGTGTCCATGCTGGGGGCCCCGGCCCACATCGCCTTCCAGCCCCCCACCAGAATCGATCGACCAGGGCCGAAGAGCGCCGCTGTAGCCAAGGCGGCATGAAACGGCAGTTCTCCCACCACGGGCAAAGACAGATGTCCTCCTTCCGCCAGGTGTCCGAGAACTGAAAGCAGCAGGAGCACCAGAGCCACCATCAGTTGTCGCCACTGGCGCCACCATCCCCAGCTGTCTTCAAGGCTCTGGCCAACAGCCGGGAGGAGTGACTGCGAGCGGGGTTTGGCCGGGAAGCCCCGATCAGCAAGGGCCTTCAGCACCCCATCCAGGGCTTCCCCCTCCCCATCCAGGCAGAGCCAAGCGCTGCGCGTGACCAGATTCACACTGGCCTCCTGCACACCTTGCTGTTCAAGCAACGTGCGCTCCACAGAACGCACACACCCCCCGCACTTCATGCCCTCCACATCGAGAAGAACGGTGGCGTGGGGACCAACGGCAGCGGAGCGACTCACAGCAGGGATTAAGACGTTTCCAGCCTAGGCAGAGCCACGTGCCCCAGGATGGTTGAAATCCACCAGGCCAGCCGTGCCCCGCAGCAACCGCAACGACAACTTCATCGACAAAAGTTTCACGGTGATGGCTGATCTGATCGTGAAGCTGCTTCCGATCAACGCCCGCTCCAAAGAGGCTTACGTCTATTACAGAGATGGCCTTTCTGCGCAAAACGACGGCGACTACGCCGAAGCCCTGGAGAACTACGAGGAAAGCCTGAAGCTCGAGGACAACCCGATCGACCGAGGCGAAACCCTCAAGAACATGGCGATCATTTTCATGAGCAACGGCGAGGAGGACAGGGCGATTGAGACCTATCAAAAGGCCCTTGAAGAGAACCCCAAACAGCCTTCATGCCTGAAGAACATGGGCCTGATCTTCGAGAAGCGTGGCCGGATCGCCGAGGAGGCAGGCCTACGCGATGAAGCCGACAGCTGGTTCGACCGTGCCGCCGAAGCCTGGACCCAGGCCGTGAGACTCAACCCCGGTGGCTATCTCGACATCGAGAACTGGTTGAAATCCACCGGTCGCAGCAACGTGGACGTCTACTTCTGAGCACCCATCAGCCAGATTCGTCCCGAGAGACCAAACCATCTCCGAGAGCCATCACCAATGCCTCGGTGATTCGCGATGCCTCAAGCAGCTCAAGCCCCAGAGCAGCGGCAGCCGAACTGATTCCACTGGCCTGGGGAACCACCGCCCGACGGAATCCCAGCCTGGCCGCCTCCTGCAACCGCAGCTCCAGTTGCGGCACAGCCCGAAGCTGACCTCCCAAGCCGAGCTCACCAAGCAGCACCGTGCCAGCAGGAAGGGTGAGATCTCGGTAACTGGCAACCACCGCTGCCGCCACGCCAAGATCAGCAGCAGGCTCTTCTACATCCAACCCACCAGCGACCGCTAGGTAGCAGTCGTAACGGGACAGGGGCAAACCCATGTGCTTTTCAAGCACAGCCAAGATCTGATGCAAACGGTTCACGGCGATGCCCGTGGCAGTGCGGCGAGGGCTTGCATAGCTGGTGGTGCTGACCAGAGCCTGCAGATCCACCACCAGAGGGCGCGTGCCTTCACAGGCCACGATTGTGGCTACTCCACTGGCCTGGTCACCACTGAGAAAAAGCTCGCTGGGATTGCCCACCTCCTCCAAACCCTGCCCACGCATCTCGAACACCCCAAGCTCATGGGTGGCGCCATAGCGATTCTTCACCGCACGCAGAAGGCGATGGCTAGCGAAGCGATCCCCCTCAAATGTGAGCACCGCATCCACGAGGTGCTCGAGCACCTTCGGTCCTGCCAGCACACCCTCTTTGGTGACGTGCCCCACCAGGACTAGGGCTGTGTTCTGGCGTTTGGCCAAACGCTGAAGCGAGGCAGCGCATTCGCGTACTTGGGCCACTGAGCCTGGAGCGCTGGTGAGGTTGGCATCATGCAGCGCCTGAATGCTGTCGATGATCGCCACATCGGGCTTGAGTGCCTCGAGCTCCTCAAGCACCAGCTCCAGATCAGTTTCCGCCAGCAACTGCAAATCGGCGCCGCAGCCTTGAAGACGCTGCCAACGCAGCTTCACCTGCTGGGCGGATTCCTCAGCACTGACATAAAGCACCGACCGTTCCCGACCCATCGCCGTGGCGCTCTGAAGCAGCAGTGTGCTCTTGCCGATCCCAGGATCTCCGCCCACCAGCACCAACGAACCCGGCACGAGGCCTCCACCCAAGACCCGATCCAATTCCGCATAACCACTGGCCAGCCGTTGCATCGGCTGCTCACCGAGGTCGGCCATCGCTGTAGACCGGCGCGCGACCGGGGTCGAAGCAGGATCTGAACCCGGCCGGTGGCGGCGGCCATCCACCTTGGGTTGCGACTGCTCCACGAGGGAGTTCCAACTGCCACAGCTATTGCAACGACCGAAGAACTGACGGGTTTGAGCCCCACAGCTCTGGCAGACGTAAATCGAGACGGAACGGGCCACGACGAGGGCGACTGGTAAGAAGTCGAACTATGAAGAAAATTGGCTGCGGATGAATATCCGGGGCCGCCGGCAACTTAGGTGTAAACAGATGTTGTAGTGCCCGCGGGCCTGATGACAGTCGCCAGTCCTGCCAAGGAAACCATCCTCGTGGTCGATGACGAGGCCAGCATCCGAAGGATTCTGGAGACCCGCCTGTCGATGATCGGCTACAACGTGATCACGGCCTGCGACGGCAATGAAGCACTGGAGTGCTTCCGCAACACCGAGCCCGACTTGGTTGTGCTCGACGTGATGATGCCGAAGCTCGACGGCTATGGCGTCTGCCAGGAACTGCGGAAGGAATCGGATGTTCCGATCGTGATGCTGACCGCCCTTGGCGATGTGGCCGATCGCATCACAGGTTTGGAACTTGGCGCTGATGACTACGTCGTCAAGCCATTTAGCCCCAAGGAACTCGAGGCCCGCATCCGCTGCGTGCTGCGCCGTGTCGAGAAGGAGCAAGTCGCAGGCATCCCAAATTCCGGGCTCATTCAGGTCGCCGACCTCCGCATCGACACGAACAAACGCCAAGTGTTCCGTGCTGATGAGCGGATCCGTCTCACAGGAATGGAATTCAGCCTGTTGGAACTACTGGTGAGTCGCTCAGGCGAGCCCTTCAGCCGTGGCGAAATCCTGAAGGAAGTGTGGGGTTATACCCCCGAACGCCATGTCGATACCCGGGTGGTGGATGTTCATATTTCCCGGCTTCGCTCCAAACTCGAAGACGATCCGGCTAATCCCGAGCTGATTCTCACGGCTCGTGGCACCGGCTACCTGTTCCAGCGCATCGTTGATTCCGTTGCCTCCGAAGGACCCTGATTCCGCAGCGACACCGTCGTTCCGGACCAAACCCCGACGCTCCAAGGCCGTCCGCCGGCTGGTGATCTGGTATCGCCGCAATGCCGCCGTCACCACCTTGGTGGACACCGCCACCACGTCGGCCACGGCCGCAGGATCAGTGGCAGGGAGCGTGGCAGGCAGTGTCGTGTCCAGCGCGGGAACCGTGGCCGGAAGCGTTCTCCAGCCCCTTGTTTTCGACCCTCTGCGCCGCCTCCAGGGTGGCAACAACGATGAGGAGGACAGCATTCATGACAACGATCGCCTTTGGGTGGCGGTCGACGGCATGGGCGGCGACCATGCGCCAGGCGCGATTCTCGAAGGCTGTTTGGAGGCCATTGCACGCCTACCGCTACGCGTTCGCTTCGTCGGCGAAACCGATCGGGTTCAGGCAGCCGCCGCAGAGATGGGGCTGACGGATGCCATGAATGCTGCGATCGAAACGGGTCATCTTGACCTGGTGGCCAGTGGTCCGTCGGTTGAGATGCATGAGGAAGCCACCGTGGTGCGACGCAAGCGCGACGCCAGCATCAACATGGCGATGAATCTGGTGAAAAAAGGGGAAGCCCTGGCGGTCTATTCCGCAGGCAATTCCGGAGCCGTGATGGCGTCGGCCATCTTTCGGCTGGGTCGTCTAGCAGGCATTGAACGGCCCGCGATCGGTGCGCTCTTCCCCACCAAAGACCCGGGCCAACCGGTGCTGGTGCTTGATGTGGGGGCCAACATGGACAGCAAACCCTCCTACCTGCATCAGTTCGCCCTGCTGGGGAACATCTACAGCCGCGATGTGCTGCAGGTGACCAAACCACGCGTGGGTCTGCTCAACATCGGCGAGGAGGAATGCAAGGGCAACGATCTCGCCGTGAAGACCTACGCCCTGCTCTCTAAGGAATCGCGTCTCCTCTTCGCTGGCAACTGCGAGGGTCGCGATGTGCTCTCTGGTGCATTCGATGTGGTGGTCTGCGATGGTTTCACCGGCAACGTGCTTCTCAAGTTCTTGGAATCGGTAGGAAGTGTGCTGCTGGGCGTGCTTCGCGCTGAATTGCCGCGGGGCAGACGGGGCAAAGTTGGTTCAGCTTTCCTGCGCAGCAATCTCAAGCGCATCAAGAAACGTCTTGATCACGCAGAACACGGCGGCGCCCTGCTGTTGGGAGTCAATGGAATCTGCGTGATCGGCCATGGCAGCAGCCGTGCCCTCTCGGTGCTCAGCGCCCTGCGCCTTGCCCATTCCGCCGCAAGCCATGGCGTGATGGATGACCTGGCAGCACTGGGCAATACCAGCAGCACTGTCGGGGTCTGAACCTGCGTTGCACCAGGCTTAGCCAGTCAGCCTGATGCGGTTGAAGCATGAGCACAACCCCAAGGCTGTGATTGACTGGCGCCACTTGTTCTGACGTCGCCCTTGGCTGGATCAGCCCCACTCTCCGGACCCTCCGGCGGCGTGGCCCTGGTGGCCAGCGGCAGCGCCCGTGCTGAGCAACAGATCAGCAACGACCAACTGGGTGAGCGGGTTGAAACCAACGATGAATGGATCCGCACCCGCACCGGCATCCAAACTCGGCGGATCTGCGGTCCAGGCCAAACGCTCTCGAGCTTGAGCGCAGAAGCGGGTCACCAGGCCATGGCCATGGCCGGCTGGGAGCCTGAAACTCTTGACCTGGTGTTGCTAGCCACCTCCACACCGGACGACCTCTTTGGCTCAGCGCCCAAGGTGCAGGCCCTGCTCGGAGCATCCCAGGCCGTCGCCTTTGATCTCACAGCGGCCTGCAGCGGTTTCCTCTTCGCTCTGATCACCGCCTCCCAGTTCCTGCGCACTGGAGCGATGCGCAGGGTGTTGGTGATCGGTGCTGATCAACTGAGTAGCTGGGTCGACTGGGACGACCGTCGCAGCTGTGTGCTGTTTGGCGACGGGGCCGGAGCCCTTGCTCTCGAAGCCTGCCCAAGCGAGTCCAACGGGCTGCTCGGTTTTCAGATGCGCACCGATGGCAGTCGAGGTGAGTGCCTCAACGTCCCCCAGACAGAGCAACGCAGCCCGCTGGTGGGCGAGACCAGCCATCAACAGGGGCATTACGACCCGATCCGCATGAATGGTCAGGAGGTGTACAAGTTCGCAGTGCGGGAAGTTCCAGCGATTCTCAAGACCCTGCTGGATGAAACCGCCACAAGCGCTGACCAAATCGACTGGCTACTCCTGCATCAGGCGAATCAACGCATCCTCGATGCCGTGGCCGATCGCTTCGCCATCCCCCATCGTCAGGTCCTGAGCAACCTCGCCAATTACGGCAATACATCAGCATCCACCATCCCCCTGATGCTGGATGAAGCCGTGCGCGACGGTCGGATCCAGCCAGGACACCGCATCGCCAGTAGCGGCTTCGGTGCTGGCCTGAGCTGGGGTGCAGCACTTCTGCGCTGGCAGGGACCCTCGTAGGCTCCCTCCACAACCGCACGCTTTTCAATGGCGATCGCCTGGGTGTTCCCTGGTCAGGGGTCTCAGAAAGTCGGCATGGCCGACCCTGTACTCAGCCTGCCAGGAGCTGAAGAACGCTTCTCCCTGGCCTCTGGCCTCTTGGGGCGTGATCTCCTGGCGATCTGCCGTGGCGAGGAGCTGAATGGACCGGGCCCAACGGACCTCAATGACACCCGCAACACCCAGCCGGCCTTGTTTGTGGTGGAGTCGCTGATCGTGGACGAATTACGCCGTCAGGGTCGCGAACCCGCCTTGGTGGCGGGTCACAGCCTGGGGGAACTGGTGGCGCTGTATGCCGCAGGAGTGTTCGATGCCGCAATCGGCCTGGAGCTGATGCTCAAGCGCTCCACCCTGATGGCCAGCGCTGGCGGCGGTGCGATGAGCGCCGTGATCGGCTTTGACCGAGATCAGCTCACCTCGTTAGTGGACGCTGAAGATGGGGTCGTGATCGCCAACGACAACAGCGCCGCTCAGGTTGTTCTTTCTGGCACCCCCGACGCCGTGAAGGCGGTGACCGACCAACTCAGCTGCAAGCGGGCCATTCCCCTGCCGGTCTCCGGAGCCTTTCATTCCCCGTTCATGGCCGAGGCAGCCCAAGGCTTCTCTGAAGCATTGGATGCGATTGCCTTCGAGGATGCCCGCGTCCCGGTTCTGAGCAACACCGACCCCAGCCCTACATGTGATGCGGAGGTGATCAAACAACGCCTGCGCGATCAGATGACCACAGGCGTGCGCTGGCGGGAGACGATGGACACAATGACCACACATGCCGTTGACACCCTGGTGGAGATCGGACCTGGGAACGTGCTCAGCGGTCTTGCGAAACGCTCGCTCAGCGGCGTGGTCACGAGCCAACTGGCGGGCGCTGCTGACTTGGGGCTCTGATCGTGCCCTCCTCTCTGTCGGTTACAGACTCCGCGGCTCCGCTGCTGCTGACGCCACGGCCTAGCTTGACCTACAGGCTGGTGAGTGCCCTCCTGGTGTTCCCCTTGTTCCGCGGTCTCTTCCGTGGCAGCACCAGAGGCAATCAACATGTGCCAAGCCAAGGCCCTGTGGTGGTGGTCGCCAACCATGGATCCCACTTGGACCCTCCTCTGCTCGGCCATGCCCTTGGCCGTCCTGTGGCCTTTATGGCCAAAGCGGAGCTCTTCCGAATCCCTGTGTTGGGCTCCCTGATCCGAGCCTGCGGCGCCTACCCGGTCAAGCGCGGAGCCAGTGACCGTGAAGCCATCCGCACCGCCACGGCGCGCCTGCAGGACGGCTGGGCTACAGGTGTTTTCCTCGACGGCACACGCCAGACCGACGGCCGGGTGAATCAGCCGATGCCCGGCGCTGCCCTACTGGCCGCCCGCAGCGGAGCCCCCCTTCTGCCTGTGGCCATCATCAACAGCCACAGGGCCCTTGGTCCAGGCCAAAGCGTGCCAAGACTGGTCCCGATCCAGCTGCGGATCGGCGAACCGCTCCCACCTCCGGCGAGTCGTCGCAAACCAGATCTGGAAGCCACCACTCTGGAACTGCAGCGACGCATCAATGCTCTTCTGGATCAGGGCCTGCTCAGCAATCGGTCCCACTGAGCCCGAGCCCATGGCTTCAGGTCTTGACCAGTCAGAACCCAGGCCAGGGCCCTAAGACCATCTCCCCAGCGCTTGCCTGCGCTCTCCAGCTCACAACGATCAGAGCAAGCGACCGGCACTCCGGTGAGACGGATGCCCCGGCTTCCAGCCACCACGGATCCCACCATCAGGGCCCGGGGGAGATGATCCTCACTCGTCACCAGCAACACGTGCTGAACGCGATCACGCTGGAGATCATCCACCAACGAGGTGAAATTTCCGAGGGTGTCTGAGGCGCGGTAATCCAGCACGACCTGTCCCTGCGAGAGCCCTTCCTCCTGCATCAGCCAATGGGCATACTCCGGGTTACTGCCGCCGCTCACCACCAGCGGCAAGCGCATCTGCCGCGCCAACTTGAGCCCGACCCTCTCCCGATCAACATCGCCGCCTAGCACCAAGATCCGCTCTGGCCCCTGATCGGTGAACAACGCCTGCTGATACGGCTGAAGCGGTCCTGCACAGAGAGCACCAAGCGCCCCAGCCACTGCGATCCACCGCCAGCGCCTGCCCATCGCCCTCACACCACTCCGACAGGAGAGGTGGGATAAAGAGGCAGCACCTCATGCCAGGGTGCTGGTTCCTGACGGCGATGGGCCAGCAGACACAGATCGAGCAGACGGCCTACATCCTCTGCCACGTTCTCAGCCATGGTCAAAGCCGGCGACGGCTGGGCCCCTTCCTCCAGAAGGTGGGGCACTTGCAGTTCCTCAACACGGTCATCAGATCGCAGACGATAGACGCCACCAACCTGACCACGTCTCGGTAAGTCCTGCACAATCCAGAACGGCTCCTGAGGTGATGCCAGCGGCGCCTCCCTCGCCAGCCTTGAGGCCATCAACGCGAAACTGCTCACACCATCCAGTGGGCAATCAAGTTGCTGCGCCAACGTGCGCGCCATCACCACCGTCAGACGGGTCCCGGTAAAACCACCGGGACCAATAGCCACAGCCAGACGCGCGATGGAGGGCCAGCACTCAGCCGGCAACACATCCTGCACCGCACCAAGAAGGCTGTTCGTGAGCCCTCGACCAGCCGGCTGTGTGATCAGACACCGACTGCCCAATGGATCATCCAGGTTGAGAGCCGCCACGCCCAGCACAGGCGTGGAACTATGCAACGCCAGCAGCCAACGACTCATCGGGGCAACTCCGCACCGGGTCGGAGACGCTGCCAGCGACCTGGCTCCGACTCGAAGCTGCCGCAATGACGCACATCCCACTCCACACCCGCACCACCACCGGGAAGATCAACAACACTGATGTGAATCTTGGGTTGCTCCGGCACCACATCCGGGTCCTGCGTGAGATGGAGTGCGCCATGTTGACGTTCCACCGCGTGATAGGCCTGACAACGATCGACCCAGCGGCAATCAACGCAGATGCACATGCCTCCCCCAGCCGCTGAGGGTCCCATTCTGGAGGCCGAACCGACACTTCAGACGAGTTTGCTGCTCAAGGCAGTGGCTCCAGAGCAATGGCCAGTTCCCACAACTGCCTTTCCCGCAGGCAGCGCCTTGGTGGGTGGAGCTGTTCGCGATGCACTGCTGGGTCGTCTGAGCCCTACCCCAGATCTCGACCTGATCGTCCCGGACGGCGCCCTGCACACCGCAAGACAACTCGCAAAGAGCTATGGCGGGGCTTGCGTCGTCTTGGATCAAGCACGCGACATGGCCCGGCTCGTGGTGCAGGGTTGGACGATCGACCTCGCCCGACAGGAGGGTCCAAACCTGGAAGCGGATCTGCAACGGCGCGACTACCGAATCAACGCCATTGCCTTGGAACTGGGCAGCAGCCCAAGGCTGGTTGATCCAACCGGCGGTCTTGCTGACCTCAAGGCAGGTTTGCTGACGGCCGTTGGGGAACACAACCTGATCGATGATCCCTTGCGTCTACTGCGTGGCATCCGCATCGCCGCAGAGCTGGGCTTCACAATCGCCACCTCCACCTGGTCGCTGCTCCAGCGCCACAGCCACAGGCTTCCGCACGCTGCACCGGAACGAATCCAGGCCGAACTCACCAAGCTCGTACAGGCCCCGGCGGCTGACCAAGCCATGGATCAGCTGCGCAGCAGCCAACTGCTGCAGCCCTGGTCGATGCCGGATGCTGAAGCGGCAGTGGGGCCGGGATCACAACTGGAGCAGCACAGCAGCCTGCTCACCACTGAGGAACGCCAGCTTGCGCTTCCGCTTCTCCGCCTCACCCAGCTCTTGAGCGACGATGGCCTCAAGCAGCTGCGCTTCAGTCGCAGGCAGATCCATCGCTGCTGCCAGCTACGACGGTGGCTGTCACAAGATGACGGCCAAAGCTTTGCGAGCCTGACCCCGGAGGAACGACTCCGCCTCCACTCCGAATTGGCTGCCGATCTACCCGCTCTGATCCTTCAGCTACCGCAAGCTTCCCAGGGACAGTGGTTGGAACGCTGGCGAAATCCGGATGACCGGCTGTTTCATCCTCGCTCGCCCCTCGACGGAAACACCCTCCAGAAAGAGCTGAACATCGCCCCAGGTCCGCTCCTTGGTCGTCTGCTGCGACACCTGGCGCTGGAGCAGGCATTCGGGCGTCTGAGCAGTCAAAAAGTCGCATTGGCTACAGCCCGGGCATGGTTACAAGACGAGGGACAGGCCTCGGCAGACGCCCCAGCCAGCCGACCACGCTGTGATTAACTGCCATTGCAGTGTCGACACCGATCGAACTGACCGGATCTTTATTCCTTCCCCTCCTCCCATGAGCGTTCGCCTTTACGTCGGCAACTTGCCGCAGTCTTTTGATTCCAAGGAGCTTGAGAGTCAGCTCGCCAGCATCGGGGAAGGAATCCGTTTCAAAGCCGTGCTCGACCGTGAAACCGGCACCTGCCGCGGTTTTGGGTTTGCCAACATCAACGACGAGAAAGTCGCTGATGCCGTCATTGAGCAGCTCAACGGTAAGGACTTTGGCGGCAACGCCCTGCGCGTAGAGCGCTCAGAGCGTCGCGACAACAATGCCGGTGGTGGCCGACGTGGTCCTGGTGCTTCGCATGCGCCTGGTACCGCCCGCAAGGCTGTGAACAAAGTGGTTCATAGTGATGCCAAGGCAGAAGAAGCTCCTGACCCCCGCTGGGCTGGTGAACTCTCCAAACTCAAGGATCTCCTGGGCAACCAAAAGACCGCTGTCTGACAAGCGGTCGAATTGAACCCATCAGGAGCCTGAGTTCAATCTCGGGCTTTTTTGATGGCGGATGCCGAGCCTGAGAGCTCCTGACTCAACGCGTCTGAGCAATCACAAACGAACGGGGTAATTCGAGCATCTTCCCCAGACGGCCCACATAGGCCCGATTCTGGAAGACGTCGTAGTCAAGCTGCTCAATCACGTCGAGGATGCCGCGGTACAAACGCAATGACGTCCAAACCGGCCAGCGGGCATCGGCTGACAGCCAGCGGATACCAGCCTCCGAACGAGCGAACCAAGCGCGAGCCCGTTCCAATTGGAAAGCCATCAGTTCCCGCCAGGCGTCGTTGAGACGGCCAGCGAGCAGATCGTCCTCGCTGTAGCCAAAACGGGCTAGATCCTCCTGAGGCAAATAGATCCTGCCGCGGCCCCGATCCTCGCCAACATCGCGCAGGATATTGGTGAGCTGGTTGGCGATACCCAGAGCGACGGCTGCATCCGACGTGTTCGGCACGTCGCTCCAGGGTGCCGTGGTGTAAGCCGCATCCAGCCCCATCACCCCCTGGGTCATCAAGCCCACAGTGCCAGCGACCCGATAGCAATAGAGGCGCAGATCGTCAAAGGTTGCGTAGCGCGTCCAAGTGAGATCCATGCGCTGCCCTTCGATCATGTCGAGATAGGGCTGGATCGACTGGGGGAATCGCTCAAGGGTGTCCACCATCACCGCATCCAGGTCACTCTTGACCTGCCCGGAGAAGATCCCACGGGTGTTCTCTTCCCAGCGATCGAGGCGATCCGCCAGCTCGGACACGGGCCTGGCCTGGGCCTCGGCACTGTCCATCAGTTCATCCGTACGACGGCACCAGACATAGATCGCCCAAATCGCTCTTCGCTTCTCGGAAGGGAGGAGAAGCGTTCCGAGGTAGAACGTTTTCGCCCAAGTCGCGGTCTCTTGCCGACAACTCTCGTAGGCAGCGTCGAGATCCGGTGCGGCGAGGGGCATGACTCAGGCCGACACCGGCGAGCTGACAGGGGTCGATGATGCCAGCTGGTCACGCTTGCGGTCTACCGCAGCGGCACAGAGTTTGCCGCTGAGCACAGCACCTTCCATCGAAGCCAGGTAGCGCTGCATGGTGTAGTCGCCGGCCAAGAAGAAATTCTTAATCGGCGTGGTTTGATCCGGACGCAGCTTTTGGCAGCCCGGGGTGGTCTTGTAAACCGAGAGGGGCGTTTTCACGACCTTGTATTTCCGCAGGGTGGCGGGGTTGTCACCACTGAAATGACTCGGGAACAGCTTCTTGAGCTCGCCCATGGTGACCTCGATGATCTCCTCATCAGGACGTCCAATCCAATCCTTCGCCGGAGCGAACACCAACTCAAGCATCGACTGATCAGGGTCCTCATATTCCCGGCAAGTGATGCTCATGTCGGCATAGACACTGAGAAGTTTCGATCGACTGAAGAGGAGATGGTCGATATCGGTGAGCTTGCGATCGAACCACATATGCAAATTGATCACGGGTACACCTCGCAGGCCATCCAGCTTGCGAAAGACCTCCATCTGCTGCCAGGGCTCAGGCAATAACAACTTGAAAGGATCCACCGGCAATGCACTCACATAGGCATCCGCCTCAATGTCACGGCTCCCCTGGCCATCGAGTCCGCCAATCCGGAAGGCCGCAACACTGCCGTCGTCGTTGAGCTTGATCTCCCGCAAAGGACTGTTGAGATGCACCTCTCCGCCAAGCGCTTCAATGTGCTCAACAATCGGCTGGCACAGACGCTCCGGTGGCGCTCCATCGAGGAAGGCCATCTTGGAACCGTTCTTCTCCTGCAGGAAACGATTCAGTGCCGTGAGCACCACAGTGGAGGAAATCTCGTCGGGATCAATGAAGTTCAGAGCCTTGCTCATGGCGATGAACACCTCATCGTTGACGCGTTCAGGGATGTTGTGCAGTCGCAGCCATTCCGTCCATGAGTATTGATCGCACTCCTCGACGTAGCCCTGACCTCGCAGCATCGCGGGAACAAGGCCAAGACCAAAACTGATCTTCTCCGGCCACGTGAGCATGTCGTTATTGCCAAGGATGGCCGCCACACCATTGATTGGAGCAGGCAGATCGGGAAAGTCGAAACGGCTGTAGGTCCCGGGCTCTTCAGGCTGATTGAAGATCATTGAATGGCTTTTCCACTGCAGCCTGTCCTCGATTTTCAACTCCTTGAACAGCTGCAACATGTTCGGATACGCGCCGAAAAAGATATGCAGACCTGTCTCATACCAATCCCCATCCTCGTCCTTCCAGGCCGCAACTTTGCCGCCAAGAACGTCACGCGACTCAAGCACCACTGGCGTATGACCAGCATCCGCCAGGTACTTCGCACAGGAGAGTCCCGCCAGACCGGCCCCTGCAATAGCGATGCGCATGGTGGTGCTCTGAAATTGCAAACAACCTTAAAAGCAGCCCTCCCCCACTTGCTTCCTAAAGTCGGATCATCCGCCGTCCTGATCCCCTCGGGGACCGTCGTTGCCATGGCCGAGACCCTGCTGAAGTGCACCACCCGTCACGTACGGCTGTTCACAGCCAAGGTGGAGAACAAGAACCTCGTTCCAGACCCAGAGCAGCTCACCCTGGACCTTGATCCCGACAACGAATTCATCTGGACTGACAACACCGTTGCCACTGTTCAGCAGCGATTTAGGGATCTTGTGGACAGCCACAGCGGTGCCGAACTGAGTGACTACAACCTTCGCCGCATCGGCACAGAACTCGAGGGATGCATCCGACAGCTGCTTCAGGCGGGTGAACTGAGCTACAACCCGGATTGTCGCGTCCTCAACTATTCGATGGGCCTGCCCCGATCTCCTGAACTGCTGTGAGCCGCTCCCCCTACGACCGCCCGCGCTATGACCAGGGGGGGTACGAACGGCCGCGGTCCAGGCGCTCCCGACCCCCATCCCCACCCCAAGGGGGAGGTCCATCCGGTCCCGGAGGGCTGAAATTCAACACCGCCAGCGTGGCTGTGCTGGCGGGAATTCTTGTGGTGGGAATCGGCATTGGCAGTGCCGTAACCAGTACCACCCAAGGCGATCAGGGCAACATCGCCAGCAGTCAGCAGCTGGATATGGCTGTTCCGGATCCGGAGTTCTGCCGGCAGTGGGGAGCGAGTGCCTATGTCATGGACTTGGAGATGTACACAACCATGAACCCCGTCAGCAGCTTCGTCACCCAGCCAGCGCTCCAGGCCGGCTGTGTAATCCGCAGAGAAAACTGGGCTGTGCTGCGTAAAGAGGGGGCGATCACACCGGCCCAGGAAAGGGAGTGCAAGCAGCGGATGAACACCTTCGCTTACATCGGCTCGATCCGCGACAAACCAATGGTTCGCTGCGTTTATCAGACCGACATCCGCGAAAACAAATTCATCACGAAGGGCGTTGCTGATGACTCGGTGGGCCTAACCCCAGAGGCCGATCAGTTCTGAGTAAGGCGGGCATCGGCATCCCCGTCCCCGGCTGACTTCTCAGTCGGGGCCTGCTGGTGAGCCTGACCGCTACGGAGCTGACGCAAAGGGCTATCAGGACTCGCGAAGAGTGGCAGGACATCCCTGCGAAACGCATCTGACGCCCTGGAGCAATAGCGAGCAGGGTGACTGATCAACTTCAACTGTCGGCGCACCTGCAGGTCCACCACCGCTGGTTTATGGAGAGTGCCGGCATTGAGCTCTCGCTCGATTGAGACCACCGGCAGAAACGCTGCTCCCAATCCAGCCTGGACAGCATTCTTGATGGCCTCGAGCGAGTTGAGCTCCATCTCGATCCGCAGCCGCTGCACATCAAGCCCAGAACGCGCCAGTAACTGATCCACCATCTTTCGCGTGGTGGACTGGGAATCGAGACAGACAAAACCCAGCCGATAAAGATCGTCCTTGCTCAATTCCATCAACCGGGCCAAAGGGTGCTTGACCGGCAGTACGAGTGCAAGTTCATCACTGGCATAGGGCACAACCTGCAGCAGCTCATTCAGCTCAGGAGGCAATTCCCCACCGATGATTGCCAGATCAATCTGACCATTGGCAACGCTCCAGCCAGTGCGCCTGGTGCTGTGAACATGCAGCTGAACCGCCACCTCCGGATATTTCTGCCGGAATAGGCCGATCATCCGAGGCATCAGATAGGTGCCGGTGGTCTGACTTGCACCGACCACCAGCGAGCCTCCCTTGAGGTTGTGAAGGTCATCCAGAGCACGGCAAGCCTCATGACACTGGCTAAGGATCCGGTCGCAGTAGCCGAGAAGCAGATGGCCGGCCTCTGTGAGCTGAGCCTTGCGACCGCCACGGTCGAACAGCGACACCTCGAGCTGCTTCTCGAGGTTCTGAATCTGCAGGCTCACCGCCGGCTGGGTCACAAACAGACTGTCAGCTGCTTTTTTAAAACTGCCCTCGCTGACGATGGCCCGCAGAATGCGCAGTTGATCCAGGGTGAAGGGCAGATCGGCCATAGGGGCCTGCGCACCCGGGCAGGAAGAACACAAAAACTGTAGGTGGGATGTCGGCCTTGATGGATCGCGTGCTCACCGCCGGACACACCAGCTTCCAGAATCAGCAGATTGTTGAGAGCAGCACTCCGTGGTCGAAGCCATCCCTGGCACCGTGCACCACAGCAGCCTGGTGATGCTGGGTCTCTTGGTGTTGTTCGCGGTGATCCACAGCGGCGGAGCCGCATTGCGCACTGAGGCAGAGAAACGCATCGGAGCCAGGGCATGGCGGCTGCTGTTTGCCGCCGCCAGCATTCCCAGCGCGGTGGTCGTGATCGGTTACTTTCTGGCCCACCGCTATGACGGCCTGCGCCTCTGGAATCTCCAAGGCACGCCTGGAATCGTTCCAGTGATTTGGGTGCTGACAGCCATCAGTTTTCTCTTCCTCTATCCAGCTACCTACAACCTGCTGGAGATTCCAGCAGTGCTCAAGCCCCAAGTGCGCATGTATGCCACGGGGATTATCCGGATCAGCCGCCATCCTCAAGCCATCGGCCAGGTGCTCTGGTGCTTCAGCCATGCCCTTTGGATCGGCAGCAGCTTCATGCTTGTCACCTGCATCGGCCTGATTGGCCATCACCTGTTCGCGATCTGGCATGGCGATCGCCGCCTGCGTCAGCGATTCGGCACAGCCTTCGATGAATTGCTCGCGAACACTTCAGTGCTGCCCTTCCTGGCTGTGCTGGATGGTCGGCAACCCTTGATATGGAGTGAGTTCCTGCGCCCAGCCCAACTGGGAATTGCAATCGCCGTGGGGGTTTTCTGGTGGGCCCACCGCTGGATTCCAATCGGCACCACTGTCTTTCTGCACTCACGGCTAGAGAGCCTGCTCGGCTGAGCTGCCTACACTCCTCTCAGCCTGCCTCGACCGGATGCACTCGGCCGCTGATTACGCCTGGTTGATCCCAGTGCTCCCTCTGATCGGAGCACTGATCACAGGCATGGGACTGATCAGTTTCAACCGCACGATCAACCGACTGCGCAAGCCGGTGGCCGTTCTCCTCCTCAGCTGTGTGGGAGCTGCCGCGGTGATCAGTTACGCGGTGCTGTTTGAACAACTGGGAGGAGCCCCTCCTGTCGAGCATCTATTCGTATGGGCCAGCGCAGGCAGTTTCAGCCTGCCGATGGGCTTCGTGGTGGATCCACTCGGATCCGTGATGCTTGCCCTGGTGACGACCATCGCCTTTCTGGTGCTGATCTACTCCCACGGCTACATGGCTCACGACAAGAGCTACGTGCGCTTCTTCACCTACCTGGCCCTTTTCAGCAGCTCGATGCTGGGTCTGGTGATTAGCCCCAACCTGCTTGAGATTTACGTGTTTTGGGAGTTGGTGGGAATGTGTTCCTACCTGCTCGTGGGCTTCTGGTACGACCGCGACGGTGCCGCCCACGCCGCTCAAAAAGCATTCATCGTCAACCGTGTTGGTGACTTCGGGTTGCTGCTCGGCATTCTCGGCCTCTTTTGGGCCACGGGCAGCTTTGATTTCCAGGGAATCGCTGATGGTCTCTCCGCTGCCATGAGCAATGGCACGGTGCCTGGCTGGGCCGCGATTGCCCTTTGCCTGTTCGTGTTCATGGGTCCGATGGCCAAATCGGCCCAGTTCCCTTTGCATGTTTGGCTACCCGACGCGATGGAGGGCCCTACGCCCATCTCCGCCCTGATCCACGCCGCCACCATGGTGGCGGCAGGCGTCTTCCTGGTGGCCCGTCTTGAACCTCTCTACGCCCAATTCCCAAGCGTCGGCCTGGTCATTGCCGTGGTGGGTGCCATCACCTGCTTCCTGGGGGCCTCAATCGCTCTCACCCAGATGGACCTGAAAAAGGGGCTGGCGTACAGCACGGTGTCACAGCTCGGCTACATGATGCTGGCGATGGGCTGCGGAGCTCCTGTCGCCGGCATGTTCCACCTGGTGACCCATGCCTTCTTCAAGGCGATGCTCTTCCTCGGCTCAGGCTCAGTCATCCATGCCATGGAAGATGTCGTGGGGCATGAACCTGTCCTCGCCCAGGACATGCGCCTGATGGGTGGCCTGCGCCAGAAGATGCCGATCACAGCCATCACATTTCTGATCGGCTGTGTGGCCATTAGTGGCATTCCTCCGCTGGCTGGCTTCTGGAGCAAGGACGAGATTCTTGGCCAGGCCTTCAACACCTTTCCGTTGCTCTGGGCTGTCGGCTTCCTCACAGCAGGAATGACCGCCTTCTACATGTTCCGCCTCTACTTCCTGACATTCGAGGGAGAGTTTCGAGGCAACGACAAAACGATTCAGTCCGAGCTGCTGGCTGCCGCAGGCAAGAGTGCCGATGACGGCCATGGGCACCACGCTGAGAGTGTGCATGAGTCCGCTTGGCCAATGACCCTGCCGCTTGCGGTGCTGGCAGTGCCGTCCGTCCTGATCGGTCTGCTGGGAACGCCCTGGAACAGTCGCTTCGCCGGACTGCTCAACCCCGAGGAAGCTGCTGAGATGGCAGAACACTTCAGCTGGGGTGAATTTCTACCCCTGGCGGGAGCCTCTGTCGCCATCTCATTAACAGGCATCACCATTGCAGTGCTGGCTTATGCCCTGCATCGCATTGATCTTGGAGAACTGGTGGTAGCCCGTGTGCCGACGCTCAATGCCTTCCTGGCCAACAAATGGTATTTAGACGCCATCAACGAGAAACTCTTCGTTCGCGGCAGCCGCAAAATCGCCAGAGAAGTACTGGAAGTTGACGCCAAGGTTGTGGACGGCGTGGTCAATCTGACCGGCCTCCTGACCCTTGGCAGCGGCGAAGGTCTCAAGTATTTCGAGACAGGCCGAGTCCAGTTCTATGCCCTGATTGTGTTTGGCGGAGTGATCGCGATGGTGGTGCTGTTCGGAGCCCTCGGCGGACCAATGACCTGAGCCTGGCCTCACTTGGACGCACCCGCTTGTCTGACGCTGTGTGTCCCAAAGCAGATGGAAAGCTGCCAAGTGCCCAGACGTTTCTACACTCCACGCAGACCTGAAAAGGCTTGCACGTGCTGGAGTTTGCCGTCAGCCCTCCCTTCGATCCTCAGACGGTGGGCATCCCCGCCACTGCGATCGCAGCGGGGGTTCCCTGGCTGAGCCTTTCGATCCTTTTCCCGATCGTCGGCGCCCTGATCGTTCCTTTCTTCCCCGACCAGGGGGAGGGAAAACAAGTGCGATGGTTCGCGCTGGGCATCGCCCTGATCACGTTTCTGATCACCGTTGCCGCCTATCTGGATGGCTATGACCCAGGGGTCAGCGGCCTGCAGCTGTCCGAACGGGTGAGCTGGTTACCGGATCTGGGCCTCACATGGGCCGTAGGCGCGGACGGACTCTCCATGCCGCTGATCCTGCTCACCAGCTTCATCACCGCATTGGCGGTGCTGGCCGCCTGGCCTGTCACCTTTAAGCCCAAGCTGTTCTTCTTCTTAATCCTGGCGATGGATGGCGGTCAGATCGCCGTTTTCGCTGTGCAGGACATGCTCTTGTTTTTCCTGGCCTGGGAACTGGAGCTCATCCCCGTTTACCTGTTGCTGGCGATCTGGGGTGGGAAGCGGCGTCAATATGCAGCCACAAAATTCATCCTCTACACCGCGGGTAGCTCGCTTTTCATTCTGCTGGCAGCCCTCGCCATGGGCTTCTTCGGCGGTGGCACTCCCAACTTCGAATACAGCGTGCTGGCCCAAAAAGGGTTCGGCACTGGCTTTCAACTGCTCTGTTACGCAGGCTTGCTGATCGCCTTTGGCGTGAAGCTACCGATTGTGCCGCTCCACACCTGGCTCCCGGATGCCCATGGGGAAGCCACGGCACCGGTGCACATGCTGCTTGCGGGCATCCTCCTCAAGATGGGCGGCTACGCCTTGCTGCGCTTCAACGCTGAGATGCTGCCGGAGGCCCACGCTCAGTTCGCCCCTCTGCTTGTGGTGCTTGGCGTGGTGAACATCATCTATGCCGCCCTGACCTCCTTCGCCCAACGCAACCTCAAACGCAAGATCGCTTACAGCTCAATCAGCCACATGGGTTTCGTGCTGATTGGAATCGGCAGCTTCAGCTCCCTCGGCACCAGTGGGGCGATGTTGCAGATGATCAGCCACGGCCTGATTGGCGCCAGTCTGTTCTTCCTTGTTGGAGCCACCTACGACCGCACCCATACCCTCCAATTGGATGAGATGGGTGGTGTGGGGCAGAAGATGCGGGTGATGTTCGCCCTCTGGACTGTGTGCTCCCTGGCATCCCTGGCGCTGCCTGGCATGAGCGGCTTCGTCAGCGAACTAATGGTGTTTGCAGGCTTTGCGACCGACGAGGCCTATAGCCTCACCTTCCGAATCGTGATCGACGGCCTAGCGGCAGTGGGCGTGATCCTGACACCGATCTACCTGCTCTCCATGCTTCGCGAGATCTTTTTCGGCAAGGAGAACAGCGAACTGGTGTCGCACACGAACCTTGTGGATGCTGAGCCCCGCGAGGTGTACGTGATCGGTTGCCTATTGGTACCCATCATCGGTATCGGCCTCTATCCCCGCCTGATGACCGACAGCTACAGCAGCTCAATCGAAGCACTTGTGAACCGGGATGTGGTGGCGATGGAACGGATCACCCAACCAACCGCTCCGCTGATTCGTAGTTCACCCATTGTGTCAACCCTCATCCAGGCTCCAGCCATCCCGCAGGCGTAACGAACTTCGTCCGTTCTGCGATCTGAACGGACGACGACCAACAAGGCTCGTAATTTTCAGACGCGACTGCTTGCTGCCATGCGTCAGATCAACTTCGGCCTGATCTTCGCCTTCGGCCTGGCGATGGTGTTTTTCACGCTTGAGAACACTGCTGCCACGACGGTTCATGTCCTGCCAGGACTCAAATACACCTTGCCACTGGCAGCCCTACTGCTGCTGTCTTCAGGCATCGGCGCCGTTTCCGCCTGGTTCTTCGCCACCTGGAGCGGCATGCTCAACACGGTGATCACCGTGGGCAAAGACGAGGAATATCAAGCCCAGCAGGTTCGAATCCAGGAGCTTGAAACCGATCTCAACCGCTATCGCTCCACGGTGGAAACCCAGCTCGGCCTCCTCCCCTCTGCCAAGGCATCCGCGAACGATGACGAGGACAGTGACGTCGAACAACTCGACGTGAGTGCTTCCTGAGGAGGGCGAATCCGCTGGCGCATCGCTGGCGGAGCGGCTGGGGGCTCGATACCTTGCGTTCAGCAAGTGTGTGATGTTGCCCGAGATCAGCCGAAACCAAAGAGCTGATGCAGGAGCACGCCTCGCCATCCGCCTGCTTCAAGATGCAGCCCAGAGGGGGGATCTCGACCCCTGGGATGTCGACGTGATCGCAGTTGTTGATGGCTTCCTCGACCAGCTGCGTCAAAGAATTGACGTGCCTCGCCAAGTGGCTGCAGCCCTTCAAGGGCAGGGAGGCAGCTATGAGAAAGACCTGGCGGACAGCAGTGAGGCCTTTCTGGCAGCGTCTGTGCTGGTGGGTCTCAAGGCCGAAATTCTCGAGGCGGAAACCTTCCCACCGGAACCGATCTTTGAGGAGGGTTTCGAACCTGAGCTGGGAGATCAGGGTTGGCTTGATCCCGACTTCAACCTGCCACGACGACCAGAACGGCATCTGGAAAGACGACCTGTCGCCCCTCCCCCGCTTCGTCGGCCGGTGACGTTGGGTGAACTGATCGAACAGCTGGAATCGATCGCTGAGCAACTCGAGACCGACGAGCTGGAGATGCGGCGTCGGCAGAAGACAAAACGCTTCAGCAACCGCGAAGCCATCGCCCAAGTTGCAGCGCTTGCACACCGTGAAAAGCTGCCGGAAACAACGGCTGCCCTGGGTCAATTTCTGCAGAGCTGGGAAGACGTTCTGCACTGGATGGACTTTGAACAGCTGGTGCAGCGCTGGGGCGAAGTGGCAGCGCCCGATCTCGACACCGACCGCGTCGGTGTGTTCTGGGCGCTTCTGTTTCTGTCCTCTCAGGGACAAATCGAACTTCATCAGGGAGACTCGCTGCATGGACCGCTGCAGCTCAAACGACTCCTGGCTTCAGGCAGCATGGCTCAACTGCCGATTACGCAGCTCAACGTGCCAGCTGTTGTGCCGGCCGGAGAAGCGGTTGCCGCCTGATCTGGCATTTAAGTTGTCCTATCGATCTGAGGCCTGATGCGTCCATGAAGGCGATGATCCTGGCGGCAGGCAAGGGCACCCGCGTGCAGCCGATCACGCATGTGATCCCTAAACCGATGATTCCGATCCTGCAGAAGCCGGTGATGGAATTTCTACTGGAGCTGCTGAAGGAACACGGCTTCACAGAGGTGATGGTGAACGTGTCTCACCTGGCAGAAGAGATCGAGAACTATTTCCGCGACGGGCAGCGCTTTGGGGTCGAGATTGCCTACAGCTTCGAAGGCCGCATCGAAGACGGTGAACTGATTGGCGATGCGCTGGGTTCAGCTGGTGGTCTCAAGAAGATTCAGGACTTTCAACCCTTCTTTGATGACACCTTTGTGGTGCTCTGTGGTGATGCCCTGATTGACCTTGATCTGAGCGAAGCCGTTCGCCGCCACCGCGAAAAGGGAGCGATCGCCAGCATCGTCACCAAGCGAGTCCCTCGTGACCAGGTGAGCAGCTACGGCGTGGTAGTGACCGATGACGCAGGAAAAATCAATGCCTTCCAAGAAAAGCCCAGCATCGACGAAGCGCTGAGCGACACCATCAACACCGGCATCTACATCTTTGAGCCGGAGATCTTCGAACAGATCCCCTCAAGCCAGCCCTTTGACATTGGCTCGGATCTCTTCCCCAAGCTGGTGTCCCAAGGGGCCCCCTTTTACGCCCTGCCGATGGATTTCGAGTGGGTGGATATCGGCAAGGTCCCCGATTACTGGCAGGCAATTCGCAGTGTGCTGATGGGCGAAGTGCGCCAAGTTGGCATCCCCGGCAAGGAAGTTCGTCCTGGGGTCTACACCGGGCTCAATGTGGCCGCCAACTGGGACAAGATCAACGTCCAGGGACCGATCTACGTGGGTGGCATGACCCAGATCGAAGACGGCGCCACCCTGATTGGCCCCTCCATGATTGGTCCTAGCTGCTCGATCTGCGAAGGCGCAGTGATCGACAACTCCATCATCTTTGACTATTCACGGATCGGTGCAGGGGTGCAGTTGGTCGACAAGCTTGTCTTTGGTCGCTATTGCGTTGGCCGCAATGGCGACCATTTCGACCTTCAGGAAGCTGCACTCGACTGGCTGATCACCGATGCCAGACGAGCGGATCTGATCGAGCCATCACCTCAGCAGAAGGCCATGGCAGAACTGCTCGGCACAGATCTCACACCGACACCGGGCTAACACCCGCCTGTTCAAGCACCAGAGGAATCCGTTCCTCCGCACGCACAGCCATCAAATGCACGCCTTGGGCAATCCCCAGGTAGCGCTTGACCTGCTCCGCCGCGATTGCAATCCCCTCGGCGGCAGGATCCTGGGCAGCCTCCAAGCGGGCGATCAGCGCATCAGGAATGCAGGCTCCAGGCACCATGCGGTTGATGAAGGCGGCATTCTTGGCTGATTTCAGCAGAAACACCCCGGCCAGCACCGGCAGTTCCAGGGGCGCAGCCAGATCTGTGCAGAACCTCTCCAGCACAGCCCCATCCATCACCATCTGGGTTTGAAGGAAGCGTGCACCGGCCTCCCGCTTGCGCTCTAAGCGCCTCAACAGACCACTCTGACTAGAGCAGTGTGGATCAGCAGCAGCACCGGCGAACAAAGCCGTGGGGCCGTCGGCCAAATCACCCTTCACTGGGTCCTCGCCGCGGTTGAAAGCTGTGACCTGATGCAAGAGACGCACTGATTCCAGCTCATTCACCGGACGAACCTTGGGCTGGTCCCCGGCGGTGACTGGATCACCGGTCAGGCAGAGAAGATTGCGAATACCGAGGGCATGGGCGCCGAGCAGATCGGCTTGAAGCGCGATGCGATTACGGTCTCGACAGGCGATCTGCAGCACCGGCTCCATCCCGTGATCGAGCAGCAACCGGCACACCGCCAGGCTGCTCATGCGCATCACAGCACGGCTGCCATCCGTGACATTCACAGCATGCACCCTGCCACGCAAGGTTGCCGCCATCGCCAGGGTATGGCGCACATCACCACCTCGCGGAGGCATCACTTCGGCCGTAATGGTTGGCTGACCAGCGGCAAGACTGTGCTGCAGCGCCGTGCTGTCCATCTCTAATCGTCTTCTCCCAGCCGTCACTATGGGCGATCGGGATCACACCGCCAGAACGTGCCTAGGATGAAGGGACGATGGGGAGACGGGGACGATGAGCAGCGGCAACACCCCGGGCTCAATGCATGTTTCCCTGTCTAGCCGCGAGCTTGAGATCATCGAACTGGTGGCTGAAGGGCTCACCAATCAGGAGATCGCCGAACGTCTCACCATCAGCAAGCGCACGGTGGACAACCACGTGAGCAATGTCTTCACCAAAACAGGGTCCAAGAACCGCGTGGCCCTGCTGAACTGGGCCATGGATCACGGCAAGATCTGCCGGGATGGTTTCAACTGCTGCGTGCTCCCTCCCGACGAGAGCGACGCTTCCTAAACACCTGGGCTGCAGGGCGGGGCATTGGCAGCAAGGAACAGCTGGCGAGGGGAAGAGAGAACAGAGCGGCGTATGCCACACAGGCTTCACGGTCTCCACCCATGAAGCGAAGAATCCCATCGGTGTCATAAAGCCCGTACATCGCCGCGTCTCCTGATCCCAGGGTGCATTCCGCGCCGGAGAGGCACGACACCTTCTCCCCAAATCTAAAGCAAATCGAAAGACGCTTTCAAAGTCTTGGGCCATAGCTTCATGGGCTGCAAGGCCAAGGCAGCGTTGCTCCAACGCTTGTCACCGGTGATTTCCTGTCCACACCAGTCAGGAATCACCACAGACGTCTGCATCGATGGCAGCTCCACCTCCGCCAGAACCAAGGGCGCATTCTCCCCCGTAAAGCAATCCACCACCCAGTCACCACCAGGGAGATCAAGGCCATAGCGGATCTTGGTCAGTCGATGGGGCGCAAGCTCCCAAAGCGCTTCCGCATCATCAAGTGGCAATGGATATTCGAACTCATGGCTGGCGAAGCCATCGGCTGGAGCCTTGAGGGTCAACCACGCTGCCTGCTCTGCTCGAATCCGCATCCTCACGGTGATCCCCTGCTCAGACGTGGCCAAATAGCCCTGTCGAAGCGACTGGGGTGCTCCGGCGAGGGTCCGCCACCCTTCCGATCGGACTAGAAAACGACGTTCGATCTCGAGGGGCATGGGATCGCCTCAGTTGGGGGATGGCTCCGAAGCGATCAGGCTTCCCGCCCAGTGAAGCTTCTGCGCCAGTGTTCGGTAATAGGAGGGCTTTCTGTCCAATTGGAGCATCAAGGCATGGTGGGGGGCACGCTGCACCATGCAGCATTCACCTGACTCCAGAACGGCACCTGCCACTCCATCTTTCCAGAGCTTCACAGGCCGTTCTCCTTCCCCCAGTGGCCAAATCATCAGCCGGGAGCGGGGGGGCACCACGACCGGCCGACTCGACAAACTCATCGGACAAATGGGGCTGACGATGATCGCATCGATCCCTGGATGCAGGATGGGTCCACCTGAGGCCATGGCATAGCCGGTCGAGCCCGTCGGCGTGGCCAGGATCAACCCATCACCGCGCACCTGATCGACCACCTCCCCATCGATCTCCAACTCGAGGATGCAAGTGGGGGCGAGGTCTTCTCGATGGGGGCGCAAGTAAAGATCGTTCAGGGCCCAGTGTCGCTCCAGCGCATCGGATGCATCCGCAGGAACCTGGGAGCGGCTGCCGTCCTCCATTGCACAGCGGAGGTCACGGCCGTGATGGACCGTTGCCTGCAGCATCATGCGCTGCTCCAGAGCGAACTGATCATCAATCAGACGCTGCCAGAGCTCAAGCCCACCCAGCATGGTGGAGTCATGGGTGAGGAAACCCAAGTGCCCCCCCACGTTGAAACAGAGAATCGGCACGTCATGCACCGCCAGATGCCGAGCGGCTCCGAGAACGGTGCCATCGCCTCCGAGCACAACAGCCACATTGGGCAATGTGGGCTCGGAGGCCATCAGACCAGGGAAGGGGTTGGCCTTCGGTCCACTCATGGCCAGAGTGACCTCGGCCCCGAGAGAGGTGAGGTCATCAGCGCAGCGCCTGGCTTCCCGCAAGGCAGCCAAGCTATCTGCTCTATAAATCAACCAGACCCGATCAAGGCGCATGGGGCGTAGGCGCCGGAGATCACCAGCGCAGCAGGTTGAAGCGTTCCATATCCACTGTGACGCGATTGCGATAAAGCGACAGCAGAATCGCAAGACCCACTGCTGCCTCGGCAGCAGCCACGGTGATAACGAAAACAGCGAACACCTGGCCCCGAATCAAATCACCATCCACGTAGGAGGAGAAGGCCATCAGATTGATGTTCACCCCATTGAGCATCAGCTCGATACTCATCAGCACGCGCACTGCATTACGACTGTTGATCAGACCCCAGACACCGGTGCAGAACAACACTGCAGCCAGCAGAAGATACGCCTCAAGAGGTACGGATCCGTTCAGCAGCTCAGACATGGGGTACAGATAAAAGGAAGAGATTCAGAACAGCACCGGTTCAGGCGGGGGGCTGATCCACCAAGAGAGGGGTACGGGACTTTTCAATCAGTCCCTGATCAGCCGACTGCCCCGTGCCCAGATCCGTAGCTTGCACATCTCGACGGGCCAAAACGATCGCGCCGATCATCGCCATCAGCAGAAGAACGGACGCCAGCTCAAAGGGCAGAAGGTAATCGGTGAAGAGGTGCTCACCAATCCGAACGGTTGCGCCCTCACCGACAGCCTCGGGGCCAGGCACGGCCCAAGGGGTCGTGAAAGCAACTCTGACCAGCAAGGCAAACAGACCGGCGCAGACTCCTCCGGAGAGCAAGCGACGCGTTGGCAGGCCCTTGATCGGTTCCAGATCTTCCCGTTTGTTCACGAGCATGATCGCGAACAGGATCAAGACGTTCACCGCTCCGACATAGACCAAGACCTGGGCCGCTGCCACAAAACTGGCATTGAGCAGCAGATACAAGCCAGCCACAGCCATGAAAACGCCACCCAGAAGAAAGGCGGAGTAAACGATGTTGCTCAGCAGCACAACGCCCAGGCCGCCAATCGCGATCACAGCGCCGAGAACGAGGAAGCAGATGAGCTGGGTTGAGGCAGCAATCGTCATCCTGCGTTCTCCTCCTTGGTGGTCGTCGAAGAGGATTCTCCCCCATCCGCTGCCGACTTGGGCATCGAAGCCAGCACCTGATCAGGAAGCTGACCAGCCCTTGGACGGTCAGCCGCCACACCATGGGGATCCATCTCACCCACAGGTAG
The DNA here is from genome assembly GCF_900474295.1 of Synechococcus sp. UW140. Lineage (GTDB taxonomy): Bacteria > Cyanobacteriota > Cyanobacteriia > PCC-6307 > Cyanobiaceae > Synechococcus_C. The sequence continues at coordinate 46,054 of NZ_UCOB01000008.1, read as the reverse complement.
ATAGGCGAGCTCCCGAAGTGGCTGCACGGAGGCGTCAGTGGTGACGCTCGTGGGCAGACGACCAAGAGCGACGTTGTCGAAGTTGAGGCTGTGGCGATCGAAAGCTGCCAACTCGTATTCCTCAGTCATCGACAGACAATTCGTGGGGCAATACTCCACGCAGTTGCCACAGAAAATACAGACACCGAAGTCGATCGAATAGTTGCGCAACTCCTTTTTCTTGGTCTGCTTGTTCATCACCCAGTCGACGACTGGCAGGTTGATGGGACAAACCCGAACGCACACCTCGCAAGCGATGCACTTGTCGAATTCGTAGTGAATCCGGCCGCGATAACGCTCGGACGGGATCAGCTTTTCGTAGGGATATTGCACCGTCACAGGACGACGCTGCATGTGGTCAAAGGTGACTGCCAATCCCTGGGTCAGGTTGCGTGCCGCATCAACGGCATCCCTGGTGTAGTCACCAACCTGCTTGAGGAATCCGAACATGGCCTGGGAGGAAGTGGAACAGTGTGAGAACGAGGGGGGCGGGGCTAGGGCGGATTCAACCGCCGAAAGCCACGGGGAAGGCCAATTTCAGTGCAGCTGTCACCAACAGGTTGACCAACGCAAGCGGAAGAAGGAACTTCCAGCCCAGATTGAGCAGCTGATCGATCCGCACCCGCGGGGTGGTCCAGCGCAACAGGATGGCAAAAAAGACCAGCAGATAAGCCTTGAGCACCGTCATCACGATGCCTACGGTGCCTGTGATCACCTGCACAAGCGGTGCATCCACCGACTGGCCCATCCAGCCTGCCAGCCATTCCACCGGAATCGGGAAGCCCCAGCCGCCGAGATAGAGAACCGACACCAACAGGGCGGAAAGCACCAGGTTGATGTAGCTGCCGAGATAGAAGAGGGCGAACTTCATCCCGGCGTACTCGGTCTGATACCCGGCGACCAGCTCTTCCTCTGCTTCCGGAAGATCGAAAGGAAGACGTTCGCATTCAGCCAGAGCACAGATCCAGAAGATCAGAAAGCCCACGGGCTGACGCCAGATATTCCAGCTGAGCAAACCGGCACCGGTCTGCTGGTCGACGATGTCAATCGTGCTGAGGGAATTGCTCATCATCACGACCGCAAGGACAGCCAGAGCGAGGGGGATCTCGTAGCTGATCGACTGGGCCGCAGCCCGCAATCCCCCCAGCAGGGAGTACTTGTTGTTAGAGGCGTAGCCGCTCATCAGCAGGCCAATCGGCTGAATGCTGCTAAGCGAGATCCAGAGAAAAATGCCAACCCCCACATTGCTCACGAGCAGGTTCTGGCCAAAAGGAACGATCAGCCAAGACAAGATGACCGGCACCACCACGAGCACCGGGCCGAGGGTGAACAGCACGCTGTCGGCACGAGCCGGAATGATGTCCTCTTTCACCAGCAGCTTGAGGCCATCAGCTAGCGGCTGAAGCACCCCAAGGGCACCAGCGTATTCAGGCCCAATGCGCTGCTGAACGGCCGCTGAGATCTTGCGTTCCAGCCAAACCGTGACCAGCACACCCACCACAGCCGCCACAAGCACCAGCAGCATCGGCAGGGGCAGCCAAAGCAGATGAGCGACGTCAGGGGAAAGGCCGAGTCCTTGCAATGCCTGGCTGAAACTGAACTCCAGGTCCAGACCGGGGCTCACCAGGGCCGTCATTGTGGTGGCAAGGGAGGTCACCATGTTCAGGGGTGAGATGGAAGCAACTTAGGCGCCCGCAGTCGGGAGGCGGCTTTCAAGCGGTATCCAGCTGCGCTGGGTACTGCCTGTGTAGATCTGCGAGGGACGGAAAATCCTGTTGGCACCGAGCTGTTCCCGCCAATGGGCCAACCAACCTGCCACCCGGGAAATGGCAAACACTGGTGTGAACAGATCGCGGGGGATCCCCAGCTTCCGATAGACGAGTCCGGAATAGAAATCGACATTGGGATAGATGCCCTTCGGTCCAAGCCGGGTTTCGGCAGCAGCCTCCAGGGCGCGGGCGACGTCATAGAGCTCGTCGTGACCGAAGCGCTCAAACATCTCCTCGACAAGAGCCTGAAGAATCACCGCCCGAGGGTCCTTCACCCTGTACTCCCGGTGGCCGAAGCCCATCACCTTGCGCTTGTTCGCAATCGCGTCATCGAGATAAGCCGCCGCCTGATCAGGGGAGCTGATCTCTTCCAGCATGGCCAGCACATCTTCATTGGCACCGCCGTGGAGAGGACCGGCCAAGGTCCCGACTGCGGACGCAACCACGGCGTAGGGATCGGTAAGAGTGCTCGCTGTGACGCGAGCACTGAAGGTACTGGCATTGAGACTGTGCTCGGCATGAAGCATCAGACAGCGATCAAAGATGCGGGCGGCAAACGGATCAGGTTCCCGCTCCGTGAGCATGTAGAGAAAATTGGCGGAATAAGCCAGATCGTCGCGGGGTTGGATCGGGTCCTGGCCTTTGCGGATCAGCTGGAACGCAGCCACCATCGTGGGGATCTTGGCGATCAGCCGCACCACCGCCGCATAGATGTATTTGGGGTCGTCAATCGCCCGACGGGAATAGAACAATCCAAGGGATGCTGCGCTCGACTGCAGGGCATCCATCGGGTGACCGGTGGCCGGGAAGCACTTCATCATGTCCCGCACCCGGAAGCTCACCCGCCGGTGCATCTGCACCTCATGCTCGAATGCCTTGAGCTGATCAGTGGTGGGCAGCTCTCCCCAAATCAGCAAATAAGCCGTTTCCAGAAAGGTGCTCTCGGCGGCGAGTTCCTCCAGCGGATAGCCGCGATAGGACAAACGCCCCTGCTGTCCATCAATGTCACAGATGGACGACTGGGTAGCAGGCACCCCATCGAGCCCGGGGCGGAAGACGATGCCTGTCCGCTCGTGGCGGATCTCCTCAACTGAAGACTGTGCCACCCCCAACCTGCATCGCCAATGCAACCTAATCGGCGCCGCGCAAGAGCAGCCCTGGACGCAACAACAGCTCCAAGCGCGCGGTCCCGACGACAGGCCCCTCGCTGCTTGGCAATCGCAAATGGCAGAAGCCCGCTTTGCGCATGCGCAAGAGCCCTGGTGGGGCTCCGAGAAGGTCAGCGGCAAAAGCGCTGAGATCAGGTTCATGGCCGACCAACAGGCATCGCCCCTGGAGCTGCGGGAGCAGGGCGTGATGATCGCCACCTGGCTTGAGAAACGATGACAACTCTGGTTCAGGTGCGAAGCCGGCACGGTGAGCCAGCCACGCCGTTTCCAAGGCTCGAGCGAAAGGACTCGAGATCAAGCGATCGGCACGCAAACCAGCCCTCACAAGGCGTGTCAGCACAGCCTCGGTGCGTTGTCGACCCCGCTGCGTCAGCGAGCGGTCGGGGTGATCGCGGCCCGCAAGGCGTTCCACAGCGATCCCATGACGAAGCAGGAAGAGATCAACCCAGGTTGAGCAAGGCACGCAAGCGCAGAGTGTCGCCACCAACAGCCTGATCAGCGAATGAAGCCGTGTCATCCGTGGGGTCCGGCCCCACAGCCAGGGCCAACCCCTGCACCTGATCCAACAGGGAGCGACCCGCCACGGTCTGCACCAATGTCCAGGGACGCCAGCGCTGAAGCTGATCACGACTGAGGGGCGCAGCCAGTGCCAGTTGCTGGGGCAGCGGCAGCTGGTGGTGCTCCAGCGCCTTCAATTGCCGTAAGCGCTGTTGGAGTGGCTTGTCATCACGACGCTGCTGCACCGTGTCAAGACTCTCCCCCCACCACTCCTGACGTCCCTCACGGGCAAGGGCCACCGCCAGTTCAGCCTGCAACGACTCCTGACCATGACTTCGCTTGCGCTGTAAGCGGGTCCAAACCGTGAGCTGACCACGTTCAGCATCAAGTGACGAAGCCCCAAGGCCCTCTTGGCTCAGGGCGGCATCGACGGCGTCAAATCCCGGACGCCCTGCCTCAGTCCCCACCAGCCATCCCTGCGGCTGCAGTTCCCACAGCATCGGGCCGTCATTCCGAGCACTGATGGCATCCAGAGCCGGAGAGGCCAAGGCCTTGAGCTGCCCCCGTAGCAATGGGCCAAGCCATTGCGCTTGGGGATCGTCGTTGGCCACCTGCAATAGGGCAGAGGGATTGGTGAGCAGAGCCAGGGCATCGGCGCTCCCCCCTGCGAACTCCAAGAGAGCCTCACGAGCAGCGGCTGCGTCAGGGTTGGAGGCCTCTGCCGCCACCACTGGAGCGCGGAAGCGCAGCATTCCATCCACCGCCAGATCAGCTCCTTGGACGCCTAGAGCCGCCACCAACCCTTCCAGGTCGGAATGGTTCACCAGCTCAGCAGGCATGCCCAGCCAGGAGCCCAGCGCCTGAGGCGATGCCGTCACCAGGGCCACCCCATCGCCAAGCTGGGTCAAGCGACGCTGAAGATCAAGATCGCCGAGCTGATGTTGATCATCGAGCTGGGACACATCGAGAGCCTGCTCCAGCACGCCTCGACCCGAGGCAATCAGCAGGAGATCGTTGTCGATCAAAGCCGTGGCAAGAGGCTGAGGATCGCGCCCCAGCAAGGCCCCACGGCCACTGATCACGCCCATGCCGCGGTAACTACTGACCTGCAGATCTGTACCGGCCAAACTGCGGGTCTGCCAGAAACGCTGCAAAAACCGCCGCGGTCCATCTTGATCCCGACTGGAAAGAGCCAGCACCCAGCCCAGACGTCCATCATCACCGCCCGAATCGAGCAGGGCGAGACTCACTTCAGGCCCAAGCCAGTCGGCCAACTCATCGCTGTACTCCAGACCTGCCAGAGCAAAAGCCCCATCACGCAGCTCTTGCACCGCCTCACGGGCAGCACGGCGCTGCTTCGAGGGTGCAACGGCCTCTGCATAGGCTGGCAATCGACCGGGATCCATGAGCCAATGCAGGCTCAGAGCCGCCTGGCGCGGAACGAACTGAGCTGCCCGAGGCAGCTCCAGCGGTCGCTGGGCTTGGCGCAGAGGACTCTGTCGAGCCATCGTCCACCAAATCCCCGCAGCCGAGGTGAGCAGGAGCAGCACCGAGGCGGCTACAGCGAGAAGAAAAGAGCGGGCCTTCATGGGCCGGCGATCAAGCCACTTGACGACATCTTTGTCCATTCCGGGGCAGATGCCAGGGGGATTCAGAATGAATCGATGATCAACCCCGATGCCGCAGGCCGGCCCAAACCCCTCTCCGCAGTCAATCTCCAACACCTGCTTGAGGACGCGAACCCTCCAAGGGTTGTCGATGTCAGAGAAGAGCAGGAACTGGCTGTCGCAGCGTTCCCAGGTGATGTCTTGCATCTGCCCCTCAGCGCAGCCGATCGATGGATGGACGATCTTCTGGAGCAATTCAATGCTGATCGAGATGTTGTGGTGGTCTGTCATGCCGGGGTGCGCAGCTGGCAATTCGGCTGCTGGCTGCTGGCGCAACGCCCTGACCTAACCGTCTGGAATCTGGAAGGCGGCATTGATGCCTGGAGCCAGCAGGTGGACCCTGGCGTGCCGCGGTACTAAGCGAACACGCCCCGTACGATCGAGGTGGTGACAGCAACCTCTTGGAACCCCTGCCCAGCCGACAACAGGAAGTGCTGCGAGCCACGGTGCACCACTATGTCGACACCATTGAACCGGTGGGCAGCCGCACCCTCGTGAAGCGCTTTGGGCTCAAGGCCAGCTCAGCCACGGTGCGCTATGCGATGGGAGCCCTTGAGCAGCGCGGACTGCTCACCCAGCCCCACACCTCCGCAGGCAGGGTGCCCAGTGCTCGCGGCTATCGCCATTACGTGGACTGCCTGCTACCACCGCCGGGAGCAGCCGCTCAACATTTGGATCAAGAACTGACCCAACTCAGCCTGCGTTGGGCCGCCCTCGACGACCTGCTTCAACAGATGGCCAGGCGCCTCACCGACTTCACAGGCCTGATGAGCCTGATCACCCACCCGACCCGGCTGCAACCCGCGCTCGAAGCACTCCGCCTGGTGCGCAGCGAGGAGCGTCTTTTGGTGATGCTGGTTCAAAACTCAAGCCAGGCGACCCATCTCAACCTGCGACTTCCCCACGGAAGTGAGCATCAGATCGAAGCGATCGAGCTGTGGGCACGGAGGCAGCTGGAGCACAACGGCAATGGCCAGATCGCTTGGGAGTCGCTGCCGCTGGAACTACAGGACTGCGGTCGAGCCCTGCAGGATGCGATCCATAGCCATCAGCAACTGGAGACGCCGCAAGAGTCCAGAAGTGTGTTTCACGGCGTCTCTCGCTTGATCGCCGAGCCGGAATTCAGCCAAAGCGCTCGGGTCTGGCCGCTACTGGAACTGATGGACGAACAACCCACAGCCCTCGCTCCAAGCGACTGTCATCCCTGCGGTGGTGTCTGGATCGGCCAGGAACATCCCCAGGCAGCCCTCCACCATTGTTCCGTGGTGCAGGCTCCCTATCGCAGCGGAGGCGAGGGAATCGGCCAAGTAGCCCTGGTCGGCCCCATGCGCATGGCTTATGCCACGGCTCTGGCAGCCGTGCAGTCAGTGGCCCGGACCCTGGAACGGCTTCTGTCGTAGAGATCCAAACGATTGAGGATCAAGCACCCAGCTCATTCCCTAGTCGCTCTGCCACTGCGTTCACATCCTTGTCTCCACGACCAGAACAGTTCAGGACAACTTCCGTACCGTCACTGAGAGTGGGACAGAGCTGTTCCAACCAGGCAAAGGCATGGGCCGTCTCGAGCGCGGGGATGATGCCCTCGAGTTGGCTCACGAGCTGCAGAGCTGTCAAAGCCTGCGCATCGGTGACAGCGCCATACTCAGCCCGACCGATCTCCCGCAAATAGCTGTGCTCTGGGCCGACGCCGGGGTAATCGAGGCCTGCGCTGATCGAATGGGCTTCCTGGACCTGACCGTCACCGTCCTGCAGGAGCAGACTCATCGCACCATGGAGCACCCCGACACGCCCTTCGGTGATCGTGGCCGCATGACGCCCGGTCTCCACACCATCACCGGCCGCTTCCACCCCGATCAGGCGTACACCCTTGTCCTGCACAAAGGGATGGAATAGGCCCATGGCGTTTGATCCACCGCCAACGCAGGCGACCAGCACGTCCGGCAGACGCCCGAAGGAATCCTGGCATTGTCGCTTGGCCTCCTCACCGATCACTGCGTGGAAGTCGCGCACGAGCATCGGATACGGATGCGGACCCGCAACCGACCCGAGTATGTAGTGGGTGGTTTCCACATTGGTCACCCAATCGCGGATCGCTTCGCTGGTGGCGTCCTTGAGGGTGGCAGTCCCAGCGGTCACAGGTTGGACAGTGGCACCGAGAAGACGCATGCGGAAGACATTCAGCGCCTGACGGCGCATGTCTTCGGCGCCCATATACACAACACAGTCCAGACCGAATCGGGCACATACCGTGGCTGTAGCAACGCCATGCTGGCCGGCCCCTGTTTCAGCGATGATCCGCTTTTTGCCCATACGCAGGGCGAGAAGGGCCTGACCAAGAGCATTGTTGATCTTGTGGGCACCAGTGTGATTAAGGTCTTCACGCTTCAGCCAGATACGAGGACCACCATCGGCGCGACGGTAATGGGCGGTGAGGCGCTCGGCTTCGTAAAGAGGTGTCTCACGCCCCACATAGCTGCGCAGAAGGCGATTCAACTCAGCAGTGAAAGCGGGATCCTTCCAAGCTTTGGCGGCGGCCAGCTCCAGCTCAGCCAAAGCTGGCATCAGGGTTTCCGGCACATACTGGCCGCCATAGCGCCCAAATCTGCCCCGATCGGAAGGCCTGGCATTCACGGCCAGATCCGCATCGGTGGGCTGGGAAGGCAGGGTGCTGGTCACAGAACAAACGACCGCGCATGCGGACGCTGAAGCGTGGGATCAGCGTAAGCAGGCGATCACGCGATGCCGCGGATCACAAGCACTCACTTCGAGGGCATGGAAGCCAGCGGCATGGAGGGCGGCCTCCATATCGAGCCCGAAATACTGCTCGATATACGGCTCAGTGCTCTTGAGCAGGGTGGCCACTGGAGCCGGCAGGGCCTGCAAGACCGAAGAGGCGGGATCCTGATCCACCATCACCAGCACGCCACCAGGTCGCAGTAAGCGGGCTGCCTCCTTCAGCACGGCATGGGTTGCCGTCTGGGGAAGTTCATGGCAAACGAACTGCAGACTGATCAGATCGATGCACCCAGCCTCCAAGCCGGTGTGTTCAGCAGCCGCATGGCGCCACTCCGCCACGACCCCTTGCGAATCACGAACCCTTGCAACGGAGAGCATTTCGGGGGAGAGGTCCAGCCCCACCACCCGTGGCGAAGCCTTCCCCGCCGCCGCCGCACGACCCGCCAGCCAATCGGCCAGGGCCTGGGTGCTGACACCCACCGAACAACCGAGATCAAGCACCTGCTCCAGTCGACCGCTGAGCATGGGTTCCACTGCCTGATGGATCGCATCCCGCAATCGGGCCTGCGCCTGCCCTGGACTGAGTGCTTCCTCAGGCCAGACCCTCAACGCCATCGCATCAGTGGCCTGCTCAGCCTCTGCCGCGGCCTGCCAGCAGAGATTGCCCTCTTCATAAGCGTGAAAGCGCACGCGGTAATAGTCGGGGGGTGACAGCCCAGGGGTGGTGCTCTGAGCGAGCAGAGGTGTCGCTGCATCCCTGAGTTCAGAACGCCGTCGTCGCCAGGGGATGCCGTTGCGTTCAGCGGTACGGATAATCAGCTGCCGCGCTTGAAAAAACAGGGGCCTACGCAGAGCACCGATGCTGATCAGCCGCTCGATCCAACGACCGAGGCCCTGGCTTGAGTCAGCCCAATGAGGAGCAGAGACGGGGACGGTCATCGCAGGAACGGCAGGATGGAGGTGATGACAGGAGGGCAATGCCAAAGGGAGGCTGGCAGGAATTCAGCAGCGGCGACAGTCTGCAGCGCCCAAGTGGTCCGGCAACAGATCCGACCCCCAAGGCTGAGCAGATCGTGCGGGTACAACCGACCCGTGGTGGCCGGGGCGGCAAAACGGTGACAGTGATCCGCGGCCTCGAGCTCGATGCGGCCGGATTCAAACGTCTTCTCAAGAAACTGAAAAGCCGCATTGGCAGCGGCGGCACCGCCAAGGATGGGGTGGTGGAACTGCAGGGGGATCAAGTGGAACTGACCCTAGAGCTGCTGACCAAAGAGGGATACCGGCCCAAACGGGCAGGAGGTTGAGGCCCAGCACGATGAAGCCGAAAGGCACATCTGGGCATAGCTGATGGACAATGGCGATCCGAAAACGCCAGATCCCATGCCCGCAACGCCCACCTACGGCAATCTCACGAACCAGGGAGCCTCCACCAACATCGCCTGGCACCACGCCTCGGTGGATCGGGCAGCCAGAGCCGAACAGAGGGGGCACCGCAGCACCATCCTCTGGTTCACCGGCCTCAGCGGTGCCGGCAAGAGCACCCTCGCCAATGCCGTAAACCAGGCTCTATTCGAGCGCGGGCTCGCCACATATGTGCTCGATGGCGACAATGTGCGCCATGGCCTCTGCAAGGATCTGGGCTTCTCCGACGCGGATCGCGAGGAGAACATCCGCCGCATCGGCGAGGTGGCCAAGCTGTTTCTCGACGCCGGCGTGATTGTTCTCACCGCCTTCGTGTCCCCTTTCCGCGCCGACCGCGACAAGGCCCGGGCATTGGTGGAGAACGGCGATTTCATCGAGATCTTCTGCTCAGCGGACCTAAGCGTTTGCGAACAACGTGACACCAAGGGGCTTTACGCCAAGGCACGGGCCGGGGAGATCAAGGAGTTCACAGGCATTTCAAGCCCCTACGAAGCACCGGAACACCCGGAGCTGTCAGTCGACACCGGTGCCAGCGATCTGGATGCCTGCGTCAATCAGGTGGTCGGTGCCCTGATCGACCAGGGCATTATTCCGGCCCAGGCCTGACCTCGGACTGCCAGGCATCCACAAACGTTTTGGTGCAACTGGCGACGGGAACAGCCAGCAGCAACCCGAGCAAGGAGCCAAAGCCAAACAGATCGCCTGCCCTTGCCCCCAGGGGCAGGACAATCAGGAGCCAGGCCGGTTGCAGCCCAAGCAAATTGCCCATCAGATGAGGCTGAATCACCTGATCGACGATCTGGCCAACAGCGATCGCGGCAGCAAGGATCTCTAAACCAGTGCGGGGATCCTGAATCGCCAGCAAGGCACTAACCGCCACGATCATCAGGGCGCTGGCATAAGGAATCAACGTGGTGAAACCAATCAGCACGGCGAACAGCACCCCATAAGGAATCCCCAAGACGGTGAACACCACGATCTGACCGAGGCTGAGGATCAGCGCCAATACCACCTGTCCAGCGAAATAGCCGCGGAATGTCGCCGTGATGGTGGTGACCACGAGCTCCCGCCACGACTGCGGCAGCCAACGGGCCAGACCGGCGGTCATCGAATCTCCGCTCAGCAGGAAGAACACTGCCAAGACGAGCACAATCACCGTGTTGATCGTGGTGCCAAGCGTCGCTCCAAGGATGGCGAGCAGGCGCTGGCTGAACTGACTGGCAACACGACTGAGGCGGGTGAGCAGATCACTGCTGAAATCACCGAAATCACTGGGGAGTCCCCGCTGCAGAGACCAGTCCTGCACACGGTTAATCCAGTCTTCTGCTGCCGCAAGCCAGCTGGGCAGGGTATTGATCAGCTGGGCCAGCTGATCAAGCAACAAAGGCACAAGCGTGACGGCAGCGAGCACCAGCCCCGTCGCAGTGAGCACAGTCACCAACAGGATCGCCAGCCAACGGGGCAGTCCGCTGCGCATCAGCCAACGAGTTGGAATGTCGAGCAGAAAGGCGATCAGTGCCGCAGTCAAAAAGAGTGCGGGGAAAGGGGCCAGGGGAAGCAGGAGCTGCCGGCACACGTACAGATTGAGCGTGACCAGCGGCAGGGCCAAAGCCCAGCGCAGCCAGAAGGGCCAGGCCATGGCAACGGGCGAATTGGTTTCATTGTGCGCAGACGCTCAAGTGCGTGGCTGGGCGTCAGCGATCGCTCATGCTCTCGAGATAAACACTCGCCCCAAGCTCCAACAAACGGGCATCCTTCTCCACAACCGTGTCATGGAGACTCTGGCGATAGGTCTGCAACCGAGTCGTGAGGGCAGGATCGGCAATCGCGAGGATCTGCGCCGCCAGCAGGCCAGCATTCAGACCACCGCCAATCGCCACCGTGGCCACAGGGATGCCACCGGGCATCTGCACAATCGAATGGAGGGAATCAACGCCCGAAAGAGCCCGGCTCTGGACCGGCACACCAATCACAGGAAGAGTGGTCAGCGAGGCCACCATTCCCGGCAAATGGGCAGCCCCACCCGCTCCAGCCACGATCACCCGCACACCTCGATCCCTGGCCTGCTGAGCAAAAGCAACCATCTCCAGCGGGGTGCGGTGGGCCGAAAGCACCCGCACCTCCACCGAAACATCCAAGTCTTCGAGAGCCTTCACCGCCGGATGCAGGCTGGGCAAATCGGAATCACTGCCCATGATCACCGCAACCTGGGGCTGATCAGACATCGCTTGTGAGGGGAATGAGGTCAAGGCTCTGACAGGGCGAGTGCGAACTGGCGAGACTGTCATCGTCCCGCACGGACACGTTCCGGTCACCTGCCATGCGACGGATCACCAACGTCCGCCTGCCCCGACGTCCTGACGCTACAGATCCTGCAGCGCCGGACTTCTGGTCAATCGAGGTGGATCAACGCCAACGCATTCACGCTCTGACGCCGATGCAGCCGAGTGCGGCGATGGCCGGCGAAGACTGGCAGGGCGACTGGCTCAGCCCCATGGGCGTGGACCTGCAGATCAACGGCGGTCTTGGCCTGGCCTTCCCTGAGCTCCAGGAAGCTGATCTCCCCCGCCTCCTGAAGCTGCTGGATCAGCTCTGGCAAGACGGAGTGGAAGCGATCAGCCCCACGCTCGTCACCTGCGCGGTGGAACCTCTACGCCGATCCTTAGCAGTCCTGCAGGCTGCCAGGACGAAAAAGCGACCCCAACGCTGTCATCTGCTCGGGGCCCATCTCGAGGGTCCCTTCCTTGCAGAAGCACGACGGGGCGCCCACCCCAGAGAGCATCTCTGTGCCCCAAGCCTTGAAGCACTGGACGCACGCATTGGAGGCTTCGAAGCGGAGATCGCCTTGATGACTCTCGCCCCGGAGCTGGAGGGGGCAGCAGCTGTGATCACCCGGTTGCGGGATCTCAACATCTGCGTCGCACTGGGGCACAGCAGCGCCACAGCCGAACAAGCACTCACTGGCTTCGACCATGGCGTGACGATGCTGACGCATAGCTTCAATGCCATGCCCGGGATGCATCACAGGGGCCCCGGTCCTATCGCTGAAGCCTGTCGCCAGGGCGACATTGCCATGGGGCTGATCGCCGATGGCGTCCATGTCCATCCCACCATGGCGGTACTGCTCCAGCAACTAGCGGGGGATCAGCTGGTCTTAGTCAGTGACGCCTTAGCGCCCTACGGCCTGGCAGATGGTCGCCATCGCTGGGACGAACGGGTGCTTCTGGTGGACAACGGAACCTGCCGACTGGAGGACGGCACCCTGGCAGGGGTCACCCTGCCATTGCTGGACGGCGCCATTCGTCTGGCCTCGTGGGGAAACAGGCCTGAAGCGTCGATCTGGGCCGCCACGTTGGCACCACGAGAGGTGCTGGAACCGAGCGCCACATCGATGCCCGAGTCCCTGCCCGAGGCCCTTCTGGTCGGCAGAAGCCTCCACGAGTTGCTGCGCTGGCACTGGGAGAGCAGCTGTCATCAGCTCAGCTGGAGGCACGCTGCTTAGGATCCCCGCGATCCGCCCCCTCCACCGCCCATGGCTCCCGAGCAGCTGCTGAACACCAAGCAGGTCGAAAAGCAGGAGGTGAAGGGCTACTTCGAAACCACTGGCTTCGATCGCTGGAACCGCATCTACAGCGAAAGCGACGATGTGAACAAGGTGCAGCGCAACATCCGCATCGGCCATCAGAAAACCGTGGATGAAGTCCTCGGCTGGATCAAAACCAGCAACGAACTCACCAACGTGAGCTTCTGCGATGCCGGCTGCGGTGTGGGCAGCCTGAGCCTGCCTCTAGCGGCGATGGGCGCTGGCTCAATCCAAGCCAGCGACATCTCGGAAGCGATGGCAAAGGAGGCCGATCGCCGCGCCCGCGAAGCCGGACTCAACATGGCCAAGCTCAACTTCAGCGCTTCCGACCTGGAAAGCATCCGCGGCTCTTTTCACACCGTCTGCTGTCTAGATGTCTTCATCCATTACCCCCAGCCCGCGGCCGAGGAGATGGTGAAGCACCTCTGCAGCCTCACCGAAGAGCGCCTGATCGTGAGCTTTGCCCCTTACACCCCGCTGCTGGCGCTGCTCAAGGGAATTGGCCAACTCTTCCCCGGCCCCAGCAAAACCACCAGGGCCTACACCCTCAAGGAAGCCGGCATCGTCAAAGCCGCTGAAGCCTGTGGCTTCAAGCTGGTGCGCCGCAGCCTGAATCAGGCCCCCTTCTACTTCTCGCGTCTGATCGAGTTCCGCAAGGCCTGAGGTTGAAGCCGCCCAATGGCTGATTGGCTTAACGCAGGCTCAGGGGGCGCAAGCGTCCTTCCCTCAGAACACCGAGCTGAATCGGCCGCGGCGCCCCGCTCCGCGGCAACGTCACCTCAACCCAAAGTGGATCCGTTGGCGAACGGCGCGACGGATCTTTGACGTCGGGAGGGATGAACAGCGCCAGGGGCTCGGTCAACTCCACCAGGGCTTGGCCGTCCCGACGGATCAACTGACCGGCATAGCGCTCACCGTCTCCATCGTTTTGGGCCACCAGCCGGTCACCTTGCGCCTGCAGAATCACGGACTTGGTCGTTGATTCAGACGTCTCGGCGCCCGACAACGGCACGAGCAAACGCAGGCTGACGTAACGCCCGCGAATGGGGAGGTTGGGATCCACCGGTTGCGCCAGCGCCCAGAGCCGCGGTGAGATGAGGCGCTCCATCCAGAAGGTCAAGCCAACCAGCAGCAACAGTCCGGCTTGAAACAGCGCCAGAGACACACCAGAACGCCGCATCGTCATTGCAGGGTCTCCTTCTGAACAGGCAAAAGCGAGCGACGCAAACGGTTCAAGCCCCAGCCCCCAGCCAGAAACAGCAAACCCAAACCGAGCAGGCTCAACGAGCGCTCCAAGCGCCCCATCACTTCAGCGATGTAGAAGCCCATCAAGGTGATGGCAAACAGGGCGGTGCCGAAATTGATTCGTTCAGCACGGGCCTCCGCCGTCCCCCAAGCCATCAGACCGATGGCACCAAGCCCCCACCACAGAAAGCTGAGCACTGTGAGCTCCTGACCTTGCACCTGCAGGTCCACCAGAATCCAGACCAATGCCAGGGCCAACGGCCAGGCCCGATGGCGGCGCAACAGCCAGGCCAGCAGCATGGGCAGCCCCAGCAGGAGCCCCCAGGCCAGCAGCATGGGCCAGGTCGACGGCAGCGGCATTGGTGGCTTTGAGGACGCCGCCAGCGCCAACACAATCAACCCGGGTGGCAACAAGAGGCCCCCGACCCAGAGCAACACGCGCTGGGCAGGGCCAGCGACAGGGCGCATCGGCGCCGTGAAATAGGTGAGGGCCAACAACACACTGCTCACGACCCAGGGAAGCCCGGCCCAGGAACTGAACTCCGGATCGAACCGCTCCAGCTCCATGGCCAGCAGCGCCCCCAGCCAGCCGGGCAGCAGCAAACTCAGCAGCACCAGCTGTGGCCCCTGACGCAGCAGCCACCAGCCTGCCGCCGCCGCGAGTGACCAGAGCAGCAGTCCCCAACGAAGCGACCAATTGAGCTCGAGGTTGAAACTCTGCGCGCAAAGGAACACCCCACCCCCCAGGCTGATCGTTCCAACTGCATGCAGCCCCTTCGACATCACAGGCAGACGCTGGGCAAACCAGTGGCCACCGAGATGCATCGCCACGGTGCACAACCAGAGCAATCCAAACCGGCTGAGCGGTGAGAGCTGATCCCAATGGGCAGCAACAAACAACAGCACACCAGCCGCAAGCAGCAGCGAGCCCACCAGCACCAACAGCCGCACTGGCCAGGTCAGCGCAGGCTGAGCCCTCGCGGGTTGTCCTTCCAGGCGCTCCTGTTCCCAGGCCACGATCGATGCCGCCGCAGCCTCATCAATCAGACCTGCGTTTCGCCAACGTTGAAGGTGAAGGTCCCAGGCCGGGACGGAAGCAGGCAAAGGCTCCAAGGGATCAACGGTTCAAGGTCACCTGGGGGAACAGACTGATCAACAGCAAGGGCGGACGCCCCGGCTCAAGCTTGGCGGTGCCGATCAAGCCAGCGAAGTCCCCTCCCTGTCCCTGAACCGACGCCGCATGCGGCTCCGGGAACAACGCCCTCAAGCTGAACGCCTGTTCGCCTCGAACGATCGAGGATCGCTCCTGAGGTGTGAATTGGAGTGCGCCCATCGCCATCAGGCGCAAGTTGCCCTCAGGGAGCATCACTGTGCCCTGCATATCGGTCAGGTAGCTGTGCGCTCCGTCCTTGGAGGTTCGCCGCTCCACGATCTCTTCACCGCCATACAAAGTGCCGATCGGTTGAGCGCAGTTGTGTGTGTCCTCAGCCTCAACCTCGGCCACGGGCACGACATAGGAAAGACGATCGCCCACACTCACCATCACATCAGCGTTGTGATCCAAAAACACTCCACTCTTCGGAGCGCACAAGGCCAAGCGCAGCAGCCGGGTCGTGGGCGGTTGACCCTGTTTCTTCGGGCTCTGCACCAAACCGCATCCGGCAGTAGCCGTCAGCAAGAGTGCAACGGAACCAGCAAAAGACAGACGCAAGAGAGATTCAGTCGCTCTTGCCAATGCTGGCAAAGACAGCATTCAAAGCATCAAGGCTGGATCAGGCTTGACCGAAAATCTCAAGTATCGATCTCCTGAGTGATCAGATCCTGTTCTGTGGTGTAAACGGGCGCTGCATCCACATTGGAATGGGCGCGACGCCGTTGAGCAGCCAGCTGGCGTTTGACATCCAGAGAGCCGACGTGGGTCTGCGCCCATGCCGCCCAGCGCTGACGCAGACGGTTGCGAGCCTGGATCACCGCATTGCTCCGCCGCAACACAAGCGCTCGTAACAGCGGCACCCCGAGCAGCAGCAGCGCATAACTGAGACCCAACTCAGCAATGACCACCAGGATGGTCGAAACAGGCAGGCTCCACTGCAGCAGCACCAGCGAAAGGAGCAGCAGGGTTCCGGTCAGAGCGGCATAGCCGAGCCGCTGATCCTGGCTGGCCCGACTGAAGCGAATGCGGCGTTCCCGCAACGGCTGGGCCGGGAAGGGTGTGTCTGCAGATGTGCTGCCCTGCAACGCATGGAAGTGATAGATGAGCTGCCCCTGCTCCGACACCTCCGGCCGACCATCAAAGTGCAGCAACACGGGCAGCATGGCCTGATCGGCCCAGTCGGAGCCGAGCTGACAGTCGGACGGGGGTGCCGGAAGATCCAGCAGAGGGGCCAGATCCTCCGCGATCACCACGCCACCGCGCCGCTGCAGCACTGCCCCGATCCGCTTCCAGCGCCGCTGCTCCAAGCCGCTGTTCGGATCCCCGTCGCCGAACAGAATGGAATACACCGACTCCAGGAATGCGACTCGCTTTGGCGCGGTCTGACCTTCGGCCCTGGGGTAGCTGCCGGGGGAGCCATACCAGAGCTGATCGCTGCACACCGCCACTGCCAGACGGACCAGCAGCTCCAGGCTGCCACCGATGACCGCACCGAGCACATCGCCGGCGTCATCATCCAAACGGGCCAGCATCACCAGCCCAAGCGCCAGCACCAACACACTGACCACGAGCACCAACAGCACCAGCACCACACCGAAGGCGCAGCGGACCAATCGGAACACAAAAGCCCACAACCGCCGCAGTCCCGCCCGCGCTCGCAGGCGCCAGGAACGAGAGTGAAGCAATCGACGCAGATGGGCTGGGAATACATAGCTCACCTCCCCAGCCCCACTGACCCGCAGCTGGGCACCACTCGCGACTGCTAGAGCCAGCAGACGAGGCTCCACCACAGCCAATGGCAGTCCAACATCGACAGCGGCCTCAGCGCTGGTGAGAGCAATACTGCGATCTCCAATCCGTTCGAGCAGCCTTTGGTCAGTGGGCGTTGCTCCCACCTCGGCCATCAACCGTCCCTCCTGCCAAGGCCATCCAGACTGCCACCAATCATGAAGTCCGCGGGTAGCGGTGCCTCCAAACAAAGGCCTCCATCACCCTCAATCGGGAGCCCTTCCAGACGCCAGGCATGCAAGCGATAACCGCCCTCTCCAGGCGTCACAGCGGGGTTGATCTTTAGACCCTCCAGATAGAGAGAATCACCCAACAGAGGACTGCCCAGCTGGGCGAGATGGATACGAATCTGATGAGGACGGCCCGTGGTGATCGCCACCTGGAGGAAATCCCCCTGCTCCCGGCGATCGAGCAGGGTGAGGTGGGAATGCGCCTTCAGCCGCCGTCGCACCGGCTGCTCATCAGGCAACTCCGGACCCCAAACCCAACCGAGCAGGGGATGGGGCCGTTCGATCACGTCGGTCTTGACATCAAGAGTCATGCCCAAGTCGAGATCTTCCAATCGACGGCTCCAGGTCAGATAGAGCTTGCAGGAACCGGCATCGGGGCGGAAGTGACGGGAGAGTGAAGCCCGGGTGCCGGCGCGCCGTGCACACACCTGCAGACCTGATGTGAACCGACCAAGGCGATGCACAGGCCTGGGGGGCCGCGACTCGCCAGCCTCCTGGCTGCGCTGCTCCATCAGCGCCGTCAAGGTGTGCTCAAGAAATCCACCACCTGGCATCACAGGCAGACCCGACGGCTTATTGATCACCAGCAGATCACCGTCATCGTGAATCGTCTCCCACTGATCAGGCACCGCTGCCTCCAGCCAAGGCGGACGCTGCCAGTGAATTTGGTCGCCCGTGGCCATGGCGGCATCAACGAGTAATGGCTCGCCATTGCAGGTCAACTGCCCGGCCTCCAATCTCTGAGACCAAACCGATGCCGGCGAATGGCGATGCCGGGATGCGAGCACGTCACTGACACGATGCCCGGCCTCATCAGCCACAACCTTGTCGCGATAGGTCCATCCTTGATTGAACGCAGCCGGTCGCCATCCCGACGGCACCGCCATCAATCCACCAAACGGTTCTGCAGGGCAAAGCGCACCAGTTCAGTGCGACTGGAAGTGCCGGTCTTAATGAACAGGCGGCTCACGTACTTCTCAACGTTGCGAATCGAGGTTTCCAGTTGGCGGGCGATTTCTTTGTTCATGAGCCCCTCCGCCACGAGCTGAAGAACGCTCGCTTCTCGGGGGGTGAAACTGAGCTGTGGCGTATCAGCGGCAGCGGCGGCCTCAGCTGAACCTGAGAGCATCGAGCGGATCTCGTTGATCTGCCGGGCCATTTGTCCGACGTCGGCATCGGCAAAGCGAGCGGCCTCTGTCAGCAAGCGGTCCTGTCGGCTCACCACATTGCGCACACGGGCCACCAATTCATCCGGATCGAACGGCTTCGGGATGTAGTCATCCACTCCAGCCACATAACCCTGGGTGCGGTCGGCGGTCATGCCCTTAGCGGTTAGGAAGATCACAGGGGTACCCCCGAGGCGCTCGTCGCCACGCATCTTCTCGAGCAAACCGTAGCCGTCACAGCGAGGCATCATCACGTCGCTGATCACCAGATCCGGCATCAGCTGCTGTGCCTTCTCCCAGCCGTCCAGGCCGTCCACCGCAGTGGTCACCTGAAAGCCCTCGTCCTCGAGATAGGCCTGCACCGCTGTGCGAAGTCCGGGCTCATCATCCACCAACAGAAGCCTTGGGGTCGGACGAGAGGACGCTTCAATCGACTGGGAATCTGCATCCCCTGGAGGAGTGGAGGTCATGGCCCTGACAGGTTCTCAACGGAATCTAGGGGTGTTGTCTCTTAGGGGAGACGCAGTGTCTCGATCGATTCGGCAAGAACAGTGGAATAGCCAAGCCCCCGTGCTGTGTCTGTGAGGGTGGATGGATCGATTCCAGCCTGTTCGGGCTGGCAGGCCGCCCACCACACCAGATGGTCCTCTCGGTTGGCTGTGGTGACCAATCCACCAGGATTGAGGCGACGCACATAAATGGCCTCAGCATCACGGGTGACCCGCAACGGGCTCTCAGTGCTGCAGTTGACCGACTCTGTCGGCACCACGAGATCATTGGGGAATTCCTGCCAAAGCTTGTAGCGACGGAGGTCTGGATCAGTCGCGTCAGAGGAAACCGAAAAGATCCCCAGGGTGAAGGTTCCACCGTCGATCGTTCTGGTCTCCAGGATCGTCATCTCCTGCGGACGCATCCGTTTCATCTTTTCGAGCAATTCATCCCGTTCGATCGCGCCAGCGGATTGGCCAATCCAGCCACAACCAACCAGAAGGATCAGACTGAGCGTTCGTTGAACGGCGCGCATCGCATCGGGAGCTGAGGTCACACCATGCTGCCAAGCCCTCCCAAACGCAACGCCAGGGACGAGCAGCCTGTGGCACTGGACTTTCAGGCCACGACACCTTGCGCTCCTGAGGTGGTTGAGGCGATGGAGCCCTGGTGGCAGATCCAATGGGGTAACCCCTCGAGCCGTCAGCATCGGCTGGGTCTAACGGCAGCAGCGGCGGTCAGTGATGCCCGAGACCGCCTCGCTGCCTGCCTGGACGTGGATCCAGAGCAGTTGATCTTTACCAGCGGTGCCACGGAGGCCAACAATCTGGCCCTCCTGGGCCATGCCCGGGCGATGGCAGAGCAAGCGGGCCGCCCGGGCCACCTGATCAGCGTCTGCACCGAACACCACGCTGTTCTTGATCCCCTGAAGCAGCTGCAGAGGGAAGGGTTCCGCCTCACACTCCTAAAACCAGAAGCAGACGGCTTGGTCACCCCCGGCCAAATGGAAGCAGCCCTACAGCCCGACACGATGCTGGTGAGTGTGATGGCTGCCAACAATGAGATCGGCGTCATTCAACCCCTGGAGCAGCTGGTAGGCCTCTGTCATGCACAGGGCGCCAGGCTGCACAGCGACGCCGCCCAGGCCTTCGGACATCTGCCTTTCCACCCCAAGCGCCTTGGCGTGGATCTCGCCAGCATCAGCGGCCACAAGCTTTACGGCCCGAAGGGCATC
Organism: Synechococcus sp. UW140; assembly: GCF_900474295.1. Taxonomy (GTDB): domain Bacteria; phylum Cyanobacteriota; class Cyanobacteriia; order PCC-6307; family Cyanobiaceae; genus Synechococcus_C. Next base: position 25,866 of record NZ_UCOB01000008.1, on the reverse strand, counting down.
GGTGCCCTTGTGATCGGAGAAGGGATCAAACTCCAGCCCCTGCAGTTTGGAGGCGGACAGGAGCGGGGTTTGCGGCCGGGAACGTTACCCGTGCCCCTGATCGTGGGCCTGGCCCGCGCGGCAGAGCTCGCCCTTGAGGATCTCAATGCGCGGAGCATCCGGATGGGGGAACTGCGCAACCAGCTTTGGCACGGCCTTCAGGAACAGGTCCCAGGCGTACGGCTCAACGGTGCAATCGAGCCGCGACTGCCCCACAACCTCAACATTCAAGTGACGGGAATCAACGGCAATCGCCTGCAGCAATCCCTTCGGGGCAGGCTGCACTGCAGTAGCGGATCCGCCTGCAGCGCCGGCCACCCCTCCCATGTACTACAAGCTCTTGGCCTCAGCCGGGAGGAAGCCCAGGCCTCTCTCCGACTGAGCCTGGGCAGGATGACCCAGGAGGAGGAGATCAACCGCGCGATCCAAACCATCAGTGACGTGGTGAAGGGTTTGCGACAGGGCCACTGAAAACAACCGTTCAAATCGCTACGTTCCAGCGAGAGTCCTTTTGCTCAACACCAGGGTCATGACCGATTCCAGCGGCAGCTCCAGGCTGCAGGTGATGAAAGCCGTCGAAGACGGCTGGAACGCCTTCACGAAGTCACCCTGGCCCTTCGTGTTGTTTGTCCTTCTTTTTTGGGTCCTTTCGGCACTCTTCCAGGCCATTGCCAACGTGGTCGTGGCCTTCTCCGGCAGCACTTCCACCACGGTTCAAATCATTGGTTTAGTCGTGTCTTGGCTGGGCAGCACGATTATTAGCCTCTGGGGTGTGACCGGGCTGATCCGAGGTGCATGGAAAGCCCTTGATGGCGAGAAGCCCAATTTCTCGGAGTTAATCCGCTTGGACGGAGGAGCCGCCGGTCGACTGTTCATTAACCAGCTCGTGCTGGCGCTCATTCTCGGCATCATCGTCTGGATCAGCCTTTTGATCAGTGGCCAAGTAGCCCAGCTCAATCAGGCCCTGGTCTTCATCCCCGCCATTACAGCCGCCGTCGTGTTCATCTATCTGGCGGTGAACCAGAAGTTTCTGCCCTGGATCGCCCTAATCCAGGATGGCAACCCCTTCGACACGATCCAAAGCGGACGTTCCGGCGTGGATCCTTCCTGGTGGTCGGTGGTGCTTCTTGTCATCATTGAGGCCTTCATCCTGCTCGTCGGGCTGGGACTCTGTTGCGTCGGCCTACTGGCGGCATTCCCTGTGGTGATTTTCATCTCCACAGCCGCCTACCGACAGATCTTTGGCAGTGAGGACAGCACGGGATTCCTCAGCTGATCTGCGTGGGGGGCCGACGACGGGCCAGCCGCAGTTTGGCGCTGCGGCTACGGGGATTCGTCTCCTGTTCCTGCTCATCCGCAGTCAATGGCTTACGCGTGATCCGCTCAAGGCGTTCGTCCTGCAAAAAAGCGGTTTTCACCCGACGGTCCTCCAACGAATGGAAGCTGATGATCGCCAGCACTCCACTGGGCTGAAGCCAATCGGGAGCCAGCTGAAGCAAACGATCCAGCACGCCAAGCTCATCGTTCACGGCAATGCGCAGGGCCTGAAAGGTACGTGTCGCCGGATGAATCCGCCCTCGACGAGCCTTCGGTGGATAGCAACCCGCCACCGCGTAAGCCAGAGCTGCGGTGCCTGCATACGCACCATGGTTAGACAAATCGTTCTTGATCCGACGAGCGATCCGGCGTGACAAACGCTCCTCCCCATAGGCGTAGATCAGATCCGCCAACGCGGCTTCCTCGAGTCGCTGGATTAAGTCAGCCGCGGTTTCCCCGTTTGCCTCCGGATTCATGCGCATGTCGAGCGGGCCATCGAGTCGGAAGCTGAAGCCCCTGGCCGCCACATCCAACTGCGGACTACTCACCCCCAGATCCGCCAACACCAGATCCACAGGTTGGTCAGGCCGGAAATCAGCGAAATTGGTCGCTACCACGGTCGCCCGCTCCCCATAGGGCTGCAGGCGTTCCGAGGCAGCAGCCCGGGCTGTGGCGTCCTGATCGAGGCCGATCAGTTGCAACCCCGGGTAACGATCCAGCAGCAGAGAACTGTGGCCAGCACCCCCCAGGGTGGCGTCGATCAACAGGCCGTGCTGCCAGGGAGCATCGGCACTGGCGGCTAATGCCTGGAGCAGCGGAGCCGCCAACACCGGCACGTGAACGAACCCCTCTCCAGGGAGCTGTGACTGATCGGGCATGGGTCCTTCCTAATATCTCGATGCGTTCGCATTGCCACGGCCCCATGACGCAGCTGGAAACGCGCACGGAGCCGATGGTGGTCAACTTCGGCCCCCATCACCCCTCCATGCACGGGGTATTGAGGCTGGTGGTGACCCTCGACGGTGAAGACGTGGTGGATTGCGAGCCAGTGATCGGCTATCTCCACCGCGGCATGGAGAAGATCGCCGAAAACCGCACGAACGTGATGTTTGTGCCCTATGTGAGCCGCATGGACTATGCGGCAGGCATGTTCTACGAAGCGATCGTGGTCAATGCCCCGGAACGCCTGGCAGACATTCCGGTACCGAAACGGGCCAGCTACATCCGGGTGCTGATGCTTGAGCTGAACCGCATCGCCAACCACCTTCTCTGGCTTGGCCCCTTTTTGGCAGACGTGGGCGCTCAGACCCCGTTCTTCTACATCTTCCGCGAGCGGGAGATGATTTACGACCTCTGGGAAGCAGCGACAGGCCAGCGCCTGATTAACAACAATTATTTCCGAATTGGGGGTGTTGCCGCAGATCTACCTTTTGGCTGGCTGGAAAAGTGCCGCGATTTCTGCGACTGGTTTGGCCCGAAGATCGATGAATACGAAAAGCTGATTACAAACAATCCGATCTTTCGACGCCGCATCGAAGGTTTGGGAGTGATTAGCCGCGATGAAGCCATCAACTGGAGCCTGTCCGGGCCCATGCTGCGTGCATCAGGCGTGCCCTGGGACCTTCGCAAAGTTGATCACTACGAGTGCTACGACGACTTCGACTGGAAGGTCGTCTCAGAGAAAGAAGGTGATTGTTTCGCCCGCTACCGCGTTCGGATCGAGGAAATGCGCCAGTCTCTGCGCATCCTGCGGCAGGCCTGCGAGATGATTCCTGGAGGCCCCACAGAAAACCTGGAAGCCAAACGAATGGCCGAAGGCAAAAAGAGCGAATTCGCTGGATTCGATTACCAGTATGTGGCCAAGAAAGTTGCTCCAACCTTCAAGATTCCCAATGGCGAGCTCTACACACGATTGGAGTCTGGCAAGGGCGAAATCGGAGTCTTCATCCAGGGCAACAACGATGTAACCCCCTGGCGCTTCAAGATCCGCGCTGCTGATAGCAACAACCTGCAGATCCTTCCCCACATCCTCAAAGGCCACAAAGTGGCCGACATCATGGCGATCCTGGGCTCGATCGACGTGATCATGGGATCCGTGGATCGTTGAGAGCGACCACAAAGAACCTTCAGTGATACGAATACATTGATGTGAACACGTTTTTAAGGCGTCTTCAACACGCTGGATTCCTGATCCCGAGCGTGTTGACTGGTTACCTCTGGTTCAAGGGTCATCACCCAGGCCTGCCTGGCTTCAGCTGCCTGCTACAGCGAAGCACAGGCATTCCTTGCCCAACCTGCTATCTCACCCGCGCCACCTGCAGCGCCTTAGCAGGACAGTGGGAGACCTCACTGAAACTTCATGCCTTCGGACCCATCATGGCCGTTGTCCTCGTGGCCTGGGCTCTAATCGCACTGCGCGATCAACGATTTTTCCCAAAAACTCTTGCAACACGCCCATTAATCATTGGCCTACTTACATTGATCAGCTACTGGCTAGCACGCCTTGCAGCTACGGCATGGTGGCCAAATCTTACCTGGCTGCAGTTTCCCTAATCTCCACCGCAGCCTAAGCAAGTTCAAACCCTACTGAGATACCAGTCCTTTGTTGTAGATCAGATTCTGCAAATAGAAGCAGAACATCGGAAACACAATAAAGCCACCAAAGCCGCAGGTGCAAACAGCCACAATCATGGCCAAAATCCCGCCAAGCACCTCAGCGCCCACAAACGACCACCCCTGGCCCTGATAGGTCGCTGAGAAAGATGCTCCGAAGGCATCAAAAACAGGGCGATCAGTATTAAAAATAAGGTTGACATAAACAGGGCCGGTTAGCGCCACAGCAATTCCTGGCACATAGCAAAGAGCACCGCCTAGACCAGAAATGAGAGTAAATACAAATCCTGCCCATAGATACCGCTTAGGACGCTTCATCAGCACACGGACCGCATCGGGGAAAGACACGGGCGTACCACTGGAGAAATACAGAGCAGGAATCGCCATAAACAACACACCGGCGAGGCAGCTCAACACATAAGTGGGGAATGCTCCCAACCCGCCAAAAACGAGACCCAGAAGCGGAGCGGAGTCAGAAGACGCTCCACCGGCAACAGAAAAGAATATAAAGAAGAGGAGATAGAAAATGATGTAACTAATCCCACCCAAAGCCAACAAGGACAAAAACGTCAGCGCAATGGCCCCGCCATGCAAACCCAAGTCACTCCAGGCATCACCAACCGACGCAGGCCGAGACTTAAGGGAATCAGACATCACCAACAAGAAAATGGAATCAATACAATGAAGTTTAAATCCCGATCCAAGCCAACACAGCCATCCGCAACACTCACAAATCAAATACAACCATCGGAGAGCTTGTAAGCCGAATGCACAATCAATGGCACCGCATTGACATCAACGCTCCAGCAGGCTCAACCGACTAACTGACTGACACTGTGCGAACCCCTGACCACTGGCTGAAACTCGAACGTTCCGTGCGCTTTGGGGACACCGATGCTGCCGGTGTGATGCATTTCCACCAACTGTTGCGCTGGTGCCATGAGGCCTGGGAAGAAAGCCTGGAACGCTATGGAGTCGCCGCGGCCGTTGTGTTTCCTGGCTGCCGCGATCAGAAGCACTGTCCTCCAATCGCCCTACCAGTCATTCACTGCGAAGCCGACTTTTTGCGACCCGTGCATGGAGGAGATCAGCTTTGCCTCACACTGCAACCAGAACGAATCAACCCCGGCTGCTTTGAGGTCAAGACAGCATTCACTCTCCTTGGTGAAAAGGTAGGCAATGGACTCATCCGCCATCTTGCAATCGACACAAGCTCTAGGCAGAGGTGCCATCTGCCGGAGCCCATCGATCGCTGGCTGGAAGCCTCCAGCATGGGACAGATCAGCAGTGTCTAATCCCAGCCTGCATTGGATGATTGCTGTGAGCGGTGCCAAGCCCAGAACAGAGCAGCGCACTGCAAAGGAAGCATGCAGCCCATCACCACAAGCAGGTGAAAGCCGTCATGCGTGTGTTCTGACAATGCTGAGGTACTCAACAAAGCCGCCAACAGCAACACAGTGGTGGGCGCAAAACGCCTGACAAGATGGAGCACGATCAGAACCAGGGCTTCTGCTGATCGATATAAGCCTCACGGAACTCATCGGAAGTTTTTGTGAGGTAAATAATGCCCTCAACCATGCCAATAATTGACATCACACCAGTTGCAGCACCGCAAGTGATGACGCCACCAGCAATACTCACCACCAACATGATGATGCCTGCATTGTTGTAACCAAGAACGAACTTGTGAACGCCGAAGGCACCGAGAAAGATCCCCAACAGACCAGCTGAAAGCTTCTTGTTGTTGACATCAGACTCAGACAACGTGCTCATTTTTGAACGTTCAATTGGGCACATTCTTGCAAACGCAGCCAAGCCTGCCAACGGCTTTGTTGCCATTTGCCTGCCGCAGTGGGCTCAAGTTCCTGACACTGATGCCAGGCAATCGGCCGTTCCGCCGGTCGCCAGTGACGGCTGAGCTGCTGCAGTTCTAACTGAAGCGATGGCCAGTCTGGTTCAGTCGCCACTCCCTCATGGCAACGCACCAAAGCCACCAGCCTCTGCCCCCACTCCACTTGCTCCACAGGCAGGAACAGCACCGCTTCCAAGGGCAACTGCCGCTTGTGGGCATCGATCAGCAGTCGTTGCGCCAATTGCTCTGGGAAGACGGTCTCGCCGCCTGAGTGAATCGCCCCATCCAGGCGACCCTGAATCCTGAGTTGCCTGAATCCATCAGCATTGCAGCGCAGGATCGCAGCATCCCCCGAGCACCACCAACCGTCGGCGTCCGTCAATGGCTGAAGCCCACCCTCGCACCAACGACCGATCGCAAGCCGAGCGGTGCGCACCATCAGTGCACCCGTCGCATCCAGGCACAACTCCACATCATCGAGAGGAGCACCACAACCGGACTCGCCTGCCAGAAACTGCTCGGGGGATAGGGCTGCCACCATCGCCGCCGTTTCCGTTGCCCCATAGCAGGGAGACAGCCTCACCCCCAAACGTCGGCAGTGATCAGCCAGATCCTTCGGCAGCGCTGCTCCACCAACCCAGACCACAGCAAACCGTTGCAACCAGCACACCCCTTGGTCATGGGCAAGCAGACGACGCAGCTGGGTGGGGACGAGCGACACCACCATCGGCCTGCAATCCCAATCTCTGATCAACCTGCAGTGCGCCAGAAGCCTCTGCGGATCACGCATCAGCGGCAGCGGCAACAAGACATGCTCAGCCCCCCAGAGATGGCTGCGCCACCAGGGCATCAGGCCACTCATGTGATGCAACGGCAGCGGGTTCAGCACCAAGGCCTGGCTGGGATCGATGTCACACGCCTCCAACCAGCGACCGGTGGCTGCTGCCGAATGGTCCAAATGCGCCAAGGGATGCAGACAGAGGCTGCGCCCCCCCTGGGATCCGCCACCAGCCAGGATGATTCCTGGGCCATCAGGAAGCTTGGAGGCAGCCACTGCAGGCTCGCCATCCCCATCAGCTGGTTGAAGCCAGATCCAACCATTGCCAGCGCTGGCTAGCGCCAACTCCTTCAACACTCCGGCAGACCGGGTCGGCTCCACTCGCACCACCCTGAGACCACTCATGCCATCCCCTCTGAAGCAGCCCAGACCTGTTCCGGATCAGAGCTGAACAAGGGTCCCTGCGGGGACCAACCTGGCGCCAGCCCGGGAGCTGTCGGTGTCGGGCCCTGGACTTGCAAAGCGGCGAGATGGGCAAGCCAGCGCGCACCGATGCCTGTTTCAAACGCCGTGCTCAGCATCAACCGCGGCACTCCCTGCTGCAACTGGCGCAGCAATGGCCTGGGATCTCCCTCAAGAATCGGCCGCCGCACCTGCCAACCGGGCCAGTGCTCTCTCCAGGCTGGGTGCTTGCTCAGACCTTCATCCAGGGCCACAGGCACCCGAGCCAACAAGCTGCGATGCCCTTCCAGATCGTCGACCATCAGGGGCTGCTCCAACCACTCCAAGCGAGGGTCACCCTGAAGACACTCGACCCAGCGCTGAGCTGTCTGGCGACACCAGCCGCCATTGGCATCCAATCGCAACCTGGACTGGCGGGGCAAGGCATCACGCAACCAGTCCAGCAGGCGCCATTCCTCGGCATCCGCAGTCGCAGCCACTTTCCATTTCACAGTCAAGGGATGATCCGGCGCCGGACTCTCCGCCAGGAGCCCCTCCAACGCCGCTGGCATCCCACCGCCCGCCGGCAGCAACTGAGCCGAAGACGGGGCGGGCAACCAGCTCTCTCCAGCCGCTCCACCCACGAGTTCCTGCACTTCCGCCAGAGCAGCACCAAGACCGAAGGCCACTGCACCAGGGCTGACCATCAGATGCTGCTCCAACTCAGCCTCCGTCAGGCTCGGGCTGAACCTGCCAGCGAGCTCAGTCATCGCGCGAGCACAACGCCGTTGTTCGACGGACTCGAGCGGCGACACTTCACCCCAACCGCAGCGACCTGAGGGAGATTCCAAGCGCAGCAACCAACCTCGGCGCTGTTGCCACTCACCGGCTGCGGTACGAAGGGAACGGGTAAGCGCAAAGGAGTAGGGCCTGATCTGCAGCCTCAGCCCCATCGTCATCACCCTGCTGCCTGCTGGCCCCATCCCAGCAGAGGACTGATCGCAAGACCAGCACTGAAACCCAACCCATTCAGGGCCTGAAAGCGCAACGCCAGAAACTTGCTGTGCTGAATGCGCTCGGGCTCATGGTGATGCTGACGCAGTAAGCGGATCAAAGCCGCTCCGGCGGGCAGGCCCAGCGCTCCAAGCAGAGCCGTCAACGGCCATTGCCCCTGCACCACAGGGATCCATTCCAGGGCCAGGGTGCCGGCCACGAAACAAGGGATCAGCGCGGCAGCCCTGGCCGTGCCAAGACGCACCACAGGAGAGCGCTTGCCATGAGCTGCATCTTCCTCCACCTGATGAAAGTGGGAACAAAACAGAACCAGAGAGGTGGCAAGGGCTGGACCAGAGCCCAGCATCAAGGCCGTGCCCCAGGGAATGGGGAGCTGCTCCACACCATTGGCCGCTGGGGCGAGCACCAACAGAGCTGCAGCCGTTGCAAAGGGACCGAAAGCGAGCCAGCAAAGCGGTTCCCCTAAACCCAGATAACCCAGGCGGAATGGAGGACCTTGGTACACATATCCGATCGCGCAGCTGATCGCCACCAAACCAAGCACCGCAACGCTGCTACGCAAGGCCAGAAGCAGCATCAAAAACAGGCCCAGCAGCAATGCCAGCCAAGCCAGAGACCGAACGGGCGGCTTACGTCCAAGCAGAGCCACTACCGAGTGGGGCTTCCCCCTCTCATCCACCCCGGTCTCCGCATCAAAGAGATCGTTGCTGAGGTTTTCCCAGAGCAGCAGCAGCACCGCAGCCACAAGAAAACCGACCGCCTGGCTCCAGCGCACCGAATGGCCTTCCGCCAGTCGCCAGCCGGCGGCCAAAAGCACCGGCATGACAGCCACGGAATACATCGGCCACTTGATCGCGGCCTTCCAGAGGTGCCGCCGATCCGGGTGCGGGGCGTAACGGGATGCAACAGCCTGCGGGTCTGGCATGGACTCAAGCCCTACGGCCCATACGAAGGCCCATACATTTGAGCAGCACGGTGTCTCTCCACGTCGGATGCAGGCCGCTTCCGCCTCCAGCCTGGATGCAGCACGGTTCCCTGACGTGCTGGCCGCTGCATTGCGAATCTGGGAACAGCAGCGCGTCGACGACGGGGTCTTCAGCATGGCCCTTCCCCTGCAGGGAGTGGACCCCTTAGAGCAACTGCCGCTGCTGGAAGCAACCCATCCGTTCCGCTTTCTTTGGGATGGCGCACCTGGCCTCTGCCTGGCCGCCAGCGGACGCTGTCATCACCTCGACCTCGCTGGCCCCAAACGATTTGAGCTGGCGCAACGCTTCAGCGATGCCACCCTGGCCCGCCTCATCGACGCCAGCCCTCACGCACCGGCCCAAGCCCGCAGCCGGGTGCTGTTGGCCTTTTCTTTTTTCTCCCATCCGAACGAACAGCAACGACAAGCCCAGCTGCCAGCCGAAACCACCCCAGCCGTCCAAGCGGTCCTGCCCCGATGGCAACTGAGCCGTCATGGCCGCCAGGGCTGGCTACGGATCCATGGCTTGGCTCACCAAAGCGGCGATGTGCGCGATTTAGTGGAAACACTTTGGGCGATGCATCAACGCCTGCAGGCCCCGACTGCCAGTGCCAACCCTCAGCACTGGCAAGGACCGATTGGTGCCGTGACCACCAACGTGCCCTGGCAGCAGTGCTATGCCCCGGCCCTTGAGCAGGGGATCGAACTGGTCAATCGCGGTGATCTGCACAAACTTGTGCTGGCGGTGCGCCAGAGCATCGCCCTGCGCGACACACTCAATCCCCTTCCGCTGCTGTCCAGGCTGCGCCATGAGCAGGCTGGGAGCTGCCGCTTCCTATGGCAACGGTCCGCTGCTGACGCTTTCTTCGGGGCCTCCCCAGAGCGCCTGCTAAGCCTGCGCGGCGGCCAGCTGCGCAGCGATGCCCTGGCTGGAACCGCAGGACAGGGGGACAGCGGCGAAGCTCTGCTGCAATCCGATAAGGACCGGCGCGAGCATGAGCTCGTGGTGCAAGCGATCACTGAGCACCTGCAGCAACAGGGCCTCAGCCCACGGCGGCCACGGCGCCCTCAGCTGGCACGACACGGACATCTGGTGCATCTCCACACCCCGATCACCGCGGCAGCCAGCGGCCATCAACCCCTCACCCTCGCCGGTGCACTCCACCCCACTCCTGCCGTGGCTGGTTTGCCCCGGCGAGAGGCGATGACGTGGCTGCGCAGTCTGGAGCCGTTTGAACGCGGCGGCTATGCCGCACCAGTGGGCTGGATCGACAGCGCTGGCGATGCGGAACTACGGGTGGCGATCCGCTGCGGCCATGCCCGCGGCCATCGCCTCGACCTGACCGCAGGGGCCGGCCTCGTGCGTGGATCACTGGCTGAGAAAGAACTTCAGGAGGTAGCTCTGAAGCTGGCCGTCCTAGCCGACCAGCTCGACCTGCGCTCAGGGGGTCGGCAACGAACGCAGACGCCAGTCCATTGAGGACTGGTTGAGAACCTCCCCAAAGGGTTCTGCCCTGCCACCAATGTGTTGCTGCAGGAATGCTTCGACAAGAGCCGTCATCGCGAGCGCATTGCGGGGATTGGCAAGCCCATGGCCTTCATCGGGGAACACCACAAAATCAATGGGCAGCCCCCGTTCCGCCATGGCAGCTGCAATCACTTCGCTTTCCTGAAGCTTCACGCGCGGATCGTTGGCACCATGCCCCAGCAACAAGGGGCGCTTGATCTGATCCACATGCTGAATCGGCGAGATCGCATCAAGGTCGACGCTGCCCACTCCAATCATCCGTTCGAAAATGACCCGGCCTGATTCCCAGTAGGGAGGAATCGAAGCAAGCAACGTGCGCAGATTGGAGGGGCCCACTTCGGCCACGGCAGCAGCGAACAGCTCAGGGTCGCGAGTCAGACCAGCCAGGGCTGCATAGCCCCCATAGGAGGCGCCCATGATCACGAGCCGATCAGGATCAGCAAAGCCCTCGGCAACGGCCCAGTTCACGGCATCCACCAAGTCGTCCTGCATCCGGCCGTACCACTCCCCTTCTCCAGCCAGGAGGTGCGCCTTGCCAAAGCCAGTGGATCCCCTGTAATTCACGCTCAACACGTGGTAACCACGATTGGCCAGTAACTGATGGGTGGAATTCAGCCCCCAGTAATCCCTTGCCTGAGGTCCGCCATGGACAAGAAGCACCAAGGGCTGTGGGACAGAGGCGGCCAGAGGGGTGCGGGTGAGATAAGCGGGCAGACGTCTTCCATCCCGGGCTCTCAGATCAAGGCTCTCCATCGGCGCCAGGGTGTAAGCCTCCAGCTGGGGCCTCACGGTGAACAACTTGCGTTGCTGGCGACGGCTCCGATCCCACAACCAGTACTCCTCACCTTTCTGATCCGAACCGATCACCACCAGCCAAAGCCGATCGCGCAGATCTCGACCGACGATGCCGAAGTCATTGCCGGCAGCCAAAGTCTTGAGTGCAGCGAGATCGGCCTTCAGCGAGGCGTCGAGAACAACACGGCGGCTGCGCAAATCCACCTCCTGCAACAGGGTTGGCTCACCCGTGTCGATATCGGTGAGAGACACCCCTAAAGCACCACTGCTGGAACGATGCACCACGTCTGGCTGGCAAACGGTGCCACAGCTACTGAGCTCCTCCCGACTCCAGCGCACCAACCGAGGTAGATCTTCGCCGGTGCTGAGAGTGCCGTAGAGCCAGCGACCATCACGCGTAAATCCGCCCGGAGAGGAACCACTAATCGTGTCCTCGAAGCCGAAGCGCAAAAACGGCCGCCAATCAGCGTCACCAGGAAGTTTCAACTCGTAGGCGCTGCCACCATCTGCGAGCACCTCAGAGCGGAGCACTGGATGCCACGCACCATCCAGCCATTCCACCGAGACTTGCCTGCCGTCATCGGTGGAGCGATAGAGCAGACGACGCTCCCCGCTATCCACCTGAATCACATAGAGATCGTGATAACGAGGGTCGCGATCGTTGAGGCCCACCACCAATTCGTTGGGAGCCTCGCGATCACTGGCCACCACCTGGGCCTGCACCCCGGACGCAGGGGTGAGATCACGCATGTCGCCTGTGTCTGGATCGATGCGAACCAGCACGGTATTTTCGTCGCCTTCGCTATCCCGCGTGGAAATCAAATAGCGACCATCAGCCGTCCAGGCAGCACCACGCTGGGGACGATCCCGCTGACGAGTCAGGAGCCGCGGAACGCTGTCGTCACTCAGATCCCGCACCCAGAGATTGAGCACCCCCTGATCCGGAGCCAAATAGGCCAGGCGCTCACCCTTGGGGCTGAGGCTGACGCTGGAGATCTCCGGGTTGCCGAACAGCACCTCGCGAGGAATCAGAGCAGGGGGTTCAGCCGCCCGTACTGGATACCCCATGCAGAGCTCGCTCAAACACAGACCCGTCAGCAGAAGTCCCCCCAGCAGCAGAATGCGGCGACGCATCGCAGTTGTCTCAGATCACCACTTGATTGTGGCGAGGCGTGTCAGCGCGAAGCCTTCAGGCGAGAAATCACTTGATCAGCCAGGGGAACCTGCATCAGGCGTTCCACCTCGCGGATCCCTGTGGGGCTGGTGACATTGATCTCGCTAAGCATGCCGCCGATCACATCGATGCCAACGAAGAAAAGGCCCTCGGCACGCAGCGCTGGTGCCAAGGCTGCGCAGATCTGACGCTCACGGTCACTGAGCTCGGTGGCCTCCGGATGCCCGCCCACTGCCAGGTTGCTGCGGAACTCACCCTCCTTCGGTTTGCGATTCACAGCTCCGAGAGGTTCCCCATCCACCAGCAGGATGCGCTTGTCGCCATCGGTTACAGAGGGCAGAAAGCGTTGGGCCATCACTGGCAACCGCCCTTGCTCCGTCACCAGCTCCAGCAAGGCGCCCAAGCCTGGAGCCTGAGCTGACACCCGCACCACACCAAGACCGGCACGGCCTCCGAGAGGTTTGAGCACGACCTCGCCCTGTGCATGGGCAAAGGCCTCCAACTCGGAGATCCGACCGGCCACAAGCGTCGGGGCCATCCAACGGCTGAAACGCAGCGCTCCGAGCTTTTCGTTCCAGCTGCGCAACGAGGAAGGACGGTTGAGGACCAGTGCCCCAGCCCGCTCGGCCACCTCCAACAAATGGGTTGCATAGAGATAGGCCTCATCAACAGGCGGGTCCTTGCGCATCCAAATCGCATCAAAGATCTGGAGCTGCTGTCGCTGCGGCTCGCCAATCGTGAGCCAGGGCTCAGCCTGAACAGGCACCGCAACGACAAGCGGTTCATCACCCAAGGCGATGAGATCAGCAGGGGTCGACGCCCACACTTCATGACCGGCCCTCTGGGCAGCCTGCATCAGGGCAGCCGTGGAGTCTTTGACCGGATTAATCCGCTCCAGCGGATCCATCACAAACAACTGGCGCATCGGAATCTCCGATCAGACCTGCGCCAGAAGCGCATCAAGGTCACCGGCACGCTCCAGCGCATGCAGCTCATCACAGCCACCAATGTGACGGTCGTTGATGAAGATCTGGGGAACACTGCGCCGGCCATTGCCCCTATCAGCCATGGCATCACGGGCAGGCTCGTCACCATCCACGGAAATCTCGTTAAAGCTCACTCCCTTGCGATCCAGCAATGCCTTTGCGCGCACGCAAAAAGGGCAGGTGCGCCAGGTGTAGATCTCAACCTTGGCCATGGTGTGCGGAACGGGTGAGGTGGAATCTTATGCAGGCCAACCACGCTGATAGCGTCAGATCAATGGAAACGCCCTCAACGTTGCTCGACCTCACTGACTTCAAGCGCGACCTCTCCGAGCTCACTGACCGCCTGGGCCATGCCCAGGACTGTCTTTGACGTTCCTGCACTGAAGGCCAGGCAGCAGGACCTCGAACAACTCGCAGCCCAACCGGGTTTCTGGGACGACCAACAAAACGCCCAGAAGCAAATGCGTCGCCTCGATGAGGTGAAAGCTCAACTGGAAAAGCTCGTGCAGTGGCGGCGTGCTGTGGACGATGCGGACGCAACCCTTGAGCTCTACGAGTTGGAGCCAGACGACGACATGCTCGCTGAGGCCCAGTCCGGTCTGACCAAGCTGCGTAGCGAACTGGATCGCTGGGAGCTGGAGAGGCTACTGAGTGGGGAATACGACAAGGAAGGAGCCGTTCTCTCGATCAATGCCGGTGCCGGCGGCACCGATGCCCAGGACTGGGCTCAGATGCTTCTGCGCATGTATACACGCTGGGCAGAAGACCATGGGATGAAGGTGAGCGTGGACGAACTCTCCGAAGGCGAAGAAGCAGGTATCAAGAGCGCCACAATCGAAATCGAGGGCCGTTATGCCTATGGCTATCTGCATAACGAAAAAGGCACCCACCGGCTGGTGCGGATCTCACCGTTTAACGCCAACGACAAGCGTCAAACCAGCTTCGCTGGCGTGGAGGTCATGCCCATGCTGGACGAGGACGTCGACATCGATATCCCAGAGAAGGATCTGGAAGTCACCACCAGCCGATCCGGTGGCGCTGGTGGCCAGAACGTCAACAAGGTGGAAACCGCCGTTCGCATCCTGCATATCCCCACGGGCTTGGCCGTGCGCTGCACGCAAGAGCGCTCCCAGCTTCAAAACAAGGAAAAGGCGATGGCTCTGCTCAAGGCCAAGCTGCTGGTCATCGCCCAGGAACAGCGGGCTGCAGAAATCGCCGACATCCGCGGCGACATTGTTGAAGCAGCCTGGGGAAACCAGATTCGCAATTATGTGTTCCACCCCTATCAGATGGTCAAGGATCTAAGAACCCAGGAGGAGACCACTGACGTGCAAGGGGTGATGGACGGTGATCTCGACCCCTTCATCCAGGCTCTGTTGCGCCAAGGTGTTGACAGCCCTGGCCGTGAGGACGAGAGCTGACGCATGAATGAAACGGAGAACGACAACGCCCCCAGCTTCGTCAAGCAGGCCATGCGCAACATGGTGCGCAAGGGCAGCAAAAGCCTGCTGCACTTTGGCCTCACCGGCGTCGGTTTCCTCGCCTTCATTGTTCTAGTGGCCTGGCTCGGCCGTCCAAACCTGCCTCAATGACCAGGTCTGCATTCGAGCTGGATCTCGCCTTTGATCCAGCACCGACAATCCTCCACGCTGACGCGGATTCCAGCGCAGAACACAATCGCCTAACCGCTGCAGAGGACTGGTTCAAGGAGCTCACTGCTTGGCTGCAGACGATGAGAACCTTGGAGCCGCCGTCCTGTCCTGCATCGGTACGACGGGCAAGGGGATTCAGCCTGGGCCTTCAACTCACCGATGATGCGACCATCGCCGACCTCAACGGCCGCTGGCGCAACAAACCGGACTCCACTGATGTGCTCTCGTTTGCCGCCCTTGACGACGCACCACCGCTGATCAACGCACCATGTCTGGAGCTGGGGGACATCATTGTGTCCGTGCCGACAGCCCGCAAACAGGCCAGCGACCACGGCCATGATCTGCTTTGGGAATTGCGCTGGCTGGTCAGCCACGGTTTTCTCCACCTGCTCGGCTGGGATCACCCCAACGAGGCACTGCTATCAGCGATGCTCCACTGCCAGGAGCAACTTCTTGGCAACAGCGGTAAGGTTCAGGGCCAAAGGGAGGGTGGTTGTGACGCGACTTCAGAACTCACTACTGCACCCTGAGAGCGCATCCACCGTGCCTGAGGATCTGAGCCAAACCAGTCCAACCCAGGCCCGGCGCACAGCACGTCATGCAGCCCACAGAGGGGCCTGGACGATCGCGGGCGATCTGCCTTCCAGCTTCCGTTATGCCGCTCAGGGACTGGGTTACAGCTTCATCAGCCAACGCAACTTTCGCATCCACGTTGTGATTGGGGCCGTGGTGTTCAGCCTTGGGATCGGGCTGCAACTCCCTGCCCTGCAGATGGCTGTTCTGGTGCTCACCATTGCAGCGGTGCTGGTGTTGGAACTGCTCAATACCGCGATGGAAGCGGTTGTTGATCTGGCGATCGGACGGCGCTTCCACCCCCTCGCTCGTATCGCCAAGGATTGTGCCGCCGCTGCCGTACTCGTGGCCGCAATCAGCTCAATGCTGATCGCCATGCTCCTGCTGCTGCCGCCACTGGTGGAGCGCCTTCAGGGATAATCAGAGCCATGCTTCTGGTGATCGACAACTACGACAGCTTCACCTTCAATCTGGTGCAGTATCTCGGTGAGCTGGCGTGCGATCACCCGGTCGCTGCCGATCTGCGGGTCGAGCGGAATGACGCCCTCAGCATTGACGAGATCCGCAGCCTCAATCCAGAGGCAATCCTCCTGTCACCAGGCCCGGGTGACCCGGACCAATCGGGCGTGTGCCTCGACGTGCTTCGCGAACTGTCCCCAACGATTCCCACCCTGGGGGTCTGCCTCGGCCATCAGGCCCTGGCCCAGGTCTATGGCGGTCGTGTGGTGCGTGCCCCTGAACTGATGCATGGCAAGACCTCACCCGTGCTCCACAAGGGGGACGGTGTGTTTGCCGGGCTACCCCAACCCATCACGGCCACCAGATATCACAGCCTTGTGGCAGACCGCGACAGTCTCCCCTCCTGCCTAGAGGTGACCGCCTGGCTGGAGGACGGCATGGTGATGGGTTTGCAACACCGTGACTATCCCCACCTGCAGGGCGTGCAATTTCACCCTGAAAGTGTGCTCACCGAAGCCGGTCACCAGCTGCTGGCCAACTTCCTTCGTCAGGCGGAGTCAGGAGCGCACCACTGCTAGTTTCCAAGCCCAGTCGGATCCACTCCATGCCCGCTCGCAAGCAGACCACGGCAGTCCGATCCGCAGCCCTGTTGCTCGGTGCATCCATCACGCTGGGAGGCAGCCTGAGCGCCCAGGCCGGTGGCGTCACCATCACCAACTATGGCCACAGCGCCCTACTGATCAATGGTGGTGGCCAGTCGGTGCTGATCAACCCGTTCCAAGCCGTGGGCTGCGCTAAGGGTCTGGCGGAACCACGGGTGACGGCCAATGTGATCCTGGCCAGTTCCGAACTTCCCGATGAAGGGGCCCGCATCGCCAATGGCACCTTTCTTTCCCAACCTGGTTCCTTCCGGGTAGGCGGCCTGAAGCTGGAGGGTTTCTCCGCCCCTCATGACCGCATCGGTGGTCGCCGTTACGGCCAATCCACCCTGTGGCGTTGGCAGCAGGGTGGACTGAGCTTTGCCCACCTTGGCGGCACCGCCGCCAAGCTCAGCGGCGAAGACAAGGTGCTGCTGGGACGCCCTGATGTGCTGATCATCGGCGTGGGCGGCGGCGGCAAGGTATACAACGGCAAGGAAGCTGCGGAGGTCGTGAAGGCTCTCAACCCCCGCCGTGTAATTCCAGTGCAATACGTGAGCGGCGAAGCACCCGTCGGTTGCGATCAGACTGGCGTTCAGCCCTTTCTGGATTCCTTAGGCGGCACCAAAGTGCAGCGCGTGGGCACCACGCTCACGCTTCCGAGTCGCCTGGGCGACAGCACGGTGATCGACGTGATGCGCTGATCGGCTCAAACCGCAGCCATGTCAGGCCACAGTCATGCTCTGCAGCGCAAGCAAACGCTGCAATGCAAAGCGATCAAGACCTGCGATCAAAGCAAGCAAGAGCAACACCCTCGCCTTCTGAGGATTGAGGTTGCCGGCTGGCAACAGCCCCAGTTGCGGGTCATCAGCATGACCATGCACCGGCCCTGCACCACAGCGGTTCGAGCGCAGTATCAAGGGCAGGGAACCGCTCCAGCCTTCCAAGGCCCTGCGCTCTAACGCGGACAGCTGACCTGCACCGGTCCCGGTGAATACCAGCCCCTCGACCCCTGCAATCAGAAGGGCTTCGATCAAGGCCGTAGATGGATTCACGCAACCATGGAGGATCGCCACCTCCGGCCACAGTTCCGGCAGCTGCAGAGCCGCAAAAGGGACCTCTCGCTGGGTTCTCGCCGCAGGCAGATGCACGCCAGCATCATCCAGCCAACCCAGGGGGCCAGCACCAGGGCTTGCAAAAGCACCCACCCCCTGCGTCGCTACCTTGCTGACAGAGCGGGCACTGTGGATCTCACCATCCATCACCACCAGCACCCCTAGCCCCCTG
This sequence comes from Synechococcus sp. UW140, assembly GCF_900474295.1. Classification (GTDB taxonomy): domain Bacteria; phylum Cyanobacteriota; class Cyanobacteriia; order PCC-6307; family Cyanobiaceae; genus Synechococcus_C. The sequence continues at coordinate 7,756 of NZ_UCOB01000008.1, read as the reverse complement.
GCCTTCAGGCTGACCGCCACCTGCACAGCCTGAAACAGATTAAGTGGGCCGTCAGCGCTCAAAGCCGTTGCTGGACGCATCGCTCCCACCAACACCACCGGGCGCGGATCGTCGATCAACAGCTCCAGCAACCAGGCGGTTTCCTCCAAGGTATTGGTGCCATGGGTGATCACGACTCCAACAAGATTCGGATCAGCCGCCAAGGCCGCACGAATGCGCAACACCAAATGATTCCAGTGGGCAAACTGCAAATCCGCACTGTCAATGTTGGCAATGGCCTCAACTTGAAAGGTGGCCAATTGATGCAGCTCAGGCACTGCCGCCAGCAGCTCCTCAGCGCTGAGAGCACCAGCGGCATAGCTGTTCAAGCGGGTGCTGGCATCACCGCGTCCAGCGATCGTGCCCCCAGTACTCAGCAACAACACAGAGGGGAGCATCTTCGGCGACAGCGTCATCAGGTGCAGCCAAAGCGGAGTGCCAGTTCGTCCAATAAAGCCTCATCAACGCCATAACGACGCAGGGCCGCCAACACGGCCCGAGGCTGATCCGTTTTGGAGAGGTCTCGCACCTGCTCGAACACCGTCAGGCCGATCGGACCGATCAGTTCGGTGAGATGGGCACGCAGCTGGTCATCCTCAATCACAGCAGGAGCTGCAGATTCCTCTTCAGCCCTTAAGACAACCGCGGGGGGTGCATTCGCAGCAGGAGCCGATGACGCTTCACGATCAGAGGCTGACAAGTGGGTGGCAACGGTTGCCGCCTGCTCCAGCAGTTCGTCGATCACTGCAACCGGAACGGAAGTGTTCTGCAATTGGCTGCGGAGAAAGGCTGGATCATGCTGCGCCGCTTCGCAAAGCTCGGCGGTCCAGATGAAATCCGCAATCGGCCCCACACGATCGCGAAGCAGGGCAAGCAAGGCAGCGTGAAGACCTGGGTCAGCTGGAGCAGCTTGCGGCTGTGGCACAACCGCTGGCGGCTCAGGAGGAGCCATGGTTTCGATGTCTCCGCCAACAGGCGCATCAGGCGCTTTCAACTGGGCTTTTCGCATCGCCTCCTCCACATCAGCGAGGGCGAGTCCTGCACCCACCAATCGCTCCTGAAGTAAGGGCAGCTGATGGGGTTCCACCGTGGAGGGCGTCGACTCCAACAGCAACGCAACCATCGGGCCATAAATCACCACCAGATGGTCATGCAAAGCGACTTTGCTGACCGGTTGCCGAGGCCCATCCACCGCTGAGCGGGTCGGAAGCGGCGACTGCGGAGCGGCATGGCTCACCACCACCGACGATGGCTGATCCAGTAACTGAAGGGCATCAGCCGCATGCTTTAACCGTCTGGCAGGCTGATCCTCAAGCAGGGGAGCAAGCCAGCGCTGTACCTCCAGATCGAGCCCTTCAAGCTTCCAACAAGCCAGCGTCTCGTCGTAAAGAGTCGACGGCTCTCCACCGCAATAGAGCAGCAGAGCCGACACCCCGAGGGCATAGAGATCAGCAGCCGGCGTAATCCGACCAAAACGTGCTCGTTCAGGTGCGGTGAAATAAGGCCGACCCAACTCCGACAAGCTTGGCTCGCCCCCATCCGGCTGCTGACGCTTGGCTTCCGTGCGCGCCCGCAAGAGTGAGAAGTCCACCAGAAAAGGTGCGCTGTCACTGTCCGGGAGGATGAGGTTGGCGGGATGAATGTCGCCATGCACAAGACCTGCGGCATGCACCACCTCAAGCACCTGCAGCACCTGACGCAACAACTCTGCAAGCCGCTGCTTGCGCCGCAACAGGTCGAGGGACCCGTGCAGGGATGGTCCAGCGATGTGCTCCTGGATGAAACAGAAGATTCCCCCCTGGGCATAGACATCCAGCACCCTGGGGATTCGAGGATGGCGCAGGCGGTCGAGGCAGGCCGACTCCACACGCAACGCCTCTTCCAAGGCCGCATCGGCGGGAATCAACTTGAGCACCGCCTGACGATCACGCTGACGTTCCTGGAGCAGCAGGGTGTTGCGTTCCTTGGAGCGACTTAGGGGGCGTACGACCGAATAAGGGGTGTCTTGCAGCAGCGCATCCACGTTCAGCCCCGTATCGAACGGAGCGCGACCGAAGCGCAGCAGCTCCTCGGGACCAAGACAGTAAAGATCCATCCGCTCTGGCAGCCCCTTCAACTCCACATCAGCCATCCCCCAGGCCAGCTGACGGAAACGGGGATCGATCAGCTCATAGGTGGAACGGGTGAAAGCCACGCCGTTAGCGGGGCTGACGGTCTGCAGCCGAGAGGCGAGATGGACTCCCTGGCCAAGGATGTCATCGCCATCGGCATAAATTTCACCGGTGTGCAGCCCGAAGCGATGGGCGAGCGACTGACGTCCGCGCGCACGGAGAGCCTGCACGGCCGACTGAATGAACTGGAGCGCCTGGGTTGGTCCATCGAAGGTCACCAACAGGCCATCCCCGAGGGATTTGACCAGCAGTCCGCCATGACTCTGTACCGCGTCGCGAATTAATGCAAGGTCTTCCTTAATGCGCTGAATCGCGATCAATTCATCGGCAAAGATCTTCACCGAGGAATCGACAACATCACTGAAGACGATGGCGCGGAGATGACGAGCTTGTTCCGGCATCAGCGCTTGCCTCCCTGGCCAGCGATGGTTGCCGACTTCGCTCCATAAACGGTGTAGGCCTGACCACCCTGCGGCAGAGACCAACCCTCAACAGCGGCCACAATCGCCCTGAGTTCCTGCAGTGCATAAGGCTCAGGGAGGACTCCGCTGGCGTAGCCCAGCGATCTCGGCAGCTGCGTGACGTTCTCGTCGAGTTGATGCAGAAACGGTTGGTGATCCGCCTGCAACAGGGGCTGACTAAGCGCTAGGGCCCCAAGGGGAATCAGATGGGAGTCCTCATGCAGCACCTCAAAGCCCTCCATGCCGTGGGGGATCGCCCCATCCCAGGCGATCACATCAACCTTGTCGTCGTTAAGCATCTCGCGCAGGCGGGCAAAGCTCAGGGCGTACTGCACTTCCGAAAAGCGCAAGCCGTGGAGGTTGAACAGGGGCAAGTAAAACCCACTCAACGAGCCTCGCGGCAGCAAGCCGAGACGCTGACCGCGCAGATCAGCCCTACTCGTCAAACCACGGCTGGCTTTCACCAGCAGCTGTGACTTGGAATTGCCCCGCCGCCCCAGCTGACGCACAAGCCCGTAACCTCCGTTCTGCTCGAGCGCAAAAGCCGTGAGCCCCGGAGGCAGAAAAGCCAAATCCCAACCTCCGCTCTTCAAGCGCAGCCTGGCCTGCTCCGGACTCACCACGGGCTCTAACTGCACTTCACACCGGCTGGCCACCGTGAGCAGCTCGCGCAAGCGGAACTGTTCACGATCAGCGAGAACACCCGCAGCTGACTCGAGCTGTCCCTCCTGGGCACCGACCAGACCAACCCTCAGCCGACCACCAGGGCCACATAAGGACACATCAGAACGGGGCGCCCCCCCACAGGCGGAGGTGAGCAACAGGGCCAATAACGAGAGCCAGCGATTCATCCCCCCTGACCCTTCCGATCCTTGAGCATCTGCATCGAGATCGCCAGGCTCTGCTTCATGCGCTCAAAGCTGCGAGCAAGCAGACCAATCTCGTCACGACGCTCCCTCTCCTCAAAATTCACGGTGGCAGGAATCACACTCGCTTCCTCCGCCTTGCGACTGATCTCACGCATCGGCCTGAGGATCAACTGATTGAGAACCAGATTGGTGATGACTCCCACTCCCGCAAAAGCCAGCGTCATTAGCACTGCGGTGGCGATCAGGGAGCGATCCTTCGCCGCAAATACTGCTTTCTGGGGCACGGTGACGATCTGGGTGCCAACAATTTCATTCAACTTCCAGCCAAAGCCACTGCTGTCTCCATAAGCCAAGAGCTGACTGGTAGGCGCTCTCTGAGGCGTGGAATGGCAAACCAAGCAGCTTTCTTTGGAGACCTTGATCGGCTGAGCAACGAAATGGACCACCCCTAACGGCGTTGCCTTACTGCCGGACTGGCGCTTGAGGGAAGGATCGCGCCGAAACTTCTCGATGATTCCGGTTTCAAACGAATCGGCCTTATCGCGCAGATTGGTGGGATTAAGAGCCGCTTCTCGATAGGAATATTCGCGGTAGTCGGGATTGTCCTTGAGCAAGCCCGCCACCGTTTGAGCGGAAAAACTGGGCACTGCCTCAGGCCGGAACAATCCGGCACCTTGATTGAGGGGCGCCACAATTGGGTTCACTTTTTTGCTGGTGTAGGCACGCACCGACAACATTGCGTCCATAAAAAACGCAGCCCGCTGATCAATCAGCTCCCGTGCCTGCCAGCCGAATAGCAAATTAAGTAAAAGTACGGCTACGAGAATCGACAGCGTCAGGATGGCGGTGAGCGTGATCGCAAGCTGCTGACGCAACGGACGCCGCCCTGGCTCTGGGAACAACCGCTTGATCGGTGACATCAACCCAAACGACAGCTCTTTTGTTCACAAACTAGTAGGCAAACCAGGTTTTCACAGGTCATTCCTGCAGACCGTCAATCAGCCGATACGTCTCCCAGAATCGCTGCATCTGCTCAGTGCTGCCAAGACTCACTCGGAGTGATCCATCGATCTGGGGCTTACCAGCCATCGAGCGCACCAGGATGCCGGCAGCGCGTAGTTCGGTCTCCACAGCAGAGGCATGACGGCAGGGCCAAAGCAGTAGATAGTTGCCTCCATCCACATGGAAACGCACCCGAGCTTGCTCCAGTGCAGACACGACAAACTCACGGGCTCGTAACACTTCTGCGACGTAGGAATCGACATAATCTTGATCCGCCAGCGCAGCAAAGGCGGCCGTCACCGCCAAGCTATTGACGTCGTAAGGACCGGTCACCCGCGAAACACGATCCACCACCTCGGCATGGCCGATGGCGAAACCGATGCGGAGACCCGCGAGACCAGCAGTTTTCGCCAGAGAACGCAACACCAGCAGATTCGGCGTTGCGTTGAAATCGATGATGGGCAGCACACTGTCACCGGTGAATGCCTCATACAGCTCGTCCACAACCACGAGGGTGTTAGGTGCCGCCGCAGCAAGAGCCAGCACCCGATGGGCGTCCAGGCGCGTGCCTGTGGGATTGTTTGGATTGCAAAGCATCAACACCCGAGGGGAGCGCGTCAGAGCAGCCATCACCGCTTCGAACGGGAAGCCATATCCAGGCATCTGATGCGGCACAGCCTCGATCGCCATCCCCTGCATGCCGGCGCATGGGGCGTAGTAACCGAACGTGGGGCTGGTTGTGAGCAGAGTGTCACCTGCCCCCCCATAGGCCTGCAAAACAGCATGAATGGCCGCATCCACACCGTTGAACACCCCGACGCAAGCGGGGGCAAGATCATGCGCTAGACCCGCTGGCATCGCAGCCAGATTGGCCACGACCGCCTCCCTGAGGCCGTCGTACTCGGGATAGATCGCCAACTGCTCGGCTGGGATCGAACGCAGTGCCTCCACCACCTTGGGACTGGGTCCCAAGGTGTTTTCATTGAAATCGAGACGCAACATCCCCCGCCTTCCCTCCAGGGGAGCGCTGTAAGCCTTGAGACGCTCCACATCACTGCGGGCACGGATCACGCCATCCGCTGAGCGTGGCTGCGTCATCACATCTCCAGAAAGCGAGGATCACTGCCATTGTCGGTGGCGATCCACCATTCATCACATCCGGGATGGCGACGGCTGCAACACAGTGATCGCCAGACCCGCCACGATCATGTAGTGAACGGCAGCCATGACCCACACCTCCTCCAAGAAGGCGGCAGCTCTGATCGCCAGCGTTGAAGATCTAGCGCAACACGCTGATTACTCGCTGATCCATGCCCTGACGCCCGACCCAGACAGCAGGGAAGACGGCAACGACCACCTAGCCCGTGAGGTGCGCTCAGGCCATTACGTGCCCGTGACTCCCACCCCACTTCCCGATCCGCAGTACGTCAGCCACAGCGTCCCCTTCTTTCGAGAGCTCGGGCTCCAGGACGATTTGGCACACGATCACGACTTTCGCCGCCTCTTCTCTGGCGACCTCTCAGTCGCCCAGCAACCGATGCGCAAGGTTGGATGGGCCACCGGTTACGCCCTCTCGATCTATGGCACGGAATACGTGCAGCAGTGCCCGTTCGGCAATGGCAACGGCTACGGCGATGGACGGGCCATCTCCGTGTTCGAAGGCCTGTTCAAGGGTCAACGCTGGGAAATGCAGCTGAAGGGAGGCGGTCCCACGCCGTATTGCCGAGGCGCCGATGGCCGAGCCGTGTTGCGTTCCAGCGTGCGCGAGTTCCTGGCCCAGGAGTTCATGCATGCCCTTGGGATTCCCACGTCCCGCTCGCTGACGCTTTATGTCTCCCACGACGAGAACGTGCGTCGCCCCTGGTATTCGGGCACATCGCCATCGATGGACCCCGACATCCTGGTCGACAATGCGGCCGCGATCACCACGCGCGTGGCGCCATCCTTTCTGCGGGTGGGCCAGCTGGAGCTATTCGCACGGCGCGCCCGTAGCGAAGCTCATCCCGAGGTCCACCAGGAACTGCAGATGATCGTGCAGCATCTGATCGAGCGGAACTATCGCGAGGAGATTGACGACTCCCTGCCGTTCCCGGCGCAGGTGGTGCAGCTGGCGCGATTGTTCCGGAAACGCTTAATCAACCTGGTTTGCCACTGGATGCGCGTGGGCTACTGCCAGGGCAACTTCAACAGCGACAATTGCGCCGCCGGCGGCTTCACCCTCGACTACGGACCATTCGGCTTCTGCGAACTGTTCGACCCCCGCTTTCAACCCTGGACCGGCGGCGGGATTCATTTCTCCTTTTTGAATCAACCCAAAGCGGCGGAAACCAACTACCGGATGTTCTGGTCAGCGCTCAAAACGCTGCTGAAAGATCACCCAGCCGAAACGGCCGAACTCGACACGCTGCATGAGTCGTTCAGCGATGCCATGAAAGCCGAACTAGAGGCCATGTGGGCACGCAAGCTCGGACTGACCAGCGTTGCTCCGGAGCTGATCGGCGATCTGCTGCAGCTGATGGTGGCGTCGAAGGCGGATTACACGATTGTTTTCCGCGAATTGGCATCACTGCCGAGGGAGGTCACGCCTCTGAAGCGGGGCTTCTACGTGCCTAGCGATGCACAGCTCGACGCACAATGGAACACCTGGCTAACGCGTTGGCACCAGCAGCTCTGCGGCAGTGGAGAGTCCGAAAAGATCACCGCATCAATGCAGCGCACCAATCCCGCTATCACCTGGCGCGAATGGCTAATTGCACCGGCCTATGAGCAGGCGGCTCGAGGTGAGTACAGCCTGGTGCACGAACTTCAGACCGTGTTCCGCAACCCCTACGAACCGCTCTCGCCTGAACTCGCAGCTCGCTACGACCAGCTGAGACCACGGGAGTTCTTCGGCGCCGGAGGCATCTCCCACTACAGCTGCTCGTCTTAAGCCAGGCCCATGGAGATGGTCATCAGAAGCTGAATAACGGCAAAACTGAAACTGCCTACTTCAACTTTCATCAACAGCCAAAGCGGTGCAATGTGCTGAGCGATCGTCTGTTGAGTCCAATGCAGCGTTCCGTACGCCTGTCGCTATCGCTAAGCGGCATCGCTGCACTGGCACTCTCTAACGCGGCCCTGCTGCCCGCTGCTGCTCAAGAGGCAGGCAGCGCAGATGATCTCGGGGTGATGGAGATCAACCTCAAGGATGCCATCAAGTTCAACTGGGGGTTTC
>NZ_UCOB01000004.1 GCF_900474295.1 Synechococcus sp. UW140 | reverse complement strand
AGCAGCCTGGCTACGGCTATCAGACGGTGAACTACGCCCCTGCGCCTCAGGCTCCTGTGTATCACCAACCTGCTTATGGCTATTCGCAGCAGCCCCGTTACGGCTACTGATCACACCGCCGGGGAGCCTGATGCCTGCGGGCTGAAAGCAATACAACACCAAGGCGTGGGAAAGCAGGGCAGTCATTGGAGGTGAGGACTGATCCATCCCCCGGCACAACAAAACAAAGCCCCGCCAATGGCGGGGCTTTTGATTGGCTCATGGCCTGCTAGCAAGGCTGCATTTGATGCAGTGCTGCTGTGACGTCATCGCTGCTTTGATGTCAGTGCTTGTGCTCACCCTGATGATTCTCTGCAGGCGGATCACGCCAGATCATCCCTTCATGAGCCATGTCATGAATGTGATGACTGAGGTGAATTCCCGTTGCAGCGATCACCACAAGCGAGGCCGTTTTGATCAGATCAAGAACAATCGGAAGATGCGCTCTCACCATCTCGCGTGGCGTGAGTTTCTGACCCTCGTGCTCCGCCATGACCAGTTTGTCACTTCTGCTTAGGTAGCCATGAAACCTCTTGACGAATCCAAAATTCACCTGGATTTAACAACATCGATCACCACATGAGATCGGCATCAAACTGATCGCGCGTAGGCGCCCATCTTTAACTTCTTTACAACGCCCACGTGGCACAGGAGTAGGTGTATCAACAGCTCGGTGTTCTCTTGACGCCATCATCTCCATCGAGCCCTGCCAATCGTTCGACAGACACCACTCTTTGCGAACACGTCATCTCAATACAGGTAGAGCTGGCATCCAGCGAGGGGGATTCACTCTTTGCGGCGCCCAGCTTGAGAATCACGCCTATTTCTGCCTGTAGAGCTCGAGCCAGTCCGCCGGATGAATCGGCTCTCTCGAGATTCTTGGTTGGGAGCTCAGGCCTACTTGGCAAGCCAAGGCACGAAAGGGCTTGTGACGGCCGTCATGGATGAATTCGCCAATGGGTTCGGCGTGAGCGGTGTGGATTTCCATCGGGATTAGATCCTCAGGTTTCTTCTAGTGGTTTGAAGGGTCTGGCCGTGGTGCGGATCACTACCTTCCGGTGTATGGCAGCAGACATTCCACCTCTCCCGGAGCAACACAATGCCATCTCTTAGCTCATGCCTTGGTGGCGAATGTCTCCGGCGCAAGGCGCATCTTTTCATTTCGATGAAACCAACTTAACTATAAAGCATTATTGATGCTCAGTACATTCCTGGGACAAAAGCAATCAAATCAATTAAATTTTTTGATGTGTCATCGACTCTGCGCAAACATCACGATCAAAACAAAGTCAGCCTGCTGGCAGATTTTCGACTTCTACCAGCCAATTTTAAATGTCTATGGCAATCCTTAGCTGGGGTGGCGTCGCCAAAGCAATGGAGCCGCTGGTTCTACATCAAGCCAGATGTACAGACGAGCCAAAGCCTTGGCAGAGGGCAAGCTCGACCCAATGCCTGCCAGTTCTCCGAAGCCCCATACGGTATTACGGAAGTGGCGTACTGAGCATTGCAAATGCCAAGCCTCATCTTGGCAAGGCTCGACTTCTCCATCTAAGACATGATCCATTAAGTTCAAAGGCGATACGGCATTGCAAACCTTGCTAATACCTGGAATTATATTTGAATATACTTAGCTTTTAATTCAACTCAGCACCGAAGGATGACTAGAAAGTAAGTCCAAATCTTGCAGGCCTTTAGTTCATGACTGGGTAGAGAGGCAGACAACTCATTGGCATCAGCTGACGTGGGAATTCGTTCAGCTGGACACAATTCCATCCCAGTCACCCTGTTGTCGTGAACGATCACGACAACAGCTTGAAATCCAATTTAAATAAATGGTTGGTGCAACAATCCTTGCGCCGGTTGCATGGCTTGAATGCTCGAACGGACCCCGAAGGTCATTGTTAAGACTCGGCTGGTTCAGAAGCTATGCCCAAGCGAAGAGCTCACAGCCTTTGACGACTCGCACAGGTTGACCTGCCAAGGGATGTGGCGGGATTGAAAAGTTGTATTGAGCAGCGCTCTCGACAGGCCCAGAACAGAGGCAGGTTCTTAAGGGATGGTTAAGGAAGCGGTTGTGACTGATGTCGCGTTATCGATTTTTCTTGTTCTTTCAGGTGTGACGGTGGTGGAGGGAGGTCGCGAATGTCAAAACAACCAATCACTGATGGGTGAGTACATTTCTCACACCAACTTGATTGAGCTATGTCAAAGCAATGCTGCACGAGCTGGACATGATCTCCAACACGTGCTCCGTCATGAAATGGTCCATGCCGTTCAAGAAAATCTCAATCTCACAAGATCCGCGATACCAGAGCCTTTGCTGACTTGGCTAGTGCGCGGTCATCTAACAGATTCAGAGGTAATGACTGTATTGGTAATGTACGATGAGAAAGATATTGATCAAGAGTTTGAGGCTCGTCTTCTAGCCTTACTCCCTAATTGGTTGATTGGAAGTCTTCTTTGGACAAGTGAGCAGCATCAACGCATTGTCAGTGGCAAGCGAATGCTTCCTGCTCCTTGGGAAATACTTCCTGTTCAAGCAATTGCATGGGATTATCCTTACTAATGCGCTCTAAGTGATTAGTTCTTGGCATTGCAGCTTAACTGTGCTTTGACTATTGCTCTATTGAAGGGGGCATGGCTAGACGCCATGAGAGTTTTAAACCGATTCCGCACCGTTTCAGCTATCTGTGGTTCCTCTTCACGGCGACGTTTGCAAGCGCGACTCCTAACGACTGTTTAGGTCAGCCAGCTCTTGCAGGCTTGACACTCGATCCGCGTTATCCGTACCCAGTGGAAAGTCTTCAGTGTGTCCATATTTGCCTGTCAGCGACCACAACAGAATCGTGACCACTTCCAGCCGCAACAACCGTGGATTCTTCGCTCACTGAGATGACAAGCTTGTTTGAGCCTGGAACCCATCGCCAACCACCACGGTGATCTAGGCAACCGACAGGATGGATGGGTTTCAACAAGAGTGCCTTCACAGCGCGATCTGTTGATGAGCTCTGCAAAAACGGACCTCACGATTGGTGATCTGGAGGCCGGCTTCCCCAGCTATTGCGTCGCCCTTCGCACTTTGGTCTCTCAGGGAGCAGACCTCCAAAGAATTCGAAGAACGCGCTGTTGGGATTACTTGCAGCGCCTCCATACCAGCCTTCCTCGGAAGCATCGCTCGCCTGAAGATCTAATCCGTCGCTATCAGCGCGACCTGCAGCCTTCGCCAATCGCTCAGTCCTGGCTGTCGTGATGGAAAATCAGGTGTTTAATGGCCTTCATCCCAAGGCAGCCGTCCCAAGGCAGTCATCGACGCAACCAAACGCTTAGGCCGGTTGGACCTAGATCGACTGAAGTGTTTCGTGTTTACAGCTATACGCAAGGCGTTCTCGTGGATGACGGGTGACGATCGCTTCATTTTGTATTCAGCAACTGGTATTTCGAGTGGTGATAGGGATTCCCTACTCTGCCGCAATTAGCTGCTCGTCTCTTGATGGCCGTGTAATGGTGGCTACCTACTATCCGTAACGATGCCTGCAGCACTTTGCCAAGCGAATAAGTTGTGTGGAATAGCATCCGTTTGGATGGATCACTCTTTTGCGGGGATGCCAGCCATTCCAATCCACCCGCACAGCATCATTTGGTGCGACCGGCGGGTCGACTTCCTCAAGTTTCGGGGTAGGGGGCGGGATGCAGCAGCGTTGATCATGGAATTTGCCGATGACAAGGAGCTTGGTCTGCCTGAGCAATATTGAGCATGGATCACTGAAGGTAGTGCTGGATGGTCTGAATTTCTTCGTTTTTTTGGCTTGAACTTGAAACTGACCGGTTCTCTGAACTCATTGCAGCTAAAAATACAGACTTTGCTAGCCCGTGTTGATTGGCTCCCCAGATGAAGACTGATCGGTCATTTGATTTTAAAGGCTCTTGGGGATATGTACTCATTGTTTGTCAAAGGTGTTTTTGCATACCAATTTGAGCCGTCGAGATTTTGAATGGGTAGTCATTGTCACGCAAGCCTCCCTGGCTGAGGTTGATGATTAAGCAACTCACAGTCCATTTGTCATGGAAGCCTTGGTCGGTCTTGTATTTGTAATTACAGCACTTTCAGTTCAGGCATTTGAAAGGGAGGATGACATCGAGGATTTCCTATGAAAAGCATTCAGCGCAAGCCAGCGCAGGTCATCAGCTGCAGCGATGCATTCGGAGATGGTGACTGCTTCGGAGGCTGGGATACCACGGGACGGTTGATCAAATCTTTCTGATCACCGATCACTCTGATGTGTTCTTGATATCGCTACCAGAGGTAGGTAGATCCTCGCTGAGGTGTCGACTTCTCTGCCAAACAGCCCGCCAAAACCAACAATGCTCCAGCGGAAAAGCCGTTGACGTAAGACTAAGTCGGTCCGTCACAGCGCCACTAACTGCGCTGTGACGCCTCTGAGACTCTGAGACCTTCTTGCCATTGTTGCTGTCATGGAAAAGGTTCTCAACAGAGAGCTCTGAATCTCTGGAGTGTTGCGTAGCGAGCTCTCCATTTCGTTTCATCATCATTGATCGCTTATGGTCAGTCTTTTCCTGTGGAGGCTTGCAGCGACATAAAGTCATTGCAAGAAGTCTTCTTGATGCTTCTTTGGGCTTTTTCGAACGTTATCTCTCTCTTTGGGTCGGTTTGGCGATTATGGCCGGGGTTGCTCTTGGTGGGCTGCTCCCTGGCCTTGGGGTTGGCATCGCCTCGTTGGAGGCTGCTGGGATCAACCTGCCGATTGCAGTTCTGATCTGGGGAATGATTTTCCCGATGATGCTGGCCGTGGACTTCTCATCGATTGGTGGAATCTCTCAGCAACCGCGTGGTCTTCTGATTACAGCTGCGGTCAATTGGCTGATTAAGCCCCTCACCATGACAGCCCTGGCTTGGCTGTTCATTCGCGGCCTCTTTTCCGCCTGGATACCGGAAGCCATCGGTCAGGAGTACGTGGCCGGAATGATTCTTCTTGGGGTCGCACCCTGCACTGCAATGGTGTTCGTGTGGAGTCGCTTGAGTGATGGCGACCCCAACTACACCCTTGTACAGGTGGCGGTGAATGACTTGATCATGGTGTTCGCTTTCGCACCCATTGCTGCACTCTTGCTCGGTGTATCGGATGTGCTTGTGCCTTGGGACACAATGCTCACAGCGGTAGGGTTGTTCGTTGTTGTTCCACTGGTGGCCGGTTGGATGACCCGATTGTGCCTGCGTAGCAGCCGCAGAATTGAGCACTTGGAAGCTCGACTCAAACCCCTGGCGATAACAGCTCTGATCGTCACTGTTTTCTTGCTATTTGTGGTGCAGGCCCAGGCGATTCTTGCCAATCCGCTGGCAATTGTCTTGATCGCAATTCCACTAACTCTTCAGACCTATCTGATCTTCTGGATCACGGCCGTTTGGATGCGTTTTGCAGGACAGCTTCGCTCGATCGCAGCCCCCGGCGCCATGATCGGAGCCTCCAATTTCTTTGAGTTGGCAGTTGCAGTGGCGATCAGTCTGTTTGGATTGAATTCCGGCGCGGCGCTTGCCACCGTGGTGGGAGTGCTGGTTGAGGTGCCAGTGATGTTGTCGCTCGTGGCGATTGCCAATCGCAACCATCGTTTGTTTCCTGGTTGAGATTCAGTGACGCTGTTGTTAATATAATGCTGCCTGTTTCGACTCGAATTCTTGACGTTGAGTCAACCTAGCTTGATGCCAACCTGGGCTACCGAACCAGACGGATGAACTAAATTTATCTCCTGTTGATGATCTCTGCTCAACGTGAGATTGATATCGATTAGGTCTCAGCGATGACTCTTCTATCAAAACATGGTTTCCATTTATTTTCTCCTCAAACAATTAATGGCGAATGATCTTGATTGTTCGAGAACAATGAATATAAGGTTTGCGGTAGGGAGGTGTGTTCTACGCATCCGACGGTCTGACTTGGCCTTAATAGCGTCTTGAGGAGAAGTTTGTTCCGTCATGCCTGCCCTACTGGAGGTGTTTCTTCAGTTTTTTGTATTGGGTTCCACCTCCTTCGGGGGACCAGTTGCGCACCTTGGCTACTTCCATGAGCGCTTTGTGCAGCGCGAGCGTTGGATCACACCTGAGGCCTATGCCGATCTGGTTGCGCTCTGTCAGCTGTTGCCAGGTCCTTCGAGTTCTCAGGTGGGTATGGGCCTGGGTCTGATGAGGGCCGGCTGGCTTGGGGGGCTGGCGGCCTGGGTTGGATTCACATTGCCGTCTGCTGTGTTGATGGTGCTGGCGGCCGCCCTACTGATGGCCCATCCCACTTGGATTGAAGGTGGCTGGCTGCAAGGCCTGCTGGTGGCCGCTGTAGCCGTGGTGGCTCAAGCTGTTCTTTCCCTTCAGCGAAAACTCGCTCCTGATCGGCAGCGGGCCAGCGTGATGGTTTTGGCAGCTGTTCTAGTGCTGTTGGTGCCTCGCGCCTGGGCTCAGGTGCTGGTGCTGATGTTGGGTGGCCTGGTGGGTTTGTTTTTGCTCACGCCACCTGGCCAGGAGCCTTCGGAACCAGAACGTCTCATTCTTCCGCTTCAGCGCTCAGTGGCTGTGGTTTTGCTTGGATTGGCGGTGGTGCTGTTCATGGGGCTGCCTTGGCTCTCAGCCATCGCTAGGCCGCTTGTTGTGCAGCAGCTCAGTGGATTTGTGCGCGCAGGATCCATGGTGTTTGGTGGCGGTCATGTGGTGCTGCCTCTCTTGGAACAAGCGCTTGTGCCAAGCGGTTGGATCGATCTTGAGCAGTTTTTAGCGGGTTACGGCGCAGCTCAGGCGGTGCCGGGGCCGATGTTTAGTTTCGCGGCTTTTCTTGGCTTTAATCTGCAGCCAGGGCTTGAGGGTATCGCCGGTTCTCTGCTGGCTCTCATCGCTCTCTATTTCCCTTCCTTCTTGCTGCTCGGAGGCATCCTGCCCTTCTGGAGCGATCTTGGCCGTCTCCGCACGATGCGTCGCGTGTTGCTCGGGATCAATGCTTCCGTGGTGGGCATCCTGCTAGCTGCCTTATTTCAACCCGTCTGGCAAGCGGGGATCAGAAGCAGTCTTGAGTTGAGCTTGGCATTGGTGGTTTTTTTGCTGTTGGTGTGTTGGCGTCAGCCAGCCTGGCGTGTGGTGCTGTTTTGTGCCGTGGTGGGCGGATTGACCCTTTCATGACCGACGGAGCTACAGAATCACCCCGGTGGAAGAAGAGCGTTGTGGTTGGGGCAGGTGTGATTCCTGCCAACCAGCATTGGCGCTGGTGGCCGCTGCTGCCCCCAACTAGCTCGTGATTGCAGAGGGTTTGTGGGCTTGTCCCTCTCTTGTCACTGTTTTTTTGTGCGAGACGAGCGGAGTCTGTACAAATCGAGATCATTCTTTTTCGTCTCTAAGAGGGGTCAGTTCTCGATGAACTGGCACATAGGCAGTACCAACCTTCAAAAGCATTGACACTTCTGGATTGCTGAGTTGTGAAGGCGGGTTGGCACTTAGCTGGTCTCTCCATGATTGATGGAAGAAATCAGCAAGTCATAAACGTTGCTACCAATGAGTCAACAGCGCCTCATGATTGGACCCATTCATCACAATCCCATTGACACTCGGCATAGCATCAATAGCCGCCGCAATAGCAATTGGAGCACCAGACATAGAAGTCAATCTGTCTACAGATAGCGCGAGAGAGGAAATCAGACTCCCAAGAAGCACCAAATGAAGTCTCTCCTTATCCCAGTTGCGGCAATGCTTTTGACAAGTTGTTCAACATCAGCCGTTGTCTATCAGCAGTGGCGAAATAAGCAAATAACTGACGAGAAGGCGCTGGCGATTCTTGGTCTGCGTCTACAACCCAAGACGCAGACTACCAAGGCACCCGTTGAATTTTCTGACAGGACAAAGACAGAGATCAATGCGACGGTAACGACCTCTGACGGAGCCAATGTCTACTTCTACTGCGACATCATTAAGCACGGACTACTTGATTCATCGCCCGTTTGGACTTTAGGGAAGTAAGCTGGAGACCTCATACCCTCAGTTTGAGGCAGTATTAATGACAGTGATGATTCTTTTCTTCCTTGTCCTACTTGCCGTTTTCATTGGAAGCATTACAACTTCAATATTGCTGCTTTACATAGGATGGCGAATAGGGCCAAAGTGGAGGAAAGACAATATCTTTTGCTTCCTATCCATAGTTCTTGGCGTGTATCTTTGGGTGATTATGCTGTCGGTTTTGTATGATCCAGCCTGGGGCTCTGCCGACCTAACCATCTATGCGCTTTATACCGCTGCAGCTGGTGTCACTCCATTAGCCGCATTTCCTGGAATTCTATTATTCAGCGGCAAGAGAAAGGCTTAGCCACAACAAAGAAAACAGCAGCAATAGGTTCGGTTTCAAAAGGAACGGCCTCCCTCGCCTGAGCTTTACCAGAAGCTGCCTGGAGAATCACAAGAGTGCAGCGTTGTGGTTCTCCAGATGGGTGAGAACATGAAGGCATTGAGGAGACAACACCGGAACGCAACGAACAACCTAATGAATCGCAAAAGTTGACGAGTGCCAACTCTGACTAGATCGACACAGCATTAGCCGATCAAGAGCCGAGCATCGAAGAACTATCGGAATTATTTGGTGGGTGGGTCGTGCGGCTCAACTGGGCAGGCTTGCAGAAAAACAAGTCAGACAAAAACATCTGGTGAGAAGAAGAAATCACATCAACAGACAAATCGAAAAATAAAGGCATCGACCAAAAGAAACTCATTGAAGAGCACCCAGACTCTGGTATTTGAGAATGACTCTCCTGGCCAGCCACCCGCCGATTACCACAGTCAACATCCACAACAATGAACACATGGTGCGCAATCGAAATCCATTGACATAGACCAAGCCCCACCTCTCATCCATGAAGAAAGTTGAGGGGGTCATGCGAGCCGAGTTCATCTCGATCAGGGTGCAGCCACTTAGAGCAAAGTCATGACCCTCGGAGAATTGTTCCTCGAAGCGATGTCAACTGGGGTGATCACCGAAAACGAGGTTGACTGGCTCACCAGCCAACAGCCCAACTTCAACCGCACGGAAGAAGCCACGGCCCTTCGCCTTGGCCGCCTGATTGATCAAGGCAACATCCAACTGGGATGCCGCATGCCTCTGGGCTGAGAAATCGCCAGAGGCTTTGGCTTCGAGCAAGGTCAGCCTGCAAAACCGTGCTGCCGAGACGTTGCCAGTTGTGCAGACCTAGGAGTTGATCAGAATTTCGCCTGCACAAGTCGGAACTGCCAGCTGGTGTAGGGAGCACGCAGCTCAACCAGCTCCTGATATTCAGGGCTATTAAAGAACGCCACTCCTTGGTCCTTGCTGGCGCCCTTGCAGCCAACGATGACAGTCATGGGGCCGCCTTTCCCCTCCATATAGAGAGTGTCGTAGTCGCGGCTGACATACGCACAACCGGCCTTTTCAAGCAAGGGTTGCAACTTTGACACGTAGTCCTTCATGACAGGCGTCTTTTCAGTGGTGCCAGTCACGACAGCGAGACCCTAAGCCTGCTCTGGCTTAGGGAGAAGTGCTCCAACGATCAGCCCAACAGAACCAGCCGCAATAGCAACGACAGCGGTCACATTCACTTTCATGGTCTGAGCACAAAAACCACAGGTCTTCTAGGCAGAAAAACCCCAACGCGCCACAACGCAGCAAGGCTTTGAGACTCACGGAAACAACCAAGGGGACTGGGGGCACACCTCCACAATCTTGATGAATAGCATTCGTATTCCCGTAAGCATGCTGAGCGGGAGACTCCAAGCCTCCACTCTCTCAACGTCCAAACAGATTGGTCCTGAACACACTGGCTAGAGATTATTGACATTGAGCTTCTGCTCTAGCTCAAACTCTTCAAACAGAGCGATTGCGTGATGCACCTCTCTCTCCTGCATCAACGTCCTCAATCTTTCCTGCCACCAAAATTCAAGACGCTCGCTGTCTTGCTCCCTCCAGTTGCGTGGTAGATCCATGCTCGAGGTGCTGCTTGGCAAGGTATAGGCAGTTCAAGCAGCGACCGCAACACCCCATGACAACAGCAACCAGAAACGAAACACGACGTGACACCTCAATCCTGATCAGGGTCGTCATAGCTGTCATGCCAATGGACTTGACTGGCCCTGAACGCATGATTCGAAGAGAAACAGACGACAACACCATCAGAACGTACAAGGCTCAAAGAGACCCCAGAGGACAAACAAGAAAAATGGCCTAAAGAGCCTTGAATCAAAGTTAATCGTAAGGATATGCATTAGGAACAAAGAACTGTTCATTGATAGGTGGCCTGGTGTAATCCCCTTGCTGCGGCCGATCGGGCAACGTAATCGCCGGTGGTGTCATATCTTCCCAGGGCACCTTACTAAGAACATGGCGCAGACAATTGAGTCTTGCCCTGCGCTTGTCGTCGGCTTCGACCGTAAACCAAGGCGCCTCAGGAATGTTGGTATGTGCGAACATCACATCCTTTGCTTTCGAAAATTCAACCCAGCGATTGCGTGCTTCAAGATCCATTGGACTGAGCTTCCAGCGCCGTGTTGGATCATCAATTCGGGACTGAAAACGGACCTCCTGCTCCGTATCACTGACAGAAAACCAATACTTGAGCAACAAGATGCCGCTGTTCACAAGCATCTGCTCAAAACGGGGGCAATCATCGAGGAACTGTTCAACTTGTTCTTCTGAACAGAAGCCCATGACCCGCTCCACTCCGGCGCGGTTGTACCAGCTGCGATCAAAGACAACGATCTCACCCGCACTAGGGAAATGCTCCACATAGCGCTGGAAATACCACTGTGTTTTTTGCTGGTCAGAAGGCGTACCAAGAGCAACCACACGGCAGCCCCTGGGATTCATCGGCTCAGTCAGACGCTTAATCGTGCCACCCTTGCCCGCGGCATCACGCCCCTCAAACAACACGATGATGCGAAAACCCGTGGCTTTCACCCAGTACTGCATCTTCACCAGATCGGATTGCAGACGTTCCAGCTCAGACTCGTAGATGTTCTTCTTGAGCGGCTTAACTTGGCGGCTCCTAGCCTCCAAAAACTCGTCTAAAAGTTCAGAAGTTTGGCGAAAGTCCTGTTCGCTGCCATCGAGCCCAGCGATCATCGTTTTTGGCAGTTTGATCCGCTGGTTCTCGCCTTGATGGGACTGTTGCTTGGAGGAGTGTTTGTGGCGATCCTTCTTAGCCATTGTCTTCTTACCCATTGTCTGCTTGCACGTGTTGCGGAGCCTGCCTAGATGCGCCATCGCGTCAAAGGACTGCCTGTCTCTATCTGACAAAAAAGATCAGCTCTAGTGCGGTATCTCAGCTTTTCTCAACCATTGGCAAAACATCTCCCGCTGCACCCGTGGGCAAATGCAGCCGAATGACAAAGGTGCCCGGGGCATCCCCATCACCCGATGCGCAACTGATCTGACCGCCATGGGTTCGAACCACATGAGCCACGATTGCCAAACCCAGACCGCAGTGCCCTTGTTCACCGCGAGATTCATCTAGACGCTGGAACGGCTGCAAAGCCCGATCCCACTGTTGGGCGGGCATACCTTCTCCCTGATCCCACACTTCAATCAAAGCTCCTTCAGCAACAGATCGAAGTCGAACCACAACGGGCGCCAGGCCATAGGTGAACGCGTTATCGATCAGATTGCCAACAGCGCGGCCAAGGGCAACCGGCTTCACACAAGCCAGCACAGGCTGGAGATCGAGCCGGAGCAATTCAGGCGGGTGACTGGTGGAGACTTCCGCCAGCAGCTGATCAAGGGGAAGATCCACAGGCTCTTCACCATCGCCACCACCAGCAAAAAGGAGAAACTGTCCGGTGATGCGCTCCAAGGATTGGAGGTCTCCGGCGCAACGGTCTCGATCCTCAGCGGAGAGGGCCGGCATCGACAGCCTGAATTGCAAACGCGTAATTGGGGCCCGGAGATCATGGGCAATCCCGGCCAACATGGTGTCTCGGTCGCGACGGTTGGCTGCCAGGCGATCGAGCATGGCATTGAAGTGATGGGTAATGCGCTTCACTTCGGGTGCGCCTCTTGCTGGAACGGCATCTGGGTCGTCTCCATCGCCGACAAGAGCTAACGCCTTCTCCAGACCGCGCAAAGGCCGCTCCACTTCAAGAAGCAGAAACAACGCCCCACAGCTCAAGCCAGCACCCAGAAGAGAAAGGAAGAGCAACGTCGGCTCCGGTGGCCAAGCCATTGGAGAACGAAGAGACACCCTGAGCCAGATCGGTTCCAGCGGGGAAATCAGCTCGACCCAAACGTCCCAACTGCGACCATTGGCGACCACCATCGGACAATGGGCTAGACGCCTGCAGAGTTCGGCCTGAAGCGCCTTCGCCTGCTGAGCCAGAGCTGGAGAGAGAGGGGACTGGCTTGCGGGCTGACGCACCACAGCCAGGTCCAGACCGGTCAACTCTGAGACCAAATGGGGTGGATATCGCTCAAGCGCGAGCTCGGCGAGACGAACATTGAGAGCAAGGTCACGGCCTAGTTGCACCGTCTGCAACGACTCCACCTGACGACCGAACAGCACCTGAAGCAGAAGCAGACAGAGCGCCCAACTGCCAAAGCCAAGGCCGCACCAGCCCAGCAGCGCTCGGAGCACAAACGGCCAGGAGCGCCGCGAGGTCATCGGCAAGCTCCCTTAACGCGTCCGAGGCGTCCCATCCGGCACAAACACATAGCCGTAGCCCCAAACGGTCTGGATATAGCGCGGCCGCGTTGGATCTGGTTCCACGAGTTTGCGGACCCGCGACACCTGCACATCCATGCTGCGGCTGTCGGTTTCACAGCCTGGGCCACGGGCAAGCTCGATCAAACGCTCCCGTGAGAGAGGTCGATGCGGGTGCTGCGCGAACGCGGCCAAAAGACTGAACTCACCACTGGTGATCACGGCAGGGATGCCAGAACGACTGAGGGTGCGCGCTGCGAGATTGAGCACATTCTCACCGAAACTGACATCGCCACCTTCTGCCACTGGCGTGCCAGCCGGTAGAGCACTCCGTCGTCGCAGCACCGCCTCAATGCGGGCAGAGAGTTCACGCGGGAGGAAAGGTTTGCCAAGGTAATCATCAGCCCCCTGCTCAAGGCCAATGATGCGATCGACGCCTTCACCGCGGGCGGTGAGCATCACGATCGGCAGGTCATCTCCGCAATCTCGCAATCGGCGCAGAGCGGTGAGACCATCGTCCCCTGGCATCATCAGATCCAACACCACCAAATCGGGTCGCTGGAACTCCAATCTGGCCTCAAACTGCTTGACATCACTGAGGCAACGCACGTCGTAGCCCTGGTCGATCAGATAGGTACCGACCATCTGCCTAAGTTCGGGATCATCATCCACAACCCAGATCATTGATGTACGCGCCATGGCGACCGGGAACGACGACGAATGAGGAGATCGTATGCAGCGAGATGACTGCTGTCCGCAGAAATTGGACCCTGTCACAGCTCATAGCCCTTCGGTCATGATTAAGTCATGACCCTGCCGATCAAACTCCATAGGCTGGATCAATGATCAGCCTCACCGGTATCTGTCGCTCGGGGATAGGCATTGTCCTGTCCGGTCTTTCGCTGCCATTGGGTGGTTTTTGGACGCCAGCAACAGGCCAGGACGAGATCCATCAATACGGGCAGCGGATGGAAGCGATGTTTGTGCGCATGGATGTGAATGGAGACGGGCGTCTGGTTCCTGCAGAGGTACGGGGAAAACCCTTTCTGGAACGGCGCTTGAGGCGTCCGAATTCTCGTGGTTTCTTGCTGATGGAAGATCTGCATACCCGCTCTCCCCACCACAGCGGCCCCAGGCTTCAGCAACACTTCACGCGCGCCGACCGCAACGCAGACGGTCACCTCAACCCCCAGGAAGCCAGAGCACTGCCCTGGGTGCATCGCCATTTCACGGGACTGGACCTCAATGGTGATGGGCAAATCACCCTGGCAGAACTCTGGTCATTGCAAAAAGCTCTCGCTCCACGGATGAGGCCCTGATCCCTTAGTCAGCGCCGCAAGGAACTGGAGCCTCGCCTCACCCTTGCTGGTCGCTTCCGCCTGACAGCTCGTGGCGGAGCATTGAGCATCCGCACAACCGAACGCACAATCCTGGTGAGCCCTCCGAGCAGAGAAAGCAGACCAGCAAAAAGCACGGCGGCAATCAACAGCACGGATGCCAGGCCAAGCAATGCTTCAAGCAGCTGTGCAAGACCTTGAATTAGATCAGCAATCGTTTCACTCACCATCACCAACGCATCAACGCGTTGTGGGAGCCAGACGAGAAACGCAAGCAGTCCAACACCAAGGAGGGTCATCAGCAAACCTTCCAAGCCCTGCCTCCAAGGAGGTGGAAGGGGCCGCTGACGACGCCGGCGAAAGACACGACGCTCTGGATCCCTTGAGTTCGAAGCCTTAAATCGCACCGTATTCATGGAACAAAGACGTGACCGGCACCACGCATCCAGCGCTCAAATTCCATGACCACGAGTTCGTTAGGGCAATCAATCAAGGTGAGAACGCCAACTGTGCAATCTCCGTAACCGCTGTGATGGAGTGTGAGGTGATAGCCAGACCCACTCAAACCACATACCTCTGGGTCACTGCGAACGACCACATCCAATGACGCACCAATCCTGGCCACACGTCGTCTGAGATCAGACCAACTGGCTGCCATCCCGAGCACAGACGATTCACTTGCACAATTCTCTCCCTCAACCGGAGAACGTCAACGTTCCCTATTCGGCTTTCGGGACAGGTTGGGCGGCACTTCCAGAGGATTCAGCACTCTCGATCGGTGCCGCCTCTTGCTTGGGCTGCTTACTTTCAGGCAGAGGAACAAGGGCTGAGAGCAGAGCCACCACCAACAGAACTGAACCACCCAAGACCGATGGAGCTAGACGCTTCATCAGAGGCACACGCTCAGCCAGCTCTCGGCGAGCGAGGGGCCGATCACTCTGATCAGCCCAGGCAATCTGCACGCGTGGATCCAAACGCATGGCATCGAGGCATCGGACCAGATCAGCCAGTTCCGCGTCATCAAGTGCGATGGTGAGCGGCGAGACACCTGGCTTACTGCTTCGCAGTTCAAGTTGATGGCCACCGTTGTTGGCAGGGGCCAAGCTCACCGCAGAATCAGCTTCACCGAAAGGGCGGGCAACGCCCGAGAGGCGATAACGCGCATAGGGCAAAACGGTGGCAAGCATCGCCTCAAGGTGCTCTCGCTTGCCCTCAAGCTCTGGTGAGCCAACAAATTGCAGTTTCCAGGACGAGAGGATGCCGATAACTCCCTGACCATGGCCGGCGGAGATATCGGGGAGTCCCTCCACCATCAAACGTGCCGCCGTCTGGTCGTAGCGATAGGAGAGATTGAACATGCGAGCGATGCGGGAAGCGGAGAAGGGGAAAGCGTGTGGGTCAGGGCGTTGGATCCTGAAGACTGGCGCGCAAACGATCAACTCCACCGGGGCCGGAAGCCAGAGCCAGGGTGATCACCATCTGACGCTGCACAGGCGCAGAACTCTCTGTCTCAAGAAGACGCTGTACAGAGCCCCTGCGCAAATTCATCCGTTCACCAATCAAATCGCGCAGACGCTGATCAAACTTTCCCCAGCGCTGGTCCTGCAGAGCCGATGGCTCTCGGCTCCAGAGCAACTGATGCAGCATGGGATAGAGACGATCGGCCATGGCGCAAATCACACGGATCAGAGCTTCGATCTCCTCGCCAGTCAGAGCAGTGCGTCGGGTGGAACGCCGCAGGGGATTGGTGCAACGGCGCTTCCAGAGTTCCACTCGATTGGGGAACAAGGATTCGTAGCCCAATTGCTGTGTCGCCCAGAGCATGACCTCACCACCGTTGATGGCAAGAGCCTCAACAGTGAGCAACAAGAGGTCAAGCCTTTCCAGTCCCCGTCGGTCCAGGGCTGTGTTGACAACGGCGATCGACTCGCCCGAAGCAGCCGAGAGGACAGGTGGAGCGCTGGCTTCGGTCATGGCTGCGATGACACAGACAGCAGACGATCACAGGCATAGCCTGGGTTTTCACCACTTCGTCGTTGTAATACTCGTAGAACTATCGACATGAGCAAACCGAAGAAGCCACTTCAACGAAGACCGAATGGTATCTGGTGCGTTCAGCTCTGGATAGACGGAAAGCGGCGTATGAAATCTCTGGAGACTCGCGACGCGGGGAAGACTGCTGCAAGGGGCTAGCAGGCGATGGAAGAACTGGAGGCCGAGACAGCAGCAGCGCAAGGAGAGGGCAGGTGGAGATCAGATGCAGTGATCAACATCTTGGATAGTCCAGGCGGGCACGGCTTCGAACAGATCGGACCAATGCCCCACCGAGAGAAGGTCAGGGTTGACGCAAAAACAGTGCTAGAGGACGTGGAGCGGTTACAGGGCCTAACGCCATGACACGGGAGATCACCTGGAGCGAGATCGCTGCAACGGAAACTAGGCAGCCAAGGGAACCATCACTCTTGATCGTTAGAATTGCCTTAGACTTACCGACTCAAATAAGGCGAATGAAGGCATTTAGACAATATGCAAACAAAGCTGATTTACTAATTACAGATTGACTTAGCTAGCGATTCCGGTCAATACATGTGCAGCGACAACGTTAATCCCGACTCCCTGGCATTGGTAATGCCAGCAAGCCTCACATCGCCAGAACAGGCTGGCCAGATGATGCCCTGAGTACGACTGACATTGGCCAGCATTGCGGTTACGGGCGCAACCAGGCAAACCTCGGCATTATGCGCGCACTGACGCCTGATCCATGCTCCGCCGTCTCTCGATTGGATTACTGGCTTCTGCAGTTGCCATTGCCCCAATGCCCCTGAAGGCGCAGGACGGCAGTGCTGAGGATCTGGGCGATGTGATGAGCATCAGCCTCAAGGATGTGGTCAAGCCCACCATTGGTTTCCAAGGCGCACTGCAAGGAGCAGGAACACCGAATCAAGCGGGTATTGGTGGGTTCTTGCCTCTCTCTGTTGGTGACAACAGCATCTGGTTCCTTGATGCCCTCGCCAACGTCAACTTTGCTGATTACGAGAACAACAGCAGCATCATCAACACTGATGTGGCTGGATCCACCATCAGCACTTCCACTCGATTGGGTTACCGCTGGCTGAATGGAGACCGCAGCTGGATGTATGGGCTCAATGCGGGTTATGACAGCCGTCCGATGAATACAGGTGGAACCGATACGGGAATCCCTTTGCTTGGAACGGAAAAGAGTGCTTTCTTCCAGCAGGTTGCTGTCAATGCATAAGCAGTTTCCAATGACTGGAACTTCAATGCTTATGCCTTGCTTCCTGTTGGTGATACCGAGCAGTGGCTGAACTGGTATTACCAAGGCGGGGCATTGAATACCTACGGACTTGATGTTGGTTATTTCATCATCCCTGAGTTGAATGCTTCTGTTGGTTACTACTACCAAAGCGGTGACCTTGGAACAGCAGATGGCTCTGGTGTACTTGGACGGTTGGCATATGAGATAACTAGTGGATTAACAGCTGGCGTGAATCTCTCCTATGACAAAGCCTTTGAAGCACGAGTATCTGCTGATGTTGAGTATCGATTTGGCGGACCAAGTAAAACGGTCGACAAAAATAAAGCCGTAGAATTCCCTGCAATCAAAGCCTTATCATCAAGCCCAAGCCATCGTGACGCAAGAGTCCACGATGACGCTACTGACGACTTATATTGCGTACAACTAAATTTCTTGGTAGACAAACTCTACGAATCATCTTGCGTCGACTATCTTAAAGCAAGAATCTCAGGCTACAACAAGAAATTAGCAATTTAAACCAACAACTCTGCATAGCCCAAAAACAAGCCTCACAACAACGCTGCCAGGAAGTGTGGGGAAGGGACCCTTTTTGAATCTTAGAGCTTCTGATAGTTTACACTTCAAGTCATGTTCGGCCTTCTTTTGTTGATTATCCAGAAATGGCACAAATCCATAGAGAGCCCTTCACGATTGGGCACAGCTAAGCAGAAACAAACACAAAACAGATTGCCAATTGGAGCCGCAATTAATAAGTAAATACAACCAATGCTCGTTCAACTTCAGCGCTCAATGATAACTTCCTAATATTGTCATCACCACTAGAGGCACGTTGTCGCCAAACCAGCGTTGATACTAGGACTACAAGCTTAAAGACAGTGCAGGCCAAGCTTCTCCCTTCGCCGTGTCAAGCTTTATTCCCAAAAGTGATCCATCGATTCACACCTGCTTGGTAAGCTCAAGATGATTTCGGTCTAAATCCACGCAAATGGCAACTTTTCTGCTCGACCTGGATGGTGTGATTTTCAAGCACTCAACCATGGGCTTCAACGACGGCGCGCTGAGTTACTTAAAAAAGATCAAAGATGCAGGGCACAACATCGTTTTTACGACAGCCAGAAAAAGTTCAAATAATAACATTCCTGCACTGCAACTGGATCTTACCATTCAAAAATTACAAGATGCAGGGGTGGAATTTGATTCAATTATTGGCGACCTCTCAAGCCCAAGAGTGGTCGTAAATGATGACGGGACTTTTGCCGTAGACCATCATAGGAATGCTCCACTTCACCATCATCCTGGAGTCGATCTACTTGCATCTATCTGATATCAAGAGAAATTCAGTAACAGCCACTGCCATTAGAGAAGCCACTCTCATGTAGCGACTCCACTAGAGCCCCGTTGGCAAAAGCAACTGAATGGCGCCGAGGCAAGACTGAGATTGAGCAGAGTTGAGGATACGGACCCAACTGCATCAAGAGCAGCATCACGTAGGGCCTGAATCCAAACAATAAAGCGTCATACGCAGAGGGAGAGATGAGCCGCTGGATAGAATAAATTATCTATATAATTAAATTTCACTGCAACATGAAGCGCTTAGGGCTGACCTCTGCAACATTTTTATCACTCTGCACGACAACTTTTTTGTGTGCAACAGGAAACCGCGCTCAAGCAGACTCGATATCAACCCAGCCAACGGGTGCCTCACTAATCGTCAAAGTTGCAGCAAACAACAGGCTCAATCTTTACCGCTTCAATGATGACGGATCTACCAATCTACTCCACGAGGATATTTTCCCAGACCAAAGCACCGGCACATTTGATGCACATTTTGTAGACGAGGCGACGGGGAAAGTCTACCTTCAAGAAGACTCCGACTCAAATCCAAATGTTGCAGACGGCGTTGTTCGGTACAGGATTTACAATGCTAAAACCAACAAATTTGAGGGATGGACTGTGATCAAAGGGCTTCCAAGTGGAGGCAATCCTACCTTTGTTAAAGTTCCTTTCGCGATCAAAGATGTAGTTAACAAGCTCTGCGACAGCAATAACGGTGAAACTTGTATTGACAACTCTGATGTCATTTCGCTCGGAGGTGAGGGCAGCAATGCGCTGGCAACCATCGACGAAGAAGGCTTAAGCGTTGGAGGCAAAAGCATTGTTCGTCGTGAAATCAATGCCGACGGAGAAGAAGAACTGCACATTGGCGAAAACTCACTCGTCACGGTCGAATCAGATGGCGTGCAAAAGCTGTATGCCACTGATGCAGAAGGCAATAAGATTCCGATCAACATCACCGAAGGCAGTGACCTTCAAATCAACGGTGTGAGCGTTCAGGGTCAACTGGATCAGCACACGACAGACATTCAGAGCAACACGGCGGCGATCAACGACAACAAGGCTGCAATCAAGAACAACAGCAAAGCCATCGATAACCTTGAGGAGGATGTCAATGCTCTCGGTTCTGGTGTTGCTGGCGCGGCAGCACTCTCAGCCGCACTGTCGGCACTGCCGACTGTCTCTGACGACGCGCCCTTCTCCTGCGGCGTCGGCACTGGTGGATACAGCAGCCGCTACGCAATGGGTGTGGGCTGCGCAGCGAGGCTGAATAAGCGGCTGTCTTTCAATGCCGGCGGGTCTGTGCTCTTCGGTGGAGCAAGCGATTACGGCAACGGAAGTCTCGATACCGTTGCCGGCAGAGCTGGATTCGTGTTCAAACTGGGTTCCATCCAGCAAGCTTCCAACAAGAACAATCAGCAGTTGCAGTCTCAGCTCGACGAGGTAAAAGAGGAAAATGCTGAGATCAAGCAACAGAACAAAGCCCTTATGGCTCGCCTAGAGCGCTTGGAAGCGATCGCACTTGGGCAGCAACTGCCTACAGCAACCCAAGCACGTCTTCGGTGAAGAGGGTTACGACTAAAAGACGATCAGCCCCGCCAAAGCGGGGCTTTTTATTACCTGTCAACAAGGGGTAATATTCACTAAGCCCAGGCTTATTGGTGATTCAAAACCCAAAAGGCACGGGCAAAGATTTTCTGAGCGGCTTTTCCGGGTATGGCTGAAATCCAGTTGCAGCAATGGATCCGTGAAATTCCTGACTTCCCGAAACCAGGAATTCTGTTCCGTGATTTCACACCTCTGCTGCGACACCCTGAAGCTTGGCGGGCCGTCATGAAGCAGATGGGAACCATCTGCGAGGCTCTCAAGCCCGATCTGATCGTGGGCATCGAATCCCGTGGCTTCATCGTGGGTACATCCTTGGCAACCGATCGAGGACTCGGCTTCGTGCCAGTTCGCAAGCCTGGAAAACTGCCCGGCGAGGTGTTCGGAATTGACTACGCCCTGGAATACGGCAGCGATCGGCTTGAGATCCATGCCGATGCCTTAACAGGCAATCCCAGAGTTCTGTTGGTGGACGATCTCCTGGCAACCGGTGGCACCGCCGCCGCCGCCGCTGAACTGATCAATCAGGCCGGCGGCAACCTCGTGGGGAGCAGCTTCGTGATCGAACTAGAAAGCCTGGGAGGACGGCGTCGCCTGCCCGAGGCGATCCCGGTTGAATCTCTCGTGATCTATTCCTGATCGCTGGTCCAATCCAGCACCTCTTGGTACTGAGCCAGGTTGAGTAAACCAAAGCTCCAAAGAACCACCGGTAGCGGTGCCTGCTCGATTTCGACCTGACGCTGGCCCAGCTGCAAGGCGTTATCGCTTAGACCAAGCCTCTCGCGCAGATACTTGAGAAGGAGAGGGGACGCCTGAGGCTGGGGATCACTGCTGAACACCATGGCGGAGTCCTCGCTGTTTCCACTCTGGCGGAGCCTTCAGAATTGTCATCGGGCCATCGGTCATGACCTGAAGCGCCATCCGCCGCAGCAACGGCAGCCGCTGAATCAAAAGCAAAACCACGAATCGAACCGGTAAGAGACATCTCCAGCTGTTTGAAAACAGCCGCAACAGCACATCCGTACCAGCACCAATCAAGAACAAATCAACCAGACGGCGGCGGCTGTACCGGGCGGAGACCTGACGCAGAGCCAGCCCGCCACGTTGATGGGCGGCTACCAGCGCAATCAGTTCGTCGACATCACGCCAGCAGAGATTGAGACCCTGACCACCGACAGGGTGACAGCGATGCCCCGCTTCACCCAGAAGGATCTGCCGGCGTCGCGCCAATTGGGGCGCAAGACTCCACTGCAGAGGCACCGCGACAGGCTGATCAAGCAAAGCCTCGGGCTCCAGGCCAGAGGGCAACACGGTGGCCAGCAAATCCAGAAGCGTGGAAGGATCAAGCGCTGCACGCTCTCGGCAACGATTCAGGGGAGCACTCCAAACCAACTGAAAGGCCTGCCCCCCAAGTGGCAAGACAGCAAAAGGACCTTCGGCTCGGAAATACTCATGCGCCGTGGCAGGAGCTGCTCCGCGCAGAGACACCTTCAGCGTCAAACATCCCTGGCGGTAGGGGAATGACCAAAGCGGCAGTCGCCAGGCCTGGCGATGTGACGACTTGGGGCCATCCGCGGCAACGATCAGATCAAAGCCCGAATCGCGAGTATGGCCAACACTGGAAGAAGCACTGTCGCCCAACTGGAGAGCCACATTCGCTTCCCGATCCAACCTCTTCAAAAGCTCCTGCATCAACGGCTGATGATCCAAGATCCAACCGATGGCGTCAGCGTTGCGATTGGCCGGAGCCAAATCTGCGATTCGAAACCAAACGGACGGCTTGCTCCACTGATCTTGGAGACGAAGCTGGCGGAAGGGAACCAGATAAGGCTGAAGCGACGTCCAGAGATCCAGACGCTCCAGCAACCGCCGTGAGGAATGCGTGATCGCATAGGCACGACTGCGTGAGCTGATCTGATCCGCTAACAGAGGGTCGTGGATCTGAACCCGACAACCCAGTCGACTCAGACCTAATGCCAGCAGCGCACCAGTCGGTCCGGCCCCAAAAATGCCCACCGACAAGGAGTCATTGACATCCTTGACGGTGGGCGAAAGCGCGTCAGTAAGACTGGGCAAAACGACCATGTCGTGAGAATCAAGCACCCGAGGTGCTGAAACTCCATC
The DNA here is from genome assembly GCF_900474295.1 of Synechococcus sp. UW140. Taxonomy (GTDB): domain Bacteria; phylum Cyanobacteriota; class Cyanobacteriia; order PCC-6307; family Cyanobiaceae; genus Synechococcus_C. The sequence continues at coordinate 69,398 of NZ_UCOB01000004.1, read as the reverse complement.
CATCCAATCAGCCCAGGCCGAGCAGTCCGTGCGTGAAGGCTTCGCCACCCAAGGCAAATTCAGTAGCCAAGAGTGCAATGAACCCGAGCATGGCCATGCGGCCATTGAGCTTCTCTGCACGATCGTGGAATCCCCAGCCACTCTCAGCCTCCACAAGCTCCATACGGGGCTCGGTGGCAAAGGCGTTCAAGCGGCCGCCATCCTCAGTGGTGATTGTGGCGCCACGAATCACAGGAGCGGCGGAGGCAGAGGTGGCTTGAGTCATCAGCTTTTTTGGCTTCTTTGCGAATTGTAACGCAAGTTTGCAAAGTTTTGCAAAGAATCTCCATGCGCGTCAGCGCCCCCGTCGACCAGCCAAGCGCATCTGGCAAAGCTCCTCGAACGCAGGACGCAGCAAAAATGGATACTCGCCAACCCACAACCGAAGCGTTGGCAGCCAGGCATCGCTGAGGGCCGCCACACGAGAGAAGTCCTTGCGATCACTCAGCACCAGGCAGCGCACGTGCGTACCAGGCCGTATCTGTCCATGCGGCTTGAGCATGGGGAAACTCAGCCGGGCGAGATAGCCCTCTTCATCCGCCAGCTCGAGCACCAGCCAGGTGCGTCGGTTCTCCACCAACTCAAGCGTGCCGCGCTCGTTCGCCTGCTCACGCCGGCTTTCCACACGCTCCTGGGTAAACGCGTCGACCACTTCACCATCGAAGAGCGCGGCGGATGGATACCGGCGCAGGGTCGCGTTGCGCCGCCCAGCCTCAAGGATCGGCCCCCAGAGCACATAAAGAAGAAGCGACACACCGATGAGCAGCCAAATTGAGCCCCAACGGTTGGAAAATTGGCTTTGGCTAATCAGCAAAGTGATGACGCCACCAATGGTTGCGATCAACACCCGCTGAAGAATCTTGCGGGGCTCGCCCAGAGCAGCAGCGAACTGGGTACCAGTCGCCACTGCCGGAATCAGACGTTGAAGTTCACCGGGCCGCAGGGGGATCAGCATGGATCGGGGGAAGGCCTCATTACGGATGTCAGAGCAGCCGTTCCAGGCCGTAGACAAGAGCCTCAAGCTGCCGCACCTTACGGATGCTCAGCAAGACCCCTGGCATATAGGCAGAGCGATCGATCGTGTCGTGGCGCAGGGTGTAGGTCTCTCCAGGAGCACCAAACATCACCTCCTGATGTGCCACCAGCCCAGGAAGCCGAAGGGAATGCAGCCTCAAGCCACTGGGTCTCACACCGCCACGACTGCCCGCAAGCGATTCATGCTCATCGACTTCAGCCGGGTTAAACACTTTGCCCAGCTCCTCCATGAGCTCGGCTGTTTTGATGCACGTGCCACTTGGAGCATCCGCCTTGCGGTTGTGATGCAACTCCGTGAGCTCCGCATGGTCATAGAAGCGTGCTGCAGCAGCGGCCGCTTGTTGCAGCAGCACCATTCCCACTGAAAAATTAGGAATCACAGCGCCCCCAACGGACGCTTTCTGGGCAAAGGACTGCAGATCCTCCAACTGCTCCGGGGATAGACCGGTGGTACCGATCACGGGATGCACCCCATAGGCCATCGCTGCCCTGGTGTTCGCATAAACAACAGATGGGTGAGTGAAATCCACCATGACGGCACCACCACCAGGACCGCGATCACGAACGGCCTGACTGGCCGAACACAGACAGCCCTCGAGATCGGCCGTGATCGCAACCTCCAAACTCCCGAGGCCGAGTGCTTCTCCCACATCCACGCCCTCTTGGCCGGGGGTGGTGTCGATTGCACCGACCAATTCACAATCCGCAGCGCCCTGCACAGCCTTAACAACCTCTGCCCCCATTCGACCGAGAGCACCAGCAACAATCACGTGGATGGGATCAGCGGAGCGAACCTCAGACATCGCGCACAGAGCAGCACTGCGCTCGAATCATGCCTGATGCCCAGAATGAAAACTGAAGGGGAGCTGCACCTCAACCCTTTTCAAAGGCTTCGAAAACACCATGAAGTGGAGCTCTCTCCACAACGATGAGCATGTTCGCCACCGCCACGGTCACGGTCACGACTGAAACAGCAGCTGTGTTTACAGCGCTGGCGATTGTGATCATCGTGTCCCAACTCTTCGGACAAGTGCTGGCGCGACTGGGGCAACCCCGCGTGATGGGAGAGATCCTTGGTGGCATCGCACTGGGCCCGAGCCTGCTCGGTTGGATTGCCCCCAACCTCGAAGAACAGTTTTTTGGCGGTGGAATCATCGATGAGCTCAGCTTGCTGGGCCAGCTGGGGCTGGCGATGTTCATGTACTTGGTGGGGCTCGAACTCAGGCCCTCCATGCTTCGCGGCCAGGCGGCTTTAGCCCTGCGAATTTCACTGAGCGGGATTGTTGTGCCGATGGCCATGGGCATCGGCCTCGCCTATGGCCTGAACGTTTGGGACACCAGCCTCTTCCCTGGAGAGCGCACCTTGGATGGGGCCTTGTTCTTGGGCACAGCGATGGCAATCACCGCCTTTCCTGTTCTCGCCTGCATTCTCAAAGAACGCGGCCTGCAAGATCAAACGATTGGCAGCCTGAGCATCGCCTGCGCCGCCATTGATGATCTGTTCAGCTGGGTGATCCTGGCGGGTGTGGTGGCCTTTGCTCGCTCAGGATCAGCGATCGCCTGCCTGATCCCCCTCGGCCTTACTGCAGCGTGGGCCTTTGTTCTGCTAGTGCTCCTGCGCCCAGCGAAACGCTGTCTGGTGAAGCATGTGGAGCAACAAAAAGAGATTTCACCACTAGTGCAGGGCGCCCTTTTTGCGGGCCTTTTGATCAGCAGCGTGGTGACCGATCAAATTGGCGTTCATTTGATTTTTGGAGCCTTTCTATGGGGGCTGGCGATGCCGCGACACCACGAGCTCCAGACGCGAATGGAGACAAAGCTTGAAACCGTTGTCATGCGCCTGCTTCTACCAATGTTCTTCGTGGCGAGCGGCCTGGAGACCGAGCTCACCAAGCTCGGACGGGGCGACCTGCTGCTCATCACCGCTTTGGTGCTTGGAGTCGCTGTAGCAGGCAAATATTCAGGCACGTGGGCCAGCGCTCGCCTTGGGGGAGTCCCGGAGCGAGACGCACAGGCCTTGGGCTGGCTTGCGAACACACGTGGGATGACCGAGCTCGTGGTGCTGAATGTGGGACTGAAGCTCGGGGCGATTAACGCCACCCTGTTCGGCATCGGCGTGGTGATGGCCGTAGCAACAACGCTGATGACAGGACCAATGCTGGACCGGCTCGGCTTCACCAAACGCCGCTTACAGACTGTGTAACGCCTTGAGCCCAAAGCGCTCGCCGGGGCCGTCATCCCCGTAGGCTTCTTCATATTCCTCAATGCACCCAAATGTTCACGCAGGTCCGCTCCGCCGATCGCCGGGTTGTTCCTGCTGAGCCCAATAACCACAAGTCAGTCATGAAGGCTGTGTATGTGGTGCTCGAACCGCAATATCAAAACGCCCTGACCCAGGCCGCCAACAGTCTCAACGCGATGGATGGCCCCCTCGGGATTGAACTCAGCGGTTATCTGATTGAAGAGCTTCGTGATGAAGATAATTTCGCTGATTTCCAGGCGGATGTTGCCTCAGCTGATGTCTTTGTGGCGTCTCTGATTTTCATTGAAGACCTGGCCCAGAAAGTTGTCGAAACGGTGACCCCCCACCGTGATCGCCTCAAGGCCGCAGTGGTCTTTCCTTCCATGCCTGAGGTGATGCGCCTCAACAAGCTCGGCAGCTTCTCAATGGCCCAGCTGGGGCAAAGCAAGAGTGCGATCGCCGGCTTCATGAAAAAGCGGAAGGAGTCGGGTGGGGCTGGCTTCCAAGACGCCATGCTCAAGCTGCTCAACACCCTCCCCACGGTGCTCAAGTATCTGCCCGTGGAGAAGGCACAGGACGCTCGCAGCTTCATGCTGAGCTTTCAGTATTGGCTGGGCGGCACTCCAGACAATCTCCGCAACTTCCTGTTGATGCTTGCGGACAAATATGTCTTCCCCGCAGCTGCGGGTGACGAACGTCCTGCAATCGATGTCGCCGATCCCGAGGTCTTCCCAGACCTGGGCATCTGGCACCCGATGGCTCCGGCCATGTTCGAAGACCTGAAGGAATACCTGAACTGGACCAACAGCCGCAACGATCTCTCCGAACAAGCGCGGCAAGGTCCTGTCATTGGTCTCGTGCTTCAACGCAGCCACATCGTCACCGGCGATGACGCTCACTATGTGGCCGTGATTCAAGAACTCGAATTCAGAGGAGCAAGGGTTCTTCCCATCTTCTGCGGTGGTCTTGATTTTTCTAAGCCTGTCAACGCCTTTTTCTACGATCCACTCAATCAGGATCAACCTCTGGTTGATGGGGTGGTGTCTCTCACAGGCTTCGCGCTGGTAGGGGGACCAGCAAGACAGGATCACCCCAAGGCAGTCGACGCCCTCAAACGACTGAATCGTCCTTACATGGTGGCGCTGCCACTGGTGTTCCAGACCACCCAAGAGTGGGAAGACAGCGACCTTGGTCTGCACCCCGTACAGGTTGCACTGCAAATCGCCATCCCCGAACTGGACGGCGCCATTGAACCCATCGTGCTCTCAGGCCGTGATGATGCCACCGGCAAGGCTCACACCCTTCAAGACCGGGTGGATGCCATCGCGGAACGCGCAATCCGCTGGTCTTCACTGCGGATCAAACCACGTCAAGAGAAAAAGCTGGCCATCACGGTGTTCAGCTTTCCACCCGACAAAGGCAACGTCGGCACTGCCGCCTACCTCGACGTCTTTGGCTCCATCCATCGCGTCCTCGAGGAAATGAAAGCCAAGGGGTACGACGTGCAGAACCTGCCCCGCAATCCAAAGGCGCTGATGGAGGCGGTCATCAATGACCCCGAGGCGATGGAAGGTGCTCCAGAACTTTCAATCGCTCACCGTATGAGCGTTGAGGAATACGAGCGCCTCACGCCTTATTCCGAACGGCTTGAAGAAAACTGGGGAAAACCGCCGGGCAACCTCAATAGTGATGGGCAAAATCTGCTGATCTACGGCCGTCACTTCGGCAACGTCTTCGTCGGTGTTCAACCCACCTTCGGCTACGAGGGAGATCCAATGCGACTCCTTTACTCCCGCAGCGCCAGTCCTCATCACGGTTTCGCCGCTTATTACACCTACCTGGAGAAGATCTGGAAAGCCGATGCTGTGCTCCATTTCGGCACCCACGGTTCGCTGGAATTCATGCCCGGCAAGCAGATGGGGATGAGTGAAACTTGCTATCCCGATTCCCTCATCGGCGCACTGCCAAACCTCTATTACTACGCCGCCAACAATCCTTCCGAAGCCACCATCGCCAAGCGCCGTGGTTACGCCTCAACCATCAGTTACCTCACCCCTCCTGCAGAAAATGCAGGCCTCTACAAGGGCCTGAAGGAGCTTGGTGAACTTGTCGGTTCATACCAGCAGCTCCGCGAGGGTGGGCGTGGAATCCAAATTGTCAACACGATCGTGGAGACGGCACGTCTGTGCAATCTCGATAAAGATGTCGAGTTACCCGACGACGATTCCTCTGCGCTTGATCTCGAAGGCCGTGATGCCCTCGTCGGAGCGGTGTATCGCCAGTTGATGGAAATTGAGAGTCGTCTACTTCCCTGTGGTCTGCACACCATCGGCAAACCACCCACTGCGGAAGAAGCGATTGCCACTCTGGTCAACATCGCAGCACTGGAGCGTGAAGAAGATGGGCTGCGCTCCTTGCCTGGCCTCTTGGCCGAAGCCATGGGCCGATCCATCGAAGACGTCTACAAAGGCAACGACGACGGTGTGCTCGCTGATGTGGAACTGAACCGCACCATCACGGAGACCTCCCGTGCTGCAGTTGGCGCCATGGTGCAATCGCTCACCGGTCGCGATGGTCGCGTCAGCCTGCGCAACAGCTTTGCCTGGTTCTACGAGTTGCTGGCCAAGTTTGGCTTTAAGCCTGCCTCCCCGTGGCTGCGCGCATGCTGCACCGCCGGCTTCTCGAACACGAATGCAGCAGAACTCGACAAACTCTTTGCTTACTTGCGCTTCTGCCTTGAACAGATCTGCGCAGACATGGAGATGGGAAGCCTTCTGCGCGCCCTCGATGGTGAATACGTACTTCCCGGTCCAGGGGGTGATCCGATTCGCAATCCCGGCGTGCTTCCGAGTGGGAAAAACATTCACGCGCTTGATCCCCAGGCCATCCCAACGCGAGCCGCCGTGGCTGCGGCCAAAGGTGTGGTGGACAAATTGATCGAGCGGCAAAAACAAGAAGAGGGCACATGGCCCGAAACGATTGCCTGCGTTCTTTGGGGCACTGACAACATCAAAACCTATGGAGAATCGCTAGCCCAGATTCTCTGGTTCATCGGTGTGCGCCCAGTTCCTGACTCCCTTGGCCGCGTTAACAAGCTGGAACTGATCAGCCTCGAAGAACTTGGACGTCCTCGCATCGATGTGGTGGTGAACTGTTCAGGTGTCTTCCGCGATCTATTTATCAACCAGATGGCATTGATCGATCAGGGAGTGAAGATGGCAGCAGAGGCTGAAGAGCCACTGGAGCAAAACTTCGTGCGCAAGCACTCACTTGAGCAAGCGGAAAAAGATGGAACCAGTCTCCGAGATGCCGCCTGCAGAGTTTTCTCGAATGCCAGCGGCAGCTACAGCTCCAACGTCAATCTCGCCGTGGAGAACAGTACGTGGGAAGAAGAAGGAGAGCTTCAGGAGATGTACCTCTCTCGCAAAACCTTCGCCTTCAATGCCGACAACCCTGGTGAAATGAATCAAAAGCGAGAGGTGTTCGAATCAGCAATGAAAACTGCTGACGTCACCTTCCAGAATCTTGATTCAGCAGAAATCTCCCTCACGGATGTGAGCCACTACTTCGACAGCGACCCCACCAAACTGATTCAAGGCTTGCGGGAGGATGGCAAGGCACCAACCAGCTACATCGCAGACACCACAACTGCGAACGCACAGGTACGTTCCTTAAGTGAAACCATCCGCCTGGATTCACGCACAAAGCTTCTCAATCCCAAGTGGTACGAAGGAATGCTCGACTCCGGCTATGAAGGAGTGCGAGAGGTTGCCAAGCGCCTCAACTTCACCCTGGGCTGGAGCGCAACGAGCGGCAGTGTTGACAACTTCGTTTACGAAGAGGCCAATGAAACCTTTATCAATGATCCAGAGATGCGCAAGCGTCTGTTAGAACTCAACCCCCACAGCTTCCGTCGCATCGTCGGAACATTGCTTGAGGTCAATGGACGCGGCTACTGGGAGACGTCTGATGAGAACATCCAACAACTGCAGGAGCTCTACCAAGAAGTAGAAGACAAGATTGAGGGTGTGAGCTGAGCCAAGAAAGAATTTATATCAAATCAATCAACCAATAATCGGCCCTGCTCCAACTCAAAAGCAGGGGTTTTTTATGGCATCAAACAGGGCTTTGCTTCCTACAATCACAAAGGGAATTCAAATCGCAACGTCCCGTCAGGCGGAGTCGTTGAGCAGCCCATAGGCCATAAAAACGATCGACCCAACCAGACAGGACGGGCCAGGTTGTCGGTGCATACAACCAACCCATGCCGATCAATCGATAGCACTCCCTGAAAACAGCGACATCCGTCAGCACTGAACCATCGTTCCGGATGGCATGAATCCGCGTCATCGCTGCTCGATAACTGATCCCCGCCCAAAGAGATGGGTCGTAGTCCTCAGCATCAACATCCACAAAATGAATGCGGTGATGGTGATCACGGCGACGCAGAAATCGCACCTCGCGCAAACACAACGGGCAAGCGCCGTCATACAGAAAGGTGAGTTCGGCCGCTGGGCTGCTCACAACAGAAGGCGCGTTAGAGGCAATCGTTCTAGCGAATCGGAAGGATTGCAGAGGACATCTGAACCAACTGACGAATCGGGGCAACATCGTGCACCCTCAAGACTCCAACACCAGCTGCCGCAGCACGGCAGCAAACAGCCGCCGTGCCCCAGATGCGGGCCTTGGCACGCTTCTCATTCAGCACATCACCGATAAAGCGTTTTCGAGAGGGGCCGAGTAACAGGGGTACCCCGACGGCCACCAATCGCTCCAACTCCTGGAGTAACACCAGATTCTGTGTTGTCGTTTTGGCGAAACCCAAACCCGGATCCCAAATCAGCTGATTGCGTGCGACACCGATCGCTGCTGCACGATTGCTCGCCTCCTGAAGAGACTGGAGCACGTCGCTGACTACATCGTGGTAGTCAGTCATGGCATCCATCGTTTTGCTATCGCCACGGCTGTGCATCAGCACATAAGGACAACCTGCAGCAGCAATGAGGGGAAACATGCCCGGATCACGCCGCCCACCGCTGACATCATTGATCCAATCAGCCCCTGCCTCAAGAGCTGCTTCCGCCACAGGAGCAAGAAAGGTGTCGACGGAAATCAACGACTGCGGATAGGCAGAACGAATGGCTGTTAACGACGGCAGCAACCGACTGATCTCCTCAACAGCCCCCACCTCCTCCGCACCGGGCCTGGTGCTTTGGGCACCAAGGTCCAGCACATCAGCACCATCAGACAACTGGCGACTGGCCTGTCTCAGTGCCAACTCAGGTGTATTAAAACGACCACCATCACTGAATGAGTCGGGGGTGAGATTGATCACCCCCATCACAGCCGTTCGCGTTCCCCATGCTGCTGGCCAAGGAGATCGGGGCTGCGTCATCACACCGTTCAGCCAGCCTGATAGTTGGCAATCCGAGCGAAGCTTTCCGCCTCCAGAGACGCACCACCCACAAGCACTCCATCAATGTCGCTCATCGACATCAATTCATCGATATTGCCTGGTTTGACCGATCCTCCATATTGAATAATCAGATCAGGGGAACCAACCCAGCTGCGAATCAGACCACAGATACGGTTCGCTTCGGTGGATTCACATGTTTTGCCGGTGCCGATGGCCCAGATCGGCTCATAGGCCACGATCAGCTTGGCGGGATCAAGGCCCTCAAGCCCCTGTTCAACCTGACGACGGATCACCCGCTCGGCTTCTCCACGCGTGCGCTGCTCGTCGGTTTCACCAACACAGACGATCGGGATCAATCCATTCGATTGGGCGGAACGGGCACGATGATTGATTTGTTCGTCACTCTCGCTGAAATATTTGCGAGGCTCACTGTGGCCAACAATGGCGTAGACAACGTCATGCTCCAGAAGCATTCCAGGAGCAATTTCGGCGGTGTAAGCACCGTGCCCTTCCCAGTGCACATTTTGGCTGGAAAGTTCAAGCGTCGACCCCTTCACCAAATCAGCCATGGTGGAGATCGCCGTGAAGGGTGGCGCCACCACGAGTTCTCGATCATTTGGGGTGGCAGCGATCAACGGTAGAAACGTGGCCATCCATTCCCTGGCCTGAGCACAGGTCATGTGCATCTTCCAGTTGCCAGCGATCACCGGTTTACGCACGCTCGGGTCCTCGGACGGTCAGCAGCAGACAACTTACGTTCCAGCGCGAGCTTTTTGGCCTCAGACCACAGTGACTTCGGCTTGATCGCAGCCCATCGTCACGCGATCACCAACCTGAAGCTGAAGGCCACGACGGGTTTCAACAACGTCATTCACCTGTACGTCTCCCGCCTGGATGCGCATCTTGGCCTCTCCACCGGTCGCGACCCAACCTTGCCACTTCAGGAATTGATCGAGCCGCATGGGCAATGGATTGCGAGAAAGAGCATTGACATAGTCTGACGCGATGCTGAAACCCTCCGAGGCAGGCTTTCGCAGGCTTCTGCCCCTGCTCCGCCCCCATCTGCGGCAGTTGGCGCTGGGGGTGTTGTGCATGCTCGTGTACGTGAGCAGTTTCCTATGGCTGCTCAATCTGGCAGGTGCTCTCTTCCCTGCACTCGGATCAAGGGATCTTGGCAGGGTGCTCGGTCTGATCGGGCAAGGCGTGTTGATCTTCGCGGTTCAGAAGCTGGCCCAGTTCGGTCAAGACTCCCTGCTTGCTGGACCGGCTCTACAGGTGAGCAAGACGCTGCGCAGCAATCTGTTCAGCCGTTTGCAGACGGTTGAGCTAGGAGCACTGGAAAAGCTGTCAGCAGGCGATCTCACCTACCGACTCACCGAAGACGCAGATCGCGTCAGCGAGGTGCTCTACAAATCCATCCACGACACGCTTCCCAGCGTCCTCCAGTTGCTGGCCGTTCTCGGCTACATGCTCTGGCTGGACTGGAAACTGACGGCATCGATCCTGCTGCTCGCCCCAGTGATCATCTGGCTGATCAGCTTGTTCGGAGCACGGGTGATGGCCGCCACCGAACGCAGCCAGAAAAAAGTGAGCGAACTAGCCGGTCTGCTGGGAGAAGCGATCGAAGGCCTTCCGCTTGTGCGTGCCTTCGCCGCCGAACCCTGGCTGCAGGGTCGTTTCGAAGAGGAGATTGACCAACACCGTCAGGCCCGGCACCGCACCTACAGCCTTGTGGCACTCCAGCACCCCGTCGTGGGAATGATCGAGGTCGTCGGGCTCTTCTCCGTTCTGGGGCTGGCTGCTTGGAGGATTCAGAACGATGGCCTAAGCATTGCTGGCTTGAGCAGCTATCTCACGGGTCTTGTGGTGCTGATTGACCCGATCGCACACGTCACCAACAATTTCAATGAATTCCAGCAAGGTCAGGCCTCATTGAGGCGACTGAGACAGATCGAAAAGGAACCCCAAGAAGCCAAGGATCCATCACCAGCCCTTTCACTCGGTCGTCCCCAGGGCAACCTGCTTCTACAACAGGTGAACTTTGCCTATGGAGATGGCAAACCGGTGCTGCGCGACATCAACCTGACCATTCAGGCCGGTCAAGTAGTTGCCCTGGTGGGACCATCAGGCGCTGGTAAGAGCACCCTGTTTTCCCTGCTGCTGCGCTTCAACACAGCCCAATCTGGCGAGATCTGCCTTGATGGCAAGAATCTCAGTCAAGTGAGAGCACGCGAGCTTCGCCAACAGGTCGCACTGGTGCCACAACGAACCACCGTGTTCTCAGGCAGCGTCGCCGATGCCATTCGCTTTGGGCGCACCATCAGTCACGACCAACTGATCGAAGCGGCTCGTCTGGCCAATGCCCATGACTTCATCATGGCCCTCCCCAATGGCTATGACACACAGCTGGAAGAACGCGGTACCAACGTGTCGGGTGGCCAGTTACAGCGGATCGCCATTGCCAGAGCGGTGCTTGGCAATCCTGCGGTGTTGCTACTGGATGAGGCCACAAGTGCACTCGATGCAGAAGCTGAAGCCGCAGTGCAACTGGGGCTTCGTCAGGCAATGCAGGGGCGAACTGTGTTGGTGATTGCCCACCGACTTGCAACCGTGCAGGAAGCTGACCAGATTGTTGTTCTGGAGAAAGGAAGCATCCGTGAGCAAGGAAGCCACGACCAACTGATGGCCAGCAATGGTCGCTACCGCGAATTGTGTGAGCGGCAGTTCATCCGGGTCAATGCCATCGCAAGCGACTGATGGAGAACCAGCAACCCACACCCACCGGTCCGCAACAGAGTGAGCAACTCGCAACGACGGACAACGAAGCCAACAACCCTCTGCAACGCTGGGAATATCGCGTCGTTCATATCAACATCAACAACGATGCTCCACCCAAGCCATCGACCCCAGAGGCAGCCAGCAAAAAACTTCAGGGTTCCCTAAGTCCGGAATTCATTAAGCGTGAATTCCCCCAGATGTATCAGCAGCAACCCTTGGAGCAGAAGCACCCTGCGGCACAGCTACAGCATTTCCTCAATCTGCTCGGCAACGAAGGATGGGAGCTTGTGGAGACCAGCCAAGTAGGTGGTTTGCTGATGTTTTTCTTCAAACGGCTGCAGAGGGGCAAACCAGATCAGACAACCGGCCAACCCAGCGAAGCTGACAAGGCCGACGCCGGTAAAGTCTCTCAGAGTGAAAAAGATTCATGACCACCTCAGACCTCTCCCAAGACCAGAACCCCGTACTCACTTTCGAAGGCAAGCGCTATGACCTCAATGCACTTCCCGACGAACTGAAGGAACTGGTGCGTGGCATGCAAGTTGCTGATGCTCAGTTGCGCATGCACGAAGACACACTCAAGGTGCTGGCCGTGGGTCGACAGTCGATGGCCATGCAGCTGAACGAACGTCTCAACGACGTCACCCCTCTGCCTGAGGAAGGCTGAACAACAGCAGAAACTGCATAGCCAAAACGACCAAGAAAAAGCCTCCGCAAATTCGGAGGCTTTTTTGTTGTTTCAGCCAGGAAAAATCAGCTCTTCAATCTCAACCTTCAGAAAAGCGATGGGCACGTGTGAGCTTAAACACGGTTCCAGACAGAAGCAGGAGCGCCAAAAGATTCGGCAGAGCCATCAAGCCATTAAGGGTGTCAGAAACATTCCAAACAAGACCTTTCTCTCCAGCAATAGCTGCACAAACAGCAACTGCAATCCAAACCAGGCGGTAGGGAAGAATGGCCTTCTCTCCAAACAGGAACTGGGTGCACTTCTCTCCATAAAAACTCCATCCCAGAATTGTCGTAAATGCAAAAACAACAATGCCTGCAGTCACAATCAATCCACCACCATTAATGCCAAGCCCAAAAGCCGTGATCGAAATGTCAGATCCAGACAAAGCCTTCCTTGCCTTATCAGTCATCCCCAACAGAGTTTCAGAATAGTTTGTGATCACGACGAGAGCTGTCATCGTGCAGACCACAAATGTGTCAATGAAGGTGCCCAGCATGGCAACTGATCCCTGACGAACTGCGCTGGTGGTTTTAGAAGCAGCATGGGCTATCGGAGCACTACCCAAACCGGCTTCATTGGAGAAAATGCCCCGCTTGAGGCCTTGCAGCACAACGGCTCCAAACACACCACCAACTGCAGCCTGACCACTGAATGCGGAACTAAAGATCAGGCCAAAAGCACTTGGGATTTGATTGATGTGCATCGAAAGGATGACAAGGCATGCACCGATGTAGAGGATTGCCATCACAGGAACAATCGCAGAAGCCGCTCTCGCAATCCGACGGACACCACCGATCACAACCAGAAAAATCAGTACGCCAAGTACAACGCCAGTCGCACTGCGGGGGATTTGCGTGGTCTTTTCGAGGGCTTTAGCCAGTTCAAATGCCTGAACACCATTGCCGATTCCAAAGCCGGCGAGCATGCCAAACAAAGCAAACAAGCCTGCCATCCAGGTCCAACCATGGCCCAATCCATTGCGGATGTAATACATCGGGCCGCCCACATGATTGCCTTCCGCGTCAGTTTCACGGAAATGGACAGCCAGCACTGCTTCTGCATATTTAGTCGCGATCCCGAAGATGGCGATCAACCACATCCAAAAGATTGCCCCCGGACCACCAACGGCGATCGCCGTGGAGACCCCAGCAATGTTTCCGGTCCCAATGGTGGCGGCCAACGACGTCATCAATGCCTGGAACGGAGAGATCTCTCCCTCACCACGCTGATCAACAGGCTCAAAGAGGAGCTTGAAGCCATATCCGAGCTTGCGCAGCGGAATACAGCGAAGCCCAACCATCAAAAAGATGCCTGTAATTGCTATGAGAGCCACAGTCCATGGCCCCCATGCGAATGCACCCACCTTGGAGTTAACAAGCGTGATGAAATCTTTCATCTTAAAAACCAGAAAAACGGAATCGTAAAATTCTCAAAAGCCAAAAAGAGAATCCAAGATTCAAAGCGATTGAAGTGACTCAAATCGGAAAACCTGACGTCCAAGGGAGTCATCACCATCAGCAGCGGTCTTGATCACACGTTGCTGAAGAACCCAGAAACCACCTGGCTCTAGGGGCACAAACGTGTCTTCAAATTGGTTTTCAGGGCCACGCGCTTCACCCGTCGCCGGGTCGGAGTACTGACTGGTGTAGGTATGGCTGAGATAGCCGGCTCCGGTGTCGGTGGTACTGCCGGTGTGAATGGTCACCACCGTTCCGTGAATATGGCGATGAACCATCGTCACCACATCGTTCTTGATCCGATAACGATCACCTTCACCCTTGCCGCCGATGATCACTTCCACTCCAGCATCGGTACTCTCACCAGCCGTGAACGTGTTGTCGCCATGCACTTGGTCGAAACTGCGACGCACACGGTGGATGGCGACTTCCCAGAGCTGAGAGGCAAGCGCTTTCTGCACTTCAGCATCATCAACACCGTCCACAGAGGCCTTCAGATCGGCTCCCACGCTGAACGTGCCCTCCACACGACGGTCGCCTTGCTCCCAGACGCAACGACCCTTGTAACCAGCGAAACCAGGATCCCAGGTGTAGCGATTGGCGTAAGCGGCTTGAAAAGCCTCCCGACAATCACTGCCGGGTGCAATCTGGGTGGGAAGGGCCTGGGTCACAACGAGAAGGGATGTCGTTGAAGACGACCTTAATGGCTTGGCATTGTCTGGTGAACATCTTGCAAGGCATGGATTGAAAGGGTTTCTGCCTGCAGGGCTGCAATCGCTTCAACCGCAGCCCTAGCCCCTGCCAGGGTGGTCACGGTTGGCACTGAGTAATCCAGCGCAGCTCTACGGATGTAACGATCATCGTGGGCTGCCTGACGGCCGATCGGCGTGTTGATCGCCAATTGAATCCCGCCCGAACGGATCAGATCCTCAATATTGGGTCTGCCTTCGTGAACCTTCAAAACGGAGCTGACCTCAAGGCCGGCCTGCTTGAGAGCTTGAGCAGTACCGGATGTGGCCGTGAGCTCAAAGCCAAGTTCGATGAGTCGCAACGCCACCGGGACGAGGGCCTGTTTGTCACGATCATGGGTGGAGAGGAACACGCGTCCAGAGGTTGGCAGTGCATCCCCAGCCGCGAGTTCAGCCTTGGCATAGGCCATCCCGAACTCGCGGGCTGAGCCCATCACCTCACCGGTGGAACGCATTTCGGGGCCGAGCACGGAGTCAGCACCAGGGAATCGCCGGAAGGGCAGAACCGCTTCCTTCACTGCCTGCAAAGGCGGTTGCGGCTCTGCCAATAAGCCAACGTCAGCGAGGGTTTCTCCAGTCATCAGCCGGGTGGCGATACGGGCAAGCGGAACTCCGGTGGCCTTGGCCACAAACGGCACCGTGCGGGAAGCGCGAGGGTTGGCCTCGATGATGAAGACAACCTCGTCTCCCTCGGCATCGCGCTGCACGGCGAACTGCAGGTTGATCAACCCCTGAACCTTGAGCGCTAGGGCCAAGGCTTCGGTCCAGCGGCGGATGAGTTGGAGCGCCTGCTTGCCAAGCGAAACCGATGGCAAACAACAGGCTGAGTCACCTGAATGGATGCCCGCGGGCTCGATGTGCTCCATGAGCCCCCCGATCACCACGGCCCCATCCAGATCGCAGAGGGCATCAACATCCACCTCAACTGCGTTCTCCAGGTACTGATCGATCAGCACTGGATGATCAGGCTCCACCTGCACAGCTTCCACCATGTAGCGATTGAGCTCCTGCTCATCGAAAACCACCTCCATCGCCCGACCACCGAGCACATAGGAAGGACGCACGACCACCGGATAACCAACCCGATCCGCCACCGAACGAGCCTCTTCTTCACTTCGAGCCAGACCATTCCGAGGCTGACGGATCTCCAACTCGCGCAGAATGGCTTCGAACTGTTCCCGATCTTCCGCCCGGTCGATGGAAGCAGGCGACGTACCCAGAATGCGGCTACCGGTCTGGCGTCCAGCTTCGCTGTCAAGCCAGCGCAGTAAAGGGAGGGCCAGCTTGAGGGGGGTTTGACCACCAAACTGGACAATGACCCCTTCAGGACGTTCGGCCTCGATCACATTGAGCACATCCTCTAGGGTGAGCGGCTCAAAATAAAGACGGTCACTGCTGTCGTAGTCGGTGGAAACCGTCTCGGGATTGCTATTGACCATCACCGTGGCGAAGCCCCGTTCCTGGGCGGAGAACGAAGCGTGGCAGCAACAGTAATCAAATTCGATGCCCTGACCGATCCTGTTGGGCCCACCGCCGAGAATCATCACCTTGCGGCGTTGCTCCGATTGCACCTCATTCATCGGAGGCAGAGTGTCCAGTTCTCCAGCGGCATTAAGACGCTGAACGCGTCGCTCATAGGTGGAGTAGTGATAGGGGGTGGTAGACGCGAATTCAGCAGCGCAGGTATCAACGGTTTTGAACAGTGGCGTGATGCCTAATTGATGGCGTCGACTGCGTACATCCAGCTCTTCACAACCTGTGGCCCAAGCGATCTGACGGTCGGAATAGCCCAATTGCTTGAGCTGAAGCAGATCATCCGCATTCAGTTGTTCCAAGTTGCGGTTGCTTAAAAGCGCTTTCTCGCAATCGATCAGCTTGCGCAGCTTGGCGAGGAACCAAGGATCAATACGACTCAGTGCATGGATCTCAGCATCAGTGCGACCTTCCACCATCGCCGCTCGCACAGCAAGGATCCGGTCGGGAGAAGGCGTTCGCAGACTGCGTTCCAGTTCCACTGCCGTGACAGGAGCATCAGGGCGATCACAACCCCAGCCAGAGAGGCCGGTTTCCAACGAGCGCAACGCTTTCTGAAACGACTCTTCGAAGCAGCGACCAATCGCCATCGCCTCGCCCACGGATTTCATCGCAGTGGTGAGAACCGCAGGCGAACCGCGGAACTTTTCAAAGGCGAAGCGAGGGATTTTGGTAACCACGTAATCGATCGTCGGCTCAAAACAGGCCGGCGTCTTACCCGTGATGTCGTTGAGGATCTCGTCGAGGGTATAACCAACGGCTAATCGGGCAGCAATCTTGGCAATCGGGAATCCGGTGGCCTTACTCGCTAAGGCGGAGGATCGACTGACCCGAGGGTTCATCTCGATCACCACAACGTCGCCATCCACAGGATTGATGGCGAACTGGATGTTGCTGCCCCCAGTGGCCACACCAATCTCGCGAATAATGGCAATCGACTGATCGCGTAAGCGCTGATATTCCCGATCGGTCAGAGTCTGAGCAGGAGCCACGGTGATCGAATCGCCGGTGTGCACCCCCATCGGATCGAGGTTTTCGATGCTGCAAACGATCACGACGTTGTCGACCTGATCGCGCATGACCTCCAGCTCAAATTCTTTCCAACCGAGCAGAGACTGTTCGATCAAGATTTGGGAAACAGGGCTGGCCTCCAATCCGCTTTTGCAAATTGCGGCGTACTCCTCTGGGTTGTAGGCAATGCCCCCTCCACTACCGCCAAGGGTGAAGGCTGGTCGAATAATGCGAGGGAAGGTCGTGATCGCAGCGCCCACGGCTTCAGCTTCCTCAAGACTTGAAGCGATCCCGGAAGGACACACCTTCACGCCAATGCGCTCCATGGCCTGCTTAAACAGTTGGCGATCCTCCGCCTTGCGAATAGCAGGGAGGTCGGCACCGATCAGTTCCACGCCGAAGCGATCCAACGTTCCGTTCTCAGCCAAGGCAACTGCAAGGTTGAGAGCCGTCTGTCCACCCATGGTGGGGAGCAGTGCATCAGGGCGCTCCTTTTCAATCACCCGGGTGACAACCTCCGGGGTAAGGGGCTCGATATACGTACGATCCGCCAGCTCCGGATCGGTCATGATTGAGGCGGGGTTGGAATTCACCAACACCACTTCGTAACCATCGGCGCGAAGAGCTTTGCAGGCCTGCGTTCCGGAGTAATCAAATTCACAGGCTTGTCCGATCACGATCGGACCGGAACCCAGCAGAAGGATGCGACGAAGATCAGACCGCCGGGGCATGGGCCTTTGCAAGTAGCCAAACCTGTACAGCCTCCCACGCGACACCCCCAACACGGCGGCTTTCAACCATCACTCGCTAGCGTGAATGGATAGGGAAGGAAGCGAAGGACTATGAGCGAGCTCCAGCGCCTCAAGGGGCTGCTGCCACCGGAAATGCAGAGCTGGGTGTTCGTGGAGGCCGCAGCTGCCGTTGAACCGCCGCTGATCACCCTGGAGGAGATCGGCAGAGATGAGGTGGAAATCCAGGTGGATCTGGAGCATTGGGACAACCTCGCTCTAGACCACCGCAATCTGCTGTTCTGGCATGAGGTGGGTCGGGTTCAGAACGACACCATCCCTCGTGACGGCTGGGAGATGGCGGCATTGGCAATCGGCCTGGGCGGTGCCATCGGTGAGCTGTGGGTCCAAGACGGACTGCTACTGCTGATGGCTCTAGGTCTCTCCGGCTTTGCCGGCTACAGGCTTTATCTCAAAAACAATTCAGAGAAGCGCTTGCAGGACGCGATCGCGGCCGACGAAAGAGCAATTGATCTGGCCTGCCGATTCGGCTATAGCGTTCCCAATGCCTACAAAAGTCTTGGCGGGGCATTGAAAGAATTGGTGGAGCAGACGCGCAAGAAGAAAAAGCGCAGCTTCTACGAAGATCGTCTTGAGGCCCTGCGCAAAAGCGCCAGCAAAGCAAGGGCTGAAATGGCTCAGCAACAGGGGTCGAGAGAATCTGTGACCAGTGAGAATGTTTATGGATAGCGAGCAGCTGGCCCAAATGGCTGCCGATGCCTGTGATGACCGCAAGGCAACCGACATTGAACTGATCCGGGTGGACGAGGTTTCAAGCCTGGCCGACTGGATGGTCTTCGCCGGTGGCCAAAGTGATGTTCAAGTGCGTGCCATCGCCCGCTCCGTGCAGGACAAGCTGGAAGAAACCACAGGCCGACTTCCTCTGCGCAAAGAAGGGGTGAACGAAGGCCGTTGGGCTCTACTCGACTATGGGGAGTTGATCGTTCATATTCTTCAGCCGGGTGAACGCAGTTTTTATGACCTCGAAGCCTTTTGGGGTCACGGAGAACGCAAAGGCTTCGTAGCGTCACAAGCCGAACAGGCACTCTGATCAGCGTTGATGGCCAGCACCAGTGCCTGCCCAGTGCCTCACGAGCAACGTCCCCAGGAGGAATTCCAGCAGCTGTGTGCCTCCTGGTTCTTCACCTGGCCCACGACATCCCAACGCAGTCTTGATCAGGCACTGCTGATCAGCTGGCTTGGGATCATGCCGATCACCATGATCGTGGCCAGTGGCAGCTGGCTCCTGCGTAACGACCTCCCCAGACTGTTGGCAGCCGGGGCCGTCTCTGCCCTAGTGCTTCCCATGCTGCTGCTGGTACGTCAGTGGTTGGGATGGAGTTACGTACACAAACGCCTGCTCTCAGAACAGGTGGAATACGAGGAATCAGGCTGGTATGACGGTCAGGTGTGGGAAAAGCCGCTTGCATGGCGGCAGCGTGACCTGCTCATGGCACGCCATGAAGTGCGACCGATCCTTGGACGACTCGCCCGAGCCATGGCCTGGACTGCTGGACTGATGCTGATTGGCGCCAGTCTCTGCCAGGCTCTCTGAACACAACGAACCGGCCGTTCCCATGGCACTGCCCTCTAGCCTCGGCGGCGGTCCTTCCTCCACGGGCATGCCCCCTCTGGAAGTGAGGCTGAAACGCGGTTCCAGCGTGGAATCCGTGCACCGCGTTCATGCCGTGGTCTGTGATCAGCGCGGTCGGATTTTGATGCGGGCTGGACGGGCTGACTATGAAAGCTTCATCCGCTCCGCCCTCAAGCCATTCCAGGCACTGCCGTTTCTCAGTAGTGGCGCGGCAGCCCAAGTGCAATGCGGCGATAAGGGCTTGGCCATCAGCTGCGCCTCCCATTCCGGCACTGCCGAGCATGCCCGCGAAGCCTTCAAGATTCTCTGGAATGCCGAACTGGAGTCCTCACAGCTGCAGTGTCCGATACCTGATGGAGCGAGCAGTCCGCTGGAACACAACTGCTCAGGCAAGCACGCTGCCTTTCTGGCAACCTGTCGAAAGATGGCTTGGCCCACAGAGAGTTATCTCCAAGGCGATCATCCCTTGCAGCAAGAGGTGAACCGACGGGTTGCCGAGCTTTTGGGCCTACCGCCCGATGAACTGATCGCCGCCAGGGACGACTGTGGTGCACCAACACTGCGTCTCCAACTCCCGCAGATGGCCTTGCTTTACGCCCATCTCGGAGCATCAACTCAGGCAGAACTGGAGCAGATCAGCAGGGCGATGCTGGCGCACCCACACATCGTGGCGGGCGAGGGGAGATTCGATACCGAACTGATGCGCCGTAGCCATGGTCAGGTACTGAGCAAAGGTGGCGCCGAAGGTATTCAGTGCCTCAGCAGGATCGGCGAAGGAATGGGCGTCGCGATCAAGGTGGAAGACGGTGCCAGACGTGCCAAACAAGCCGTCGCTCTTCATCTGCTTCAACAACTGGACTGGTTGACGCCCGGGAGCCTTCAAGAGCTTGAAGAGCAGGTGCTAATCCTCAATCCAGGAGTGCATCTAGAGGTGGAGGGAGCCCTGCGCTTCCAGGAGAGCTGAAGGATTGAGTAGCGGCGGCGGCGAACCACGGGATGTATACTTTTTGAGTCATCGCGGGGTAGAGCAGTCTGGTAGCTCGTCGGGCTCATAACCCGAAGGTCGGGAGTTCAAATCTCCCCCCCGCCACCAATTCAAAACCCCCGAGGCCAAACGCTTCGGGGGTTTTTTGTTGTTTGGCCAAGAGCCTGCGCTGCTGTCAACGAAACAGGCGCAGATCCTGCGACATTGTTCTTAGCGGAGGGCATGGATCAACACACAATGGCTTCAGGATTCAGCACTGCCATGAACCAAAGCCCATTTGAGGCAATTGTGGTTGGCTCAGGTGCCACCGGAGGGGTGGCAGCGATGACTCTGGCAGAGGCAGGGGTCCGTGTTCTGGTGCTTGAGGCGGGTCCTGATCTCACCCCCCGGAAGGCGATGGGAGGAGAACCTGGCAACAGCATCCGCAGGCTGGAAGGACTGATCGGGGGCACCCATCGCCGACAGGCCCAACATCCCGGTTATTGGAAACAAAATCCCCTGCTCTATATCGATGAGCAGAAGCATCCCTACAGCCATCCCAATGATCGCCCATTCCTCTGGACCCGCGGCCATCAGGTGGGCGGAAGAAGCCTGACCTGGGGAGGCATCACCCTGCGGTTATCGAATCGTGAGTTCAAGGCTGCCGCCGAGGATGGTCATGGATCGGAGTGGCCGATTGACTACAACGATCTGGCACCGCACTACACCGCCCTCGAACAACTGCTGGCGGTTCATGGTCGTCGCGATGGCCTCGAGCAACTGCCCGATGGGTGGGCGACCACTGCACTGCCCTCCACCAACGAAGAAGAGGCCTTCGCCTCCAAAGTGCAACAACAGCTGGGCTTCCCCTGGATTCCTTCTCGGGGATTTGAACAACCGTCCAAAAGCCAAGAGGCCGCTTGGCCCCGTTCAAGCAGCAAGGGCAGCACTCTGAAACGCGCTCTGGCCACGGGGCTGGTGGAGGTTTGTAGCCATCAGATGGTGGAGAAGCTGGTGATGGCACCAGGCCGAGATCGGGCCACGGGCGTGATCGCAGTGAACCTGAGCAACGGCAGCCGCTGCCGTCTTGAAGCTCCCCTGATCGTGCTTTGCGCCTCCACGATTCAAAGTTTGCGCATTCTGCTGAATTCAGAACAGCAACACTGCAGCGATGGTTTCAGGGATCCCTCTGGGCAGCTAGGCCAATACCTGATGGACCACGTCTCCAGCTGTCGATTTTTTGCGATTCCAGCCCAGTCGGACGTGATCAATCCGGCACCCCTTTCAGGGGCGGGAAGCTTTTTCATCCCCTTTGGACCTTGTCTTGAAGGCACAAGGCCTGTGAATTTCCTTCGGGGCTATGGCCTGTGGGGAGGGATCAATCGCTTTGACCCTCCTGAAGCTCTTAAGCGCCAATCACACTCTCGTCTGGGCTTCTTGATCGGCCATGGCGAAGTGCTTGCACAGGCCCATAACCAAGTCAGTCTGTCCACCCAAACCGATCGATGGGACGTCCCCATCGTTCACATCGACTGTCGTTGGGGGTTGAACGAAGAAGCGATGGTGGAGCACATGCAGAGCACGATGAAGCAGGCCATCGAAGCTGCTGGTGGAGAGATGAGGCCGCTCCAGGATCTTGTTCACATGCCCCTCATCGAACCACTGGTGGCTGGGAGCGCAGCGCTCGACAGTGGAGCACCTCCCCCGGGGTACTACATCCATGAAGTGGGAGGCGCCGCCATGGGCAGCGATGAATGCACCAGCGTGGTGAATGGATGGAACAGACTCTGGCGCTGCCCGAACGTTCTGGTGGTCGACGGTGCCTGTTGGCCCACCTCAGCCTGGCAAAGCCCGACGCTGACAATGATGGCTGTCACCCGAAGGGCATGCCAGAACGCCATCAAAGGCGGGAACGACTGAACAAATCATCCAGATAGCGCTCAGTGACTGCACGGTCTTCACAACCGTTCTGGAACAGGAAGTTGGCCAGAGCCGAGCTCATCACCCGGTACTGGTCCCAGCTGGGATGACGACCGATGAAGTCCTTCATGCCGCGGTACAGCAGCTCGGGAATTTCAGCTTCCAGACTGACAAAGCTGGAGGGAGCAGGCAAAGCGGAGCTGCCGACCTCGAGAGTCTCTGCTGCTTCAACACAAAGTTCGAGATGGTTTCGATCCACTTAGGCCCCTCAGGCGGTCATTGCTGTCCCACTAAGAAGCCACAAACCAAGGGGGAACGTCAAAGGGTGCGCTCAAAATCGACCATACCCCAATCTCTAGCGAGACTCACTGCAGCGCAGGGGGCCTATCAGCGACGACTTGCGATCGACAAAGACGAGAGAGAACCCGGAGAAGCTGTCAAGAAGTGTCCGATACAGAAGCGTCCAACCGAAGCATTCCCCAGTTTCCGGCCCAAACGCCGAGGTGTCGTGGAAAACAACCGCAAAGCTGTGGAAAACACCAAAAGAAAGCTCGAGGAGCAAAATCGATAAGCCCTCCTTATGAGAGAAAGTCTCAAGAGACCAGGGCGAGATTGAGATCAACGAGGTCCCCAGATCCACTGGTTTCCTTCAGGTTTCGGTGTCAAAAGGTTCTCCTTTTGCAGACACCTTGCGAAGAGTCTCCGGCCCTAGAGGGTGATCGGCATGGGGATAGGGGTGATGTCCGTGTCCATGCTCGTGGGAATGATCATGGCTGTGCTGATGCCCTCCACCCAGAGGGATCGGGATGCCGTCGGGTTGACACGCACCTGTGCACTCGTGTTCGCAGAGCTCACATCCATCGGTGAGGCCCTCCACGTGGTGGTGGTGACTTTCCTGCGCCAGGCCAACCTCAGCCTCGAAGCCAAGAACCTGAGCCCGGTACTTGCAGAGCGAGCAATTCATCGCCGTCTCGCCCCCAAGCACTTCCCGCACCCGTTCCACAAAGGTGTCGAGCACAAGCGAGTGATCTCCGAGATAACCAGCTGAGACAAAATCCACTTCAGGATGGTCAGCAGCCACTAAGGCGGTGTGCTGACGAATGCGGCTCACCAAAACGCCTGAAAAGAGGAAATAGGGGAACACGACGATTCGTTTAAAGCCCAGACGCACCACATGGCGCAGGCCTGGCTCCACCAAAGGGAACGTCACGCCGGAATACACCGATTCACCCCACCCGAAACCGAGTCCCTCAACAAGCATGCGGGTGATCTTGGTGACGTTGGAATTTGCATCCGGGTCGGAAGAGCCACGGCCCACGACCACCAGAAGCGTTTCTTCGAGTGGAACGTCACTGGGGGACTGTGCCAAGGCTTCCTCAATGCGCGCGCCGGCCGCAGCGATCATCAAGCGATCCACCCCAAGCTCACGGCCGTAATCGATGGTCAGCCCCGTTTCGGCACTGTATGTATTGAGAACCGAAGGAATGTCGTTCTTGGCATGCCCGGCGGCGAACAACATCGCAGGCACGGCCAGAACACGCTTCACCCCCTGAGCCCGGAGTCGATCAAGGGAGTCTCGCAGGATCGGCTTGGCAAATTCGAGATAACCGTGCTCCACCGGCAGGCCGCCCATTCTTGGC
The DNA here is from genome assembly GCF_900474295.1 of Synechococcus sp. UW140. GTDB lineage: Bacteria > Cyanobacteriota > Cyanobacteriia > PCC-6307 > Cyanobiaceae > Synechococcus_C. Next base: position 45,502 of record NZ_UCOB01000004.1, on the reverse strand, counting down.
CTGAGTCCGGCAGCAAGGCTGGCGAACTCCTCAACCGCCTGACGGTTGCGACTGCCATGACCACAGATGAGGACGCCCACATCTTCTGCCTTGAACTCAGACAAACCCGCAGTCACACGTCTTTTTCACCTGAGGGGACCCTATCGCCAGCAATGACGCGATGATTTCTATAGAGCGCTGATCGCCAGTGGCCCCGGTCCGCAATCCCCTCGCTGCTGATTGCCTGACGAAGGGAACTCTTTTGCCCTCATCGACGGAGGTCGAATCGATCCTGCGCAGCACACCACAACCATTACCACTGAGAATCTGCAGCGGTGGTACGACCAGTCGTTGCACAGAGGATCAGCATTGGACGCTTGATCTAAGCGACGGGCACCGAACCCTTGTCCTGAACAACGACCACACCAGTGTCCGCTTGGGTGCAGGCCTGACCATGGGCGAGATTCAAGCGGAGCTGGCCATCCACGGGAGGATGATCCCCACAGGCCTATCGGGTCTGCCCGGCGCTGGGTTCCTAGTCACCGGTGGTATGGGCCCCCTTAGCCGCAGCCTCGGGCTAGCCATCGACCACATCGAGGCGATCAGAGGCGTTTGGGGGAATGGAAGCCGCTTCCGCATCACTCGACCCGGTGTTGCCCTGCTGGAGCACAGGCCCGAGCACATGGAATGGCGAGGGCTGCTTGGAGCTGCGCTCTTTCTCGGGGTGGTGCAGGAGCTCGATCTGCAAACGACCCCCCTCCGATCAGTGGAGATCCTTCAAGGCTGTGTGACACCACAAGAGCTAGTGGCGCTGATCTTGGAGGCAGAGAGCTTCCCGAACGGGATAAGCCTGCAGTGGTGCTGGGGAGCACGACTTGAAGTCATGCTTGTGGCCAGATCAGACGATCTTCTAGCCCTCCAGATTCTCAGGCGTCAACGCGACGAGCGAAAGCTCTCACAACCTTTGCAAACTTGCCTGAGCGGGATTCATCAGCTTCCGGCCTTTGGGGCGATGAGTCTGGCCCGGACCGATGAAGCGCCCGTGCACCAAGAGGTTTTAGGCCTGCTTGGACCCCGATGGAGCGATCAAAGCCAGGCCCTGATCACGGCGCTGGGGGTGGCCATGGCCAATCGCCCTCACCACCGATGCACGATCGCTTGCCAACAATTGGGAGGAGCCGTGAGCCAACAGCCCTTCAACAGCAGCTCGTTCATCCACCGCCAGGCGGAATGGAAACCGTGGATCACCGCCAGCTGGCTGCCTGGAGATCAGAGCGGTCGCCAAGCCAGTCTGCGCTGGCTTGAGCAGGTTCGAGACTGCCTCCATCCCCTCTGCCCAGGGGTGCATCTGGCCCAGCTTCACGACCATCTTCCCTGGCACGCCCGCGAACTCGAGCAAGCCTTCGGATCCTGGCTGCCGCATCTACGGGATCTCAAGCAACGACTCGATCCCAACGGGGTGCTGCCGATGCTGTGAATACTGGGAGGGATTAGGGGCAGTGAGATACGGTCGCCGCATGACGAACAGCGTTGGCATGCGGCAGTGGTTCGACAATCCAGCCAAGGAGGTTCTCTCTGGCCTGGTGGTGGCTTTCGCCATGATTCCGGAAGCGATTGCCTTTTCCGGCATCGCTCATGTTGACCCTCAGGTGGGTCTCTTCGGGGCTTTTTGCCTGTCGGTGACGATCGCGTTCGTGGGCGGTCGCACAGCCATGATCACCTCGGCCACAGGCTCCACGGCCCTGCTGATGACCAGCTTGGTGGCCAGTGGGAATGCCCGCGGCCTTGAGCTTGGTGTGGAAGGCCTTGGCCTGCAATATCTGCTTGTAGCAGGCATTCTCACCGGTGTGCTCCAAATTCTCTGGGGTTACCTGCGCCTGGCCCACCAGATGCGTTTTGTACCCCAGGGGGTGCTGAGTGGATTCGTTAATGCCCTAGCCCTGCTGATTTTTCAGGCACAGCTTCCGCAGTTGGGAATCAATTTGCAATTCGGAGAGCACGGCGACCACGGTGGTCAGGCAGTGCTGGCTGCAGCACAAATTCCGACCGTTGGATTGCTGGTGGTCTTGGGATTGGTGATCATCTACGGACTCCCCAGGTTGACCAGGCTTATCCCATCACAGCTGGTGGCGATCGTGGTGCTGACCGTCATCAGCATCAACCTCAATCTGGACATCCCAACGGTTAAAAGCCTGGGGCAACTGCCTGGCAATCTGCCGATCCCCAGTCTTCCTTTCGGGGCTTTAACCGATGGCAAGGTTCCCTTCAGCCTGGCGACGTTTGGCATCGTCTTGCCCACAGCCCTGTCGATCTCTCTCGTCGGCCTGATGGAGACCTTCCTGACCCAGGACATCTTGGACGACAAGACCGACACCACATCCAACAAGAACCGTGAGGCGCAGGGGCAGGGCATTGCCAACCTCGTCTCGTCGCTGTTCGGAGGGATGGCGGGCTGCGCACTGGTAGGGCAGTCGGTGATGAACATCGACAACGGAGGACGAGGTCGCTTCTCGACCCTGTTCTCTGGCGTCAGCCTGATGGCCATGATCCTTCTGGCCAGAGGCTGGGTGCAACAGATCCCGATGGCTGCTCTGGTGGCAGTGATGATCAGCATCGCCGTCAGCACAGCAGATATCAATGGGTTGCGTGCGATCCTCCGCATTCCCAAAAGCGACACCGCTGTGATGGTGATGACCTTTGCGGTGACGATGCTCACAACCCCCCACAACCTTGCCCTAGGCGTGTTGGCAGGTGTAGCGCTCGCCGCTCTGCTGTTCAGCAGAAAGGTGGCGAAGGTGATCAAGGTGGATGTCGAGGACATCGCCCCAGACCACCGTCGTTATCGGGTCACAGGCCAGTTGTTCTTTGTGAGCAAGGTGTATTTCCTCCAGGGCTTTGATGTCCATCAACATCCGCCGCGGATCACGATCGATCTCAGCAACCTGCACATCTGGGACCAAACCGGTGTCGCTGCCCTCAAGCAACTCACCCGCAAGCTGGAACGTGGAGGATCAGTGGTGACCGTGGAGGGCCTCAACCGTGAAAGTCTTGATCTGCTCGAACGGATCGGCTCTCAGCCGGAAGCAGCTCACGGTTAGAGACGTCCGGAGGCCTTCCCTGGCCTCCACAACAATCAGCGCAACGTCAGTAGTTCAGTCATCAAGCTGATCAATCGGCTGTTGGCAGACCGACGAGGCAAGTGTCGAGATCAGCTTTCATCACCTGATGCCGTTCCTGAAGCGCAGGATCGGCATCGAGAGCCTGCAGATATTGATCGGTCACGTCAACGCCAATGCCAAGAATCAGACAGAGCGTTTGAAGATCCCCACTGGCAACGGCGCGTTGACGGGCGCTCTCTCTGAGCACACCAATCAGAGCCATCTTGTTGTTGTAAGTGCTCCGTTCTGGATCTTCGGCAGAAAAACCAGCACCAGGCCAAGTGAGGGCCATCAGCATCAACGCCAGCGCTGGCCAGGATCGGCTGGCGTTCATTCAGGCAACCAAGAGCGGAATTCTGTTCACGCTAAGGAGGATGATCCTGTCTGGCCACTAAGCAAATCCACAAAGCGTCTGAGACACTTGGGGTCGCAGCAGTTGAGCATGCCCTTCCGTACCCTCTGGGTCTCGCTCGCCGCTGCACTGATGCTGCAGGCTTGCGCCACCCTTGGCGAAGGCGGTGCCTCTCGCCTGGGTCTGATCCAACAACGTCAAACGCTCCGGTGTGGCGTCAGCGGCAAAATCCCTGGCTTCAGCTTTCTGAGCTCAGACGGCGACTATTCCGGCCTCGACATCGATCTATGTCGAGCCTTTGCCGCAGCTTTCATCGGTGATGCCGATGCCATCGAGTTCCGGCAGCTCACAGCTCCAGAACGCTTCACCGCCCTTCGGACTGGCGAGATCGACCTGCTCTCGCGCAACACCACCTTCAACCTCAGTAGGGATGCGGCTGGCGGCAATGGCGTCAGCTTCGCGCCGGTGGTGTTCCACGACGGTCAGGGCTTGATGGTGAAAAACGCTCGAGGGATCCGCAGGATCGACGACCTCAACGGTGAGACCATCTGCGTGGGCTCAGGCACCACCACAGAACAGAACCTCAACGATGCCTTTGAAGCACGCGGAATTGCCTACACACCAATCAAGTATCAAGACCTTAACCAGGTTGTAGCCGGCTACCTCCAGGGTCGATGCGCGGCCATGACCTCCGATCGCTCACAACTGGCGGCGGCCCGTTCAGGCTTCGCGGATCCGAAGCAACACCAGATTCTCGAAGCCGTATTGAGCAAAGAACCACTGGCTCCCCTGTCGGCGGGTGGGGACCAACGCCTTGGAGATGCAATGCGCTGGGTGGTGTATGCCCTGATCACGGCAGAGGAACTAGGGATCACCAAAGCGAATGTGGGGGATTGGCTCGACAAGGCAAACAAACAGACGGAGCTAACACGTCTGCGCCGTTTCCTGGGAGTTGATGGAGATCTGGGCCTGAAGCTCGGTCTCGAAGCGGATTTCGTCGTCAAGACGATTGCTGCCATTGGCAACTATGGCGAGATCTACAACCGTCATCTCGGCCCGGACAGCGCCGTACCGATTCCACGAGGGATCAATCAGCTGTATCGCGATGGGGGAGCAATGACAGCTCCGCCCTTCCAGTAGTGGCAGTCATGAAAGGGACACGCCGCTGGCTGCTGCAACTCGCGGTGGTGGTGCTGCTGCTCACGCTGATGGGGGTTCTGATCAACAACCTGGCGGTCAACTTGATCCGCACAGGTCTGGGGCTCAGTTTCAGCTGGCTGAGTCGTCCCACAGGCTTCGCCCTTGCCGAGCACGCTCTGCCTTATAGGCCCTCAGACAGCTATGCCTGGGCGTTGCTCGTGGGTTGGATCAATAGCCTCAAGGTGATTAGCGCCGGTCTTGTCGCCGCCACAACCCTCGGAGTACTCGCGGGTTCGGCGCGGAGAAGTACCAATCCTCTGCTTCGAGGACTAGCTGCTCTCTATGTGAGTGTGGTTCGCCAGATCCCCCTGCTGCTGCAGCTGTTTTTCTGGTATTTCGTAGCCCTGCTCGGGCTACCGCAATCGAATCCATCACCGCTGGGCTCCCTCTTCAGTCTCACGAACCAGGGGATCGCCATTCTGGGAGTTCATCTCAGCGTGGAATTCACTGCTGTGCTGTTGGGACTGAGTGTGTTTACAGGCGCTTCGATCGCCGAAGTGGTGCGTGGTGGCCTCGATTCGGTCCCTCGCGGGCAATGGGAGGCCTACAGAAGCCTGGGCCTATCCGAGCGCTTGGGTCTGCGAAAAGTGGTGCTCCCCCAGGCTCTTCCAGCAATCCTTCCAGGCCTCAGCAGTCAGTATCTCAATCTCGCCAAAAACAGCACTCTGGCCATCGCTGTCGGTTACTCCGATCTCTACTCAGTCAGTGACACCAGCATCACCCAGACAGGCAGGGCGATTGAAGGTTTTCTGCTGCTGTTGCTGAGCTTCCTGCTGCTCAATCTGCTCATCAACGCTGTGATGCAAGTGCTCAACCGAGCCGTGATTCGGCGTGGACAGCGCTCTTAAGCTTCGCCTGACACATCGGGCAGCATCATGCCTTCCAAGCCGAAACTCGCAGCCATTCTGCTCACGATCGCTGCCGTGGCTGCGATCCTGCTTCCCTTCCTCTCGGCCACCCTGCTGACGGTGGGCCTGGGTGGCATCGCCTTCGCTGCGGGGATCGGCCAGTTCCTCCGACTCAGCGGTCCGGAAGGTGCCTCAGCCAAACTGTTTCGGGCTCTTTCCGGCCTGTTGTATTGCGCCGCTGCCGTCTGGGTACTGGTCGATCCGATCGACAGTGAGATCAGTCTCACCCTGTTCGCTGGTGTGCTGATGTTGGTGAATGGAGTGATGGAACTGGCGGCTGGTGCCAGCGCTGGAGGCCAGAGCGGTGGTTTTGTGCTTGTGGATGGCCTGATCACCTCTCTACTGGGTCTCTTTCTTGTTCTGGAATGGCCGAGCGACAGTCTCTGGGCACTCGGCACATTGTTCGGCGTTGGTCTGTTCATGACCGCCCTCAATCTGTTCAGAGCTGAGCAATCGGCACCGCCAGCGGGCTAATGCGTGCATGCAAAGCCTTGATCAGGCACTGTCGTTTTTATCCAATCGACAGTGTGTTGAGCCTTGGGGTGATCGCACTGATCAACTGGGTTCTCTGGGCCAGCGTCAGCTGGATTGTCCAGGCAGCTGACTGGTCTGTTGTCAGTACACATCTTCCTTTGTTCGCTACCGGCAGTTACCCGCCTGATCAACGCTGGCGCCCCCTGCTCTGGATATCACTGCTCGCAGCATTGACCCTGATCACATTGATCGTTCCAATCAAGCGTGGATCCAATCGCTGGATGGGGATGGTCCTGCCCTGGTGCTGGGTCAGCATGATCCCGCTCGGCCTTGTCCTCATGGCAGGCGGTCTCGGTCTCTCCAATGTCCCCAGTCGTGCATGGGGGGGCATCAGCCTCACCCTTCTACTCACCGTCTGCAGCGCAGTGCTCGCTCTCCCTTTCGGAATCCTGCTTGCGCTTGGGCGCACCAGTGACCTTCCGGTGCTCCGCCACAGCAGCCGTCTGTATATCGATGTGATGCGCGCAGTCCCTCTGATTGCCGTGCTCTTCTTCGGGAAACTGCTAATCCCCTTGTTCTTGCCTATGCAACTGGAAATCAATCAGGTGCTCAGAGCGGTTGTCGCATTCGCCCTCTTCGCAGCGGCTTATGTGGCTGAAGACGTCCGCGGCGGACTTCAGGCCATTCCACAGACACAGCGTGAAGCTGCTGCGGTGCTTGGCCTCTCGCCCCTCCAGAGCCTGCAGCTTGTGGTGCTTCCACAGGCTCTGCGCATCGCGATTCCCGCCCTGACCAACCAGGCCATCGGCCTGCTACAGAACACAAGCCTGATGGCCCTGCTTGGATTGGTGGAACTGTTGGGCATCGGTCGAAACCTGCTCGCCAATCCGGCGTTCATCGGCCGCCACCTCGAGGTGTATGTATGGCTTGGAGCGCTCTACTGGCTGTTCTGTACTGCCATGGCCCTGCTGGCACGCAAGATCGAACACAGCGGCCCAACCCTCAACGGCCGCTCCGCCTGATCACTGCCTGCGCTGATGACGCACTCCATGAACACTGCCATTAAGGCTCACCACATCTGCAAGACCTACGGCGCTGACCATCGTGCTCTCGACGATGTCTGCGTTGACGTGATCAGTGGCGAAGTTCTGGTGGTGATGGGCCCATCCGGCTCAGGCAAGAGCACTCTGATCCGCACATTCAACGGTCTTGAAGAGATCGATTCAGGTGAACTGGATGTGCTCGGCATCAAACTCGACAATGAGGCAGACCCTCGCCATGTTCAGCGCATTCGCAGGCGAGTGGGGATGGTTTTTCAGCAGTTCAATTTGTTTCCCCACCTCTCCATTCTCGAGAACATCACCCTCGCACCAATGCGTGTTCAGAAGCAGGCAAGGGTTCAGGCCGAAGCAAAAGCGCACAGCCTTCTAAAGCAAATGGGGATCTCAGAACAGGCGGAGAAATATCCCGCACAACTCAGCGGAGGCCAACAGCAGAGGGTCGCCATTGCCAGGGCTTTGGCGCTCAATCCAGAGATCATGTTGTTTGACGAACCGACCAGCGCACTCGATCCCGAACGGGTGAAAGAAGTATTAGATGCGATGCGAACGCTCGCGAACCAAGGAATGACCATGGTGGTCGTCACCCATGAGCTCGGATTTGCCAGGGAGGTTGCCGATCGCGTTCTGTTTATGGATAGTGGGCGCGTGATCGAAAGCGCAGACGCCAAAACCTTCTTTAATCAAGCGCAAGAAGAGCGCACAAGAAAATTCCTCAACCAGATCAACTGATCAAATAATTCGATCAAATAAAAAGCCTGACAGCTGATGAGCTATCAGGCAATGATCAAGGCAACGATTCAATCACTCTTCAACGTCACTAGATCCCTCAGGAATTAAACGAATCACCTTTCGACCAAGCTTGATCTCGAAGTTATCACCTGGATTGAGGTCGAGCATGGCGGTATAAGCCTTGCCGATCAGAAGATTGCCATTGCCCTGCACCTTGGCGATGTAAGAGAGCTTGCGACCGCCTTTTCCGATACCCGCACTGCCGGCACCTAAATCGATTCCCTTCGCATTGAGAAGGGCCTCATAGAACGCCGTGAAATTGACACGGTCCGATCCATCCTTTTTCTGGGAGACGTAACCGCATGCTGTGGCCAGGTCTGTCTTGGAGGCATCTCCCATCTCCTTCACTTTCGCGAGGAGCTCTACGCCAGTCAGCATTGAAAAATAAGCAACCCGATTGTTATAGCGCTCAATAATCGGCCAGCAAGGGCATTGTTTCACCTGCCCAAATGAGACTCAAACCCACCAATCAGGACGCCAAACGTTTGGGCAGACATCGCAATGCCAAAGCTTCGGCTTAGCTCCAGTCGGAGCCAGACCTCAACACTCCAGGCTCCGCAGTTGGCGAAGCGCCTGCTCAGCCGCCACCAGCTCCCGCTCGGTCTGCATCCAAGCTTCATTACCGAACGGAAGGGACTCAACCTGATCAGACAAGGTGAGCCGCAATTGATCCAGACGTCGCATCAACGAAGCCCGCAAGTGGACCACCCTCAGCGGGATGGAGCAGGAAGGAGCTGAAGCGAAAGCCACGACCGAAGCTCATCAATGGACAGTAGCCACTTTGGCACAGGGGTCAACAGGTTTTTGTTTAGGTTTCCGATGCTTAACGGAATCCTCTTATCCTCACACTCTTCGCTGAACTGATTCCCTGCCTGGGCTTGGGGTTCTGGATCGGCAGGCTCAGACCGGGATGGACCCAACCGCTCGCCATTCCTCTCGTGCGTTTCGGCGTGCCCCTAAGCGTGATGGGCTTACTGCTCAAAGGGGGGCTGAACTGGAGCCTGGCCACCATCGCGCTCACTGCCGCCCTGGCCATCAGCACCTGGATGTTGGTGCTGCAAGGGCTTCCCCCAGCCTGGCGACCGGTCAACAGTCCTACTCTTCAGATCGGCTGCGCCCTGGGCAACACCGCCTACTTCGGCATTCCCGTCGCCCTAGCCCTGCTCCCCAGTGAGGCCCTGCCAGTCAGCATTGGCTATGACCTCGGAGCGACGCTGCTGGCTTGGAGCCTCGGCCCTTTCTGGCTCCGGCGCAGGTCTCAAGGTGGAAGATCCGCGCCAAGCCGTGCAGCCGATCTGTCTACAGGGCGCCAAAGCACCATCAGCGCTCTGCTCAGTCAGATCAGCGCCAGTCCTGCCAGTCGCGGCCTGGTCGGCGCCCTACTCGTACAGAGCACTCCATGGAGCGATGCAATCGCCTCAGGCCTGTGGTTGCCTTCCCGGATTGTGATTGTGCTCGCCTTGGTGGTGGTGGGGATGCGGCTGGGTGCCATTCCTGACGCCAGGAACGCGTCCGCCTCTGACCTCGACAAGCGGTCGGAGCTTGATCAACAGCCAAGCGGGGAACTCCGAGCCGCCCTGATTTGCAAGCTGCTGCTCTTCCCCTCCTGGGTCTGGTTGCTGTGCAGTCTTCTACCCCTCTCCACACTCAGCCGTCAGGCCTTGGTTCTGCAAGGCGCGGCCCCCGCCGCCATCTCCGTGCTGCTGATGGCCGAACATGCCGGCAAAGATGCTGATCGAGCCGCGCGTTTGATTTTGAGAAGCACCCTGCTGGCCCTGATCAGCGTCCCGCTTTGGTGGTATTTGCTATTGCAACCGAGCGGAACACTCTGAATGTGAGGTTGAGACGAGAGCAAGCCACGCGCTTTCGCACTGGAAGAGCGTGCATCCAGTCCCTTTGGCACGGAGGATTCATCACCAGCAGATCGCCATCGGCCAGCTCAAGGGAATGGCTGGCAGAACCATCGCGGCGGCGCAGCTGAAAACTGCGCGTGGCGCCGAGCGACAGAGAGGCGATCGGTTGGCTGGGATCAATCTCCGGCTCGTCATCGGCATGCCAACCCATGCGGTCATGACCATCGCGGTAGCAGTTCAAGAGACAGCCGTTGAAACGTGTTGCGCAGCGGGCATTCACCTGCTGCAGCAAGGGCATGAACCAATCTGGCCACCCTTGGCCGCGGTGAACGACACCGCTATAGCGATACGACACACCGCACTCAGCCAGAAAAGCCGCCAATCGAGGTGTGAGATAGCGGCGGCCATACACGAGAACCTGCGGCTGTCCCCAAGCAAGCTGTTGGCTGAGCGTGCCCTGCCAGAGGCGGGCTTCCGAGGGCTTCAGCCAACCGCTATACAACCTCCAGGGCACGCCTGACATCAAACGGAACGAGACAACTGCCACCATGCTGAAGGCTGTTGGGATCGAGTCGTGGTGAGCGCCAGCGAGGGACAACCGCCGCTGATCCTTTCGCTTCTGCGTCCCGAGGCCTATCCCCACCCAGTGGGAGCGATTGAGCTGATCGAAACCCATATCTCTTGGGTGCTTCTAACCGGCCGCTTCGCTTACAAGATCAAGAAGCCGATCAACCTGGGATTCGTGCAGGCGGCCAGCCTGAGCCAACGCCAGCACTACTGCCAGGAAGAACTACGCCTGAACAGGCGCTTAGCACCCGAGCTTTATCTCGGGGTGGTGCCTGTAGTGGGCCCAGAAGGAAAGGCACGCATCCTCTCGGATGACATCGCCTCCGAAGCCGGTCAAAGCGGAACCGTGATTGAGACAGCGGTCAAAATGCACCAATTCCAGCCGCAGAAGCTGCTGAGCAAGCTCCTTGCTCAGGGAGCGATTGAAACCAATCAAATCCATGCACTGGCTTGGGATCTAGGGCATTTTCATCAGATCGCGATTCCCGCCGCCACCGACAGCCGCCTCGGGAGCCCAGACCAGGTGTGCGAACCGGTGTTCACCAACCTGGATGTGCTCAAACGCCTGGCCTGGAAGGCTGACCAGCAGCACCTGCTCAGCAGGCATCGCCACTGGGTTAAGCAGCAACAGCAACAGCTCAAGCAACGCTTTGCCGCGCGCCAGAGGCATGGAGCCATCCGTGAATGCCATGGCGACCTGCACTGCAGCAATATTCACCTCACCTCCCAAGGGCATCTGGAGGTGTTCGACGCCATCGATTTCAACCCTTCACTGCGCTGGATCGATCCAATCAGCGAAATGGCGTTTCTGGTGATGGATCTGCAGACGCTTGGCCACCAAGAACAGGCGATCGACTTACTCAATGCCTGGCTGGAATGCACCGGGGCCTACGACGGGATGGATCTCTGGCCCTGGTATCACGCCTATCGGGCCATGGTGAGGGCCAAAGTCAGCGCAATCCAGGCCGAGCAGTGCATCGAGCCTGAACGGAAGCAACGCTTACTCCAAGATCTGGATCGCTACCTGATCACTGCTGGCACCAATGAGAGGCAAGCGCGGGGAGGCCTCGTGCTGATGCATGGTCTCAGCGGCAGTGGCAAATCAACAATCAGCAAGCAACTCTGCGCCAGTCTCGGTGCCGTTCGCATTCGCTCCGACCGGGAAAGAGCCAGGGCCTTCACTGCCACCGCAACGCATCCAGCGAGGTATTCAGGGAATCGCTATCGCCAGGACGTGAACTCCTGGCTATTTGAGACACAACTGCCTCAACTGGCGGAGCACTGCCTGATGAGCGGTTTCCACGTGATCATTGATGCAACCTTCCTACGTCGGCACGAACGACAAACCATGGCCGCTGTGGCCCAACGGCTGGATCGCCCCCTAGCGGTCGTTCACTGCCACTGCAAAGAGACCACGGCACAGACTCGGATTAACCAGCGCCAGCAGATAGGAAACGACCCATCTGAAGCCGACAGTGCTGTCAGGGAGCGCCAGAAGCAATGGCTGGAGCCATTAGATGCAGACGAGCAACAACGCACCGTTTGCGCTGATGAAACAACCGCTTTCGAAGCGGTTAACACCGCCTTGGCAAAGCTGCTCAAAACCGAGGACGATACGTAACAAGCCATAACGCCGCATCGATCGCGCCTGGATTCTGCCCATAGATTCATGGCATGGGAGCTCGGATCACTGAAAAGCAATTTCTTGAGCGCGCTAAGCAGCGCTTCGGGGATCGTTTTGATTACTCCGAAATTCATTACCGCAGCTACAAAAGCCCGATCAAGATTCGCTGCCGCAAGCATCCAGTGCAGTTGATCTGCATTACTCCGGAGAAACATCTGCAGACAACCGGGGGCTGCAGGCACTGTTTGCGGGAGAAACGGGTTGAATTCCTTGAGCGTGAACTGAATCGCAGCAGCCTGGCGAAACACCCGACAAGCAAAGACAGAACTGCTACCAAGGCATAAAGACCGTCTGACTGCATTCGCAGTCTCTGCCATGCCCAATTCCAGACTGCTGAATGCTTTAGGGCTCTTCATTCCCCTGGTTTGTTCCGCAATAACACCGCTGCCTGTGATGGCAGGAAGTGTGACAGCAGAATCAATCTGGGATCAGAACAACGCCTTAGAGCGTGCTCAGAACCAGGTGCCCAAAGGGCGGACCATCACAGGACAGCACTGCACAGAGCTTCAGGTGCGCGAAAGCTACCGCTACCGCTGCACTGTCACCTTCAACTGAACACGATCCAGTGCAACAAAGCACATCGCCTAGGTATTCAGACTGACCCTCTGATAACAGAACCACACCCATTGCTGGAACAACAGATTGCGGTGTGATCTCCAGAGGGTCTGCGCCTGGTCTGAGTCAAAGTTCTCGGGGGGTGGCACATCGCCACGAGCCTTATCACGCTCCATCTCGGCCTGAATCCGACCAGCGTTGTACTCCGGATGCCCCAAGTGCATCAGCTGGCGCTGGTCCGTGGTTTCAAAAATGGTGTATCCCACCTGCTCCCCATGCGCAAGCAGGCGCAATCGGCCCTGACGCTGCGCTGCTTCCATCGCTGCATCCGGAAGCCCAGCATGGCGACTCTGGGGACAGAGGAAGACGTCATCCTGTGTGCCCATCAAGGCATGGCCAGGCACAAGACTGCGCATCGGATAAACACCGAACAACTTCTGCTCAAAAGCAATCTTGTCCACTCCAGCGAGATAGGCCAGTGCGAATCCGGCCCAGCAGAGGCCAAGGGTGCTTGCACAATTGCGGCGAGCATCCTCAATCAACTCCACCAGCTCAGGCCAGTAGTTGACCTGCTCAAAAGGAAGATGCTCCACTGGCGCACCGGTAATGATCAGGCCATCAAGAGGGGCATGAGCGGTGGCTTCCTCCCAGCTCACATAGAGCTGATCCAGGTGACGTGTGTCCCAGGTCTTGTACGAGTGGCTTCTCAGCCGGATCCAGATCGGCTCAATTTGCAGGGGTGAGAGGCCAAGGGGATGCAGCAAGTTGAACTCATACTGCTTTCCCAAAGGCATGATGTTGAGAATGCCGATCCGCAGCGGGCGGATGTCCTGGCGTTCAGCCAAAACAGGCTCAATCCAGGAGATCCGGTTTCGTTCAACCGCGGCGATTTTGTGATAACTGCGCGGAAGAATTAGAGCCATGACTGCAATGAATCAGGCAATCGCCGCCAGGGCCTGATCGAAATCAGCCTTGATGTCATCGATGTGTTCAAGCCCCACAGACACCCGCACCATCGTGGGGGTGACTCCAGCAGAGGCCTGCTCCTCATCGGACAGCTGCTGGTGCGTGGTGGAGGCCGGATGGATCACCAGCGTCTTGGCATCGCCAACATTGGCCAGGTGGCTGGCGAGCTTGAGGCTGTCGATGAAACGCACGGCATCGTCGTAACCGCCCTTCAGCGAGAACATCAGCATGCAGCCCATGCCTCGGCCGGTGAGGTACTTCTTGGCAACATCGTGGTATGGGTCGCCCGCCAGACCGGGATAACTCACAGACGCCACCAGGGAGTGATCCTGCAGCCATGTGGCCAACGCCATCGCATTCTGGGTGTGACGCTCAACGCGAAGGCTGAGAGTTTCCAGCCCCTGCAGGAGCAGGAAACTGTTGAACGGGCTCACGGCCGGCCCCCAGTCACGCAGCCCCTCTACGCGAGCACGCAAAGCGAAGGCGATATTCCGATCATCAGGGAGGCCGAGCATCTTGCAGATATCGCTGCCAAAACCGAAGGCATCCCAGTGCACCAGGCCGTGATAGGCGGCACTGGGCTGACTCATCAGCGGGAACTTGCCGTTACCCCAATTGAAGGTGCCCGCATCAACAATCACTCCGCCAAGACTGGTGCCGTGGCCACCGATCCACTTGGTTGCACTCTCCACAACGACATCTGCGCCATGTTCGATCGGGCGCAGCAACGCCCCGCAGGCCCCCAGGGTGTTGTCAACGATCAAAGGGATGCCGTGGTCTTTTGCTAGAGCCGAAAGCCCCTCAAAATCAGGGATATTGAAGCGGGGATTCCCCATCGCTTCGACATAGATGGCCTTGGTTTTGGAGTCGATCTGAGCGGCGAAACTCTCCACGGAATCGCCTGCTGCGAATTTCACCTCAATGCCGAGACGTGGGAACTGCACCTTGAACTGGTTGTAGGTTCCGCCGTAGAGGAATGAGGTGGAGACAAAGTTGTCACCCGCCTGCATGCAGTTGGTAATCGCAAGGAACTGAGCCGACTGACCAGATGCCGTTGCAAGAGCCGCCACACCGCCCTCCAGTGCTGCCACCCTTTTCTCGAAGACATCCGTCGTCGGATTCATCAGACGGGTGTAAATGTTCCCGAATTCCTTGAGGCCAAACAAATTGGCCCCGTGCTCTGCATCGTTAAAAACGTAGGAACTGGTCTGGTAAATGGGCACCGCCCGCGCATTGGTCGCGGGATCGGGAGACTGACCGGCGTGCAGCTGAAGCGTCTCGAAGCGATGCGTGGTCAAGGCTGATCAGGCGAGCGTGATCCTGTTCTAGCTGTCGGCATCAACGGCACAACTCCACTCATCAGCAGGCTCGGGCTTGTCGGTCTCAGCCAGGGAAGGCAAGGTCTGCCGAACGAGGGGCACGAAGCGGCTGCGAACCTGCTGCCGGAAGGACGCCGCCGTTGGGCCATCCAGGACTGGATAGGGCTGGGCACCATCTTGATCCAACAAGTGACGCCAACGACTGGTTTCCGTCGCCTTGAGGGTGTCCAGCGCTGCTTTGAAGTCGTACTGCTGCATCGAACCACCATCGGCGGCGAGGCTGACGGCATCAGCGGCCATCTCGGCGCGCACAGCGTCGAACCCCTTGGCCTTCAGGGTGTCGGGGAGACCAAGCACAGGTTGGTAATAGTCGAGCAGGCGTAGCTCCTCCTCAAGCAGCATCGCCCATGCCCCACGGGCCCCCTCGGATAGTCCGAATCCCTGCTCCGCCGCGGTCATCGCATCAAGATGGAACTGCAACCAGAGGTAGTAGGACTTCTCCCGAATGTTCTTCTTGGCTGCCGCCTTGCCGGTCACAATCGCCGGCAGAGCAGCCTCGGCCTTGCGCAGAAAAAGTCGGTCCTCCCGCTCGAGGTTCATCGCACCCCAGCGCTGGCGATAATCCCAGAGTTCGGCATAACGAGCCACCTCATCAGCAGACCAGCCGAGGGCCTGAAGTTCATCGGCGCGATGGGTCAGTTCCTTCGCCACTCAGCTCTGTGTGTTTGTACTTAAGGGCAGCGTAGAGGGCGGTTTGCTGAACGGCTGCTCTCGGCTGTGCTGATGGGCAGATGCAGGCTTGCTGCGGTGATAGCCCTCATGCAACCAAAGGTCACCAGCCGCCGAGGCGTAATGGATCTGCCAGTGATAAAGCCCCCGGTAGGCCAGGGGATCGCGATCAAGCAGCGCGGCATAGCGCAGCACCGCTTCACCGTAATGATCGCTGTTGTTGTAACCCCACAGTCCCTGGCGAAGATCGCGCAGGCCGCCACGACGCACCAAATACCGAGCGGCAGCATGAATCGAATCCCAAGGATCGCGGATGTCTCCGCCTTGGCCGATGCCCGCCTCAGCCCAAGTCGTGGGCAAGAACTGCATCGGGCCCTGGGCATTCGCCACAGACACGCCATCGATGCGGCCCATTCCGGTCTCGACCAAATTCACCGCAGCCAGGACAGTCCAGGGAATTCCTGTGGCCTCAGCCGCGCTGCGATAGGCACGAAGGAGCTGCGCTTCAGGCGCTGGCGATTGAATCCGCCATGCGGGAACACGAGCGGAAGCCGGACCGCGATGCATCGCCAGAAACTCCCGACGTGCAGCGATGTGCTGATCGAACACCCAGCGCCAGCGGGTTGGGAGGGCGTTGCGCACAGCTGTTGCGCGCTCAGGCTCGTGAGACAAAACCCGATAAATCACCTGCTGCTGATGGGCGAGCTGGGGGATCTGATCGAAGGGGGTGGCAGGGTTGCGGATTGCCTCCTCTAAAACGCTGAGCAGCTGGGCAATCGCATCGGCCTTGGTGGGCACTAGCGGATAGTGACGGCCACTTGGGCTGAGGGGCAACAAGGGATCCGTTGGCAGCATCGGGCCTTCAGACGGGCTCGTGGCCGGAACCGATGAGGGAGCCATCTCTTCACCGGAAGGGATGGCAAGGCGCTGCTGGGCGACGAGGGCGAGGGGCACACCACAGCCAGCGACAAGAATGCCAATCCATCGCCGCAGTGAGGTCATGGGAAGAGAAGGAATCAGGGAACCAGGAAGCTGCGGCGATCGTGAAAATCTGCCTGATCTCCAGGATGGGATAAGGCCCAGTAGCTGAGGGCACCCGTGGGATCTTCCGCAACCATGGTCAGGCCGATCTCGGGCACAGCCGAGGCTGGCCAGAAGCCTCGGGGATCCAACTGCACAGTGCAGCGAAGTCCCAGGCCCTGTCGCTTGATCGATACCAGAGGCGGAACAGCCGCCATTTCGGCCAACCCATCCCTGCGGTAACCGCTGAAGTGATAAAGATTCCAATCCCCACCAGGAGACACATTCAGCTCCCAATAGGCCTCACTACCAGGGAGTCCCAGGAAGGCCTCAAAACAGGTGTGCTGCCATAGCTGATCGCAACGCTGGCCCTGCGGGCAACCCCACTGCCAGGGACCGACCAGCTGTTGATCGAGTGGCTCAGCAGCCTTGCGATCACCAATTGGCAAAACGCCATAACTGAGAAGGATCGTGCCGGCCTCCTGCCAGATGATCTCTGCAGTGATCGCAAGGGATGGAGCTGGTTCCAGGCAGTGAGGTTGCAGCCTGCAAACCTGGCAAACCATCGTTGAGTGGCGCGCCATCTTGGCTCAGATCAGGTGGTGCTTGTCAGTTCAACAACGAGGGTCTCAATCGCCTCGAATTGGTTCTCAATGGAACGCATCAAGGCGAACTGCACAAGAGCACGATCCAGATTTTGACCGCGACGATCCACCTTGAAATACCGATCACCCTCCAGATGATCCGTCAGAAAACGAAGACCAAGCTCGAACGGAATCAGGCGAATGCAGGCAGGCAAATAAGCCAGATCAGCAGACGAGAGGAAAGCGCGTGCCACCGAGAAATACCCCTCAAGGATGGCGCGACAGAGGCCGAGATCAAAACGGACCTTGCTCAGGTCGCTGACCTCCTCACCGACCGGATTGCAACAGGATCGCAGGCAATCACCGATGTCGTAGTGCACCAAGCCGGGCTTCACGGTGTCGAGATCGATCAAGCCCACGGCCTGACCACTGCTCTCATCGATCATCACGTTGTTGATTTTCGGATCTCCATGGATCGGCCTGCGCTGCAGCTCTCCTCTTGAACAGGCCGCTTCCAGCACATCCGCCCCGGCTCGACCTTGGGCGACATAAGCGAAAGCCTCCGACAAGCGAGACGCATCAACATCGACATCTCCATCGACACCTCCATTAGCGCCAGACCAAGCCGACAACACGCCGTCGTAACGCTTTAGATACGCAGGCGTGACATGAAACCCTTCAAGGGTGTCGGCAAGGGCCTCCACCGGAAGGTCACTGATCAAATGGTGAAACATGCCCAGGCCATAACCCACCTCTCGGGCATGAGCACAGTCGGTGACAACATCGTGGGCGGTGGCGGCACCGATGTAGCTGATCGATCGCCAGAACTGACCTTCATGCTCCACCCAATGACGATCCTCGCTGAGGGTGGACAGCACGCGTGGCACCTCCCAACGGCGGCCATCCAATTCGGGAAGCCCTGAGGCGATGCGGCGCTGCACGTGGCGCCCCAGGGCGATCAGATTGCCCATCACGAGATCGGGCCTGGTGAATACCTGGGTGTTGATGCGCTGCATCACAAAGGCATCGGGATTGGACTCCCGGGCCAGTCGCACTAAAAACGTGTCGTTGACATTGCCTGATCCGATGGCATCGATGGCATCAATCTGATCCGGTGGGTGAAAACGACCGGCAATCACCTCCAGAGAGCGAGTAGCAGAGGAGGAAGCCAGGGTCACACGATTCGCATGCGTCTCAGACCGCAACCTTGGCGGGTTGAAGCCTGAGATTCAGGCAGCAGTGTGCAGAACCTCAGGCGTTATACGGGCAAGCGAGCAGAGAATCAGCGCCAGTTGTCAGTCTTTCGCCCAGCGCTGATTGCAACGGCTGCTGCATTTCATCTCGCCATCGGGGTAGTCGAAACCAGCTCGCCGCGCGTTCTTTTCCACTTCAGCAGGGTTGGAACCGCTGAAAGAACGGGTCGTTTTGGCTTCAACCGGAGACACCACGGCTGAAACGACCCCAACACTGATCGCCAGCGACAACGTTCCAGTGGTGAGAAGACGGTTAAGAACCATCAGCGAGATTTCGAGGCCCTTTCATCTTCGCGCCATTCGCCAACCATGACAGCGCAAGGCAGCATGGGCGCAACTCCGTTGTTCCTCGTTCCACCGTGCCTCGTCTGCTTCACACCGCTGACTGGCAGATCGGCAAGCCCTATCGATGGATCACTGATCCGGAACGCCGCAGCCGTCTGCAGCGGACACGACTCGTCGCAATCGAGCAGATCATCGAACAAGCCGCAAATCATGCGGTTGATGTGGTGATGGTGGCTGGCGACCTGTTCGACAGCAGCACCGTGGACGGTGCCCTGGTGATGGAGGTGCTCGAACTGATTGGGTCAATCAACATTCCGGTGCTGGTTATTCCCGGAAACCATGACCACGGTGGCGCCGGTGGCGTCTGGCGCCGAGGCGATGTGCAGGTGGAAATGCAGCAACGGGCCGCCAATCTCCATCTGCTCCTCGAGCCCGTTCCGTTGGAAATCGCCGGCTTCACCGTGCTGCCTTGCCCCTTACGGCGCCAGCACGAGAGCGTCAGTCCTGGCGCCTGGATCGAGACTCTCGACTGGAGCCAACTCAAGCCAGATCTCGCCCGCATCGTGCTGGCCCATGGCTCGATCCAAGGCTTCACAGCCACCGACTACGCATCCATTCACAACGAAGACGACGTCGCCCAGACAGACAGCAAACGACCCCAAGCAGTCAATCAGCTCAACCCATCCCGTTGGGATGTCGAGGCCTATGACTATCTCGCCCTCGGCGATTGGCATGCTCTCAAGGCGGTAGGTCCAAAAGGCTGGTATTGCGGCACCCCCGAACCTGACCGCTTTCCCACCAGCAGCGACGACCAACGCAACCAGGTGCTGATCGCCGATGTGGAGCGCGGTCAATCCCCGGATGTCCGGCCGGTGTGCACCGCTGGGATGCACTGGCATAGCGAACGGATCAGCCTCCGCAGCGGCAAGGATCTCGAACGCGTCAAACAACGGATCCAAACCCTCACCGGCAGCAGAGTTGGACGGGACCTACTCCGCCTGGAGCTCGATGGACAGCTGGGCCTTGAGGATCACCACGCCTTGCAGCACTGGCTCGATCGACTACGCACCCGGCTGCTCCACCTCAGGATCCGCGGACATTGTCACCGCCGCCCTGAGGCCTCGGAACTCTCCGAACTGTTGGATCGAAGCAACGCTCCCCTCATGCGCTCGATTGCCCAGACGCTTCAGACCAAGCTCGAGCAGACCGACCCGACGGACTCTGAACAGATTTCCCTACTGGAGACATCACTGTGCGAACTGCACAGGCTTTATCAGGCGGCGGAAGCGGAGGAAGCGTTGGAGGCCGCCGCATGAAATTGCTGCATTGCAGGCTCAGCAGCGTTCGCCGACATCGTGAGCTGACGCTGGCCTTTGATCCTGGACTCACCTTGATCACAGGTGCCAACGAAACCGGCAAGAGCTCCCTGGTGGAGGCCCTGCACCGCACCCTTTTCCTTCGGGCCACTGCCACTGGGGCCCCAGTGCAGCGAATGCGCTCCCTTCAGCACCCTGGCCATCCTCAGGTTGACCTCCAGTTTCAAGCCCGCGGACGAGAGTGGGCCCTCCAAAAACGGTTTAGCGGGCAGAGCGGCACGACCAGCCTGAAGGGGACTGGGGAAGCACCTCGGCTGGGAGCAGAAGCCGAGGAACATCTGGCAACCTTGCTCGGCGTGGAGGAGATCATCGGCAGCCGCCAAGCCGGACGTGTATTACCCAGCCGCTGGGCCCATCTGTGGGTCATGCAAGGAGAGGCCGGCAGAGATCTGCTCCAACTCGGTGGTGAGTATTACGACCTCCACGGTCTAATTGAGCAATTGGAGCAACGGGCTGATGCCGCACTGCAATCCCCTCTTGATCAACAGCTGCATCGTCAACTCGAACAGTTGGTGAGTTCGAGTCTCACCAGCCGCGGCACACGCCATCAGAGCCGGCTTTGGCAGTGTGAACAGGCGTTGGAGGAGCGTCGCCTCCAGCTGGATGCCGCCACCGCGGACCTGGAGCGTTATGAACAGGCCAACGCCGCGTTGGATGCGATTGAAGACAAGCAGCGTCAACTCGAGCAGGTTCAGAGTCCGTCGTTGGAAGCGAAACGTCAGCGGCTCGTTGCTCTGCAGCAGCAACAAGACAAGGCCTTGGCAGAGCGCAAGGGCGTGGAACAACAACTCATCCCCATGCAGCAACAGCAGAGCCAATTGGCGATGCAGCAGCGCAATCTGCGCCAGACCGAAGAGAGCCTCCAGCGTCAGCAAAAACAACTGAAGCAGGTTGATGCCGAATTAAACCGCCTCAGCGAAACGATCAATCAGGCTGAGGAGGCGGTAAAAAATGCGCGTCGCAACCGCGACCAGCGCGAGGCAGAGCGCAGTGCATTGGAACAGCAAGGCCAAAGGCTCAGGCGCCTGGAAGAACACAAGCAACTGCAAGAACGCCTGGGGCACCTGATCCAACAACGTCAGCATCAACAGGCCTGGCAACAGGAGCTCGTCGACATCACCAAAGCCCTGGCCGGGCTGAGGGCACCAGCGCGAAAGGAACTGAACACCCTCAAGGATCAGCAACGCCAACTGGAGGCCGTCCAGGTCCGCCTTGAGGCCATGGCCTCGGTGGTCACCCTCGAACGCAGCGATCAAGAGGTGCGCCTTGATGACGAATCGCTCGCAACAGGTGAATCCCAGCGTCGATCCAGCACCTTTGCTCTATCGATCGGTGAGAACGTCAGGGTGCGCATCAGCCCCGGAGGAGGCGCTGGCCTGGAAGAGCTCTGCCAGGACAGACAGGCGCTTCAGGATGCGATTGCAACAAGCCTCAAAACGTGGCAGGCCACCAGCCTTGAGGAACTCGATGGGCGCTTTGAAAAGCGAATGCAACTGCACACCCGTGAATCCCTGTTGAAGCAGCAGCGATCGTCCGCAGGCACTGACGAGGGCCTGGAGAGGGACGAACAGACCCTGCGGCAGCGGCTGCGTGATCTTGACGAGGAACTGTCAGACGAGGAACTGTCAGACGAGGAACTGACAACAGTGGATCCCTCACTGCCAGAGTCCAGCAGCAGCCGGAATGGGGACACACTCCAGCAGCAGCTTGCGCACTGCCGCAGCCGCTACCGCCAGGTGAAGGATGAAGGCCAGAAGGCCCAACAAGGGTTGCAGGACCTGGAGCAGAGGTGCATAACCGTCAGCAACACACACCAGGCTTTGCAACTCAAGCGCGAGGGGTTGCTAGCCGAAACCCGCAGCCTCCACAAACAACTGGAGACCATGATTCGCGACCACGGCGATGGAAACGTGCTGACGGAGACGCTGCGGCAGCTCACCGAACAGATCGAACAGTTGCGCTCCAAGCTCTCAGCCTTCGCAGACACCGCAGGCAGCAATGACGCTCAGCGACCGAACGCCGCAAGCCAGTTGGCGACGCTTCGGCAAGAGGAGCAGGCGATGCAGCAACAGCTTCAGAACCTCAGTGCTGAACGAGGTGGACTGCTGGAACGATGCCGCAGCCTCGGCAAAGGAGATCCGTATGCGGTAACCGAAGAATCCAGAACGCTGCTGCAACAGGCCGAACAGGAGCATCAGGACGAAGCACTGCAGGTGCGCGCCCATCGCCATCTGCTTGAACTGTTCGACACCGCGCGAAGCGATCTATCCAGCCGCTACACCGCACCCATTCGTGACGGCATCAGCAGCTACCTAACCCCGCTGCTCAGACACCCCGGCGATGCATGCGCCCTGAACTATGCCGCCAAGGATGGACTGAAGGATCTCAGCCTTCAACGCGACGGACTGATGCTGCCTTTCACAGCGCTTAGTGGCGGCATGAAGGAACAGTTGAACGCAGCACTTCGACTGGCCATTGCCGACGCCCTGCGCTCTGGCCATGACAATTGCCTACCCGTTTTGTTTGATGATGCCTTCACCAACACGGATCCGGAACGTCTCCAGACCGTTCTGGCGATGCTGAGGAAGGCGGTGGACAGCGGCTTGCAAGTGATCGTGCTCAGTTGCGATGGCAGCCCCTATTGCGAGATTGCCGATACCGTCGTCACATTGGGCTAAACACAATCCAGACAGCAGGCGCCTGGGCAGGATCACTGCTTAATCCAGAGCGGTTTCAATCACATTCATGGCCCGCAGATAGGCAGGGGGTTGGCCAAGATCGTCCCCCTCGTCGAGGGCCAAATCATCACGGATGGCCTTACGTGCGTTATCGGCGATCACCGCGTTGACGATGAGATCCATCGCCTCCGGCTGCTGCAAACTCTGCAATGCCTCTGCATAACGTCGGCTGTGGGTCGGACGCACAGACTCCTGGCAATACGTGGAGAGTTCTCGACTGTCCGTCATCACCGATAAAGCCACATCCTTCGTGGAAGGTATGCCGTAGATCGCCATATACAGCAAGTTGACCATCGACGCGTCATGTACAGGGATGGCGTACTTGCGCACGATCTGAGGCCAATAACGCAACGCCTTTAAACCTTCGAGGCCTCCTTTACTGAGCCCCTCTTCTTCGCACCAGCCCTCTAGCTCCTCCATCGAAGCCGGACAACGCTGAAGCTCGCGCATCCGATCGGCAAGCACCTGTCCCGCCTGGAAGTTGCGTGTAGGCCGACCGGAAACCGGCAACATCATGCTGCCGCGCACATCGGCAACCATTGCCGTGAGTTGGGCGAAGGTATGGTCCCGAACCTTCTCCATATCGCCACCACGCACCAAGGCCGCCTCAATACGTTGCACCCCATAGCCGAGCTCTGTCAGAGGGAAGGGTTGACGGTTGTAAAGCCTCTGACGATCACGGCGCGCCATCGAGACCGTTGCCGCTTGGTCGAGGCACTGCTCGAGTAAAAGGGTGAGCAGAGTCGGTAAGACCCCAGGGTTCTCCTGGTGATAGGTGTAGCCAAAGCCAGCAAACACCGAAGACATATTCTTCGCAGCCTTGATGTATTGCCCCTCAACGTTGTGCACGCCAGGGGAAACCTGAATGTTCGGTGACAACCGATCGAGCATGCGTGCGCCAAGCAGCGCTGTGAGCGCATTGGGATGGCAGAAGTTTGCCGTGAAGCTGTCGAGTGGATTGCGTAGGGCACCGTGCCGATGGAATCCAGAAAAGAAGGCGAGATTGGGCTCTCGTTCACAGAGCACATAGGACTCGTTCTGAATGTGATCGTGACTGAAGGATCCGGCCAGACAGGCCAGCACAACGTTTTCGCGACCGAGCTCCTGTCGCAACCTGCAGGCCTCCTGCAGGTCTTCCTCAATGTGGTTGCTGTTGGCCGCCAACACCACCAGTTCACACTCCCGAATCAGATCGCTGAGGGTATTGGGCACCCTCTCGCCAGCGACGGCATGGCTGGCCATCCGCTCCATCGCATCGACGTGGTCTGAATCCATCCCATCCAGTGCGCTCGCTGGGAAGGCCCCGAACAAGGCGCGACCTGGGCGAGGCGCCAGCATCAGACTATTTTCTGATGCCTGCTGCATCGCGCAGTTGTAGGCCAGTGAAGCGGGGTATAGGCCAACGCTGTACAGACCGACCTTGCCTCGCTCAAGATCGAGGATGCGTTGCTTGATCAGATCGGCATCCAGGCTGCGAGGGAAGAAAGCATTGCTGCGAAGGCCATTTTCAAGCGTCATCCGTCCGGTCAACTCACTGGCGCGATGATCGCCTCACACCCTAATCAGCAAGACCAATGACACTCACCCTTTACGGCGGTCAGCGCACAAGAGCATCGATGCCGCGCTGGTACATGGAAGAGAAAGAGATCGCCTACAAGCTGGTGGAACTGGATCTGAAGGCCAATCAACACCGCCAAGCGGACTTTCTGGCGATCAATCCTTTCGGCAAGCTGCCAGCCATTGTGGATGACAGCCTCTGCGACAACGAAGGACAACCGTTGAAGCTCTTCGAAAGCGGTGCAATCCTTCTCCACCTTGCAGACCGTCACAGTCAAGACATCCAATCCGATGCCGAGCGAGCCCTCACCAGCCAATGGCTGCTGTTCGCAAATGCAACCTTGGCCATTGCCCTGTTCGTGCCCAGCAATCGGGAACGCGAATTCCCGCGCCTGATGGATGCGCTCAACCAGAGACTTGACCCAGCCCAGCCTCTTGTGGGTCGCCAGTGGGGCGCCGCCGACTGTGCTGTGCAAGCCTACCTGGCCTACCTGCCGATGTTCTTCCCCGAGCTCGACCTCAGCCCTTACCCGACCATCCAAACCCTGATCGCCTCAGTGCAGCAGAGGCCCGCCTACCGGAAAGCGATGGGACTGCAAAGCTGAGCGCGTTCGCAGGCAAGAGCAGATAGGCCACTTTGCCTATAGCACACCTCGTGACAAGGCTCTATGAAGTGATGACTCGCCATGCGCGAACGCATCCATCGCCATCTCATTCACAACGTCTATGCACTGCTCGCCATCCTTCAGCCGTACGTCGGCCTCTAACCCTCAAGCCTGGTCATCATCGCGATCAGGACGAAGCTCCCAAGCCTTTGCAAAGCTTGTGGCTGCTGGGTCATTGCATGACTTGATGGTCGAACAAGAGGTGAGGTTGCTCCAACGCTGCAGCAACGTGGCCAGCTGAAGCTGTCTGGCGCAAACAGGGATCACTCCACCGGCTCACCCTCAACACTGATCTCAAAGTCAATGCCGAAGCGATGCGCGGTAAGCCGAAAACGCCTCGCCAGCTCAACGAACAGCTTTTTCACCAAGGCATCGTCGAATTCATAAATCTCGAGGTTGGCCGTCTTGGCCACAGCCTGAAGATCCTCGATTAATTTCTCAACCCGAGGAGCGAAGACCTTGCCGAACCGGGCCCGCTTCTCTTCGGAACTATTGAAATCAGGCAAGCCAGCCATCGCTGAATTGTGACGCCCACCATTTTGCCAGTGGCATCTTCGCAATCCAATCAGATCAAATCTTTTCCAAGCCGAAGCGTCTTGAGGTCCTAGCTCCGGACCGTTCAGAGGTGATCAGCAAGGGTTCCACCGCCGACCTCACTCAGCCCTCCTGATGCGTTCCAGCGGTGCCCTGATGGCGTTGGTGATCAATGTCATCCATTGGGCAATGTCTGAGCAACCTGGCCATTTGCCGTAGGGTCCCTGCGGCAGCCAGGATCTGACTCTGCATCCATGCACTGGTGGTGTTGATTGACCACCAGGCTGAGCAACGCTAGACACGAGCCCCTCTTACCTCGCGACACACCTTGCCACGACTGACATCTGACGAGCTGCTCAATGAGCTTTCAGGCCTTGAAAACCTCTTGATCGTTCAGGACCTCGATGGGGTCTGCATGGATCTGGTCAAGGACCCTCTGACGCGCACCATCAAGCGGAGCTATGTGGAAGCCGTGGCGCGGATGGCAGGCCGATTCTCTGTGCTCACCAATGGCGAACATGAGGGCAAACGGGGAGTCAATCGGCTAGTTGAGCGAGCCCTTGGCAAGACTCAGCATCCAGGCCGTGATGGCCTCTACCTGCCGGGACTCGCCGCAGGTGGCGTACAACTTCAAAACAGCCATGGAGAGCTGTCGCACCCTGGCGTCAGCGAAGCAGAGATGACCTTTCTGGCGGATCTACCCAAACGCATGGAAGCAGGTCTTCTCCAGCGTCTACCTGCCCTCATGCCGTCCCTCACCGGAGAAGAATTGCAGGCAGAGGTGAGCAAGGCCGTGCTCGACACCCAGGTCTCTCCCACCATCAATCTGAACGGACTATTCAGCCTTTGCCGCGATGACGTCAAGCTGCAACGCGCCCTGCAGGCCATGCTGCAAGACCTGATGGAAGAACTCCTCACGCTCGCAGCGATGGAGGGTCTAAGCGATGCCTTTTTCCTCCATGTGGCCCCGAATTTAGGTCGGGATGCTGAGGGGAAGGAACGCTTGAAACCAGCTCAGGAAGGTGATGTGGGTTCTACCGACATCCAATTCATGTTGCGCGGTGCGATCAAGGAAGCAGGCTTGCTCGTGCTTCTCAATCGCCACATCGCCGCCCGCACGGGCAAGGCCCCGCTTGGGGATGATTTCAATGTGAGAACGGCACCACAAGAGCATCAAGCGTTGATCAGCCTCTGTGAGCAGGCCATTCCCAAGGAGCAAATGCCAGTGCTTGTCGGGGTCGGTGACACCGTCACGTCCACCCCGACCGCAGAGGGAAACGGCTGGCTTCGTGGAGGGAGTGATCGCGGCTTCCTGATGCTTCTGCAGGACATCGGTGTGCGCTACAGGCAACCGAACCGTGTGGTTCTGGTGGATAGCAGCGGCGGTGAAGTCGATCGCCCTAGCCTCTCCAACAACAGCCTTACTGGCATCAGCGATCCAGAGGATCCACTCCATTTCGATCTGCTCATGCCAGGAGGTCCAGAGCAATACGTTGCCTGGTTCCAACAACTGGCGACACGCACCTAGGGAGTAGACCGGGCCACCACCCGAAGCATGAATGGCAGCGCTGTGATCGATGGTTTCCCACCGCTGACCCACTCAGCTTGTTCCTCACTCCAGAGGCGTTGACCGGGAACGATCAAACGCGACTTCGAGGCATGGTCTGGCAGATAGGCCGCCTGAAAACCCTTGGCACGCACAAACAAACGCAAATCAGGGAACAGCACACCATCAGCAGTTTCCACCACCTCGAGTCGACCGTCCTTTCTCAATCCGTAGACGATGCGCACATCGGCCATCGTCATGGCTCCATACACACCCTTGTAGTCAGCCGGTGGGGTCTCAAAGGAATGGTGAAAGGCATGCAATCCACCGATGAAGAGGCGGAAGTGATCTGCGGCTGAAGCGGTGAATGGCCCGAAGCCAAACGTGAGTGTGCCGTCGTGACGAATGCCAATGAAGGCACGACCAGCGGCAGCAGCTCGGTTGCCAGCTCGAATCAGTCGGTTGGTGAGCTTGAGGTCTCCATGGAGGACCATGCCGAGAGGTTGATCGGGATGGCCTTTTTCAAAGGTCGGTCCAGTGAAAAAGAGCAGCGCCTCAGGATCCGTGTTGGCATCAAACTCCCGGCTCCAGCCTTCGTAGTAGTGAAGGTCGATCCAACGAGGATCAAGGATCACGCTGGAATAGGCGATGGTGAGCTCACTGCCGTCCTCCCTCTCAATCTCGAGGGACTGATCAGGCATAAAAACCGCGATCTCACTGGGAGAAGGGGCTGGCGGTAGATCCGGAGAGGGATCGACGCCAAAGCTTGTCAAGGGAAGCTTGGGCGACTGCTGCAGCCAGGACGGTGCTGACAGGAGGGTGGCAGCCACGGCACCAAAGACCGCTGAAGTCAGCGCTATCAAAGCCAGCCAACGTCGCCGCACTCGAATGAAAGCGTGAGAACAAATCCTGTGGTCAGGGTCGGGGCTGCCGGCACCACTGTCAACGTCAATCGTGGCAATGATCTCTCAGAATGAGGCCTGATTCGGCCTACCACTGATCAGCGTCTCTCCAACGTCTACCGACTGCATCACCACCACAGCGCCCTTCCCAACACTGACGCGAGGAGCTCTGAGAACACTTCAAGTGAATCTCGGCTACCGCTGCAATCAGAGCTGCAGCCACTGTCATGTCAATGCCGGACCCTGGCGCACCGAGATGATGGCCGAATCGCAGGTGACATTGATCCCCCGCGTGTTGGAACATCTCAACCTGCAGGTGCTGGACCTAACAGGCGGCGCACCGGAACTGCATCCCCTGTTTCGCCAGTTGGTTCGAGACGCACGCCGGCTTGGAGTGGAGGTGATCGACCGCTGCAACCTCACCATCCTCAACGAACCGGGGCAGGCCGATTTAGCAGCCTTCCTTGCCGACCAGAGCGTGCATGTGGTGGCATCCCTTCCTTGTACCGAAAAGGGTCGGGTGGACGACCAGAGGGGCCAAGGGGTGTTTGAGCGCAGTCTCGAGGCACTGCACCAACTCAATCAGCTCGGATACGGAGACCCCAGCACAGGCCTCAGCCTGGACTTGGTGTACAACCCAGCCGGTCCCAAGCTTCCACCGGCCCAGAATCAGCTTGAAGAGCATTACCGGCAGGCACTGCTAAGCGACCACGGCATCCGCTTCAACCATCTGCTCACCATCACCAACATGGCGATCGAACGCTTCGCCAGAGAGTTGGAACGGAGCAATCAGCTGCAGAGCTATCGGGAGCTGCTGCGCCAGTCATTCCGGACGGAGAACCTCGAGGCGGTGATGTGCAGGTCCCTGATCAGCGTGAACTGGCAGGGGAGACTCTTTGACTGTGATTTCAATCAGCAACTCGGGATCGCCTGCGGCGGCAATGTTCAAACCCTTGAGAATCTGTTGAGCATCCCTGCACAAGAGCTAGAGCACCAGGCGATCACCGTCGCCGAACACTGCTTCGGCTGTACCGCCGGCAGCGGTTCCAGCTGTGGGGGGGCTTTGAATGGAGGCAGTAATACCACCTAGGGTCATCCCAAACCACCTTCTGGCTCGATGAGCGCATCAGCAGACACAGGACCTGCCCACTGCGGCAGCAAGCCCAAGCGCTTCGCTATCGGCATCGCCCCGCTTGGCACTGTGTCCATCGGCATCGTGCCCATGGGGGTGGTTTGTATCGGTGTCGTGCCGATGGGAGTTGTCTCCATTGGCGTTGTCGCCATGGGCGTGATCAACCTTTCAGTCGTAGGCATGGGCCTCTTGGCCGTCGGCGTGAACACGATGGGGATCTGGACGGCGGGCCCGGTGAGCATGGGGCTGGTGCAACTCGACGGAAGCAAGAGCCACGACCACCAATTGCACAACCACACAACATCGGCACAGAAGTCAGAGCCATCAATGGCCTACCCCAGTCGGGAACAGGCCGAAGAGGAAGCGAAGAAGATCGGCTGTCAAGGGGTGCATGCCATGGGAGATCTCTGGATGCCCTGCGAACACCATCCAGGCACTGACTGACGGATCAGGCCGACCGAGACACTTAGCGACAGTCTGGGCAGATCCCTCTGACGTTCAGGGTCGATTCGATCAGGTCAAAACCATGTTGATCGGCCGCCGCTTGGCCTGCAGAGATCACAGGAACACTTTCGAACTCCTCCGTGCGACCACAGCGGATACAGACCAGGTGATGGTGATCGCAATGATCCGCAGAGGAAAGCTCAAAGCGGCGGCCGGCCTCGCTCAGTTCCAGCTCTTGGAGGAAACCCATGTCCACCAGCAGCCGTAAGGTGCGATAAATCGTTGCCAGTGAAACCTTCGCTTCACCTTCGAGTAACTGCTGATGCACGTCTTCAGCACTGAGGTGCCGACCTGCGCCCATGCGCTCAAAGAGATCCAGAATGCGCAGCCGTTGGGGAGTGAGACGGCGACCGTCCTGATGTAATCCCTGCTGAAGGGGCTCCTGAACCGGTGTCGAAGACGAACTCGTTGCCATCGTCATTCGATATGGTCTTCTCAAGAGTAGCCACTAATGAGAGCGCCCGTCAGCCCTGCAGGTCATGCGTGTTGTCCAGCTCAGTGACCCGCACCTGGTGAGCACACCATCAGGATGGGTTCGCCAGCGTCCGGCATTGCAGCACTGGCAAGGCTAGATGCCTGAACGCAGCGATGTCACGCTGCTGGCTTGCCCATCCACGCTTTGCGCCTTTCCGGCACTACAGGCGTGCCCACTAGGACGCAGTCAGCTGCCTGGCGGTCGCCTGCTGGACCTAAGCAGCAATGGGCGCCTCATACACACACTGCTGAGATGGCCGATGCCCAAGAGAGGTTGAATCCCTTCGGCCAGTCGGCTTAAGGTGCTGAGACTCTTGATGGTCCATTGCCGAAAGCCTCGAGTGGATCCTGGGACGTGCTGATGCGATGCATCGCCAGTGCCCTGTTTCTGCTTGCCCATGGGCTTCTGGTGCTGGAGCACATTGCCATTGGCACCGCCTTGCATGGGATTGCCGAGTTGTTTCTCGCCCCATGGGCAGTGCGTCATCGAGCCTGGGACATCATCGTGATCGGTGTGATCTTCTGCGTCTTCGATCTGTGGGGCACCGTTCGACTGACCACTGCCATCGGCTGAAAACCCACCGCCTTAACGACGGCTCTGCACTGTTTCGACCCACCAGCGCTTCACCACGCCGCCAAGCTGGCTGGTCTGACTTGAACGCTGCGAGATTGGAATCGTAACCACCGAAAGCTGACGTCCATTGCGTCGGTAATCAAATCGGCAGAAGCCATAACCAGTGCCCGAACAAGCGGAAAGGCTGGAGAGAGGCACACCAGCTCGACGCTGATCCAACGCCATTGGTTGTTGCTGGGGATGGGGCCTCCAACCTGAAGCGAGCAACACAGCATCGGCCTCGAGAATGGGTTGCCCAGCACTCAGCGGGAGCACACCACGCGGCTGCGCAAGGGCAGCCGGCATGACGGCGGCACTGACCACCATCAGCAGGGCTGCGATTGAGAATCGAGGCATGGTGGAGATGGCGGTTGCCACTCACTCCATAGCCATGACATGCGAAAGCTGGCCATTCGAGGCTGAATCATGAGTACCAGTGCAGGAGGCAATGCAACACTTCAGCGGCTTGCCCCCTATTTAGTGGCCAGGCCCCGCCGCGGTGTCGTCGGCAATAGCCCGCAGGCAAGACGACTAAGGGAGGCGATACATGAGGCCTCAACGGATCGCCATCCCCAGGCAGTTTTGCTGGTGGGTGAACCGGGGCTTGAGAAAGACAACCTCGCAGCACTGATTCACTTTGGATCCAAACGAAGGCATCAACTGATGCTGCGCGTGGACGGGGCCCAGATGCGCAGTGATGGCAGTGAGCTCTTCGGGCGGCAAGGGGACCATGAGCCGGTCCCGCTTCTGGAGCTGGTGGGCGAAGGCAGTCTTCTCATCGACAACTTCGAACAGCTCGAAGCGCCTGTGCGCCAAAAGATTGTGGAGATGGCAGCCAATGGCCGATGGCAATCTCCCGGGCTGGAGCGCAAACCTCAGACTTTTCGGGGACGGCTGCTGATAACCGCCGAAAGCGCCATCCCTGAGTTGTCACCGCTTACGCAGCTGATCCGAGTGCCACCACTACGGGTACGACGTCAGGATCTCGGAGATTGGTTGCGTTACGGCATCCGACAACAGAGTGGCCGCCTGGGCTGGAAGAAGCCACCCAAGCTGCCGATTGCAGTGGTGAAACAACTGCAGAACCATGACTTTCCGAACAATCTGCGCGAGCTCGAGGCGTTGGTCGAGCGAGCACTCCAGCAAGTGCGTCGCCAAGGCAACAGTCCGAAGGCGTTGCCAGAGGACGTGTTCTGGACGTCACCAAGGCAACAGCATTCACGGTTTGACCTGTGGGCATGGAAACCAAAGTTGCGCAACTGGATGCGCGCACCTCAGCTCTGGAATCTCCTGCTCTTTGGAATCGTGAGCTGGCTATTTGTTCTGGTCAATCTTTGGTTGTGGTTTGGCCCCCAAGACAGGGATCACAACGGAGCACTCAATTTGTTTTGGGCCTGGTGGTGGCCACTGATTCTGCTCAGCTTTCCTGTTGTGGGCCGGTTGTGGTGTTCGTTCTGCCCGTTCATGGTTTGGGGTGAACTAAGCCAGAAGCTGGCACGGCGGTTGGGCTGGACCCCATCCCCATGGCCACGTGGTGATCACGATGCCTGGGGTTCAAGATGGCTGGCCGGTGGATTTGCCCTCATCCTGCTCTGGGAAAGCCTCTGCGATTTGCCTCAGAACGGGCAACTCAGCAGTTGTCTGTTGCTGCTAATCACAGCAGGAGCCGTGATCGGATCGATACGCTTCGAAAAACGCTTCTGGTGCCGTTATCTCTGTCCAATCGGTGGCATGAACGGGCTGTTCGCCAAATTGTCCATTTTGGAATTACGCGCCCAAGCCGGAGTCTGCAGCGGAAATTGCAGCAGTTACGCCTGTTTCAAAGGAGGGCCCGCTGAAGGGGAGGGACTACAGACATCAGGTTGCCCACTTGGGACCCATCCCGCCCATCTCCGCGATAACCGCAATTGCGTGTTGTGCATGACCTGCGCACAGGCCTGTCCGCATCGGTCCGTACGCCTAGCGATCCGGCCACCTGCTGCCGACCTTCAACGCGACATGGTGATTCCCAACGGTGAACCTGGCCTGGTCTTGGTCCTAACCGGGAGTATCTGCTTACAGCAATGGCAGAAATTGTGGGACTGGACTGGTCTAACGCCAAGCTCGATCACAAGTGGACCTCTGCTACCGCGGTTAGCAATCGCATGCCTCAGCCTTGCCCTACCGGCGGCGGTTTATCTCATGGCCCGGATGATCATCAACCAACAACGCCTAGAACACACGCTCTATGGCTTCTTACCAGTGCTGTGGGCACTGTTGCTGGCCTCCCATCTACCGATAGGGATGAGGGAGGCGGGGATGTTTCTACCCGTCAGCATGGAGGGCCTACAGGCGTTGCCTCCGTTGGGGCTGCCAAACTGGCAAGCTGATCCCCATGTGATCCGGTTCTGCCAGAGTGCAGTCGTCACAGTGGGAGCTCTCGGCAGTGTTGTGGTGCTGAGACGAATGCTGTGCAACCAACGCAAAGCTTGGTTGGCAGCCTGCATGGTGCTGACCGCTGTTGCGGGCTGCGGCAGATGGCTCGTTGGGAGCTGATCGTGCACCAAGGCGGCAACCCGCTTTGGGAGCAAATCCTCAAGCCAAGGGATGATGATGAAGCTGCTGCAGAACTCGGGCCGCAAGACCACGAGAAACACTGCGATGAACAAGCAAGGAGCAGACCCAGTCGAACAATTGAGGATTAGAAGGATCCTTGGCCAATTGATCTCTTAGCAGGAGTAGTTGCTGCAAGTTCTCACAACCACGCAAGGCATCAATGAGCGTGTCTTCAGACACTGGAGCCTTGGGTGCAGAGGCAACAGTCATGGCAAACGCCTGATTCGATTCAACGCTAAGCCAGCGAGGGGAGAGACCTGAAGGCCAATGGCGTGCAAGAAAATTGCCTCGGAAACGAAAAACCAATCCTGATCGGCTATCAGAGAGAACACGATTATTGGCGATAGAAAAATAATCCCCAGGGGGGGCTGCCGCATCAGCAATCAAGGGCCACGAAGAAGCAAAGCGAGATGGACTCGGCAGAAGGAACAGCTTCGTTTACCTCAGCGAGTCAGCTCATGCAATGAGTCATTCACCCCTGGCGGATGTTCGGGTTGTTACACACACTGGAAACAGGGAAATGCTCCTGAGCAAACATAACGGCTCTGAGGGGGGCCGTTTTTTATGGGTGCTCTGAGCCGAGAGAAGCAACCTGAAGCGCAAGCGAGAGTGCCTGAATCAGACGAACTAGGGCAGGTTGAGACGAGCACGCTCAACGAACAGCCCAAGTGAGACGCAAACCATCGGCTCTGAACGGGAAACCGCGACGACTGGACCTGCAAACAACATTTCAAAGCGAGATCCGCATCAAAGGCGAATGAACACGAATCAAGGGCCGCGCAGGTAGTCGATAGCGACGATACCCAGGCGGACCATTAAGAATGCCAGGAGGGGAAGTCGGGGCCAAGCGAACAGAGCCAGGCCGATAACGAGGAGCAGCCGGCACCAGGCGGGGGCCCACGTCGCGACGAAGGACGCAACGTTCTAGGCGGTACGAAAAGCGATGGAACCTTCCGCAACCATCAGCGGCCAGAGCAGGGGCAGCAATAGCGAAACATGCACTGACACCAAAAAGGACGAAGCCGAGGTGTCGACTGGCAGGCTTGGAAGGCATGGCTCGCAGCACGATGAGGTTGAAACCCCGAGGTGCCTAGTTTCTGGTTCAAGCCATTGAGCAGGGATGACTTAGATCAATGGTTGGCGTGATCGTGCTCACAACCAGAAGTTCTGGTACGGATCTGAGCCAATCTGAAGAGCAATCACACATGGGCGTCACTCGTGACAAATAAACGATCAACAGATTTAGTCGACCATTCCTGGACAGCACCATTAGTCAAGGAGTAGCGATCACCACAGCATGTGCTGACGTCGAGAGCCCAAACAAAGATTCGCTTGCAGGAGCCAGCCTGAGACAAAACAACGGCCAGATCATGACCAACCAGAAAAGGTGGGCTAGGGAGGAAAAGGCCAGCACGACAGAAGCGTGAAACGTATCCGTGAAGCGAAACAATTGCAGAAACCATGAATCAGGTCGGAATTGCCCCATCAAGATGGGAACATTGGGACACCGTTGCAGTGCAGCCATTCAAATAAGAATGAAGGAGCAGGGGCTGGGGGAAAGATTCAATCTCGCGACAAGGCGCAAATGCTGTGATCGCTAGACAGCCCACCACTGATTGCGAATATCGAGCAGAGGCAGATCAGCGATTGCGAAGTAGTCAAAAT
The DNA here is from genome assembly GCF_900474295.1 of Synechococcus sp. UW140. Classification (GTDB taxonomy): domain Bacteria; phylum Cyanobacteriota; class Cyanobacteriia; order PCC-6307; family Cyanobiaceae; genus Synechococcus_C. Next base: position 10,465 of record NZ_UCOB01000004.1, on the reverse strand, counting down.
CGATCAAGGGATCAACAAGGCAGGCTTTACCTCGCTGAATGGCGCTTGCGACTCTGGAAATTCCATCACCAGAGGAAAGGGCCAAGCCAAACTTGTCGGCACCATAAAAACTATGAAGAAGACCAGTCTCCAAGATAGAAATTGCACCTATAAATCCAAGCGTTGCTCCAGGCGAGGCACTGGAGGAGGCCATGAACGATGTCACCTCCAACTCACCAATTGGAGTGGTGTCGTAACCGGCAATCAAATGAATCCAATCATGATGTGCCAGTGCAGCGTTACCAGCTCCAAGCTCACCAGGAAGCTTAAAACCTCTGGCTTGGTAGAACTCCCAGAGACTTCTACCAAGACTGTATGGAGGCAAAAACTGAAGTTGATTCCATTTAGAAAACTCTTCTGAGTCTGCTTCAACACACAACCCATAGGCATGATCACCATACTGTTGCACAAGGTGCTGAAAGGCAGGATCATCCTGATGATCACCCTTGCCAATCCAATTTAATCGATAAAAATCAGAGGTCGCCTGCGCGATCGCATTACGGGCCAAGTCTCGTGACATCAAGAGACAGTCACTTTGAACGTCAAGGGTTTCAGACCAGGTGTCAATATCATCAGCCAATGCTGCAGGGATGGGGTTGCAAAGCATCTCAAAAGCGATGAGAAGCTCGAGTAACTCCTGTCGCTCGCCAGGAGTGTTCAAACTTGTAGTGACAAAAGCTGGAGCAAGACCAGGATGAGAATTGAAGTCAATCTCGGCACCGAGAAGCTTCAGAAACAACGAATGCGCCAAGTCAGCTTGGGAAGGGGCATACCAAACACCGTCAGGACGATGCACCTGCACCAGTGCTGAGGCGAGAAGAGAAGCCTGCTCTGGCGAGTTATGAACTAAAAACATTAAAACCCCTACAACAAATCGAGCCAAGTCTATCGACATTGAATAAGAAGGCCTAGCCCTAAGTATTCACACAAAGTGGACGGATCAAAAATGCTCGCCTGAGATGAAAGGAAACAATCGGAATGGCGGCGATTAGGGATGCAGAGCAAAGGGAGTGCGCTGACAGAGACCAACGCAACAGCGCACGCAAGGCTGGATGAAGGAGAAGGGCGCAGAGAATAACGAGCGCCGCCATGGAGAGTCGAAAGGGTGCCCAGCCAACGCAGGTCAAGGGTTGCAAGACACAAGAGAGGGAAGCACAAATATTGGCGGTTCCAGGTATGCAGAGAACGACAAGCTCCACAAACACCAATGATGAGACGGAGAGAGACGTTGCGAATAGAGGCTTAAACTGGAATCAATCCAGGCAGTCACTAAATGCCTGCACCTCGTTTGCGACTGAGCGATAGCGCTCCTGAAAATAATCTTCCCTTGCCTGATTAGCTCGATGCTCCGCTTCACGCGCTAAATGTTCAAGATGAGCATTTTGCTTCTTACGGGCTATTTGGCCAATTTTGTACATGGTGATGGAATTCAGTTCACAGAACCTAAATTCAAAGCCAATAGAGCGAGGAGCATCTTTACCGAACTTCGCGCATCGATGAAGTTGAGTAAAAACTGTGATCCATGATACAGATAAAAGCAACAAGCAGAGCGCAATTGTGCTTGACGAAATCGACAGTCAATACACGTTCAAACACGATAGATAGGTCCCCAGGGAGGCACTAGGACGATTGAAGACCCTAAGAGTAAAAGGGATAACCAACGCGAAGCAAGACAGAACAACGTCGCCCAAGACAACGAAAGGGCTGACAAGCCAACAAGAAACGGAGTCTCGCAGGAACGAATGATCGTCATGACCGAGGAAGCCAAGAAGGAGACAAACGAGGCAATGCAAGGCTTGAAACATAGAAATGAGAGCCCGTATCAATGCTCAAATCTGGTCCTCAGTGCCGTTAACCAGCATTGGGAGCATGAGATGGCGCAAAGAAGGTTGAAAAACAGACCCAGAAAAGGCCAAATCCCGATCAGTCCGGCACACTACAAGAATCGGATGCCAACAGTGAGGCGAAGGTGAGTCAGGATCAAGATCAGGGAAAGAACAAGCCAGTGGGAGATGGGCGCTCCAACGAGATGACGGGGAAGAAACCCGAGGGAATGGAAATCGAGATGCGCTCCGAAGAGGAGAAGGCTCTAGCGCAGCCAGAAGGAGACGACAGGCTGAAAGCAGCCCGGGCCATGACTTACACAGAGATGATGAACAGCGGCATACAGCGTTTAGGCTGAAAAGGCAATTGAGGCATCATTGGTATCTGCAACAAGGGGCAAGACAAGTCAGCAAATCTGTGAGAAGGTCAGGTTTTCAAGCTTGATTCATGCCGAAAGGGTATTGGGTGTGCACCGGTACAATTCACACTCCGCTGGGCATGGTGCCCTACATCAGCAAGTTCACAGCTTGGCTAGCGACAGTCAATGCAAGGATTTTGATCCGAGACCTTAGCAGTGACGTAAGAGAAGGTAGCCCAGGTACGGTGAACGTGATTGTAGAATTTGACTCAAAAGAAAACGCAATCGATGCTTATGAATCTGAGGAATACCAAGAGCTCATCAAACTCAGAACGCCTTACTCCGAACTAAGCCTAACCATAACCGAAGAGCTGAATGATTAAGTGGCTGATAGCTGGGCGATCAGGAGATCGCCCTTGTCGCACCAAAAGCTTATTTGCACAAAAGAGGTATCGTACAGAATCAGGGAGACAAGAGCGCATTAATAGCTAGTGGCATATTTTACCAATATGAAATCACCTATGGAATCAATCCATTTGGTCATCTTTTGGTGGTTTAATCAATTCACCTGTCTGCCAAGACACAACAGCAAAGCTGCCAACAAAGACAAGCGAAACAACCGCCAGAAACAGCACGGTGACATTGCTGATTTCAAGCTCACCGAGCATGAAGGCAACAGTACTGATCATGATCCAGTGCAATGCATGTCAAATGTTAGACACCCATTTGTGGTTTCGACGAAAGGCATGACAAGTATGGAAACAGAAACAACAGCACAATCTGAAGCGAAAAGCACACAACGGAGAGGCCCTGTTCAGGACATTAGATCAAATCGATGGTCATGCTCGCAGTGAGGCTCCAATTGATCCCAAATCCGTGACTGACATTACTGACGCCCCCTGATGCGCGTCGAGGTGAAGACCAGCTTGAGCTGGGGGGGGGGGGGGGGGGGGAGAGCGGGAAGGATTGCTAGACATGAGCTAGTGATGCAAAAAACCCAAATGCAACGAGCTGCATTGCTGTTTTGTCTCGGGCTTCTTGCTTCAGGGTTGTCACAAACGTCTGCGAGAGCCTTTGACGATGACGGCTTCGAGGGCTGGGTCAAAAGCCGAAATCCCGCAGAATTGTGCGAACTGTTTCTGAGTGGGATGATTGATGATGAAGATTTACCCTCAGGCCGAGCACAGGATCCCTGCGTTGGTGTTCACAACAAGTGATGTTGAGTCAGATGAAACCACAAAGTGAAAGGCTTAGGGATTAAGAGTGATCAACATGTGAGCCATTGCAGAACTAAAACTGGCAGAGATTGCTGCTAACAAGAACGACACTGGAGGCCATCGAATGAGACAAGCCAACGTGAATTCAAGTTCCAGTATTGATCCAGCCGAAGGGAGACGTACAGCCATCACTGCAGCACTGCTTGTACTGGGAGCCATCGTCGTGCCAGTAGCGAGCCACAGTAATGACACCAATCATTGTGATCTGATCAAAGCTGCTCAGAGCAGGCTTGGAAGAAGCATGGCGATCAACCGTTTCATCATCTCCTCCAACGATGACGAGCAGGTGGTCGAAGCAGCGAGTCAGCAACTTGCCAAACAGGAATTAAGTTTTAGAGAAAATAGGCGTCAATACGAAAAGGAGAACTGCACCAGCATCTGGGATCGATAAAGAGACAATAAGGTATTACTCCATAAACCCTGTGCGGCTGAATCAGGGCATTGACTCAAAATCATGATAAGTTTTGGCGAACAGAATAACACCATTCACCAAGATCAACACGAACAAAATACAGCAAATCAACTCACACCAATCAACACAAGCAATGACCTTGATCAGCAGTCATTGGATCCCACAAAGGAAGAGCAAACCATTCAAGATCAATCAGATAGGAACTATTTGCAGGGTTGAGCTGCTGAATCCGCTTAAGCTGAATTTCGCCGAGCTTTGTCACTTGCTTGACTCATACTCTCTTAATTCTAACGGTTATAAAAAGATGACCGCCAGTGCACAGTCAAACCAAGCTGCATCGAACGCTTCCTCTCGCGAGGAGTCACGATAGTTGTGATACAAAGAAGCGATGACCCGCTTGTTCAGTTAAACCTGTTTCTGCCTCAAGCTGCACCCGTTGCCCCATGCCTCCATATCGATTGATTGGAGGCATGGGTGCTGATTAGAAAAGACCACAGCACCGCCGCGGAACTGTGGTGCTGTTTCAAGCGAAGTCAGGCTTGCGGCGGATTGATGCTCACCACTTGAGCTTCAACTGCCCGCCGTGAGGTCCTTCAAAGGTGATGCTGCCAGATTTATTGCGAGGTTCGTAATAAGGCCCCCATTCAACGGGTCTACGACCAGTCCACCAAGGACCATTTCTGACACACCGTCCTTTGCCGGCGTAGTGGTAACCAATAGCGCAGACGAAATGATCTTTACGGTGCTTGGGCTTGCAGTAACCAGCACCCAGCATTGCGCCGGTCTGGACCCAACGGGCATCAGGACCGCAATTTTGAGCTGCTTTGCCTGGCAGTGCACCAAAAGTGAACACCTGAGCAGCAGCAAACACTGCTGCTGCTACGGAATAGGGTCGAAGCATGTGGAGGCCCCAGAAAAGCTCAGCCTGATCAACCACTGGCCTTTTGTCAGGCAACTCAGGCAAAAACATTTGCCTGAGTGTTGCTATTAGTGGGAGCCACCTGTGAGATATTGAGCATCGAGCAGGCTAAAGCCCCCTCATCAGCAACAGTGACCGCGATTGCAGGTCAAAGGGATAGGCAGCGTTTTCCTGCCCTAGCCCTGGACCCTTGAAGGTTCCACCAAAGCCCTGCCCCGCATTCAGCAGATCTTCAAGCGCTGGGCTGGTGGGCAAATCACCCTTGCTGCTGCTGCACAGAACGCCGATACCTCCAGCCGTCACCAGAGGCTGAATTTCAGCCAGTTCATCGAGAAATATCAGGCGTTTGTGCCCAACCCTGGCCCAACCAAGTGGAACACGTTTATAGACCTGTGCTGCGCAACTGCGCCAAAGCCTTCGACGGCAAGCCACCTGTTGACGGTGAAGCGTTAGCGATGCAATGCCTGGCGCCATGGGAACAGGGCTCAAGAATGCGTCAGATCTCCCGCCAAAAGCTTTACGGCTTCCTGAATTTGGCGGTGCAACGCGGACACCTCAAGCCCATTTACAGACCCCCTGCAGCGCTGCCAGAGGTGCTGAAGCCCAAGCGGAACACCATTTAGACGCCGTTCTTTGGCGTGACGGGCAACTCCCCGAAAGTGATCAGCAGGTCTTTCGTGAGTTCTAAAAAGTTCGAGGAGCTCATGAACGTTCCGCCCAGCGGTGATGGTTTCACCGTTGACGCGGGCTTGATTGGCAGCCTTGTCGGCGTATCGGTCCTGTTTGCGCGTCATCGCACAGGGGGAGGTTTACAGAACCGACGCCATCAGCCAGCCTTCCCTCGATGGCAGTACGGAAAGCCCACTAAAAAGGGTGAGCCTTGAGAGGCCGCGAAAAGGAATGACTGGGGGTGAACCCTGCCCTTAGCGCTTTCTCTCATCAGCAAACCAACGCTAGCCGTCACGCGTTACGTACAAGCACCTGCAGGAACAATTGTGTGGTGAGCGCTGCATGGTCTTGCGCCCTGACCACACCCTGACCACACACGCGGTTGCGAGCAATAAAAAGCCGCCTTGGGAAGGCGGCTCAGAATCCAGTCTTTGACTGGCATTTGAAGGAGTCGGGGTAGAGGGATTTGAACCCCCGGCATCCTGCTCCCAAAGCAGGCGCGCTACCAAACTGCGCTATACCCCGATGCAACAGAGTTTAGCGGTCAGCAGGCAGACGCAATCCCTTCCCCTCCCTAGCCTGAGCAGGATTGCAGTCCTTCGATGGCCAGCGAGTGGACCCCAGGAGCCGTTGCAGCCTTGCGTGAGCGGCATGACCTTCCGTTTGTCCGCGCAGATGCGGAAGGCCGGGTGATGGAGTTCAATCCACGCTTTCACGATGTCTATGGCTGGGATGAGCAATTGATCGGTCAGTCGATCAGTGCCATCCTTCCTCAGGAATTCAGAGAGCAACATCACAGTGGCTTCTCACGCTTCAAGCTCACGGAAACATCCAAGCTGGTGAATCACCCTCTGGAACTAATCACTATCTGCTGTGATGGAACCAGTGTGCGCAGTGAACATTTCATAGTTGCTGAAAAAACAACCGATAATCACTGGAGCTTTGCCGCAACATTGCGCCCCCTGGAAGGGCCCCATGCCTGTTGACGACAGCGAAAAACAGGAGAGCGTCCAACAGGACCTTCTAGACCAGATGCGGCAGTCACTTGGATTGCTGCGGGTGGCCTTCGACAGCACTGACGAAGCCATGTTGATCCTCGATCACAAACAAACGATCCGATGGGCCAATCAAAAAGCAGCTGACCTTTGCAGCAAGGGAATGACAGCACTTCTGCTCGGCAAACCACTGAGCAAAGCCATCCCTTTTTACAGCCTGAAGGGTGAGCTTCTTCCAGCTGACTCTGAGCAGCATCCTTGTCATCGGTTTGAAGATGGCGATGGTACAGAACGTCTTCTCATCGCCAACAATGAAGATCAATCCGGTTCTACGTCTCAAACTCTGTCGCTGCTGCTGTGGAGACACATCACCAACCTCAGAGAACCCTTTCTTCTCCTGATCCTTCGTGATCTCGATCCGATAGAGCAAGCACTGCTGAAACAACGGATCTTCATTCAGGCGCTCGCCCATGAACTGCGCACACCCTTGGCCATTCTTTCGGGCAGCCTCAAGCGTTTAAGTCGAATCATTCAGAACGACAAACGAGTGCTTTCAAATCTTGAAACTGCAACATCAGAATCGAGACGTGTGTGCAAGCTAGTTGACAAGCTGATGCTTCTCTCAGACTTGGATACTGGTCAATTCAATTGGGCAATTGAGGAGACATCCCTATCAGAAGCTTTAGAGGAATGGAGAACATCCTTACCGAAAGAGAAGGCAGCAAGGATCAAATTTCGATTCGACCCAAAGTGCCGCTACGCCAAGATAGACAGACAAGCATTCTGCATTGTTCTTGATCAGTTACTCGACAACAGTTTGCACTTCAGTGATCAAAAAGCGACTGTAGAGATCTCCGCCAGGCTAGATGCTGAAACCGTGTTGATTTTCTTCGAGGATTCTGGGCCTGGGTTTACTGACACAGAGCAGGCTGAAGTCAACAGCATCTTCGAACGCTTCAAGCGTCTGGAAGAACACCGCTCTAACAGCAGACCGGAAGGCTCAGGACTCGGGCTCGCGATCGTCAACGAGCTGATGCAAGGAATGGGAGGACGTGTGGAGGTGAAGCTCCGCACCCCGAGGCCGGGACCGATCCGGCAGGGCGGTTGCATCGTTCTCAGCCTTCCTTTCAGCGGCAAAGCGCAGGGTTGTCTCATTGAGCCTCGGTAGGGGAACCCTGGAGATGGCGCTTTAACAGCAATGGAAGGACCTCAAACAGATCTGGCTTCAAGATGTAATCACAGGCACCCGCAGCAAAAACACGCCTGCGAAAACTTGGGTCCCCGTGGGCTGTGACGACAACAATCGGACCGGCATAGTGCTGGTCGCGCAAGGCATCCAAACAAGCGAAGCCATCCATCACTGGCATCATCAGATCCAGCAGAATCAGGTCGACCCGCTGGTTGGAGAGCAGCTCGATCAGCGCAGCACCGTTGTCGCAAAGCAAGGGATCAACGCCCAAATCCTGGAGTTCCTCTTCAAGCAGAGAACGGAGGCGAGGGTCATCGTCAACGACGGCAACCGAAGCAGCTTCAGTCTGTGAACACGTCTCCACCACAGGAACGGCGCAATCACCGAAAGACACTCCCATCCTGGCGCAATCTGGAGCGTCAAGCAGAAGGATGAGGGAAATGGGTCGCCTGAGATTCGAACTCAGGACCAGCCGGTTAAAAGGGGGTCGCTAATCCCTCAAAAGCCTGTCCACCACTAGAGCAATTTCCAAAAGTTTCCGCAAAAGTTTCCGCACACGATCCCTTACCCCATCTCCTCGGGCTTCTCATCACTAGGGTTCCGCCACGGTTTTCATGAAGATCTGGTCACATTTGAGGGCCTAGTCGTTCGTCGCATTCCTTTGCCTCTGAGTGGCGTCGGCCATCGCCGGAACACTGAATCGACCTCCGCGCCCAACCAGATGGCGATCACTCATTACGACGCGAAGACGGGTGAGCCCGTCGCATTTCACCACGCGATCGACGCAAGCAAGCAACTCAACAAGCGTTGCAGCGAATGGGCGCCAACGTGGAAGCAGGAGGCAGCTGGTGGGTCAATGGGGAGCACTGTTGTGCAAGAAGCCAAGGTAAGGATGAGTATCGGCGGGGCTTCTGGACCTGGTGGCACCACCTTCCTGAAGGAGAACATCGCCGGCAGCGGTGATCCTGGTGGTGACGATATCTAATCACCTGCTGCCAACACGATCACCAGCCCCGCCACGAGCGGGGGGTTTTATTGGTTTGGAGAGATGTCATCTCCTGCCCACGGTGGAGTGATTGGGAGGTTAGATGGGCGGCAGTGATGGAAGGAGCAGGTTATTCTTCGACTGCTGACTTATGACCGACGCTGACCTCACCAACGACTTCAATGACTTAGCGCCCACTCAAGAAAAGTTCGAGTGGGTCACACCGCAGCTTTCGCTTATTGAGGCGGACGAATCAGAGGGTAAACCGGACCCGTGAGTAGTCGAAGGCACTGATAGGGAATACGCCAATGGTCCTTCCTAACCAATTATCCACAACTTCACCCAGCACCATCAAAACCCAATCATTCCAACAGCTCCTACGGGACCTTTTTAATGTGCCGCTTACTTTTTGAAGAAGTAAATGATGACGGACGCGACTGACATAAAGAGAATGCCGAATGTCCATATCTGAGAGGACGTGCCACTCATCTCAAACCGGAACAACTTGTCTCTTAATTCTTTATTGCCATTGGAGAGAAGAATAGTCCCGACGATTAACAGTACTGCGGGAATACCAACTGCTAGAAGGAGATCCATTGGTTACCTCTGCGCTTCAGAAACCAGACAAGAACTCTGTAGCTGGTGTGGGCACCTTCTGCATGGCATGTAATTGGTCTTCAAGGCCTCTACGCGGGCTAACAGCTTCTGTAGGGCTTCACGGACAGGCTGATCTACTGCAGGGCCGCCAGAGGGCACAGGGGGGCTAATCACAGTGCCAGGGCCACTAGTTAGCAGCAATTCAATCGCAGTACGGATGGCATTTGTGCGGTCTATACCACCGTGTTCTTTAGCCCATGCATCAAGCCTTGCTAGCTGGTCTACGTCTAGACGGAGGCCCACATGGACGCTGTCTGGATTTCTTGGAATAGCAGCAGTATAGCCCCAGCAGTCTGTCAGTCTTTACGCATCAAGATCCCAACGGCACTCGCGCCAGCAATTAAATACAGAAGCCCCCTGGCTTGATCTCCTTGGCTGCAAGGGGATGGGCCTAGAAAGAAACAAGCACGCGTCATCTTGTCGCTACCGGTCAGTGAGGTCTGCCATGCCACCACGGCCCACAACAGCAGGAAAGAGATTTTGGTCTGAAGTGTCAATTACAAGGTTCCCTGTATAGAGACGCTGGCAGCACCCGAGAGCAGTGCAACGTTCCTTCCGCCAAATTTGTTTATCTTCTTATCCCCGCCCAGGTTATGAGCAGCACCACCAGATAGCTTTTTTAGCTCTTCTTGGCTTAGCTCTTCTGATAGCTGCTCTTCTGATTGCTGTTGAGTCATGGTCGTGGTCCTAGGGCTGTTTATTAGTGATACCAGAAACAGCTCACTATGCCTTTTGATGCGGCATGAGAAGTCGAAGGGCAAAGCCGCCTGCAATCCAATACAGCGTGCTGCGAGCACTGTCTCCTTGGATTCGCGTTGTAGGTCCTTGGTTCGTTCCCAACCAATCGTTCAGCAGCCACCATCTCCATAGTTCCCACCAGCAATGGCGACCAGAGCGATGGCATCGAGTTCGATGTCATCAAATTCTTCATCGACATCAATGGTTTTAATCAGCTCCGAGACCTCAGCTTGATTGAGCTCCAGCCCTTCCTTGGCGGCTAGAGCAATGATGCTGTTGATGCCTGCTTCTGGATTGGAAACAAACTGCTGATAGAGCTCCAGCTTTGTCGCCATCGGCATGGCGTCAGAAAGCTGCTTAAACCGTTCCAGCTTGTCCATCAGGCGTTCCTCCCGAACAACCA
>NZ_UCOB01000027.1 GCF_900474295.1 Synechococcus sp. UW140 | reverse complement strand
TAGCGACAGAATCACAGCCGCCGGCACGGCCAAAGCTGTTGTAGGGATTGGCTTGCGCAGCAGGGCCTGCAACGCTCATCAAGGTGGCACCAGCGGCGAGGGAGGCAGCAGCGGCGGCGATGGTTTTGATCATGGTCATTGCTCTGATGGCGGTGATGCGTGGGGCGGGATCGCTCCCTCCGATGCATTCACCATCTCCGCTTTCAGCTCTGCAGCTGATGACCTCCATCCCCTCCTGCTGTGCGCTTGCTCACATCAGCGCAAACATCAGTCTGCAGCTGGGCTGTCAGCACTGAATGGTCTGTGATGGCTGTCTGCTCATGTCCTTGATGCGCTTGGCTCTGCACCTGCGTCACGGTCGGTATTCGCTGCCTTGATGACTTGACCTTGTTGATCTCAGCGATGATGACAATCCTTCGTTCTCTGCTCACTTCATGTCTGCAGATCAGACTGATCCAACAGGTTTCAATCCACTGGCGATGGTGGACATGTGGGAAGACATGCATGCCCTCGTTGCCCAGTGGGAGTTGAAGCACCAGTCAACCCCGGCTGTGGCGGCCGCTGCCTTTGAGGAATTTGCAGCGGCTTTGGTGGATCGTCCGACGGCTGAATCGGCTTAAGCGGCATCCAGGTTGTCTCTTCCTCGTCTTCAAGGCTTAGGTGGTCGTTTCAGCCTTGATGGCCTGTTCCTGAATGGTTGCCACTGTGCTGTTGAGCTTGGCGATATCGCTGAGGCCATTGGCGTCAAACCAAGGTGCCGAGGCCCAATTAAAGCCTTCACCAAAGGTGTTATCAGGTGCTGCGACGTACCAATGGCAGGCGGCGTCAGGCACATCCACGGCACAATTTGACCAATCGATTTGCTGCTGAGGCACTTGTACCCACATCACTGCGGCAATCAGGACTGAGAGAACACTGTGAACCACAACGCCATGTCAAGGGAATCGACGTTAACGCTTTTGGTTGCAAACGTCGGTGTGCTGAGACACGGATGCCTAAGGACGTGGTCGTTCGATGGAGAGCACGAACCAGATTCCCTTCCAGGGTTGATTGTGTTGGCAGATGCTTCCCATTGATTTGGCTCAATTGCATCTCTCGTCTGACTTCACTGCATCAAACATGGTCTGTGATGGTCCAGCAACACAGCTAGAGGCAGTCACTGTGGAGAGTCCATTTTGAATTGCCGCCTGTTTGCAATCAGTGGGTGCAATGCAGCACCTAGGGTGCAAACAAAAAGAAACCCCGCCGAAGGCAGGGTTTCTAAAATACATTCAGAAGTGTGTCCTTGTTGCCACCCTGAAAGTTTTTTCCTCACTCATGTAAATTACGCCCTCAACTTGAAGAGGGCTAGTTCATGCTTGTGATTCTCGGCCTGTTCCATCACTGCCACAACTAGCAGTGGTGTATCGAGGTTGTGAGCCCCTATCGGTGGGGCTGCTTGCTCGAGGCGTCATGACCAGTCAATGGTTTCGAGTTCACCGGAGGGGCACATCGGTTCATATTGGTAGTGCTTTGCGATCCGACGAGTCGCCCAACGCTCCATCACAAGGTGAGAGAGAGATCCCACTCCGACCAGCTTTGTTAGCTGAGCAGCCCTGGCTTTGATCGGAGAAACGGTCATGAAGAAGAGATTGCCTTCTCTACTCATAGCCATCAAGTTCCCTTTTGCCATCACCCTTCTCCACATCAATTCACGACAGCCTTCGAGTCAAGCCCCATGCTTAAGCCATGCATGCTGTCATCGCTCTGTTGGCTGCCAACGTGCCTGGGTGACCAACCAAAAACATCGCGATCAAGGCCTGGATGCCTACAAAAGGATGGCGTGGTTGAGCGGTTAGAAGGTCCGGGCAATGCTGCTGAACCACGCGGTGCTTGTTGTTGTCAAAGCCCGAGCCCTCGATGCATTGCCTCCGACTTTTGCAGAGGCTTCTGTTGATGCGTCTGTTCCACCCGGAGGTTCAGTCCCTGGATCGACTCAGGCGTAGGCCTTCGTGTCTGATCAATGCAGTTTGGGGCTCTTGTGCTCCGTCAGGTGCCTGACGCATGATCTAGGCGACTAAATGGCGATACTCTTCCAGGCTTGTTGCCAACCGTCTGCGTGCTCTTTGAGCTTTTTGTCGGGCTCGTTCACGGGAGATTCCCAGGTCTTTAGAGATGGACTGTAGGGATTCATTGTTCACTGCATTTCTGACGAGGATGTCGTTGTCACTGTTGCGATCAGATTCAAGCCGGCTGCGGAGTGTCTCTTGCACTCCGTCCCATTGGAACTTCTCGACATCCAGTGTTGATGTCTCATCCCAAACCAATTCCCCAATGGTTGAGCCTTCACCGCTTGGAGCTCCTGATAGGTGCGCGTCAAGGCTGCCCAGCCAGCGTGTCTGACGTGCTTTGTACAGATTCTCAAGCTGAGCTTCTGTGATCTTCAGCTCTTCGCAAATCACAGCCTTCGGGGTCTCCACTGGCAGTTGACTCAGTTTTGTGAGGAGAAGGTTCATATTGGTTGGCAGCCGGATAGAGGCAGACATCTGATCCAGTGCTCTTGAGATCGCCTGGCGGATCCACCAATAGGCGTAAGTAGAGAATTTGTAGCCTTTCTCGGGGTCAAATTTCTCAACGGCACGGTTCAACCCAATCGTTCCTTCTTGGATTAGATCCGGCCACTCCATTGCAGCTCCTCGCTGACGATGCAGGTATTTCTTCGACACGTTGACGACGAGGCGCAGATTCGCTTTGATCATCCGCTCCTTGGCTCTGCGGGCGGCACGCTTCTCTGAGGGTGAGGCATCATCCGCAAACCCACGCTGAACCGCATTGCCCAGGCTGATCTCTTCAGCAGGCGTTAGCAAAGGGATCCGCCCGATCTGCGCCAGATAGTGGTCCATCTGGCTGGTGTTGGTTGAAGACATCTAACTGGTGTGAGTCAAAGCAGAGGGCCGTCGATGGAGGAGTCCAGGGCATTCGCCTTGGCGCTGTACAGGTCGATCCCCTGAGGACGTGCTTTCTGTTAGGAAGACGCTTCGGCGGGAGCCGACCGTGTTGATGGGTTTGAGGGCCAGCTGCATCTCATCGATGTTCAACACTTCAAGTGCAATTAAGGCGTAGGGCAGCAACTCATCGGTAAGTCTTCCGCTTTCTGTGTTCGGCTCCTGACTTGTGATCTCCGCAGAGTGCTTTTTGTCTCACCACCTTTGAAGGGTTTGAAGAGTGATCGGTTCGATCTGGTCGTTGTCAATCAACCTTGGATGATGGCTGTTGTTTCAGCTTGCAGTTCTTCGCTGCATGTTGTCTTGTGTTCGCCGCAACCAGAGTTCACAGACCAGTGAGCCAACCTGGTCATCCTTCTCTCTCTCTCTCTCTACCCCATCGTTGGGCTTATTGGCTCACATTTGGATAGTCGTATCGTCCAGCGATGACTACAGCAAACCTCTCGCTGGTGATCATCTTCTTTCCCTCCGTCCTTGCTGCAGGTCTTGGCTCGGAGCTCGGTCGTGTTCTCTTGGGTCCTGACCGTTGCGCCAAGGGGTGAACAACAAGAAATTACCCAACACCAGTCCGGCGGTGATGATGACCGCGAAGAGCTGTTCCAGCCTGTTCGCTAACACCCGCTCTCTTGATCACTGGCCTGATCATCAGACCTCAGCGCTCGCGCTCCTTCAACTGGTTCTAGTTCTGTTGCGATGTGGTCGTGGTAGTCCGCTTTGGCTAGCTGTGGAGTAGTCGGTTGGTTGGAGTGGGGGCATGAGCGTGATCAAGCTTGGTGAGCAACGTCCGAAGCTGGAACGGATGGCGCGCCATTGGCCTCGCAATATTCAGGAGTATTGGCGTCAGGAGGAGGAGCGACATCTTTCCCTGCCTGGAAAGCTACTGGCTGAGACAATCCGTATGGATACAAGGAGCCGTTCTCAGCACTACGCCTTTGCCAAGCGCAAAAGCTATCAGGTCCCGCCGAATGGGATCTCTCACTAGATCTCTTCGCGGCGACGTCAGAGCGCTTCTTTACGGAGTCGGCTTAATGCTGGAACTGGAGGCGCTCCAATCGGCGGATCGAAACGAAACATCCGCACCGCCTGCTCGTTTGAGCTCATGCATCCCTTCGAGCTGGTTATAGATCGAGACCAGTTGGCGTTGGATGTGGTCGGTATGTGGCAGTCCGTTGAGTGTGTGAAGGGCACGCTCGAGGCTTGCTTTGGCATCCATCAACAGCCGGCAGTCGGGGGTTCCAGGTTCGTAGGCCATCCAAGCGATTCAGACCTCACTATTCAGGCCTGGAGCCCCATCTTTTGATGTAGTAAAGGCCACTCTTTAGTTCGTTGTGGCAAAACGCTTCCCCTCTGCTCATCGAGATCTCAGGCTTCGTTCGGTTGAATGATCGACTCCAAATCCAGCTTGCACCGCAAGCGAACGCACCACTGTGTTTCGCCAGTTGCTGGATTCATGTTTTGGCAGAAGCTCTTGGTGATGGGAGCCTGAGGCTACTCAGCCATGACAACAGCACAAGTAGAGAGGATGTCCATAGGCAGGCTTGCATGCCTCCCTGCTCGGACCTACCAAGCATGAAGATCGCTCCGGAGAGCAGCGTTCCCACCAGACGGCCTGCAGCATTCGCCATGTAATAGAAGCCAACATTGAGACTCACGTTCTCCTGGTCGGTATAAGCCAGCACCATGTAGGAGTGAATCGACGAATTCATCGCGAACACCACGGCAAAAGCCGTCAAGCCTGCGGTGATTGCGAGCGACACGTCGACGTCTCGCCAAAGGGCAATCGCAAGCAGCGCCGGGATCGATGTCAGCAGCGCACACCAGAATTGGATGGCCGAGACTCCCGGACTGCTCGTCTGGCCCCACAGCTTTCGTAGCCCCGGCGCTGATCCCTGGACGATGCCATAGCCAATCACCCACAGGCCGAGAAAGCCACCGATTTCCCAGAATGTCCATCCCAGGGATGCTTCAAGAAACACTGGAAGGGCCACCACAAACCAAACATCACGGGCTCCAAAAAGGAAGAAGCGAGCCAGCGAGAGCACGTTGATGCCCTGTGATTGAGAGAAAAGCGCCGAGAAGGCAGGCTTGGCTTTCATCTTGCCGATTTCACCCGGCAGAACCAGTGTCAACAGGAAGGCCATGGCCAGTCCGGCCGCCATCCAGCCCACGGCAGCATTGAAGCCGAAAGCGGTGAGGAGAACACCACCCAGGAAGAAGCCCACGCCTTTGAGCGCGTTTTTGGATCCCGTCAGGATTGCGACCCATTTGAACAGTTGTGTTTCACCCTTCTGGCTGTCTTCTGGAGAAGCGGTCACCACGGTCTTGATGGCGCTCTTTGCGCTCATCTTGTTGAGATCTTTCGCAACGCCACTGATTGCCTGCGCCACCATGACGTAGACCACGCTCAATACTTTCGGCCAGGTTGCTGCTACTGGGATCAGCATCAGCAAAGCCAGGATTTGCAGCAAGGTGCCTACCCAAAGGGTGAGCCGTAATCCATAACGAGCACCGATCCAGCCTCCATACAAGTTGGTGATCACACCAAAGAATTCATAAAAGAGGAAGAGGAACGCGATCTCGAGCGTGCTGTAGCCAAGGGCATGGAAGTGGAACACCACCAACATGCGCAGGGCTCCATCGGTGAGTGTGAAGGCCCAGTAATTGGCAGTCACCACGCTGTATTGCTGGAGAGCTGAGAGTTTCATTGCTTGCGTCAGCCTTGTTCGTGGGCGACGACGTAACAAACAAGATCGGCCATACGGTTGCTATATCCCCATTCGTTGTCGTACCAGGCATAGATCTTCAGCTGGGTCCCGTCGACGACCATCGTCGAGGGCCCGTCGATGATCACGCTGCGGCTGTCGTTGGTGTAATCGCATGACACCAGGGGCCGGGTCTCGAAACCGAGGATTCCTTGCAGGGATCCGTTAGCTGCTGCCGCAAAGGCAGTATTGACTTCCTCTGCAGTCACTTGGCGTTTCAGCTCGAACACTGCATCAGTGAGTGATCCGTTCAATAGCGGAACGCGTACTGCATGACCATTGAGCTTGCCGGTCAGCTCTGGAAAGATCATTGCAATCGCTTTCGCTGATCCCGTTGTGGTGGGGATGAGTGAGTTCAGGCCTGAGCGAGCCCGCCTCAGATCAGGTTTGAATGCATCCACGGTCACCTGGGTATTGGTGATGTCGTGAATGGTTGTGATCATTCCGTGCTCGATACCGAAGTGTTCTTGCACCACCTTCACGACTGGGGCTAGGCAGTTTGTTGTGCAAGAGGCCGCTGTCACCAGTCGATTCACCTGCGGGTTGTATCGATCATGGTTAATGCCATAGACGATGTTGAGCGCTTCTTCCCCAGCCACAACTCCTTTCACAGGACAGGCGACGACCACGCGCTTCAGTCCGATCTGCTCGAAGTAAGGATTCAAGTGTTCGGGGGTTTTGAACTTGCCGCTGGCTTCCAGCACCATCTCCACACCATGTGTCTGCCAGGGAACAGCTGTGATCTCCTTCTCTTGTGACCAGCTCACCGTGTTGCCATCAATGCAGAAGCCCTCATCGGAGCTCTCCGCGTGGTGGTTCCAGCGGCCGTGAACAGAATCGAACTCCAGCAAGTGAACTCCTGCTGTGGCGTCACCACCCGGGTCGTTGATATGCACCAGTTCGATGCCGGGTCGTCCCCAGAGAGCACGGAAGACCAAACGGCCAATTCGACCGAAACCGTTGATACCAAGACGCATGAGCTGATTGGCCAGCCGAGTGGCCAGACGGACTACATTGATCAAATGATCTTGATGCATCAAAAGTCTTTGATGCAAGTGCCTGGGTCACACGCCTCGATAACGTCAAGTCTTGGCCCAGGGCGCTTGAGCGGCCCTCGCCTCGCCTCCAGATGACTGCAGCCTTCCCCGCTTTGGATTCAGCAACGGCACGGAGCCTGTTAAGGGCCTTGGCAGACCCGTTGCGGTTGCAGATTATTGAAGCCCTGTCGGCAGGCGAGCGTTGTGTTTGCGACCTCACTGGTGATCTTGGGCTGGCGCAATCACGACTGTCGTTTCATCTCAAGGTCTTGAAAGACAGCGGCCTCGTGGCAGACCGTCAGAGTGGACGCTGGGTGTATTACCGCCTTCAACCGCAGGCAATCGCAGCCTTGCAAGCTTGGCTTGGGGCTGTGGCGAGACGCTGCGAAGGGCGCGCTAGCTGTTGTGATGACTGAAGGTTTCTCTGCAGATCGGGACCTGCGACTTGAATTCCCAGCCACCTATCGAAACCGCGAGCCAATAGCTGCAGCCCTGGCTCGTTGGCTGCCTCAGAGCGGTCACGTGCTGGAAGTGGCTAGCGGTAGCGGTGAGCACGCGGTGTTCTTTCAGCAGTGTTTCCCTGGCCTTGTTTGGCACAGCAGCGATCCTGATCCAGACCATCGGGCCAGCATTGCGGCCTGGATCGCTCACGAACACTTGGCTGCTCGCATGCCGCCACCTTTGCCCCTCGATGTGTCCGCCCGGCCATGGTCTTTGGGGCCATCACTTCAGGCTGATCTCGCCGCCATTGTTGCCATCAATCTGATTCATATTGCTCCTTGGGCCTGTTGTGAGGCTCTCTTTGCTGAAGCGGCTACTCGTCTCCCAAAGGAAGCGCCCCTAGTGCTGTATGGGCCTTTTCGACGCAATGGATGCCATATCAGCGACAGCAATGACGCGTTTGATCGTTCCTTGCGCTCTCGCTCTCCGCTTTGGGGCGTGCGGGATCTTGAGGCTGTCGAGGCCCTCGCTGCTCACTGTGGATTCAGGGCTGGGGAGGTGCGCTCGATGCCTGCGAACAACCTTGCGATTGCCTATCGGCGCTGAGTGCAGGGGGATAGGGCGATGCCGGGGCCACAGGTTGTGAGCTTGCGGGGCGAGCCTCTGCCAAGTCATGGCATCAAGAGCGGAGGTTGCTCGGAGTGGCCGAGAAGATGCTGTCGGTGACTGCAAGTTGCCTTTGCAGTTGCCCAGAAGTTGCTCTGAAGTGTCTTCGGAGCTACTCTGCGGTTACTGCAGTCGGTGGATGAAGGGCTTGCCCCGCGAAAATCAGGTGAAGCTCACGGTGTCTGTTCCTCCGAGCCTGCATGTGCTGTTGCGCAGTTGGGCCCAATGCGAGGGACGTGAGCTCACAAGCGTTGTGCTGCAGTGCGTTGAACTATCGGTTCGCCAACTCAAGAGCAGTGGCTCCATCCCCGCAGGTGCTGTTCGCAATTACGAACTGGCTTGTGAAGAGCGGCTCGCTTCCAGCGGCTTGGGAGGTGTTGGATGAGCACGCTTGACGTGATCGAAGCTGCTTTGGTGGCACCCTCGATGGAATCGGTGATCGCTGTCACCGAGCGCTACCAATATCTTGAGGTCCATCGGGACGCCAAGGTTTTCACGGCTTATCGCGAAGTCGACCACATGTTGTTTATCGGTTTTGCCCAAGCGTTATCCAGTGAGCAACGCGCAGATTTTGAGGCCCGTGGGTTTGTTCTATTCGGTGAGCGAGAAGGAACCCAGCGGGAGCATCGCTTGCTCTTGATGACACTCGAAGAAATCGGAATCTCAGCCAGCTACGGACCTGAATACTTTGTGGCTTCAAAGTATTTGCTGCGCCATCTACGCAATCTGGGCTGGCCACTGGGTGACCTCAAGGCGATGATCAGTGGGTTGCCCGGATCGAAGGATGGAACATCTCCTTCTCGTTGATCGATCGTTCAGTCAGAATATTTGTCTGATCTAAAATTCCTTATACGAGCTTTCTTTCGTGCGCCGCCTTCTTCTCCCGATTGTCGCTGCTTCGCTTCTGTTTGGCTCCCCGGCTGAGGCTATTCCGGCCATGGATGGCTTGGAGATTCGTTTGCAAGGAGAGGCCAAGGGATGGCTCGATGCCACCTGTACCTATTACGGACTGGGCTGGATCGACCGGGCACAGGGCCGAAAGGCAATCAAGCGACTCATGCTTCTGATCACAGCGCACCACCTTGGCCATGAAGACGCTGAGCTTGCCAAGAACTCTGCCCTTGCTAGGGATCCCAATTGCACAGCGATCTGGCCAGAGTCTCTGCACTAATCCAGGCCTGCTTCGAAGGCCTGAGTTTGATCGCAATGCGGGCACTCTCGGCTTCCTCGAGCCCCCTTGCTGTCTAGACAACTGTCAATTGATCTTTTCGGTTGTTGCTTTCGAGATCATGTTGAGGCCATAAGGTGACTTGAGATGCATCAAATCGTTTTTGTTGATCATGGCTCAAGGCGAAGATGGCGTCAGGCAGCAGTCTCCTGATGGCGATCCTAAATGTATTGGTGTGTACGTCTTTGATGTTCTGGGCATCCATTGGCATCTTTACGCATATCGAGTGGTTCGAGAGCATCTTTAGGCGCGAGTCGGATGTCGTTGCTCGACTTCAAGGAGTGATGTCTACTTCCGCCACTCGATTAAATCACAATGATTCAACGCTGACGTCGAGAAAAGGTGTTGTCTTTGCCTATTGGGATGAGGGTCGTGGCAATAGACTGTCAGCAGTACGGTCGATTGAGCAAGAGCAAAGTCCCCTCATTTTTAACCTGGCAAGTCTTGGCCTCGTTGCTTTCACATCAGTGTTCTTCCTGATCGTTGTTAGCAAAGGATTGATTCATGCTTTGGGCCTGACTTGATCGTCGTTCAGTTGATGTTTCCTGAATGAATGGAGTTTGAGGTAGAGGGCTTTTGGTGCCTGATGGCGAATTCTTTAAGGCGGCGATTTGGTTTGTGTGCGCAGTCGTGTTTCGTTAGCCTCAGCCTCTTGGTGAGAGCAAGCGACTTGTTCAATTGATGGTTTCTCTTGGAATCTCCAGGGTTAGTCAAGTTTGTAAAAGAGACGTGACTCAATATCTAAATCATCATTGTCGTCGAGATGGTCTCCTTCTACCAGTTCAATGGCAAAGTCCTTGTCTTCCAGCTCATGCACAATCTTTTGGCCTTCCAGAAGGTTGTGAACGATTAGCAGGCGCTTCATTAGAACAGGAGTCGTCGTCCAGCAGTGTATCTGCCACCTTCCTTTCTGTGGGCTGGCTAGTACGCAGCCTCAGGGTCTGGTTGTTTGATTGACCACCACTCTGGAATTGTTGGATTACACAATTGCAAGAGTCCTCTGTTTTGATCCCCAGGCTCTGGCAAAGCATGCTCCCTATGCGATTGCTCTTCCGGCAAGTATCGCGGTTTTCACGATTGTCTGAAGATGATCTCGCCCTCTCCCCCCAGTTGATTCAACGCACTGCCATCAAAACTGCTGCGCAGTGATTGGCGTGGCACCCCACGCTCCTGTTGCAACTGCTCACCTGCTTGGCGCTGAGGCCATTGGGATCCAGCCAGACATCAGGCCTCTGAATCGTGGAGAGATGACCTTGCAACCGCCATTGCACAAGCCATTTCCACTCTTGGTGATTTTGGCTTTAAAGGCAATGCGCCATTCGACCGATGCCTAGAACCCATCGGTTGGTGGACACTAAAACCATCAATCGGATTCGGAGGCGTCCCAATGCGTGACGACGGACCAACCGAGCACCTTCTAGAAGCTGCCTGACTGGCCCGACAAGCCAAACAGCCAGACGCTTCGACCCCCCCTATTCAGCCTTCTGAATACTGGGTTTAAGCAACACATAGAGCAGGGCCGTCTCCCTTTCATGGAAGGCGGCTTTCTCTTTGCGGAGCTTTTCGCGCTGCTTGGTCTGCAGCATGGGCAGTGCTCCTTTCTCGGCAAGGGCCACTTGATTGCGCTGCCTCGGCTGATGATTGGTTGCTGGACGGTCTGCTTCTGGGCTGGCACCTCCTCAAGGACAGCAGCCTGGGAGGTGAGCTGGACGAGGCTGATCACTGCGCATCAGCAATTGCCTTTCCTCATTCTTCGATTCAGTCAGCCAGCATGGATCGATCGAGGCTGTGTGGGGCAATGGCAAGTAAGCGTGACGAATTGCTTTCGATGCTTGAGAGCAACACCCACGACCCGAGGCTCAGCGCGCTGGTCGTAGCTGTGGAAGAGGAGCAACCTGCTGATCTAAACCACGATGCTGCACTGTTGGCTGGCGTTTGGGATCTGCGCTGGAGTAGTTCCAGTCAGCCTTGGTTGCGTCAGGCGCCCTGGCTTGAGAATCTTCAGATTTTGGATCCTGCGCAACAGCGTGGCTGCAACCTGCTGCGACTTCGCGGTCCCCTGGGGACCATCGGTGCCATCAGCGTGCAGGCTGACCTGAAACTGATCGACTCCCGACGGGTTGAAGTGCGTTTCCGTCAAGGAGGGTGGTTAGGCCCAAAGATTCCTGGGATTGGCCAGATCAAGCTTTTGCGTGAGCTGCAACAAAGCTTCCCTGCTTGGCTTGACATCACTGTGTTGGATAGAGATCTGCGGATCTGTCGAGGCAATGCAGGCACCACGTTTGTTTTGTCGCGACGCGATGCGATCAGTGCTCAGCAATTTTTGACTTGAACCACTTGTTTCGCCAAAGCTTGATCAGTTCGCTCGGCTGTGGCTGAACTGGGCTGAGCTCTCGGTCCCCTGGTGCTCTTTGTTATCCATTTCTTCAAAGCCAACATGGCTCCTCGTTAGCGGATCACTAGCCGCGACATCTGCTCTGCAGACTGGGTGCAGAGTGAATCAGGCGATGCCTCTTGATCTGGTGATTAACGGCAAGACCATCGCCGTGAATGCTCCCAGTGATGTGACAGTCGCTCAGAGGGTGGCCAAGCACATGCAGCGCAGGATCGACGAAGACGATTGGCGCCCTTACCAGAGCAAAGCCGAAGCAGTGGCCGCCTGGTCAAAGCTTGGTGGGATTCGCGTCAAGGTGATGCAGGCGCTCGGTCTTCTCTGAGCTCGTTGCCCTACCTCCACCCGATGGCAGACAACCGCGCCCAGGCACTCACTTCGGTTAATATTTCTTCATGATCGTCTCGACGGGCTGATGCTCTCAGGTCTTTTCCCGCTTGCTTACGCTGCAGTCTTAATTTGCCTTCTCCTGCAGGCATTTCGGATGATGCGAATGGCGACCACCACAACGCCATCTGCAATGAGTCGGTCGAAGGACAGGACAGGCCTTCGCACCGTGCATCCTGAACTCTTGAATGAGCATGGGCAAATCACTGATGAAGAGCTGTGGACCGTGCGCTTCTCCGATCAAGAGGGTTTTGCTCCTTCTCAGGGCTGATTGATGTCCATCGACTCTCGGTGCAAGGAACAGCAGCGTGTCGCTGATCAGATGTTGATGGATTTCAAGTACACGGCCCCAGGCTCGAAAGAGCAGCTCCGGTCATTGATGACCCTGAGCTTCCTGGTCAGTATGTGGGGCGACTTTTTTAAGAACGAAGAGAGACGGATGAAGTCGGCCTTGGCCTTAGAAGCCAGCAACTGAGGCCCTTGGGCCTGGGGCGGGGAAACGCCTCCAGCAGCGAACGATCCAGTTGAGTTTGGGACGCTGTTTCGGCCTTACTTGTGCTGGCTAATGACGCGCAGCAAGGAACAATCCCCCGGTGGGGGGATGCGCAGATCTGATCCCTTGGCTCAGATGGGAATGGCATGAACTGCTGAGCTGATGAGCGCCGAAAAGGAAATTGATCGCTTGGAGCGTGAAATCAACCAAGCCTCTGGTCATGGTGGTGGAACGGATAAGCCTGGTTCGCTCCTGTCCGGTGGCGACGGGCAACCACCAAAGAAGCGTGGTGTTCGTCAGCAGAGTGGTGGTCGTCGTGGCAACACCGTGCTCGTTCTTGTCAGCGCACTTCTCTTCCTAGGCCTGGTTCTGCCGGTCGCCAAGCGAATAGGTCAGAGCCACATCGATGCCCTCAGCAACGCAGCCGTTGGTGCTGCCATTGGCTTGGCGGTGGGCTTTGGTCTTGGCCGGCTCAGGCCCTGATGCTTTTGCCATCGTGATCCAACCCTCTCTTTTGTGGCTATCTAAACAAGATCAATCCCCCTCCCAGCATGGACCCAAGCCGTTTCACCGCTCTCCTTTTGGTCATCATTGGCGCTGTGGTTTTCGTCACTGCTGCTGAGCTATTCACCTTCTGGGTTGGTGAAGCCGCGTTGACTAGAACCAAAGCGAATTTTGCTGCGAAAGTTTCGACTTTCAAACGCTCACTTCCAAGCCTCTCGATCAGGCCGCGTCGCAAAACTGCTTAGGCGTTCCATCAATGCGCCCCGGCTGTCTGAGCAGTTTTAGCGTCGTGTTGAGAACCCTGGATTGTTTTCCATCCTGAACAGACAAGTTCAGCAGTGCTTCTTGGAGATGATCGAGCCCGCCCAGCCAATCAAAACCCCGCTTATGGCGGGGCTTTTTGTGGTGTTGTGCCGGGGGATGGATCAGTCCTCACCTCCAATGACTGCCCTGCTTTCCCACGCCTTGGTGTTGTATTGCTTTCAGCCCGCAGGCATCAGGCTCCCCGGCGGTGTGATCAGTAGCCGTAACGGGGCTGCTGCGAATAGCCATAAGCAGGTTGGTGATACACCGGAGCCTGAGGCGCAGGGGCGTAGTTCACCGTCTGATAGCCGTAGCCAGGCTGCT
>NZ_UCOB01000006.1 GCF_900474295.1 Synechococcus sp. UW140 | reverse complement strand
ATTCAGCTTGCGCTGAATCGCAAAGCCCCCGCCGCTAGGTGGGGGCTTTTTGTTGCCTCTGAGCCCAGCACTGTGAGCGATGCCGATGCAGTGGTTGGCATCTAGGGCATCAACGCCACAGCTTCAGAAGGCGTTGATGATCCAGCAGAAGCACTGCTGCCAGCAAGCGAAACGCCTTCACGCGCTGGGCAGACGGGCTACAAGTAGTGAAAGCGGGGAAACAATGACAGACCACCAAGCCGGCCCCACGGGCGAACACAGTGCGAATGCAGTGGTCGAAGGCTTGATCGAGGAGTGGAAGATGCAGCCCCACCCCGAAGGGGGTTGGTACAGAGAGATCCATCGCAGCTCCCAAACCGTCACCCGCTCCGATGGCGCGACACGCGCAGGCTTCACCACCATCCTGTTTCTGCTGAAAGCTGGCTCCACCAGCCGTTGGCATCAGGTGCGCCACGCCGATGAAGTCTGGATCCACCTTCAAGGGGCACCGCTCAGCCTCTGGGACCTGCCGGAGACAGGAGGAGAAGCAGCCCGACAGATTTTGTCACTGCAGCAGCCAGTTCAGGTGATCCCAGCAAACCACTGGCAGGCCGCCAGGCCTGAGGGCCCCTACTCCCTGGTGAGTTGCTGCGTCGGACCTGGCTTCGCCTTCGAGGACTTCACGATGCTGCACGAACTTCCGCAATCAGAGTGGCCAGAAGGCGCGCTCACGGATCTGGTCTGACCTCAACAGCTCAGACCTGACAGACGACTCATTACGCTCTATCCAGCTCTATCCAGGTGGAGAGAGGCATGGGAAGCAGCATCGGCACACTGTTCCGGATCAGCACATTTGGGGAATCTCATGGGGGTGGTGTCGGCGTGATCGTCGACGGATGCCCACCCCGCCTCAGGCTTGATCTAGAAGCGATCCAGGCAGATCTCGAACGGCGCAAGCCTGGCCAAAGCAAGATCACCACCCCACGCAAGGAAGCTGATCAGGTGGAAATCCTCAGTGGTCTGGTCGACGGCGAGACCCTGGGAACGCCGATTGCCATGGTGGTGCGCAACAAAGACCAGCGTCCTCAGGATTACAGGGAGATGGAAATAGCCTTCCGCCCCTCACACGCCGATGCCACGTATCAAGTGAAATATGGCATCCAAGCCAGGAGTGGAGGAGGCCGTGCATCCGCCAGAGAAACGATCGGCAGGGTTGCCGCTGGTGCCATCGCCCGCCAGCTTCTGCACAAGGCCGGGGGCACCGAGGTGATCGCTTGGGTCAAACGCATCCATGACCTGGAAGCCAGCATTGACCCAGCCAGTGTGGAACCCGACGCGGTTGAAGCCAATATCGTCCGCTGCCCGGATCAAGCGATGGCTGAACGCATGATCCAACGGATCGAAGCGATCGGCCGCGAAGGGGATTCCTGCGGAGGGGTGATCGAATGTGTGGTGCGCAATCCCCCCGTGGGTCTCGGCATGCCGGTGTTCGACAAACTGGAAGCTGACCTTGCCAAAGCGGTGATGTCTCTGCCGGCCACAAAGGGATTCGAAATCGGATCCGGATTTGCTGGCACCCTGCTCAGGGGTAGTGAACACAACGATGCCTTCCTGCCGAGCGAAGACGGCCGCCTACGAACGGCCACCAACAACTCTGGAGGCATCCAGGGAGGCATTAGCAACGGCGAACCAATCCTGATCCGCGTGGCTTTCAAACCAACGGCAACGATCCGCAAGGAACAGACGACCATCAATTCGGCTGGAGAAGCAACCACCCTTGCTGCCAAGGGTCGGCATGACCCTTGCGTGCTGCCAAGGGCTGTGCCGATGGTGGAAGCGATGGTCAATTTGGTTCTGGCCGACCATCTGCTGCGTCAGCAGGGGCAGTGCAGTCTGTGGTGAGTCGCCTCAGGCTGCACTACGAATCCAGCGCCAATCGAATCAGCTTCGCGCTGGCGAACTGATCCCACTGGTCGCAAGAGCACTGCTACTGCTGAGGCGACCGGCGGCCTTGGCCATGCGCTTGGCGACCGACGTGGTGCCAGTGCCAATGGTCGCCTTGCGGGCCCGCTTGGCTGGCCTTGGCTTACGGGTCGCGGATGTGGTGGTCGTCGAGGCCGATTTACGCACGGTCTTGGCGCTGGCCTTCGAACTGGTCTTCGTGCTGGTCTTGGCACTCGCCTTCGTCACAGGCTTGGCCGACTTCGAGGTCTTGGCACTGGCCTTGGTCGCAGGCTTAGCGGTTTTGGCAACCTTGGCGACCGCTTTAGCAGCTGTTGCTGTTGAGGCCTTGGTCTTCGCAGCGGCTTTCGTGCGTTTGCGAGGTGCCGACTTGGACGCTGAACCATCGCTAGCGGAGCGCTGTCGATGGTTCAGAACCATCGCCCATTCAGCATCACTCAACGACGATGGCTTGCTGCCATGGGCATTGGCGAGCTTCGCCGCTTTTTCAATGTCCTTGATCAGATTGGTCCAGGACGTGGCGAAACGCTTGTCGGACTGGGAGCGGGCACCACTTTCAACGAGGCTCTCCACCACACCCGCCGCGGTGACTTTTTTGCGGCGACGGTTGAAGATCTCCTTCTGAAGCTGAGCGATCAAGGCATCAGCCTTATCGGACAGCTTGATCGAAAGCTGAGACATTGAACAAAGAACATCTATCTCATCTGTAGCACTTGATTCTCATCCCAACCATGAAAGGAGGCTTTGATCGAGCTTTTCGCCGTCGATCAAACCGCGACCAAGGGCCAAGGCGTGATAACCCGCCGCAAGCCAAGGATCCAGATCTGCTGCAGTCAGACCGCCCGCCGCGATCATGCAAGGCAACGGCGAAAGCGGCGCCGATAACTGTCGGAGATAGTTGATCCCAACTGTGGCAGCCGGGAAAAGCTTCACGAGCTCGCATCCGAAAGCGACGGCCTGCTGCACCTCCGAAGGCGAAAACACCCCGGGAACCAGAAGCTGACCATGGCGACGGGCCAACCGGAGTAGAGATAGATCAAAACAAGGAGACATGGCATAAGCCATGCCGAGGTCGATCACCATCTCCAACGCTTCCCGTCGCGTCACCGATGCAGCTCCTAGCCGCAGGGCTGGATAGCGGTCTCGCAGCCAGCAGATCAGCTCACCCCAGCGGCGATGAGGAGTCCAGGCGATTTCGATGTGGTGAACTCCAGCATCGACTAGTTGGTTGATCACACAGAGCAGAGGTGCCTGATCAAACGTCTCCACTGACCAATCGAGAGGAGAGGGGCGAAGCACCACCAGAAAGGGCTGCTCTCGCAGAGATCGGATCAACTGGTGCTGACGATCAGTCCAGTTGATCCGATCAGGACGCGATCGATCAGATGTATTCGGCAACGCGAACGTCGCGGCGAATCAACAACTCTTGCAGCTCCTCGGAATCCACGGTCTCCTGTTCAACAAGCATCTCGGTCAGTTCATCCAACACCGAGCGATTGTCGAGAAGCACCTTGGTTGCGCGCTTGTAAGCGGCATCAACAAGCTCAGAGACCTCAGCATCAATCGTGGCCGCGGTGTCTTCCGAGAAATCTCTTTCGGCTGCGATGTCGCGGCCCAGGAACATCCCGCCCTGAGCACGACCAAGCGCGACGGGTCCTAATTTGTCGCTCATGCCAAAGCGAGTCACCATCTGACGGGCAACCTGAGCAACCTGCTGGAGGTCATTGGACGCTCCGGTTGTGACCTCGTCTTCGCCATAGATAATTTCTTCAGCGACACGACCGCCAAGGGCCACTGCCATTTGGCTCTGGAGATAGGTGCGGGAATACAACCCCGACTCCATCCGCTCTTCACTGGGCGTAAAGAAGGTGAGACCGCCGGCATTGCCACGAGGAATGATCGAGATCTTTTGGACTGCGTCGTAATCGGGCATCACAGCTCCCACCAGAGCGTGGCCTGCCTCGTGATAAGCAACGAGACGCTTACGCCGTTCCGTCATCACCCGATCTTTCTTTTCGGGTCCCACCATGATGCGCTCAATCGCATCACTGATCTCGTCATTGCTCACCTCCGTGAGGCCACGACGTGCGGCCAGGATCGCCGCTTCGTTGAGAAGGTTCGCTAAATCAGCTCCGGTATATCCAGGCGTTCGCCTGGCCACCTTGTCGAGGTCGACGTCCTTGGAGAGCGTCTTGCTGCGGGCATGAACGCCGAGAATCTGGAGCCGACCGTTGTAATCAGGACGATCGACGGTGACCTGTCGGTCAAAGCGACCAGGACGCATCAAAGCAGCATCCAGAACATCAGGACGATTGGTGGCGGCGATGATGATGATGCCGGTGTTGCCCTCGAACCCATCCATCTCTGTGAGCAATTGGTTCAGGGTCTGCTCACGCTCGTCGTTGCCACCGCCTAAACCTGCCCCACGCTGGCGTCCAACGGCATCGATCTCGTCAATAAAGACGATGCAAGGTGCATTTTTCTTGGCCTGCTCAAAGAGGTCACGAACACGACTGGCGCCAACACCGACGAACATCTCCACAAACTCCGAGCCGGAGATCGAAAAGAACGGCACACCCGCTTCACCCGCCACAGCCTTGGCGAGCAGGGTTTTACCGGTACCGGGAGGACCGACCAGAAGGCAGCCTTTAGGGATCTTTGCGCCAACAGCGGTGAAGCGGTCGGGGTTCTTGAGGAAGTCGACGACCTCAGTGAGCTCAAGCTTGGCTCCTTCGATGCCAGCCACATCTCCAAACGTGACCTGAGTGGAAGGCTCCATTTGGACACGAGCCTTGCTCTTGCCGAAGTTCATGGCTGGATTGCCACCGCCTCCGCCCTGGGCACGGCGGAAGAGGAAGAACAATCCACCAAGCAGCAGCAAGGGGAACACCAAACTGCCAGCAGCCTGCTGCCATGCACCCTGTTGTCGGGTGGGTTGCACCGCGATATCAACGTTGTGATCGGTCAACAACTTGAGCAGATCCTTGTCCGGAGCGAGATTCACCTCGGCGCGTCGGCCATCGTTCTCCACGATCAACGCTGAGCCGCGGTCTGGAGAGATGGTCACCCGACTGACCTGATCCTCCTGAACCGCCTCCACGAAATCGCTGTAACGGAGGGTACGGGCTGCGGTCGCAGGGTCTGGACGGTCAAGGAAGGCTGTTCCCACCGCAATGACCACGACCACAAGCAGGACGTAAAGCCCAACGTTGCGCCAACGCTTGTTCAAGGTTCTCTTGCCTCTGATGAAGGAATGTTAATGGAGATGCTCAGGGATCAGGCGGAGCGGAGCACATCAACAACGCTCTTGAATGCGAACCACTCCGGGATCTCCTCACCGCTGCGCAGCATCTTGCGGAATTGGGTGCCGCTCAGCTTTTTGACATGGAGACCACGGGTCTCTGCATGCTCAGCCGTCACATAGCCCTCTTCCTCCGTGAACACAAGATTGAGGGAAGGAACTGTCTCCATCGACAGTTCAACAGCACACTCCTTGGCAAAGTTCTGAGCGTCATAAGGGCCGTAAAAGTCATCGCCGTTCAGCGACGACTTACAGCCAGCCATATCGCGGCCGATGATGAAGTGGGTGCACCCGTAGTTGCGGCGGATGATCATGTGCTGCAGAGCCTCACGAGGGCCAGCCATATGCATCGCATAAGGGAGGTACGCCCAGCGGATGCTCGCGTTGTCCACTTCAGCCGCTAAACGTTCATAGGTTTGAAAGCGCACCACCCCGGGGATGTCGTCTTGTTGGGTGGGGCCGCAGGTGGGATGCACCAGCACCACAGCGTTCTCACTCACGTTTTGGGCATGCAGCGCCCGGGTGAAGAGCTCATAGTGGGCACGGTGAATGGGGTTACGGCACTGGAATGCCACAACATCTTCACCACTGGGCAAGCCTGCACGCACCTCAGCAGGCGTCTTACAGGGGAAGACTCGCTTGGGCAGTGCAAGCCCCTGGATCAGCCCACCTAAATAAAACCGCTTCCGCTCCATCGTGATCATGCGAACAGCGGGGTGCTCAATCGACGTAGTGCCATAGCAACCCTTGGCTTCCACAACCTTGTCGGGCTCCCACTTGTCTTCAACAGTAAGCACCGCCAGATCCTGACCCTTGTAGGTGAGCAGCACCCGATCGCCAACCGCAACATCGTCGCAATCGGTGTCCATCACGATCGGCAGGCCGAACAGATATCCCGACGTGGTGCGATGAGACGCCACAACGGAGTCGTAATCGGCCTGATGCATGAACCCCCGCTCAGGGGAAAAGCCACCCACCACAAGCAACTCAACATCGCAAGCATTGCGATCGGAGCACTCCAAGGTCTTCGTGGCTGAAGCCTTCACTGCTGCCTGTTCCGCATCGGAGACCATCAGGTCCACCAGGGTGCCGCCGTATGGAGCGATCACGCTGTTCGGAGCAGAGCTGGCAGTCATGGCTGAGCTTGGGAGGGAAACAACGGGGGGATTCTCACAGACGACACAAAAAAAGGGGGGCCAATGGCCCCCCTTGCGATCTGGCAGGTGTGCGGCTTGCGATCAGCCCTCTTCCAGACGTCCGTAAAGATCACCACTGATTTTCACGTCGACAATCTCGCGTCCTCCCATGTCGGAGTCGGAAGGCTGGGTGGCTGAGAACACGCCGGCGAATTCACCGGTTTCTGGATCCACCTTGGTGATCGAGAGGGTCATTTGACCAACGCCATCGATGTAGCGCTTGATGTTCTCGCTATCCAGTTCCTCGTAGTCACCAGCCAAACCAATCAAACCCTGGGGATAGTCCACACCGGTGGTGAGGGCACGACCCTTGGGATCAATGAAGTTGCTGGTGCGGTAGCTGGGGGTGCGGTAGGTGCCTTCGAAGTCAGTACTGGTGGTGATGGCAGCGCCATCAGCTGTGGCTTCAAGCGACTTACTGGAGAAGGTGAAGGGGTACTCCTCCCCGCCAGGAACCAGCACGGTGATCGGCTGAAAGTCGATGCCGCCTTGCTCGCTGAAATTGATGCCGTCGCTCTTCACGGTGAGGTTGCCGTACACCTCATCAAGACTGGAGGTAAAGCGCGTGAGGATCTTGCCCTCAACGAACTGAGCCTCCTGACGCTTATTCGCGGGCTCACCTTTCACGAAAACCCTTGTGGGATGCATGCAGATGCCCTTGAGCTCATAGGAGCCACCGGGGGTGAGGCTGATCGATCCGCGGGCGGAATCAGAAATAACTGGGCAATCATTCGCTTTGCCGGTGTTGCGAATGTCGTCGTAAGTGATGTTGGAACTGTCAACAGCCTGGGCACCACCGCTGCAGGCGGTCACCACGGTGAGACAGAAAGCCAGCACCAGGGCCAGCAGGGGACGGATGCTCATGAAAGGAAGCCGAATGGCCGAATGATGACGGTATCCACCGATCAGGCGGATCCTACAGGTGGCAAACGCTTGTTCCGGGTACCCTTTCGCAGCTGTAAACAACCCGTCGCGTTGTCCGTCCTCAGTTCTGAGATCGAAACACTGCCTTCAGCAGAGCAGGAACGACTCGAAGCACTGCTGGCAGAACTGAATGCACTGGCCGGCCATCTTCAGGGGCGGCCCCAAGCTCTGCTCACGATGCTGCGCAGTATCGAAGCCCTGCATCGCGACATTCAAGATGGATCTTTCCGCAGCAGCCTCCCGGAAGATCGTCAGCAGTTGTTCAACCTGCTTCAATCCATTGAGCGCTCAGGCGGATGGCCCTACATCCCCAGGCTGCAGCTCAAGACCTTCATCGCCATGCTCGACCAACCCCAAGTCGAGATGGCAGCCTGAGGGATCGAGATCAGGCTTCCTGCAAGGAGAGCAAACGATCCAGCAACCGATGGGCCAAGCAGAACTTGTCCATCACAGGCACCACCTCCACGCCGCCATTGGCGCTGATCAACCAACCACCATTCGGAGCCTCTCCGAATCCCTGGCCAGGGATGTCGATGGGATTCGCCAGCAACAGATCGCAACCCTTGGTTGTGCACTTCGCATGGGCACGGCTGATAATCTCCTCCTCCCCACCGCTAAGGGCTGCGAACCCAAGCAGCCGCTGCGTTGCTGGTCGGTTGGCATGCAGCCCCGCCAGCAAATCGGGCACAGGTTCAAGGTTGGAGGTGAGGGACGCTTGCAACGCAGCCTTGGCAGCCTTGGCAGGGGAAGGCCCGCCTCGCAGACGCAGATCAGCCACGGCAGCAGCCATCACGACGGCATCAGCGCCTGGCTGGAGAGCACCAAGCTGCTCTTGCATCGCTTCTGCTGAGCTGACCGGATAACAGCCGAGCCCTTCCAGCCAGGCTTCAGGCACCTGCAGCGGACCGTGCACAAGCTGCACAGCCGCTCCGCGAAAGCGCGCAGCTTGGGCGATCAGCACCCCCATGCGTCCACTGCTGCGGTTGGTGATCAACCGGGCAGGATCCAGTGCTTCCACGGTCGGTCCCGATGACACCACCAGGGTGCGTCCGGCCCAGTCACGGGGAACACCACCGTGGGGATCACATCGCTGCAGAGCACTGGTCGCTGCAAGCTGAATGCACTCCGGGGCCGCCATACGACCATCCCCCATGCGGTCGCAGGCCAGCAGCCCGACCTCGGGGCCAAGGCTGAGAACCCGCGGATCCTCCGCCAAGAGAGTCCAGTTGCGTCGCACCGCCGGATGATCCCACATGCCTGTGTTCATGGCGGCTGCAGCAACCACAGGCCGCTCACAGGCCAAAAGCAGGCTGGCCAAGAGACCATCAGCAAGGCCCTGAGTCCATCGCGCCAGGGTGGTGGCACTGAGCGGAGCAACGATCACCACCTCCGCCCATTCCGCCAAACTGACGTGCAGGGGCCTGGGCTGGTCTGGATTCCACTGATCCTCGTCTTGATAACAACGATGACGACTGAGGCTTGACAGGGCCACTGCACTGACCAACCGGGCGGCACTGGGAGTAAGCACACACCGCACCTCAGCACCAACTTTCACCAGCGCACTCACCAACAGGGGGGTTTTAACCGCGGCGATGCTTCCACTCGCAGCAACAAGCACCCTGCGCCCGCAGAGGGTGCCGGAATCAGTCCTCATCGAAGGGTTCCTGATCAATCAAATGCACATAGGGCGCTGTGAGCTCAGGACGATGAATGGCGAGAGCCCGTAACAGGTGCCAATCCCCCAGCCCAGCGAAGGGGGTGGGGTAGTCATCGTCTTCGAGGCGCTGTGCCAAGACAGCCACAGAGGACTCATCAAAGCTCTCGAGCTGTTCTGGGGTGATGGCTGAACTGGCCATGGGCATCTCTGCCGCCTATGCCTGCATTCTGCCTGGACTCTGACGCTAGGTTTTTGCAATCGGGGAATTAGCTCAGCTGGTAGAGCGCTGTGATCGCACCGCAGAGGCCAGGGGTTCGAGTCCCCTATTCTCCATTGACAATCCAACAAAACCCTGGTGCCAACTGGATCTGATCCAGTGCCACTGAACATTGCAGGATCAGATGCGGTGCCAATCTCCACGGCTGCCTTGGCAGAGGAGGAGACGTGCAGAGCTGCCAGGGCAACAGCACCAACCATCACGCCAGCTCTCAAGCTGGAGCACTGCGCAACCCGTGAGACTGCAGACCTCTTGGAGCGTGGCCCAGCGCAAGCAAGATGGCGGGGCGGTATCCCTAACGCCCCAAGACATTTTGAACCGTTTTTGAGAGCGACCGCGAGCGCTGTGGACCCGAGACACAAAGCCCAGGGGTCGTCACCATCCATCCAGCTGGGATGACGCTTTATCACCTCACAGGCTCGCCAACCTCAAGATGTCGTGCTGCTGCGCCTGTGCAGTTCGGCCTAGCAGCCCATCAAAAAAGGAAGACCGCCCTCACCGGCGGGAAGGCGGCCTACGTCGCTCGTTGGTGCATGGCTCAACCCAATCAATGCAAAGGACAGAAAGGTGTAAGCGTCTGGCTCGAGGCGGCCTGGGGCCATTGGCTCAAGGTGTTGGGTCGCGATCTCCAGGGGTACCTAGGGCGATGCGAGCGGAGG
Organism: Synechococcus sp. UW140; assembly: GCF_900474295.1. Classification (GTDB taxonomy): domain Bacteria; phylum Cyanobacteriota; class Cyanobacteriia; order PCC-6307; family Cyanobiaceae; genus Synechococcus_C. The sequence goes on along the minus strand of NZ_UCOB01000006.1, from coordinate 93,925 downwards.
GTCGATTGGCGCGGCGAACATTCCAGTGCCGACCAAAAGACCAACCCAGACGCTTGTTTGAGACTGTTGGAGCAGGCGCCAGAAAGTCAGCCTGCTTCTGCAATCTGCTGGGGTGGAGTATCCGCCGTCATGGGCTCCTCCGATCTGGTTGGTCTTAACTTTCCACCCTTCAAGCTGCTTCTGACATCCGTCGAATCGCCCATTGCTCTCGAAGACGAAACCGCCGAAAGTGGCGCTGGCTTGCCGGAACGTGGCGCAAGGATGAATGTTCAGCCCAATCCGATCGGAGAGTCAGACAACACCAAGGAAGCGCTAAGGGCTCGCACGGCTTTGATCTAATGCCTGAACTGCAGACCTAACCAGAGCTCAAGATGGAATTCGCTCGCCAACCTCTTCGAGGCGAAGTCTGCGCTGAGGCCACAGCCCTACTCCAAGGCACTCAGGCCATCGTTTGCATGGCGGACCCATTGACGCTGGGAGCATTCAGCCTCCTACCCCCAATCTCCGAGGGATTAATAGGGGCCTACACCACAGAAGAAGAGGTTGTGGAGATCACAAAAAGCTGCTGCCCAGACCTGCTTTTTGTGACTGAGGACTTGGAAGAGGGCTGCGGCATCAGCCTGGTCAGAAAAACCAAGCTTGCTTGCCCTGACACCATCTGCCTTGTGTTTCTGCGCACTGAGACCAAGTCGATGGTCCATCACTGCATCGAAGCTGGTGCAGAAGGAGCAATGTTCGTGTCCTCTCTCGGTGGCCGCGGTGATGGTGACTTCATGGGTGCGTTACGGAAAACCCTGCATGGCGGCATCTATTACCCGCGCGATGTACTCAAAGCGGCTGATTTCGCCAACAACCCACAACATTTACTGCCATCTGATCTAACCAAAAAGGAATCCGAGGTCCTGAGCTGCCTCACCTCAGGCTCCACGAATAAGGAAATTGCCGAGCGGCTCTTCGTGTCTGTGGAAACAGTCAAAAGCCACGTCAGCGCTGTCATTGGCAAATTAGGCGTACGCAACCGGCAAGCAGCCGCAGTCGTCGCGATCCAAGCAGGCATGGCGATGTAATCAGCCAATACCAGTGCTGCACAAACGAACCGCAAAAGGCACTGATATCAATCCTTCTGGATTCCTTTCAGCCAGGCCTCACCACAGGCCATTGACCCAAGCCCTGACAGGAACGCCAAGTGACGAAAAAGCCTTCAACAAACATTGACGCTCTAAAACCGATGCATGCGTTAGAGAGCACATCATCATCAGGCCATCAGCTTCTCACCAGCAAACCAATCCAAGCATTAAAGCCTTGATCCAAACGCACTAAAAACCAAGAAAAATCTAATCTTGCACAGGCAAAATCGAGCAGATGCAATTCGGGTGCTGCTTAATATAGTCATTAAATTCCATGGCAAGAATGCGAGCTTTTACCACATCAGCGGCAGAAATAGAGGTGCACTCTGTAAAACCATCAGGTTTTTTGTAGCAAATACTGTAAGCCTGCTCAGCGGTAGACATTTAAAAAATCGAATCGAATACTCTTAAAGGCTGACTCGACTATGACGCAAGGCAAAGAAACAACAGATTTCATCCATCCGCTTGCACAAGCGCAAAAATACTCAAACAGCTCCAACCGTCTTGAGAGGGTGCCTTTTAAGCTATCACCAGAGCCCTATCGAGACTTTTTCGTCCAAACCTGCAAAGAAGTCTGCTTGCAGCAACCTCTGGTTCAGCAACAGAGGCAGAAAAGCTCGATTGTTGACCTTGGCACGATTCAGGGCTGACAAATAGGCCTCCAGGCCCTCCAAGCCCTCGAAAAGAAGCCCGAGTGTCAGCACTCCATCGCACAACTGCATCCATCGATCCAAGTGTGGCTAACAACAGCAAAGCCACTGGCCGACTGATGCAGCACTTCCTGATCGTTTGGACGTTCCCAACTGTTGAGGGAGCGTGGGAATCATGCCCCGGATTTGCTGACTACATCAATGCAGGAGGCCCTGGCGACACATTCGAAGGTTTTGAGCTGAAATACCGCGTTTGCGAACCTGTCAGCGGGAGCGGCGTCGCCATCGCGATGGCAAGCGACATCGGCAAAGTTTGGGCACACCTTGGCCCTTGGATCAAGGGATATGGGATTCAATTCGAAGTCACGGCCGTCGTGTCTGATGCAGAGTTCGTTGCTTTATGGCCAGGGGTCGAAGCCGCGGCGGCTGTGGCCTAAAGACAGCCGCAAAACCCAGAGACGTGAAAGGCCGAGCCCTGCACTTGCCAATGGCCCCATCAAGCAAGATCCGGAGGGTCAACACTTAACGGCTGGGCTTGTCACCCCAGCATTCCTCCCACTCGTCTTGAAGCTCGCTGGCACTGAGGGAGTTGTAAAAACCTCTCCACTTCGCCTCGGCCTTGGAGTCAGTCGCCACCAAAGACACCAACAAGTCGATGACTTCTTCAACGGAGAAGAGCCGTCCTGTCTGCGATCTGAATTGCATGCTCCCAGCCGTAGACCTTGCGGCTAACTATCCTGCCAAAGCAAACGCAGCACGTCAGATATTCAGAGAGATAGGGCAATCAAAAATGAAGACTTCGGCACCCATTTGGAAGCCGGTCTAGTGAGGTCCGAGGGCAGCGGCTCCCGAGTCAGGCCTGATGGGACACAGCATTGATGGGCATCACAACAGCTACCGCACATCCGAGTAGAGAAGCGTTAGGTCTGCTGTCGCCAAAGCGAGTTAGTGTTGCTCAGATGAAGGGTGCGCCGCTCTTTCTTTTGGACGGCTCGGCACAACGCCATCACTCCGGATTCAACGACTCTGAAGAGAAAGATCCGACCTCAACCGATTTTGCTTTCCTTTAAGATCATGCGCCTCCTGCGCTCTGCTGCACATATTCCGCTCATTTGCGCGCCTTTATTTGTCCTGAGCTCATGCTCAGACCTTCAGGAAAATCGATTCATTTCAGTATATTGCTCAAACTCCAATCATGTGCTCGATCAATCCAAAGCAGCCTTTGATACCTATCCAGACGCGAGCTCCCTTCATGCACAAAGAGCCTCTCAAGGCAAAGAACCTTTATGGGCTTTTGATAGAAAAACTGGTCAAATCTATGCATATGAAGGATGGCCCACAGAAGCTTTTATCCCTCTTACAAAGACCGAAGAGAAAGAAATAGCGGCAGGATCAGGAGCCTACTGGGAAGAGTACCAGTCTTCTCTGAGCCCTGACAAGAAGCGGGTGGAGATCAAGATGCGACATGTGAAGAGAGATTCACTCATGAATGAGAGCCTCATCGGTGAGGCTCTCATTCATTTTTCCTTCGATGAATTGCAAATTACCTGGGGCGCGGGTGGTCCTACTGAGTTAGTAGAGAAATGCGTGCTAGTACCCACTCTTGGTATCCAAATTAATTGGAAGGAGCATGGCTAGGCATCATGCAGAAAGGTGATCAGTGCTCCCAATTCCGTGAAGCGAGCTGACGAAAAGACTCCTGCTGGTCATGCCGTTGCAGATTCTCAGCGAGTCACCAGCACGGGCCCAAGACAATTCAGAAGCCTGACTTCAGGCCCATACCAAGAAACAGCTCCCGCTAGTTGAGCACCGTTAGTTGTTGAATTCGAGCCCGACGGACCCAGGCGGCCAATGCATCGATATCTGATCGATCCGGAATGCAGATGCAGCCAGTACCTGGAAAACAGCGATGGATGCCAAGCGCACTGCGCGTGGTCTCAAACCGAGGCTGCAAATCAAACCAGAGATCATGCCCCCAGGGTTCCGGTTGACCAAGGGCATAGATCCCGATCGGTAGAGGAGAAGCATTGCCAGGGCTCCAGCGGCGATCTGCATGTTGTCGCTGGGAGACCCCACTGGCCGCATCCCAGCTGGCGAGCAGTCTTCGCCCACGATGCAACTCCACTTTCCAGATGGGATTGCCATCCGGAAACCATTCATCCGTACGGCGAGCACTAAGACGAGGGACCTCTCCGGCTAAGAGATCCGCTGTCGGACCAACCTGACCGGGTGGTTGCAATGGAAGCTGCGCAGCTACAGCGCCAGAAGAGATGGCACTTGGCTGGAGCTCTTGGGTACTGTCGAGGGACGAACAGGCAGCAAGAAAGCAAATAACAGCCAGTGAGACTGCTCGCAGCAAAACGATCAACGCAGAAATCACATCAACTCTGGCGGAGCCAAAGCCAAAAGGCTGTGCCTACGAATGATTAGCAGTTGATTCTTATGCGAAGAGCGAACTGGCAAGCCGCTTGTGTGAATTCAACGCAATGCCTGGTGCAGTGAGCGAGCAAGCCAGAAGGAGCATTGATGCCAACGAGCACGGGATTGGATGGTAGGAAGCAACCATCCACAAACTCTGCGGGCACTATGCAGCAGACGGCTTCTGACTCAGCTCGGAGAGAGTGGGCATCGGATCAGGCTCACCATCAGCGATGGCACGAGCTCGCAGATAAAAGCCGCTATGGATTGCACCAGCAGCCTCCATATCTGATGCGATCTTTTGCCAGTTTTTAAATTCGGTCTGATCCATGCAAGCCTGAGATCATATCCAATCTGACTGGTCGGACTAGACCACTGCAACTGGTTCTAAGGGTGGTTGCCGAACCAACGACCGAACAACACCAACCGACCAGAGATCCATAGCTTATCTCGATGATCAACGATCCCCATGAGCCACCATCGCTTGTCTGTCGAACAGAGATTTCAGCTTGAAGCCGCCTTCCGCGAGATTGATGCCTGTCAAGAACTGGCTGAACTGAAAGAGGTCACCAAGCAAATCCTTACCGCACATGAGAACGAAAAAGCATTTGTTCGTGAAGCCACCACTCACCTACGCAAGGAACTAGAAACACGCGCAGCATCCAGAGTTGGCCTCCATGCCAAAGCGATGCAAGATTTTTCGGATGCGCGCGCGTGATCCAACGCCCACTCTGGACACCAGCGCTCTAAGCCCATGACCATTCAAGACAGGCTGGGGCAGTCAAGAGAACGGGGAGAGGCCAATGTGTATCGCGGGTGATCACGATGCTGTGTGGTTGCTTCGAAAGCAACCGTTTTGGCAGCAAGTGCCTACATGATGCTCACCAACTGAGAGTTTCATGAGTGTGACGATGTTCATGTTCAGCAAGTGCCGAGACACTGCTTCGAGGCAGCATCCACCGAAACGGCACACCATCGATATGTAAAGCCGCTGGAGACCCCACTCACCCAGCCAAGAGAAAACGATAAGATTATCTGACGCGATTGGGCTTCAAAGCCACCGCGCGCGATCCGATAAGAGTCAAATCAAATGAGCAGAAGAGGCATCCACCCCCTTTTGATGGGGTGCAACAAAGCAGAGAGAGCCAAGGAACAACAGCAGCAGGAACTGACTGGCTATGAGTCAGCCCAGCGCAAGCGTTTCTTGCTCTCCGAAGAGGACACCAAACAAGAAGAAGCTGCTTAGACAGCCTTTTCAACCGGTTGTGATCAGCTCACACATTTGAAGCGATCGCTACACAATCACGCAACTCCTACACTCATCCCCCTGAGCAGAGCAGCCCCCTTGGGTTCAACTCTTATTGGTTGCATGATATCGATGGCAGAGCGATCAATCGCAAACGACAGGGATGAGATCATCGTGCTTCGCGGCCAGAAGAGACCTGTCTTGTCTTGAGAGCGACTGAATCGAAGAGGCGGCAATAGGACGGGCACAGAGTGCCAACCTTGAGAAACAGATTGGTGACACAACAATGCCATCACAGTGACTGGCCTGCAGTCTTGAGCATCCACAGCCAGTAGCACTGTTGATCGTCAGACCGCTGGTCAACGCTTGCCAGATGAAAAGTCGGCAACACCGCATTGCATTCAATGATGCGTTGCCTTCGATGCTGCCAGATACAAATGATCAGAGCAGGGACAAGAGCTGATGGTTCGTGACCACCACCTCACTGATCACGAGACGATGCCTCAAGCGATTGACAGGGGAGAGCCTGCATTCCTGCAGGCTGTTGTTCGATGCAATGGCCGGCCAAGCGGGGCTTCACGACAGCCTGCATGGTCTTGGCTAGCCCTGGTCGACTTGATCAAGAGCTGGGGTGGAGAACACAAAGCAGAGGAACGTTTACTTTCAGCCGCAGGTGACTGGCAACGCGGAAGCATGAGCTGCTAACGAAAAAGTGCAACTTTCTATCCCAATAGCTGACAGCAAAAACTCAACTCTTCACTCACTCGTGCTCAAAACTGGATCAACCAAGATGGCTAGCCACAACAGATTGAAGCCAAACCGCCCATTAGACATCCATCATGTTTGCAACTTGATGCTCGACGACAACAGTGACAAGCTTGTAGAGCTTGGCCTATCTGCTGAAATGCATGCGGAGCTCTCTGCCATGCGTTCCACTTATCGAGATGCTGAGCGACTCCAGGAGCTTGCTGAGCAACGAATGGTTGCGTATGAGATGCGATACAACCGCCTGAAGCAGCTCATGCTTGCTGATCAGCCAGCCAGCCAGACCACCGCACTCGCCTCGAAGGGAGGTGAGATGCAATCACGATCTCAAGCATGATCAGCAGGATCTTCCTAAAACCGAGGCTCAAGATCGAGACTTTGAGCGATTCACACGATCAGGCAAGGCTCTGGTGAGACCCTCTGCAGGACCTTAGTGGAGGGAAAGAGAAGAGCGGGTGCGCGCCTGATGCGGCATCCAGACCACTCAGCCAACGATGCCGAGCAGGGCCGCAACGCGTCGTGGAGTTAAAGCATGCAGGCTCAAAAAACTGCCGCACACCAAAAAGGCCAACGCAATGAAAGCATCAAGTCATTCAACCAAGATTCTGCCGGAAGACATCATTGCAACGCAAAAATCAAGAGATAAATCTTAAAATGTTAAGACGAACAAGCTTCTTACACCAAAAAACCAGCGAAATCACCATCGCAAATGCAAACACCATTCCCATGCCCCACTCAATGGTTCTTTCTACACCCAACCAATCAAGACAATGAAAAGCTGAGCCCATAAAAAAAATCAATGCCAAGGCGAGGCTCCTGGGCGCGAGCAAAATAGAGCTAGACAATTTGCTCACCTTCAGACCCCAAAGCAATGTTAATCAGAACGATCAAAAATCCCAAGGCCACAACGACCATTGGCAAGACCGCGATCCCCATACTCAGCACATCTGCTGAAGCTAAAAACATCTCGTGCGCATAGACAGCACTGATCAAAGAAAGCATTGCGCAGACCAATGCTTTACTCATCAGCCCCGTCATCGATTGAGCAATGAGAGCTTTAAAGCGGAGCGCTAGTTCAGCCATAGAACAAGGAGAACCATAATCTCACAGATTAAATCGAGTCAGCATCTAAACCCCAACAATTTGAGCCAAACCATGGCGACATACAGCCCATCTCAATGCACAAAGGATACATAGATGCGAATACTTTCTTACAACCTTTTACCACCATCTTTAATGAGCCCAGCACAAAAAGGAGACCCACAAACGTCCTCACACCGATCACCTCAAAAACACAACATCACTGTTCACGACACAATCAAGACCAATGCATAAATCGCATCCTGCCATTGCCATCAGCCGAATGAGGCCGCCGTGGTGAGTTGATCGCAGCGTGAACAACAAGTGTGAGCAAAAGCCGTGCAGCACATTCTGGCGGGCCGACCCCAGAACACTGTCACTGCCCAGCGATGAGGGCAGACAGACGCGAGAACACTGAATGACACTCAATCAGAGCCCAACCGCTAGTGACAGCAAAAGAACTCAAAGATGACGCCCTTCAAGCACTGCATCCTTTAGCCTCTTTTTAAGGCGAAGATTGATAAGAGCATGGAGTGGAGCAATGAAGCTGAACAAGCCCTGAGGGAAGTTCCTTTCTTCGTGCGTCCGGCTGTGCGCAAGAAAATCGAATCGATCGCCAATGCCGCCGGCATCAACGTGATCGATGCTGATGTGTATGCCGAAGCCCGGGCCCAGTTCAGCAAAAGGCGATAACCATGGCCAAGCGAAGGCCATCCACATTGGCCCGATCCCTAACGCGCCGGCCGAGGCTCCCCCTGCTCACAGCGCTCAGCACACTCGTGGCAGCCACGGTGCTGGCCAGGCCAACCGCTCTTGTCACCTTCGGACTGATCGCACTGGCCGGAACACTGAACAGCAAACGCCATCCGCAAGGACGGATCATGAGGTAAAAGGGAGGGCATTAGTAGCTTTTCCCTCATGTCGCAGTCGAAGCGAGAGCAGGTAGTCAGCCACCTGCGCTACATCCGTCAGGAGCTGCGAGAAATGCACCAAGGCGTGATGGAGGACGGGCTGCTTCCAGAAGCAGGCGAAGTGCGCGGTGTGATGGCTCAGATGGAAGCCCTGCTTGAGCTACTGGAAGGGAAGGGATCCAGGAAGGCCAAAGCAGAATCGAAATAAGCAATCGCCACCTTGCCAAGCCTCCCGTGGGGAGGTTTGCTTGGGACATGAGCGCTGACGGCGGGCCAAGGACTTCAACGGTCGAGCCCTCTTTACCCACCACCCGTAGTGCATCGTTACGGCACGAACACCAGAAATGGTGTATATAGCTAATGGCAGGGCACTGGGTCGGGTGATGGGGATCATCGACTGTCATCCCTGCCTCTTTTTCCACGGGATTGACTGGATCTCTCCGGATGGTGCCGGAGAGCGATGAGTCAACGTTTACAGACAACCCATCTGCAACGGAGCTTGGGTGATTGGTGGGGGCGACTGCAGCGCTGGGCAGACAACCCATGGCGACGAGCCTCCTTGCTGCTGATCTTGATGCTTGCCAGCTTCCTGATCGGAAGCTCCGTGGGGTCGATCGCTGGCGCCAGCGGACTGATGGATCCTGTGGCTGCTCTCATCACAGTGGCCTTCTGGGAAATGCTTGTCAGGATCCGCCGGCCATGGCCGAAGCGAACCGAGACCCTTTTAGGCCTGCAAATGATCGATATGACGAGAATCGGTTTGCTCTACGGCCTGCTGCTGGAAGGCTTCAAATTGCTCTGAATAGGGGCCATCACAACGCGCACACCTTCCATCCGGATCAATTCCGAAGTTTCAAACCAAAACGGTCATTTCCGAACAACGTTCATACCATTCGGTTTAGGACCATTGCTACAGGGTTGATGGCAGCAGAGCATTTCTTCCTCGAGCTGGAACCACCGGAAGAGAGGCTCCGCCATGCGCCCCATGTTGTGATCGTGGGGGGAGGATTTGCAGGAGTCAGGGCCTGCAAGGCCCTTGCTAAGGCCGATGTACGCATCACCTTGATCGACAAGCGCAACTTCAACCTGTTTCAGCCCCTGCTGTACCAGGTCGCCACTGGCCTCGTCTCTCGTGGTGATGTTGCCACCCCTCTGCGCCAGCTAGTCGGCAAACAAAGCAACGTTCAGGTGCTTCTGGGCGAGGTCACCAATCTGAAGCCTGATAGCAAACAAATCATTTTCAACTCCAGGGCCTACAGCTACGACCATCTGGTTCTGGCCACGGGCTCCGGAAGCAGCTTCTTCGGCCATGAGCAATGGCGCACCTTTGCGCCGCCAATGAAGATCCTCGAGCACGCTGAAGAAATCCGTCGACGTCTGCTGATGGCGATTGAGCAAGCAGAACAATCACCAGATCCTGCGGCCCGTAAGTTCCTCCAGACCGTTGTGATTGTTGGAGGTGGGCCAACCGGCTGTGAAATGGCTGGTGCGGTGTCGGAACTGATGCGCAACGCCATGCGTCGTGAGTTCAAGCAATTGAACACCGAGGACACGCGAATCGTGCTGGTAGATCCAGGAGAAAGGCTGCTCAAGGCGATGCCGGAGTCTCTGTCAAAGGCGGCGCAGACCAGCCTCGAAAAGCTGGGAGTGGAAGTGCAATTCAAGGCTCGGGTGCAGACGATGCAACCGGGCGAAGTGACGATGAGCACCCCGGAGGGGGACCTGCTCATCCAGGCGGCCACAGTGATCTGGACCGCTGGGGTGCGCCCTTCTCACCTTGGCCGACAACTGGCCGAAGCAATCGATTGCGAACTCGACCGAGCCGGTCGAGTGGTTGTCGAACCAGACTTCTCGATCAAAAGCCATCCGGAGATTCGGGTGGTGGGGGATCTTTGCTCCTACCGCCACACCAGCAGCGGCAACCCACTTCCTGGCATGGCCGGTCCTGCCACCCAGGCAGGCGGTTTCGTGGGCAAAGACATTGGCGCCATCGTGGCTCAAACACCTCGCCCGAACTTCAACTGGTTTGATTTCGGCAGCATGGCCGTGCTCGACCGGATCGACGCAGTCGCCGATCTGCGTGGCTTGAAATTCAGTGGCGGGATTGGCTGGCTCCTCTGGGCAATGGCCCACTTGGCCTTCATGCCCGCGCGTGAAAACCGCCTGACGCTTCTGATCAAGTGGATCTTTGCGGTGACATCACAACAACGAGCATCCATGCTGCTCACTGGCATGCCAAGCCAGCACATTGGCCTTGATGCGCCGGATGCACCCTTCCCGATGCAGAGCGGAGGCACAGGCCCATCGATCTCGGCACCCGACGCTGCTTTGAAGGCCGCCATGGAGTACTACTCCAATCAGGTTTCAGGCCATCATGATCATCCCGCAGAAACCTCAGAAGGCTCCACAGACGACTCAGCAGCTGCCATGAGATAAAGCAGGGCCATGCGCACTGGGATGCCGTTGCGGACTTGCTCCTCGACCAAACAGCGGGCATTGTCATCAAGAAGGGAGCCGCTCATCTCCACCCCACGGTTCACAGGGCCTGGGTGGAGAACAGGAATATCAGCACCACACCGCTGCAAACGTTGGTGGCTGAGGCCGTAGGCACGGTGATAGCGATCGAGATCGGTGAGCAGATGCTGGCGCATCCGTTCTTTTTGGAGACGCAAGGTCATCACCGCATCCACCCCAGCCAAAGCGGTGTCGAGATCTCGCTCCACATTGACCCTGCCGCGTTGGGGTACGGGATCCCACAACTGGCCAGGGGGAGGGGCATCGACAAAACTGGTAAAGCTCTCGGGGAGCAAACTCGGCGGTCCGCAAAGGGTCACATCCACACCACAGGCGGTGAGTGCCCAGAGATTGGAACGGGCCACGCGGGAATGAAGGATGTCTCCCACAATCAACAAACGTTTGCCCTGAAGGACATCGATCGATGCCCCTTGAGGATCGAAATAATGGGCCAGGGTGTAGAGATCCAGTAATCCCTGACTGGGATGACTGTGCAGGCCATCGCCGCCGTTCAGCACCATCGTGGGTTCACCGGAAGCTTCCAGCGATTCAGCCAGCTGCTGCGGAACGCTGGTGCACTGATGACGCACCACCAGCACATCCGCCCCCATGGCCACATAGGTGCGCGCCGTGTCGAGCAGGGATTCACCCTTGCTCAAGGAACTACTGGCTGGCGCGAAGCTCTGAACATCCGCAGAAAGACGCTTGGCAGCCAACTCAAAGCTGCTTCGGGTGCGTGTACTGGGTTCAAAAAACAAGGTGGCAACCAGCCTTCCCTGCAACGCCGGCAACTTGCGAGCACCGGTCAGGGGCATGGAGCGGAAGCGGTGGGCAAGCTCCAACACCATCGCGAAATCGTCGCGAGAGAACGCCGCCAAATCAAGGATGTGGCGATGGCTCCAGGTGCTCATAACGCTTGGGCTCCATCGGGCATCCAAGCAGCGGAAACAGGCGGGAGCCGATCACCCCGGGCCCGCTTACTGACGCTGCGGCTCGCCTGCAGATACCAGCGCCAGGGCAACGCAAGCCCCTGGGAGATTCCGATCCGGGTGGTCGTCACAAGCACAGGTTGCTCGAGTGCTGCTGGTCGCGGCGCCAGCCACAACTCATTCTCACCACAAACCGAGTTGCTGTCATCGGTGCGATCGATCCCGAAACGACGTGCGAGAAGCCCCGGACCGGCCGCAACCCTTTCAGATTCAGCAGGGAGGGCGATGGCGCGGAGCAGCACCCCGTTCGCCCAGTTAGCGCAGTGGGTCACCACATTCACGCAGTGGTGGATGCCGTAGCTCACATACACATAAAAACGCCCTGGGTCACCGAAGAGCGTTTCGTTCTGCGGTGAGCGGCGCCGATAGCCGTGGCAGGCGGGGTCATCCTGCGAATACGCCTCCGTTTCCACAATCACGCCCCAAAGCAAGCTGCCGTCGTCTTGGCGTTTGACCAACCTGCAGCCCACCAAGTCAGGTCCCACCACCTCTGCTGGGCGGCAGAAGAAGGATTGAGGCAGAGCTGGGAAATCCTTGGCGATGGGCTGGGTGGCTATGAAACAGGATTCTCGTCGTCCTTCATCTTGATGACGACCAACCAACTGCTCTAAACCAAGTGGCAGCTTGGCTTGTGTACGCCAATGTTCTGGATGTGAAGTGGTGCAAGATGCAGCAGTCCATCCGTTTAAGTCTGACGCTCACTGGTGCTGCAGCCCTGACACTGGCGTCCATACCTCAGGTGAATGGCAAACCTGCTGAGGTTGCGCAAGGGACGGCTGATGACCTTGGGGTGATGAGCATCAACTTCAAGGATGTGGTCAAACCACAGATTGGCTTTCAAGGTGCTCTCCAAGGCGCTGGTACGCCCAACCAGGCAGGCATTGGAGGATTCCTTCCACTGGTCGTTGGCGACAACAGCGTCTTCTTTGCTGACGTGGAAGCCAACCTCAATTTTGCTGACTTCAACTACTATTCGAGTATTAATAACACCACGGTGGCTGGCACCACCATCTCCACCTCATCCCGTCTTGGTTACCGCTGGCTGAATGGTGACCAGAGCTGGATGTTTGGCATCAACGGTGGCTATGACACCCGTCCGATGGCAACGGGCTACGCCGATACGGGAGTAGATGTTTCTGGGAAGCAAACGGTCTTTTTCCAGCAGGCTGCCTTTGACTTAGAGGCAGTGAATGCCGCTTGGGCATTGAATGCCTATGGATTAATCCCAACAGGGACAACGGAATACACACTGAATAATCGCTACAAAGGCGGCGCACTGGATACTTACGGACTTGATGTGGGATACAGCATCACCCCAGACTGGAACCTGAGTGTTGGCTATTACTACCAAAATGGCGACCTCAATACTGCTGACGGTTCAGGCGTGAAGGGACGCCTTGCCTATGCCATCAACAACGACCTCACCATTGGCACCAACATCTCTTATGACGATGCCTTTGATACGCGCCTCTCAGCAAATATCAAGTGGCGCTTCAATACAAATGGAATGAATAGAGAGAAGCAAAAAAAAGCGTGGGAAAAGCCAGTAATTAAGGCCGCACTAGAAAGCGTGAAGAATAGGAACGTGAGGGTACACGATAAAGAAAGGCATCCACTAGACCCAGAACGCCTACCTGGAATGTGACAGCGAACCACACCTAACGGCATACACACAACACGCCAACCGCAACAAAAGCCCACTGGAACAGGTGCTTTTTATTTCTTTAATAAAATCCATAAACTCATAAATCGTCACCCAATACGTGGCACTAATAGTCCCACGGCAGTTCAAACGACCGTCCCATCAATTGACGCAATCAACTCATACACCCAACACCGCAAGGCACCAAAACAAGCCTCAAGATCTTTACCCCTACGTCTATCAACCCTTATTACCCACTCAACCCAATCACCACACACTTCTCTTCTCGCCATCACGGATGCCATTCGCCCTGCGACATCTCACCGCAGCCTGTTGCAACTCCTCTGAGATTTGATTGAACCGCAGATCCAAGACAAAGGGCAGCTGTTGCTGTCCTGGTAAAAACCAGGTCTAGGGCTGCACCACTGACCCAGCCAACTCGGCCTGCAGGCCTTCGCAGCCAGAGAGAGAGGCTCTGTGCGAACAATCTGGGGACTGTCCTGGGAGCGGCTTCCCGATTGGCACCAAGACCCGCTGCAGTCAATGCGATCTCATGCCAAGCCTAGGGTCTTTTACCTCAAGGCTCATCCTGCGAAGACGCCTCCACCTCCACAATCCCGCCCCAAAACGAACTGCTGACAGCTTGACGTTTCGCCAATCTGCAGCTCACCAGTTCTGGTCCCACAACCTAGGCAGGGCGGCAGAAGAAGGCTTGGGTGAGGGCTGGAAAACCCTTGGGAATGAACGGGGTGGCGATCGGAGTGGATTGGGGGCGACAACCTTCTTGACCCAAGTGAGACAACAACGGTTGGATTTGCGATAATGAAAGCACTCTTTCTTTCCCCGTAATGTCAGAAAGCCAACTCAAAGCATTCCAGGAAAAGGTCAAAAGCGACACCTCCCTTCAGGCCCAGCTCCAGAAAGCCGCAGACAACAATGCCATCGTCGCGATTGCAAAGGATGCAGGCTTTCGCATTTCCGCGGATGACATCAATCAATCTCAAGAGATGACTGAATTATCAGAGGAAGAGCTGATGGCCGTAACAGGGGGACGTGCTTTTTCATGGGGAGTGGGCAATTCCGGCCTATAGGAACTAGTAAGAATGAGAGCCAAAACCTGCCATTAACAGTCCAAGAGCTTTGCAAAGTAATTCAGGTTCCCCACCAAAGCCCATGGGATCCTCACTCTGTTTCAATTCAGAGGGGCATGTCAAAAAATGAGCCTTAGATCGTAGATGCGCGGATTCATCAAAAACGTTGGACACACATCCTCAAAAAAGATCTGCATTCTTCTAAATACAACTTTCATCTGAAGCAAAGCCCACTGATCCTCTTCTTCTGAACAACAGTCTGCTTGGCTGGAATCGGCCGAGGCCTGCTGAGCATGCTGCATCGACTTCCGCCTCCTTTAAAGCGTCGGATCCGACTGGCTGGATGCCAGGCCATGGCGCAATGGCGCCGGTATCCAGGCACACCAGCGCTCCAACAGCGGACACTGAGCCAGACGGAGGCCAAAGCCTTCACAGCTCAGGCCAGACCTTGGCAAGAGATCACCACACCCATTCCGGAACGGGGAGACGCCACAACCTGCGCGAACCGCCTCCACAACCTGGAACGTGCGATTGAAACGCTTCATAACCACCTTATCCCTCCCGGTGAGGCATTCAGCCTGTCGCAGCTGCTCGGAGAGCCCACAGAAGCAGCTGGCTACCGAGCTGGCCCCGTCTTCATTCGGGGGCAAGTTCTCTCCGAGGCCGGAGGCGGCCTATGCCTGATTGCCACCAACCTGTACCAATTGTTCCTTCACGCCGGCTGTCGGGTGCTTGAGCGCCATAACCACAGCATCGATGCCTACGGCGAGGAGCGCTTCTACTCGCTCGGAGAAGACGCAGCAATCGCATACAGCACCAAGGATCTCGCCATCCGCAATCACTTCCAGATGCCGATGCTGCTTCAGATCCGACTCGGCCCCCATGCCGTCCATAGTGCACTTCTGGGGCCAGGGGCTAGGCCTGTACAGACCCTCGTGCACTCCGTGGTTCTGGAGCGCTATCCACCATCGGCCGAGCAACAGCACCCGGGGTGGCAGGTGAGCACGAGCCGCTTTAGCAAACAGGCATCAAGCTCAAGATGGCGTCAGGACTACCTGGCCTTCAGCCACTACAGGCCCTGTTGAGCATCCCAGGCATGTCTCCCTTTACCACCGTGACCAGTAGCAGCTTGCAATCCCGCCGCGATCTGGTGTTTCTGGTGCTGGTGGGATTGTTCCTCGGCACCCTGGGGATGCTCAACATCCTGGGGCTGACGCGCTTTCTAGCTCTGGGCCACATCGGCTCCTGGCCAATCGTGGTGGCCGTCGGTGCACTCCCCTACCCAGTCACCTTCCTCTGCACCGACCTGATCAGTGAACTGTGGGGTGAACGCAAAGCAGCGCAGGTGGTCTGGGTGGGCCTACTGCTCAACGTCTGGGTGGTGCTGATCCTCTGGCTGGGAGGCGTGATGCCGGGGCTCCAAGACGCTCCAGAGACGACCTTCTTTGAGATCCAGAGGCTGGCCTTTGGCTCAGTTGGAGCCTCGATGGTGGCGTATCTCACCGCCCAGTTCGTGGATGTTCGTCTGTTCCATTTCTGGAAAGAACGCACCCAAGGCAAAGCTCTATGGCTGCGCAACAACGGCTCCACCCTGGTGAGCCAGCTGGTCGACACCAGCGCGGTCGTGCTGATTAGCCACTACGCAGCCCACGTGCTGCCAATCCGCACCGGCGAACCAGTGCTGCCGCAGCTCACCGCCTTCATCGCCAGCGGCTATCTGTTCAAAGCCATGGCGGCCCTGGCAGACACACTGCCCTTCATCTGGCTTACTGCCTGGTTGCGGCAATGGCTGGACGTTCCAGAGGCAGGTCAGGAAATCACTGGTTAACCAGCAACCGTTGCATCCTTGACTATGTCGTTGCCTGGATCGCGCCAAAACGACAGCTGAGCGATCACTGCACGCCAACGGTGACGATCAGCGCACCAATTCCAACTCCAACCTGATTGGTTGGCATGCTTAAAGCATCAAACATCTGACCATGGCCGCTGCCCTCTCAGGATTCAACCTCGGCACCGTGCTGCTCTTTAGCTGCGGTTTTTTCGTGCTGGCGACGCTCTATTTCGGGACCAGAGGTGGCTACTACAACACCGACAAGTACGACGGCAACGGCACCGCCCATTGATCCATTCCCCGATCGGCAAGCGGGGGGTTGCTGAGCGATCATCAGACGAATGATTCGCTTGGCATGAGCTCTCCCCTCCCAGGACCGGTCTCCAGCACCGAAGCGATACGACTGGCTCTGCGCAGCTGGCCTGAAGTAGATCGCTATCTGGAGCAGTACAACGGTGTGATCATCCCGCTCGGATCGACCGAGCAACACGGACCCACCGGAGCGATCGGCACCGACGCACTGACCGCCGAAGCGGTGGCCCTTGAGCTAGGGCGACAGAGCGGTGTGCTTGTGACTCCCGCACAAGCCTTTGGCATGGCAGAGCACCATCTCGGTTTCGCCGGCACGATGAGCCTGCAGCCCAACACCCTGCTGGCCGTGCTGCATGACCTGGTTCTGTCCCTGGCCACCCATGGCTTCGAGCGGATCTTCGTCGTGAACGGACACGGCGGGAACATTGCAACAGCCAAAGCCGCCTTCGCCCAGGCCTATGGCACCGCCACCAGCCGCGGCCTGCCAGTCGCTCCGCGACTGCGCTGCAGGCTGGCGAATTGGTTCATGGCCGGACCAGTGATGCAACGTGCGCGCTCTCTCTACGGCGACAGGGAAGGCCAGCACGCCACCCCGAGCGAAATCGCCCTCACCCTCCATCTACATCCCAGCCTGGAGGACAAACAACGCCCACTACCTGAACCAGCCCCCTGCGGGCCCATCCATGGCCCGGCAGATTTCCGCCGCCGCCATCCCGATGGCCGCATGGGCTCTGACCCGTTTCTGGCGAAGGCCGACCATGGCGCCGAATTCCTGAGCACGGCAGCGACGGCGCTGCGCAATGATTTAGCCACCTTCCTCACCGCTGCATGAGCAAAATCACAGCCGACGACGTGCGCAAGGTGGCCAAGCTGGCTCGGCTCGACCTGCCGGAGGAGACCATCACCACCTACACCGGCCAACTGGAGCGCATCCTCGATTACGTCGAACAGCTCCAAGCCGTCGAGACAGAAGGAGTGCCGCCAACAACGCGCGCTGTGGAAGTGGTCAACGTCACCCGCGAAGATGCAGTTGTGCCAACCGATGTGCGCGAAGAACTGCTGAACCAAGCGCCACTGCGGGAAGGCGATTTCTTCCGGGTTCCCAAGATCCTGACGGAGTGATCAACAGCGAGCAGAAGGCACACAGCCGAACCGAATCAGCACAAACTCAATGCTGATTAGAAGCGTCTGCGTGCCGGAGTGACAGCTGTGCGCTGGAGCAGCCCCATCCAACCCCGACGCATGCGAGAACTTGGCATGACCCAAGCAAGGCGGCGCATCTTGCTGCCATGTGGCTTATGGCTACGCACCCCAAGGAAGATGTCGTAGAGGAAGTTGAACAGATCGGTGCGCGTCTCAAAGAGCCCAAGGCGCTGAGGGGAACCCTTTGCATCAAGCAGGGGCTTGGTGGCTTCATAGGCCGGCTTGTACTCGAACCAAGGGATCGAAGGCCAGAGATGGTGAACCAAGTGATAGTTCTGGCCCATGATCAGCCAGTTCATCGTGCGACCGGGATACACGCGCGCGTTCTGCCAGCGGTTACGCGACAGAAACGGACGGTGGGGCAGATAGTCGAAGAACAAGCCGAGGGTGACACCCACCATCAAGGCTGGGGCAAACCAACAATTGAAAATGAAGGACAGAAAATCAAAGCGGACCGCAGCGACCACGATCGTGATGAAGACAGCCCGTTCAAACCCCCACTGCAGCAATTCCCAGCGTTTCCAGAGCTTGCGCTGAAAAAAGAAATACTCGTGATAAAAAAAGCGCGGTGCTATTAACCAAAGCGGACCGAAGGTGCTGACGATGTGATCGGGATCGTTCTTGGGGTCGTTCACATGGGAGTGATGCTGGAGATGCACTCGCGTGAACACAGGGAAGCTGAAGCCAAGCAGCAGAGCTGACCCATGCCCCATGGCCTGGTTGATCCAGGGCACAGGATGGGCGGCCTTGTGGCATGCATCGTGCACAACGGTGCCTTCCAAATGCAGGGCCAGAAATCCCGTCATCAACAGCACGGGCAGGGGCCAGGTCCCGACAAACCATCCCCAGACGGTGACCGCAGCAAGGGCATAGCCACAGAGGAAGAGCCCCACGGTGGGGTTCCAGGCCGCAGGGGGGTCAAGGAACTCCTTTGGCACTGAGCGCAACCCCTGGCCCGCAGGCGGTGCAGTGAAGGCAGCAGCGGTTGCGTTGGTCATCGGTTGACGCAGCCTTCTCAACATGTCACAAGCACTTGACCCTAAGAAAAGTGCAATGCCCACCGGGGGACTTGAACCCCCACGACCGAAGCCACTGGTACCTAAAACCAGCGCGTCTACCAATTCCGCCAGGTGGGCAGCGGCCGAACTCTAGGCATCCAACCAGAATGGAGCCAACCCGCACCCACTTGCTGATGCTGGCCAACCTCACCGGAGATCTCTGCCTGCTGGTGGGCATGGCAGTGCTGTTGCTGCCCCTGCTGGCAACTGAACTGAGCCGACCGCGCGATGGTCTCTGGGGGGCAGTGGTTCTGCTGCTTGGGCTGGTGCTGGTGACCAGCAGCGATCTGCTGCGGGGGTCGCCGATGCTTGCAGTGGTCTGCGGCACTCTGCTCATCGGCCGGCTGGGCAGCGAAGTGGCCCAGGCTCGCTGGCACCAGCTCAGCAGCGAGGAACAACAGCGTCTCAGTTCTCGCGAACGCTGGGTCACAAGCGTGCAGCAGCTGCTTGCGGCCATGGTGAGCCTTGGCAACAGCGCCGGAGCAGCACTCACCGCTCTCAAGCCCTCCCCACCGACCTCTGCAAAGCCTGAAGGAACAAGCCGCACGGGGAAACGCTGGGTGCGTCCTGAAACAGAGGACACCACCCCTGAACCATCCAGTACTGACCAGGCCGAAAGCACAGCACCTGAGGCCCACAACGACACCACAGTGGCCTCCATCAGTGCTCCTGAACCCCTAGAAGCACCAGAGACAAACGCAACAGCCGAAGCCGCCGAAGCAGCAGTCAACGCTGAGACGATCAGCGTGACGGCGGATCAAGTTGCTACCAAGCGGACATCGCCCGAATCGGCGCTGCCAATGCACAGCGCACCCTCCGAGAAAAGAGGCAAAGGCTTCGGCAGCCCTCGCGTTAAGGGGAAAGGCAAACGTTGGGTTCGGCCAGAACCAAAACCAGCAACATCACTGGAACCACCCAGCGATGCAGACATCACAACAGCTTCGAGCACGGTCTTGTCCGAGCCATCCGGCGACGATCCGGAAGCCGAAACCCCGATGAGCACCGGCGAGGACTGATAATCCCGGTTGCTGCAGCGCCATTGTGTCCCAGGAGAGCCGCCCGGCCGCTGATGCGCGCCCCTCATACAAGGAAACTCTCAACCTTCTCCAGACAGGGTTCGGAATGCGTGCCAACGCAATCCAGCGCGAACCGCAGCTGCAGACCTTCTGGACCGCACAAGGAATCGACCAGCGCCTTGGCGAAGAGAACCCAGGCCCGGTCTTCACTCTTCACGACGGCCCGCCCTACGCCAACGGGGCCCTGCACATGGGGCATGCCCTCAACAAGGTGCTCAAAGACATCATCAACAAACATCGGGTGATGAAGGGTCAGCGCGTGCGCTTCGTGCCCGGCTGGGACTGCCACGGCCTGCCGATCGAACTCAAGGTGCTCCAGGCCATGGACCAAGAGCAGCGCAAAGCGCTGACACCGGTGAAGCTTCGCAAGAAAGCTGCGGTCTATGCCCGCAAGCAGGTGGAAAGCCAAATGGCGGGCTTCAAGCGCTGGGGGATCTGGGCCGACTGGAGTCACCCCTATCTCACCCTCCAGAAGGAGTATGAAGCCGCCCAAATCGAGGTCTTCGGGAGCATGGCCCTCAAGGGCCACATCTATCGAGGTCTGAAACCGGTGCACTGGAGTCCAAGCTCCCGCACCGCCCTTGCCGAAGCCGAACTGGAATACCCCGATGGCCATACCAGCCCAAGCGTGTATGTGGCCTTCCCAGCTGTCTCCGTGCCAGATGCGCTTCGTGCCTCTCTTAAGAAGCAAGGCCTAGAGCTGCCGCTCGATGGCCCCGAGCTCGGGCAGACGCTGAAGGTGGCGATCTGGACCACAACACCCTGGACTCTTCCCGCCAACCTGGCGGTGTCGATCAATGAGCGCCTGGATTACGCCTTCGCGGCCGATGCAGATGGCCGTCTGCTGATTGTGGCCTCCGAGCTGTGCAAGGGCTTGGCCTCCAAGTTCGAGACCTCGCTAACCCAGAGAGCCGTGGTCAAGGGAGCCGATCTTGCAGGCCTGAGCTACCGCCACCCCCTGCTCGAGAGGGAAAGTCCGATCGTTGTTGGAGGTGAATACATCACCACGGAGTCTGGAACCGGGCTGGTGCACACCGCCCCTGGCCACGGTGTCGATGACTTCAACACTGGCCGGAAGCACGGCCTGCCCGTGCTGTGTCCGGTGGATGAAGCAGGCACCCTCACCGCCGAGGCCGGTCCTTTCGCAGGCCTGAACGTCCTGAAAGATGCCAACCCGGCCATTCTCGAAGCACTGGAACAATCGGGCGCACTGCTCAAACACGAGAGCTATGCCCACCGCTACCCCTACGACTGGCGCACCAAGAAACCCACCATTTTCCGTGCCACCGAGCAGTGGTTTGCCTCTGTGGAGGGGTTCCGCGCCGATGCCCTTGAGGCGATCGATCAGGTGAGGTGGCTTCCGAGCTCCGGCCGCAACAGGATCGAGTCCATGGTTGCTGAACGGGGCGACTGGTGCATCTCCCGACAACGCACGTGGGGTGTACCGATCCCAGTCTTCTATCACCGCAGCAGCGGCGACGTGCTGTTGAACGCCGACTCCATCAGCCACATTCAGGCTCTCATTGCCGAGCACGGCGCCGACGTGTGGTGGGAGAACGACGAAGCCGAGCTTCTGCCACCCAGCCATCAGGCAGAAGCTGACCAATGGCGCAAAGGCACCGACACGATGGACGTGTGGTTCGACTCCGGCTCCAGTTGGGCCGCCGTGGCCAGCCAGCGCGAGGGCCTGAGCTATCCCGCCGACCTTTACCTGGAGGGATCCGACCAACACCGGGGCTGGTTCCAGAGCTCCCTGCTCACATCGGTGGCGGTCAACGGCCATGCCCCCTATCGCACTGTGCTCACCCATGGCTTCGCTCTCGACGAGAAGGGCCGCAAGATGAGCAAATCCCTCGGCAATGTCGTTGATCCGATGGTGATCATCGAGGGTGGCAAGAACCAGAAACAAGAGCCGCCCTATGGCGCCGATGTGCTGCGTCTTTGGGTGAGCTCCGTGGACTACTCAGCGGATGTGCCGATCGGCGCCGGCATCCTGCGCCAGCTCGCCGACGTCTACCGCAAGGTGCGCAACACTGCCCGCTACCTCCTCGGCAACCTCCACGACTTCGACCCGACACGGGATGCCATCCCGATTCACGAACTGCCGTTGCTCGATCGCTGGATGTTGCAGCGCACCGCCACCGTGCTCGACAGCATTTCAGAGGCCTTTGAGAATTTCGAATTCTTCCGCTTTTTCCAGTTGCTGCAGAACTACTGCGTCAGCGACCTCTCCAACTTCTACCTCGACATCGCCAAAGACCGGCTTTACGTCAGTGCCCCCAACGACAAACGCCGCCGCAGTTGTCAAACGGTGATGGCTCTCATCATCGAACGACTCTCCGGGGCGATTGCCCCCGTGCTCTGCCACATGGCGGAAGACATCTGGCAGAACCTGCCCTACGCGGTGGAGGAAGACTCCGTGTTCCGGCGCGGTTGGCCCACGGTGCCAGACAGTTGGCGAGACGACAGCCTCCAGGCCCCGATGCAGCAGCTGCGAGACCTACGAAGCGCCGTCAACCGCGTGCTCGAAGACTGCCGCGCCAGGAGAGAACTAGGCGCGTCCCTCGAAGCCACCGTGCGGATCGATGTGCGCAGCCCAGCACTGCAAGACTCGGTGAACTGGATGCAGGAGCACGGGCAACCAGAGGTGGATGGGCTGCACGATTGGTTGTTGGTCTCCCAACTACAGCTGGGAGGTGATCCCTGGGCCGAGCTTTTGGCGAGCGAGGAGAGTGAGCTGGCCGTGATCGAAGTCGCCCGTTCCCGTGGTCAGAAGTGTGAACGCTGCTGGCACTACGAAAACGACATCGGGCAACACCCAGATCACCCCGAGCTGTGTGGTCGCTGTGTGGCCGTGCTTGAGCGTCGTTAACTCAGCTCCAAGCCTCAGGGTCGAGCAACTGGTGAACGGGGACTGGACCCAACAGCAGTTGCTCAGCATCCGGATTCAATGGCCCCACAAGCAACGTGGCCTGCTCAATGCAGGCCCCATCAGGCAACACGCTCTGATCGGGATCAAAGGCTGTGGGGTGAGTGATGCAACTGCTGAAGCCACGGAACAGCAAGAGTTCAAGCGCTTCTGTTGCACCTCCCGACAATTGAACATAACCAGTGAGCCGCACGACACGGTCGGGGCGCTCACGGCTGATGCTCTCCAAGATGACGAGCTCACCTGACGTCAACGGATCAGAACTCACCTGCGACGCGCCCCTGTCTGGGCAGACGGACCAACAGCCACTGGAGCAGGCCCACGACATAGGCCACCAGCATCACGTAGCCAAAGAAGGCCGCGACGGCTTCGTTCCAGTCTCCACCGAACAGGAAATCAAACACTCTCTCCAGTACCCGATGCAATCCTTGGGGGGCCTCAAGCCAGGCTTTGCAGTCACTGCCTTGGAGTGCCGTCACACAAGAGAGGCTGCTGATCGCCATCGCGGTAGCGATCACCGAGAACCCACTCAAGGCCCACCGCCAGAGCCTCACCGTCAGGGTGAGTGGATTACGCAGAGATCCATCAGCGAGCTCCTCATTCAGATCCACCCAGAACCAAACGCTGATCGTCATCAGCACGGGGGCCAGCAAGGCTGTGATGTAACCCAGTGGGCGCTGATCCGTCAGCAACAACAGGGTGATGACAAGCAAGCTGGCCACCTTCCAATAGATGCCGAGTAAACGATTGATCACCGCCTCCCTGCGCACCGCGGCCCAGATCAGCAGGACAAGTGGCAGACCCAAAGCGAAGGTGGCTCCGAGGCGATAGGTCAGCCACACCAGGCTGCGGTAAGGAAGATCGGGCACCGGAGTGGTTCAAGTCGGCGCCATTATCGACGCAGACATCCGCAAAGGCAGGGTTGGTAAGGTCCAGCCATGCGGCTGTTCTCACCGTTCAACTGGTTGCGACCACGCCAGGCCCAGGCCCGATGTCGCACAGCGCTGTCCAGTCAGACCTCCCTGGATGCAGCCGTGAAGGAGGTCAGCACCGCTCTCGGGCCGGCCAAAGCTGACCTAGCCCTGGTGTTTGTCTCCAGTGATTTCGCCAGTGATCTCCCCCGATTGCAGCCACTCCTTCAGGAGCGACTGCAATCGGAGCACTGGCTGGGTTGCATCGGCGGCGGTGTCGTCGGCACCAACAACAAAGGCAAAGCCTGCGAACTGGAACAAACACCAGCCCTGAGTGTCACCCTGCTCAACCTGCCTGGGGCGGTGCTTCAACCCTTTGCAGTCACAACCGACACCCTGCCCGATCTAGACGGATCCAATCAGCAGTGGCAGCAATGGCTTGGACTGGATCCTTCGGCGCTGCGGTCGCTCATCATCCTGATCGACCCAAGCAGCTCGAGCATCAACGACATGATGAGCGGCCTCGACTACGCCTTCCCTTCCGCTCCCTGCCTGGGAGGAATCGCCGCTCCTCATGCCGCCCCCCATGGCTCTCTTCTGCAGGGACAGGCCGTGAGAAGTGGAGCCGTCGGCATTGCCATTGGCGGGGACTGGACGCTGGAACCGGCGGTAGCGCAGGGATGCAAACCAATTGGCCCAGTGTTCTCAATCGAGCAGGCTGAACGGAACGTGCTGCTCGAACTCAGTCATAACCAGAAACGCGACACGCCTGTTGCCTGCCTGCAGCGGGTTCTTGCCGAGCTCAATGACGAGGAACGCGAACTGGTGAAAGACTCCCTCTTCCTTGGTATCGAAAGAGGTGCTCTGCTGATGGGAGCCAGCACTTCCCCAGAACCACGCAGTGCCTTCCTGGTGCGCAACCTGATCGGCGTCGATCCCCGAAACGGAGCAGTCGCCGTTGCCGAAAGGATCCGGGTCGGACAGAACGTTCAGTTTCAACTACGGGAAGCAGAAGCCTCCCGCAGAGAGGCCCGCCAGCTGCTCTGCGAGGCCAGAGAACGTTGTGAACAACAGCCACTGTTTGGCCTGCTGTTCGCCTGCCTCGGAAGGGGGGAAGGCCTCTTTGGCAGCAAAGACGGGGATGTTGGGATCGCCCGTTCTGTGATCGCAGACCTACCGATCGCGGGTGCCTTCTGCAACGGCGAAGTTGGTCCTTTGGCCGGGAGCACCCACCTGCATGGATACACCGCCTGCTGGGGACTCCTGCGTCACGCTCCCCTGGCAACCTCAGAGGCTGATCCACCACCCTCTGCCTGATCTTGCGCCAGCACGTCAATCCCCTCAGCCGGTTTTTCCAGCTGCCCCGGGAGCTGCCCGGGCCCGATGCGCTGTTTGACGATCCGAGCCGACCCATCCACCTGGACATCGGCTCTGCCAGGGGCCAGTTCTTGCTAGCCCTGGCGGAAACCCAGCCACACTGGAATCACCTTGGCGTCGAAATCCGCAGGCCCCTTGTGGATGCAGCCCAACGCGATCGGGAGACCAGGGAGCTGCACAACCTCCATTTCCTCTTCTGCAACGCCAACGTGAGCGTGGAGGGCTGGATGGAAGCGCTACCGCCCGATCGTCTCCAGCGCGTGTCGATTCAATTCCCGGACCCGTGGTTCAAGAAACGGCACCAGAAACGGCGGGTGCTACAACCCTCCCTGCTGCTCGCCATCGCCTCCACACTCCAGCAGGGCCGCGAACTGTTCATCCAGAGCGATGTCCTCGAGGTGATCAAGCCGATGGTGGCTCTCACCGAACTGAGTGGATGCTTTGCTCGCCCCAAGGAGGACACCCGTCCCTGGCGAGGGGACAATCCTCTACCCGTGCCGACAGAACGAGAGCGTTACGTGTTGGAGCAGCAGCTGCCGGTGTACCGGGTGTTGTACCGCCGCAACAACACGCCACTGCCATCCGTTGCAGAACTCGAACAATCCTGGGAACGGGTTGATAATTCAGCGGACACCACACCCTCCCCGTGATGGCTGATGCGGTTGCCACACCTCCGTTATTGCTGCGCTGGCAGGGATGGCTCCCCTGCTCGAGCGGCCAACAGAAGCGCCTGCAGGCCACAGCCTGCCTGGTGCTGATGGCTCTGCTGGCCACTTTGCCCGTGATCAGCCGCACAGGTCTCAGCCTGGTGATGATGGCCTGTGGTGCCCTGTGGCTGCTCTTGGCCCTCATCACCCCACCGGGTCGACTTGGTGCGATCAGCGGCTGGATGCTGCTCTACCTGGCCATTGCCATTCTGACCACAGGGTTTTCGCCTGTGCCAATCGCTGCGGCAAAGGGCCTGATCAAGCTCCTCAGCTATCTCGGGGTCTATGCCCTGATGCGCCAACTCCTGCACGAGCGTCCGATCTGGTGGGATCGTCTCGTGGCAGCGCTGCTCAGCGGCAGTTTGCTCAGCAGTGTGCTGGCCCTGCGTCAGCTGTACGGACCGACCGAAGAACTCGCCGGCTGGGCTGATCCCAATTCCGTTGCCGAAGGCACGATTCGCATCTATGGCCCCCTCGGCAATCCCAATTTGCTGGCGGGTTATCTGGTGCCGATCCTGCCCATCGCCCTGGTGGCACTGCTGCGTTGGCGCACCTGGGGGCAACGGCTGTTCGCCGGCACTTCCCTAATTCTGGGAACGGGCGCGACGCTGTTCAGCTACAGCCGCGGCGGCTGGCTGGGAATGGTGGCGGCCCTCGGCCTTGTGCTGCTGCTCCTGCTGCTGCGGGGGATCCGCCATTGGCCGCCGCTCTGGCGGCGGCTCCTTCCTCTTGGCCTGCTCATGCTGGCAATCGCCCTAACTGCCGTAGCCGCAACCCAGGTGGAACCAATTCGCACCCGCGTCGCCAGCCTGCTGGCAGGTCGTGGCGATAGCTCCAACAACTTCCGGATCAACGTCTGGATGGCCTCGATCGCAATGGTTCAAGACCGACCTTGGCTGGGCATCGGCCCTGGCAATAACGCCTTCAACAGCATCTACCCCCTCTATCAGCAGCCACGATTCAATGCCCTCAGCGCCTACTCAGTACCTCTCGAGATCCTGGTAGAAACAGGAATCCCAGGCCTCATCGCCAGCCTTGGTTTGCTTATGAGCAGTCTGCGCCGCGGCCTCATCGGGCTCGGAGGTGAAGGGCTGCTGAACTTGCCTCGGCTGGCGAGCCTTGCCGCTATTGCTGGCTTGGTGGTGCAAGGCGCCACAGACACGATCTTCTTTCGGCCGGAAGTGCAGATCGTTGGCTTGTTCTGCCTCGCCACCCTGGCCCAACCCTTCACCACCACTGACGAAACAAACCTCATCGACGCAAGGGAACAACCATGCTGATCGCCGGATTCGATGCCGGTCAAACCCACACCCGCTGCCGCCTGCAACGCTGGCTCTCCAACCCTGAACCAGGGGCCGATGCAGGTGCTGGATCAATCGTCGGCGAAGGCGAGGGGAGTGGGGTCTGCCACCTCGCTGCCGAAGGTGGCGAAGCCGCCTTCCAAGCCGCGATTCGCTCCAGCCTGAACGCTGCCCTCACAGAAGCAGCCCTGCCCCAAACCACCCCGATCAAGGCAGCCGTCGTTGGCGCCAGCGGCATCGAACAGGGCACGGCCCTGCAACAACGCGGGCATGCGTTGCTCTGCCAAGCCCTCCAACTCGACCCGGCCTTGGCCCTTGTGAACGGCGACGAACGCACGGCCCTGCATGCCGCCTTTCCTCAAGAAGCCGGGATTGTGCTGATCAGCGGCACCGGCATGATTTGCCTTGGCCGCAATGCCGAGGGGCGAGAACACCGCAGCGGAGGCTGGGGCTGGCGGCTCGACGGCGCCGGATCGGCCTATGACATCGGCCATCAGGGCCTACAGCTGAGCCTGCGCATGGCCGATGGTCGTTTACCCAAGACTCGATTATTGGACCAACTCTGGACAGCTCTGGGGTGCAGCAGCCCCGAAGCGATCAAAACACTGGCAGCAGGCCAGGAGATGGGCGTGGCTGCCATAGCCCGCTTAGCCCCGCTGGTGGAAGCTGAGGCCCAGGCCGGCGACAAACAGGCCCTTCAAGTGCTCGATCACTCGGCCATGGCGTTGGCAGAAGCTGTGGCTGCGGTCGCCAAAGCTTTAGACCTTCCCTCGGCATCGATCAGTGCCCAGGGAGGCGCGATTACCCATCTTCGTTTGCTCCGCAACCTGGTGGAGCAACACCTCACGGCCAAGCTGCCCCACTGGCAATGGGTTAGTAGCGCCGGTGACGCCTGCGACGGTGCTCTGAGCCTGGCCCTAGGGCTACTCAGGCCGCATTGAGATGCTGATCAGCAGCAACGGCAAGACGCTCAGTCCAGAGGTCCACACTGGCTTGCTCTGCCGCCTCAACCATCACTCTCAACAGGGGTTCGGTGCCGCTGGCCCGCACCAAAACACGCCCCTGATCAGCCATCGCTTCCTCTGCTTCACGCACGAGCGCATGCAAAGGCTCACAGCGATCCCAATGTTTGCGCCGGCTCAGATCAGGCACCCGCACGTTCACCAACTTTTGGGGATAAGGCTGGAAACTTTGATCCAATAACTCGGCCAGGCTGAGCTCCCGCTGCTGGCAGAGGTTGGCGATCTGAAGAGCGGTGAGCACCCCATCGCCTGCCAGACCATGGGCCGACGAGAGGATGTGGCCCGATTGCTCACCGCCAAGGGCGGCGCCAGAGCTCACCATCGCCGCATGCACGTGCTGATCGCCCACAGCAGTGCGTTGGAGGACACCGCCTCGCGCCTGCCAGGCCCGTTCGAAGCCAAGGTTTGACATCACTGTGGCAACGAGAAGCTGATCAGGCAGAGCCGCCTGATCCTGCAGTGCCGATCCCCAGAGATAGAGCACGTGGTCTCCATCAACCACCCGACCCTGACCATCCACAGCCAACATGCGGTCAGCATCGCCATCGAAGGCAAAGCCCATGGCGGCACCACTTGTCATCACCGCTTCCCGCAAGGGTTCGAGATGGGTGGAGCCGCAACCAACATTGATGCGGGTGCCATCCGGTTCTCCGTGCAGCACCGCGAGATCGGCACCAAGAGCCTGAAACACCTCCGCACCGAGGGCCGTGGCCGATCCCCAACAGAGATCCAGCACCAGCTTCACCCCCTTGAGTCCCTGGCCAGGCACGCTGGCCAGCAAACCATCCCGGTAATGCTGGAGCAGTTCCGGGCGGTGATGGGCGGGTGCACAGGCCGGCTCCACCTCGGCTGGAGCGGAGGCGGCTGACGCACCACGCAGCCCAGACTCGATCGCCTGCTGCAACTCAGGGCGCACCTTGTTGCCATCCGCACCAAACACCTTGATGCCATTGTCATGTGGCGGGTTATGGCTGGCAGACACCATCAAGCCACCGGCGGCACCGCATCGACGGATCAAGTGGGGCACCGCCGGGGTAGCGCACAGTCCCAAGGTCCAAACCTCACGCCCCGCAGCGGTGAGACCGGCCGTGAGCGCCGACACCACCATGGAGCCACTGCAGCGTGAATCCATGCCAATCAGCACCGGACCCTGCCGCGGGAACACGCGGCCGCACCAATAGCCCACCTGAAGGGCCAACGCGGGCGTGATCGCAGAACCTACCCGTCCACGCAGACCATCAGTGCCGAAGGCCGCCTGGGAGGGATGGTGGGGCATCCCCAGGGGCGGAGTGGCGTGGTCGGCCATCAGGTCGCAGTTGAGAGAGCTGGAGATTAAGCCGCTTCCAGGCGTCTCACCGCCAGCGCTTCGCGGCCAGCAGCAATCCCGCCAGCTCCAGCACTGCCCAGACAGCGATGAGCACCACCACCCAGCCGGGTAGCCACAGCAGAGGCCAGATCCATCGCCCGCCCCAAATCAAAAGCAAGAGCAACCATGCCAGTGCAATCCGTCGGCGCTGGAACTCTCCCGGATGCGACTCTCGCTTCACCCTCGCCATGCCAGAGGTCATGCCTCAGCAACAGAATGCCAGCAGTTCGCGCCGGCGGTTTGACTGAGCGTACTTCCCGCGGCCTGCTGCTACTCGGCGGCACAGTGATCGGCAGCGTGGGGCTGATCCTGGCCGGTCAGCAGCTGCTGCGACACCAGCACACCGTGCTCACCCCTGCCGCCAGCGAGGCAATGCTTTGGAAGCACTACCGATGGTCATGGGATCCCGGCCAACGGCGCGAAGCCGCCTTGCTGCTAGCGAGCGCCGATCAAGACTCTCAAAGGCGCCGGCAACGGTTGCTGCATGGACAGGCCTGGGGATCGGCACCGATTGCCGCCGCTGTCCTGCAACAACAAGCCAGTACGGCAAGCCAACTAGGCGACCTTGATCGCGCCAAGTCTCGCTGGCAGGCACTGGTGCTGCTTTTCCCTGACAGCCCGCTCAGTGCGGATGCTGCCTATCACCTCTCCAGGACAAACCCTGACCTCACACAACACCTGCTGAAGCAGCATCCAGCCCATCCCGCCAGCCTTGAACGTGCTGTGGAAACCAAGCAGGCGCTCCATCTAGCCCGCTGGGGCCCAGGCCACCATGGCGCCGGGGGGGTCATCCGTGAGGCCTGCCTCTTGAGCACCACTGCCGCCGCCCCCAGCAACGACGAGCGTCAGTTACTGGCCAGGGCCCTGGCGACCCTCGGGGATGGACAGGCAAGCCTCGACTGCCTGCAGGGAGCACCCCCTCAACCCGCCACTGCCCTGAGCATCGGCCGAGCCTTGCTGCACGGCACGCAAGAACAGCAGTCCAAGGGGGAACGCTTACTGGTGGCACTGACCCATAGCAGTGCCAATCCTGTTGGTGCCACTGGCCTCGAGGCGGCACGCCTCCTGAGCGAGCCCTTGTACCCGAAGGCAACGCTGCTAGCCCAACTGCCGCAATCGTTGCGCGATCAGTCCGCCGATATCGCTACCGCGGAGGTGCGCCTGGGGAAGCGCAAAGCTGCCTCTGTCTTCCAACGATGGCCGAAGCATCCAGCCAGTTGGCAGCTGCAGTGGGACCTGGCACGAGCGGAACTCTTGGCTGGTCGTTGGCAGCAGGCAGAAGGCTGGCTGCAGGCATTGGCCACCACCGTGCTGCCGGAACCGCTAGCAGCACGGCAGCGCTTTTGGCTCGGGCTCAGCCTTGCCAAGCAAGGGCGTGCTGCGGAGGCCAAACGCCAATGGCAAACGCTGCTGAAACAGCATCCTCCGGGGTACTACACGTGGCGAGCCTCAGCCCGGCTTGGGCAAGACACGCTTCCCGGTCTGAATCAAGCTGCTGAGGCCAAGTTGAACTCTGGTGATCGAGACACAAGCCCTCCGAGCTTGAACTGGCGCCCTCTCAAGAGCGACGACGCCCTAGTCAACAACCTATGGCGACTGGGCATGGCGAAGGAGGCCTGGGAAAGCTGGCGCAGCCGTCATGCCAGCCGGCTGGATCCCACATCACTTAGCCCTGCACCCGATCACCCGGAGATGATCACGACAGGGCGACTTCGCCTCGCTGTCGGAGATCACTGGGGTGGGCTCGACACTCTTTGGCGCACGAGCCTGCGTCTCGTGGGTGAAAGCTGCAACATGCGCTGGAACCTGCATCATCTCCAACATCCCCGTCCGTTCACCGCTGTCTTTGCGGCGGCGGCCCACAAAGAGAACGTGCATGAAGCCCTACTGCGAGCAATCGCCAAACAGGAATCCCGCTATTCACCCGGGGTGCGTTCGGTTGTGGGTGCCCAAGGGTTAATGCAGCTGATGCCCGCCACAGCAACCGAATTGGCCGGACGCAGTCTCAATGACAAGGAGCTGAAGGATCCGAAGGTCAACTCCAGACTCGGAGCCCGCTACTTAGGCCAACTGTTGCACCAGTGGCAAGGCAACCCCTGGCTCACGGTGGCGAGCTACAACGCCGGTCCAGGAGCCGCCGGAGGTTGGCGCAGCGACGAGCTAGAGCAGGACCCGGAACTCTGGAGTGAACGAATCCCCTACCCGGAAACGAGGATCTACACCAAAAAAGTGCTGGGCAACCTCTGGGCATACCTGCAGAGCAACCAGGCCCCCTGCTCACCACGACACGCTGAAAGCGCAAACGATTGACCTAGGGGGCTATCTGTTTCAGAGACTGATCGACGCTGGAACCGCCAATGGCCATAGCGGGCTCGGCAAGGAATGGCCCAGCCAGATCCCAGCCAGCACAATCATCGCCATCCAGAAAGCCATCACGACAGGCGGCGGCACCACCCTGATTCGGGTGAGATCCAAACGAGCCAAAAGCACAGCTGAGGCAAGAATCAGCACATCAGCCAGCAACTTCAGCTGCAAGACATACAAACCACCTGTAATCACCAAGAGCAAGGTGACCACCAGGCTAAAGACCCTGCTAGAGGCCATCAGCATCGAGATTTGACGAAGCAGCAAATCCGGCATGGTGCAAATGATCACCACCACCAGAGACTGGACCACCTCCACCGTCCAATAGATCTGAGGATCCAGGCCTTCCCCTTGAATGAGCCCCTGTTGGAACACTGTCCAGTGGTGGCCCATCACCGTCGCCACCCCGAACAGGAGCAGCACCAATGGTGCTCGAAAAGGCAGCAGCAAAAATCTCAGCAGCGGCATCGGCAGTCGCGCTTGATCAAACGCTAGCAACGCCGTTCACGAGAGCCTGCCAGAGTGACGTCCGTCTCTGAAGTTCGGCATGACCGGTCAGTCCGCGTCCGCGAGCCTGAGCGCACTACAAAAGATCCTGCTTGTGATCAGCGCGGTGGTGTTGGCGGTGATGCTCTTTTTGCTGCGCAATGGCATGTCGGCGGAATCACCGATGGATCAACTCGCACGTCGATCACTTGCGCCGGAAGTGGCTCTGAGCAATCAAACTCCAACCATGCTCGAGTTTTATGCCGACTGGTGCGAGGCCTGCCGGGAGATGGCACCAGCGATGCTGGACACCGAACGACGCACCAGCGGACGGATGGATGTGGTGCTGATCAATATCGACAACCCCCAATGGCAGGACTTGATTGAGCGCTATGAGGTCAACGGCATTCCTCAGCTGAATCTGTTCGACGCCGATGGGGAGCTACGCGGCAGATCGCTTGGTGTGCGCACACCCGCCGAACTTGAAGCACTCAGCACAGCACTGATCGAAGGAACGCCCCTACCGCAGTTCTCGGGTATCGGCAGCATTAGCGCCCTAGAACCTGTCGATTCAATTGCTACAGCCACATCCGGCAGTGCCGGGCCTCGCAGCCACGGCTGAAAGAAACGGCCATGATCGGCCAAGACCCGTTCATTTCATTCCCATCCGCTATGGATCCTCGCTTCCGGGTCGACTTGATCGCCGCCACACCCAACCCCCAGCAGTGTGTGTATGCCGGCATGCATCAGGACTACAGCGAAGGCTTCGTGGCCGGGGATAGAGACCAGTGGCCGGATGAACGCCGTGCTGGAGAAGTTTGTGTGAAACGGCTCCTCGCTGGGGAACGTGGCCATTACGGCCCACTCGAACATGCCCAGATCGTGCTGAACGTGGGTTGGTTTCCCCATTCAGTGATGCAGCAGGCCCGGACCCACCGGGTAGGAGTGAGTTTCGACGTCCAATCCATGCGCTACACCGGCGATCGAATCTGCCGTGCAGCCAACGGCGAACTCGACCTCGAGGAAGTGTTCTACCTACGTCCCTTAGGTACCTACAGCGATCGGCAAGGCAAGAAATATGCCTACAGCGAGGAGCAACGAGCACAGGATCTCCAACTCTGTCGCCAGGGAGCTGAGCGCTATCGCGACCTGCTTCAGAGCGGATTTGCCGAAGAGCATGCCCGTGGAATCCTTCCCTTCGACTACCGCCAGCACTTTGTTGTGAGCTTCAGTCTTCGGGCTTTCCTTCACTTCATGGATCTGAGAGCCAAGCTCGATGCCCAGCAAGAAATCCGTGAGTTGTGCGACCTGATGTGGCCACACTTGCAGCAATGGGCTCCGGAGTTCGGGGCCTGGTACGAAAAAACCCGATTACACAAGGCCAGACTGGCTCCCTGAAGGGGAGAGCCTTCAGACCTTTGCCAACGTCACCCTCTCAGGCTGGTGCTGATACTTGCCCTGCCGATCGCTGTAGGTGGTGTCGCAGGGATCACCTTCAAAGAACAACAGCTGACAGATGCCTTCGTTGGCATAAATGCGGCAATCCGCTCCGGAACTATTGCTGAATTCAAGGGTGAGATGCCCCTCCCAACTGGCTTCTGCAGGAGTGGTATTCACGATGATGCCGAGCCGGGCATAGGTGCTCTTTCCAAGGCAAATCACCGTGATATTCGGCGGCACCTTCATCTTTTCGAGGGCAACACCAAGGCCATAGGAATGAGCCGGAAGGATGAAATAGGCGCCGTCTTCGTCGTGATGAAGCTCAGTCGGCTCAAGATTGGCTGGGTTGAACCGCTTGGGGTTCATCACCGTGCCAGGCACATGCTTAAAGATCAGAAATTCCTGGGGCGAGAGACGAAGGTCATAGCCATAGGAGGAACAGCCAAAACTGAGCACAGGACTCTGCCGCTGTTCAGGGTCGAGATGGCGCACCAACCCTGACTGAAACGGCTCAAGCATGCCGCCAGAAGCCTGCTCAGTGATCCAGCGATCGTTCTTGAGCATTAGAAACCTCGACGCAATTCGGTGACCTGATCGGCCATGTCCATCAAGGAGTCTGGAATGGATGGGCCCGTAACGATTACATCCATAGAACCCGGCCGCTGGTCAAGCGTGCTGCGAACCTCCTGTTCATCCAGATAACCCAAAGCAACTGCAAGACCCAACTCATCCAGCACCAGATGATCAAGATCGCCCGCGAGCAGACGCTGCCGACACTCGACCCATAGGGCCTCCACAGCGGCCCTGACATCCGGGCTCTGATCGGCAGCCGGATCGGCCAGGCAGCAAGCCAAATCAGGGCGAAGCCACTGCAGCCGACCACAGAGTGTGAGGCGACGCTCCGGGCCCTGGGCCACACCACCCTTGAGAAATTGCACCACCATGACGCGACTGCCGAGGCCAGCTGAGCGAAGCGCCTGACTGAGAACAGTGGCAAAACTGCCGCGATAAGGAGCGGTGTGGACTTGCAGCTCTCCTTCTGGCGAAACCAGATGCAAGGGTGGCCGCGGCGCGGGCAAAGGCAGCGGATGCAGCCCTGCACGCTCCAGAGTCCGATGATCCGCCAATCGGGAATCACCGGGACGATGGCTAGTGCTGAGGCTCGCTGTCATCAAGTTCTCGCGCGTCCGGGAGTATCCCGCTGAATTCAAACCTAGCGCCGCTGGCCAGGTTTACAAGCACTCTGACACCATCCCTGGTGTAAAGGTGCGGAGCGTGCCTCTCGCCCTGCCCACACAAGACGCAGGTAGCGAACTGGCCACCTGCCAGGCTCAAGCCACCCCTCTCTCCCCAGGCTCTGGCCATGACAGCCCCTACCAGCCATGGCGGCAACACCGAGCGTGCCGGTGGCCGCACAGCCGCTGATCTGCGCCCGTTCTCGATTAGTTGGGATCCGATGGGCTTTGCCCTCAGTTCGCTGATTGTCCACACCGGAGAGACCGCCGTGCTTTGCAGCATCTGCCACCAGGAGGGTGTACCCCGCTGGCGAAAAGGGGAGGGGAAAGGCTGGTTGAGCGCGGAATACCGCCTGTTGCCAGGGTCGACCCCTGAACGCCAGAAGCGAGAGCTGATGAAACTCTCGGGCCGCACCCAGGAGATTCAGCGCCTGATCGGTCGCAGCTTGCGCGCCTGCATCGACATGGAAGCGCTTGGGGAAAACACGCTGCTGATCGATTGCGACGTGATTCAGGCTGATGCCGGAACCCGTACCGCATCGATCACAGGGGCCTGGGTCGCCCTTCAACATGCCTGCAACAAACTTGTGGAGACAGGGCTGGTGCAGCGACAGCCCATCACCCAACAAGTGGCCGCCGTTTCCGTCGGCCTCATCGCAGGCGACGGCCTTCTCGACCTCGACTACAGCGAAGACTGCCGAGCGGATGTGGACATGAACGTGGTGATGGCTAGCAGCGGCAATCTGTTAGAGATTCAAGGCACAGCGGAAGGTGCGTCCTTCAGCCGGCAACAGCTCAATCAGCTGCTCGACCTTGCCGAACCGGGCCTGACCCAATTGATGGCAGCACAACGACTGGCTCTGGACGAGCGCTGAATTCCGTACCTGTTGCTACACGAGTCGACAAAGTTCATCCTTAACTTCTGGAGATCAGCAGTGTCTTCATGCCTGGAGTCATGCACGGTTTCAGCCGTACCGTCTCTCCACTTACAGGGCCGGTGAACCTCGCCAACGCCTCCGAGCAGAAGCCACGCACTTTGATGGACGTGATCCGTGGCCTTGATGGCGCCTCCACGGAAATGGTTGAGCGGGGCAAAACAATTTTCTTCCCGGGCGATCCTGCCGAACGTGTGTATCTGATCCGCCGCGGTGCAGTGCGCCTCTCACGGGTCTATGAGTCTGGCGAAGAGATCACGGTGGCACTGCTAAGGGAAAACAGCCTGTTTGGCGTCCTTTCCCTGCTGACTGGCCATCGCTCCGACCGGTTTTATCACTCAGTCGCCTTCACCAGGGTGGAAATGATCACCGCTCCAGCCGGGTCAGTCCGCCAGGCGATCGAAGCCGACTCTGGCGTCGGCCTGCTGCTACTGCAGGGGCTTTCCAGCCGCATCCTTCAAACGGAGACCATGATCGAGACATTGACCCATCGGGACATGTCCTCCCGCCTGGTCAGCTTCTTGCTCGTTCTCTGCCGTGATTTTGGTGTTCCCAGCGATCGCGGTATCACCATCGACCTACGCCTATCGCATCAGGCGATCGCCGAAGCCATTGGCTCCACACGGGTAACGATCACACGCTTGCTGGGCGATCTGCGCAATTCAGGACTGGTTGAGATCGACCGCAAAAAGATCACTGTGCTCGATCCAATCGCCCTAGCGAAGAAATTCAGCTAGGGATTCAAAGGGTGAGAATGACTGTCGGTTGGCAAGGTCACCCCCCAACCACTACGGAACGTTGACCGGCTGGCTGCTGATTCTCACTCTGCTCGTACTTGGTGGCGTGCTCGCCACCCTGGGCGATCGTCTTGGCTCACGTGTCGGCAAAGCACGCCTGAGCCTGCTGGGCCTGAGGCCGCGCAGCACTGCCGTTGTGATCACAGTGTTGACCGGCAGCCTGATTTCCGCACTGTCACTGGGATTGATGCTGCTGGTCAGCAGACAGCTGCGCGTAGGACTGTTCGAACTGAATGCATTACAAGAGAAATTGCGCTCAAGTCGCCAGGAACTGGAGCGCAGTCGTGATGCTCAGGCTGGAGCGACCAGGGAAGTGAAACAAGCCCAGGCGGAACGACAACGGGCCCGTCAAGAACTCGCCACCGCCCAGGCCAAAGCGGATGCGCTGCGAAAGACTCTGGTGCCCCTGCAACAGCAGCGACAGAAACTGGAAGCCGAACGTCAGCGCCTCAGTCGCGATGTGCAGGCTCGTGATGCCGAAATCCAACGCACAGAACAAGAACTGGACGATGTGCGTGAGCGCATCAGCAAAGGGGAAGCAGAACTGCGGGAACTCGAGAAACAACGCCTAGCCCTGCGCCTTGGCAACGTGGTTCTCAGCAGCGGCCAGCCCCTGGCTACCGCGACCCTTCGCCTCGACAATCCTGGACAGGCGAAGCAAGTGATCGATCAGCTGCTACGAGAAGCCAATCAACAGGCCTATCAACGAGTGCTGCCTGGCGAGAGTCCTGATCGCCAGATCCTCCTTGTTCCCCGCAACGACATTGAAGGCGTGGAATCCACCATCAAAAAACCGGGCACCTGGGTGGTGAACATTCGCTCGGCAGCCAATGTGCTTTTGGGCGAAAAAGTTGTTTACGCCTTCCCTGAGGTGCGGCCCAACACCACTGTGGTCGAACGAGATGCAGTGCTCGCCCGTACGGCCTTGGAGCGATCGGAAACCGACGCTGAAGCGATTCGCAACCGCCTCAACCTGCTGCTCGCATCGGCTCTGGCCGAAGCCCAGCGGCAAGGATCGCTCGTGCAGGGCCTGCAGTTCGACGCAAACGCCCTCAATCAGCTCGGCAGCACACTGCTCAGTCGTGCCCCCTCAAGAGTCGAGCTTCGCGTGCTGGCATTGCGTCGCAGCGACACTGCAGATCCTGTGATGGTGACCATTGAACCGACGGGAGAGATCCCCCAGCCCAGAAGCAATGACCGCCGCTAATCCGTGCAGCGGTCTTGTCGTCGCCATCGACCCTGGTCGAAGCAAATGCGGCCTAGTTCTGGCGGATTGCACCAGAGGGCATGTCCTCGATGCTCTCGTCATGGCAACGGAGCAGACCGTTGAGCAGCTCAATCAATGGCACCAACGCAGGCACCTCTCCTCTCTGGTGCTTGGCAACGGAACATCCAGCAGCGGCTTGGATCAGCAGCTGCAGCATCTGGCCCCCATCGTGCGGGTGAACGAGGCCGGTACAACCCTCAGAGCAAGGGATCGGTACTGGCAGATCTGGCCAGCTCGAGGATGGAGGCGACTGCTGCCGCATGGCCTGCGTCTTCCACCATGCGAACTGGATGCCATTGCAGCCCTTGTTCTCCTGGAGGATCACATTGGCCAGCAGCTCGAGTGGCCAAGGCCACCATCAAGAGGCCCTGGCTTCAGAAACGTGACCGAACGGTGAAGGTGTAATCACCTCCTGCTTCAAGGTGATAGTCAGCCTTGACCAAAAAGCGCAGCAACGCGTCCTGAATCAAGGCCCTTCCAAGCGAGGGTTCAACCGTCAGTTCTCCACGATCGAAAGACCAGCAGAACTGCCAGGAGAATCCTCCGGCACTCACCTCTCCCTCTAGGCACTTCTCCTGAAAGCTCTGACGCAGAACTCTCAGATGGGCATTCGTCACAGGAAGTGGCGTCATCCCTGCTCCTCCGTTGCAAGCTGCAAGCCATTGAGATGATTGCCAGCGCGATCGAGCCCCTGCTTCTGAATCAGAACGAGACCACGCAAAACCTCCTCAAGCACCTCGTCAAGCAGGGTCTGTTCCGCCTGATGAAAGCTGCCAAGAACGTGAGATACGGTGCGGGCCCGCCGCTCCTCCGCCGAGCGACCGGGAGCTCCGATCCCGATCCGAAGACGAGCAAAATCCTGAGTGCCGAGATGCTGAATCGTGCTTTTCAAACCGTTGTGGCCTCCAGCACTGCCCTTGGCACGCAGGCGCAATCGTCCCAGAGGCAGATCCATGTCATCCACTAGGACAAGCACCTGATCGACAGAGAGATCAAACCAATCGAGAGCGGCACGAATCGATCGTCCGCTCTCATTCATGTAGGTCTGAGGCATGAGTAGCCGCAGTCGGTTACTGCCTAGCCCCACCTCCGCCAACTCCCCCTGGAGTTTGGTCATGGTGCGGAAGCGTACGTTCTCGCGCTGAGCCCAGGTTTCCAGAGCCATGAAACCAACGTTGTGCCGCGTGCCGGCATAACGCTTCCCCGGATTTCCGAGCCCCACCACTAAGCGGAGATCACCGCTTTGCATCACCCCTCTGACGACGGTGGCAAGGAGGACTGAACCACATCAGCACCGTCCTCACTGGACTGGGACTGGGACTGAGACAATCCGGTGTCGCCAGACGATTCTGAAGAATCTGAGGCTATGACCTCAGGCTCAGCCATGGCTTTGTTGATCTCGCGTTCAAATTCCTTGGACGCCGACTGGAATCCCTTGAGCGTTTTACCAAGGGTGCGACCCAGCTCGGGAAGGCGTTTTGGCCCAAACACAAGCAGGGCCACAGCACCAATCACGGCCATCTCAGGAAGGCCGACCCCGAAAACGTTCATGAATCAGCTTCAGCCGAGGCCGTTCCAGTTGACGTTGATGCCCTCAAGGATCAGGGACTTGTTGTACAGCTGCAAGATCACGAGCAGGAAGACAAGGAAAAGGGACATAAAAATGCCCATCACCGGTGTCGTTCCCCATCCCGGCACCACCTTGCCGTACTCGGAGTTCAGGGGACGGAGGAGATCTCCCAGACGAGTGCGTTGAGCCATGGCAGCGCTTGGGTCTCGGGTGAGGTTAAGTCTCGGTACTGTAAAGGTCATGGCCCTGATTCAGGCCGAACCTGTCGAGAGATGTGATGGAAACCTCTTCACCAGCCCTATCCGTTGCCATTGGCGTACTGGCTGTATTGCTCGGCCTAACCGGGTTCGGGGTCTACACCGCCTTCGGACCACCGTCCAAAAAACTGGACGATCCCTTTGATGATCACGAAGACTGATTCGCCGGCTCAACGTTCTCATCGGCAGGCGAAAGCTCCAGTTCCACCAGTTCGCCTGGCCTGAGGGTGACCGAGCCAGCCGGCTCCTCGTGCCGTCGCATCACATTCCAGCCTTGCGGGCACCAGGTTTGGCGGCGGGCGCCAGGGTTGTGCACTCTGAGCGTCAATCTGGAAGGGTCGCCCTCCGCCCGATCGAGTGGAGTCAAGACGGCCACAGGCACCAGTCCGACTGGGAGCGACGGCAGCAAGACAGTCGGATCGGCCAGTGATGAGGGCCGACACCAGCCCGGTTCGCGAAAAGCGATCGCCGCCTGAGGGATGCCATCCCTGCACCAGCCTGCAGGCGTTGGCATCAGTGCCACGCGCTGGCGATGCCAGCCACGGTCCGCACCAGGGTCAGGCCAGGTCGGGCCTCGTAGCAGTGAGACACCCAACCGCCCCGGCTCGGCATCCACCCCCTGAGGGCCATCAAGGAGTAGCGCCAAGCCACCTCCTGGGGCCGCAGCCTCGCTTGCACACCATGAAATCACTGGCACTTCCCATCGCACCCGCTCTTGAGGGGTGCACAGCCTGGCGGGGCGTTCGATCACTCCGCCACTGGTGTCCGCCGCCCAGCGCACAGCGGACTGCGCCAAGGGGATCTCCAGTCTGAGCAACTCATGGGTCTGCTTCCAGTGCACACTGCAGATGAGCTCCAGCCAGGGGCTGTCCGCCCTGAGCTGACAATCAAGCCGAATCCGACTGTGACCGGCACGAGCACGCACCAGCACCCGTGCCACCAGGGGGCCCGCCTCAACCAGTTGAAACGAGGCCGATTCCCACTCCACAGGCAACGGATGATCGCGGTAATCAGATGCAAGATCCCAGGCATCCCAGAACTCGCCCTGATCTCGAAAACGTCGCAACGCGATTGGCCCCAGCAACTGCGGCACGCCGGCACCATCCCAAAGCTGATGCACTCCTTGCGCACCGACTTCCGCAGACAAGCGGCCGTTGCTCAGGCGAAAACCTCCAGTCGAGATGGATTCGACCTGCACAGCTCCCCGCACAACCCCTTGAGGTGGATCGACTGTGACTCGACATTCCAATGGCAACGCCGCCACCCCCTGGAGCACCGGCAGCTGCACCCATGCACCGCCAGACACCGCAGGCTGAATGGGCAATGGCTGCCCCATGGCAGCCCATCCTGCATGCGGCAACCGCAGCACCGGAGACCACCGTGCCAAGGGCTGAAGGCCCACCCATGCCCAGCCCTTGGCATCCACGCCACCACCGCCCAGTAGCTGGGCGAGATGTTGATCACGCTGTGCTGAAGCCTGGCGGCGACCCTGGCGCCACAGCGATTCGGCCTGGTCGAACACCTCCGGTATGGAGGTTCCAGGAAGGATGTCATGGAACTGATGGAACAGCAGCGTGCGCCAATCCGCCGAGGCAGCTGGTCGATCCGCACTGCGGCGGCGAAGCAGCGCCGCCGTCAGATCCGCCTCCCGCAGCAGACGCTCCAAGCTTCGATTGTGGCGTTTCTGATCCGGTCGACTAGTGGAACATCCCCGATGAAGATCGAGATAGAGCTCATCGCGCCAAACCGGCAACGTCGCCGCCATCGGTTCCAGCTCCGCTAAAAAGTCGCGAACCGTGGAGGGAGACCGATGCGTCACCTGGGGGTGGCCATCCCATAGCTCCATCTGCTCGAGCATTTCCACAGTGGGGCCGCCGCCGTGATCACCCACGCCTGGTGTCCAAAGCGCATGATTCAGGCCTGTGGCAGCTCCAAAGGCTCGATGTTCAGCCTGGATCGCAGCCGGATCGGCGTCAGTGCCGATCGGCGGCAGCATCAAGGCGAGTAGCTCAGCACCACCGCGGCTACGCCAACGAAACAGACGATGGGGGAAGGGCTCACTGGCATTCCAGGCGAGCTTATGGGTGCAGAACCAGCGCACTCCCTCCGCCACGGCCACCGCCGGCACACCCGCTGCGAAGCCAAAGCTGTCGGGTAACCACGCCAGTTGATGCCGCCATTCAGGGAAGGCCCGACGGCTGTATCCCTGTCCGAGACAGAACTGTTGCCAGAGAGATGCCGTGCTGACAAGCACGCAATCAGTCTCCACCCAGGGGCCGTTGATGGGTTCCCAACGCCCGGCCATGCTGGCCGCACGAATCCGTGCCCACAACGCCGGCCGAAAGCGCTCCATCCATTGATAGAGAGCGGGTGTGGAATGGGCAAAGCGCAATTCCGGGAAGCTCTCCATCAAATCAAGCGCCGAACGGAAGGTCCGTTCCGCCGCTTGCCAGGTATCCGCGACTGGCCAGAGCCAGGCCAGGTCAAGGTGTGCATGGCCAATCCAATGCAGCACTCCAGCAGGGGCAGGAGTCTTGAGAAGCACAGCCGCAACGGCCTCAGACGCCTGAGAGGACAGAGGATCCAGCTCCAACAACGCCTCAGGCAAGTCCGCAAGGGACGGCAGCGCCAAATCCAGCGCTTCGGGCAGAAGCAGCTGCGCTGCGTCATGGGCAGGCCGCAGCGGTTCACGCACCACCTGACTGGTAATCAGCGCGCCATCGTCATGACAGGGACTGCGCAATTCCAGCAGGACCTCAAGCGGCGTCCCCTGACGCCAGGACGAGGGGAGCGGCCAGCGGCAGCGCGTATCAAACAGGTCTCCCTCGTGCACCAGCACCCCATCCACCCAAAGGCGCACCTGATCAGCCCACCAACTGAGCACCAAACGTTCACGGCACTGTTCACCAGTGCGCCAGACCTGCGGACAGATCAGTTGAAGCGTGAGCCGGCGCCAGAGGCCCCCTCTTGGCCAGATCAACAAACCACGTTCCACCCAGTCAGGGCGGTGCATTTGCCCCCACGGGTCATCAAGGGCAGGCCCCCGGCCTGGATCCTCCATTCGACGCCACTGCGGCTTCAGATCCAGGCGCGAGCGACTGCGAAACGTTTCAATCCACTCCGATCGCCGGGCCTGGAGACGGTTCTGCATCGTGTCTAGCAAACATTGCCCCATAAGATGATGACGCTGTCCCAGACGCCGGTCGGTCTCCATGCTTGCCCTCAAGATTTCCGTGTACTCGGTCGTCTTCTTCTTCCTTGGGATCTTCGTGTTCGGCTTCTTGGCTAGCGATCCCAGCCGCACACCCAGCCGCAAGGATCTCGAAGACTGACTCTGGCTGATCTGATCCAGGCTGTCGGTCACGCGCAGCACTGGTCAGCACCAGATCATTCCAGCGATCTCACCATGGCAAGATCAGCGGCCTCAGGAGAGATCGCTTGCCAGGTCGATTCGCCAAGCCCCACCGCCATCAACTGATTGCGATCGGGTCACTTGGGCTGTCTGCGGCTTTGGCACTCACGAGCGGAGAGAAGGCTCTTGCCCAAAGCGAAGACATTCGCAGGCCATCAAGCACTGGCCAA
This sequence comes from Synechococcus sp. UW140, assembly GCF_900474295.1. Classification (GTDB taxonomy): domain Bacteria; phylum Cyanobacteriota; class Cyanobacteriia; order PCC-6307; family Cyanobiaceae; genus Synechococcus_C. The sequence goes on along the minus strand of NZ_UCOB01000006.1, from coordinate 50,466 downwards.
GTCAGTCAATCAACAGCGTCGAAGACGCCGCCCCTTGAGATTCAGCTGCGAGCAGATCAGCAGAGGTTCGACGGCGAACGTGACCTGTTTGTGGCCGAGGGCAACGTCAGTGCCCAAATCAATGGTGGGCTGCTTCAGGCTGACAGGATTGAATTCGATTCAAATTTCAGTACCTTCGCCGCACAAGGCAGTGTGCGCTACCGCAGGGGAGCTCAATATTTCCAGGCCAGCACGCTTCGCTTCAGCCTGATTCAGAACGAAGGCATCCTTGAGGACGTCTATGGCGTTCTCGATCTGGACAGCGCCGCAATCGACCTCAATCCCACGAGCCCATCGGGAGAAGCTGCTGCCGTTCGTTCCATCCGACCACTGCCAGTGTTGGAGAGCTCGGGGCTGGGATTTCCAACGGCGTTGCAGATCGAGCTGTCCGGCAGGACCGCTGAACGGATCAGCCCGCAAGGGGACACTGGTGAGTTCTGGACGCAGGAGCTTCCTGGCTCTGGTGACTGGGTCGTTCCAGGGCCGGTGCATGCCGAATCTGCAACCCATCTGGGCATGGCCTGCCCACCTGTTCTCCCCCCGATTCCGCAATGGCATCCCCATCCCTGGGCGGCCACAGCCTGGGGTGGCCAAAGCATCGACTCCAACTTTGGCGACACCTTTCTCTTCAATGGACGCATGCGTCCGGAATATCTGCTCGGTGTGACCCTGCAGAAACGAATCTGGAAAGCCGGCCCCCTAGCGATCGAACTCGAGGGCAATCTCTTCGGCCACCAGGCCTATCAACAGCCAGGCGGCGAATTTAATCAGGCGGTTCCCTACGCAGACACGCCTGGACAACAGTTCGGTGAAGGCATTCTCGGCATTGGGGCCCGACTTTGGCTCCAGCCTTGGCTGAGCTTCGGAGTGGTGGAAGGCGTCAGTTACTTCACAGCAGCCAGTAACTATGAACGCACCTACCGCGAAAACTACGCGGAGCTGCTCAACTATCTCGGCATTGAGCTCGAGGCCGCAGTCTCGAAACAGCTCTCACTGGTAGGACGCATTCACCACCGATCAGGCGCATTCGGCACCTACAGCGGTGTGCGAGAAGGCAGCAATGCCTACCTCATCGGTGCGCGTTACCGCTGGGGGCGAGATCGCTCTGCTGCAGTACAAAGCGAGGTGCCACCACCACTGGGTTGTCCCGACCCAGACCGCGCAAACCGCAGGCCCTCTCAAAACCTCAACCAGGAGCTCGAGGCCATCACACTGGATGGTTCGGGTACGCGGGTCACTGCAGGACACTCCTCCAGCCAGCCGGAGCCCATCGCACAGACCCGATACTCCAGCCTCTCGCCATCGGAGCAAGAAGCTCTTCGTGCCAGGGCCATTGCCGCAATTGACCAACGGATCAGCAGCATTCAGATCCAACAATCCCTCACGATCGAACGGCGTCTCGGTATCCCCGGCGGAGGCCAGAGGAAGCAGGAGACCCGCGAGCAAACCATCGAGGAAGAAAACGATTACGGCGGCATGAAACCCACCCAACTCAAACAGCTCGGACGCACGCAGCTGGTGACAGGTGAAATCAGCCGCTGGCGGATCCAAGCCAGCAAGATCCGCCTCACACCGGAAGGCTGGACCGCTGACCGCATGGGCTTCACCAACGATCCCTACACCCCTGCCCAGACCCGCATTGACGCCGAAGACGTGGTCGCCACACAGGAGACCAACGGCGACATCCTGATCAAGGCGCGCCGGAACAGGCTGATCGTTGAAGAGCGGCTACCCATCAACGTCAGCCGCACCCAACGCATCCAGAAGCAAGAAGAAGTGGATAACCGCTGGGTCCTGGGGATTGACAACGATGACCGCGATGGCTTCTTCATCGGCCGCAACCTCAAGCCGATCAAACTCAGCAGTGACTACCAGTTGGATCTGCAACCGCAGCTTCTGGTGCAGCGGGCCATCGATGGTCAGACCGACAGCTATGTGGCTCCTGACAGTGCAGTCGACAGCGGCAAAGTTGAGCAAGCGATCACAGCAGGTGATGCCTTTGGCCTTGAAGCCGAGCTCTCAGGTCAGCTGTGGGGATGGCAAACATCCTTGAACGCAGACATCAGCAGCTTGAACCCCGCCAACTTCGCGAATGCAAGCCGCTATTGGGGAGAACTGAAAAACCGCTTCAACCTGCCTGTGGTTGGCAACTTAAAGACACGCATGTTTGGGGCTTACCGCTACCGCACATGGAATGGATCCCTTGGCCAAACCGACGTGTATTCAGCCTTTGGCGGATTCGCTGAACAGAAAGGAGACTGGAACTGGGGCCAACTCACCAACACGTTCCTCTGGCGCATGGGCGTTGGCAACTATCAGGCCGAAACGTTCGAGAGCGAAAACCTTGCTGATCTGTGGCGCGCCAATATCTACGCCTCCCTCAACAGCAGCTATCCGCTCTGGCGAGGTCAACCTGCAGCGCTCACCCCTGAAGCCGCCTATCGCTATTCGCCAGTCGCCATCGTCCCTGGCATCACGCTCAACAGCAATGTCAACACCCTGCTAGCGGCCTACGGCAACGGCACCCAACAGAACACCGTCTCTCTAAGTGGTGGCCCCACCCTGACCCTTGGGACCTTCAGTAAACCGTTCCTGGATTACACCCAGGTGTCGCTAATCGGTGGCGGCACCCTCAAACAGGGGTCCAGTCCGTTTGATTTCGATCAGGCGGTTGACCTCGGCACGATTGGCATGGGTGTCACCCAGCAACTGGCCGGTCCCTTGATCATCAACGCCGGTCTGGCACTGAACGTCAACCCGAATTCGGCGTACTACGGCAACGTGATCAACTCCAACCTTGAGCTGCGCTGGCAGCGACGTTCCTACGACTTCGGTTTCTACTACAACCCTTATGAAGGGATCGGCGGCTTCCGATTCCGCCTCCATGACTTCAACTTCACCGGAACCGGGGTGCCATTTATTCCCTACACGCCGACCAACTTGAACAACACCGACAACGGCCTGTTCTGATCAAGGCTGCATTCTCAGCCGCTCAATCAGGTCCACCGCCATAAATCAAGTGGCTACCGGTAAGGTCCGAGCCGGCGTACTGCATGCCATCGGTTTTCACCCCAGGGGCATAGGCATTGATCACCACCGCCTCCCGCAGATCAGCGCGACGCAGATCCGCTCCAGTGAGTTCAGCATTGCTGAGCACGGCCCTTTGCAGATTGGCACCATCCAGACGAGCCCCACTGAGGTCCGCTCCCTCGAGATTGGCACCTTCAAGGCGGGCACCACGCAGATCGGCATCACGAAGATCCACTCCAATCAAATGGGCACCGCCCAAATCCACCCCTCGCAGATCACACCCACGACAGTCCCCTGTGGACTGAAGACGCACCACCGGATCGACCTGGATCGGAATCGGCTCCGCCGCCCGCAAGGTGGCAACCGTGCCAAGACTCAAAGCGAGCAACCCAGTCAGGGAATAACAGGTGGGGAACAGCGGAAAGCCCATCAGCCGGATGCCTCTTCTTCATTCATAGACACTGAGGCAAGTGTCCGCAGCCCAGGCGACTTAAAAGCCGTTCAGATAGGGGAGTGCAGCCATGGTCTGCTTCAGCTCAGCATCGCGGGCCACCAACTGAGAGGTGGCATCCCAGCGACCGCTCAGCAACATCTCGAGCGCTCCAGACTCAAATCCAACACCCCACTCTCCAGCCGCTTCACTGCGGAACTGACAGGCCTGCAGATCCAGGCTCCAAGATGCAGTGGCATCCGCTGAAACTGCTGCCTGCAGCTGCTTGATCTGATCCGAGCTCGCCGTGGCGCAAGGGATGCCAAGAGCCAGGCAGTTGCCGTGGAAGATCTCAGCAAAGCTCACACCCACGAGTGCACGAATACCCCAGCGCATCAAGGCCTGAGGAGCATGCTCCCGGCTCGAACCGCAACCGAAATTTCCATTCACCACAAGGATCGATGCTCCGACATGCGCTGCCTGATCAAAGGGATGGTCACCAGCCAGCTCCTGACGATCATCAGCGAAGGCCTGGGAGCCAAGGGCATCAAAACTGACGCATTTGAGAAAACGGGCCGGAATGATCCGATCGGTATCGATGTCATCGCCACGCAGGGCAAAGGCCCGTCCATTGACGCTGGTGATCGTTCCCTGGGGGAAAGGGCCGGACTGGGTCATGGCTGACGTGGAAAAACAACGAAGAAACGAACAACAGACATGCAGCGCGGATGCATTCAGCCCTCGGCGGGAGCAAGGTTGCGCACGTCGGTGACCGCACCATGGATAGCTGCTGCCGCAACCATGGCCGGGCTCATCAGCAGGGTGCGGCCAGTGGCTGATCCTTGTCGTCCTTTGAAGTTGCGGTTACTGGAACTGGCACTGATCTGACGACCTTCCAGCCGATCGGGATTCATGGCCAGGCACATCGAACATCCCGGCTCCCGCCAATCAAATCCGGCGGCGCGAAACACCTGATCGAGCCCCTCAGCTTCCGCCGCACGGGCCACCTGTTCCGAGCCCGGCACCACAAAGGCCTTGATGCCGTCAGCCACTTGGCGACCACGAGCCACATCGGCAGCGGCCTGGAGATCACTTAAGCGGCCATTGGTGCAACTGCCAATAAAACAGACATCCACGGGTACTCCAGCGATCGCAGAACCCGGGGCCAGATCCATATAGCGGTAGGCCTCCTCGGCAATCGGCCGATCGGCTGGATCCATTTGCTCGGTGGTGGGCACCGTCTCATCCACACCGATGCCCTGGCCTGGCGTGATACCCCAAGTCACGATCGGAGCGATCGCTGCGGCATCAAACCGCACCTCATCATCAAAGCGGGCATCAGCATCGGAAGCCAAAGAGCGCCACCACTGCACTGCCCGATCCCAAGCTTCACCCTCAGGTGCCTCCGGCCGACCAGCGAGGTAGTCGAAGGTGACTTGATCAGGGCTGACGTACCCGCATCGGGCGCCACCCTCGATGGCCATATTGCAGAGGGTCATGCGCTCTTCCATCGACAGAGCCTCGATCGCAGGCCCTGCGAACTCATACGCATGGCCCACCCCAGCCTTGACGCCGAGAGTGCGAATCACATGCAAGATCAGATCCTTGGCAAAAACCCCAGGGCTGAGCCTGTTCTCGAACCAAAGACGGCGCACCTTGAGCTTGTTCATCGCCAAGCTCTGGCTGGCCAAAACATCACGCACCTGACTGGTGCCAATCCCGAAGGCGATAGCACCGAAGGCGCCATGGGTGGATGTATGCGAGTCACCGCAGGCGACCGTCATCCCAGGCTGGGTGAGGCCCAGTTCCGGGGCAATCACATGCACAATCCCTTGGCGGCCGCTGCCAAGCCCATACAGAGTGATGCCATGGCGAGCGCAGTTGCGCTCCAGGGTGCTGAGCATCTCTTCCGCCAGGGAATCGGCGAACGGCCTTGCCTGGCTCGTGGTCGGCACAATGTGATCCACCGTGGCCACGGTGCGGTCCGGACACCGCACGGGAAGGCCCTTGTCCTCCAGAGCCGCAAACGCCTGGGGGCTGGTGACCTCATGGATTAGGTGCAATCCGATCAGCAGCTGGGTGGGTCCACCGGGGAGATCCGCAACGCTGTGCAGATCCCAGACCTTGTCGTAAAGCGTGCCGCTGCTCATTCCGGCCAAGTGATCAGCCGTTCACCCTAAGCCGCAGCCTGATGGAGAGTGCATTAAGAGACGCAGCCGCAGACGATCAAGCGCTTCGCCAACACTGAGACGACGAACCCAGTCGCGACCTCGCGTCTCTCCAAAACGGCAAGAACTGCTGATACAGCCATCCGGACCAGCCACAGCAATATGCACCAACCCCACAGGCTTGTCATCGCTGCCCCCACCAGGGCCGGCAATCCCAGTAATTCCTAGGCCCCAATCAGCCCCAGTACAGCGGCGTACTCCTTCAGCCATCGCCGCTGCCACAGGGTCACTGACGGCGCCATGGCGAGTCAACAGCTCTGCTGGAACGCGCAACAGCGACTGCTTGACCGCATTGGCATAGGCGATCACCCCCCCGAGCACAACCTCGGAAGAGCCCGGGACTGCTGTCAGTGCTGCCCCCAGACCGCCGCCGCTGCAGGACTCCGCCACCGCAACGGTCTGTCCTCGCTGGCGCAGCAATTGGAGGACCACTGACGCGAGGCTGTCGGCATCAACCCCAAAACAGTGATCACCGGTGCGCCGACGTAGCTCCACCTCCAACGGCTCTAGAAGCCTTCGTCCTGCTTCAGGGTTGTCCGCGCAGGCGGTGAGTCTCAGCATCACCTCCCCGCCACCGGCATAGGGCGCAACGGTGGGATTGGTGCCTGCGAGCAAATCATCGATCTGTTCAGCCAGGCTGGATTCACCAATCCCCCAGAAATGCAGAAGGCGACTGGTGAAGACCCCCTGAGCCAGTCCAGCCTGCTCCAACCAGGGAACTGCGGTGGCAGTCCACATGGCCCGCATTTCACTCGGCACCCCAGGAAACGTGAGCAGGGTGAACTGCTCCTGAGGTGACCAGATCATCCCTGGTGCAGTGCCAGTGGGGTTGGGCAACACCGTGGCACCCCTTGGGAGGAGAGCCTGACGGCGTGTACTGAGGGACGGTTCACGACCACGACTGCGAGCCTTGGCGGTGATGTCAGCCCACACCTCCGGACGCTCCTCGAGCGGCACCTCAAACGCGGAGGCAATCGCCTCAGTGGTGAGATCGTCGGGTGTCGGTCCCAGACCACCGGTGGTAATCAGCACCCTGGAGCGCGTTGCCGCTTCGCGCACGAAGGCAATCACCCTGTCGCGGTTATCCCCCAGCACGGACTGGCGATAGTGCGGCAGACCCAGACCAGCCAGCTGCTCGCCAAGCCAACGGGCATTGCCATTGAGAATGTTCCCCAACAGCAACTCAGTGCCAACGCAGAGCAGCTCGACACCCTGACGCGTTGCGGCATCAGCCGCACCCTCAGCCATGGTTGTGATGACAGGCTGCGAGGTTCTTGTCTGCATGAGCTCGTCTGCGTGCAGCCTTCCGAGCCGTTTCTTCCATCTGACGACGACGCATCACCACGACGGTGGCCACCAAAATCGCCGTCGCTAAAGCCAACCAGAGAAAGCGGAGCTCAACGTTGGCCACCACCATCGCAAGAGCCGCCAACCATTGCGTGAAGACGTAGATGAGCAAAACCGTGCGTCGATGACTGAACCCCGCACGTAACAAGCGGTGATGCAGGTGGCGCCGATCGGGATAAAAGGGGGAATGGCCATCACTCAGCCGCCCCATGATCACGGCAGACATATCCGCTAGGGGCAGAGAGAGGATCAGCAATGGCAGCAAAAGACTGACGGTGGTGAGCCCTTTGGCTGGGCCAACGATGCTGACGGCAGCCAGCGTGAAGCCGAGGAAATAGGAGCCACCATCGCCCATAAAGATGCGGGCTGGATTGAAGTTGTGGCGCAAGAAACCGAAGCAGCATCCCGCCAGGGCCGCCGCCAGCAAGCCAGCTGCAGCCTGGTTAAGCGAGAAACTCACCGAAAGCAGACCAACCGCTGCAATACCGGCCACTCCGGCAGCAAGACCATCAAGGCCATCCAGCCAGTTGATTGCATTGGTAATTCCCACCAGCCAGATCACCGTTGCAGCGAGGCTGAGCAGTTCGGGCAAAACGATGACCGAGGCAGACCCACTCAGCCAGGGGAGGTCAATCGCACCGATGCGCACCCCCTGGGACCACACCACCATGGCCACGGTGATCTGGCCTGCGAGGCGCGGCCAGGGGGAAAGAGCGAACAAATCATCGGCCAGCCCGATGAAGAAAAAGCAGAGAGATCCAGCCAGCGTCGTCCAAATCAATTGGTCGCGATCGGGTGCTAGCAGGCCAAACCCGCCAATGGCCCAGATAACGGCCAACGCAGCGCAGAAGCCAAAGACCATGCCCACACCCCCCAGGCGCACCATCGGGGTGGAGTGCTGTTTACGCGGATCGGGTTGATCAATCAGCCCCAGTTGCAGACCCAGGCGTCGCACCAAGGGAACGACCAACGTCGTCATCCCTGCCGCAATCATGAGCGTGATCACGGCCACGGCGAGAGGGCTGCTCGCGAGGATCACAGAAGACTCCGGAGGCGGATCACCCAGATCGGATGAGAGGGTTCCAATCTAGGCAAGCCAGCCACATCGTTCCAGCCACCGCTAGGACAGTCAGGCAAGCGCCGGCACAGGCGAAGGATTGAGATACAGCGGGAAGCGCCTGCAAAGGTCGAGGACCCGCTCACGGCAACGATTTTGCACAGCATCGTCTTCGGGGTTGAGCAGACGGTCTGCAATCACATCAGCCACCTCAGCGAAGGCTTCAGCATCAAATCCTCGGGTGGTGAGGGCTGCGGTTCCGAGACGCAGACCACTGGTGACGAAGGGAGACTCAGGATCAAACGGCACGGTGTTCTTGTTGGCGGTGATATTCACATCACTCACCAGCAGATCGGCCACCTTGCCCGTCATACCAATGCTGCGCAGATCAAGCAGCACAAGATGGTTATCGGTGCCATCGCTGACCACATCGATGCCGCGAGCCTGAATGCGCTCAGCGAGAGCCTGGGCATTCGCCACGACCTGACGGCTGTAGACCTTGAAGTCGGCCTGTAAGGCCTCGCCAAAAGCCACAGCCTTGGCCGCGATCACGTGCTCAAGCGGACCACCCTGGGTCCCAGGGAAGACGGCCTTGTCGAAACGCTTGGCAAAGTCAGCATCGCGACAGAGGATCAAGCCACCGCGAGGCCCCCGCAAGGTTTTGTGGGTGGTGGTTGTCACCACATCACAGTGAGGCAAAGGACTGGGATGCACTCCTGCAGCCACGAGCCCGGCGATGTGGGCCATATCAGCCAGTAAGAAGGCACCCACTTCATCGGCGATGGCTCGGAAGGCAGGGAAATCGATCGTGCGTGGGTAGGCGGAATAGCCGCAAACGATCAGCTTCGGTTTGTGCTCAAGCGCAAGTTGCCGGACCCGCTCCATGTCCAGGCGCTGGGTTGCTTGATCAACTCCGTACTGCACCACGTTGAACCACTTACCGCTCACGTTCACGGGCGATCCGTGGGTGAGGTGCCCGCCATGGCTGAGGTCCATACCCATGATCGTGTCGCCAGGCTTCAGCAGCGCCAGAAAGACGGCGAAGTTGGCCTGGGCACCGCTATGAGGCTGAACGTTGGCCCAGGCGGCACCGAAGAGCTGCTTGGCCCGCTCGATCGCCAGCTCCTCGATGGCATCCACGTGCTCACAGCCGCCGTAGTAACGCTTGTGGGGAAGGCCTTCGGCATATTTGTTAGTGAGAACCGAGCCCTGGGCCTGCATCACGGCACGAGAGGCAAAGTTCTCGGAGGCGATCAGCTCCAGGTGCGTTTCCTGACGGTTCTGCTCCTGATCAATCAGGGCAGCGATCGCGGGATCGGCATCCACCAGAGCGGCATTGATCGGAGCGGAAGCGCTGTCTGACATCGGAGGAGGCCTGCTGTTGATGAATCGTAGGAAATGACTTCCAACGCATTGATTGCAAAAAAAAACTGCCCTTGCGGACAGCTTTCAAGCGCGCCTGGAGAGATTCGAACTCCCGACCCTCTGATCCGTAGTCAGATGCTCTAATCCGCTGAGCTACAAGCGCTTGGGCCCGACTATCTGAGCTCATCGAGGCACCCGACGTCAACCATGTCTGCGGCCCTGTCGCATCAGCGGAGCTCCCACGTGCTCGAAGCGAGCGCCACAATCAATGCATTGCACAGGCGCTGCTCCATGCCTATCCGCTGGTACGGCCCGGCCAATCCGGAGGATCCGATTTACCGGCACTTCAGCCGGATTGTGAATCTCACCCTGCACGCTGGCGTCTTTGCCGCCATCAATAGCGGGCTCTGGTTCGTGCAGGGCATGCGGCACCCTTGGGAGCATCTTGCTTGGTTCACAGAGCTCTGGTTCACGCTGTTGATGGTGCAACTGATCACCGTGATTGCCCAACGACCCCGCCGAACTGAACCAGTGAGCACCACCTCCACGAATCCTCAACAACGCGATCAGCCATGAGCCTCGACGCTGCTGCCCTACGCGATCTGACCACAGCGCTCAGCGATCGTCTTTACCTGCAAGTCGCCGGATGGCATCTCTATCTCGGCGATGCTGGCCTAGCGGAGGCTCTAGCGATCGAATGCAGCGCCCGGCTGGATCAAGGAGCCGGAATTGCTGCCCGCCAAGCGCTCGAAGCCCTGCAGGTTCCCATGGGTGGAGGCAGCACCAAACTCCCACTGGCCCGTCTGATTCCTGCTGTACAGCTTCATGATCTCGAAGAGATCTTGGAGGAGTACTGCCGATAAGGTTGCTGCCAACCCGGACGTTCCCGTGCTGATCATCGAGGTCACCAATGCCCGCGAGGTGATGCGCCAACGCATCGGCAAGCTCGGAGAGCGCCTGATCGGCAAAGTTGTTGATTCCGAGGCTCAGGTTGAGAAAGCGTTAATTCAGGAGCTCGAAAACGCTTTCAAAGAATTCGGGATTGAGGCCCGCATCTTGTCCGTGCAAGGTCCTCAAGTGGTGGGTCGCCAGCAACTAGAGCTGCCCATCCAAGTGAGGGAAGACCGCAACGTCATTCTCAGCGACGACTAAACCGGCGCGTAAAGGCGCTTGTGATTTGGGCCACTTCCGGCACATCAAAGGCACGACCCAGAGCGAAGAAGACCAGACAACTCGCCGCCGTCGACAAGCCCACCTGCAACAAACGCCCCACCAAATCGTGGGGCCAGGCAATCAGAGCACTCAGTGCCCATGCTGCTGCACCTGAAAGCCCAGCAGACACCAACAGGGACATCCCATCCATGGCCCAGTCCCGAAGGGGCAAAACCTGAAGTCGCGACTGCAACGCCAACAGCAATGCGATGCAGGTGATCAGATTGATCGCCACCGTCGCAAGCACCAGACCCGGAGCACCGAGATTGAACGGAAGCTGAGGGCCCCAAGGAGTGGGGCCACCCACGAGAACCCAGTCGAACAGAACATTCATGCCGATCCCCGCCATGGAGAGACGGAAGGGAGTGGTGCCATCGCCCAACGCGTAAAAAACACGCACGAGCACATCCCGACCGAGATAAGCCGGCATGCCGACGCCATACGCCATCAGCAGTCCGGTGACCAACTGCACGGCCTGGGCATCGAAAGCACCACGTTCGTAAACCAGCGCCACGATTGGGCCCCCGAGAGCCACAAACAACGCGCCCAGAGGAAGCATGCTGGCCGTCGAAAGCATCAGTCCCTGACGGATGCGTGCCACCAGAGCAGGGCGATCCTCTGCGGCCGTCAACCTGGCGAAGGTGGGTAGGAGCGGCACCAGCAGAGCATTGGAGATCAAACCCAATGGGGTCTGCACCAGCAGATTGGCGTAGCCCAGACCAGCCGCCGCACCGAGAATTCCAGAGGCGAAAAACAGATCAGTGAACACATTGATCTGCAACATGCCCGAGGAGAGGGTGGCAGGTCCCATCACCTGCAAGACCTCACGCACCCCTGGATGGCGCCAGTCCCAGACGAAATGGAGGCGAGCCAACCCATGCTTGATCAACGCCGGGAGCTGGAGTAGCCACTGGGAAAAGGCGCCAACGAGGGTGGCGAGGGCCAACACCACTCCACCCCGGATCGCGAACTCGGGCAATGCAATCGAGTCGCCGAGCTGCCACCAGAGCAAACCAACGCCGAGAATCAATGCCAGGCTTGACATCAATGGTGAAATAGCCGGGATCCAGAACTCATCGGCGGCATTGAGGGATCCAAAGCCGAGACCGATCAAACCGGCAAGCAGAGCCATCGGCGCCATCACTTGCAGCTGAAGGACGGCGTTGTGGTGCAGCTCTGGAGGCAGTCCCGGCCCTACCAGGGTGATCAGCGGGTCGGCCGCAAGCACCAGTGCGAGGGTCACCACCAACAACACAGCACTCACCATCGTGTTGAGCGTGGCGAGGATATGGGCACCCTCCTGCCGAGGGCGACGACTCAGAACGCTCACCATCGCACTGTGGAAGGGCCCATTGATGCCGCCGAGCAGGATGAGCAGAAATCCCGGCAGCACGTAGGCGTAGTTGTAGGCGTCATACGCAGCCCCAACGCCGAAAGCAGCGGCAATCACTAGTTGTCGGACGAGGCCGCCCACCTTGCTGAGCAAGGTGCCGTAGGTCACCACCAGAGCGATGCGCTTGAGGGATCTCGCCATGGAGGGACCGCAGGCAGTGAAGAGTCGGGCGGTATTCTCGGCCGCCTGGGGCTGAGCGGCACAGGCCAGGGGCCACCATGGCCACCATCCCCGGACTCTTCAGCTCACACCCATGGCTGACTTACCCCTCCTTCAATTCGAGGCCTTACACGAAGGGGTACTGCTCAAGCGCTACAAACGTTTCCTGGCTGATGTTCGCCTGGATGACGGCACAGAGGTCACAGCCCATTGCGCCAACACCGGACCCATGACTGGCGTGCTCCTGCCAGGCCAAAGGGTGCGACTGCGCCATGCCCCATCCCCTACCCGAAAACTGGCCTGGACCTGGGAGCAAGCAGAAGTGCCTGGAGCGGACGGAAAAGAGTGCTGGGTTGGCATCAATACTGCACTCCCCAATCGACTGATCCGCTCAGCGATCGAAGCCGGCTGCCTCGATGCGCAGCTTGGCGAGATCGGCTCCATCCGAGCCGAAGTGCCCTATGGCAAGAACAAGAAAAGCCGCATCGACCTACTGCTCCAGCCGGCGGAACAGGCCGTTGATCAACGCCCGATTTACTTGGAGGTGAAAAACACCACCTGGTGCGAAGGTTCCCTGGCACTCTTCCCGGACACCATCACCGAACGGGGGCAGAAGCATCTGCAAGAGCTAATCGACGTACTGCCCAGCGCACGGGCTGTTCTGGTGCCCTGTTTAAGCAGGCCGGATCTAACCTGCTTTGCTCCAGGCGATCGCGCAGATCCACGATACGGCGAACTCTTTCGTGAAGCCCTTGATGCCGGCGTCGAGGTGCTGCCCTGCTGCTTCCGTTTTGAAAGCGATCAGGTGAGCTGGCTGGGCTTGAGACCCGTGCAACGGCAGCAGCCCAGTCAAAACCAATCGCTGTAGCGAGTGTAACAATATGCACCTTTTGCAAATTCGGTAGCCAAAGACACTTGAAAAAAGTTCTTTAGCGAGCATTTTTGATGTAGCGGTGGGCCATCACCACCGGCTTTGCAGCCCTGCTTTTCATTTATGACAACTGCTCTGCAGCCGCCATCGAGGCGGAGCAAGACACGTCTCCAGGAGGCCAGCCTCCTGGATGGCCCCATGCTCCTCCTACGCAGCATCCGCGGCTTTAGCTCCGATCGCTCCCGCCTCTGGCTGGCAACCGTTCCCCTCGCCCTACTCGGGCTAGGCATTTTCAATCTTTCCGTCCGAGCCGAAAGCGTCGGCTTTAGTGACCTCACAGGTGCACAAGCAGCGAAGTTCCTCGCTGACAACCTTTGGCTGCTGATCGCAGCAGTGCTTGTGATCTTCATGAATGCGGGCTTCGCCATGGTCGAGGCCGGCATGTGCCGTCAGAAAAACGCTGTCAACATCCTTGCGAAAAATCTGTTTGTTTTCGCACTGGCCGTCACCGCTTATTGGGTTGTCGGTTATTCCCTGATGTATGGAGATTCAATCGTTAGCGGTTGGCTTTCCTTCAAAGGATTCTTCTTTGACTGGAGTGCAGCTGATGCCTTGGCATGTGCCGCAAACCCTGATCCAGCCAAGGATTGTGTGCAGTTGGTGCCATCCATCGACTTCCTCTTCCAGGCTGCTTTTGCTGGTACTGCCGCAACGATTGTTTCCGGACTCGTGGCTGAACGCGTCAAGTTCGGTGAATTCGTGGTCTTCGCAATTGTGCTGACGGGTGTGATCTACCCCATCTCTGGTTCCTGGGAATGGAACAGTGGTTGGCTGAACGAGATTGGGGCGAGAGATGCTGATGGAGCCGTGATTCGACCCTTCATCGATTTCGCAGGATCTTCAATCGTTCACTCAGTTGGAGCCTGGGCAGGGCTGGTTGGAGCCATGCTCCTCGGCCCTCGCATTGGCAAATTTGTGAGTGGCCGTCCCCAGGCCATCCCAGGCCACAACATGGCCATTGCCACTCTTGGAGCTCTGATCCTTTGGATCGGCTGGTATGGATTCAATCCAGGCTCCCAACTCGGCATGGATGAATGGGTGCCCTATGTGGCAGTCACCACCACCCTCGCGGCGGCAGGCGGTGCCATCGGCGCCACGCTTGTCTCCACACTTACTTCGGGTAAGCCAGACCTGACGATGATCATCAACGGCATCTTGGCTGGTCTCGTCAGCATCACCGCAGGTTGCGCCAACCTCACCTGGGTTGGCTCCTGGTTTGCCGGTTTAATCGGAGGCATCATTGTTGTCTTCGCAGTGGCCGCGCTCGATTCCGCCGGAATCGATGACCCGGTCGGAGCCTTCTCCGTCCACGGTGTCTGTGGTGTTTGGGGAACTCTCGTCATTGGTCTCTGGGGCTACGACATCCAGGAGAGTGGCGATGCGCTCGGACTGTTCAACGGCGGAGGCATCGACCAGCTTGGAATCCAAGCCCTTGGCGCCGGTGCCTACGCACTTTGGGCCCTAGTGACCTGCTGGATCGCCTGGTCAGTGATCGGTGCCCTATTCGGTGGCATCCGCGTTACTGAAGCCGAAGAAACCGAAGGCCTTGACATCGGTGAGCACGGCATGGAGGCCTATCCAGACTTCGCCACCACCAACAACTAGACAGCCACTCTTGGCTGAACGCAACAAACCAGGTCCGGCCATCAGGTCGGACCTTTTTATTGGGCAGAGATGGCCAAACCATCCGCAACAACGACCCCTGTCACGTCAGACAGCCGGAGCTGCCCATAGAGTCATGCCACTGCTTTGCCGGATATGGATACCCACGCCTTCAAGCGTTCTCTGCACCATTCCGACCGCTACAACCGCCGAGGCTTCGGACGCGCCGACGAGGTCGCCGGCAGCCTGGAGCAGGCTTATCAGAGCAGCCTGATCGGCTCGATCCGTGATAACGACTATCGCCTCAGCCATGGACGCCTGAAGGTTCGTTTAGCAGAAGCCTTCGGCTTCTGCTGGGGCGTGGAACGGGCCGTTGCGATGGCCTACGAGACCCGCAAGCACTATCCCCATGAGCGGATCTGGATCACCAACGAGATCATTCACAACCCATCTGTGAACGACCACCTCCGTGAGATGAACGTGGAGTTCATCGCAGTCGACCAAGGCGTGAAGGACTTCTCCGGTGTTGACTGCGGCGATGTGGTGATCCTTCCCGCTTTCGGGGCCACAGTGCAGGAGATGCAACTGCTCAACGAGCGAGGGTGCCACATCGTTGACACCACTTGCCCCTGGGTCTCGAAGGTGTGGAACACGGTGGAGAAGCACAAGAAGCACACCTGCACCTCGATCATTCACGGCAAGGTGAAGCATGAGGAAACCCTTGCCACCAGCTCCTTTGCCGGCACCTATCTGGTCGTGCTCGACCTCAAGGAAGCGCAGATGGTGGCCGACTACATCCTTGGCAACGGCGACCGCGAGGCTTTTATTGCCAAATTCGCCAACGCCTGTTCCCAGGGATTCGATCCCGATCGCGACCTTGAACGACTGGGCGTGGCGAACCAGACAACAATGCTCAAAAGTGAAACCGAGGAAATCGGGCGCTTATTCGAACGCACGATGCTGCGCAAATACGGACCCGCCGACCTCAACGATCACTTCCTGGCCTTCAACACCATCTGCGATGCCACCCAGGAACGCCAGGACGCCATGTTCTCGCTGGTGGATGAACCCCTCGACCTGATGGTGGTGATCGGTGGTTACAACTCCTCCAATACCACTCACCTCCAGGAGATTGCCATCAGCCGCGGCATCCGCTCCTTCCATATCGACACCCCGGAACGGATCGGAGCCGACAACAGCATCGAGCACAAGCCCCTCGACCAGGAAGAAGAGCTCAGAAGGGAAGACAACTTCCTTCCCTCCGGCCCTGTGACCGTAGGCATTACCTCTGGCGCCTCGACACCAGATCGCGTTGTAGAACATGTGATTCAGCGACTGATCGCACTGAGCGAAAGCTGACCCTGGGCACCTTTACATTGGTTGACACGCGGGGACCCTCCCCGGAAAGGGACCGCGATCCGTGCTGCTCTTGACGAGACATCCAGCTAACACCCTGCGCCATAGCAAGGACCCACAGGTCCGCTGCTACAGCAGTCATTTCTCCGATCAGATGGAGATGCGCGCCCCTATGGCCCAGGTCAGTTCGTACCTGGATCGTCATGAGGGCTGGTTTAGGCGTTGTGCCAAGCCGATGGAGGTCGAGGTGCTTGATCCACAGGCCTACGCCCTACGGCTCGGCCGCTTCGGCAATTTTGGCTTCGAAGTGGAGCCGACCATCGGCCTTCGACTTCTTCCCCAGCAGCAGGGAACCTATGCCATCGCCACGGTGCCTGTTCCCGGTAGCGGCGATGGCCTCAATGCCCTCTACGACGTTGACTTTCAGGCCTCATTGCGACTTGAAGACACCGCAATCAGCACAGCTGAACAACCTGCGGCAGCTTCAGAGATCTCAACGAATGTGAGCTGGGATCTTGATCTGTCTGTCTGGATCAAGCTCCCCAAAGTGATCACATTGCTTCCAGACGGTCTGGTGCAATCGAGCGGTGATCATCTTCTCCGCCAGATCGTGCGCCAGATCTCCCGACGGCTGACTTGGAAAGTGCAGGAGGACTTCCACGCCACCCATCATCTGGTCTGTCCACCACGCAAAAGGGCGGCGTTTTAAACGCCGCCCAAAGTTGCCAAGGCCCTCTGCCAAGGTCAGCTGTTCGTCCAGATCTTGTTCACGATTTGCAGCCCACTCACGACCTGCCAGAGGAAGAGCGTGAGCATGCCCATATTGAGACCAACATGGACCTTGCGGGCAATCACATTGCCACGTTGCATCAGGGGTGACAGTGAGGCAGCTCCAGCAATCATTCCCGTCATCGCCAGGCCCACCAAGAGATGAGGGCCAACAAACAGTTTGCCGTTGTTGAGGTAGGTGACGGCCATGCCTCCAAGGCTTCCAAACACCATCAACGCCAGCAGCATGCTGCCCCAGAAATAGTGACGCTGGGCAAACTTGCCGGGGAGCAGAGCCTTTCGCTGCTCAGCAGTGCCAGTGCGTACCTTCTTGGTCTTGATGCCAAGAAACATGGCATAGCCACCCATGGCAAGAAGCAGCCCCATCAGAAGTGGATGGACGAAGTTGAGGCTGAAAGGAAGAGTGGCCAGCATCGAGAGAAGCAGTTGCGTGGAAGGAATTTAGAACTGCACCCAACCCGTCGCTGACCAACACGGTCGAGCTGAAACCTGATTCAGTGAAGAAAATGCCGCCGACCGGTGAGCATCATCGCCAGCCCCAGTTCATCGCAAGCCTTAATCGAGTCGGCATCGCGCATGCTGCCGCCGGGATGAATCACCGCGGAGATGCCATGGCTGGCAGCGAGACGCACGGTGTCATCAAACGGGAAGAACCCGTCGCTGGCGAGCACCGCATTGTTGGCTTGCTCCCCTGCAGCCTCAAGGGCCAATCGGGCTGAACCAACCCGATTCATCTGGCCGGCACCGACACCAAGGCTTTGCCCCCCACGCGCCACCACAATCGCGTTGGAACGCACATGACGGACCAGCTGCCAGGCGAATTGGAGGTCAGCTTTTTCCTGCTCTGTGGGCTGGCGCTGAGTTGGCACTGTCCAAGTGGCGGGATCAATCGGCTGATCGTCGAGATCCTGGACAAGCACGCCACCAAGGATGCTGCGTAAGTGATCATGACCGGCGGCATCGATCGCGGCGGACGAGAGCTCCAACAAGCGCAAATTGGCCTTGGTGGACAGCACCTCGCGAGCCTCCGCAGTAAAGCCTGGGGCCACAACACACTCCAAGAAGAGACTGGTGAGCTCACGAGCCGCCGCCGCATCCACCTCCCCATTGATGGCAACAATGCCACCGAAAGCACTGACCCTGTCTGCATCGAGAGCGCGTTTGAGGGCATGGGCTACCCCATCGCCCACGGCAACACCGCAGGGATTGGTGTGCTTCACAACGACCGCTGCTGGCTGCTGGGCAGGATGACGACCATCGACACCAAAGCCGAATTCGCGCACGGTCGCCAGTGACGCCTCAAGGTCGAGCAGGTTATTCGTGCTCAGCTCCTTGCCCTGCAATTGGAGCGCGCCACCCCAACCCTGGTTGGGCTGGCTGTACCAACGAGCCTTCTGATGGGGGTTTTCGCCATAACGCAACGTCTGGCGCAGAGGCACGGCATCAAGCCATGGAGCCGACTCAACATCCATCTGCCCAGCCATCCAGACACTGATCGCCGTGTCGTAAGCAGCCGTGTGCTGAAAAGCTTCGAGCGCCAACTGTCGGCGCATTGGAGCGGGCACACCCCCCCCTGAGCTCTGAAGAGCGTCCAGCACACGCTCGTACTGATCGGGGCTGGTCAGCACTGCCACATCGGCATGGTTCTTGGCCGCAGCCCGCACCATGGTCGGTCCGCCGATGTCGATGTTCTCGATCGCCTGATCCCAGGTCACATCCGGGCGGGCAACCGTCTCCCTGAAGGGGTAGAGGTTGACCACCACCAGATCGATCAGAGGGATCTGTTGCTGCTCAAGATCCTGGCGATGGGCGGCATCATCGCGCTTGGCAAGGATGCCGCCATGCACACGTGGATGCAGGGTCTTAACTCGTCCGCCCAGGATTTCAGGCGCACTGGTGTAGTCCGCCACCTTGGTCACAGGCAACCCCGCGTCCTGAAGCACCTTTGCAGTGCCACCGCTAGAGAGCAGCTGAAAGCCATGCTGATGGTGCAACGCCTCAGCCAAGGGCACCAGACCGGTTTTGTCAGAGACGCTCAGCAGGGCGAACGGAGCCATGGAATCGGGGCAAAATCAGGCCTGAGCCAACCTACGCAGCAACGCTCCAGCACCCCTCATGCCCTCGGCCACCGCCACCGCTCTCCGGCACCAGCCGAGAGCTGACGCACAAGCACGACTGGTGCTTCTCCACGGCTGGGGAGCAGATGCCGATGACCTGCTCCTGCTCGGGGAAGCCCTGGCGCAGCAGACAAGAACAGCTCTTGAGCTGGTGGCCCTCCCCGCCCCTGAGCTCCATCCCCAGGGCATGGGTCGCCAGTGGTATGGCCTTTTCCCTGCAGAATGGGAGGCTGTGCCCGCAGCACAGGAGCACCTCAAGGCCAGGCTGCTCGAGCTGGCCAACGATGGCCTCCCCCTTCAAGCAACAGTGGTGCTTGGGTTTTCCCAAGGAGCCGCCATGGCCCTAGCAACCGGCTCCAGTCTCCCCTTGGCCGGATTAATTGCTTGCAGTGGCTATGCCCATCCCAATTGGAACCCACCAATGCAGCGCCCCCCTGTGCTGCTCATCCACGGCCTTCAGGACGAGGTAGTACCGAGCTCTGCGGCTGATGAGCTCTCAAGACGCCTGGCCGAGAGCCAGGCTGAGCTGAAGCTCGAGACCTTCAACGGGGGGCATACCATCCCCGACAGCGTCTTTCCAACCATCTGCAAGACGATCGACACCTGGCTTGGGACTCCAGGTGTCGACGCTTGATGACCGCTGAAGCAGTAACCGAGCGGGCCTAAACGAAGGCGTACTCGTACTCTTCCATTTCTTCCCAGTCATCGGAGGCCAGTTCTAGACCTTCGAACATCACCTCTTCGCCAACCTTGTCGACGATGGAACGCAGTGAGGGGAAGAGGAAGTGGTTCTCTTCGGCGTACTGGGCGCTGAACAAGCCCTTTTCACCCCAGAAGAAATGATCCGTGGTGTGCTCGTTGCGGCGCACACGCAGCAGTGCAGGCGCGCTGATGCAGCTTTCAGCGATATAGCGTCGGGCTGCCGTCACCGGCTTGTGCTCGCCCGTCTCAAGATGAAAGGTGGCGACATGGGCCAGAACCCGCTGACCTGCCAGGCGGCGGCGACTAATGCGCTTGCGCTTCTTGGACATAAGACGATGACCCCCAGAGCGAGGGCAAGAGAAAGAGCAGGGAGGGACAGAACTGTCCAAACGTCAGCAGCAGAAGCGGCTAGGGGGAACTGAGGGAACTCAGCGCCGCACCAGAGCACGCATCACGATTCAGTCAACCGGAGTCGACGCAGACAGAGATGGTTAGTGGTCAAACTCTGCTGTAGCCTTGGTCGCAAGGAATGTGCAACCAAAAACTGGGCCCGATGACGTTTCGCACACGCCTTAGGGCGTTGCGGTGTCTGTCGATCATCAGATCTTAAGACTTTTTCCCAATTTTTCAAGTCCCTGGGCTAAGCAGACCTTCAGATCGTCTGTATCAAGGGGCACGATCGATGTCATGCCACTGTCGGAACGCTTCCTGCAACTGGCGCAGCAACAGCTCGAGAGCTTCGCTGCTGTGCATGCGCTGTCCCATTTGGTTCTGTATGCAGCCCAAGGGCAGGAGGGGGAGAGCGCCAGCTTGGAGATGGTGCAGCAATGGCCCACAAGCCCCACATCCTTACCACCAGCCGAAGCCGATCCCAGCCTGCGCATGCCCAGCCCTGAACGGCGCTGGTACCCCCTGCGCAACGGCAATCTTCTGCTCGGGGCCCTTCGGGCCGAAACCATTAACGACCAGGCCTGGACAACCGAT
The DNA here is from genome assembly GCF_900474295.1 of Synechococcus sp. UW140. Taxonomy (GTDB): domain Bacteria; phylum Cyanobacteriota; class Cyanobacteriia; order PCC-6307; family Cyanobiaceae; genus Synechococcus_C. The sequence continues at coordinate 29,725 of NZ_UCOB01000006.1, read as the reverse complement.
CTGGATCAACGCCTCCAGGCCAGTGCCAGCGCCATGGCCCAGTGCCTGAGCCTGGACGTCGAGCGCAGCCGTCTGATGGAGCAGCTCGAGCAACAGCGACAGCAACTGAATCTGATGGTGCATCAGCTTCGCAATCCGCTTGCCGCTCTCCGCACCTACGCCCAACTGCTGCTGCGACGGCTTGATCCCGACAGTCACCACAGGGCGCTGGTCGAAAACCTGCTGCAGGAACAAGGGCAATTGGATCGCTACATCTCCGCCCTCGACCGGATTGGCAACCCCGATATACGCCTTGCCAGCAGCGGCAGCACTCCACTGCTACTGCCTCCAGTGCTCCCCGACCACCCCGCAATCAGCCTTCAGACGCTGGTGGCGCCCCTGGCGGAACGCGCCGCCGCCACGGCCGCATTGCAGGGGCGTGACTGGCATGGACCGATGAAGTGGCCGGCATGGATGCAAGAACCCAGACCGGCTGCCGATGCAGTCGTGGCCGAGATCCTGGCCAACCTGATGGACAATGCATTCCGTTACAGCCCATCCGGAGCATCACTCGGGCTCAAAATTCTTGAGAAGGGTCTCTGCCTTTGGGACGAGGGAGACCCGATCCCTGAGCATGAACGGCAAGCGATTTTTAGCCGGGGCGTCCGAGGCAGCCGCAGTAAGGACCGCAGCGGCAGCGGACTCGGTCTGGCCCTGGCACGCCAACTCGCGGAGGAACGGGGCGGGAACCTTTTGCTGGCCGAAAGCCCAGCCACAGTCGATCCCCAATTACCAGCGAAAGGCAATGCCTTTGTGCTCACCCTGCCGCGCCATCCAGCAGAGGGAGAAGCACAGCAAGAGCAACCAAGGTGAAGCTCTCGGTCCACACAACCGATGCTCCGTAGCTGTCTCCGGTATGGCCACCAAGCCTGCGGCCGAGACATTCAGCCACAACCCCACTGATCACCACACCCACCGCCATCGTCAAAGCGATCAGAAACCAGAACGGCTGAGCCAAAGCAAACGTGAGCGCAAGGGTGATGGACGCCACGATCAGGGCAGGCACCCACTCCCTCAGGCCACGGGCCCTGGCCCGATGAAAGCCCGCCGTTCCATCCGGCCGCAGGTAGCGAAACCGATGCAGGGCCCATAGCGGTGAGCATCTCCCCCAGAAGCCAGCACTAAGCAACACCACAGGGATCCATGCCGGCAGGCGATCAGCAAGAGACCACAACGCAGCAACCTGCAGGATCAACACCAAGGCAAACGCCTGGACGCCGCTGGCACCGACCCGACTGTCGTCCATCGCCTCCAAGCATCGTGACGGACCGGCAGCCAAACCATCGGCACTATCCATCACCCCATCCACGTGCAAACCGCCGGTGATCCAAACCCCCACGCTGATTACGAGCAACACGGAAGCCGCCACAGGCCAGCCCAGAGCTTGCAGAAGCAGCCATACAGCCACCTGCAGGGCTGCAATCACGAGGCCAATCCAAGGGGCAAAGCGGGCGATGCGCTCAAATCCAGGCGCCACACCAGGCCAACCGGGCAACACCGAATAGAAGACCCAGGCACCGGAAAGGTCGCGCAACCAGCCAGGAGCGCTCGGCATCGACAGGAGCGGCGAACGCCGCAGCAAGAGATGCCGCTCACCGTAGGGTCAGGCATGGCCCCGGATTGGCCCGTGTTCCGCTTTCAGATCGACGCACACTGCAGCCACACCAAAGCGCGCTGCGGTTGTTTTCAAACGCCCCATGGCCCGGTCTCCACCCCACGGTTCATGCCGGTCGGCACTTTGGGCACCGTCAAAGGGGTGACCAGCGCGCAACTGGCTGAGACAGGAGCACAGATGGTGCTGTCCAACACCTATCACCTGCATCTACAGCCTGGTGAGCAGGTCGTGGCCGAAGCCGGCGGCCTCCACCGCTTTATGGGCTGGGATGGCCCAATGCTCACTGATTCAGGAGGGTTCCAAGTCTTCAGCCTGGCGGACCTCAACCGCATCGACGATCACGGCGTGGATTTCCGCAATCCCAGGGATGGAAGCCGCATCCTGCTCACACCTGAGCGCTCGATGGAGATCCAGATGGCCCTGGGGGCCGATGTGGCCATGGCATTCGACCAGTGCCCCCCTTATCCAGCTACCGAGAACGACGTGGAGGAGGCTTGCCGCCGCACCCATGCCTGGCTTGAGCGTTGTGCCGCCGCCCACACCAAAACAGATCAAGCCCTGTTCGGGATTGTGCAAGGAGGCTGCTACCCCCATCTGCGCGAACAAAGTGCCCGTGCCATTGCCAGTTTCGACCTGCCCGGCATCGCCATTGGCGGGGTGAGCGTAGGGGAGCCGGTTGAAGACATGCATCGAATCGTCCGCCAAGTGACCCCCCTGCTGCCCAGCGACCGTCCCCGCTATCTGATGGGGATCGGCACACTCCCGGAGATGGCTGTCGCTGTTGCAAACGGCATTGATCTGTTCGACTGCGTTCTACCGACACGCCTCGGTCGCCATGGCACCGCCTTGGTGAATGGGGAGCGCTGGAATTTGCGTAATGCCCGCTTCCGCCATGACCACACGCCCCTCGATCCAAGCTGCAGCTGCCCAGCCTGTCAAAGTCATACCCGGGCCTACCTGCACCATCTGATCCGCAGTGAAGAACTGCTGGGACTGACCCTGCTGAGCTTGCACAACCTCACCCACTTGATCCGCTTCACCACAGCCATGGGCCAAGCCATCCGCGAAGGCTGTTTTTCAGAGGATTTCGCTCCCTGGGATCCGGACTCTCCGGCCCATCACACGTGGTAGCGTCCGCTGAACGACGTTTTACATCGCCGGGATGGCCGCCACCACACTCGATCTGCTGGCCCAACTGCCCGAGGCTTATCAGGCCTTCGGTCCGCTGGTCGACATCCTGCCGATCATTCCTCTGTTGTTCCTGCTTCTCGCCTTCGTTTGGCAAGCCTCCGTTGGCTTCCGCTAATCAAGTCGAAGGCAGAGCGAAAGCTTGAAGAACCTCGACAAGGCCCCTGAAGCCTTGTTGATGTCACTGTCTATTTGGGAAAGACCGATAAGTCTTGATTGGCAAGCCCAATCAACGACCACGCAACACTGCAAGTGCAAAGGCAGGCAGGGACAACATCCGTCGCCAGCGACTCGGTTCCTGCACCAAGCGATAAAGCCATTCCACTTGGAAGCGGCTCATCCATTGTGGTGCCCTCTGCTTGACTCCGGCCCAGACATCGAAACTGCCTCCTACACCCATCCACAATCCAGGCTGCCCTTGTCGCACACGCTGTGACCACGTTTCTTGGCGCGGTACGCCGAGGGCAAGCAGCACGAGGTCCGGAGTCTGAGCCCTGAGATTGGCTTCCAGTTTTGGCCAATCGTCAGCGGATTGGTAGCCATGCTCTGCGATCACAACCTGCAGCTCCGGCAGTTCCCGGACCAGGCAATCACGCAGTCGGTCCATCACCTCAGGAGTCGCACCGATCAGCGCCACTCTCCAGCCATGAGTCTGGGCATAACTGAGCAGGGCACGAGCCAGCTCAATGCCGGGACTGCGGCGCACCTTGACACCCTGGCGGGCCAGAGCCCAGACCACGCCAGCGCCATCCGGAATCACCAGCTCAGCATCAGCAATCGCTGCGCCCAGAGAGGCATTGGCCCTGGCCAACATCGTCATCTCTGCATTCAGGGTCACGATCTGACCACCTCCGCGAGTATGCAGACCAATGGCAGCCCTAAGCACGTCTGCACAGGCATCCACCCCAATCCCCAGCACATGGCAACGGCGTTGATCAGAAGGATCGAGATTGACAGTGCCCATCCAGGTCGAGCCAAGAGAGGAGAATTTAGGTCCGGTCGGCCAGGAGGTCATGGTTCGGACGCAACCCACCCCCTTCGATCTCAATCAAGAAGAGCAGCGAAGGCAGCTGCTCCACAGCCTGGACCAATCAATTGAGCGGGTGGTTCTGAGCCGCCAGCATCCAATCACCGGCCTGCTTCCCGCCAGCACCGCACACACCGTCCATGGCAACTATGGCGATGCTTGGGTCCGCGACTGTGTGTATTCCATCCAGTGCGTCTGGGGCCTGGCCCTCGCCCATCGGCGCTTAGAGGGGGTTGCCACAGCCCGCTCCTGGGAGCTGGAGCAACGGGTTCTGGCACTGATGCGGGGCCTGCTCAACGCAATGATGCGCCAGGCCCACAAAGTCGAGCGTTTCAAAAAAAGCCTCCATCCGCTTGACGCCCTTCACGCCAAATACGACACAGCCACCGGTGACACGGTGGTACCTGATAACGGCTGGGGACACCTGCAACTGGATGCCACATCGCTGTTTCTGCTCCAACTGGCGCAACTCACCCGGAGCGGGCTGACGGTGGTGCGTAGCCGCCATGAAGCGGACTTCATCCAAAACCTGGTGTATTACGTGGCCAGGGCTTACCGCATTCCCGACTACGGCATTTGGGAGCGCGGCGACAAAGGCAATCACGGCTTACCCGAACGCAATGCCAGCTCGATCGGAATGGCCAAAGCGGCCCTGGAGGCCCTGGAGGCCCTCGATCTGTTCGGAACAAACGGTGACGGCAGCGTGGTTGTGCAGATCCCCCAGGGTTCATTGGTGCGTCTGCGCCGCGCCCTGCAAGGGCTGCTCCCTCGTGAGTCAGCAAGCAAAGAATCTGATAGTGCTTGCCTCTCTGTGGTGGGCTACCCCGCCTGGGCGATCGAAGACCGGCAGCTAGTGGCCCGCACCTGCGACCGAATCCGCCGTGATCTCGGCGGACCCTATGGCTACAAACGGTTCCGCCGTGATGGTCACCAGACCGTGGTGGAAGACATCAGCCGTCTCCATTACGAGCGAGAGGAACTAGCCACCTTTGAGGGAATCGAATCGGAATGGCCCCTGTTCCTGGCCTACGAACTCATCACCGCCTGCTGTGAAGAACGCTGGGATGAGGCCAAGCAATGGCAGGAGCGGCTCCAACCGCTGGCCGTCGAGCACAACGGCGAGCGGCTTTATCCAGAGCTCTATGTGGTGCCAAAGGACGCTCTCAGCGCTGAACGTCGACAACCTGGAAGTCAACAGCGACAGGCCAACGCCAACGTGCCGCTGTTGTGGACCCAAAGCCTCGCCTGGCTAGGGGAGATGTTGTTGGCAGGTCTGCTACTGCCCGAGGACCTGGACCCCTGCGGGCGGAGGCTGCCGGCTGCGCTTGGCGCAGATCGGGTGTTGGTGACACTAGTGGCCAGCAACTCCAACCAGGCCAACGTCCTCAGAGATCGAGGCTTTCCGGTGTCTGACACGAACTCAGGCGAGGTGACGGTGCAGCCATCGGCAGCCCTCAAACAACGGCTGCGCCCAGTCGGTGCCAATCAAGAGCTCGGTCTCAGTGGCCATCCACCGGTACGAACGGAATCAGCGGTGACCGCCCGTTTCTATCGACAAGGGCAAAGCCAGATGGTCTTCCCCCCCTCCGTACTGGAGGAGGACACGTTCTATCTCACGGATGACCCGAATCATCTGGTGGAAACCGTGTTGAACGAACTCCACCTCCTGCAGCGTCACTGGCGTGGCGCAGGGGCTCCTCTGCTGGTGATCCCAATCTCGGAAACGGTGTTCTCCAGAGCACCGGAGACTGTGCTGGCCCTCGCAGAACGGCTTTGCACTGGAGAAATCGATGGCATCGCCGTGCACTATGCACACCTTGACGAGCTGGCCAGTCAGGGCCAATGGGTCGATCTATCGGAGCAGCGGCGCGGTACCTGGGCTGACCCTGCAGACCATGACCAGAGCACTGACCCGACTCGCTTGTTGCAGGACTCCACCGATCTGGGCGATCTCACCGCCGCGCAGGAGCAAGAACTCGATGACATCTCTCCAGCCGAACTATGCGAACGCCTCTGGAGCAGTGCCTCCCTGCGCGAGCAAGCCGAAGTGCTTGAACAGCTGAACATTCGTCTCGGCGATGGGGCCCAGCTACAGGGACCACAGGGCAGCAGCGTCACACTGCTTGCCCTGGTGGAGGAGATCTATCGCCGCGGTCTGCAGCAACAAGACTGGAATGTTGTGAGACGCTGCGCAGGCGTGCTCGGTCTGGTGCACCCCCAGCTAGAAGACGCACTAATCGATCTGCTTGCCCGCCAGAAAACTGTTGTGGTGGGGCGCAACTACACCGCCGACTCGAGCCTCAGTCGTCCAGTCGGCAGTGGAACAATTGCGGGGCTCATTCGCCGTACCTGTGGCAGTGATGCCCGCGAAAGCAGCCTGCAACAGGAACTTTTACTGGCACTGGATGGCCTGGCCAGACGCCAGCCCCAGCTGCTGAGCGGCACCCTCACCCTGCAACTGGGACAAATGCTGTTGCTGCTGACCTCCGAACTGGCCGCTGAACGACACTGCAGCCAAGACGAAGGCTTCGAGGCTCTCTGCAGCGAGCCTCCCCACGCCATCGGGCTACGCCTACGGGCCGTGCTCAGCGACCTTGAGCATGCCCGAGCATCGTTAAAACGCAACGAACAGCTTCATCTCAGCGGAAAGGTGCAATGGGCCGTACCAGCCCCCATGGAAGAGCAACCCAGTGGTGGAGACTGGCTCCAGCATCGAATCCGACTCGGATCACTGCAGCGCGTACCCAAAGACTTCCATGCAGGAATCTGGTCACTGCTGCAACACTGCCGCGGCCTGGTCATCGGCGACAAGCTTGAACGGCGCAATCGACTCACCAGTGCACTGCTACTGGAGAAAACACCTGGCGAGCGAAATTTTGCTGTTCAAATCGAGCATCTACTCGGAAGAATCAGCGCACCGGAATACCGACAACTCTGCAGCGAATGCCTGTTGTCACTGATGGCCTTTACCGCCACCAATCCAAACGTGCGCTTCGACGATGACATTGCTCTCGATGTAGTGATCGGACATGCGGTGCGTGTCGGCTGGGGACTCACCCACCCCGAGCAAGACGTTGCCAGTTACTCCGAGCACAAGGCGGCTGCATGGGCTCAGTTCTATCGCGCCTCACCAGCGCAGTGTCGCCACTGGCAGATTGCTGCTCTTCGGGACTTGGCGGAACTGGAAGGCTTGGTCTGAACAGAGCGGCAGAGATCAGATCGGATCGTTCAAAGGCACACCGATGCCTGGATGCTCAACGGCATGCTCAATCAGATCCGCCAGTTTCAAGGCTCTGGATGCCTGTTGACCATCAACAGCAGGCGTTTCCCTGCCTCGCACGCACTGAAGAAAGTGCTCAAGCTCGGCATACAGAGGCTCGATTGAGGTGGTACTCACCTCTTCGATAAAACCATCATTGCGGTACAACAGCTCGCCATGGTCAGCCGAGTACCACTCGTGGGCACGGCGATGAATGTGGAGGTTGTGATTGAGGAAGTCAGTCTCCACAAGGCTTGCACGGCAATGGGCACTCAAGCTTCGGATTTTGCGATGACTCATTTTGCTAGCCGTGAGGCTCGCCACCACACCGTTCGCAAAACCGAGGGTGGCGTTCACGTAATCAATCGGTCCCTCAGCACTGCGGCCACCCGCGGCAGCGAGGCTGACCACAGGGGCCTGGGCAAGCTCTAAGACCAGATCGAGATCATGGATCATCAGATCGAGCACCACCGACACATCGTTGGCGCGGTCTGCATGGGGACTATGCCGACGCGCCTCCAAAACAACCACCTCCTCATTGGCAACCACCTTGATCAGTTCACGGAAGGCAGGGTTGAAACGCTCGATATGCCCCACCTGCAGCAAACGCCCATTCCTGCTCGCAGCAGCGATCAAGGCCGATGCCTCCTCTTGGCTCGCCGCAATCGGCTTCTCGATCAGCACATGCAGGCCGGCATCGAGACAGGCGAGGCCAACGGCATGGTGCAGCAGCGTTGGTACAGCGATACAAACCGCCTCAACCTCAGAGAGCATCTCGCGGTAATCGGCAAACCAACCGCAGCCGAACTGCTCTTTTGCCAGCTGGCCGCGGTCGGGGTCGGGGTCGGCGACCCCAACGAGCTCAGCATCTTTGAGCAGGCTCAGCACGCGAGCGTGATGCCAGCCCATGTTGCCAATTCCGATCACACCAACCTTCACCGGCACCATTGGTTCGGTCATGGGCAGGCGAAAGGGATCCGGCCAATTATCCCTGATTGCTCTTGATCAGACGAACTGACCACAGCTTTAGGCATCGGAGATCTCAGGATTGTGGTCTTCAGAAGCGGTGGGCGAGCCTTCTGGGCACACCAACAACACACGGCCAATACGGGGTCCGTCCATCGCCACGATCTCAAATTGCAGCCCGTGATGTCGCAAGGCTTCTCCTTCTGCGGGGATGTGTTGCAGCCGCTCCAGCAAAAAACCGGCAAGGGTGTGGTGCTCCGTGGCCTCGGGCAATTCAAGTCCAAGCTGACGATTGAGCTCGAAGATCTCCAAGTCCCCAGCCACCAGCCAGCTACCAGGGCTGTTCATCAAGGGCTGGAGATCCGGAATCTCCGAATCCGGCTCCGGCTCCTCCCCAACGATCTCACCAGTGAGGTCCGCTGCGGTCACCAGCCCCTCAGTACCACCGTGTTCATCCACCACCAGCAACAAGGGGTGGCCATTGCGGATCAGGGCCAGCAGCTCCGCCAGGGTGCTGGTTTCGAGGACGCTTTCGGCAGGAAGTAGGTAAGGCTCGAGTGGCGAAGTCTCATCCAGCAGCCCGCCAGCAATCGGTTCGGCAAGCAAGCGCAGATCAAGGACTCCCCTCACGTCATCAAGCGATTGGCCAATCACCGGGAAGCGGGCATGACGGGTGCGGTGCACCGCCTCCATCAGCTCAGCAAAACGCACATCCACAGGAAGCGTGACCATGCCCGAACGAGGCACCATCACCTCCCGCACCTGGGTATCGCGCAACGCGAACACTCCTTCAAGAATGTTGCGTTCGTCTGGCCGCAGACCGGTGACATCGCCACTTTCGATCAGGGTTTCCAATTCACCCGCAGTCAGCGGTGAACCCAGGGAATCCCAGCGCGCCGGCAGGCCCATCAGTCTCAGCACTAAAGAGGCCAACGCCTCCAAAAGCGAGAGCAGCGGCCGCAGCACCCGCATCACCACCTCCAGAACCGGCGCCAAGATCAGTGCCGCCCGTTCCGGACGGCTGAGCACCCAGGCACGGGGCAACAAGCCCGCCACCAACGTGGCCAAGAGGGTGAGGAACAGGAACCAGACCAAATTCCACCAGCGGCTTGGCAGCGTCTGCTCAGGCCACCAATACCAAGCGAATCCGCTGCCAGCCCAGCCGAGAGCGACCAAGGAGAGCGTGGCTCCGAGCTGACACATCAGCAGGGCCCTGCGCATGCGGCGCTGCAGGCGATGCACCGCATGCGCCCCAGCCACACCCTGCTCATCCAGCACCCGAACTCGACTGGTCCGCAGGCGCAGCAGAGAGACCTCAACCGCTGCAAAGAACGCTGGCATCACCAATAGAACCAGCAGAAGCAGGATGCGCATCAGTTGGGGTAAATGGGGGTCGCGAGGATCGAACTCGCCTTAGGCGAATTATGAGTTCGCTGCATTCACCAGATTGCTAGACCCCCTCGCCATGTGGATTTACCACAGGCCGCGCACTGGCGTGCCAATGGTTTCGCTCGGAGGGAGGTCCAGTTCCACCATCACCGCTTCAGAGATGACTTCACCCTCACTGGCCAGACTGCTATCAAAGCCACTGGAGATATCGACAGTGCGCCATGGGATCGGCTTGCTCTGCTCCTCCAGCAAGGCATCGGTGGTGTTTTGCAGCACAGAGCCATCCCAGACGATCGTTTGATCGGGGAATCCAAAGCCCATCAGGCGATTGCCCTCCGGACCGCCCATCGCGATGCCGAGCAGGTCAGTGACCTGATGGATCACATCCACGCCGCGGGCAAAGGGAGCTGTCCAGGTATAAAAGCGGCGATCCACCATCGCGTCAGTTCGCTCAACGGGTGAGCAGCGTGTGATCTCCACCGGCAGAGCCGGCCCTGAGGTCGGTATTGCAACAGGCGCCTCAAGGCTGGTAGTACAAACCACAGGTCGGGCAAGCACCTGTCGCGCCGGATTGATCGCCGCCAACACCAACAGCACAAGCGAAGAGCGAAGAAGGCGCGACACAACCCAGGACCCAGCTGAGCGCAAACTAGGCAAAAGTTTCGTCCCGGACCAGTCCCCCTATGAGCCGCGACACCCTGTTGAACAGACTGGCCGCTGAGTGCTATCGCCATGGCACCTTCACCCTCGCCTCCGGCCGCAACAGTGACCATTACGTGAACTGCAAACCCGTTGCCCTGAGCGGAACTGGCCTAGCCCTACTCAGCCCAGCCATGCTCGCTTGCGTGGAGCCTGACGCAAGCGCCGTCGGGGGACTCACTTTGGGTGCGGATCCATTGGTGAGCGGAGTGGCGATGGCTGCAGCTCAGGCTGGCCGCAGCCTGGATGCCCTGATTGTGCGCAAGCAGGCCAAAGGCCATGGCACCGGCGCATGGCTGGAAGGTCCCTTACCACCAGAAGGCGCACGGGTCACGGTGTTGGAAGACGTCGTCACCACCGGAGGATCGTCGATTAAAGCCGTGAATCAACTCAAACAAGCCAGCTATGTCGTGGAGCGGGTGGTCACGATCGTGGATAGGGAAGAGGGCGGCCATGAAGCCATGGAGGCCGCTGGGCTGGAATTGGTCAGCTTGTTCAGACTGAGCGAAATCGCAGCCCGTGCCCAGGAGCTGAAGACATGACAGAGGGCGCACAAGCACTGCGCTGGGATGCCAGCTTTCCATCTCTACGTCTGAACGGCAGCGGCTGCCGCCAGTTCTTGCATGGTCAGACCAGTGCTGCGATTGATCAGGCCCCCGACCATCAGCTCATCCGCAGCTGCTGGCTCACGGCCACAGGCCGAGTACAAGCCCTCCTCGAGGTTCGCCTCGATCCAGAAGGAGCCGAGGTCTTGGTGCTCTGCGGCGATGCAGAAGCCGTGCTCACTGGCTTCGATCGGGTGATCTTCCCAGCCGATCGCGTCAAGATCGCCCAGTCAGGTCACAGGCGACGCCTGCAACGACTGCGCCAAGCTCCCCAACCCCTGCGGTGGGATCAGGACGTCCTCTGGCTTGCGGGCACGTCCCTACCTTCGGATTGGGAGATCCTCAATTTGGCCAGCAGGGAGCAACTCGAGCACTGGCGTCTCAGCCACGGACTGCCCTTCAGCAATCACGAGTTGAACGGCGACACCAATCCTCTGGAGCTGGGCCTCGGGGACTGGGTGAGCCTCGATAAAGGCTGCTATCTCGGACAGGAAACCATGGCCAAGCTGGCCTCCCGCGATGGGGTGAAACAAAAGCTGCGTTGCTGGACCGTTCAAGCCGCCGGTGCCCTATCCACCTGCCCAGAAATCGGAGACACCCTTCGCCACAACGGCGAGCGCGCAGGAACCATCACCTCCGCCCTCCAAGAGGGCAACAGCTGGCGAGGACTGGCCTTAATTCGACGTGGCGCCTTACAACAACCATCGCTTGAGCTATCGACCGGAAGCCAAGCCGTCAGCTTGGACGAACCGCCAGCCTTCCAAGAGTGCGGGGGAACACAAGTCAGCTAATTTTTTTGTCTCGAAACAGACAAAATTCCAGATTAGCGCCATAGTTCTTGCGAGAAATCGCATGGGATCCATGGGACCGATTGAGGCATTCACCACTGCATGGAGGAAATCCTTCACCTACGGCGGCACAGCGACGCGAGCTGAATACTGGTGGTTTGCCCTGGTTGACGCGATTGTTTATGTCATCCTCCTCATCATCGGAACCACCGTTTTCAACAGCACTGAAAATGGCATCCTCCTGGGTTTAGCGGTGATCTACGCCATTGCCCAAATCTTTCCTTCCCTCTCAATCACCATTCGCCGTCTTCGGGACGCAGGCAAGGATTGGGTCTGGATTTTTATCAACTTGGTGCCCTTTATTGGTGGCTTCTGGTTTCTCTATCTTCTGGTGCAGCCCAGCGTGGTCGGCTGAAGCCAAGTCAGCTTGACCACTCAGATTGACTACTGAGATTGACTACTGACATAGCAAGGGGCTTCAAGGCCCCTTTTTCATGACCAAAGCCTTTTTGTCAACAACATCCACCAGCCTCCGGATTACTTGTCTTGCTCCAACAACCATGAGGCAACCGCCCATGTCGCCAGGCAATCATCTTCGTTGTAAGTAAAAATCCAGCGCAAGGTTTGGTGATGTCCGCGATCGAGAGGACCGGATCCCCGCCACTGCCGCCACCACAACAGCGCACGGGCTCCGTCCACACTGCGTTGGCGCCACTGAAAACCGCGCCATGCGGCGACGGACTTAAGGCCATAACTGTTGAGCGGTAATCGCCAGTGATGCCGCACCCGGGCATGCACATCCACCAACCGACGCTTGTTGCTCTCCAACAGGCGATCACTGCCCCCCTGACGCTGCGCCATGCGTTTCAAAGCCAGCGATTCGGTCTCGCCGTAATGAAGAATCGGCCAGTCGGCGTAAGAAGCCAGCAAACGTCGCAGCCTCAGCCAAGAACGCTTCTCGCCATGTTCCTGGAGCACCAGCAGTGGGTGATAACGGGCTCGAGCGAGGTCCCAGCGGCCTGACGGGTCACGCGGCAGGCAAACAAAACCATGCAGGAAGTCATCGCGAGCATCGGGATCCGACTCGATGTCGTAAAGCAACACCCCTCCCGCCATCGCCAGTTCGGGAAGACTCGGAGCTGGATCAAGTCGCTCCACCAGACCATCACGTTGGGCCCGGGCTTGGACGACCAACGGAAGTGCCACCGCACCGTGCTGTTCGCCGTAGCGCTCGAGCTGAGTGGCCAACAGTGCAGGATCAGCCGCCGCCAAGTCCTTGAGGCCATGGATCCCTAACTCCTGGAGCATCTCGCGGCGTTTCGCCCCGATTCCACTCACTTCGCTGAGATGTCCTTCAGACGCGGCCTCGGCATTGCAGAGGCCTCTCCAGCTACAGAGTGTGCATTTGCGTCGGTCGGCCGCTAGCGGAGGCGGATCCAAACGCTGTAAATCAGCCGCCAACTTGACCAACGCTTCATCCAACTGGCGCTGAAGGGCTGCATTGAGGGGCAGCCGTTCCTTCTCCAACCGTCGCCCAGCTCCTGCAACCGCGAGAGCCTCTCCCACGGGCGACTGCTGCAAATCCGCGAGTAATTGTCCCGCCAGGGCAAGGGGGAAGCGATGTTCACGGGTGAGCCTCCGTCCCTGACGGGCAAGCACTGGGCGATAGGCGAAGTCTCCCCAGCGGCTGCTGCCGGCCACCCGTTCAAGCAGCGGCGGATGCGCCTCCAGGGGAAGGCCATCGGGCCCCTGTCCTGTCAAACGAACACCCACTACACCAGGGGCACCCTCGGCCAAGCCGGGAAGCCCCGCTGCGGGCTTCTTCGGCAGCAAAGCCACAAAACTGCGTTGCTGATCGTCGAGCTGGAGGGTGCGATGGGCGGTGTAGATCCTGGCGCGGGAATCACCATGCCGATCCAGCCAGGCCCGACGCCGGCAACGCACCCAGCTGCGCAACAGGCGATCGGTGAGTGGCTTGTCAGCAAAAGGGGTGTCACCCATCGCCCGACGTTACGGCGGCCCGCTGCTAGATCCTGAATCGAACGCCTGCTTCCCTCCAGCCGTCCATGGCTTCAGCTCCCCTACCTCTCGCTGCCTCGCCAATCCAGTTCGGCACCGATGGATGGCGGGGGATCCTCGGGGTCGACATCACCGTGGAACGCCTGCTGATGGTTGCTGCCGCTTCAGCTCAGGAACTGGCGCATCGAGCTCCGCCCAGCAACGCGAGTGAAACTGTGGTGATCGGATACGACCGCCGCTTCCTTGCACCAGAACTCGCCGAGGCGATTGCTTCAGCAGTGCGCGGCTGCGGCCTCAAACCGCTCCTCAGCACCACCGCCGTGCCCACCCCTGCCTGCAGCTCAGCAGTCGTGGAACGTCAAGCACTCGGGGCACTGGTGATTACTGCCAGCCATAACCCACCGGAATGGTTGGGGCTGAAGATCAAAGGCCCGTTTGGAGGGTCGGTGGAGGGCGACTTCACCTCAGCAGTCGAGAAGCGCCTAGCGGCGGGAGGCATCACCGCAGCCATCCAAGGCGATACCGAGCGGTTTGACGCCAGAGCGGAGCATCTGGCATCTCTGCGAACCAAGGTCGACCTTGATGGCCTACGCCGCGGCCTTGATGCCATGAACCTGAAGGTCATTGTTGATCCCATGCATGGCTCTGCCGCCGGGTGCATGGCCGAGCTGCTCGGTGGCCCGGATGGACCAGTCCGTGAAATCCGCAGCTGCCGCGACCCTCTGTTCGGCGGCAACCCACCTGAGCCTCTCGCCCGTTACTTGCAGGAATTGATCACCACCGTGAAGGAGACGAGTGCAAGCGGTTCTCCAGCTGTGGGCCTGGTATTTGACGGCGACGGCGACCGCATTGCTGCGGTGGATGAGCAGGGGCATTTCTGCAGTACGCAACAACTGATGCCTCTGCTGATCGACCATCTAGCGCGTGCACGCCAACTTCCCGGCTCAGTCGTGAAAACAGTGAGCGGTTCAGACCTGATGCGTCTAGTCGCCGAAGACCTTGACCGTGAGGTGCTGGAACTGCCTGTGGGCTTCAAATACATCGCCTCCCAGATGCTGAACGGAGAGGTGCTGATCGGCGGTGAAGAATCCGGTGGTGTGGGCTTCGGCATGCATCTGCCTGAACGGGATGCCCTGTTTGCAGCCCTACTGGTGCTCGAAGCGCTTGTCGAAGGGGGCAAACCGCTTGGCGCCAGAGTGACATCGCTACAGGATCGCTGCGGTGGAGCCAGCCATTACGACCGTGTGGACCTGCGCCTGGCCGACATGGCCTCCCGCCGCCGCCTCGAAACACTGTTGTCGCAGAACCCACCCAAGGAGGTTGCCGGCACACCGGTGCAAGAGGTGATGTCCATCGACGGAGTGAAGCTGCGGCTCGGCCCCAGCCACTGGCTCATGCTCCGATTCTCCGGCACCGAACCACTGCTGCGGCTGTACTGCGAAGCGCCCAGCTCCGAACAAGTCGAGACGGTGCTCACCTGGGCCAAGAACTTCGCCACCGCGATCTGAGCCCATCTCCGCAACTCTCCCTTTCGCCACGATGAGACCTCGCACCCTGGTCATCGCCAGCGGCAATGCCGGAAAGATCCGTGAATTCGCTCGCCTGCTGGCCCATTTACCTCTGAACCTGAAGCCCCAGCCCAGCGACATGGATGTGGAGGAAACTGGCACCAGCTTCAGCGAAAATGCAAGGATCAAAGCCATTGCCGTGGCCGCTGCAACCGACCATTGGGCTCTGGCCGATGATTCGGGATTGAGCGTGGAAGCCCTCGGAGGCGCTCCCGGCGTCTACTCCGCGCGCTATGCCGACACAGATGAAGCACGGATCACCCGCCTGCTCTTGCAGTTAGGCGCCAACACAAACCGTGAGGCACACTTCAGTGCTGCTCTCTGCATCGCCGCCCCCGATGGCCGCGTGCTGGCCGAAGTCGAGGGCCGTTGCCTAGGACGAATCACCCAGGAACCACGGGGGGAGGATGGCTTTGGATACGACCCCATCTTCGAAGCAACCGGCACCGACCTGACCTTTGCAGAGATGCCGTCAGACACCAAAGAGCGCCTTAGCCATCGCGGCCTTGCCTTCATGCAGCTGGAGCCAAAGCTGCGCGAGCTTCTTAAGGTTGTGTAGCGAGTCAGGCCTAGGCAGCGCTGTACCGTGCAATCTGACGCTGACGAGGTCGATGGCCATCGCCATGACCACGGGTTACAGCGCACAGACCGAAGGAGCTCTGCTCTGCATCGAAGCTGCTTCGGACTGGGCCTTGACTTGTGTGGATTCCCTGGCTGCCCAAAACAGCCACGTGCTAATCGACTACGGAGCTGCCGATGGTGGCACCGCTGTTGGTCTCTGGAACCAGATTCTGGATCGCCTGCATGCCAACCAGCCTGAGGCGCATCTGACGCTGATCGGCAATGACCTGCCAAGCAACGACAACGTGGCCTTGGCGGAAAACTTGGCCCTCCAGATTCCTCGGTCCCCGAAGCCGACCGTCTTAGTGAGTGCTCGCAGTTTCTATGAGCCCTCCGTGGCACCAGACACGGTGAGTTTCGGCTTCTCCGCCACCGCGATGCACTGGCTGAGCGCCTCTCCAGGTCCGCTCAATACCCATACCCATGTGCTTGCCTCCGGCGATAGCGAAGCCTTGGAACGCTTCACGGCCCAAGCGCTGAAAGACTGGAACTACGTCCTTGAACTGCGCAGCCGCGAGCTCAAGGTGGGAGGGCGACTGTTAACCGTGAATCTTTCACGCGATGAACAGGGTCGCTATCTGGGGCACAACGGAGGGGAAACCCGCAATGTGCACGACCAGCTCCATCAGATCTGGCGCGGCATGGCCGACGAAGGACTGATTAGCGAGGAGCAATACCGCAATGGCACCGTCAACAACTTCTACAAGTCACCGACGGAGTTCATGGCCCCCCTCAAAGACCAGTCGTCGCCGGCATACCGCAACGGTCTTCGCCTGGTGGATGAGCGAACGGCCTATGTGAAGTGCCCTTATCGCCGCCGCTGGAACGAGGACGGTGACACCGCCACGTTCGCGGCAGGACTGATGGCCACGATCCGCAGTTGGAGCCGTCACAGCTTTGCTTCCGCCGCAGGCGATCAAGCTGCAGACACGGTGTATCAACGCCTGCAAGAGCGAATTGCTGCTGCGCCGAGCGAGTGGAGTCTCGATTACGTCGAGCACCATCAAATGATGGAACGGGTGGGCTGATGGGCAGCGCCACAGATCACACGCCGCCGGTGACGGTTCTGGCGGAACACGTCTCCGACCATCTCTCCGTCTTTGTGGTGGCCGAAGCCACGGATGCCAAGAGGCCGGCGAATGGTGGCCTTCGGCTGCTCAATTACCCGAGCGATGAAGCCTGCATCGCTGACGGACAGCGCCTGGCTGGCCTGATGACCCACAAGCACGATCTCTACGGCACCGGTTTCGCAGGCGGCAAGATCGTTGCTCGCGCCTCCGACCCAGAAGCGGTGAAAGAGGAATTGATCAGCGTCACCGCAGAGCTTCTCGAATCTCTGGACGGGGCAATGATCACAGGCTGTGATCTCAACACCAGCCTCGAAGACATGGAGCGTCTGACCGCCTTGACGCCCCATGTGCTGGCAGCGGTGGGCAGTCCGGTGGATGCCAGCGCTGCCACTGCCCACGGCACCCTTGGTGCTGTGGAAGCCGTGCTGGGCAACAAACTGGAAGATGCTGAACCAGGGCGCGCCCTGGTTCACGGTTGCGGCGCCGTGGGCGGCACGGTCGCCCGCACCTTGGTGGACCACGGCTGGACAGTGTTCACCGTTGATCTGAGCCGGGAGCGAGCCGGCTTCAAAGGCGCAACACCTCTTCCCAACGATTGTCCTTGGTGGGAACTGGAGCTGGATCTGTTGCTGCCCTGCTCGATCTCAGGCCTGATAGATGCCTCGATCACCGCGGCGCTGCGGACCAAGGCGGTGGTCCCCGCCGCCAATGCACCCTTCCAGGATCCCCAGCTGGCCGAGAGCCTGAGGGAGCGTGACATACCTGTTTTGCCCGATCCTCTGGTTAATGCGGGAGCCGTGATTGCCGACTCGATTGAACGCTTCTCCCCTGAAGCCTGGAAAGGTGCCGGTGCTGAGGACGTTTACACATTCGTTAGGGATGAAGTGCGCCAACGCGCCAGCAAGTATCTGAACCAACGCGATCAAGGCCTGTCTGTGGGGGCTGCCCTGAATCAAGTGGCTGCAGCCCCCCGCACGGAGCCCATCGGTCTCAGTTTCGGAGAAACGGAATGACCAGTCCTGCCCCCATTCCAGCTCAGACGTCTGTCGTCATCGTTGGCGGTGGCATGGCAGGCCTGAGCTGCGCGGCTTCATTAGCGCGCAGTGGCATCACTGATGTGGTGTTGGTTGAGGCCCAGACCCTGGCCCATGCCAAAGCCAGCAGCTTCGGCGAAACCCGGATGTTCCGCGAGATGTACTCCGACCCGGTGCTGTGCCGTCTAGCCCAGGAAGCCAACAGGCTGTGGCGAAAGGAAGAAACCCACGCCGGCGAAACACTGCGCCAAACCCACGGGTTGCTCTTCTACGGCGAAAGCTGGAATGAGGAAACGATCGAGGGATCGATCCCTGGAGCGCGCAGAGTGATGGATGACCAGGGCATTCCTTACGAAGCACTCAATGCGGCTGAGATTGCAGCCCGCTTCCCGCTGAAACCCAAAGCGGAGTTCACCGGCCTGTTTGAACCCACGGCGGGTGCGGTGCGTAGCGACAAAGTAATCGCCCATTGGATTCGCACCGCCCGCAACGCTGGCCATCAACTGATCGAGCACAGCCCAGTCAGCAGCATTGATGCTGATGGCGGCGGTGTCCGCCTGGAGAATGGCCATCACATCGCAGCCGACCAGGTGGTGGTGGCTTGCGGAATCTGGAGCCAGTTGCTGCTCGCCCCCCTCGGTCTTGCTCCCAAGCTCGAGATCTGGCCGATGCTTTGGGCCCACTACACGGTGGATCCAAACCTCGCCGACCGTTACCCGCAATGGTTCTGCTTCCAGCAGGAGCGTGGCGATGACGGCGGGCTGTATTACGGCTTCCCCGTCTTGAGCCGAACAGAGGATGGCAGGCCAAGGATCAAAAGCGGGATCGACTGGGCACCGAAAGAGCTGCGCGTAGCTGAACCCAACGCCATGAGCAGCGAACCACCGCCACGACTGGTCGAGCTGCTGGACCATTTCCTGTTCAACAACCTCGAAGGCGTGCAGGAACGCGTTGAAACGGTGATCAGCCCATACTCCATGACCAGCGATGTGAACTTCGTGCTGGATCGTCTCACCCCGAAACTGAGCCTGTTCGCAGGGGGATCGGGCCAATCCTTCAAATTCGCACCACTCATCGGTGACTCACTCGCCCGACTAGCCCGTGGCGAACAACCAGCTGTTGATCTGAGCTGCTGGAGCCACCAGCGTCAGGCAGTGCGCCCCTAAATCGACGTCCGCGCCTCGCTCCCTCCCCAGAAATCCATGCCGCAATCCACCCCTTCCCCTCGCCCCTGGTGGCGCCAACCACCCCTATGGGTGGGAGCAGGCCCTTTGCTGGTGTTCCTGGTCGTGTCAGCCATCGACCTGGCCCTGGCCAAAAAGTTCACCGATCAGGGCCAAGAACTGATCAGCACGCTGCTCGGTGGGCTCTGGCAGTGGATGGTGCTGCTGCTGTTCCTGATCGCGCTGGCCATCGCAGTGAGCCCTGTGGGGAAGCTGAGACTGGGGGGTGAGAACGCGAAACCAAGTTTCAAGTTCTTTGACTGGTGTGCAGTCTTGATCTGCACCCTGCTCGCCGGCGGCGGCGTGTTCTGGTCAGCAGCCGAACCGCTGTTTCACTACCTCACCCCTTCCCCTCTGTTCCAAGCAGCAGGGGTTGAGGGGAAAACGGCTGCGGCCGTGGATCCAGCCCTGGCCGTGAGTTTTCTGCACTGGGGATTCCTCGCCTGGGCCCTGGTTGCCACCACTACCACCATCACGTTTTCGATTCTGGAGCGGCGTGGTGAACCCCTTCGCCCCCGCACCCTTTTGGTCACTGTGCTGCCAAGGGGGTGGGTGGACGGACCCATCGGCGATCTCGCCGATGGCCTTTCAGTGGTCGCAGCAATCGCCGGCACCGTGGGGCCGCTTGGGTTTCTCTCCCTTCAGCTCAGCGATGCTGCCGGCCAACTGCCATGGATCACCAACAGTGCTGGTCTGCAATCGCTCGTGGTCGTCCTACTGACTGCCGTGTTCGCCACGTCAACCGTCAGCGGCATTCAGAAAGGCATCAAATGGCTGTCGGAGCTCAACGTGTGGCTCACCATCGCCCTGGCGGCTGGGCTGCTGCTTCTGGGCCCTGGACTTTGGCTGATCCAACACTTCTTCAGCGCACTGCTGAGCAATGTGGTTCATCTCCCCCAGATGGCCCTCCTTCCTCGCAATGCCCAAACAGGCGAATGGCTCAACTGGTGGACGATCTTCTACTGGGGCTGGTTCCTCGGCTACGCACCCCTGATGGGCCTGTTCACAGCCGGGGTGAGCCGTGGACGCAGTATCCGGGAATTGGTGCTTGCGGTGGCCATTCTCTGCCCACTGGTCACCAATCTCTGGTTCACGCTTGTGGGTGGAACAGGCATGTATCTAGACCTGAACGGTAAGGACATCACCAGTGCACTTGAGAGCGACGGCATCAATGCCGCCGCATCCACATTGCTGACGATCCTCAGCCACCTTCCGCTGTCGGGACTTCTGATTCCAATTGGTCTGTTGCTGGTGGTGCTGTTCATGTGCACCAGCGCCGACTCGATGAGCTATGCCGCAGCCATGGTGGTGAGCGGCCGGGATGAACCCCCAGCACCACTCCGCCTCTTCTGGGCTCTCATGATCGGCAGCCTCACGCTAGTGCTGCTCCGGGTCGGCTCCAGCCTGACCGATCCCACATCGATCAACGCTCTGCAGGCCTTCATTGTGATTGCTGCGGTTCCTGTCACCCCGCTCGTGCTCGCGACCCTATGGACGGCTCCACGGTTGGCTTGGAAAGAAGCGCAGCGCAGCGGTCAAGACAGACCTTGATCAAGCGATGGCCTGAACACCAGCCCCAAAGCGATGGCAACGCCAAACAAGGCCAGTAGGCCATAGACCATCAGCACAGGCATCACATCCCCAGGGGCTGATGCCTGAAGGATCAGCCCAGAGACAATCGCCATCACCCCACCCATCACCGTGCCAGTGGTGTTCACGATCGCCACTGTCAAAGCGGTGTGCCCCTGCGGAGCTCCTTCTTCTGCCAATGGGAAGGCGAGCACTGCAGCACCTAGCCCGAGACCCAGACAGAGCGCAGACGCCACCAGCGCCGCAGACGCATGATTGGGGAGCTGCAACAGAGCCAGAAGAGCCAATCCATTCAGCACGGTGCCTGTCAGCAGCACTCGCCCCCGACGCAGCGCACAGCTGCCGAGATATCCCGACAGCACCATGCCTAAGGCGATCCCCAGGGACATCGTCAGTGACATCCACTGCATGCGCTCTCCGCTCCAACCGCGCAGACCAGAAATCAATCCGTATTGGGCAAGACCAAAGACAAACCCACCGCCCCACGCGTAAATGAGACAAGCTCGGATGACTTGGCCTACAGCTGTGGGGGTCCACGGATCAGCACTCTGCGAGCGGTGTCGATCAGGTGCACACACCAGAACCGTCCTGCCTTGCGTCAAGACAATCACAGGCACAACCACCAGCACCGCCAACAACAGCGCCTGAACGATCACTAGGTGCCTCCAGGCCGCCGTCGGTAAGACCAATGGCACAAAGGCGGCGAAAGCAGCACCCCACCCCAGCAGGCTGTCCGTGAGCCCCATCGCCAAGGGAAAACGCTTCGCTGGCAGCGTCTTACGGGCGATCAGCGCTGAGGCAGGGAAAGCCACCGCACAGGCCATGCCCATCCCCATACGACTGAGCATCAGACCGGGCAAATCGTGACTGAAGGCAAAGGCGACACTGAATCCAGAGGCCAACAGGGCAGCCATCCACAACCAACGGTCCAGACGTCCCTGATCGAGAAGGCGACCGACAGGAATTTGCAGCAATCCATAGGGCACAAGAAAGCTGCCAGCAATCAACGAAACCCGACTCACGGACAAGCCCAGATCCCGCCCGAGTGACTGCTCATAAAACTGAAAACTGGTCTCTGCCCAGACCAACCAAGCGACAAACAACAAGCTTGTGAGCCAAAGCAAGCGATCGCGCATCCAACACACCTAGGGGTAGCCCCATTGTGTGAATCAGGTTCAGCTCAGGCAGTACGAGAGATCAAGGCTGAGCGTCTGGCTTGGCTTGGGCGCTTCATCAGGGTTGTAACCCTCACTGGCCTGGCGCGAGGCCATGGCCATCGGCTGGACACCAAACCCTCGCTGATCAATTCGCAGCAAATCAACCCGCCGCAGGCCAAGGGCCTTGGCCGTGAGCTCGGCCCGTCCACGACCATTCAGCAAAGCCTGCTCCAACAACTGATCAGCCAGCGACGTGTTGCCAGTGCGAGAGGCGAGGGAGAGCATCCCCTGCAGCCGCACCCCTTCAAGCCGAGCAGCGGTCTGAATCAGGGCGTCGTAACGAAGGCGGCTCACTTCACCGCTCATGCTGGTGCTAGCCCGTTCGACACGGCGCCCAGCGCCACCACTACCCATGCGGTCATGACGGGGAGCGGCAATCGTGAGCCGGCCCATCGCCAACGGCTTGATCTCCCGACGAGCCTGCTCAACCCGCTGATTGAGCAGGCTCGTTGCTGCACTCTTGGTGCTGGCCTCAGCCTCCAGACGCAGCGAAAAGCGAAACCGATCACTCACAACAGTGCCGCGTTCAAGCACCTTGATCTGGAGAAGGGTGCCGTTGCAAACACGCTCCGCAGCCATCATCGGCGCCACAGGCAGCAGCTGTAGCCCAAGCCCAAGCGGAGCCAATGAAGCCCATCCAGCACAAGCACCCAGAGTGCATCGAGACACGGCAGGGAGTGGACAGAAGCTCAGCATCGTCATCGAGAACGATCAGACCACATCCCCATGCTGGAGAAGTCAGGCAAAACAATCCTGCTCAACCGTGACCGGGCTGCGTCAAACCATGACTGGGCACCCAGCTGCCATGCAAACCATGAGGAATCGCCAGGGGAAGCTCCAGCACGGCCTGCTCTTGGAGGTCGTCAGCCCTCAGAATCACTAGATCAGTGGCTTGGCGGGCACTGTTCCAGACAGGAACCAGCACCCAACCATCGTCTTCCTTTGCACTGCCTGGGCGGGGCACCATGATCGGCTCGCTCACAAACCCGCGCGGCGCGGCACTCCATCGCTGCGTTTCACCGGTGTGAACATCCCGCTTTTGAATGGCCTGCAGGGGATCATTGCCCTGCTCCCGCTCCGCAACCGCCATCCAGGCGAAGCGTGCAGGCAGGCCTTGATGGTTGGGATGCACCATTGCGAACTCACAGCAACGGTCTCCAAGCAGCTCAGTGCTGCACTGACCACTAGGGAGATCGATGCGACAACGCTTCAGCAGACCGGCAGGAATGCTGTCGAAATCCACCTCACGGAAATCCACCTCCGGCCCGATCGAGGGGAAATCGCTGTAGTGGATGCTGTCGATCAGCACAGCATCGTTCTCCTCCCAGGCATTGACATGGTGAAAGACAAACCCTTCGGGCGCAGGCACCAGACGGGGAGGCTCTCCGGCATAAGCCCCTGACTCCCGCGGCACCAACCAAAACATCGCTTGGCCGCCTGTCTTGGAGGCCAAGCACTGCGCTGCACCCTTCTGGCCCATCACGAAAGGCAGCGGATTGAACGCCACTGCGTTCTGCAGAAACACTGCCCAGTTCGGCGTGATAGCGAAATCGTGGAGGAAGGCAAAACCGTTGAAGCTGTCGCGGCGATCACAGAGCAGATCTCCGGCCCGGATGGCCGCAGAGGGATCGTCTTGAGTGGCGAACTCCATCAAACGGATCGTGCTTCGAGGCCCGGTGTTCACCCCAAACGTGACCATGCGGGGACTGCCGTGATGGCCGGGATCAAAGCGGGGGTGGGCACTGAAGGCCTCGCCCTGACTCAGCACCCCATCGAGCAGCGACAGCCCCCGTGTCTCAAGGCTTTCAGGGTCTAGCGCGTGGGGTTCGGCCGCCTCCCAGAGGGCGAGGAGCTGATCTCCCAATCGCACCACATGGGTATTGGCAATGTTCTTGAGGCGCAGATCGAATGCATTGGCCAGTGCACCACCTGGCTTCTGAGTGCCGAAGACGCCCCGATAGAGAAAGCGACCGGCCTGCTCTTCCTCCTTCCAGCCTTTGGTGCGCACGAAGCGGTTGCTGCAGTGGGCTTCGCCTGCACCAAAATTGATCGCGGTGATCATGCCGTCGCCATCAAAGGGGTGATGCACGGACTGACCATCCCGTTCAAGCCGGCCCGGCCCGTTGCGGTAGAGACAGCCCTCGAGTTGGGCCGGAACACTCCCTCTGGCCACCGGCACCCTCTCCCGCGTGAGCTCCTGCTCAACGTTGCGGAAGGCGCTGGCCCAGTCAGCCCTATTGAAACGGGCAGTGGCAGGAGCAACAGTCACAACAGCACGAGCATCAAGACGTTCATCTTCTCGTAACGGACTATGAAGCGTGGGCGTTAGCTCCCGGCCTGCTCCAGCACGCCCTTGCTGCTTGGCACCGCCCCTGCCCGCCGAGGATCGATCTCGGTGGCGAGGCGCAGGGCTCGAGCAAAGGCCTTGAAACAAGCCTCCACGATGTGATGCGAATTCACTCCATCGAGCTGACGGATGTGCAAGGTGAGACCTGAATTGTTCACCACAGCCACAAAGAACTCCTTCACCAGCTCGGTGTCGTATGAGCCGATCTTCTGGGTCGGGATGTCCAGTCCGAAGCTGAGGTGAGGCCTGCCTGAACAATCCAGTGCCACTTGCACCAAGGCCTCATCCAACGGGGCGACGAAATGTCCGAATCGATGGATGCCGCGGCGATCACCAAGGGCCTGGGACAGAGCCTGGCCCACAGCGATACCCACATCCTCATTGGTGTGATGGTCATCAATATGGGTGTCTCCTGTGGCCGCAATCTCCAGGTCAATCAGCCCGTGGCTACTGATCTGGTGGAGCATGTGATCCAGGAAAGGCACACCCGTCGAGGCCGTGCAGCGTCCATTGCCGTCAAGGCCAAGCCTGACGCGCACATCAGTTTCACCGGTGACGCGATGGACTTCACCTGTGCGCATGGCCCTCTGCGCTCGAAGCGCATGATCAGTCAGTACTGACTGATCATGCCGAACAGAGCAAAAGGCACCAGCCTCCTTCAGCCGATGCCTGCTCGCTGGCAACCCATCACATGCCGTTAATGCAGTAGCCGGAGTCGACGTAGATGGTCTGGCCAGAGATCCCGCTAGCCAGATCGCTGAGCAGGAAGGCAGCGGTGCCACCCACCTCCATCTGAGTGACGGTGCGGCGCAGAGGAGCCTTCTCCTCCACGTTGTGAATCATGTCGAGGATGCCGCCGATGGCCGAACTTGCGAGGGTGCGGATCGGGCCAGCACTAATGGCATTGACTCGAACTTGCTTCTCAGGGCCCAGCTCCGCCGCCAGATAACGCACGGAGGCTTCCAAAGCCGCCTTAGCCACAC
The DNA here is from genome assembly GCF_900474295.1 of Synechococcus sp. UW140. GTDB lineage: Bacteria > Cyanobacteriota > Cyanobacteriia > PCC-6307 > Cyanobiaceae > Synechococcus_C. The sequence continues at coordinate 4,478 of NZ_UCOB01000006.1, read as the reverse complement.
CCATGACGTTGTAGTTGGGGATGGCCCGCTCAGAGCCCAAGTAGGAGAGCGTGATCACACCAGCTTTCTCACTGAACAGCGGCTTGGCATAGGCACAAAGGGGAGCCAGGGAGTAGGCGCTGATCTCCAGAGCACGGGCAAAGCCTGCAGCCGTGGTGGCGCTGTAATCACCGATCAACTCCTCCTTCCCCGCAAAGGCAAGGCAATGCACCAGCCCGTCCAGCTGGCCCCACTTCTCCTTGATCTCGGCGAACACCGTTTCCATTTGGTCAGCGTCCTGCACATTCAGAGGCAGAAAGAGGCTGGGCTCAAGGGGAGCGGTGAGCTCGCGCACCTTCGCCTCGAAACGACCCTTGTCATCCGGCAGATAGGTGATGCCCAACTCGGCACCAGCGGCCTTGAGCTGCTGGGCGATCCCCCAGGCAATCGAACGGTTGTTGGCAATACCTGTGACGAGGATCTTCTTGCCGGTGAGATCGAGAAGCATCGAGCCGTGCCCGCGGGATAACAATTCGGGTGATTCTCCCCCACACTGCGACCATTCGCGCTTTCAACTGCAGAACGACAGAGTGAAAGCCAGTGCCAGGTGGACGCCCCGTTGACCCAGCTGCCCGCTCCACCACCCCTGAACTGGGCAGTTGCAGAGGACGACCTGCCCCGGGAGTTCCCGAACCGAGACGAGTTCGCACAGGATCTGGAACAGCTGTTTCCGCAGACCGAAGGAGGCCTCAGCCCACTCCGCGGGGGACGTGATGCAGCCGAACGGCAGCTGGAACGGATGAATGCCAAGTGTTACGGGCGCAGCCGAAACCATCTCGATGGCGCCGTCACCCAGCTGTCGCCATACATCCGACACGGCGTTCTCAGCCTTGCGGAAGTGCGTGAGGCGGTTTTTGACCAACTGCGCCAGCACCGCCAGCAGCGAGAAGACGGAGCGACGCTGATCAAGGAGCTGGGCTGGCGGGATTTTTGGCAGCGGATATGGACCGGCCTAGGTGATCAGATCAACAACAACCAAGAGGAACTCAACACCGGCCACGATCCGAACTCTTATGGCCGAAACGTGCCGGACGACATCCGCACAGGACGGACCGGACTGGCCTGTATGGATCGGTTCCAAGCGGACTTGGTTGAAACAGGCTGGCTGCACAACCACGCCCGCCTGTGGCTTGCGGCCTACGTGGTGCACTGGCGACGGGTGCACTGGAAGGCAGGGGCCGACTGGTTCCTTGAGCATCTGTTGGATGGCGATCCAGCCAGCAACCACCTGAGTTGGCAATGGGTGGCCAGCAGCTTCAGCCACAAGCCCTATTTCTTTAACCGCGAAAACTTGGAGCGATACAGCAAGGGCCGGTTCTGCACGGATTGCCCCAGCGCAGGCTGTTGTCCGTTTGAAGGCAGCTACGCACAACTCGAGACCCAGCTCTTTGCCCCCCCAGCCGCCATCGGCGACACCGGCGGAACGCATGGGAGGGAGCGAGGCGCCACCTTTGCCCGGCCCTCAGCCGCCGCCGCCCGCCCAAAACGCTGAAGCCACCATGCCCTTACAACGTCCCGTCCTCTGGGTGCATGAGGAAGCACTCGGTCCCCGCAACCCAGCCCTGCTCGCCTGGCCCCAAGCCCCGGCCCTGTTCGTATTCGACAGTGCCTGGATCAGCTCAGCCCACATCAGCCGCAAGCGGATTGGCTTTCTGTACGAGAGTGCATTGGCGTTGCCTGTGAGCCTGCGCAAAGGCGATGTCGCAGCTGAAGTGATGGCCTTCGCCAAGTGCCACACAGCCGATGGCGTCGTGAGTAGCCGCCCGGTCGACCCCCGCCTTCAGCGAATCGCCAACTCCATCCGACGGCAATGGCCGATCGTGCTGTTGGAACCTGACGCCTTTGTGAACCCTCCACGCCCTCCCAGGCTGGGACGCTTCAGCCGTTACTGGCGCGATGCGGAATCCGTGGTCTGGGAGGGTTTTACCAGTAACGCCTCCTGACGAGCATTCTCCTCAGCTGGATCGGTGAGCAGGTGGTGCTCCTCCAGCGCCGGCAAGTGCAGAGGCCTCACGTCTGAAGCCTGGCGCGGAGGTTCGATCCAAAGCCAACGAGCCTGGGGCACCCTGGCCGCGCACAGCGCCTTGAGCTCTTGCTCAAGGGCACTGCGCACATCCTTGCGACCCACAGCGGTAAAGAACTCCTGCCTAGTCGCCACACCGGACGAGAACGGATGGCTGCCATTGCCGTTAAACAGCCGCGCTGGATCGACCAACCAGCGCGGCTTGCAGACAGCCCTGTCGGTTGTATCCGTCTCGAGATAGAGATGGATCCCGTAGCCATCAGGCTGGTTCACCACCGCCAGACCGTCGTGAGCTTGATGGCGTTGCAGCGGGAACACCTTCCAGGCAGGACTGGGCTCCGAGCTGTTGCAGGCAGTGAGCGCCAACATCACCCCAGCCCCGAACAGCAAGGACGCCATGCGCATAGGGAAGGCCACACCGTGTTGGGTTAGCGGGGTGATGCGCTGCACAGCCACGACACGACTCCAGCAGATTCCGGCCCATCCTGAGGGCAAAGCGCCGCCGTTTCATGGTTCTGACACCCTCCACCATGCTTCCACTCGCTAGTGCAATGCCGGCGTTCGCCCTGCCGGTGGCCGCAGGCACAGGGAGCGATGGGCTGATCAAGAGCAGCCAACTTCCACAGCGTCCCGTGCTGCTGATGTTGCTGTGCAGTCACTGCCCGTTCGTGAAGCACATCGAAGCAGAACTGACCCGACTCGAACAGGACTACGGCCAACAAGTGAGCCTGCTGGGGGTGGCCAGCAACAGCTGGATCACCCATCCCCAGGACGGAGCTGATGCGCTGGCAAACCAAGCCCGAAGGAACCACTGGCACTTTCCCTATCTGCTCGACCAAAAGCAGACTCTGGCGAAAGCCCTCCAAGCCGCCTGCACGCCCGAGTTCTATCTGTTCGCTCCAGATCGCAAGGGAATCGAGACCTTGCGCTACCGAGGCCAATTGGATGCAAGCCGACCGGGCAATGACCGGGCTCTGGATGGCCACGACCTACGCGCAGCCCTGGATGCCGTGCTGAAAGGGAACGCTCCCAATCCGGAACAACACCCTTCGCTCGGCTGCAACATCAAGTGGCACCCTGGCGAGGAGCCCCAATGGTTTAGGTAGACGGCTTAAGGTTTCCCTCATGCAGGTGCCTCCCTTCAGTCTCAGTCAGCAGCTCACCGATCTGGGGCCTGAGCTGGACGACGCCATTCTGCGCGTGTTGCACAGCGGCCAATACATCGGCGGCGGTGAGATCCAGAGCTTTGAGACGGCTTTCTCAACCTGTGTGAGCACAGCTCATAGCGTGGGTTGCAACAGCGGCACCGACGCCCTGATCCTTGCCCTGCGTGGCCTCGGTATCGGAGCAGGCGATCAAGTGATCACCGCCTCCTTCAGCTTTTTTGCCACCGCCGAGGCAATCAGTGCGGTTGGTGCCACCCCGGTGTTCGTGGATGTCGATCCGATTACCTATCTGATTGATCTCACCAAGATCGAAGCTGCCATCACGCCGAACACCAAAGCGTTAATGCCAGTGCATCTGTTCGGCCGGCCGGTCGATATGGAAGCGCTGATGGCGATCGCTCGACGCCACCGCCTCCAGGTGGTTGAGGATTGTGCTCAAGCGACAGGTGCCAACTGGAACGGCAAACCGGTGGGCAGCTGGGGCGATGTGGGCTGCTTCAGCTTCTTCCCCACCAAGAATTTGGGCGGAGCAGGCGATGGCGGCGCCGTCACTTGCGATGACGATGGCCTTGCCCAGCGCATACGCGAACTGGCGGTGCATGGCATGCCTCGCCGCTACCTCCACACCGCATTGGGCTACAACAGCCGACTTGATGCCCTGCAAGCAGCGGTGCTCAACGTCAAGCTGCCCCATCTGAGCACTTGGGTGGAGAAGCGGGCTGCGATTGCCTCTCGCTACATCAAGGCTCTGGCAGACCTCCCAGGCTTGGAATTACCCGATCCTGCGGCCGATCCTGCCGTGGGCCATGGCTGGAATCAATTTGTCGTGCGCGTCAATCTCAGCCAAGAGGAGCAGCAAACCGAGTCCGCTCCTGGCAGTAATCCAGCCAGCCACTTTGGGCTGCCCAAGAGCCATCGTCGTGATTGGCTCAAGCAAAGCCTGCAGGAGCAAGGGGTGAGCACGATCATCTATTACCCGATTCCGATCCACCGTCAGCCCGCCTATGTCGACCTCGGGCTTGCACCTGGCAGCCTGCCGATGACCGAACAGCTCTGCAGTGAAGTGCTGAGCTTGCCGATCTTCCCCGAACTGAGCGAGGAACAGCAGGATCGTGTGATCAGGGTGGTGAAACGTCTTCTGAGCAGCAGCGCCCAAGAGCAAATGGTGGCCTGAGCCCCTTGCAGCCCTCCTAGGCAGCACCGTGCACCGGCTGCCGCTCAACCTCGACCCCTCAATGCCGGTGCACGTC
>NZ_UCOB01000010.1 GCF_900474295.1 Synechococcus sp. UW140 | reverse complement strand
GTTTCAAGCGGCACACCAGCCCGCAACTGGCGGAAGTCCTCAAGAGTTGGCATCGGGTCGCTCGCGACTAGTGATCTTTAGCAGGAATTCGCTGGTGAAGTTTTCATCCTGTGATCAACTTCACTCTGCGGGCTGGTCACAAGATAACTTTATGGACCGTTTGCGACCGCTGCTTTCTGTCGTGGTTAGGTGAGTATCGCCTCGAAAGAATAATGTTCTAGCTAGGTGTGAAAAGGGTTTTGTCAATGAAGACATCTTTGAGCCCCTGGTGTTAGGTCTAGTCTTGATTCGCTTGGAAGTGTTGCCTGGATTGTTTTGATTTCGCGGGATCCTGCGCATTCGTCTGGATTCCCTCAGGCCTCAATAATCCACCCCACGCTTGAGATCAACACCTTGTTCGGCGTAGTGTTTGTGGCACACCATCTCGGAGTGAACACTGGCTAGATCGAAGTAGGCCGGAGAATTTTTGCATCGACCCGTGATAATCACCTCGGTTTCAGCCGGTTTGCGTAGCAAGGTTTGCATGATTGGCTCAACTGGTAAGAGTTCGAGATCCACGCTTGGGTTGAGTTCATCAAGGATCACGGTTTTGTAAAGCCCGCTCGAGATGGCGGCACGGGCGATTTCCCAAGCTCGTTCAGCTTCCACATAGTCGATTGGCTCTTGCTGGCCACGCCAGACGATTGCATCGCGTCCGGAGCGGAGATGGTCTACGAGGTGGGGGTAGCTCTCACGAAGCGCGGCGATGGCGGCATCTTCGGTGTATCCGCTGCCCCCCTTGAGCCACTGCAGGATCAAAACACGGTGGCTCTTGTCTTGGCTGATGCCTCGGCCAATGGCCTGGAGTGCTTTGCCGAGAGCACTGGTGGATTTCCCCTTGCCTTCGCCGGTGTAAATCTCGATCGCCCCCTGGGCATCGAATTGCTCGTTGCTGGCCTCAGGGTCAGGGCGCCGATGGGCGCGCATCTCTGAATGCAGATCCGCTATTTGCACCAAGGGGCGTGGAGCAGCGCGGCCGGTGACGATGATCTCCATCCCCTCAGGCCTCGCTTTGAGGCTGCGCAGCACATCCTCGATGTCGAGCAGGCCGAGCTCAAGCACAGGATTGAGCTCATCGAGCACCACCACTGAGTAGAGGGCACTGGCGATTGCTCCCTTGGCGATATCCCATCCCCGTTGTGCTTCTTGGCGGTCGAAGCGGGTGACGTCTTCGGGGCCGAAATGTTCGCCTCTGCCAGTGCGGACCTGGTCGATCAGGTGAGGAAAACCTTGCTGCAGGGCTTCAATCGCTGCATCTTCGTCGTAGGCGCGGCCTGGTCCTTTGAGGAAGCGCAGCAGCAGCACTCTGGTGCGGCGCTGCTCGCAGATTCCCAAGCCGATCGTGCGCAGCACGACGCCAAGGGCTGCCTGGCTTTTGCCTTTGCCTTCGCCGTCGTAAATATGCAGCTGACCGTGGCTGCGCTCGCGGCTGTCGGCTGCAGTGACGATTCCGACGGCTGGTCTTCGATTCCCTGCCATGAACCGACCGGACGTCCCCGGAGCTTAGTGAGTGTGAGTGCGATGCGGCCGTTTCAGTTGTCACTCCATTCGCATTAACGTGGAACAACGCAGGCATGTGAGGAGGCTGTGACCGAAGTGCGCCCGGCTGAGGAGGCGTTGCGATTGGCCTCTCGTCTCTTCCCTCAGCTCGAGCCCCTTGGGGAGGTTGAACAGCATCAGCTGGAATCCCTTCGGGACAGGATTCGTCGATGGGGTCGGGTCTGTGTCGCCTATTCCGGTGGCGTTGATAGCGCTCTAGTGGCGGCGATAGCTCAGGAACAGTTGGGCGCTGATGCCCTAGCGATCACCGGGGTTTCGCCTGCCCTAGCCCCCCATCTCCTTCGGGAGGCTCGTCTGCAGGCCGGCTGGCTGGGTATCCAGCACAGGGAAGTGCGCACGCAGGAACTCGCGGATCCCGATTACAGCAACAACCCCACTGATCGCTGCTACGCCTGCAAGCGAGAGCTTCATCATCACCTGGGGCCTCTTGCTGCAAACGCCGATGGAGCCCAGGTCATCGATGGCGTGAATGCCGATGACCTCAGCGATCATCGGCCAGGGATCCGGGCCGCTCAGGAGGCGGGCGTTTGTTCACCGTTAGCAGAGCTGGGGATCAGCAAAGCCCAGGTGCGGGAGCTTTCGAAGGCGCTGGGCTTCCCCTGGTGGGACAAACCGGCCCAGCCCTGTTTGGCGTCACGCTTCCCTTATGGCGAAGTGATCAGCGCTGAGCGGTTGACTCGCGTCGCTCAGGCTGAGGCCTGGTTGATCGAACGGGGCTTCTCCGACGTCAGGGTTCGCAGTCAGGGCCTCTCCGCCCGTATCGAGGTGCCGGCCAATCGCATCCCAGACCTGGCGCTGCACAACGAGCGGGAGGCGCTGGTGGAGACGTTTCTTGCCCTGGGTTTCACAGCAGTCAGCCTCGACCTGGAGGGCTTGATCAGTGGCAAGCTCAACCGCGGCTGATTGGTAAGTGCTCCGATGCCGTGACGCTGACGGCCGGTTTGCGCGGACGTGGATACCTTCCCCGATAGAGGCATCGCATTCATGGGCATCCATCGCTCCCGGCATCATCTGCTCGACAGTGAAGAGCAGACACTCGTGGATGCCATGGTGGCGCCGCTGCCTAGGGATCGCTTCCCCGTTGGCGGACGCCCTGACGACACCACCGTGCAGCTCCTCACGCAGGAGTTACTGCTTGATGGAAATAGCAAACAGAATTTGGCCACCTTCTGCCAGACCTATCAGTCCGCCAGTGCGATGGAGCTGATGGCTCTGGGTGTCGACAAGAATCTGATCGATAAAGATGAATATCCCCAGACCGCAGAGGTGGAAAGGCGCTGTGTGTCGATGATGGCTGACCTCTGGAATGCACCCGGGGAGGCAATCGGCTGTTCGACGATTGGCAGTAGTGAAGCCTCCATGCTCGGTGGCATGGCGGCGAAGTGGCGCTGGCGCAAACGGCGTCAGGACCAGGGTCTATCGACCGACAAGCCCAATATGGTCTGCGGCAGTGTGCAGATCTGCTGGAAAAAGTTTGCCCGCTATTGGGACATCGAGATGCGTGAGCTGGAGATGCGTCCTGGCGAGATGTGCATCACGCCAGAGCGGGTGCTTGAGGCGGTTGACGACAACACGATCTTTGTTGTCCCCACCCTTGGGGTGACTTACCACGGTCTTTACGAAAACGTTGCTGCGATCAGCGACGCCCTTGATGCTTATCAGGCGCGCACCGGCACCGATATTCCGATCCATGTGGATGCAGCTAGCGGCGGATTCCTCGCCCCCTTTTGCGCCCCTGATCTGGCGCCTTGGGATTTCCGGTTGGAACGGGTGAAGTCGATCAATGCCTCGGGGCACAAATTCGGGCTGGCCCCCCTTGGCGTGGGCTGGGTGATCTGGCGCTCGCCCGAGGATCTTCCCGACGAATTGGTGTTTCATGTGAGCTATCTGGGAGGGGATATGCCGACCTTCCAGATCAATTTCTCCAGGCCTGCCGGTCAGGTGATTGCCCAATATCACGAGTTCGTCCGCCTTGGCCATGAGGGCTATCGGATGCTGCATCAGGCAAGCCACAGCAATGCGATGTACGTGGCCGAGCAGTTACGCCAATTCGGTCTCTTCAAGATCATTCACGATGGCTCTCCCGATCAAGGAATTCCAACCGTGGTCTGGACTCTTGACGATGGCTGCAGTCCAGGTTTCAACCTTTACGACTTGGCGGATCGACTGCGCTTGCGCGGTTGGCAAGTGCCTGCCTATCCATTCACCGGCACGTTCGACAATCAGGCCTTCCAGCGCATCCTGGTTAAGCGTGATTTCACAAGGGAGATGGCTGATTTGCTTCTCGAAGATATTCGCGTGGCACTCAAGCATTTCCAGAAGCATCCGATCACAAGCAATCTTGATGCTTCAGAAGCGGCGTCCTACAACCATCTTTGATTCGCACCATCCCTTTGGCAAGAAGGCTCTGGCCATGGGGATGGTGGCCGTCGTTTGAGGGCTTAGGCTGCAGCGGCGATGATCTGGGGATCCCGAGGGGTGTGGGCCACGGCCGCAGGGGTTTCCCGCAGGAAGCTCTTGAGTTGGTAACGCTGGGCTTCCAGACCACAGCACAGCACATCGCAGGCACGCTCCGGCATGGTGTGGTCGCCGCAGGTGAAGACATCAACAGCGGCATAGCCGTTTTCAGGCCATGTGTGAATGGAGATGTGGGATTCAGCCAGAAGGGCTAGCCCCGTCACGCCCTGCGGTTCGAACCGATGGGTGATCAGGTTGAGCAGGGTGGCACCAGCACTTTTGGCTGCAGTGGTGATGGTGTCCCTGAGGAAGGCTTCGTCGTCGAGCTTGGCGTGGTCGCAGTCGTAAAGCTCGAGAATGCAGTGTTTGCCCACCATCTCGGTGGCACTGGGCGTTGGGGAACTGAGGGCTGAAGGGGATTCGCCACTGCCCCATCCCGGGTTGGGATGCAGGCAAGACAGGGTCTGCTTCATCAGGCTCAACACCAAAAGAGTTTGCGAACCTACCTCACATTTGCTTCAGGATTCAAGTCGCTGGCATCGAGCACCTGTGACTGCCTGCACCAACGCCCCTCAAAGGCCTCGAGGTGCGTGGCGCTCACAAGGCACTGATGGCGATCACCCACCGCATCCAGCAGGCTGAGCTGGCGTTCTCGATCGAGTTCGCCAAGTACGTCATCAAGCAGAAGAAGCGGCGGCTGCCCCCACAGTTCTCCCACCAGCTCCAGTTCCGCCAGTTTGAGGGCGAGCACAAGGGTGCGCTGCTGGCCGGCTGAACCAAACCGGCGAGCTGGGCTGTCGTTCAGGTTGAGGCCGATTTCATCGCGCTGTGGACCGACCCGGCAGCTGCCCAGACGTTCTTCCTCGTTGCGTTGCTGTCTTAGCTGCTCGGTGATCGCCAGGCTCCAGGCTCCCTCCTCCTCGTCGCCCTCAAGGACGCTCCCCGGTTGATAGCGCAGCGTCAGTTGTTCACGACCCTGGCTGAGATGGTCTTGCCAGCGGCTGGCAAGTGGTTCCAGTCGGGCCAGGGCCCGGCGACGGCGTCGGTGGATGCGGGTGCTCACGAGGGCCATCTGCACGTCGAAGGTGTCTAGAAGGGTGTCTCGTTCTGTCGTTGCCTTGCCACGGCTCTGCCTCCAGAGCTGTGCCCGTTGGCGCAGCAGCCTGTTGTAGCGGCTGATCAGGTCGGAATAGACCGGTTCGAGCTGCAGCACCACCCGATCGAGCCATTGGCGTCTCAGGGCGGGTTCGCCGCGCACGAGATGGAGGTCCAGGGCGCTGAAACCCACACAGCGGAGAGGTCCGATTAGATCGAGTTGGCGTTCCAGCGTCTTGCCATTGCGCTTGGCCTCGCGTCCGCCCCTTCGCCTCAGCCGCAGCTCCAGCTCATCCTGGTCGGCTGTGCGGGCCCGCAGCCGCGCCTCCGAGGCGTCCCAGTGAATGAGATCCTGATCCTGACTGGAACGATGGGAGCGCAGGCTGGCGAGCAGCTCCACGGATTCGAGCAGATTTGATTTGCCCAGCCCATTGCGGCCGATGACCAGCAGGCGTGGTGCATCGATCTCCAGCTGCAGATGGCTGTAATTGCGGAAACCATGCAGTTCCAGCTGGAGAAGCCGAATCGGTCCTGGTGCGACGTGTCGCTAAGGTACCTGGATCGGAGCGATTCGCGGATCGACTCGATGCAGCGGCTTCAGCCGGTGTGGGCATGTAGCTCAGTTGGATAGAGCATCAGATTCCGGTTCTGAGGGTCGCAGGTTCGAGTCCTGCCATGCTCGTGATCAGGCTCCACCGGTTAACGGAGCCTCAATCCCATGGCTCTGATGCCACCGGGATCGAGCACAAAGCCTTGCTTCTTCAGGGCGTCAAGGGCTGCTGGCGGTGCTGCGATCGAGATGCTGCAACCTGGTAATTGCTTTCGTAAGCCGCTGAGAGCCCGGTGAACCAGTACCGCCAGCAACTGGGCCTGCATCGGACCAGGTCTGGCTGCCAGGTTCCAAAGGTTGGCATTGAGGGCCCGATCACTGGTGACGCGCACGAATCCCACGAGCTCGCTGGTGCTCACGTCCAGAATGCACAGATGCCAGAGGCTTTGTTCCAGGGCTGCCTGCCAGCGCTCTGAGGGAGGAGTGGGCTCTTCGCAAGCTGCTAGGAGGCGGTTAATCGCCTCTGCCTCAGGCTTCAGGTCGCTAAAGAGCTCAAAACCCTCGGGAAGCTTCGGCTCGGCCGGCTGCTGACGAAAGGGAAGAAAGGCCACTTAGCCGGTATTTCGCATGCCAGCGGCAATGCCGTTGATGGTGAGTAGTGCGCCCCGAAGCAGTTCACTGCGGCTGTAGGTGCGGCCGTCGGACTCTCCTCCTGCAGACTCGCGCATGGGGGGCTGGCGGTTTTGATCGCGTAGGCGACGCAGTAGTGCTACTTGGAGGAAGCCAAGGGGAACGATTGTGCGGTTGCGCAGATCCACTGATAACTGCAGGCCAGGATCGGCATCCAGGAGCCTTTCATGTCCCGTGATGTCCAGAACGAGTTGATGGGTGAGGGCATGCTCCTTTGCGATCGTGCTGTAGATCTTTTCGAAGGCATCGCGATGGTCGCTGCTGCCGAGGCTGGTGACGTAGTGACGGGCGAGCTCAAGGTCGACCTTGGAGAGTGTCATCTCCACCTTCGAGATCAGCATCCGGAAGAAGGGCCAACGCTGATGCAGGCGTCGCAGCACGATCAGCTGCTCAGGGTCGGAGCTCACCTCTTCCGCTAGAGCGGTGCCAACTCCGAACCAGCTGGGCAGAAGGAAGCGGCTCTGCGTCCAGCCGAACACCCATGGAATCGCTCGAAGGCTGGAGAGATCCTTGGCCCCGCTTTTGCGTCGAGCCGGTCGGCTCGAGATCTGTAGCTTGCTGATCTCTTCGATCGGAGTGACCTGCTGGAAGAAGGCCACTAGATCGGGGTTGTCATGCACCAGAGCTCGATAATGGCTGCGAGAACGTGCTGCCAGCCTTGACATCAGCTCGTTCCAGTTGGTGGTTGCGTCCAGCTGGTTGGTGACGAGGCTGTTCTGCACCACTGCTGTGGTGACTGTCTCAAGGTTGTAGAGCGCCAGTTCCGGCAGGCTGTATTTAGAGGCGAGAACCTCACCCTGTTCGGTGATTTTGATGCGGCCGAGAAGGGTTCCGCTCGGTTGGGCCAGGATCGCTTGATAGGCCGGGCCACCGCCACGACCCACCGATCCGCCTCGTCCGTGGAACAGGCGTAGGGCGACAGCATGACGGCTCGCGAGATCTTGAAGCGCGATTTGGGCCTGGTGAATCTCCCAGTTGCTGGACAGAAATCCAGAATCCTTGTTGCTGTCGGAGTAGCCGAGCATCAGCTCCTGAAGGGGCTGCATGTTCTCGCCCACCCTTGGTAAAAGCTGGCGGTACAGGCTGTTGTTGAACAGCTGTTCCATCACCTCCGGAGCGCGCTGGAGATCCTCGACTGTTTCAAACAGGGGCACCACCAGGAGGTCGGCATGTTGGGCGGCCGGATCAACGAGTCCGGCTTCCTTCGCGAGCAGTAGCACCTCTAGAAGGTCTGAGACCGTGTGACTCATCGAGATCACGTAGGTGCGACAGATGCGGCTGCCAAACTCCTGTTGGAGACGGTGCAGCATGCGGAACACTGCGATGGTCTCCGCGGTGCTTGCTGACCACTCCACAGCTTGAGGAATCAGAGGCCGTCGGGTCTGCATCTCTTCCAGCAGCCAGGCCACCCTTTCGCTTTCTTCCATGTCCTCATAGGACTTGGGCAGGCGGAGGTACCGGCTCAGTTCATCAAGGGCATCGCTATGGCGAGTGCTTTCCTGGCGAATGTCGAGGCTGGCCAGAGAGAACCCGAAGATGTGCACCTGGGTTAGGAGGGTGTCGAGTGGTTCGCAGGTGAGTTCCGTGCTGACCAGGCTGTTTCGGATCAGTTCCAGATCGCTGCGGAATTCGGCGACTGACCCGTAGTGGAGTGCTTCTCCGCTGCTCACAGCGGTGGTTTTGGAGACCAGTCCCTCGGGTGGGGTCTGCCAGCCAGCTTCAGCCAGCTGCTGGTTGCGCAGCTGGGTGAGACGAAGTCGCTCCAACATGTAGCTGAGCTTGAGCCGGTACGGTTCCAGCCGGTACCGGGCTGCCCGTTCTTCGTAGACCTCCGGGAAGCGGAGGCGGTCCATCTCCAGAGATTCCAGTAAAGGTGCACTGACCTGGCTCCACTGCATCGAGATGCTCAGTTGGTCGCGCAGGGCCTGTACGGCGCCGATGTAGCGCTCGAGCATCAGTTGGCGCTGATAACAGGCTGTTCGCCAGGTGATCTCCGGTGTGACCGAGGGGTTGCCGTCACGGTCGGATCCAACCCAGGAGCCGAAGGTGCAGAAGCCCGAAGGGGGGATACGAACGTCTGGATAGCTGCTCGCAAGGGCCGTGCTGATGCGCCGCCTCAGTTGCGGCATGGCATCGAAGAGCACCTGCTGAAAGTAGTGAAGGGCGTAGTCGACTTCATCCAGCACGGTGGGCTTGAACTGGTGCAGCTCGTCGGTACGCCACCAGAGGCGGATTTCTTCTTCTAGTTGCTGACGGAGGTTGTCCCGTTCTCCGTAGGCGATTGCGGGTGTGCCTTGCAGTTGCTGCAGCAATGTGGCCACTCGCCGTTGTTTGTGCCGCACCGTGTGGCGGACGATTTCGGTGGGGTGCGCCGTGAACACCAGGCGGATGTCCAGGTCTTGCAGCAGTGCCTCCAGCTGACCTGGTGGAACATTGAGATGGCGCAGCCGTTCGAACAGTTCCCGGAAGGTGGCTGGTTCGGTCTGGCTGGCGAGGGGGGGAGCGAAGGGATCGACCTGTTCCGGGTGATCCTGCGAGCGGCTCATGCTCTCCAGATAACTGTCTTCCTCGATGCGCTGCTCGAGGATGTTCACCAGCTGGAAATAGAGCGAGAAGGCACGGGCGGCGGCAATGGCTTCCACCAGATCCATCTCACGGATGATCTGGGCCACGGCATCGCTGCTCACCGCTTCGCCATCGCTGGCGACTGGATCGCTGAGTTGCTTCATGCGAAGCAGACGCTCGGCCTGATCGGGCGGACATTCGCTGCGCAGAACCGTCTCCCAGAGGTCTTCGACCAGGGCCAGACGCTGCTGCAGTAAGTGACCTCCGCTGTTTGTTGTCTCAGCGATCGTCGACCGGTCGCTCTCAGGAGTCTGGGCGGAGGTCGAGAGCATCGAGGCGTGCTGAGAATCGGCTGACGACATGATCATCCCAAAGCGCCTGTTTTCTGAGCGTGGGTTTGCTCCTGCAGGGCCATTTCCTTGATCCCCATCTGGATCACTTCCGGAATGGAGGCCCCGTTCTGCACGGCATCCAGCCAGCGCATGGCCTGATTCCCGTTCTGGAGCACGGTGTCAATCGGCTCAAGCTGTTGGGCGAGACCGAGGGTTTCGGCAAGGGGGGTGACATCGGCGCGCAGTTCTGCGATCCAGGTGCGGCAGGGCAGAGATCGTCCATCGCGCCAGTGGCGCAGATCGGCATCAAGGCTGGTGCGGGCTACTGCTGCGTCGTTCTGGTCGCAGAGCGCTTGCAGCGCTTCTGGGCTGAGGCTGCTGGCACGGAAGGGATCGAGGCGATTGGGGTCCTGTTGGACCATCAGCACTCGTAGTTCGAGCAAGGTGGTGACGGCCAGCAGCAGGGCCGGGTCGGTTATCAGATCGCAGATGCGCAGCTCTAGTCGATTGAGCTCATGCGGCCGCTGTGGGCCATTCGGGCGCACTGAGGTCCAGAGGTGGCGCACATTGTGCATCGCGCCCGCTTTGAGTTGGTCTTCGATCCAGCTCACGTAATGGGCATGATCTTCAAACAGGGGTACTGAGGCCGGAGTGAGGGGGAACTGCAACCAGCGTTGCGAGTGTGCACCTGTGATTTGTCCCCCCAGGAAGGGCGAGCTGGCGCTTAGGGCCAGCAATAGCGCTGCTTCGCAGCGGATCAGCCGCAGGCTCCTGAACAGGGGGGTGATGTCCGCGATTCCAAGATTGATGTGGATGCTGGCGGTCACGACACGAGTGCCGTAGCTGGACTCGATCAGAGCGTGATAGGGGTTGCTGGGGTCTGACCGTTCGAAGCGATCGGGATCCCCCAGGCTCAACGTGCTGCCTGGTAGCAGGGTGAGAGTTCGGCCTGCTAGCCATTGGCGCAATTGCCGTCTCGGAGCCAGCAGTGCTTCGAGCAGGGGGCCATAGCTCGCTTCAGGGGCTGTGATGTATTCCAGGTTGCGGTGGTCTGGTTCGGTGACGAAACCATTGAGCTCACGCGCTGCTTCCACGGCTACCCCGACGTTGTCGCCATTGGCCCGTCCGGTGAAAAGCTCGATTTCAAAGCCCTTGAGGAGCAATGGGACCGTCATGCCGAGGGGTCCTGCAGGCATGCAAGCGCAGTGAGCATGCCCTTTGCTTTGTTCAGGGTCTCCTGGTATTCCGCTTCGGGTTTGGAGTCGGCGACAACGCCGGCGCCTGCCTGCACCTGAATGCGCCAGCCTCCATCCGGGTGGGGGCGAACCACCATGGTGCGAATCGTGATTGCCGTGTTGAGCGCCCCTGAGAGATCGACTGATCCGTAGACACCTGAATAGGGGCCGCGGGCATCGGGTTCGAGTTCGTTGATCAGTTGCATGGCTCGGATCTTTGGGGCACCGCTGACGGTGCCTGCCGGGAACGAGGCCATCAGTAGATCCCAAACGTCGTGATCATTGGCGAGAAGGCCCTCCACCTGGCTGACGATGTGCATCACGTGGGAATAACGCTCGATCACCATGAGGTCCTTGACTTCGACTGAGCCGGGCTGACAGACGCGTCCAAGGTCGTTGCGACCGAGGTCGACCAGCATTACGTGCTCTGCCCGTTCCTTGGGATCGGCCAAGAGGTCGGTTTCGAGATGGCGGTCTTCAAGTTCGGACTGCCCGCGAGGGCGTGTACCGGCGATCGGCCTCAAGCTGGCGCGGATGCCATTGGCAACCGGGTCAGCCTTCACCATGACCTCGGGGCTCGAGCCGATCAGCTGCCAGTCTCCGAAGTCGAAAAACGCCATGTAGGGCGATGGGTTCACCATGCGCAGACTGCGAAAAAGCTCCAAGGGTTTTTGCGGAACTCTGCTTTCCAGTCGCTGGCTCAGCACCAACTGGAACACATCGCCGGCGGCGATGTGGTCTCGGCCGCGCTCCACGGCGTGTTCAAAGTCTTGGCGACTGCGATTGCTGGTGGTGTTCGGTGTGGATTGCTCGGATGGCTGCCAGCGCAGCGGGCGGATTGCCGGGAGTGGTGCAGCCATCCGTTCTTCCAGGGTGGTGATCCGTGCCATCGCAGCATCCCAGGCCGCCTCAGGGCCTGCAGCACTGTTGTGGCCGCGGCTGAGATCTCCATAGGCCACCGCTGTAATCAGCCGTTTGACCTGGTCAAAGATCAGAACGCTGTCCATCAGCATCCAGACCCCGTCAGGAGGGGCATCGTCCGCCACGGGATGGGTGGGGACCGAAGGTTCGATCCAGCGGATCAATTCGTAGCTCCAGATGCCAAACAGCTGGCCAATGGAGGGCAGCCCAGGCAGCTCCCCAGGGCAGTAGGGGGTGAGGCAAGAGCGCAGCACATCGAAAGGATTCCCTTTCAGATCCACCTTGTGGCCGTCGCGCCAGACCTGCTCAATGTGATCGTTTCGAACCGTTAGGGTCCAAAGGGGATCACAGGCCACAACGCTGTAACGCCCAAGGGTTTCTCCGCCTTCAACGGATTCAAGTAAAACCCCAGGAGGACGACCTTCTCCCACCTTGAGCCATGTGGTGAGCGGGGTTTCAAGATCTGCCGGCCAGCTGTGTGCCACGGGGATAAACGTGGCACCAGCGGCAGCGGCCTCTAGGAACGCGGCGCGGTCGGGGCTGAGCATGGGGGGATTGTGGCAGCCGACCGCCTGTTTTCGACGAGATCAGGAGTCGAAAGTGTTGCGTCCGCTGAACTTGAGCTTGGCAGGATCCGTGTTGCTGCCAATGGTGCGGGGGTTGTGACCCACAATCTCGCGACCCTCGTTCACCTTCTCAGGGAAGACGCCATCGCTGGGATGGAGGAACTCGGTGTCACCACCGGGGAAGATCCGATAGATCTTGTAGTCCTCAATCCGGGGCTTGAACTTGGTGCGGAGCTGGGTGCCTAGGGCCAGGCACTGTTCCTTGCGGGCGAAATACATGATGTTGTCGCCTGCGTTCATCATTGCCGCGCCACCTGTAGGCAGCTCAAACGCCTGAGAGTTTGAGCTGCTCCAAGTGATCGCGTACTTTTCTTCGGTCTCTGCGGCGTTCAGAAGTCCACCGGTGCTGCCGATGAACTGGGGGAGCTGACCGTTCAACGCCGTTGCTGTCATGGCTGTCCTCGGAAAAATCGGCATGCCGTTACGGCTGGAAAGTAGCACCGTGATTCGGCCTTGATCCCCCGTCCCGTCAGCAAGCTTCACACCCGTCAACATTGTTAGGCCACGGGAAAGAACACCGTGAGTCCCTGGTCACGTTGCTGGATCAGTCGTCCGCCCAGGCTCGCCAGCAGCCGTCGAGTCGCTCCCTGGCTCAGTTGCAGGCTGCCGGTGCTTGGATTCCAGCTCAGCACCGGGCCGAGTTCAGAGGTGCTTTCCTCCTCTTGGCTGGTCGATCCGCGATCGATGAGCTGGCTACGGAGGTGCAGCTTCAGCCGTGCTCCGGCCGGCCGCAGTTGGAGTTGCAGTTGGGCCCCTGCTGGAAGGCTGCGGCTGCTGCGGTCGATCAGGCCACCAAGCATCGGTTCGAGGCGACCGGGATCACTCAACACCGGTGGCAGGTTGGGGCTGATATCAAGCACCAGGGTGATGTCACGTCGTTGCAGCTGTTGTTGCCAACCCGGTGAAAGCTCCTGGATCATCCTGCCCAGGTCGGTGCGAGCCAGCCCGCCTGGAGCTGGTGGCTGTCGCTGCATCTCTGCGGCATGGAAGATCAGGCCAAACCTGTCGATCTGCTCCGTGCATTCGCTGTCGATCTGTTGCAGACGGTCGAGTGCGACAGCCGGTAGGTCCTTTCGTCGCAGCAGCGATCGAATCAGGGTTCGAATCGTTGCCAGCGGGGTGCGCACTTCGTGGGTGATTGCTTCGAGCAGTGAGAGCTCTGCATCTGCGGCGTCTTCTTTGTTGTTGTCCTCGTCGTTGGCGTCATCCACAGTCCGAAGGGTCTGGAGGGTGAGGCTCGGGGCCATGCAAGCCAGTCGTTCGGCCAGCCCCGGCCAGAATCGTTGGGCGAAGAGTTCGCTGCTCTGCAGGCGGCCGAGAGCGCTCATTGCCCTGCGCAGACCCATGGCCTCCTCCGCTGCCTGATCCTGCAGTCGTTGGTCGAGCATCGCTAGCAAGGTGCTGAGAGTTTCTGGGTCGCAACGCATCAGCAATTGGCGTTGATCGCTCTCGCCGTGAAGGGCTAAGGCCACCTGGAGCTCAGCCGTAATCACGATGAGCAGGGGATCGAGTCCATCGCTCTCCAGCAGCGAGAGGCGTTGATAAGGGGGCTTGGCCTGCGTCTTGCCCTCTGTGCTGCCGCTAAAACGTTCTGGGGGCAACAGGGCCCCTTTCTGGCCCGTGGTCCAGTGGAGCTCGTCAGGGGTCCAGACCCAGCCCTGCATCGTCTCCAGGAGTCCCGGGTCGTAGAGCGCCGGGAGGGGGGCGGCGATCCACACGCCTGCAGGAGCCTCTCCATCAGCAAGCAAGACTTCGGCCTGGATGGTTTCCAGCGCGGCCCACCACAATCGACGGGCCGTCGGGTCGTCGACCCGCCCGGCGTCAAGCCCCTCAGCCATGCACTCCTGCAGGCTCTGCAGCGTGATTGGTTTCGTCACCGAAGCTGTTGCTGTCGACCACGTCTGGCCACAGATAGACAAAGGCCGAGTGCGATGAAGTTCACGACCATGGCGAAGCGTCCATAGCTCATGAAGGGAAGAGGAATCCCGGTGATGGGGCCTAGGCCGATGGTCATGAAGATGTTCACGACTGCCTGAAACATCACCATCGTGGCGACTCCAATCACCATGAGCGACTCAAAGTCTGTGCGGGCTCGATTGGCCACCTGCACCAGGCGTGTCATCAGCAGCGCGAAGCCAATCACCAGCAAGACCGTGCCGAGGTAACCCACCTCCTCGCCCAGAGCGCTGAAGATGAAATCGGTGTGCTGTTCTGGAATGAAGCGCAGCTTGGTGAGCTGCCCCTGCAGCAGACCCGTGCCGAACAAGCCGCCGGAGCCGATGCCGACGGTGCTTTGCAAGAGGTGGTAGCCACCGCCAAGGGGATCTTTGCCTGGGTCGAGAAACAGCACCAGACGATCCCTTTGGTAATCCTTGAGCCCATGCATCCATAGCCATGGTGTGATCCCCGCAACCGTGGCCTGCACGATCAGGACGAATGCGCTGGCCATTCGCTTCCAGGGCAGCGACCGGTAAGCGATCAGAACGATCAGAGGGACCCAGAGGGCTAGTGCCCAGGGGATCAGCCCTGAAACCAGAGCCGTGACCAGCGGCGAGAGCAGCAGCACCAGCCACTCAAAGGGCATGCCCGACCAATAGAGCATCGTCAGCAGCATGGCCCCAAACACCAGTGATGTACCGAGGTCGGGCTGGATAAACACCAGAGCCCATGGGATCGAAATCACCCCAAGAGGGCGGAGTAAATCGACGGGGCGTTCGACAGGGAAACGGTCGAGGACTGCAGCGAGCAGAAGGATGGCGGATAACTTTGCAAACTCTGAAGGCTGAATGTTGAACGGCCCGATGCTGATCCAGCGCTGGGCGCCGAGTGCAGAGGTGCCAATGACCTTCACCGCGATCAGGCTGATCACAGTGGTGATGTAGATAGGGAGCAATAAAGGCTTGAATCTTTCGAGCCTAAATTTCGCGAGAAGTAGTGCAACAACGATGCCAAATAGCGCTGTCGCAAGCTGCGATAACCACAGCTGGCTATTAATGAATTGAAGCAGTCCTAAGAGGCTGAATGAGAATGAAGACCATCCTTCCAATGCATCTTGACGCTCGATGCTGAGAATTAAAAGGCTGGAAATTGCCACCATTGCAAGAGGCACACCCCACAGCACCAGCTCAAACTCTTGGCGGCGGCGGAGTTGAGAGCCCGCGTGGGCGTGAAGACTGGATCGCCGCCGCCGCCGCCAAGCTCCCCAAACCATCAGGCTGGAGCTCCCATGAGCTCTGTAACCCGTCCGGCCAGGGAGCGGATGCTGCCGGCGCTGGCTGAGTCGGGTTGACTGATCACGATCGGTCGCCCTTGGTCGCCTCCTGAGAGAACAGGCATTTCCAGAGGGATCTGTGCCAGAAGGGGTGTGTCGAATTCATCGGCAAGGCTTTGGCCGCCCCCTTCTCCAAAGAGGGCGTAGCGCTTGTCCGGCTGGTCAGGAGGAATGAAGGCACTCATGTTCTCAACCACGCCGAGCACTGGGATCGACATTTGGCGGAACATGGCTAGACCACGGCGCGCATCCTGCAGGGCCACCTGCTGGGGGGTGGTCACGATCACGACACCGGCCATGGGGACGGCTTGGGCGAGGGAAAGCTGGGCATCCCCGGTGCCTGGGGGAAGATCCACCACAAGCACATCTCGCTCACCCCAGCTCACCTGATAGAGGAACTGACGGATGATGCCGTTGAGCATGGGTCCGCGCCAGATCACAGGTTGGTCGGCATCGATCAGCAGGCCCATCGACACCATCGCGATGCCGCAGCTGTCGATCGGGGTCATGCTTTGCTCGCCACCGCTCCCTTGCACCTCCGGCGTGCGGTCTGCGACCCCGAGCATCGTTGGCGCATTGGGGCCGTAGATGTCGGCATCGAGGAGGCCAACGCGAAGGCCTTGCTGCGCCAGTGCGCAGGCCAGATTCACGGCCACCGTGCTTTTGCCCACACCGCCTTTGCCACTGCTCACGGCGATGACTTGCTTCACGCCAGGTATCGACTGACGTTCGGCCACTTGGCCGTGGCCGGCCTGGCCGATGCCCCCAGGGGTTTGCTTCGGCTGTTGGCTCGTCGCATTGCCGACCTCGATCTGGACTTCATTGATGCCATCGAGTTGGAGCAGTCGTTCGCGACTCTCCTGGGCAATCCGCTCACGTTGGCCCTGGGCGAAGCCTGGCAGGCTGAGCCGGATCACGGCCCTAGGAGGGTCTAAACGCACCTTGTCAATCCAGCCGAGTTCGAGGGCCGGGCGCCCGCTGCCGGCATCAAGGATGGTTGCCAGTGCTTCGCTGGCCTGCTCTGCGGTCGCCATGGATCCGGTTCGTTGAGGCGGATCCTAGGTGTGGGCTCCCATAACAGTCCTTCACGTGCTCTTGTCGGAGGGGGGCACGGGCTGAAAAGGTTCCTGTCAGTACCTGCAGGATTCCATCCATGGTTCGTTCACTGCTGAGGCGTCTCAAGGGCTCGTTCTCCAGCGCCTCCGGTGCAGCCTCCGCTGGTGCTGTTGCAGAGATTTCGCCTCCTCCCTCTGACTCCAGAGAACGGGCCAGGGCCTTGGTGATGGGTTTGCAGGATGACATCTGCGCGGGCCTGGAGCGTCTGGATGGCGTTGGCCGTTTTCAGGAGGAGAGCTGGGATCGCCCCGAGGGAGGAGGTGGCCGCTCCCGGGTGATGCGTGAGGGACGCGTGTTTGAGCAGGGTGGCGTCAACTTCTCGGAGGTGCATGGCAAGGAGCTGCCTCCCTCCATCCTCAAACAGCGTCCTGAGGCAAAGGGGCACCCTTGGTTTGCCACCGGCACCTCAATGGTGCTTCACCCCCGAAACCCCTATGTGCCAACGGTGCACCTCAATTACCGGTATTTCGAAGCAGGTCCGGTGTGGTGGTTTGGTGGTGGGGCGGACCTCACTCCCTTCTATCCGTTTCTGGAGGATGCCCGTCACTTCCATCGCACCCTCAAGCAGGCCTGCGATTCAGTCAGTGGCGATCTCTACCCAGTCTTCAAGCCCTGGTGTGACGAGTATTTCTGCCTGAAGCACCGCAATGAGACCCGTGGAATTGGAGGTATTTTTTACGACTACCAGGATGGAAACGGTCGGATTTACAAGGGCCAGAATCCCGAGGGCCCAGCCGCAGCGATGGCCCAGCAGATTGGGTCAAGACCCATGAACTGGGAACAGCTTCATGATTTGGCCCGTGCCTGTGGCCAGGCCTTCTTGCCTTCGTACACACCGATTGTGGAGAAACGCCATCCGCTCTCCTATGGGGAGCGTGAGCGGCAGTTCCAGCTTTACCGCCGTGGGCGTTACGTGGAATTCAATCTCGTTTGGGACCGCGGCACCATTTTTGGTTTGCAGACCAATGGCCGCACGGAATCCATCTTGATGTCGCTGCCTCCGCTGGTGCGATGGGAATACGGCTATCAGGCTGAAGAGGGGTCCAGAGAAGCCCTGCTCACTGATCTCTTCACTCGTCCTCAGAACTGGTTCGAAGATCCGTCTCTGGAGGCACGGTGTCAGCCGCATCAGGCTGTGAATTGACGATGGGGCTGGAGACCGGCGGCATTCCGTTGAGGATGGCGTCGGTGATTCTCCGGGCGATCGCGTCCAGGGTGGCCTGACGGGTTTTTCGAGACCTCAGCCGTTGTTCAAGGTTGCCTTCGAGCTTGCCGATCTCGAGAATGCTGATGCCGCGGCGAGGCGCACCAAGCCCTCCTCGGAAGTTGATTGGATAGCGCCCAAAGCTGGCGGCCAGGCTCTCGTCGATCCTATTGGGGTGCTTGTGAATCGCTGGAATCAAGCCAGATCCATAGCCAAACCGGCCATAGGCATCGAAGTGGATCTCAAAGGCGTAACCACCTTTTGCGGCGTGTTTGCGCCCTGTTGACCAGTTGGTGCTTGGGTGATCGCCGTTGCGGATGGTGAGAGCAGGCGGCGTATAGGCGCTGATGTTGAGGCCTCGTGTCTGGCCATGCTTAACGACGGCATCACGAACCTGGAAATTCCAGAAGAGTTCATCGCGCATGCGTGGATCCATCGGCCGGGCTCCGTGTAAATCCACGGCGGCGCCGGAGGTCCCGGAGCCATTGATCTTCTGCGAATCGGCGTGGCCTGCCAGCACCAGGATGGGGATCTTGGTGGTCACAGCACCTTCTCCGACCCAACGGGCTTTGAGTTGGACCCTTTGTCCCAAGAGAGGATCGGTGCTTGGTGGGCTTGGTGCCTCTGCTGCAGTCGCAAGGCTCAGGCTGATAAAGACCACTCCCCCTGCGGCAAGCGCCAGGGAGAGGCGTCGACGTGAGACTGGGATTTGCCTGGAGATCGGCATGGCACTAGATCGGAGACGACAGCAGTGAGCCATCGCTGGCTAGGTCGAGCGGACCGGCTAATTCCAGTTCAAGTGCGATCAGTTCATCGCGATGGGCGCGGAGACGAATGGTGCTGCCCTGGGTCTGATCGACCTCATTCATCAGTCGGATCTCAACTGCTTCGATGCGGTCGGCCCGTTTGCGATAGATCACGCCAGCGAGGGGGCCTAGGAGCGCGAGCAGCAGCGGCCACCACCCCAGGGAGGGGTGGAGTTCACGGATCACCAAGCCCAGGCTGCCGGCGCCGATGCTGCCCAGGAAAGAAAGCAGCACAGACAGTGGCGGGCTCGCCGCCACCCGCCCCTGAAAGCGCAGCACCTGGCGATCGGCATCGCCGCCTTGAGGAGCCCAACCCCGTTTCACTAGCCAGTTGCTGAGGCCTTCCAGCACTTCCAGAGGAGGGCGCGGCGAGGCCACATCCACCACGGTGGTGCGGTCTTTGCTCGCTGCCCGCAGGAAGAACACCAGCCCGATGGCCAGTAAAGCGGTTAGCAGCAGAGTGGAGGTCTGAAAGGAGGGCATCCGCAGGCCACGGCGCTTGGGTGCCCATCCTTTCTAGGTCGCCATGGTCAGTGCGTGGCTGTGGGTCAGTTGTCGCAGCCAGTTCTGCCAGGGCCCCATCAGTTGCTCGGCTTGGCCGCGAACGTCCTGGTGCAGGTGAAGCATGCGCCTGGGGCGGCCTCGGCTTGGACAGCGCTTGCTGTAGTGGTCAAGCATGCCTTGGCTTTCGAGGAAGTCGAGGGCTTGATGGAGCACGGTTTCAGACAGGCGTAGCTGGGGATGCTCATGCTCCAGACGTTGGAGCAGCCCGGACGGATAGCTGTCGTTTTCCAGGAGGCAATCAAGTACCCAGCAGACGGCGAGTTCCAGGTCGAGAAAGCGCGGTGGTGGCTGGCGGAAATAGCTTTCGATGTCGGCCAGGCAGGCGCGAGTTGGATTGCGGCGGCTGTGCACAGAAACAAAGCGGTCTCAATTTTGTCTAATCCGGTCTCGTTCTGATTTTCAAGCAACAGGCAGAAATTCTCTAGATCGGGAGGGTTGGAGTGATTGGTCAGACTGGGGTCGTCCTTGTGCTCCTTCCGCGATCCCGATGGCTGACGCCCCTGCCGCACCCCGTGAGTTCGCTGTGTTTGATGGAGACCTTGATGCTGCTTGGGCTGAGCGTTTCGGTCGTGCCCGGGCCGTTGCGGTTGACACCGAGGCGATGGGGCTGATTCATGGGCGTGATCGCCTGTGTCTGGTGCAGCTTTGCGACCCCGACGATCATGTGGCCTGTGTGCGCATCGGCCTGGGTCAGACCGATGCACCGCGTCTTCAGGCGCTGATGGAATCCACCTCGGTTGAGAAGGTGTTTCATTTCGCGCGCTTTGATGTGGCGGCCTTGGCCAGTGGGCTTGGGATTGCGGTCAATCCGATTTTCTGTACCAAGGTGGCCAGTCGCTTGGCGCGCACCTATACCCCTCGCCATGGCCTCAAGGATCTGGTGATGGAGTTGGTGGGTGTGGAGCTTGACAAGCAGGCGCAGAGCAGCGACTGGGGCCGGGTTGATGAGCTCAGTGATGCTCAGCTGGCCTATGCGGCTAACGATGCCCGTTTCCTGCTTCCCGCTCGGGAGCAGCTAGAAGTCATGTTGCGCAGGGAAGGGCGGTGGGATCTTGCTCAACGCTGCTTCCCTTGTATTGCGGTGATCTCTGACCTGGACCGTCTGCGTTTCAACCAGGTTTTCGAGCATTGAAGCTGAAGCTGAGCGGCTTCAATCCGCTTCAGTCCTCGAGCATGAAGTTCTCGTCCTCTGGTTGTGCCGCCAGTAGAGCATCGAGTCTTGGAGAGGATGAGGCTTCGCCTGATTTCTGCTCGCTGCGGCTGACTTCCAGGAGCTGACGGGCAATCCGTTTGCGGGCCTCAACGTCGCGAAGGCCTTCCTGGGCAGCCGCCATCTCAACCCGGCGACGAGCTGCTGATTGGCTGATGCCCAGGCAGCTGGCCAGTTCGGCGCAGAGTCTTAGATAGTCATGGTCCTGGAGGCCGGCCATCGCGAAGGCGGGAGGTTTGCCCAGTATCCGTGATCAGCCTTTCGTTCACCAAGCGAGCGATCTCCTCACTGCCTCCGGAGCGCCCCATGCGCTGCCGTCCGATGCCTCCCAGCTCTGCGCGCAGCATCGGCTCCTTGAGCAATGCTTTCAGGCATCGCCGAAGTTCTTCGGCAGAGGCACAAGTGCGCACCGCGCCCCCCAGCAGCCGGCTCTGACGTTGGGCGAATCCCTTGGTGAATTGTGGGCCTCGCCCTGGTAGCGATAGGGCTGGGATGCCTAGCCCTACAAGTTGTTCTGTGGCGGTACCGGCGGTTGCCAGGCCCACTTCAGCCCAGCCGGCCCAGCGGTTGAAGCGGCCGCGTCCAAGCAGGAGCATTTGCACGCCGTTCACCCAGCAGGCCTCGGCTCCCAAGGCATCAGCGGGTGGAGGGCAAGCGATGAATCCAAGTCGCTCCAGGAGCGGCTCAAGCGTGCTTTTGGACGGCTGAGAGCCCGTGGCCATGAGCAGGGAGACTGGCACCTTGCTCTGCAATCCCTGAAGGCTGCGCAAGAGACGTTCAGCGTTCGTGAGCGCTTCCGGCATGCGACTGCCGCACAGCAGCAGGATTCGGCGGCAGCGTGCGAGGGCCATGGGCGGGCTACCCAGGGCCAACTCATCCATCATCGGATTGCCAGGTGCGAGGGCTGCGATGCCATGACGTCTGAGTCCTCTTGCTGTCAGGCGATCGCGCACGGCGACGAGTTGGCAGCGACGGTTGCCCATCACAGCCCACTCCCAGGGGTCCCACTCACTGCCTTTGAGGCGGTGATAGCAGTCGCTCAGGCTTCGTCCTGGGCCACTACTCCAGGTGTAATCACTCTTGGGTGTGCCAATGAAGCCAAAGCGTCTGCCAGAGCCCCAGGCCATTAGCAGTGGAAGGAGATCGCCCACCGCCAGCATGGCGTCCACATTGCTGCGCAGGCGACGGATGCAGCACCATTGCTGCCAAGTGAGCAGAGGCAGGCCGGCCATCAGATCGGCGATCAGGCCCCTAAGGCTCTGATTGCTGAAGCCGCCACTGGGTAGTGGAGCACTAGGCCCGACCAGCTCCAGCCATCCCTGTTGCAACGCATTGGTAAACGCTTTCCCTTCTCCAACAAGGGGAAGCACGGAGAGCACGAGCCGAGGTGAGCGGCGATGCAGTGCTTCCAGGACGCGCAGGGCGATGAGATCTTCACCATGGCCGTTGGAGAGCACAAGCAGGGACCCAGTGCTCTCGCTGATACGATCCGCTGGTGGGAGCACTGTTTCCCCAGCGGCGGCATGGCCAAGTGGTAAGGCAGAGGATTGCAAATCCTTTATCCCCAGTTCGAATCTGGGTGCCGCCTTTCGATTCCTGAAACGCCCCTGAGCGTCCCTATTGGTTCTGCGCGAGCTCACGTCAGTCGCAGCTTCCAGCCTGGAGGGCGCTTGTTCGTCTCATCGGCACCGAGCTGGGAGTGTTGGGGCGTCTCTTGAGCAGGAGGGGATTGAGGGAGTCCGTCTGCTGCCTCCTGATCCTCCCATCCCTTGCCTAGGGCAGTTGCCTTGGAGTCGGGCAGGGCTGCAGGTCGGCCTTGGTGCAGATCGGAGAGGCCCTTGAAGTGGTGTGGGGTGTGGTGGATGCGATTCAGGGTTTGAGACTCGCTTCCGCCATCAGTTCGCTGCCGTTGCTCGCTCTGGCCTTGCAGCTGATGCGTTGTTGATTAATCGTGCAGCTGCCACGGGCAGACCATGCTTTTGGCAGTCCTTCGGCAAGCCCCAGCCGATTCGTTAGGGCCTCGGCGGCGCCCATCACTGGTCCCGTCCAGCTGCTCCCGTTCAATCTGCAGTGGCCTTGCTCGCAGTCCATTGGAATGCTTTGAGCAGCATCCACCGTCACAAAGGTGAGGGTGTGCGTCGCTCCATTGCTGTTGGCCTCGCCGAGAAAACGCAGACGCATCACGGTGTCGGTCTTGCGATCTAGTTGCAGCTGGTTGCAGCGATGGCTTGTCCCTGAGGTGTCGACATAACTGCATTGCGACGTGGTGCTTTGAAGGCGTCCAATCGCAGGGAGAGCCGCGCTTGAGGTGGGTGTCCACAGGAGCACCAGTGCCACAGCACCTCCTACAAACGAACCCAGAGTTTCAGCATCGTGGAGGGTTTCGGTCATGCGACTGGCGCCTTCTTGATTTAGTAGTCGCTGTCGGCCACACACATCCCCAGACAGCGCAGGCCGTTCTCGGCTGTTCTTTTGCAGTGGGAACAGAGCACCGGTGAGGCGGGCACTGCAGAGGGTGTGGATGCCTCAGTATCGGCGGACGTGCCATCTGGTGCTGAGGAGGGTTTGAGTTCTACGTGTTCGCTCGCTGCCATGACTGCCTTGGTGCAGGGCTTCCGTTGAAGGATCTGGTCAAGCGATCATGGCGTCCATTGGGGCAATCGTGTGGCAGGGATCGGTTTTGGCACCTGGTCGTGGGGGAATCAATTGCTCTGGGGCTACGACCCGGATCGTGATGACCCTGAACTGTCGGCCACGCTTCAGGAAGCCGTCGCCGGTGGGTTGGCCTTGGTGGATACGGCTGATTCCTATGGCACCGGGCGTTTTAACGGTCGCAGCGAAGCTCTCCTGGGTCGGATCCTTGAGGATTGCAGCGGTGAACTCCGTTCCAGGCTGACGGTGGCGACCAAGTTGGCTCCGTTTCCCTGGCGCCTGGGACGGCGGGGTTTTGACCGTGCCTTTGCTGCCAGTCAGGCACGCCTCCACGGTCATCTTCAGAGGGTGCAATTGCACTGGAGTACAGCTCGTTATGCCCCATGGCAGGAGGGGGCTTTGCTTGATGGCCTCGCAGATCTTGTCCAGCAGGGACGGGTTTCAGAGCTAGGGGTGTCGAATCTGGGGCCTCGCCGTTTGAGGGCGTTGCAGGCCCGGCTGGCGGCCCGTGGCATCCCTTTGCGCAGTGTTCAAGTTCAGATGTCATTGCTGGCACCTGATGCGATTAAGGCAGGAGGCCTGAAGCAGACCTGTTCTGATCTGGGGATTGAACTTTTGGCCTACAGCCCCTTGGCCCTTGGGGTGTTGACGGTCAGTCCTGGGGATCTGCCGCCAGAGTGCACCCGCTTGCGCGCTGGACTGTTCCGCAGGCTGTTGCCAGGGAGTGAGGCCTTGCGGGCTGCCATGGCCACTGTCGCCGTTGCCCATCGGGCATCCCTGGCTCAGGTGGCACTCAATTGGTGCCGAGCCCATGGTGCGATGCCATTACCCGGCCTCCGCCGTGTGCATCAGGCCCAAGATGCAGTGGCGGCATTGGCTTGGTCGCTCAGTGACGAGGAGCGTGATCAGCTGGATGCTTTGGCGCTTGCTTGCTCAGCACGGATGCCGGCCAATCCATTCATGAGTGCCTAGCCAGATGTGACATGGCTCCAGTGGGTGGCCAACAGCATCAACCGCTTGCGGCTTCGCCAGGCTCCGGGTCTGGACTGACCACCACAGGCAGGCTGGAAGCAGGGTTGGTGAGGGACACCACCTTGACGGGTGTTGGTTTCTGGTTGGCAGGCGTGCTCTCGGGTTCCTCGCGATGCTGTTCGCAGGCGGTGAGGGCTTCCTGCAGGAGAGAGTCAAAGGTGGCGCCTGGTAGGCGATGGCGCGCGATCTCAAGAAAGGTGCGCGGTAGAGACTCATTGGCTGCGCTTCTTACCGCCGGGTTGTTGCGGCGATGCTCTTGCTCATCGCGAATTGCACGTAGGAAGCGATGGGTGACATCTCTTTTGGTACAAGCCTTGATCAGGGTGTCGCGCTCTGCCTGGGCAATGGTGTGGTTGCTTTCTAGTTCGCTGATGCGTCGTTCCAGGCTGGCCAGAACCTCTTCGGCTTCTTTGCTGATGTGGGTGAGCTGACCATCCGAGAGGTAGGGCATATCGGCCACATACACCTTGCCGTGGTCCTTGAGGGCCAGGAAGGTGGGCCGTGGACCCTGGCGATTGAGATGGCCGCGATCGTGATGGGATACGGCAGGGCGACGTGGAGGAACGGGGCCTGCGGACGAACGCCTTCTGGTGGTCCGTTGGGGTTTATCGAAAGGCATCAAACCTAAGGGGATGTAACGACGCGGATGTTGCGCGGATGACGCAACAAAGCTTCCGGGAAATGTTAAAGCGGTTATTGGTCGCGGGTGATGACCTGAAACGCCGATTTACGTGCGGTTGTCAGCTTTGATTCAGCTCGGGAGACCGCTGATCCCATCGCGATGGGCGCTACTGATCTGCTCAACCTCCCCGATCGGCCAGGCGGGAAGGTTCAGTGCCTGACAGAGGGAGAGGGCCTCAGCCACTGCCGTCTCGGGGAGGACCAGGCAGAAACCGATTCCCATGTTGAACGTGTGCCAGAGGTCGCGTTCCGGAATCTCACCGTTCTGCTGCAGCCAGTGGAAGAGCTCGGGACGTGACCAACTGTCTGGGTTGATGCTGGCACTCAGGCCTTCAGGCAGGCACCGCGGCAGATTCTCGGGAAGCCCTCCACCGGTGATATGGGCCATCCCATGCAGGGGAAGTTTCGCTGTCTGCAGGCTCTGCACCAGGTCGCCGTAAAGCGTGGTTGGAGCCAGTAACGCCTCGATCAAGGGCTGCTGTCCGGGGCCGAAGCGGGTGCCGCCATCGGCCTTGGCCATGGCAAGAACCTTGCGCACAAGGCTGAATCCATTGCTGTGGACTCCGTTGCTAGCCACACCCACGATCGAGTCACCGGCTTCGATCGCACGTCCGTCAATCAGTTCGTCTTCTTCCACGACCGCCACACAGAACCCGGCAAGGTCGTACCGGCCTGCTGGATAGAACCCTGGCATTTCCGCCGTTTCCCCTCCCAAGAGAGAGCAGCCACTGCGTCTGCAGCCATCGGCGATGCCTTCCACGACCTCGGCCATGGCCTCGGGGCTGAGCGCGCCCGTTGCCATGTAGTCAAGGAAGAACAAAGGGGACGCCCCTGAGGTGATCACATCGTTCACACACATCGCCACCAGGTCGATGCCAACGTTGTGATGACGGCCATAATCCTGCGCCAGCTCAAGCTTGGTGCCCACTCCATCCGTCCCGGACACAAGGAGCGGCTTGCGTAACCCTGCCGGGAGGCGCATTAGCCCCCCAAATCCCCCCAGACCTCCCAGCACTTCTGGCCGGAAGGTGGATTCCACGCTCGAGCGGATCCTGCCAACGAAGGCTCGTCCCGCCTCGACGTCCACGCCCGCGGTCTTGTAATCCATTCTCGTGCGGGGCGGTCCCCGAATCGCGCTTTCTTCGATCCTCTCTCCCCGTGGTCCCAGGCCCGGTTGCTTGGCCGTCCACACGGCTGATTAGGTGGCGTTGTCTTGCCGATAAGGCCGGCTAATCGGACCTTGATGGGCCTCGCTCTTCTGTCGCATTGCAGTGCAACTGGTTGAGCGCTTTGGCCTGGTTGCGTCCCATCAGCAGGAAGCCCTTTGCTCTGCTGCGCCCATCCTGCAGGCCTCCTTACCGTTCGATCGATCTTTGTTCAATCAGGTTGCTCGGATTTGATTCCCATTGGGAATCTGCATGCTCAACGCAGTTCCCTTCAGAAGCTGAAGCGTTCGAGCCATCCAGGCATCCGCCACGCATGAGCTCACCCTTCGCTCTTCTGCTGTTCACCGGCCTGGTTTCGAGCGGAGTCGCTCTCCTGCCAGTTCTCTCTCGTGAACTGGCTCCAGGCTCGGTGCGTGAATCGCTTGAAGCAGTGCTGAGTCAACCCATTCAGCCTGTCCGTTCATCCTTGGTTGACAGCGAAGACAGCGGAAGCAGCATCAACCAAACGGTCGTTCCTGCTTCTGCAGACGACACGGTTTCGAAAGAAAGCGTTCTTCCAACTTCAGTGATTGCCCCACCTCCCGTTCCTCAGCCTGCTGTGGTCTCGGTGAGTACAGGTGAGGCCAGCTGGTATGGCCCTGGGTTCTACGGAAATCGCACGGCCAATGGTGAGGTCTATCGGCCCGGCACGATGACCGCTGC
Organism: Synechococcus sp. UW140; assembly: GCF_900474295.1. Classification (GTDB taxonomy): domain Bacteria; phylum Cyanobacteriota; class Cyanobacteriia; order PCC-6307; family Cyanobiaceae; genus Synechococcus_C. The sequence goes on along the minus strand of NZ_UCOB01000010.1, from coordinate 51,424 downwards.
CCATCGCACGCTTCCCTTCGGCACCAAGGTGCGGGTGACCAATCTCTGGAACGGGCGTATCGCCGTGATCAGAATCAACGATCGTGGACCATTTGTGGGCCATCGTGTGATCGATCTTGGCCACGGTGCCGCCAGTCGTCTTGGGCTGACGGCCTCTGGTATCGCACAGGTGAAGCTCGAGGTACTGCGCTGACCTTTCAGGTTCTTCGATCAGTGTCTGCATTGCGCCATTGGCGCGCTCAGCAGACCCATCCCGTCCATTTCGTACCCACCATGGGTGGGCTCCACCAAGGTCATGCGCGGCTCATGACCGCTGCTCGTGGATTCAGCCCCGCAGCTTGCTCTGTTTTGGCAAGCGTCTATGTGAATCCTCTTCAGTTCGGGCCAAGTGAGGATTTCGAGCGTTATCCCCGAGACCTAGAGGCTGATTGCCGTAGGGCAGCACTGGCCGGTGCGGATGCCCTTTGGTGCCCCAGCGATGTCGAGATGTATCCCGATGGTGCTGATCAGGTGTTCCGCATCCAAGTACCCAGAGGATTGCAGCAGCATCTCTGTGGTGCAGGGCGTCCTGGGCATTTTGATGGTGTGGCAACGGTGGTCAGCCGTTTGTTGGCGCTCGTGCGTCCCGCCGTGCTGGTGCTCGGTGAGAAGGACTGGCAGCAGCTCACGATTCTCCGTCATCTGGTCATGGATCTGGACTGGCCTGTGCGGATCTGTGCAGTCCCAACGGTTCGCGAGCCAGATGGTGTAGCGAGCAGTTCCCGGAACCTCTATCTCACCGCCCCTGAACGCCAAAAAGCGGCGGCGTTTTCGGCAGCGCTTCGTGCTGTGGATCTGCAGACACCTGTGGCCTCGGCTCGTGTCGCCATTGCAGCTGCTGGATTGGAGCTGGAGTATGTAGAGAGGGTCGATCCCTTCAGCCTCCAGCCTTGTGGCCCTGAGAAAGCGATCTCGCTGCTGGCCGCGGCGGTTCGCTGCCGGACGACCCGTTTAATTGATCATGTTTTTCTGATGAGTCGTCAGCCCCTCGTTGCGATCGATGGCCCGGCCGGCGCCGGCAAGAGCACCGTGACTCGAGCCTTTGCTGAACGGCTTGGACTCATCTACCTGGATACCGGAGCGATGTACCGCTCGGTGACCTGGTTGGTGCAACAGAACGGTGTGGACCCCAAGGATGGGGCGTCCATTGCGCCGCTGCTGAACGACCTCGACCTGCAGCTGCGGTCACTGCCCGCTGGCGGTCAGCAGGTGTTGGTCAATGGGCAGGACGTGAGTGAAGCGATTCGCTCGCCTGAAGTCACTGCGTCGGTTTCGGCTGTGGCGGCGCACCGCTGCGTCAGGCAAGCGCTGACTTCTCAACAGAAAGCGATGGGTGCCAAGGGTGGCTTGGTGGCAGAAGGTCGCGACATCGGTACCGCTGTTTTCCCGGATGCTGATCTGAAGGTGTTCCTCACGGCCACGGTGAGCGAACGAGCCCGGCGTCGCGCCCTCGACCTGGAGCAGCGGGGGTTCCCGGTGCCTGAGCGCTCTGAGCTCGAGGCACAGATTGCTGAACGGGATCATCTCGACAGCACGCGCGAGGAAGCTCCCTTGGTGCAGGCGGACGATGCTGTGGAGCTCGTGACCGATGGCATGAGCATTGAGGCTGTGATCGACGCCCTGGTGGCGCAGTTCCGGTCTCGGGTGGCGGAGGAAGTCTGGCCTACTCCCGCGGTGGACTGAGTTCGTCCAACAGGTTGGAACAGGCGTCTTCGAGCAGGTCGAGCACGTGTTCAAACCCCTGCTCGCCTCCGTAATAGGGATCAGGGACCTCCGTTTCAGAGAACCGGCGGCTGTAGCTGAGCATCGGTTTGATGCTGGCCGTTGCCCTGGGGCCAGCTTCGCGAGCCAGTCCTTGAACGGCGGTGAGATTGTCGTCGTCCATGGTCAGCACCAGATCGAAACCCGAGAAATCGTCGAGGCTGATCTGTCGTGCGCGGCTGGGCAGCTGAATGCCGCGGCGGTTGGCTGCAGCCTGCATGCGTCGGTCCGCTGGATTGCCCACATGCCATCCGCCCGTTCCGGCGGAATCGACAACGAACTGATCGCTGAGACCACGCTCCTCAAGCAGATGCAGGAAGACACCTTCGGCAGCGGGGGAGCGGCAGATATTGCCGAGGCAGACGAAGAGCAGTTTCATCTCTGACTTGGGCGGGGCATGGGCTTGTTCATGGACTCACAGATTAATTGCAGTGATCTACACCCTCTGCCAGGGCCATCGAAATTCTTGATGCGACGACAGGATCGGGTTCGCTGTCTTTTGCGCTAATTAGAAGGTTCTTTGCTTTTATGCTGCTCATTTTTTCAAGCGCAAGGCATGCGCTGTAGCGGAGGCCCCAGTCATCAGGCTGATTCAGGGTCCAGTTGAGTTTTTCAATGATTAATGAGAGGGATTCCTCAGCCTCTCTTTGTATAGATCCAATTTCCCCAAGCGCGTTGGCTGCGACGCGGCGTATGTTGCCCTGGCAGTGGTTTCCTATCTCTACTCCAATGGCATCAACGAAAGCTGGTAAGTAAGAAGGATTCTTGAGTTCTGACATCGCCTTAATGATTCCCATTTTTATATCTTGATCTGATTCGGAGAAATATAGCTCTGAGAGTCCTTTGTGGTTGTTTTCGAAAATTCTGACCAGTAATTTTATCCCCTCTATGCGACTTGAAAGGGATGGCTCCCGAAGCATTGAAAAAGCTTCCGGAGTTGAATTCTGAGTCGTTTTTGGCCAGTCTTCTTGGCGACCTTGAGGCCTGGTTTCTTGGCTGCTCGTTGGCAGGTTTCCGGAAAAGTTTTCTTTAATAAGGGCATCTAGCCTTGCAAATAAGTTGCTGCGAAGAGCGCTTTCCTTAGGCGATTCTTCGCTTGTGTGATCTGATTGTTGATTGCTAAGTTCGCAGAGAATGGCCTTAATGGCGAACATTTTAATGTTGTTGGGGATGTTCGCCTCAAGGATTGCGTCTGCACTGCTGATTGTTGCGATTCGTGCAAGGTCGAATGCTGCTGCTTGTCTTATGAATCGATTGTTGTGGTCAAGCAGTGTGATCACGTTCTCTAAATATGATGCTTCTCCTGTGCAGATGAAAAAGAATGATGCGGCTGAGCTGGCAATTCTTTCTGAGTCTGAATCGAGGAAGGGCTCGATTTTATCGCGAACATGGCAGGCTTTGAAGGTTGTCAATGTTTCGATGAGAGCCTCGATGGGCTTGTTGATGTCTTGTCTGTCTAGGTAGGTGATCAGAGGACCGATACAGTCATTGTTATTGATTGCGATTAGTGCTCTAAGTGTTGCCTCGTGTAGCTGTACGTCCTTCGTCTGCAGAGTCTGTAGCAACGCTGGAATGCAGCTAGAGTCTCCGATCATTCCTAGTGAACGCGCGGCCTGGCGTCTTAGGGGATATCCTCCCGCTGCTGTTCTATCGCGTTCGTCGTTTAAGCATTGAACCAGTTTTGGAACGGCGGATTTGATTCTGTGTTTACCCAGCCACCAAGCGCTGTGATACCTAATGCCTGAGTCTTCATGATTAAGGGCATCGATGGCCGTTTTTGCCGAATTGATCAGAGTCAAGTCGCTTCCCTTCTCTCGGTGACAATGGGTACTGCAGTCTAGGAAATTGACTTGGTTGTTATTTTGCTTGCTTGGTGTAATTCTTGATTGATATCCCTTCAGCTGGCATCTGCCCAGTCTGCATCCCAGGATTCTGATCGCTTAAAGCAAAATTCTCCTGCAATAGAGCCCCAGCATCGTTGATTAGTTGTAGGGTCATATCCTCGATCGAGGGTTGAGAGTGTATTCCCCTTAAGGTGGAAATGGCTTTTGAGCACTGTGTCCTTGTCGTCTCGGCGCACGATGCAGAGACATCCGGGTTCAATTTCTCCGTGGTAGCCATCTTCCCTCTCAATAACTTGATAGTGGCATTGCTCTAAAACTGTCAGGTCGTCAGTGCTGATTTCTTGGCGTCTGCGACGATCAAGTGTCGCGTTGGCGAACCTTGCAGGCTCACGAAAGCTATGGTTCCAGAGTTTGATCGCTCCTGTTTCAAGCTCTTCAGCCCGGATCATTCGCAATCTATATGGATTCTTGGGGTCAACTGCATACGTCTGCTCTAGAAGAAGTGACCCTGGTTGAAGATGTTCTATTGGCCTATAGCGAAGAAGAATATGTGCAAAAAATGGTGGATTCTCAAAGGCTTGTTGTTGGTTGCTGTACTCTCCGCAAAGCAGGCTGAGAAATCGTTGAAGAGAAGGTGTCATCCAAAGCCATGCAGAATGAAAAAAGCCTCCCTAAGTAGGGAGGCTTTGTAAGCTACTTGCTCAGATCTGCTTAATCAGATCAGGGCATTGATGGCGTAGTCGATGTAGCTGTTGGCTTCGGTGGCAGCACTGCCGGAAAGGCCGTGGTTGGCTTTGATGTGCTTCAGAGCTTCAACATACCAAGTAGGAGAAAGCTCAAAGGTGCGGTTGATCTCAGCCAGTCCGGCGATCAGATAATCATCCATGGGGCCAGTACCACCAGCGACCAGGCAATAGGTGATCATGCGCAGGTAGTAGCCGACGTCACGGGAGCACTTGGCTTTACCTTCAGAGGTCGAGGCGTAGTTGGCGCCTTCCATCTGGGTGGTGAAGGGAAACTTGGTGTAGACAGCCTGAGCTGCACTGTTCACCAGAGCATCAGCCTGGGTGGTGAGGGCTTTGGCTGCCTCAAGGCTTGCCGTGGCGCGGTTGAAACGACCGGATGCCGCCTGAACTTCAGTGTTGCTGAGGAACCGACCTTGGGAGTCTGCTGCTGCAACAGCTTCGGTGAGGGGAGTTTTCATTGCTATAGAGAGGAATTAATAACGTTGAGTGCGACGCCTTGATCAGGCGACGGAGGCTGCAGCGCGATCGAAGTAGGTGCCGATTTCACTACTCAGGGAGGCGCAGTCACCTGAGGAGATCCCAGACTTGTCGTTAACGGTGGACAATGCTGCGTCCTTCATCAGGTTCACGCCGGCTGCCACGGAAGCACCGGGAGTTCCCAGGGCGAGATAGGTCTCACGCAGACCGTTCAGGCAGCGGTCTTCCATCACGGAAGCATCGCCGGTGAAGATCGAGTAGGTGACATAGCGCAGGATGATCTCCATGTCGCGCAGGCAAGCGGCCATGCGGCGGGAGGTGTAAGCGTTGCCACCGGGGGCGATCAGGGCAGGCTGCTGGGCGAACAGGCCGCGGGCAGCGTTTGCAACGATGCTGGAGGCGTTGCTGGAGATACGGTTGACGGCATCCAGACGCTTGTTGCTGTCGGAAACCATGGCTGCCAGCGCATCGATTTCGCTGGCGGTGATGAACTGGCCCCTGGCGTCGGCCTGGGCGACCACCTTGGTGAAGGCGTCGAACATTTGGAACTCCTCTTGGCAGCGTCTAAGTGTGTGTCACAGACACAGGAGGGACATCGACAAAAGTCCCGTCTGAGTCGTTCAAGATTCTCGCGAAGTGGAGCGGAGGCTCCCGAAAGCTGTTCATAATGCTTAATCGCCTTTTGCTCACAGGGATCTCGCACATGCAGGAAAGAGACCCCCTACAGATCAAAAAGCACAGTATGGATGTACTCCTCTGTCCACTCTCCTCCGTGAAAGCGGGTGAGCATGCCGCGTGCTGGATCTTTCTCTGCCCTGTAATCGGTGTAGCGCCGTTGGCCGGCAAGGAGGTGATCACGGCGGCTGTCTGAGACGGGTTGGGCGGTTGCTGCCAACTCCAGATAAAGCTTCAGATACTCATTGAAGGCGGGCCGTACCACAGTCTCGATCAGATGATCGCCTTCCTCCCCCAAAGGCAGACGAGTCCAGAGGAAGCCTGGTGAGAAGAAGGGTTGGGCTTCGTCAGGGATTGGTCCTCCATCTGGCAATTTGGATCGCCAATGTTCAAACAGTGGCAAAAGTCGATCCCACACGGGTTGTGTATGGCTCTCGTCGGATTTGTCCGCTGGTTGAAGGTCTAGGGCAAGAAGGTGGCCAGCTGGAAGGGTGACAAGGTCACCGCCGAAAAAGGGCAGGTCGAAGCGAGCTAGCGGATTGATGACGAAGTTCAGCACCGAGGCAGCTCCTCCTGCGCTCACGCAGGCTGCCCTCACCTGGCGGAATTTCTCTGTTTTGCAGGCCCAGGTTGCTGTGGTGACCGTCACGGGCTTTGCTTTCGAGCCCGTCTGATCTTGCTTGAACAGGAATTCGTCTTTGACCGGATAGGCCTCGATGTTGAGGCTGTTCATGGCCTTGATGGCGTCCTCAAGAAAGGGTTGCCAGGTCCATCCGGGAATGTCGACAGGATCTGTGCTCTTGAGTCGAGTCGGGCTCATTGATTCGCAGAAGCGGGGAATAGAAATTCATGCAGGAATCGATCCGACCACTCTTTGCCAAAGTGACTGGTGAATAGGCCGTGGGCAGGATCGCGCTCTGCGCTGTAAACGTCGTAATTCTCCTGCAAACGCTTGACCTCATCAGCAGGAATGGAAGCCTTGCCACCGCAGGCTTGATCGTGAAGCTGCCAGTAGGCCTTCAGGAAGGCACTGAAGGCGGGTGGAAGTGATGTTTCAGCTTGATCGGCTCCTCCACGGCAAAACAGTAACCATGAGGAGAAGTATTGATTCGGGTCAAAGGAACGCATGGTTTCTTCCCCATTGAGATCGGGAAATTGTGCGTTCAGACTCTTAAGACCCTCGAAATAGCGGTCAAGGTAATCAGCATCCTGAACCAGAGGTTGAAAGTCCAGCACCGCCACCAGTTTTTGCCGTGCCCCAAACCAGAGCAGATCCACTCCCATCAGTGGGTGGTCGAAGTCATGGTCGGGGTAGGCAACTGAATTCAGAACTTGGAGGCTGTCGCCGGCATCGAGCCTGGTAACACGCCAACGGCGAAAGCCTGGGACCTGCCAAAGCCAACTGCGGATCACGCTGTTCCCTTTGGCTGAATGACATTCTTCGAGCCCACTCGGGACCTGAATTGGCGTGCCTCCCCTGGCAGTGATGCTCTGATGCAGTTCGTCGAGAAAGGGGTCAAACACGATTCAGCTCCGCAACGGAAGAAGGTGGTGCATCCGCTTGGGCTCTTGCTTCTGCTGAAATCGCAGCAAGATCGGCCTCAGTAGGACAACGAAATTCAGTGCAATAGGTGGTCATGGCGACTCCATTCAGGAATTGCACCGAACTCACACGCATCCTGATCTGATCGTTAACAAACCAGCAACGTTCAATTCCCACATTGGTATCATAACGAGTCTTGATTGTTAAAATTCCATCGTCGGTAAAGTTGTAAGTACTGATGACAGATTTTTTCTCGACATAGCCAACATCACGAAGCAGGAAGCCTGTGCTGGGGTCTTGGGGGTTTGGAGCATTAACAACGACTGCCGCATAGTCATCATTTCGAGTCTCTTGCATCAGATTGCTCTCCCACCAGAATTTTGCACCCCCGGCCGTGTCTTGGTGCTTGACGCTTAGAGCGTCGCAGACCTTTTCGACGACAGGATCGTCATTCTCGAAGGGTTCAATGATTAAATTGGAATCCCCTGATTCATCATCCTGACTGTCAAGATGATGAACCACGCGTCGAATCATCCATGTGCCGCGACTGGCTTCAAAGAAAGCCGCCATCGTTCGCGGTGGATTGGCCATTCCTTTCATGGGTTGTTCGCTTGGAAGTCCCGTTGTTGCTTGAGCTGGCTAAGGATCTCGTCTATCCGGGATAGTTCAGGGTGGTCTTTTATGGTCGCTTCAATTTTCTTCTGAGAGAGTCGGAGCTTCTTGCCAAGTCCGACGACATCGTTGTAGAGCCGCTCACGGTAAGCGGAGAGTTCCTCAATGGATTCTTGTAGCTCTTCAACTGTTGGGGCCTGATCAATTTGGTCCGTCATCCTGGTGAGAGGCCAAGAAAATTCTGTGACAACCTTACCTCTGGCCGCCATAGACAAGCCTCAGGCGTTGCGCTTGGTGACTTGCTTCTAACGATTGCTATGTCTCTCGCAAAGCCTGTCCCTGGCTCCCCTTTATTCCTTGGCTTGTCGCGAGGGGGGTGGTGGTCGACTGCTGCAAGGTGACGAACTCTTGCGTGATCGGCAGATCCCCTGCCAGTGCTTGGCTGTACAGGCTTAGCTTGCAAGAGCGCTTCAGCCCACTGGGGTCAAATGTTGTCAGGTCAAGCCTTTCCCTAAAGGACTTGCTTGGCGGCTACCTCACTGCACCAGAAGCCTTCCCCCTACAAAACTGTCTGGCCTACAATGCTCGACGCATTTTCCCGTTCGGTCGTCAGCGCTGACGCCAAAACTGCTCCCGTTGGTGGTAGTGACCTCGTTGGTCTCCGGTCCTACGTCCAGAATGGCAACAAGCGTTTGGACGCAGTCAACGCCATCACCTCCAACGCCTCCTGCATCGTTTCTGATGCCGTCACTGGCATGATTTGCGAGAACACCGGCCTGATTCAGGCTGGTGGCAACTGCTATCCCAACCGCCGCATGGCCGCATGCCTGCGCGACGGTGAGATCGTTCTCCGCTACATCAGCTACGCCTTGCTGGCTGGCGATGCTTCCGTTTTGGATGATCGCTGCCTCAATGGCCTGAAGGAGACCTACATCGCTCTGGGCGTGCCAACTCAGTCGGCTGCTCGCGCTGTTGCGATCATGAAAGCTGCAGCAACAGCTCTCATCGGTGAAACCAACTCTCCTGCTTCAGGTGGTAAGCGTTTCCGCAAGATGGACACCACTCAGGGTGACTGCTCTGCGCTGGTTGCAGAAGCTGGTGCTTACTTCGATCGTGTGATCGGCGCCGTTTCCTGATCAGCGTTATCAATTTAATTTTCAGCAATTCTCCCCTTTAAAGGAAACCATCAATGAAGTCCGTCGTTACCACTGTTGTGACTGCTGCAGACGCAGCTGGTCGCTTCCCTTCTCAGAACGATCTTGAGGCCGTTCAGGGCAATATCCAGCGCGCAGCTGCTCGTCTGGAAGCTGCTGAAAAGCTGGCTGCTGGTCTGGACAAGGTCACCCGTGAAGCTGGCGATGCTTGCTTCAACAAGTACGCCTATCTGAAGCAGCCAGGTGAAGCTGGTGATAGCCAGGTGAAGGTGGACAAGTGCTACCGCGATCTGGGCCACTACCTGCGTCTGATCAACTATTGCCTCGTTGTTGGTGGCACCGGCCCTCTCGATGAGTGGGGCATCGCTGGCGCCCGTGAGGTGTATCGCAGCCTGGGTCTTCCTACTGGCCCCTATGTCGAGGCTTTGATCTACACCCGTGACCGCGCTTGCTCACCCCGTGATATGAGCCCACAAGCTCTGAACGAGTACAAGAGCTATCTTGACTATCTGATCAACGCTCTTTCCTGAGTTATCCCTCAGCGATCTAATACAAGGGGGCAAATGCCCCCTTTTTTTGATTTTAAAAACTGCTAGTTTTCGCTGGCTCTTAGCAGCTGATTAATAGCAAGTTTTAAAACACTTAAAACGTTCTCATCGTTTTCCTCGGTCGCCCTGCTTTGAAGAGCATCGATTGAAGAAATCTCGCGTAGCTTCATTAGCGAAAGTGCACTATTCTTTCGTACCCAGGAATCGGAATCGGAAAGCTTGGGGATCAGCAGCGGGGTCGCGATTTTTGCATCGTCAAATTTACCCAAGAGTGTGACTGCTTCTGCACGGATCTCTGCAAAAGGATCAGATAGTGCATTGAGCAAAAGTTCTTTATCCTCCTCTGTCTCGAGAGCTTGGATTTGGCTTCCTAATGCAGAAATGGATGCTTTCCTTACATTGGCATTTTCTGATGTGGCGGCTTGACGCAGTACTTGTGGAGCCCTGTCTCCGATCAGAGTTAGAGCCCAATTTGCTAGCCCAATTTGCATTTCCGTACTGTCGGGAGCCGCAATAATGCTCAGGATTGCGTCGATAGATTCTTCTCCCATCGATGCCATGGCACCCATGGTTGATCCTTGAACAACTGAGTCAGTATCGGAAAGAAAGGTTGAGAGTAGATCGGGAAGACTTGCCGGGTCCCTAATCAGCGTCAGTGTTTTGGCAGCTGCTCGTCTGACTGTGACTTGAGAGCTATGCCGCATGGCTTGGCATAAAGCAGGTACGGCAGCTTGACCAACAGATCCAAGGCTGTCCGAAAAACTCCGGCGTAGTAGGCCTCGGGGATCGCCAAGCCCAGCTATCATTGTTGCGATCGATTCTGGATCAGACTCGATCGGTAATCCTGCTCTAAGTTTCTCTTTGAGATGCGTAGCCAGATCAAGAGCTTCTTCTTCGCTGAGTTGGATTTCAGCAGAGCTCTTCTCAGGAATTTCCATTAGATCCCCTTTGATGAGAAATGGCTGCTGGCTTCATAGCCTTCCGATTGCCTCGTTCAAGTTATCACCAACCATAGACCCCGACCATGACAGTTTTCGTTGTTTCCCATAACCTCCAATTGAACTCGCCGCAGACACCAGATTTTTCTGCAGAGCAGTTGGCTGAGGGTTTGATGCATCATTCGACTGCCTTCTCATGTTCCGATGCTTTGAATCACCCACATTGGTTGGTGAAACTTGAATCTGATTTATCTGTGAATGATATGGCCAATGAACTCGTAAGAGCGTGGAAGGCTTTCCGGATTCATCAGGGGCATTCAGTGGATCACTCTTGTTTGGCCTTAGGAGGCCGAAAAGATAGCGCTGCCCTACCTGAAGCACCACTTCAGATGGGAAGTTGGGGGGTCGATTTTGTTGAATGTGCCGACCCCGACACATTTCTTGCGAGCATTAACTGGGATGCCCTTAAGTCAGCTCGACCTTCAGACGGTATTTTTGAGTTAAGGGCTTAAGAATGAGATCAGACTCGACCATTCATTTTTTGCGTTGACGCCGCCGCTGGGATGACTTCTCTTTGTTGCCTCCATCTTTATCTTGCGATGATAATTTGCTGATCAGCGCCTTTCCAATCTTTGCAGCCGTTCCGTCATTGTTTTGGTCTGCCGAGCCAGGATTTTCAGGCGTTGATATTGGCCTCATATCGGTAATCACATAACCGCTCCTATGCATGACTTGCATGCCATGGCAAAGAGAGTTAAACGGCAGGCTGAAGTGAGTTGATATGCCTGGCCTTGAGCGATTTAGCGCATTGACTTGCACCTTAAAATGCGCGCTTGAAAATGGCCCCATTTTTTTATAGTCTATTGGATAAGTAAATTGTATGCTCGTTTTGGCTCGAATGCCAAAGCTTTACTTTTATTAATTGGGTTGAGTTTGGTTAAGGCTTGCCTCGCTCGAGTGCCTTAAGATTCAGGGGAATCAGTTCATCTTGATGTGACCTTGGGCCGTTTTGATAATATCCACCCTGGGCTTACATGTAATCATGCACGCCACATCCTTTCATTGTCCATTGATGAGTTGGAATCCAAAAGTGACTTTTATATGGCTGCAGCCCACCTGATCAATTGCCCCTGCGCAGAAACTGAGGATGCACTTCAATCACTTCTTGTCTGTGCAGTAGATGATCAGGCGATCAAGATAGCAAAAAGAAAAGCCGTTGAGGTTCTAGCGCGACTTGGTTCTAAGTCTTCAGTCCCACTAATTGGCCAATGTCTCTGGTCTGATGATATTTACCTCGTTGAAAATTCTGTTTGGGCTCTCGAAAAATTGAGCTGTAATCGTCATGATTTGATCCAGCAGATGATTGACTTGCTAAAGGACGCTTCTCAAAATCAGAGGGTTTTGATTAAGGCTCTCGCTACGCTTGCGATCGATCAGAGTTTTGACTCGATTCGCTCGCTTCAAACCTCTGATCGCCCTGGTGTTCGTGGTGCTGCAATTGCTGCGGTTGCCAAGTGTACGCAAGATAGGGCTAGCTTGTTACAAATTAAGGGGTATTTGACGCTTCCCAATCAAATGGATCGGCAATGTGCCGTTCAGGATCTTGTCGACGGGGGTGCAATTGAACTTCTCCCTTCCATTGCCACTGCACCTGTTTCTCCGGCTTTTCGAATACGAGCTTGCCGTGAAATTCTCGCAACGGCAAAGGTTCTTCTTTCAGCAGATGTTGGCCTGGATTTAATAGATGTCGTCTTTAGGGACGATCCGGCCCAGATTAATGTGATTCATCAATATGATGAGGCTCCGGCTCCTGAGTTTCTGGTTCGCCAGCTATATAGTACTGACTTTAGTCGTTGTTATCTGGCGATGCAGAATTTGCCAGAGTATTCTGCTGAAGTGCTGATTCCAATTTTGCAACAGTCGTGGGAGGAAGAAGCCCATAATGATTATGGGGCCCACTATTTTTTCATGCATGTTTTTGGCTCAAGAGATGACTGGAGCTCCTCCGCTCTTGAGTGGATCGTTGACTTGTTGAATGAAGCCGCGATCAATCGGAGGCCTCAGTTCCAAAAAAGCCGTGCAGCTGCAATTCAAGCACTTCATAGTCTGAGGCCTGATTTGTTTTTTGAACTCGGTTCGCAGCTGCTTCGTGGTTCGATCCCTGCATCCTGGGAGTGTCGCTACGTCACCATCATGTGCATGGAGAGCTTATCCATCGAAGGCGGTGATCAAATCAGGGATTTACTTGTCAATTGTCAACAAGATGCCGACGCTTTCGTTCAGGCTCGAGCTGCTTCGGCTCTCTCTTCTATAGGCTGAATTGAGAAATAAAATTGTCTAGTATCATCGCCAAGGCTAAATCGGTTAAATGCTAAAATTAGAGAAGAATTAAGCAAACTGTTCATATGGATTCTCCTTCTCAATCATTTGACCAGCTCCTTGCTGATCTTGCTCATCCGAATCCGAATATCCGTGACAATGCTTGTAGCCTCATGGCCCAGCATTTTGCTGATCAGGCATTGCCTCAGCTGATCTCTTTGCTCCATGATCCGGATCCAGCCGTCTACAGAACGGCTGTCAAGGGGCTTGGGATTCTGGGTCACCAAAGTGTTCCGCAATTGTTAGAGCTGTTTGAAACGTCGGATAATGGAACAGTCAAGGCTTGCTGCATTAAAGCTCTTGTTCAAGTTTCAGTGAATTTCCCGACGCAAGCCTTTCCGGCTCAGACGATGGATGTATTGGAAAAAGCGCTTGATGAAGCGAACCCAGTTGTTGCACAGTCAGCATTGATGACCCTCGGTCATCTTTCCAAGCAGGACTCTGAAAAAGAGCGTGTCATTCCTCTTCTGATCAAGGCATGCGAAAGGGATAATATTGCTCATGTTCAGGGTGCTTTGATGGCATTGGCAGAACTTGATGCACCTTTGGTGAATGATTGCTTAGAGAAACTGGCCTCTGATATGAGTAAAGACAGCTTGGTGCGAGAAATGGCTCAAGCAAGTTTAGAACGTCGAGAAAGTCTCAATCTTGGCTGATGCTTTCATGAAATTCTTTTCAGTTGGTTGTGGGCCACTTCCATGACAGCCTTGACTTGATTGTCAGGTTCGCTCTTGATTGCTGTCATCAGGGGTTCAATTGAATGACATGCTTCCATTTTCATCAGTGCAAGGGCAGTATTCTTGCGTACCTGTGGTGATGTGTCTTGAAGCAGAATAATCAGTTGGTCTTCCGCATCCTCTGGGTCTAACGTTTTGCCGGTGATTGTTGCTGCTTCCGCTCTCACTTCTTCTTCTTCATCTTCCAAAGCCTCGAGTAAAAGATTTCGTGCTGATCGGCTTGAGCCAGACTGAACCTGTTCCGATAACGCAGTAAGTGCAGCTATTCTTATTTCTGGATTTCCTGATTTTGCCGCTGTGTTAAATGCATCTGGGGCTTTAGCCCCAATAAAACTGAGGGCGAGATTGATCAGGCCAACTTGAAACGCGGTGCATTTTTTATCTGAAAGTATTTTGAATATTGATTCGATTGCGGGGATGCCGATGGTGGCCATCGCTCCAGCCGAGGAACCTTGAACGACTGGATCATCATCCGTCTCGAACGCTTCGATCAGGTTCGGTAGGGCTAACTCACTGCCGATGATATTGAGGGTTTTTGCAGATGCCCGTCTGATCACAACATTCGGATTGTTTTTCAATGCATGGCAAAGGATTGGCACCGCGGCCTCGCCCACGGACCCTAGGCTTTGAGCAAACGTAAGGCGAAGTGAGCCCCTTTGGTCTCCTAATCCAGCTACCATTCTTCTGAGAGAATCATCGTCTGAATTTGGCTGCAGATGATCAGCGAGTTGAAGCTTTAAGGCTTCGGCCAGCTGGTAGGCCTCAGCTTCGGTTAGCTCTCCGACCTCAAGCATCGAAGAGTTTGGAGTTTGTTCCGTCACTATTCATTTTGCCTTGTATACAAACTCTACCTGAGTGCGATTAGATCCTGGCTGTTGATCCACCTGATTGGAGCATAATAAAAGCCTCCTCGCACCAAGATGTGAGGAGGCTAATTGTGTTAATGAGTTTGAACTTCCGTTAGATCAGAAGTGAACTCCGAAGGGACGGAAGGCGACGTAATCAGTCATCTTCGGTGTCTGGTGGCCGGCGTACTGCTGCTCAGGCAGTTTGACCGGAATGCGCGTCACTGCGGTATAAGTGAACGGCATTGGTTTTGCACTTGCGCGAGCCGCGGTGGCCAAGGGGTTGACCGTACGGCTGTTGCGACCCTGTGCGTTGTCACTGATGGCAACCTTCCAGCCACCCAGTTCACGCATCAGGTTGAAGGTACGCGTGAACATACCTGCGTAGGAATCCTGACTGCGGTCGTAAGGGACGATGTCTGAGCCAAACACCTCTGTGTATTCCGCAGAGTCAGTCAAGCTATCAACCAATGCATCGAAGCCCTCTTCGGCTTGCAGCTTGATGTTGGCTTGAACTTCAGCCTGATTCAGTGGAGCACGGCCAAGCAGATGCTTGAAGTTCAGCTCAATTCCGCGCTGAGCGCCCACAGCATGGAAGAAGTTGGCTTTGTAGAAGTCAGACTTAGCCAGTCCGTTCACGAAATCACGCACAGTGATTTCGCCATTCATCAGACGAACTTCCAGCGATGTTTCGCGCTGGTTCTCTGTGGGAGGGAGGTTACCCAGCACCTGACGGTAAGCAGCCGCAATCACGCGCTCGAGTGCTGCGCTGTTCTCTGGGCTGTACTGATCGAAGGTGACTGCGAAGGGGCACTCGGCGTGGAGTCTTGGCCCAATACCAATACCCATCGCGGCACAATGCTGACGCTTGTAGTCAGCAATAGCGCCTGCAACGGTGCGAGGAGCGGTGTTTTTGCCGGCTTTGCTCGCTGTGGAGAAGGAAGCGGGCCCTGTTCTTGTGGCTGACGTGAGGGCTTTCAGGCTGGTTTCAGTGCCGAGCATGATGAGAATTGGGTTGAGTTTTGCTTTTTGTCCCGACTCACTCCTGACTCATGCTGTTGTGTTTGCAGATCAAGAGTTAAGCCATAGACAAATGGTTGAAGCAGAAAAATGTTTCTGTGGATTTTTTGCTGTCAACGCATATTCTATGTGTTAAAGCCAATAGGCTAATTGTTCACTTGTTGGAATTGTTATATTCCGGGCGTTTGGTTGACGCCTCTATTCGGCAATGTGTGCCTTGCGCGAAAACCTAGCCAACCAGGCGTTTGGGTTGTCTAAATGTGCGCCTCGACGGTAAAAAAAAGGGGTGGGCAGTATTGCCCACCCCGGTCACATTGCTGAAGTGATAAACATCTAAGCTGAAGAATCAGCCCAGGGAGTTGATCACATAGTCCAGCAGGGTGTTGTAAGCGGTCAGAGCCTGGGGGCTCATGTCACGAGGTGAGCAACCGTCGTTACGCATGTTGGAGAAACCAGCAACGTAGGTGCCACCGTCGATGCTGAGAGCCTTGTAGACTTCCTTCTGACCATTGATGGCCAGCTCGTCCAGAGGGCCGGTGCCGCCGGTAACCAGGCAGTAGTTGATCAGACGCAGGTAGTGAACGAAGTCACGCTTGCACTTCTCTTTGCCTTCGGTGGCGCACTTGCGGGGCTGACGGCCGGTGGCGCCGTTGGGGTACTGGGCGTACACAGCGTCAACAGCGCGCTGAGCGATGCCGTCGTAGTTAGAAGCAAGCTTTTCAGCAGCTTCGAGACGAGCAGCAGCGCGTTGGATTGAACCCTGCACCGACTCCATGTCGGAGGCGGAGGGGAAACGGGAAGCGCTGTCGGCTGCGCCGACAACGGTGGTGATGACGGACTTCATGATTTAGGAAGCTAGTTAGGGTGTTGGACGTTTAAACAGACTTGGTTCAGCTGATGGCGCTGATCACCATGTCGAAGTAGCTACCAGCTTCGCCGGACAGGCTGGAGCAGTCACCCTGGGTCACAGCAGCTTTCTTGGGCTGGCTGTTGGTGTTGGTGATCAGAGCACCGGCGGCGGCCTTCATGATGGCCACGGCGCGGGAAGCAGAACCGGTAGGAACGCCCAGAGCGGCATAGGTCTCGCGAAGACCGTTCAGGCAGCGGTCCTGAAGCACGGAAGCGTCACCGGCGAGCAGGGCGTAGCTCACATAGCGGAGGACGATCTCGCCATCGCGCAGGCAAGCAGCCATCTTGCGGTTGGTGTACACACCACCGTTAGGAGCGGTCAGGCCAGTGTTCTCGCAGCAGATGCCGGCAACAGCGTCAGAGACGATGCAAGCAGCGTTGCCAGAGATGGCGTTCACAGCGTCGAGGCGCTTGTTGCCATCAGCGATGAAGGACTTCAGAGAGGCCAGCTCGCCTCCGCCGATGAAAGCACCGCTGGAATCGGCCGAGATGGCCTTCCTGGAGAATGCGTCGAGCATGGGTGTTTGAAAGTTAGAGGGGGATGCAAATCCGCATCACGAATGACAGTAACCCTGCTCTCAGTCTCCGAACCGGGAACCCGAATTTGAAGACACACAAGTTTGCAAACCCGAGTCAGAGTCAGAATATTAAAAAAAACGGAACAGAAATTGCCTCGGCTCTAGCGGCACCGCAGTCTGCTGCGGTTGCGGAATTCATCACAACCCTTTCAGGACTTGCTCGCAGCTCCATTTGAGAGGCAGCCAGCTTGTCGTCTGCTGAATCTGCATAAGCGGCTCTACCTGGTCTTTCAGCCCTAGCCTCAGGCAGGACCAAGCTGCTGCTACGCGTGACTTGGCGTACTGCGGCAGCGTCTCAGCCAGGGCGGTGCGGACAAGATCACTACGTTCTTGTAGGCCCTGAAGGCCAACAACTGCCGTCAGCAGATAGTTGACTCCGTAATCACTCCAGAAGCGCGAATGGATGTGATCAATTGTATCGAGTTGTTGCCCCTTCGGCATTTTTATCACGCTTAATGCTCCCCCGTATTGTTTACCTTCATCCCTGTGCTGCAGGTTTTTTTCGATTTCCGCGATCTCTTCGCTGCAAATCCAGTCGTGCTGGAGTGAAAGCGTTGAAGGGTCGTCTTGCAGGAGTTGAATGATGAGGTCGCTGTGCGCGATCGGAACCGTTCCACTCTTTTGGGGATCGACGAGTTGAAACGCACTTTTCGCCCGCAACGGCATCGACACCGGGCACGTCACGAGATGGGGCAGAACGCTGACGTCACCGGCATCGCCAAGGTCGATCACAGCGGCCCGCCGTCGACCGGCAATCGAATCGGTCAGCTGCGGGATCAGGGGGGCGAGTTGGTCGAATTGGCCATGCACCTTGGCTGCATAAGCCCGAGCTGCGCCGGCAACGAGCGGGTTGTCATCCCGTTCTAGGGCCGCAATCGCTTGTTCTCCGGAGGCGATGCCAAGACGAGCGTGGGTTTGAATCACGGAACGCTTCTGGTTGTCGCTGCCATTGAGTGCAGAAAGGAGCTGCTCACTTTGATGGTTGCTAAGAGGGGCTCCAATTTGTGCTATCGAATCCACGGCGTTGATCACCGATGCTTCGTCGTCAAACCCTAGAGCTGTAAAAAGTGCTGGCAAAGCTCTTGGATCTCGTCGTCTTCCTAGCGCTTCAAGAACCTTACGCCTTGTGATCCGGTTAAACAGATTTTCTGGATCTAGCTCAATGGCTTCGATCAAACCTTCTAGTGATCGATCGCTACGACAGGCAGCCAGCCTTGTTGCTGCTGTGTATTTCTCGACTGGATTGGATAGCTCTTCGGGGTTGGTTCTCAGTAATTCCAGCGCTTTCTCTTCTGGAAGCCCCTCAAATAAAATATCGAATCTTTCAGACATGACCGACGTGGCTTCATTCTTCGAAAATTAGCACCTCCAGCTTGCACCTCTTTGTAACAGTGCCAGCTTTGAATGGGTGCAGCTTGTATCTGGTAATCTTCTGTACAGATACTTGCGTATTATGCCTGTCTCTGCTGAAGCGGAACAAGCCTTGCACCGTTTTGTCGATGCAATCGCTTCTCAGCCCTCACTTCAGGACCAGTTCAACCAAGTCGAAGAGATTGATTCTCTTCGTAACCTCGTTCAATCGGTTGACTCTACTCTGACAGGTGCTGCTGTGATCCCCTTGGATCAGGCGACTCTGCCCCCTAAAATCCTTGTGAATTCTGGCGTGACGAACCAGGAGATACCCTGGCGCCTACTTCGCTGCCCCGGTGGTCCTTTGGTTCTGCAAATGATCTGCAAAAAAGCAAATTTTGCGGTTTGGATCGAGAGTTGCTGATGTCTGCTAAGGAGTTACATCGCTTTATTGATGAAGTCGTCCGCTCCCATGAGCTGGCTACAGGTCTTAAGGGGCTTGCCACGCATGAACAAATTATTGCTTATGGGCAAAGTCAGGGCTTTGATTTCACTGCCTCGGATTGGTCTGATTTGTATGACCAGGATTTCTTGAGTCAGGAAAGAGCTGTTCAAGAGTCTGTGCGTCAGGCGGATCCTTGCCACTGGTCGTGGGCTTTTCGTCAACTGTCTTGCTGGAGAGCTATGCTGATGGAAGGCGCTGGAGACGGTCGGTCTTGAGCCCTGCATTGTTGACTACCTGACTTTTAATAGCCATGTCTGATGCTCAGCAGGATCAGATTCTTGAGGATTTTATTACTCAAGCTCGTTCGGATCAGTCTTTGAGGGATGAGATCAAGGCGGCATTGAACCAAGATGAAATTATATCCATTGCGCAGGCGAGGGGTTTTTCAGTTGATTCACTTGCGATTCTGCGAAAATGGAGCAAGCACACTGATTTTTCAAAGCCAACATGGTTGGGTTGGTTTGACGACTGAATCAGGTATTGATGTCTGAGTATCGTGTCTGATTGCTTCCTTTTTTTGCCCAGTATGTGACGAGTTCTTCTCCCCCAGGTCTGGGTACACTGGCGATCGCTCTTAGGATTTTAAATGACCTGTTAGGACCCATGGGCCAATTCCCCACTGCTTTCACAGTCCTCACTCGTCCACCAATTGATTCAACACACTGTTCAAATTTCTCAAGCTGTGTTTGATCGACTGTCTCAAAAACAAAATCAGTTCCTTCGCATATTAGGTGTTGAGATCGAATCCAGGCCTTGATTTGTTTTTTGCTATTTTCCATGCATTACTGACTTATCTTTGCCCAATTGGGTGTAATTAGTTCTGATATTGTTTGTACTCTGGCAAAGCGAAGTGGGCCATGCTCTGAGCCCCATTTTGGTTCATCTGTTTGGGGGTCAAAGCCACGATCGCGACTAATCCACGTGTCTTGATCGACCTCAACTTCGCTAACTAGGTAGGTGAGGTTTCCATCTCTCGGGACGAGGCATTTTTTCCCGGGTTCGACATTGCCAATATAATGTCCTGGTTTGCTTTCAATGAAATGCATCGAGCAACCACAGCGGGGCTCTAGGTTTTGGGCATCGATTGCTTCAAGTAGTTCTGGAGTTCGTCCTGCTCCTGCCAGCCTTTCTTTGTTGGCAAAGCCAAAATTTTCCATCACGTATATTTCGTTTTCGACCCTAAGACGATGAATGCCTTGCCGGTATGGATCCCATGGAGCGTAATCGTAATATTGTTCTGAATAAAATCCGGGACCCTGAAAGATTGACCATGGTAATGGCCTGAAGACAATATGGATACGGGCAAAGTCTTTGGGATTCTCTTGTGCCTGTGTGAAATTATCGTAGATGCCTGCAAGCGTTTTGGTGAACCTAAGGATATCGTCTGGATTCATGTGGTTGTGTAATTGGATGATTAGGCCTTGATTCTTCTAACCTCAGACGCGAATGATGTTTGCAAGATGCCAGATCCCTCTGAGGTTCTCAAGACGGATGATCGACACCGTACATTTTCGGATACAAACCAAATTCTCTCCTCTGCCATTGACTGATCGTACTTTGTATTCAGGATGAATGTTCCGTCATCAAGGAACTCATAGCTTGATTCTGCAGGGACTGATTCTGCATAGCCTAAGCTTCTCAGTAGCCAGCCTGATTTACTGTCTTTTGGAATCGGAATAATAATGCATGATCCGCTCGATACTTCGTTTGGATCATCGGGCTCCCAATCGCTTTCGGCACTCCATTCCATTTTGAATGGAGATTGAAATTTTGAATCAGATGATAAATTTGATTTATCTATTAACTCTGCAATTGCCTCGCTTTTGGGACTTATGGCTTCGATTGAAACTTCGCTAAGAACATCTTCAAATTGTTGAAATGCGAGAGAATGGCCAGAGCGCATCGATCGCCATTCGCCTGCACTTTGAGCAACAAATTGCTCAATATTCATCGTTGTGAGTTAGCGGATTAATCGTGTTGGTTTGGGCGGGCTCAAGGTTGTTCTTCATCATGCTCACCATCGAGTCAACCATCATGGACATGGCCATGGGCACAGAGGAGACAGAAGTTTGGAACTCTTCTGTTTGATTCGACTGTGTGCTGGTTGTATTCCGGAGAATTGGCATGATTTGAGGATTTTGAGGCTGAGCTAGTGGGTATATATACTTGCCCTGTCAGGGTTGGCTTTTGCCAAGTCCAATCATGACAGGACTAACGATAGAGGTGGTGGCCATCACGCAAAGGCTTAAGTCTTCGCAATAGAGAGGATTTTGCCTTTCTGAGCCAGAATGCTTTGAATCGTGGCAGACATTGAGCTTTGGCTCACCACAGATCGCTGGACAGCACGACGGTTGGCTCCGATCTGCCTGCCAGAGCTCCAAGTGATCGCGAGCGTATTGCCATTGCCCACACCCTTGCGATTGACGATGTTTGGAACATCGCCTGTGGTGAGGCTGTTCAGCAGCTTTGAGCTTCGCTCTGCTCCATCAAATCCAGCAAAGCCACTTTCCATAACAGTGGATCGTGTGAAATTGATCGTTCTGCCACCGGTTACTGTCTGTTTGGAGCGGTTGTATGGAACTTGGTCAACACCAAATGAGGAGAGATACTCTTCGCTGTATGTGTAGCTTTCAATTTCAGCTTCGTAGCCTTCATCATTGAATCGCCTGACATGATCTATCAATTCAGCTTGATCATGAGGTGAGCGCCCCAAGAGGTGCTTGAAATTGAGTTCGACGAACCTGTAAGGGCTGTTGCTTTCTAAGAACAGCTTTTTGTAGGTTTCAGACTGGGCAAGTGCAGTAACAAAACCTTGAACAGTCAGATCACCGTTGATGAATAATGCTTCAAGAGATGGATTCACATCCAGCTCCATCAGATGACGGTTGCCAAACACCTGTTTGTAGACGCTTTGGATGACCTCTTCAGCGTGGCCGAGGTCAGTATTCGCTGGCGCTGCAAGGGTTGTGGTTTCCGTCATTGGTCTGGGAATAGGGAGAAGTGTCGGTGGAGCCTTGATCAATCAAGACTCCTATTGTTCAAAGCGACTGCTTTGTCTTACATCACTTCAGTGATGGAGACGATCTTGCCGCCGCGAGCATGGATGTACTTCATCTGGCTGGACATGTCCTTGCCGGACACCAAGTAGGTGCTCCCTGCTGTGCGTTGGCGCGTGCGTGCTGACTGAGCAGCAACAACGATCCGGAACCGCTTTGTGGTGGGATCAGGAGAGCCAGATTGGGTGCCTGTGCGATTGATCCGGGTGGTCGTTGAGCTCCAGCCACCAGGCACTGTTTTCGTTGCCACCGAGGTCACCAGGGCAGAACTCGTCTGTACCGTGTCGCTGGCGGCATAACCTTCTGCCAGTTTGAGATGGCGGTTGAAGGCAACCTGTGAACGGCCGTTTTCAGAAAGGATGCGAGCGAAGGGGACTGTATCTTCCCCAAAGGTGCTTTGGTACTCCTCGCAATCCACGTAGCTGCTGATTTCAGCGTCGTAACCACCTTCGGCGAGGATACGGGTGTGTTCGCTGATCTCGGCTTGTGATTTAGGAGCCCTACCCAAGAAGTGCTTGAAGTTCAGCTCAATGAAACGGTAAGGAGCGTTGGTTTCAAAGAAACGGCGCTTGTATTCGGCCGAAAGACCGATAGCACGCACGAATTCTCGTGTGCTCAAGTAGCCGTCAATGAATTTACTTTCAGCTGAAATGGCCCGTTCGAACTCCATCAGATGAGGGTTGCCCATCACTTGCTTGTATGAAGCACGGATGAGAGCGTTCAGTTGATCGGTGCTATCGCCGGGGCAGCGCTGGTACGTTTCCTGTTCTCTCTGGCCAAGCCCAAAGAACACGTAGGAATCACCACGCATCGGAGCGGAATCCTTGCCGCTCGTGACGCCTGGATCTTTGCTGGCGATCCGACCTTTCGCGAAGCTTGCGCTTGGGCGAATGCCAATAGCTTGAGAGGTCAGGCTAATGCGGGGTGCCATGCCGCTGCCCATGCTGCTGGTGAGCGCACTGCTGCCGCCTCGAGCACTGTCGCTGCCTGCGAAGCTCTTCTGAAGAGCCGCCAGCATTGGGAATGCTGCTGTTGAGAGGTCAGCGGGAGAATTCCAGGCGCGAGCATAAGGAACAACATCGCTGCCAAACACTTCGAGGTATTCGGCAGAATCGATGATGCTGTCAATCAGTGCATCGTGTCCGTGCTCTGCCTGCAGGGCAATTTTCGCACCGATTTCGGCTTGAGAATGAGGAGCACGGCCCAAAAGGTGTTTGAGGTTCAGCTCGATACCGCGCTGTGGGGCCACGGCGGCAAAAAACCGACTCTTGTAGAAGCTTGACTTGGCTAGGCCACGGATGAAGTTACGAACATCGAGTTCTCCGTTGCAAAGCTGTGCTTCCAGCTCATTAGAACGCTCGAAATCCATCACATGGGCGTTGCCGAACACCTGGCGGTAGGCGGCAGCGATGACATCATTCAGCGCTGATGCATCGGAGGGGCTATAGCACTCAAAAGTGACGCGATGGGGGCAGTCTTCATGGCTGCGGGGACCGACCCCGATGCTCATCTGATCACACGACTGCTTGAGGAATTCGCCGTTGGTTAGGGCCGCTTTCTGTGCGGACTTCGTCTTGTGCTTGAAGCTGACTGGGCTGCTCCACTTGGTTTCAGCGCCGAATCCGGTTGAGACTTGATTGGTGGCCATGGTTCAGGTTGAGGGGGAGTTGGGGAGTGTTGATTTCGAGTGCTTGTTCCTGAATGGATCAGGTCACCGGTGTAATGCTTGCGATTTTTCCGCCTTCGCGGTGGATCCGTTTGAATTGCTCTGAGAGCTTGTCGAACGGCACATAGAACACCCTGTTGGAACGGGTGTAGCGCGAGATGCGACGCAGATCATTGGCGCTGTATCCAGTTACTTCCACGCGGTAGGTCACGCCTTCCTCTCCCGCACCAACACCCAGTCGCGTGGGTGCGTCCTGCAGATTTCGTGAGGGTCGGAAGCTCCAACCAGTGGTTTCGCCAGAGGATGGCGGAATCACGGGAAGAGGGAGGTTCTGATATGCGGCACCACCGAGTTTGCTTCTCTTGCCTGCGAGATCACCCTTCAAGCTGCTGCTGCTGTTTCCTCGCAGCAGTTGGAAGCTCCAGGTGAACTCCTGGAGTGTGGTGCAGCATTCGGTCTTCCAGCCGCGTTGAAAGGGAACAGTCCACTCCCCATAGGCGTTTTGGTAATCGGCTGAATCGAGGAAGCTATCGATATCGGCGTCATATCCCTTGCTGTCGAGGCGTTCAGCGTGCTCGCGCATCTCCTCGAAGTCTTCCGGTGCCCGACCCATCAGATGGCGGAAGGTGAGTTCGATATAGCGGTAGCGCGCACAGGTATCGAAGAAGCGACTGCGGTAGAGCTCGCTCTTGGCGATGCGGCGAACCAGTTCCCGCACACTGATCTCGCCCAGCTTGAACTGGGATTCGGGAATGAGCTGACGCTCGCTCTCCATCACGTAGGCGTTGCCAAGCACCTGCTTGTAGACGGCACGGATGATTTGCTCCTTCTTGGCATCTTCGTCACCGGGAAGAAGTTCAAGGGGAGCCTCACTCTCGTCCGAGAAGCGCTCGACCCCCAAAAGCGAGGCAGGACCGAAGGGCATGTAGGTTCTCGCGTTTTCGCTTGTTAATAGTCCTTCAGAAGCGCCGTGAGCGGTCTTGTTCTTTATAAACCTCAATCAAGTATGTCCGAATGTTGCGTGGCATGACAGTTCTTCGGCTATTGGTGCCTTTCCTGCTTTAGCCGAGCGCCTGCCAGTGCTTCCCCTCAAGTGCTCAAGCTTGCTGAGGAGGGGAGCAGCGATTCAAGGCTGGAACGGGTCGTTGCCCTGGTATGGGGATTCCAGCAGTCCAATTCCTCCACAGCTCTGGCCAGCAGGGCTTCAATCTGAGCTTTCTCCAGGCCGGAACAGAGCGAGAAGTCAGCTCCTTTGATCGATTCGACCGTGTCCAAGGCCGCGTTCTCTAGATCGGCGCCTCTCATGTCCGTCATCTGCATTTCGCAAGTGCCGAAACGGGTGCCACGACACATCGCACCCCGCAGGTTGGCTGAGCGAAGATCCGATCCCGCCAAGGACACCCCGTCAAGAATGGCCCCACTGAGATCTGCTCCGCTCAAATAAGAGCCCAGCAGCACTGCTCCGCGAAGATCCATGCCCCTTAAATCGCTGTTGTTGAGGAATGCACCATTGAGCTTTGCTCCTGGTCCGACTGCACCGCTTGTTCGCAGCTCAAATCCTTCAGGCACGACGGTGTGACTGTCGTAAAGGGCGAGTCGAAGATCTGCACCTTCCAGTTGGCATTGACTGAGATTGGCACCGCGGATATCGCAACGGCAGAGTTGGGCTTCACGTAAATCAGATGGGCCCAAATCCTCACCATTCCAGTTAGCCCCTCGCGCATCGAGGGGGCTTTGTTGCGTGTCATTGGCTCGTGCATCCTCCGGCGCTGACCATTCCCAAAGATTCAAGGATGCAGGACGTGACATTCGCGCTTCAGGCTCTCACGATCAAATCATCTCAATAATAAAGCCTGGCTCTCAAACACAAGACTCGCTCTAGGCCTCCTTGGCGTTCTGCTTCTACGCTGTGTTTGCTGCATACGCAGCTTGCTTGGAAAGTTGTGCTTGATGCTCGGCGGGATGGTCAGTCTTTGACTCTCATTCATTTAGAAACAGATGTCTGATTTTAGGAGCGAGACTCATCATCCCGCTGATGATTGGCTTGTTTGTCGTCAATGACAGGGTCGTCATTGACGATATTTTGCCATTCATGCTTTAGGTCGATGCTGAATACAGTCTTGAGTTGTGAGTCCGTACAGCTTTTGGGCTCAATGATGCAAGCGCAACAGCCAGAGCAAGAGCGAGTGGCTGCGCTTGTTGTCTAGGCCAATGGCTAGTGGAATGGGGATGAAAAAAGCACCGAAACCATAAGGGTCCGGTGCTTTGAAGGAACTGATTGAAAGGCCTAGTGTTGTACTAGACCCATAACGTTGGTGCTTGGTTCGAGCTTGACGTTGGCTCAGGCCCAGGATTTGCAATTTTTGGATTGGTACATCCTGCGGAATGCTTCGGATGTTGGATCGCTGGTTGCTTTGGAGTAGACGAATCCGCTGACGTCATAGCCCTTGCCTGCACCGCTAATGCTGCGAGCATTGGTGAATTCCATCACGAGCTGGCTACGCCCTTCGATGATGGTGTCTGAGGCTGCATTGGCTGGCGAAATCCGAGCCAGGTTGACGAAGGTTGAGCAGTACTTGCCTGCTTCAGATGTCCAAGCCCGCTGATAGGGAACTGTCTGTGTGCCGAACACCTCGAGATATTCACCTGAGTGTGTGATCTTCTCAACGAGAGCATCAAATCCCTGCTCTGCAATCAGGCTGATTGCTGCACTGACCTCCGCTTGGTTAAGAGGAGGACGCCCCAAAAGGTGCTTGTAGTTCAGTTCAACGCCACGGATGGGGGAAACCTTGAAAAAGTAATTTTGCTTGTAGAGGTCAGATTTGGCCAGGCCGGCAACAAAATCACGGACGCTGATGTCTCCGTTTGAGAGCTGGGACTCGAGTTCGCTGCAACGCTGGCTGCCCATGGGCCCTAAGTTGCCAAGAACTTGCTTGTAAGCAGCAGAGATCGTTGCCTTTAGGGCATCGCTTCCTGTCGCTGCGAATTGATCAGCAGTGCTACTAAAGGGACACTCGCTGTGAATCCTTGGGCCGATGCCAAGGCCCATGGCGTTGCAGAGATTCTCTTTGTATTCATGAATGCTGGTGGATGGCTCGCCGACGCGAGTCAGGAGCACGCCCTGATCGATTTCCTCTCTGTAAACGTTGATTGCCTTGCCTTGTTTGAGCTTTGCTGAATTTTTGACGGCGTATGAAACTCGATTGAGGCTTGTGAAATCGCGGGTCGGCTTGATGGCAACCATTGCTGATCTCTAAAAAATGATTTGTATCAGTTAGCTTAAAACGATTGGCCTAAGCCGAATCCAGGCCTTCATGCGCTTGCAACAAAAAGTTTTCCGCAAGATTGCTAAAGTGCCTGCCCTGGTCATATACATGGATTGTTCAATTTCCGCAAGCTTCTTGAACGTTGCTTTGCATTCGCCTGGCTTGCCGCGCCTCTGGTTGGCTGCTTCGCAGTTTTTGGTGAGCCTACAGCTTGATCTGTAGCCTTCTTGGATTGCCTTGGCCGATCTGTTGATAAGCTTTGTCTTCCTCCCGAGCGCGGCTCTGAATCGGGAGGAAATGGTCAAGTCTTTTATAAGTTGTCTATTGATTAGCCTCGATTGAGACGCAGAGGTCACTCTTTTGGCTTCTTGGTGAATGGCAATTAAAATCTCTTTCTCAGTTGCTAAGCATTGAGATTGTGA
Organism: Synechococcus sp. UW140; assembly: GCF_900474295.1. Lineage (GTDB taxonomy): Bacteria > Cyanobacteriota > Cyanobacteriia > PCC-6307 > Cyanobiaceae > Synechococcus_C. The sequence goes on along the minus strand of NZ_UCOB01000010.1, from coordinate 24,354 downwards.
TGGTCAAGAACACGCGTACAAGTTCGAATCCTCCCACGATTGCAAAGGCCAGCCAAGCTTTGAGGGCCCATGCAGGCGGTTGACCATTGGCCCAAGCCTCTGAAACCTTTAACTGTGCGATGAGATTCGCAGCCTCACTTGGCGCACGATTCTGGAGCGAATCACGCCAATCAGCGCCATAACGCGGAAACGATTGGTAAATGGGAAGTTCACCAGTTGCTTGCCCGGGTAAAACACGAGAACGCTGTGACGGAACTAAGTCGTATCCGAACGAATTCATATATTCCTCACTATCGAGAAGCTCGTCGACAAAGCGTGTAAATCCTTTGTGTCCGATCACGATTGACCATGCACGTCGCTCAGCGTCTCCATGGACCGGGCGACCGAGCACGCGTCCCACCACCTGATCGACCATTCTGTAATTGGAGCTGCATTGGTAGTACCCCTGTTGGAAGCGTTCAGACAGGAGAAGTCCACGAATGAAATCGCGCATGGTGATGGTTCCATTGCGCAGCTGTGATTCGAGATTCGGATCTCTGTCACTGCGCATTGCATGGAAGAACACTTGCTGATACGCGCGTTCAATTTGGCAGTCAATCGTTGTTCTCAGGTTTTCGCCGGATGAGCTGGCCGAACCTTGCGGCTGAGCTTTGACCGTGCTGCTGTCTCCAGCCAGGTTGCTGACGCGGGAGTTCTGAGCCTCAAGTGGGTAGGTCAGCAGTGGCAGAGACATCTGAGACTTGCTGGGTAAAAATACTTGGGTTGCATCCTCACCCCTGCAAGCAGGTGGCCGCTCGCATCCTTAGCAGCTGTTCATTGAAGTTTGATTGAGTTGCTCTCTCATGTGCTGAAAGGCTTGCTGGGCGCACTCTGCTTCTTTGCGGTTGGACGTTGCATCGAGTCGTGTCTTGCAGAGTTCCTCAAGGGTTTCTAGAGCCAGGTTCATGCCGTCCATCGGCACGGCCATGAATGCGTAAAGCGCGCGTACGGCTTTCATGCCCTCATCGTCAGTGCAGTGCGGGCAAGAAGATGCGACTGCATAGATGCACACACGTAGAAAATTCCAGCAATCTCTCCAGCATGCTTCGGCACGTTGCTCGGGGTGCAGGCCCCCACCCGGGAGAATCAGTTCCGGATGGTTTTTAATCAATTGCGTTTTTGTTTGGTTAACCAAATGCTCTGCTGCCTCCTGGAGAGCAACAATGGCGCTTGGGTCTGTGCCTGACCAGCGGCAGATTTGATTCACATCGTCTGGGCAGAGCTGCTGTTTGCTTGTGTCTGCAATGTTGATGCGCTTCCGTAGTTCCTCGGGGATGTGGTGATTGTGTTGGAGGCCACAGACCTGAGCTTGTTCGCAGAGTTTTTGGATCTCCTTGCTTTGCATGGCTAGCGCTTTAGCTGTTACGGGCTGAACGGTTCAGCACTGGTGATGCGCTGAGTTGACCATGTCGGTCCAGATAAAATGCCCATGTTGTCTCAGATGCTAGGCCTGGGCAGTGATCTGGTAGCGATCTGGCCAAATTGAGTTCAATGCCAAGGCTGTGTAGAAGGGGCGCAACTTCTTCGGGAGATTCAATCTGAAAGGGGCGAATTGCAGACCCAACCACCCACGTGAGGCAGGTATCTTTAAGGTTGCCGCCGCCATGTTGGCAGGCCAGTAGGAGGTTGCAAGGTGTTGATAGAGATTCAAGGGTTTCGTACCAGAGCCTGATGTCGTCAGGCTTTAGGTCGATGCGAAACCTTGAGCCATTGATTGTGTGAATGACTTCGCCATTCTTGTCGGCTGATTGAAGGAGGGAGTTGAGGTCTGTCATTGGAGGGTTGGGGCGGTTGGCATGTGTGTCTGGGCTTCATTCAGTTTGTTGATCCAGGCTTTTGGTGTTTCAGAAAAGAAATCTTGTGTCTTCTCAAAGCGGAATGGTTCTGTAATTGCAACCCAAAGGTGTTCATGCACGATTCGATCGTGGCCGCGATCGAATCGAAAGCTTGTTGGTGTTTCTTTGATCATGTATGTGCAGCCTTCAAGTCGGTTTAAGTCATCCTCTTGGATCGGTTTGCGTCGTTCCTGGTGACCCATGTCTGCCCAGAACCTCTGGGCTTCTTTGCTGGAATGGTTGTGGATGATCAGCCCGCGTTTTGGGGCGATGTCAGCTCTCGGCGCCCGCACGCGATAGGGATCGGCGGCAGAAATGGCATCGGCCTGCTCCAAAAGAAGAGAGCCTGGACGCCAGTGGGTGAGGGGGTGAAGGCGCACGAGGATGTTCCCGTACAGAGGGGGGGATTCAAAAGCCTGGCGTTTGTTGCTGAAGCTCGCTCTGAGGCCTTGGGTCAGGCGGGTGAGTGATTGATCCATGGCGGAGAGCCCTGTTCAGCTTGTCCTTGCCTGTGTCCATAAGGTGATGCTGCTGATGCTGTTTCGGCTGCATCCTTGTGGAGGTGCTTTGGTGCGCGAGGCATTCTTGACGACCATGGTCGCAGCTAATCCTTTGGCGCTGGACAGGGGGGTGAGGATCGATACGATTCGCCTACTTCGCTGTCGTGAGAAATGGACTTGAAGGCAAACGTGACCGAGGCTTGTTTGCTGCAGCATGTCTGTCGCCAGCTTCATGAAATTACGCATATTGCTGAATCGTTGACGCTTCGGATTCTTGACGTTGAACGACGCTGCCAGATGCTTGAAGAATCCGTTCAGCAAGTCTCTGTCGCAACAGAAAGCGGCGATTTGCATGAGCTGCTTGATGTTGTTGGAGGGCGCTTGACCGACCTCCGCGAAATCCTTCAAGTGGATCAGGCCGAGATCGCTCCCGCTGCTCCCGATGTCATTCAATCTGACCAGGCTTCGGACGATGCGGCTGATCAGTTGATCGAGTTCCAGGAGCCTGAGACGATCTACGTTGATGACCCTCAGATCGATCTTCTGTCGGCCTGATCGTGAACGTCAGCCCAGATCAAGCAGTCTGATTCGGAAATCTGCCACTTTTTTTGCTTGCTCCGGTTCAGATAGGAGGAAGGGATGATCGCTGATGTAGTCAGTGAAGATGGCCTTAACTCTTTCGTCTACGCTGAGATCTTGCTCGGATGGTTTTCTGTTTGATGCCTTCCATGCATCATCAAAGGCCATAGCAAAACTGTCGGCGTTATTAAAAACCCTGTCCATAGTGTGGGCCTTCACCTGTTTGCGTCTCAATGCCAGGACCCAGATTTGAACTGGGGACACGGCGATTTTCAGTCGCCTGCTCTACCAACTGAGCTATCCCGGCCCGTCGCCTTCGCGACTTATGAATTGTAGATCACAGCCGGTCTGTGCAGCCGGCAGGCGCGAGTGCCTGACTGCCTTAGGCGTACGTGCCAGACAGGCGACACCCTGGACATTGATGTTGGATTGCTGGAGCGTCAGGTAAGCCGCATAGGCGGTTGCTCCAGTGGTGAGAATGTCATCGACGATCCACACCCCCTTGCGGGACTGACGTACTTCAATGCTGTTTTCGCGATCGCAATAGAAGCCATCCCTTTGGTTCTGCCAGCGCTGCTTCCGATTCAGATGGTGCTGGCCGACAGCGGCTCGGCATCGCTGCAGTAGAGGCCGATGCTCCCGACCTAAAGCCTTCACCATCAGGTTGGGGATCGGGTTGGCCCGGCTCGCCCGTTTCCAGCTTGGAATGGGAACCAAAACAGCATCGGTTGGCAGGGTTTGGTTGAGAGCGCCGATCAGGGATGCCAGCAATCTTGGCTCTTGGCTTCGCCTTAGCTTGAAGAGGATCTGGCGGAATCGGCCCTCATAGCGGGCTGCTGCTAACCACGGCAGCGGATCCAACCCTTGAAGGGGGATGTCTGCAAGGCTTAGGCACTGCCGACACTTTGGGCACGGCTCTTCTGCATTGGTGAGGCTGGCGAGTGGTTGCATGCAGATGGCGCAGGCCGGTTGGATCAGCAGATCCTGGATCCCTCCGCAGAGTGAAGACCACATCGATCGATTCACAGCTTGCCGAAGCGTTCCCCCCTGTCTGCAGTCTTCAGTCGCTCCTGGGCATGGCCTTCAGCATCGCAACCAGGGTGCGGTGGGCATCATCACTGTCAGTGAGCTGGTGATCAAAGCGAATCTCGACGGCTTTGCCATCGACGTTCAGTTCCATCGCCTCTGGATGCACTGCCGTCATCGAGGCGGACTTGGCGTCGATCATTCCGCCGTAATGCTGGGCATACTGCAGAACAGCTTCTTTGTGATCATCATTCATGTGCCGGCAGATGCGGTCACTAACGGCGGGAGTGAGGGGGTCTGCAGCCATGGATCGTGCGGGGAGTAAGAGGGTGAAGGGCAGCCTTCACGTCTGCGAAGGCGATGATCAGCGAATTAGGAGAAATGCTGCCAGAGCAGGACGCCAAGCCGCATCCCGCTGAAGGTCACGTAGCCGGCTAGAACAATAAACAGGCCGATGGCAAGAGCATCGCGCAATTTGCTGGGCACTGACGCAGGAATCGGATCGACTCCAATTCTCGCTCGGCTCAGGGCCTCGCGGTCAGCCCCTTCCCCTGCAGGTGGTTGAGGGCCAGGCGGGCTACTCCTGCAGCTGGAGGCGTGAGGCAGGTGAGCACCGGGCAGTGGAGGATGCGCTCACGCAAGCGTCTCCATTGAGGGTTGCGGGCACCTCCGCCCAATGTGATCACCCGTTTTGGAGGTTGAGCTCCCAGTTCCGTTAATCGTTTCCATCCCTCAGCTTCGATCCGGGCCATGCCCTCTAGAAGGGCATGGAGGTATAAGCAATCACTCACTGGTCTGGGTGTCAGAACCGGTTGCAGCGTTGGGTCGTCAGAGGGGAAGCGTTCCCCAGGAGCAGGGAGTGGACGAAGCTCTAGGCCACTGGATTGTTCAGGATTGATCTGGCGGCTGAGCTGATCGAGATTGATGCCTGGGAACTGTTGGAGAAGGACGGCTCCGCCGCTGTTGGAGGCGCCACCGCATAGCCATCGACCTGCCACTCGGTGGCTTGTGATGCCAGGGCCTGTCAGGGGCTTGGTTGTGAAGCGCTTTAGCACCAGAGTGCTGCCCAACACCGTGATGCCATCGTTGTCACCGGGATTGGCGGCGAGGACCGCAGCATTGGAGTCTGTGGTGCCTGCCACCACGGTGACATCGCTGCAGAGTCCCAGTTCCTGGGCAGGCTTTGCCGCGAGTCTGCCCAGGTCGCTGCCGCTCGGGCGCACCGTCGGCAGACTGTCTGCCCAGGGCAGAGTTGCAATCGCTTCGTTCCACTGGCCCCGTTCAAGGTCCCAGCCCAGGCGGAGATTGTTGCCTTCTTCCCCCCACTGCCAGTCGTTAAGCAGCCAGCCGTTGATCCAGTCAGCTTGATGGCGGAGCAGCAGCCCTTCCCCGTGCTCTTGGATCAGCCGAAGGGCCCGGGCCAGACTGCCGCTGCAACTGGATGCTGGCCCACCTCCAGGGAGCAGACCCATCAGCGTCTCAGCGAATTCTGGACAGGACTGGGCGTAGCTCAGTGCATGGCCAATGGGCGTGCCGTGATGATCGCAGGCCAGAAGCGTGCCAGAGGTCCCATCGACAGCGATGGCTTGGATGGCTGAGCGAAGGTTGGCTGGGATGGCCTGAATCAGGCTGCGGCAACTGGATTTCCAGTCCTCTGGATGTTGAAGTCCTTGCCGATACGTCGTTGCTGTGTTGTGGAGGATGTGACCGGCTGCATCGATCACCGCAATGCGTACACCGCTGGTGCCCAGATCAATTCCGAGCGCCAGCGGGGTCATGGCATCTCAGCTTTTTTGCAGGGCCTCAGCTTTGGCGCTGACATCCTCCCAGGGCAGGTTGAGGTCGGGGCGGCCGAAGTGTCCATAGGCCGCGGTGTCTTGGTAGAAGCGACCACCGCGTTGTTGTGGGAGGTTGCGTAGACCGAAGGTTTCGATGATTGCGCCAGGACGCAGATCAAAGTGCTGTTGCACCAAGTTGGTTAGCTCAGCATTGCTCACCTTGCCGGTGCCGAAGGCTTCAACCAAGATCGAGACCGGCTTGGCGACACCGATTGCGTAGCTGAGTTGCACCTCCGCACGCTCAGCAAGGCCAGCAGCCACAAGGGCTTTGGCCACATAACGTGCGGCGTAAGCTGCCGAGCGGTCCACTTTGGTGGGGTCCTTGCCCGAGAATGCTCCACCACCGTGACGGGCATAGCCGCCGTAGGTGTCCACGATGATTTTGCGGCCTGTGAGCCCGGCATCGCCCTGGGGACCACCCACCACGAACTTGCCGGTGGGGTTAACCAGATACTTCGTGCCTTCACGGCTGGGCTTGAGCGCTAGGTCTGCGGTGGCCGGCTCAACCACATGGGTCCATAGGTCCTCCGTGATGCGCTCACGAATGCCTTGTTCATCACTGATGCCGTCAACTTCGGCAGTGTGCTGCGTGGAGATCAGGATCGTGTCGATCGCAACAGGTTTGTCGTTTTCATAGACGACGCTGACCTGGGTTTTGCCATCCGGGAGGAGGTAGTTGAGGCTGCCGTTGTGGCGAACTTCAGCCAGGCGGCGGGAGAGACGATGGGCCAAGCTGATGGGAAGGGGCATCAGTTCTGGCGTCTCGTTGCAGGCATAGCCAAACATGATCCCCTGGTCGCCGGCCCCCACTTTGTCCAGGGGATCACCGGCATGGTCGTCGGCTTCGTTCACCCCTTGGGCGATGTCGGGCGACTGCTGATCCAGAGCGACCAGTACGGCACAACTCGTGGCATCAAAGCCACCGGCACGGGCTCCGCTGTAGCCGATTTCCTTAATCACATTGCGGACAAGGTGGATGAAGTCCACCTGGGCGTTGGAGGTCACCTCGCCAGTGATCATGCAGAGGCCAGTGTTCACAACTGTCTCGCAGGCGACTCGGCTGGAAGGATCTTGTGCCAACAGTGCATCCAAGACCGCATCACTGACCTGATCGCAGATCTTGTCGGGATGTCCTTCCGTCACCGATTCGGAAGTAAAGACGTATTGGCTCATGAGCGCTCTAGTTCGTCCGAGACTTTAAGGGTTGGTCTCAAGAGCAGTTGCTGCGCCCAGTCACCTTCAGTTCGCTCCAGTGGGTGATGAGATGTTCGTGCTCTGTGAGGTCGGGATCTTGCTGCCAGCCCGCCACATAACCAAGGCTATGGCTGACGCCTGCCTGACGAGCCATCAGCAGATCAGAATCGGCGTCACCGATCAGGGCGCATTGACGGGGGTTCAGCCCCAAGATCTTGCATAGGCCTTGGACGGCCTCCGGATTGGGTTTGCTCGGCAGATCCTCTGCGCTCCAGATGCCGGCGATGTGACCGTCCAGTCCGTGGCTGCGTAAAAAGGCCTGAATACCCGCTCGGGTGTCATTGCTGATCACTGCACAGATGACCCCGGCGTCTCTGAGTTGGTCGATAAATGTTCTTGCCGCTGGTAATAACGGGCTGGATTGCATCGGCTTGTCGAGCTTGGCAAGGCCCAGTTCGTTGTTGACGGCCTCTGCAAAGGTTCGCTCTGCCAGCAGGAGAGCCCTCGGCCAGCTCAGGCCCATCAGGCTGAACACCGTTGCCGTTGCTAGAAGATTGTGTTGCCTCGAGGCCACAGCCAGAAGGCCGTCAGGGCTGACGCCTTGGTCGGAGAGTCCGTAAGCGCGATGGAGTAGCGCCCTGAGCTTTGTTTCAGCAGCACTGTCGCGTTGATCTGAGCCGGCCGTGATGTCGGCATAGCACTGGCAGGCCGCACGGATGCGACTGGTTCCCTGTGTGATCAGTCTGGGTTCGCTATGGGAAAGGGTGCCGTCCTTATCGAACAGCACCCCTTCAATCTCACCCAGAAGCTCGCCCCTAAGCAGCAACTGAGCCATTCATTTCAGGAGATGATCAACCCATCATGCCGCCGTAGGCCTCCTCGCCCTCTTCAGCCTGCTCGAGCAGCATCTGCTTGTAGCGGGCTGCCATCTCCTCTGCCTTGTCGAACACCTTCTGAGGATCGGTGAGCATGTCACCGGGTTCGGGTTCGAGGGCTTTGGTGGAGAGGGAGATGCGTCCCCGCTCGGCATCAAGGTCGATGATCATCACCTTCATCTGATCATTCACGTTCAGCACCGAGTGGGGGGTCTCGATGTGTTCATGACTGATCTCAGAGATGTGCAGCAAGCCACTGACACCGCCGATGTCGATGAAGGCGCCGTAGGGCTTGATGCCACGCACGGTGCCAATCACAACTTCGCCCACCTCGAGGCGGTTCATCTTGCGTTCCACCAGCGCACGGCGGTGGCTGAGCACCAAGCGGTTCCGCTCCTCGTCCACTTCGAGGAATTTCAGTGGCAGGAAGTCGGCCACAAGCTCTTCCTTCGGCTTGCGAGTACTGATGTGGCTGCCAGGAATGAAGCCGCGCAGGCCTTCAACGCGAACCAAGGCACCACCACGGTTGGTGGCGAACACTTCTGAGTAGATCGTGGCGTCTTCTTTCTGCAGTTGACGGACTCGTTCCCAGGCCCGCTGATATTCAATGCGTCGAATGGAGAGAGCGAGCTGACCGTCTTCGTTCTCCTCACTCATGATGAAGAACTCGCGGATCTCTCCGGGTTGCAGCACATCACTGAGGCCTTCGACCCGGTTGATCGAGACCTCTTGCATCGGCATAAAGGCTGCCGTCTTGGCGCCGATATCGATCATCGCCCCTTTCGACTCAAGCGCAAACACCGTGCCATTGACGATGTCGCCGGGCTTGAAGTTGTAGTCGTATTTGCTCAGCAGAGCAGCAAACTCATCAATAGAGAAGCCTGCGCTCTCCAGATCGCTTGGGTTGGCTCGGCTGCTGGGGTCGTCAGCAGTGGGCACATCCTCCGGAATGCTCAGATCCTCTTCGGCGAAGGCTTCAGCCATGGCTTCTGCGCCGGTGGCTTCAATTGCAGCGTCCTGCTCGCTGGTTGCTGCTGGATCCTGAACCTGATCAGTGGAGGTGACAGACATGGAGGGTTGGCGGTCTGCCCTGAGGCAGTGCGAAAAGAAGGATGCTGAGGCCCGCCGACCTCAGGCAATCGATCTTTCATCCTACAGATCAGCCCCAGGCTCAAACGACGACAAGCTTGCCGTTGCTGCTGCTGTGCATGCCTTCGAGGGTGGCGACGAAGTCACTGATTCCCTGAAATTGGCGATAGACAGAGGCGAAGCGCACATAGGCAACTTCATTGAGGTCTTTGAGCTGGTTCAGGACAAGCTCGCCGATCTCTTGGCTAGACACTTCCCTGCTGCTTCGTTGCTGGAGCGACAGCTCAAGTTCATCGACGACATTTTCCAGTCGGTCTGCCGATAAACCGGTTTTTTCACAGGCGCGACCAAGTCCGTGAAGGAGTTTGGTGCGACTGAAGGTTTCACGGTTGCCATTGCGTTTCAATACCGTTATAGGCATCGTCTCCACCCGTTCATAGGTGGTGAAGCGAAATTCGCAATTGAGGCATTCACGCCTCCGCCTCACACTTTTTCCGCCGTCAGCAGAACGGGATTCCAGCACCCGACTATCTGTGTTTTGGCAGGAAGGGCACTGCACGCCCGCGCGGCTCCTTAAATCAAATTTGTTCCAAGTTTAGACGCATTGTCGAGCGATGAGAAGTGGGCGATTCCGTGTTCTTTGGTTTTGCTATCGGCATCAAGGTTTGAATTGATCGTTTTTCCCAATAAAAAACCCCGCCTGATGGCGGGGTTGATTGAAGGAAACCTGAATCACTTGCCGATCTTCGGGGGATCGCGGAATGCGATCGCAAAGAAGAGAGTGGCAATCGCCAGGGTGAGGATGAGGATGTAAGCAAGGCTGTCCATCGAGAGTCTCCGGTAGGGCGATCAGCTAAGAGGTGAGCCTGCCGGGGGCACAAAGCCCTCGGGAAGTCGACGGGTTGAGCGGTCGCCCAGCTTCTGGAACAGACCAAACTCAACTTGTTCGCCAAGATCGGGATCGATACCAGCAAACACGTCGCGATAAAGGGTGCGAGCACCGTGCCAGATGTGTCCGAAGAAGAACAGCAAGGCAAAGACCGCATGCCCGAAGGTGAACCAGCCTCGTGGTGAGCTGCGGAAGGTGCCGTCCGAGTTATAGGTTTCGCGGTCGAATTCAAAGGCTTCACCCAGTTGAGCCTTACGGGCCAGACGCTTCACGACCGCAGGATCAGTGAAGGTTTGTCCGTCGAGAGCTCCGCCATAGACCGTTGCAGTCACTCCTTGTTGTTCGAAGGAGTATTTCGCTTCAGCGCGGCGGAATGGGATGTCAGCGCGGACGATGCCCTCGCTGTCTTCCATCACCACAGGGAAGTTCTCGAAGAAGTTGGGAATCCGACGAACCTGGAGATCACGGCCTTCGCTATCGGTGAAGGAGATATGGCCAACCCAGCCAGTGGCAAGGCCATCACCATTCACCATGGGGCCAACGCGGAACAGGCCGCCCTTGGCAGGACTGTTGCCCACATAGTCATAGAAGGCAAGCTTTTCCGGAATGGCTCCGTAGGCTTCTTTCGCTGAGGCCCCTTCGTCCATTGCGGTTTGGACGCGACGGTTGATCTCTGTTTTGAAGTAGCTCTGATCCCATTGGTAACGGGTAGGGCCAAACAGCTCGATGGGTGTGGCAGCAGCGCCGTACCACATCGTTCCAGCCACCACAAAAGCCGAGAAGAAAACAGCTGCGATGGCACTAGCCAGAACCGTTTCGATGTTGCCCATCCGAAGGGCCTTATAAAGGCGCTCCGGGGGACGGGATGTGATGTGGAAAATGCCGGCAATGATGCCGACGATGCCAGCAGCGATGTGGTGGGCAACAATGCCACCGGGATTGAAGGGATTGAATCCTTCTGGCCCCCAGGCCGGCTGAACCGGTTCAAGGTGACCAGTGATTCCATAGGCATCCGAGACCCACATCCCTGGGCCAAAGACGCCAGTGAGGTGGAAAGCTCCGAAGCTGAAGCAGCCCAGTCCGGCAAGCAACAGATGGATGCCGAAGATCTTGGGAAGGTCAAGAGCAGGTTCCCCTGTGCGGGGGTCCTGCCAGATCTCAAGATCCCAGTAGGTCCAGTGCCAGATGGCGGCCAGCATCAGCAGGCCACTGAAAATGATGTGGGCAGCAGCGACGCCTTCAAAGCTCCAGAAGCCAGGGTCAACACCGGTTTCACCGGTGATACTCCAGCCTCCCCAGCTCCCGGTGACACCGAGGCGGGACATGAAGGGCATCACAAACATGCCCTGACGCCACATCGGATTCAGGACTGGATCCGAAGGGTCAAAAATGGCGAGTTCGTAGAGAGCCATCGAGCCGGCCCAGCCGGCAACGAGGGCTGTGTGCATGAGGTGCACGGCCAGAAGTCGGCCGGGGTCGTTAATGACGACTGTGTGCACCCGATACCAGGGCAATCCCATGGGTCAGGTTCAGGGGAACGAGCTGCCAATGCAGCCAGACCCAGGGATCGTAAGGGTTGTTCCACGGCGTTCGTGCTCTGCTGTCGCGAGCTGCAACGTGTTGTGGCATGGGATTTGGACGCGCAGGCAATCCCCGGGCCCTGTGATGTTGCAGCCTCGAAGCGGCCCCGCTTGATCGGGATGCCCCCGAGCTCCGGTTACAAAACGAAACGCCTGCCCTCAGAATGCACCAATCTCGATCCACCAGTTCGCCATGCCTGTGATCCGATTCGTCCGCGAAGGGCGTGATGTTGAGTGTTATCCAGGCGAAAACCTGCGGGATGTGGCGCTCAGGGAAGGCATCGAGCTTTATGGGCTCAAGGGGCGACTCGGCAACTGCAACGGCTGTGGGCAGTGCATCACCTGCTTCGTTGAGATCTCAGGTGGTGGTTCTGCATCGCTGTCTCCGCGCACGACTGTGGAGGATGCAAAGCTCAAGCGACGTCCTGATGCGTGGAGGTTGGCTTGTCAGTCCTTGGTTGAGCAGTCGGTCATCGTGCTGACCAAGCCTCAGGCTGGTCTTCCGAATCGTGATCTCAAGATCAAGGCTGCCCTTGCCGAGACACTTCCCATGGGCCCTACGGCTTGGCCTGTGATTGAGCCCATTGAGGATTCGGGCGATGAAGGCACCGACGCGACAGCTCCTGCTGGTTCGGCCCAGCCTGGATAGGGGGGAAGCTGCTACGCCCGATGACGAGGGCTGAAGCAACGTTCCGGAAGGTCGCCGAACGGTGATACCTTCCGATTGCATCTTTCATCAGCCATGGAAACCAACGATCTCGGCTTTGTTGCCAGTCTTCTGTTCGTTCTGGTTCCGACTGTCTTCCTGATCATTCTCTACATCCAGACCAATAGCCGTCAGGGTTGAACTGGAGGTATTGCCGGAGCTGGCAGCTCAGCTGCGCTCCGGTTCTCTCACCAGCATCACGGGGGCAGGTGCATGCACCCTGATGTAGTCGCTCACTGAGCCGCCCAACAACTTGTCGAGATCCACAAGGCCACGGGCTACGAGTGGACGTCGGTCTTGGGAGGCAATCACGACAAGATCTGCATTGGTGTCTTTCGCGGCTTTGCAGACCCCCCGACCCACGTCTGCGTCGGTGATATGCATGGGCTTCATCTCTACGCCGAAGCTTCTCGCCCGTTGTACTGCTGCGTTCAGGAGCTCATCACGCTTGTTGTTGGCGCCCCTGGAGGGTGCGAGATCCTGGCGCGCAACATGGACACCGGTGAGCAGGCCGCCGGGGATGTCGCGAACCATTTCGCAGGCCAGCTTGAGGGCGTCATCGCCAACGCCTGTGCCATCCACGGTGACCATCACCCTGTTTACGTGGCGCACGTAAAGGTCATCCCTGACCAGCAGCATCGGACGGGTGGAGAGTTGAAAGACGTATTGGCTCGTGCTGTTGGCGAGAATCGACTGGAGGCGGCCCAGCCCTCTGGATCCCATCACGATCAGATCGGCGTTGAGTTCTTCGGCCACCTTCAGCACGGTTTGCTTGGCGTCGCCGTTGCGAATGATCGAGTTCACTTCAGTGGCATCAAGGCCCATGCGTCCCACCGCTTGGGCCATCAATGACGCGGCAGCTCCCCAGTGCTCTTCAGAGTCAACTGAGCCTTGCTCGGGTACAACGTGGAGCAGGTTGATGCGAGCGGCGCGGAATCCGGGAAGATCGCGCAGCATGCAAACCATCTCCTCCACATGCCCCTTGCCAGAATCGGCGATCAGCAGGTTCTTAAACACGATCTCGTTTTGGCTGTGCTGCAGCCTATGGCGAGACTCCCGCCCCTGAGACATGGCGATTGAGAGCGTTACGACCTCCCCCTGGAAGCTGGAGAAGCGCGTGCTTCCTCAGCACACCGACTACGCCGGAGTGATGTGGCATGGGGCTTACCTGGCTTGGCTTGAAGAGGCCCGGGTTGAGGCGCTTGCTGCCGTGGGTATGCCGTATTGCCGTGTTTCTGGCGAGGGGTATGAGATGCCGGTGGTGCGCCTTCAGCTCCACTACCGGCAGGCGCTTTCCCATGGGGATCGTGTGATTGTTGAGAGTCAGGTGCTTCCGCGTCAGGGTGTTCGATGGCCCTGGCATTCACGCTTTTGTCTCCCGGATGGGACCTGCGCGGCGGAGGCGGAGGTGGAGCTTGTCATCGTGCAGAGCTCGGGAGGAGGTCGCGGGGTGTTGAGACGGCCTCCAGCTTTCCTGGCGCCTGCGTTGGCCGCGCTGACGCAGGGCCCCCAGCCTGTAGACTAGTTCATGCGTACTATTTGATGCTTTGCGGCGATGGTGGTGGGTCTGGAGTCATTGCCCTGGGATTGGCGCGGCGCGGATGGTTCGCTTGCTGGAGCTGGCTGACCGTTATGACACTGACCTTGAGGGCCTCTGGGGGTGGTCGATCGCTCGGTTGCAGGCTGCGTTGGGGTGGCCTGACCATTTGCTCTTAAGCATTAATGCTTATCGAGGTCTGGTGGGGGCCTGTCCGGCTTGTGACCCTCCTGATCAGGTGCTGCTACCGATGGATCGGCACTGGCCAGAAGGGTTTAAGGCCCTCCGCCGTCCACCTTTGAGGATGTTCTGGCAGGGCAATGCCTCTTTGCTGAACGCCTTGGGTTCAGGTCAGGCCGTTGCTGTTGTGGGTTCTCGGCGCCCATCCATGCATGGGTTAAAGGCGGCAGAGCTTCTCGGGGAGGCTTTGGCTCTTGCTGGCTGGCCTGTGGTGAGTGGTTTGGCGGAGGGGATCGATGCTGCTGCCCATCGTGGCTGCCTGCAGGCCGGAGGGCGGCCGGTGGCGGTGCTGGGCACCCCATTGGAGCGGGTCTATCCCCCGGAGCATCATCAGCTCCAGACTGACGTGGCTGAGGCGGGACTGCTCTTCACCGAGCTGGCTCCTGAGTCCAAGGTGCAGCGGTCTAGTTTTGCTTTGCGCAATCGGTTGCTGGTGGCACTGGCCCGTGCTGTGGTGGTGGTTGAGTGCCCCCAAAACAGTGGTGCGCTCATCACTGCCCGGGCCGCGCTGGAGCAAGGGCGCGCGCTTTGGTCCATGCCTGCAGACGTACTGCGTCCTTCCGGTCTGGGAAGCAATCGTTTGTTTCTGGAGGGTGCCAGGCCGTTGCTCGATCCTGACCAGCTGCTGCAGACCCTTGGCCAAGCCCCTCTCGCTGAGTTGCCTTCGTCGGCTGCCTCTAGCCATCCTTCAGGGCGATCCCTGGCGGAAGCCCGGCGGCTGCTACTGCAGCGAGACCCCATGCTCAAGGCCATGCTTGAGGAGGGCGCCACGCTTCAGTGCCTGGCGAATCGCCTTGCTCGCAGTCCTGTTGACCTGGCGGAACAACTCGTGGCGCTTGAGTTGGAGGGTGTCTTGAAAGCGGAGCCTGGCATGCGCTGGCGGCTTGCTTAGCTGGGGCGATGGCATCACGGGTGCTGAGAGGGGAAGACCTGCTGGCCTGGCGTCGTCGTCTGTTAGCGGAGGGAGGTCGCCGGGTGGATCTCGATTGGCTGCTGGATCTTGGTGGCGGCCTGCGTTGGCGAGATCTTCAGAAAGTGCAGCTCGATCCCGGCGGTGTCCAGGTTCGTCTCACCTGTTCACTGGATGCACTGGAGCGATTGTGGTGGCGGCATCGTCATGATCAGATCCCTCTACAGCACCTTGTTGGCCGTTGTCCCTGGCGGCAGTTTGAGCTGTTTGTGTCGCCGGATGCTCTGATCCCCCGTCAGGAAACAGAGCAGCTGGTTGATCTGGCCTTTGCTCTTGGCGCTGCGTGTGAGGCTGAACCCGCGTCGAGGCTTCGGATGTGGGCTGATCTGGGCACGGGCAGCGGAGCATTGGCCCTTGCTCTGGCTGCTCACTGGCCTCAATGGCAGGGGCATGCTGTGGATTGCAGCGCTGCTGCCCTTGCCCTGGCGCGCCGAAATCTGGCCCGATGGGCACCGGATGCTGACTGGAACTTGCACCAGGGATGTTGGTGGGATCCGCTTCGGCCCTGGTGGGGACATTTGAATGTGGTGGTGTGCAACCCCCCCTATATCCCTGAGCTTGTGGTGGATCAACTGGATCCAGTGGTGCGTGATCATGAGCCACGCCTTGCCCTTGATGGAGGCAGTGATGGTCTCCAGAGCTGCCGCACGGTTGTCGCTGGAGCAGCCGTCGCCTTGGCCCCAGGGGGGTGGTTGCTGTTGGAACACCACCATGATCAGAGTGATGCCGTTCTGTCGCTCATGGCTAAGGCTGGGCTGATCGATGCCAGGTCCGAGAAGGATCTTCAGGGCATTCGCCGGTTTGCCGTCGCTCGTCGTGCAGGCTGAGGCAGTTCTGCACCCGTCGGGTTGTTCATGTCAGGTCAGCAGCCGATCGTTCTTTCCAGCGACGCGATTGCCGATCATCTCCTCAAGGGAGGAGCGGCTGTGATGCCCACAGACACACTGCCCGCCATGGCAGCCGTTCCAGCCCATGCCGGTCAGTTATGGAGATTGAAGCGACGCCCGCGGGAGAAGCCCTTGATCTTGATGGCAGCAAGCGGTGAGGTGCTTCTGCAGCTTGCTGTGCCTGAGGCCAAGGCAATGGCCTCCAGCCTCGCCCACCAGCACTGGCCTGGAGCCCTCACGTTGGTCGTGCCGGTCGGCGCTGATCCTGCCGCGCAGGCCATGCTCCAGGCTCTCAACCCAGGTGCCACAAGTCTTGGCCTCCGAGTACCCGCCTGTCAGCAGGCCAGAGCCTTACTGGCCAAAACCGGCCCTTTGGCAACCACCAGCTGCAATCCTGCGGGGGCTGCAGCCGCGCTCAATCCTGAACAGGCCTGTCGCTACTTCCCCCAATTGCCACTGTTGGGCCCGCTGGACTGGCCGCAGCCATTGGGTTTGGCCAGTACCGTTCTCGCCTGGGAGCCTCAGAACCGCTGGCAGATGTTGCGCCAGGGTGCTGTGATGCCAGCAGGAGTGGGTTCTCCGCCGTCATGCTTTGGCTGATCGCATTGGTGTTGGTGCTGCAGAGCCTGGGGTTCTGGTTGGGTGACCCGCTTGTGCACGCAGCAACAGCACTGATCAGCCTGAAAGCTCTCCCCTTGCTGTTGGCGGTGGTGGGGGGCTGGTTGCTGGCTGGCCGTAAGGCCTGATCTCTGTCCCTCTTCAAGGGCGAGAGATCAGGCCATGTCTTTGAAGCCGGCTAACGGATTTGAACCGATGACCTTCGCTTTACAAAAGCGCTGCTCTACCGCTGAGCTAAGCCGGCAACGTCGGAAGTGTACCGGCCTGCTTTGAGCTCTGGAGTTGTTGTTGACCTAACAGCCACACCACCAATTCAAGACGGCTGGTGCATCCAGTTTTGATCAACGAATGGCTCACATGGCTTTCAACGGTGCGCACACTCAGCACCAGTGCATCGGCGATGGCCTGGTTGCTGAGACCCTGCACCAATAGATCGGTGACGGCGCGTTCAGCCGGACTGAGAGAACAACTGGGCATGGCTTCACTGGACACGTTGGGCTGCAGTGAAGATTCCCCGCTCCGTTCAGCCGGCTTGAGATCAGCCTTCGCTTTGGCTCACTGCCAGAGGTCTGCGGATCGGAAGATTGGCCACGAGAGCCGTCACCCGGTCTTCGGTCTCAAGGCTCACGTCGCCCTCGTCGAGGTCGATTTCGACGTATTTAGCCACGACCTCAAAGATTTCGCGTCGCATCTGGTCCAGCAATTCGGGGCTGAGGTCACTGCGGTCATGGGCCAGTACTAATTGCAGCCGATCCCTGGCGGTGCTCGCACTGGCGGGCTGGCGGCGGAGCAGCTTGTCGAGGATTTCGCGCACTGTCATCGGTTTCAGAAGATTTTCTTTTGCATCAGTCGGCGCACCTTGGCGCGAAGGCCACGCCCTTCTTTGGATGGGTCAATCAGAGGAACATCGTCTCCTTGCAGGCGACGAGCCACATTGCCGTAGGCACGAGCTGCTGGGGAACTGCTGCCGTTCAGCGTGAGGGGCTCGCCCCGGTTGGTGCTCACGATCACCTGCTCATCCTCCAGGACGAGACCAAGCAGGGGGAGGGCCAGGATGTCAGTGACATCATCGACCGCCAACATCTCTTGGCTGGCCATCATCTTGGGCCGCACCCTGTTCAGCACGAGTTGAACAGGTTTCACCCCATGGGTGTTGAGCAGTCCGATGACCCGATCGGCATCCCTAACAGCAGACACCTCAGGAGTGGTGATCACGATGGCCTCCTTCGCCGCTGCAACGGCGTTCTTGAAGCCGTCTTCGATGCCTGCTGGACAATCGATCAGCACATAATCGAATTGTTTTTCCAGCATTCCTGCAATCGTCTGCATGTCCTCTGGCTTCAGCCACTCGAGCATGCGGGGATTGCCTGCAGGAAGCAGGGCCAGGTTTGGCTCCTGTTTGTGCTTCACCAGAGCCTGCTCCAGACGGCAGCTCTCAGCAAGCACCTCCTGGGCCGTGAACACGATGCGGTTTTCCAGGCCGAGCAGCAGGTCAAGGTTGCGGAGGCCGAAGTCGGCGTCGAGAACAACCGTGCGAAGCCCCAGCCTTGCCAGGGCGATGCCAAGGTTGGCCGTGAGTGTGGTTTTGCCGACCCCTCCTTTTCCAGAGCAGATCAGGATCGTTCGCGAAGTGGACGCCACGGCTCCCCGGGAAGTCGCGTCACCTTAATGGGGGTTGAAGATTCAGGCCAGCGTTTGTTCGCCTCAGTCCGTCGCTGGGACGGACATCCTTGCTCTCAGGCGAGGATTTGCAGGCTCAATCACGATTTCATTGGCATCGATTCGGGCTTCTTCCGCGAGGCCGGGTTGGGGCCGATCATCCGGTCCACGCGCCACTTGATCAGCAATGCGGAGCTGCAGAGGCCTGAGTTGAAGTGCAACGACTTTGGCGGCACGGTCTCCATCGCGGCCCGCATGGGCGATTCCCCGCAGACGTCCCCAGATCATGACGTCACCAGCTGCCGCGACGTTTGCGCCAGGATTCACATCTCCGAGCACTAAAAGGTCTCCGGCAGTTTCAATCTGCTCGCCTGCACGCAGGGTGCCGCGATGCAGTCGTAACTGCGTTGTGCAATCTGGCTTGGTATCACTGGATTGGTCTCCGCTGTCATCACTGGGAGTGGCATCCGAAGCCATGGGGTCGCTCTCCAGCAGCTGCACGGGCAGGCCGAGGGCTTGGGCACTGATGGCGGTCAGCGGCTCCTGGGTGTGAAAGCTCGCGATCCTGAATCCTTCACCCTGCAACAGTTTGATCAAGGACGACAGATCGCGGCAACGCATCTGCCAGTGATGCGAGATCAAGTTGAGAGATCCAGGCCGAAGCCTTTGCAATTGATCGGGCAAGGTGTCTTTCCAGTGCGCTTGCTTGATGGGTGGGAGCACGAGGCGCTGAAGCAGACCGGAGTTTTGATCAGCTGCCATCAGGGTCTGTATGGAAGGGCAACGGCACGAACCGTTGTTAGACGCTAGGAGGATTGAGCCGCTGCGCCTGCCTCGAGGTTGTCCAGATCATGGCGAAGCTTTGATTGGATCTCACTCGGGTGAATCAGCCAGGCTGTTGCTGCTGGAGTGGAGAGACTGTTGACGAGAGGGGACATCTGTTCCAGTCCGCGTAAGGCCATTCCGTCCCAGAGACGCAGACCTCCCCGGTAGGGGTGATACCCCCGAAGCTGCTGATGGCTTAGCCCGCAGCATTGGTCAGGATTCATCTGGACTGTTTCGCTCAGTCGGCGAGCCAGCGCCAGAGCCTCTAATTGCTGTGCAGGCTCAAGTTGAGCCACGCTGGTGGCCTTGAGCAGCCTGCGGTTTAGGAAGCGAGAACAAAGCTCTGCCAGGGGGGCTGGCCCCTCCTCCGCCCAGCGTTGCAAGTGATAGCCCAGTCGTAGGTCGTCATTGGCGAGGAATGTGCTTGGTGTGATGTCACGGGGGGCCCAGAGCCACGTCTCCATGACGCAATCGCTCCAGACCTGCTCCGGGCCAAGGCGTCGTGCCTCACGGACTAATTGCTGCAGCATCCAGTTACACACCACGTTGAGGCGGTGGGTGTAGACGCTGCGATACATCAGATTGCGAACCACTAAATAATGTTCAACAGCCATCAATCCCTTGGGGGCGATGGCTAAGTCGCCATCTGGAGCCAGTGTCAGGGCGGAAAGAATTCGATCCAGATCCAGTTGTCCGTAGCGGGCGCCCGTGCTGTAGCTGTCGCGCATCAGGTAATCCAGTCGGTCGCAATCGAGCTGACTGCTCACCAGAGCCTTGATCACGCCCCGTTCTGCCTGACCGTGCTCCAGCAGTGAGGCCACGGCAGCTGCGGTGCCGGGGGCGACCCTCTCAAGCAAAGGCTGGATGTCTGCATGCTCTCGCACCAGTCGAGCCGACCAGGTCTCGTGATGGAGGCCGAACATCTCTTCCCCTGTGTGGCTAAGGGGGCCATGGCCTAGGTCGTGCAGCAGGGCTGCTGCATAGAGCACGCCCTTGTGTTGCTCGAGGCTCGGATCCTGGGGAAGCAGATGGTTGAAGGCTTTGCGTGCCAGCTGAAACACCCCGAGGGAGTGGGTGAACCGGCTGGATTCGGCACCATGGAACGTGAGAAAGGCGGGGCCGAGTTGGCGGATCCGCCGCAGTCGCTGGAACGGGGAGCTATCCACCAAACCCATGACCATGGCTTCGGCGGGGTCATGGCCATCCAATTGAATGTTGCCGTGGAGCGGATCGTGATAGGTGCGCGTGGACATCAACGCGGTCACGTGGCGTCCAAGGGCTCGCTGCGATCGAGCATTGCTTCCATGATTCGTTCGGCATCAATCAGCCAGCGATCACCGTCTCCGCCTGGATTCAGCGGTTCTGGTTGGTCCAGCAATCGGTCGGGTTCGAGTCCTTGCCCCTGGATGTCTCTCCCGCTTGGGGTTAGGTATCCGGCCACCGTGACGGCAAGTCCGCTGCCATCGCTGAGGTTGGTGAGGGTCTGGATCAGCCCCTTGCCGAAGGTGCGACTGCCCAGCAGCTGTGACCGCTCATCATCCTGAAGGGCCCCGGCCAGAATTTCGCTGGCGCTGGCGGTCCCCCCATTCACCAACGTCACCATCGGTCCGTCATAGAGGGTTGGGAGGTTGGCTTGGATTGGGTCTGCAATGCCATCGCGATTGCGGGTTTCCACGATTGGTTCGTTGCTGAGGAAGGCATCGGCCACGGCCAGTCCTGCGCTCACAAGTCCGCCTGAATTGTTGCGGAGGTCAAGCACTAGGCCTTCGATTCCCTTGTCGGAAAGCTCGGCAATCGCTTCCTGCACCTGTTGGGGCACCCCTTCGCTGAACTGGGTAATGCGGAGGTAGCCGAGGGTGTGCTCGTCGCGACGCAGCCGCCGGGTGCGCACGGGTCTGAGGTCGACACTACGGCGTTCGAGAGTCAGCTCCTCGTTCGTGCCATCCAGGGCTTCAAGCGTAAGCACCACCTGCGTTCCGGCTTCGCCGCGCAGGCGCGCTGCGGTGGTTTCCAGGCCAAGGCTGGCAGTGGATTCGCCATTCACGGCTAGCACTGCTGTTCCGCTGATGACCTCGGCTTCCGCGGCCGGGGAGCCTTCAAGAGGTGCGATCACCACGACCCTGCCATCAGCGTTCCCATGGGCCAATTGCAACCCCACGCCGCTGAGGCTGCCTTGATTGCTCTCTTTCATTACGGCGTAGTCATCGGGTCGGAGCAGGCGCGTGTAGGGATCCCCCAGTGGCGTCAGCATCGTTTCGATGGCGCCATAGGCCTGTTCACTGCTTTCAATCTTTCCCTCTAAGGCCCTCTGCCGCAGTCGTTTCCAGTGAATTTTGTCGAAGCTCTCTGGGCTCACATAGCTCTGGTTCACAAGCTTCCAGCTCTCCACCACCAGCTGCTGGGCATCGTTGAGCGCCAGTGCCGGCGAGGACCAGGCAAAGCCGGTCAGGAGAAGACTGAGCAGGCAGCAAGCCAGTTGTCGCAAGGCTTTCTTGCGGCGATTAACAGTCGGCAACATCGGCTTCATACCCGGCGCGTTCGCTGGGACGTGTTCAGTAGACTCTCGCAATCCAAGCCCACTTCTGCATGGCGAACTCCTCACCTGTCTACGACTGGTTCCAGGAACGTCTTGAAATTCAGGACATCGCTGACGACATCAGCACTAAGTACGTGCCCCCGCACGTCAACATTTTTTATTGCCTCGGTGGGATCACCCTGGTCTGCTTCCTCATCCAGTTCGCCACTGGATTTGCGATGACCTTCTACTACAAGCCAACTGTGGCTGAGGCTTACACCTCCGTTCAGTACCTGATGTCCGACGTCAGCTTTGGCTGGCTGATTCGCTCCGTCCATCGTTGGAGCGCCTCGATGATGGTGCTGATGCTGATCCTGCATGTCTTCCGCGTCTATCTGACAGGTGGTTTCAAGCGTCCTCGCGAGCTCACCTGGGTGACCGGCGTCACCATGGCAGTGATCACCGTCTCCTTTGGTGTGACTGGCTACTCCCTCCCTTGGGACCAAGTCGGCTACTGGGCAGTCAAGATCGTCTCGGGTGTTCCAGCGGCAATCCCTGTTGTTGGTGACTTCATGGTTGAGCTGCTTCGCGGAGGAGAGAGCGTTGGCCAATCCACTCTCACTCGCTTTTACAGCCTCCACACCTTTGTGATGCCCTGGCTTCTCGCCGTGTTCATGCTCATGCACTTCCTGATGATCAGGAAGCAGGGCATCTCCGGTCCCTTGTGATCCAGCGACTCACGTTCAGCCGCACTCGAACACTCACTGGTCAATTCAATGCACATCCTCAAGAAGCCTGATCTCACCGATCCAAAGCTGCGCGAAAAGCTCGCGAAGGGAATGGGTCACAACTATTACGGTGAGCCTGCCTGGCCTAATGACCTGCTTTATATCTTCCCCGTTGTGATCCTGGGGACCATTGCCTGTGTTGTGGGCCTGGCAGTGCTTGATCCAGCCATGCTTGGTGACAAGGCTGATCCATTCGCGACTCCGCTGGAAATCCTGCCTGAGTGGTACCTCTACCCGGTGTTCCAAATTCTGAGGGTTGTTCCGAACAAGCTTCTTGGCATTGCTTTGCAGACCTTGGTGCCCCTTGGTCTGATGCTCGTTCCGTTCATTGAGAGCTTTAACAAGTTCCAAAACCCCTTCCGTCGTCCAGTGGCGATGGCTGTTTTCCTGTTTGGAACGGTGACCACCATTTACTTGGGGATTGGTGCTGCTCTCCCGATCGACAAGTCCCTCACCCTGGGGCTGTTCTGAGTCGGATCACACACCTCCAACTTCCAACCCGGTTTTCGGACCGGGTTTTTTTGTGGCTAAATCTCTGCTTGCTCCTCTTCTGAGGCGGGGTCATGGTTGGGTAGAAGCTCCTCAAGGTCGAGGATTTCGACATCTTCGGGCCTGGTGCGTAAGAAGTGGTGCAGCAGCAAGAAGCCAACGATGGTCCAGGTTTGGTAGGTCCTTGATTGCTGTCCAACCCAAGTGCCAGTCGGTCCATCAAAGTATTCAGCCCATTGCTGCCTGGGTAACTGGTTGAGCTGACTCCAGTAGCTCTCTTCCAGTAGCGCCTTCATCTGCCCCATCAGCAGCACATCAGCATGGGGATGCCGCCGCTCATGCAACAGGATGGCGGCTCCGAAAAACCAGAGCAGGCTTGGCCAATGGCCGCCATTGTGATAGCTCCAAGGCCAGTTTTTGGGATCTGATCCGGTTTTGTTCTGCCATTCCAGGCCGTCCATCGGTGGATGGCAGATACGCATAGGCATCTGGGCCATTAAGTGATCACGGTTGTGCAGCACCAGGCGGAACAGAGCCCGTTGTTGTGGACTGGTCAGGAGCCCGAACAGGCAGCCGAGGGAATTGCCCAGGCTGTAGAAGCGAAAATCTGGACGTCCTGTCCGGATGTTTCCGATCAGGTAGCCGCCTCTGTTCTCAAGCCAATCCTGCAACCAGTCAGGAATCACCTGAGGCTGCACGTTGAATTCATTCTGGTGCTGATTCTCTCCGTATTGCTCGGTCGGCCGACGCCTCAGCACCTGCATGGTTTTGCTGGTGACCCAGTAGTGCTTGAGAAGGAATTGGCGCAGATCATGCACCCATTGCCTTGTCAGGACCAGGCGCTGATCCAACAGTCGACTGTCGTGGTGGCGTCGGCTCAGCTCCATCAATTTGATGCAACTGCGGAGGGATGCATACAGCAACACCTCCACCTCGAGGGGCGCACCCCAGACGTCCATTGGACGGTCAATCATGAACGCGCAATCCGGCACGAACAGCACCGGTGTGCCTTCGAAGGTGGGGTGAAGGACCAGATCCAACAGCAACTGAACACCGCGTTGCACTTTCTGACTGGAGCCAAATTCTTCGTCTCCACTCCTCTTCACGTAGAGCCAGCAGAGGATTGGCCACCAGAGGCTTGCATCCACGGAGGTGATCCGACCGATGGAGCGCTGGCCATAGTCCGCGATGAGCTCGTTCCCTTCCTCCACAAAGCTGGTGGGGAAGACCCCACGGGTCTGATACGTCGTGCTCTGGAGGTCGAGGCAGACCGTGAGGAAATGACGCACCTCGTCAAATCGCTTCTGGGTCAGCAGGTAGACCATCACCGGCACGTTGTCGCGCAGGAAGATCTCTCCATAATTCAGCGCTTCGTCATGGCTGGGATGTTCCAGCGCAGCAACGCTTCCAGCCACTGAACCTGCGACCTGGATCAGGGTTCGTTCGAAGTGCTCTCTGGCTTTTTCCACCACCTGGTCTTCCTTGGAGCTCGGCCGCACACGTTGGTGCTGCTGGCTGAAGCGTCCTGCCATGGCGCATGGTCTGTTCGTCCTATCTAGAAACTAGTGATGGCAAAGGTTTTGGGTAGTGGAAGCAAGTCTGGAGAAGTGTCGTGTCTCGAAGGGCTTGCGAGTTGGGTGAGTTGTGGGTTATGGTTTTGGACTGCGCGGGAGCCG
>NZ_UCOB01000023.1 GCF_900474295.1 Synechococcus sp. UW140 | reverse complement strand
TAGCGACAGAATCACAGCCGCCGGCACGGCCAAAGCTGTTGTAGGGATTGGCTTGTGCAGCAGGGCCTGCAACAGACATCAAGGTGGCACCAGCGGCGAGGGAGGCAGCGGCGGCGGCGATGGTTTTGATCGTGGTCATTGCTCTGATGGGGGTGATGCGTGGGGCGGGATCTCTCCCTCCGATGCATTCACCATCTCCGCTTTCAGCTCTCCAGCTGATGACCTCCATTCCCTCCTGCTGTGAGCTTGCTCACAACTGCGCAAACGGCGCCTGCTAGTGATCAGAAATAGTGGAGTCGCCTGCCACAGTGTGGAATGGAAGCATCGCCAGCCCTGAACAATGGGGGGACTTGTGCTGCAGACGCATCCACAGTTTCGGCAAGGGGTTCAACCACAGCGGCAGTGCCAGTGCCAAGGAGTAGGCCAGCAGCGGTGACAACGGCGACTGACAGAGACAGACCAACTGCGGATACGGCTGCAATGGGATGGATGGTCATCCTTTTGATGGATCAAGAATGGCAAGGAGCGAAAGCTCCGATGACCACACCCTCTGCGCTCAACTGGTGAGAAGCAGGCCTTCCTCCTGGTGAAACCCTGGTGAATCCAGCTCGCAATCAAAGCGCTCTCTAGTCAACGACTGCCATGAACGATCAGCAGGAACAGCGACGCCTGCTCATGCTGAGCAGAGATGAGAACAACTCCGGGCAAAACCCTATTCAGGCCGTGACACATGCAATAAAAAAGCACCTGGTCAAAGAGACCTAGGTGCTCAAAAAGCCTTAGAGGCTTCAATCGAATTGGCAGAATGAATTCAAGCCTGTATCAGCCGAGGCCGATTTGGCCAAGGATGCCTTGACCGGTCAAGAGCTCGGTGCCGATGGCGATCACGAAGCCGAGCATGGCCAGACGACCATTCCAGGATTCGGCGAACTCAGAGAAGCCAAATTTGGTGTCACCCATGAGATGTAAAGCAATGTTTCCAGAAATGTAACAGAACATTGAGCTGCGTGGGTGGATCGAATGCAACACTCCTGGCGCAACAGCCGAGAAGGCAGCCGACAACTGCGGACTTGGGATCGCCGTGATCGGACGCCCCCGATCGGCCCGAGACCTGAATGACCTGCAGGGATGGCACCCAGGAGCTGAATCCTCAAGACCAAACGATGGTGCGCAACCCGCGGCCGCCTAGGCGGTGGCTTTCACCACGAACGTCATGACCATGACTGCCATCGCAACCGTGCAACCAAAGAAGGCAACGTTGATGTGCAGTCCTTTCATGCCTAAATCAAGAGCTCTGATGAGTCTGCAGGTTTTTCTCTTGTGAGCGACTAAGGCTTAATGCCTAATCTCACCCTCCTTGAGCTGGGCGCTGCCAGAGAGCGACCGGCCTGCCTTTCGTTCAAGCCGGAACAAGCAAAGGCTGAGCAAACCTCATGAAGTCGACTGGGTGAGCTGAGTGCGTCCTCGGCAAGCTGGATCAGGCCAACAGACACCAGCGTCATCAAGATCACACCGAATTCACTGGAGGCCAGCTCCCACGACAACGTGCTGTGAGAAATCGATGTGGCGGCAACAGGATTGCCGACGCCACCGCCGCGAGGAAGGGAGATTCCAGATGCAATCAAAGGCTGCAATGAGCAACCCTCTTGAGGTCAATCAAGAATGATCGCGCCGCAGGATGGCGACCACCTGATCGAAGCGATGCAGAAGAAGCGACCCCAACAGGGGAGCGAGACGCTCATTGCAGAGCGCCGTAGCTAGCAAGGGAGAAAGAAACGAGAGAGCTGATGAAGTTTGTTGCGCTTGGACTGCTGGCAATCGGTGCCATCGCCCCCCTACCACTACAAGCACACGACTGCCCCATGGTGTTTAAGTGTGGCTCTCTAGAGCGAGGGACAACTTTTCTGATCACTCTGGACCCAAGCACGGGGAGAGTATTAGTTGACACTGGCGGAAACACATTCCAGTTCGAACAAGAGCTGGTCTCCCATCAATCGGCACAACAAGGATGGCGAAGGTGGCGAACCAATTCTGACCGAAATGGAAGGGCCAACTCTTGGACAGAACTCAACATCAACACTGGTGAAATGAAAGAAATTGATTACACAGGGCACGTCATTCCTTATCCACAGGGACATTGCAAAATGCGGACTCGATAACACCGCCATGGGATCCAGCCCACCTGCGAGCCAAGCAGGCTCAAAGCACAGCTGTTTGGCTAGAGATAAAACTGATCGCTTTCGGCAACGAACGGCACAAAAAAGGAGGGGCTCCTCGTCAGAGTCCCCCCATGTTTTTGTGTGTTGACGACCGCCCCCTTCCCGGGGCCCAAGCATTGTTATGTATCGCCTCGAACTCTTTTGTAGGCACGAACACACTTGATGTATCCAATTGAACCCCTGGCTGGAGCTCACCAAAGGGAGGAGGCGCGACACCCGCAGCGCCTAGATACAGAACTGATGTCTTAGTCGCGGTGGTTCCGCTGGAGGAGTGGGCTTTCATTGACGATCTGGAGCTGCAAAACTGGAAGGGAGCGAGGATCTGCTCAAACAGTGGAGGCACTGGCCATCGGCCTGCGAGGCTCAAGGCAGGGGCAGGGTGTCTGCCTGAGGCCACAAGCAATTCTGCCTATTGTTAAGAGCGATTGAGTAGCTTTAAGTTCCCCACGGTCACCGCTGTTCATTCTGGAAGCGTGGGCTCATCCGGTATTTTTTTGAGTATGTTCGCCAGGTGACTGAGGTTCCACATCGCTGTGGTGGGCCGTGGAACCTACGTTACAAACAACTGAAGCAGCGCAAGATTCTGCTCAAGCAAGCCAGCTCCATGTCGCTGGCCTGCGAAGGGGACGATTGAGGCAGAGTATTCGCGCAAGCCCTTGACTGATGCCAGCACTAGCAAGAGTGCTGAGAAGAATTCAATCGACTGAATCCGGTCATGCTGGCGACCCCAGATCGCCAGCATGACGAAAGGATTGCTTAGCCACCCGCAGGGCTTCATCTGGACGGGACACCGGAACAGAGAAGAGTCTGCCTGCATTAGATCGATGCAGCGATCAGGCTGCGCCTATCAACGGCAACTAGGGCGCGAATCAGGGTTATCGCCACTTGCTTAGGCTCAGCAAGCAAGCATGCGAGGTGACTACGGTCCCTGATTGAGAAGTGGAGCAAGTGCCCACGAATTGATCAAAGAGGTGGAGAACGGCGCAGAGAATTATCCACCCATCCGCCAATACCGAAACAGGCAAGGATTGACAGATGGGGAGATGAGACCTTCAACCCTCCATTGAAGAGCCTGCAAAGCAGCCACCCCCTGAAGGATCAGAGCCCGAGGAACTTGGCGGGAAGGCTATCGAGAGAGTGATTGCCCATCATTTGAAACATGATGTTCACGAGCATGCCACCAAGATGAATGGCTCCAACAAGAGCCAAACCACGCCAAAGCTTCTCAAAGTTTGAAGGGGGCTGGTTGTTTACCCACGTGCCAGTGTCGCTTGCCATCAATTGATTCAACGCAAAGCACATTCTGAGACATGTACCGCCAACTGATCAAGTTTCGTCACTCGATTCAATCTGAAGACTGCTCAACACCCGTGTCATCACCATGACGAGTCGTCAGTTGAGCAGTGCATCCAACCAACCGACAGAGGCGAACTACCCCCTGGGCAACAGGGATTCAGAGTGAGCTGAATCCCCAGCCTTCTTCCGCTGGGAACTCGAAGCGCAACTCCATCACGTCCACCTGTGCTGCAAGAACAGGAGAGCCAGGGCTCTGCTGAGCCTGCTTGTAGACATCGGCGATGAAATCAGAGGACTCGTCGCAACCCAGTGTTCTTCCAAGATCTGCCTTAGGGATAGACACAAACACATTCGAAGCTTGAGAGATCAGGATTGATGAAGGGATTACCGCCATTGGCGAGGCAGGAGACATGAATCTCACGAACCGCAGCCATTGCCTCTGACTCTGCCTTGGCGACCTTGGCTGGATTAGGAAGAACACCGTGGCTGTTGACGAGACCGGTTCATCGACGAGAGGCCTTAATCACGAACTCGGAGAAAGCATCTTTATTGGAATAAAATCGTGACAGTTATTTAGGCCGCTCGCTTAATTATATTTGCATGTTTTTGTTAGTGAGAATATATAAAATTGGGCAACAGAAGCCTCCGCTGCAGCAAAGGCTTCTGCGATTAGGTTGAGCCGTGATCAACTGGAAAACGTTAAACCATGGGGAGAATACTCAAGTCAATATGAAGCCTCTTCTTTTGCCAGCACTTGTCTCTCTACTGACTGTTGGTGCCGTACCAGCGACAGCAGAGGATTGCCGAGAAGAGCGGCAGCTGGCTTTAAGACTTGGCGGCCTACTGGGAACTCTATCAACATCTTGTATTCACCTTGAAAGCGAATGGATCAAAGAAGAATTCGAAGACGAGAGACTGGATGCGATCAGAAAGGGGCTAATACGTTTCAATGAAACTGAAGAGGTATCCGACAAAGTCAAGAGAGACATTTTTAACAAGCTAGACAACGATGTGCTTAGCAAATGCGCTGCGTTGATCAAAGAACTTGGTTACAATGATTAGAAGCAGCCTTGATCAGAATTCAGCCTCGGCACAGTACTACGAAGGCATCAACACTCGACAAAGCAAAGCCGGTTCACTGCAATCAAGATGAATCGATGATCGACTACGCCAGTCCCACAGCTTTCTTGTCAGATCAGACAGATCGATCAAACTCGACCAATTGGCTCTGCACGTTTGTACTGTGCCAGCACACGCCTGTTCTCTGCAGAGCCCCTATCGGTACGCAGTGTTCTTCAATCTGACAGCACTCGGCATGGCACGTAATCCCCGTGCGTGATCGCACAGATGGCAGTGATCAGCATCACTCTCCACTCTAAAAGGTGTCGATACATTCATTTTTGTTAGGTCACTTGTTCGCATCGTGAAGACTTTTCCACTTGCCTTGGCGGCCCTTGCTCTGGTTCCTCAGGCAGCTTTCGCCTCTTACCCCCCTCGGGGTTTCTCCAGTTCGTATAGTCCTACAGCCGCTCAGTGCTACAGCGTCCACCACTTCCTTGTGCCGCAGCCACAAGGAGCTGTTGCCATCCCGGGAGGACAGAAACGCCTAACAGTCCGTTATGGCAATGTTTTGGAAGTGTCCTGGAGCCCCTTCAGTCGTCAGTGTACTTACACACCCAAGGCACGGTTAAATCATTGGCAGAGGGGCATTCCCGGTTCTTCCTTCCGCTATGTGTTTGCTCCCGGTGGTGGTCAGCTGATCCGCGAATATCGCGTGGTTGGAGGGCCGATCCGCCGCATTTATTACCGCACGGTGTTGAGCCAATCGTTGCAGAACGGTGGTCAGCATTTGGACAGAGTGGCAAAACAGCGGTGCCTAAGTCAGGCGAACTATCGCGCCACCATTCAGAGCCTCGCTATGCACTCCATTCCGGAGCATCTACAAGTGCGTTTCAATCAGGTGCACCGCGTCAATTGGAACCCGCACCTAAGACGTTGCGACCTGAATCATCTCGGCCGTGTGGATCAAGGCCCCGCCATGTTTGTGAGCCATGGTCGCCCGGCCTTTCATTTTGAACGGGGCAACCTCATTCGTCGGACTCAGGTCGGCAGCGGTTGGGGAGCAGCCTCGAGCATCAGCACTTCCACCTTTGTACGGATCTGATACACCAGTCCTGAAGATTTCTTGTTGGGTACAGTCAGCTGCATTGACTTTCCTCTGACACACACCTACGGGCGGTTATGATCATCAAAAGCTATCACCTTAATCAGGAGATGATTGCAAACAAAGCCCCGACTCATGCGTGAGCTGGGGCTTTGTTGTTGGCAGTGGTTGTCTCTCTTGCACAGGGAGACTTCAAGGCAAATCCCTAGAGATCAATACGAGAACGACGACCAGAGCTTTGAGGATCACATGATCCGACAGATGGGCACAGGGGATATGGCATACGATGGAAGAGGTCTCCCTTTCGCACTGCGTAAAGCAGCGACAGCTCTTGCTTGGGTTGATTGGATGAGTGAGAATTGCGTTACGAGATTCCTTACGCTCAAAAGAGAATCGTTCCATTTGAGGCTGCATTGATGTCGGTCATTCTTTTCCTTTTTGCTCTTCTAATGCTTGCCAGCTTTTGTGCAGGCTTGGCGGCATCCATGTCTGTCCTTTATTGGGTATGGCGAATGGGCCCTAAGCAGAGTAAAGATGATATTTTTTGCTTTTTATCCATTGCTCTTGGGGTTTATCTTTGGGTGGTCCTGATATCAGTATTATTTGACCCAATGCTTGGAATTGGTGCCAACACCCTATACCTATTGCTTTATCCGGCTCTGATAGGCGCAACACCCTTAGCCGCATGTCCTGGGCTCTTCCTTTTCGGACCCCGCAAGAGATAAAGGAGTCCTATGCCAACTCAGACACTGAATTAAGCGGCTACCACGAACAAAAGCTATTGTGATTGTGCTTTGGAATCATTGAATTGAAGGCAATCCTGATTACAGCGGTGGCCTTCATGGTTACCGTCAACCCCATCTGTGCAGCAGACATGGGAGGGATGAAAGAGCATCTACCAAAACGCGGAAGAGATTACGATCATTTCCTCTGGGGTGCAGCATCCGCAACAGCATTGCTTGTCTGTAATTTTCTTCAAAAGGGATACAACATCCCCAGGCAAGATGCCAAAGACGCACTAGAAGCAATAAGCAAAGAACCAGGCATCAAAAAACAAAATAAATCCAAAATCCTGAATGCTATTAGGAACAACAAGGATCTAAGTGAATGCCATCAAATTTTTGACGAGCTCGGCATTCAGTGATTCAAGCCAATGGCAGTGGCAGTGATCTCCTGATGGAGATGGCATCAAAAAGCAGCACCATCACGGCACTGCTTGGTTGGCGTATGTGACATAGAGGTCTATGTCGCAGCCAGATAAGCCCAGACCGCCATTGGAATCCCACGCTTCACTGCAATTTCTGCGGTCGTGGCGATCAGATCATCAAGGGCATTGATCGGGAGGATCCGATTGTCTTCAAGCTGATGCACAGAGGCGCGTCACTCTCGATTGGTTCAAGCGTGTTCTCCTGCTTCCACAGATCACCGCCAACGTCCAATCGTTCAGTCATTTGATTGGCCGTGGCTTCGGGCTGCTCGTCTAAGAGACAGAACTTGAGTCCACCGCATGTTGGATGCACCTCAGGCAGAAGCAGTTGAAGCAGTGCGATCACTGGTTATCAGTCTGCGAATCAGAAGGTCGATCCACAGTGATGGTGTGACGCCAAGCCTCGTCACCATCTTCGTCTTCCTAGGTTGATATGAGCCGTAGGATGTGACCCAACAGCAAATCTGCAGGACTGAGGCAGTTGCTTTAAACCATTGCAGTAACAAGGGGACTCAAATGTCGCTGACAGAGGTCTTGACCTCGACGATCGAATACTCGATCCGATCATCAGAACAACAGGTGGCGGCATAGAAGCGCTCCAATTCGTCGTAAGCCGCGTCGTAATCGGAAAACGACAGCCGTGTGACGGAGTCGTGTTCCCCGTCATCCCGCACGATTCGATAACCCGGCGCTGCGGCAGTCAAACGCGAGCTGGAGAAGACGTGTTGACATGCCTGCGGCAGCGTCGCTCCGGGGGACGCCGCCAGAAGCTCAGGTAGGCCTTCGCAGTGGAAAGATCAGCGCAGTACACGCAATGGTGGCCACTACAGGGGCGATAGATCGGTCCATCATGTCCGTCAAACCGATGCACCATCACCCCGTCACGCCGAACAGGGTCAGTCTCATCCACCACCATCATCTCCTTGCTTGAGATGGACGAGCACACACTGCTCCACGCAGATGCCATCATCGATGTCACAACTGGTGATGCACTCGAAATAGGAATCAATGGCATCACCATGATCCTGCCTATCTGTTGATCCGATGGACGTCATCCCTTGCATGATCTCTACCAGCCTCCGCTGAACCTTTAGGTTGAACCTATCGCGATTCAGAACGCTGAAACCTCGAGTTTGAGAAGAACAAAGTACCCAGCAATAAATACCTATCCGCCGCAGATTGCGGATCGAAGCTAAGCACAATGACTTATCCGGCAGGATTCTGCTGATCCTGGATAATCCAGTCGATCGCTTCCTCAAGGTCAAGCGCCTCAAGCCGCCAGCGGCGGGGGTGTCGACTGGATAATTCCACCCGGCGATAAGCACGGCCCTGAATCACAATCAGACGAGGGCCTGACGGATCCGCCTGAGCTGAAGAGACAGATTCAGTCACGACGCAGCCAAGCTGAGGCCCCACCGAACCAGTCACCGAGGTCATCCTCCGGGCGATGACGATCAGCGGGGTCATCACTTCCGAGGGCGAGATCATCAAGCAGACCATCCAGACCTGTGACGGTGCCAGCACGTTGTCGCTGGCGCTGAGCACGATGAACCCAAGTGCTAACGCTGCGATCTCGATCAGCGTATTTCTGCACCAGAACACGCTCCTGCAGGCTCACAGCTTCTCCACGGGCCACACGACCAAGAATCTCCTGCAATTTGAGGCGGGTCGTTGTTGTGAGCATCGGGTCCCTCCTTAAGGCATGAATTGATTTGCAGTGTGGGATCACTTCACTGAAGACGCCACACCCAGCAGCCATCTCTATGGCCAAATCAAAACGAACGTCAAAGCGCGGAAAAGACAACAAACACGAACACACTCTGCACTGCATCAATCCGCAGCCATCAGCCCTGCGGGAGATCAGAGACCACCCTTCGCATCAGCAGAACGAGATCGCCGGAAGACTGATCATTGTTCTGCAGATCAATCCGTTGGCCCGTGCGATTGATTTGCACAGACAACACAGAGAAGGTCCAGCGGCCAGACCGTTTCGTTGCCTCCACCAGGATCTGAGCATCACCCTTCGGCCCTGAAATCGGAATCAGGAGCTTCGCTTCCCCGTTGTCTCCACTGGTGCTGAACCGACCGTTCACAAACAGACCCGGCTCGATGGGCTGACCAATCGCCTCCCTCAGCTTGAGGCTCTGCTCAGCTTCAGCCAGAGCTCGCTGATAAGGCACGTTGTTTTTGAGCAAGCCAAACAGCAACGACAAGAACGCCAAGACCAGCCCAGCACCGGTCAGCAGTGCACCAGCCATCGAAACCGGAAGAAACCAGCGCCAGTGACGTGACCACCAAGTGCCGGAACGTTGCGTTGGAGGAGAGGTCATGGCCGCAGGGGAGACCGAAACGGTTGATCAACTGCCCCAGAATGGCGAATATCTGCAGCCCTTCGCATGCGCCGCCTGTTCGCCCTGCTGATGATCTGTGCGGCTCTGGCTTGGCCGGGTATGGCACAGGCTGCAACCCTCGACGTGAGCATCAGCCGCATCAGCGCCGAAGGAGTGGGTGAGGCGATCGGCAGCGTCAGCGCACGAGACAGTGATCAGGGCCTCGAGATCATCCCGAACCTGAGCGGCCTCAGCCCAGGGGAACACGGCTTCCACCTCCACAGCAATGGAAGCTGCGACAGCGCCCTCAATGCAGAAGATGATGCCGTTGCGGGGCTTGCAGCAGGTGGCCACTGGGATCCAGATGAGAGTGGGGCCCACCTTGGTCCGTTCGGAAACGGCCATCGTGGCGACCTCAGCCGTCTGCTGGTGGATGAAGACGGCACCACGCCAACCAGCGTGGTGGCCCCCCGACTGAGCACAACGGATCTGCGCGGCAAAGCCCTGGTCGTGCACGCAGGTGGCGACACCTACAGCGACACCCCTCCTCTAGGAGGAGGGGGTGCCCGGATCGCCTGCGGTGTCGTCGAGCGCTGAAACCTGCTTATCCCTGCTTGACCGGTCGCCCGCGCTCTTCGCTGCGACGACTGTCTTGCACGATCAGAACAACGTGACTAGACCTTCACCAGACCCGAGGGGTGTCCTGCCTGATTTCTGACGGGACATCCTCATGGGGAGTCAGGGGCGCGATAGGCCCCTTTCTTGATGACTGTTGTGGGGAGCATCGAAATGGAAGCACGTTGCTATGGCGTTCGCTTTGAAGCAGATGGTGCCGATCTTTTTGTTGAGCTCCATGCACAGGACACACTCAATCGCCAACAGGTTCTGGAACGGGTGGTGGCGATCCTCGAAGACCGTCATGGGATGGCGGTGAGCCAGAACGAACTTGGTGCCATGACGCGCGTCGTGCACAGCGACGGCTCAACCCTGTTGGCCTGGTTATCCATTTCAGGCAACAGCATCCGCCAGTCGCTGGATGACGAAGGGCTCGATGAAATCCTCACCTGCCTGGCCTTTCTGGCCTTTCCTCCCGTGGTCGAAACCAGTGCAATCTGCACTGACGGGAAGGTCACACCCCTGAATTGATCGCAGGGGCTGAATGGCGACGCCTCAGATCACACGACCAAGGTTGTTAAGCCCAAAAACACAATGAGCATGACAACGGGTGGGCAGATTCTGGCGCCAGGGTGAAAGTGTGGGAACGAACAATGGAGGCGACGATGCAGGCCGACACTCCACCCGAGCACAGTCAAGAAGCACGCTGACTATCTGGAGCCTGGAACCCCTGCTGATCCAACGATTGGCGCAGGCGAGCATCACAGTCTCCGGTGCCTCCAGCGTGATCGGTCCTTCTGTCCAAAGGAGAAGGAGACCTTCCCTTGTCAACATCCCCCTCTGCAGTGCCATGAACCGTCTCTCCGTCGTCTCCTCAAAGACCACCCCACTGCTGATGTCGGTGAGTGGGGCGCAGGAATGCAGAGCCCGCAACGACCGTCAGAGTTATTTCTCAATCACCCGGCAGCTGGGGCGGGCCCAGTTTGAACTGGCCGATCAGGAACTCACTCGCCGGCTCTGGCAGGAGGTCGCAGACCGTGATCTAGAAGTGGGACGCATTACCCATCTTCTGTACGGCTGTCACTGCCATCAAGACGGCGCCGAAATGGTGGCAGCCGATGACGCTTTCCTGGCAATGGACGTCCAGTAAGGAATCCGAGATCCAGGCCTCAGGGGTGATGGCCTCACCCCTGAGACGAGAGTCTCAGTTGTATTCCCCAGGTGTTTCCTGCTTCGACACGGTCACTCTCCCCACCTTCTGACCCGAGAAGCGAAGGAGTTCATCGCCGGAAAACTCATAGCCGCGAGCTGCGGCAATCTTGGCCACATCATCCGCTGTGGAAGACGCCAGCACCGTTTGCTTCAGGGCTGGATCATCCTGCATCAGGACAAGAAAAGCCTTCAACTGATCGAGGGCCATGGGATGAGAAGCAGGCTCTGCTGCATAGAGGGCACACCATCATCTGCCGAAGCAAGCGCTGAGGCGTCAGAGAGTGCGGTCCTCGCGGACGCACACGTCGCCCTCACAACTGATCTCACACTGAGGATCCCTGTTTCTGTACTGACTGGGCTCGCGCATGGCCCAATACTCATCCACTACCCCAAGGATGTAACTGCCGACGCGGCGCAAAACCGTTCTCAAGCCCATGGCCTCCCGCTTCGTTCTCTCCAACCCAGTGTGGCGAGAGATCCAGCGATGACAGGCATGTTTGCGCGAACAACACACCCTGATCGAGAAGGGCCACTGACGCCCGAGAGCAGCCGGTGAGACGTCAACCGCAGGGAGAGGGACAACCTGAAGGGACATGACCACTGCACGGCCCCTCGCGACAGCCCCATCATCACCGTTAAGTTTTCATAAGCAACTTTCAAACCTGTGCTTCGCACCGTTCTGACGCGACCATTTCTGACCGATGCGGGGCTCCTGATCCTGCGTGTGTTCACAGGTGTTTTGTTAATCCATCACGGCTACGAAAAACTCGCCAACATCGAGAACTTTGCAGCTGCTTTTGTACGTCCTCTACATCTTCCCTTTCCGATCACACTCTCGTATGTGGCAGCCTTTTCTGAAATTATTGGCAGCTGGCTGCTGATCACCGGTCTGCTCACCCGCGTTGGCGCGGCTGCCATTGCAGGAACCATCAGCGTTGCGATTTACCACGCGATTGTTGTGAATGGATTCAATATTTATTTGCTTGAACTGCTCGGGCTTTATTGGGCTGCGGCAGTGCTGGTGCTAGCAGCTGGGCCCGGCCTTTTCTCAGTCGATACGTTGATTGTGCGCAAGCTCAATCCGAGCACAGAAGAGCAGGCAGCCAAACTAGAATCACTACTGCAGCCAGAGACTGAACCTGAATATCAGAGCTCAACCAACTAAAAAGCACATCCCATTTATGCTGGCCCAGACGATTGGTCAGGTGCAATGCGCGATTGCACTGATTGCCTTAGGCGCCAGATGGGTGAACACTGATAGCAACGAGATCGGAGGAGCCAATGACGGCCGACACTCCACCCGAGCACAGCCAAGAAGCACGCTGACTTTCTGGCCCCTGCTCCAACAGTTTTCACGCATGTGAGAGGGATAGCCCTTCGGCAGGCACTGCTTTGGTTTCGCCACGTCGATCGGCGCTCCATCTGCACCGCACCAGGTGCCCTACGGAGTGAACCAACCCTCCCCCCTAGGAACCTGGCCCCAGGCGCCACGAGCCAGTTGCTTCGACCACGTTCTTTCAGTCCCATTGCTTGAGGTCACACCTTCAAGGAAACACTGAATTAATTGGTTCGATGCATAAACGAGCGAGTTAGGCCGTCTCTTCCACCTGGGAGGGGCGGCCTCCCTTTATGAGAAGCCTTGGCGTGAGTGACTCGTTGTTTTGGCTTAAAACACAGCCGTCAGCTCTCGTGACATCGTGAGTCACCTCAAGACCCGAATCACACAAGCCCCGAAGGGAGCACATCATTGCCAATGGCAATGATGTGCTGAGTGGCATAGGCCGGCCTCAACGATGGTCAGAACAGAAAGCCTCAGCGGGCCTAGATGCGATTGGTTGCCTGAGCGAATTCTCTGCACCGTCTTAGCTACCAGATGACATCAAGCTGGGGCAGAGCGCCTCAATCTTTCAGCTTGAGCTTTTAAAATGACCGTAAGGATATATGCTCATCGGCAGAGAAATGTTGTATTACCTACCGATGTAAAGCCACATCTTTATCAAACAAGTAGTTGTAGCTACCTTACGCTCAAGCTTTGAGGTCCACGCTTATAGCAGTCAGATTTTTGCCATGGAAGCCTTGGTTGGCCTTGTCTTTGTGATTACGGCGCTGACAGTTCAAGCATGGGAACGAGATGACGACAGCGAAGACCTTTTATAATGAAGAGCCTGTCCAAGGTCTTACACTGAGATGAATCAACGATCGAGAGGTCGTCTTGAAGCAAATTGGCACTATTACATTGATTAGGCTTACATCTTTTCCACTTTAATCAGGTAGCACCAACGCCTTAGCGAGGCTTTCTCACAAGCGAACAACCGCTAGTGCCTCTAGTTTTTGAGACTGATCATCGCAATTAACCTACGCTCTTAGCACACCCGCAATAACGAGGGCCTCTTCAGTCAGCTGACACTCTTTTGCTAAAAAAGACCTCAAGCAAGCCACCCGATCTTGATCGCGACGAAAGTTACCCGAGAAAGTTCTTGGGGTGTGATTAAAATATAAGACGACTGACTTCGTGAAAGGAATGGTCAACACATCAACTTTTTCTATGCTTGCGTAGTCACACTTTTTCAGCCGAAATGAGCCACAGTACTCAATACGATCTCCATAAAGCCTTAGGACTGGCTTGAGACTATTGCTTCCCATCGCCCATATCTTTGGCATAAAGCTCAAGCCATTGAACCCAGCCAGCAAATCGGAATCAAAAACGAGGCCGGGCTCATGCATGCCCATTGATCGCGACTGAGCCAAGGATAGCTGTGTTTCTGTGATATCAGAGAAAAATAGTCAAGTCGCTTTGCGATCAATTGCGACAACTGATCGACACTCCAGAAATCACGGGAAGCGACACGGGGACTTGGCCAGCAGGCACCTGTGAGCAAGATCACAGAAAGTTTTGACCCCGGTCAATGAGTGGATTTCAAATGACGGCGATGGTGTGTGAGCCAGAAGGGCACAACCCTCCACCGCCGTTTCGACCCATGCCTCACTACCGCGATTGGTTTTCATTCCA
Source organism: Synechococcus sp. UW140 (assembly GCF_900474295.1). Classification (GTDB taxonomy): domain Bacteria; phylum Cyanobacteriota; class Cyanobacteriia; order PCC-6307; family Cyanobiaceae; genus Synechococcus_C. The sequence goes on along the minus strand of NZ_UCOB01000023.1, from coordinate 203,198 downwards.
ACCACAAGAAGAAGCCTTCGGCAGGTTTACGGCTAGCAAAGAGAAGGGACGTGGTGCCACTCCAATCAGCGGTGAAGGAGTCTTTAAGCCGCAAGGAGTTTACGACAAAGGCAGCATCATCGTTGGCGACAATCATTTCAAGACTGGTGCTGGTGCTGATCCAATCGTTGACTACCGACAAGCAGATATTCAGCACGTTCCAAACGTGTTTCAGGGCAGTGGCCAGAATGGAGCGAATGCTGACGTACCTCGACCAACCGACAGGTTTATTGATGGTGAGGACTCATCTCCTTTCAAGGTGAACAACAACATTGTGTCGCTACAAGAACACAACCGTTTCTCAACTGGTGGTGGCAGCGACTCCATCACAGGCAGTGAGCGCGCAATCGAGATCTGGACCAACGGTGGTGCCAGCACATTGACACCTGTAGCCACTCAAAATGGAACCGCCACCTTTGCTCCAGGCAGCGCCGTTGAATCATTCAAGCCTGATCGTGGGCTCGGAGACACCACTGCTCCTGGTGGTTCGTCCTACCTGACGGAATGCCTCACTCCAATAGCTGGCATGAACAGTCTTGGCGAATCACTGCACCCTGGCCTTGAAGTCGGAGGCAACGCTGATCCTGGTCATGCCTCCCACCTGATAGAAAAACTCAGCTTTCCCACTAACAACGTCAGCATGTACGACCATTGAGCCTGTTGGTTCTAAGTGTTCGCTCAATATCTCCGAGCGCAGCTAGGGCGGTGCAAGTGCAATCGATCTGGCAGATCTCTCTAACCGGATGTCACCACCTTGTATTCCAAGTGATGGGATGGTCGTTTGAGGTCATGCCGAGATCGCTTGGGTGCATCCCCAGTCATACCTTTTGGCTAGCGGATCAAGACACGTTAACGATTAATCAGTTCCCCAGATTCGACGTAAAACGGCGATGTCGTAATTGGTAAAAAAACTGGGGGGACCACCTGGACGGGGCTTGTAAGCCATCACCGTATGGCCTGCATGGGCTGCAGCGGTGGAATAGGGACGGTTATCGAACAAACAGTCGCCATCAATATCGGAAAAGGGATGCTCAAGACCGAGGGCATGGCCGAATTCATGCAAAAACAACCACACCGGATCTTCCGAGCCGGTGGCAATACCGCGACAACCATTGAGGATCATGATGTATTGCGTGCCATCCACATTCTGCGATACGGCACCTTCTTTACGGTCATTGGCATCGCAATAACCAACGATCACAAGATAAGCGTCGTCTGGCCGTGAGACTTCATGGAAATCGAGTGCGATCAGGCGATCCGTGGCCTTGATCAACTTGATCCCCAGCGCTTTTTCATCGCGATAGAAGGGATCAGCACGCAACGTCTGTGTTGGCGAACGCGCGGTAATCGTTCCCTGCGGATCGCCATACACAACCCGATAGGTCCGGGGGCTCATCTCGAAGTAGTAGGCGATCGAGGTGCGGCCAGCGAGAAACTCCTGATCAGCAGCATTCCAGGGGGCCACCAAAGCCTCGACAGTGGGCCGCATGGCGCAATGATCAGCCCAAGCGCTAGCCGCCGAAGCAATCACCGCACACCCGAACCCTGCTGCGACAGCACAACGGCGCAGGCAAGCCATCACCCCTGACCTCAAGATTGCCCTTACCCAATCACAGATTGATGCCAGACGCCACGGGCAGGAGCCGATCGCAGATGACGATGCAGCAACAGATCAGGGCGGTGTATGCGGACCCTCAGATCGACGGCATGGAAGAGCTGTATCAAGCCATCGGCAGCGAGCTGATCGAGGGCAGTGACTTTGACGAGGCTTACGCGCGAGTGATGGAACGGGGAGGCACCCCAGCCCAAACCTGGATCCGCTTCTGCGTTCAATGCGCCTCGCGCTTGAAGGAACCACCTCCAGAAACAGAGTTCCTCGCCGGATTAGAGGAATGCTGTCGCAGCCACGCAGGGGGTTGATCGATCCGACAGAGTGCAACAGCGTTGTCGCGCTGTGATGAATCCACCAAACCGTGAACAGGTGCTCGCCGTCTCAGCCGGCTGGGTCGCCGTTGTCCTGAATGTTGTGCCTGGGCTGGGCGCCGGCTACCTCTATCAACGCCGTTGGACTGCCTATTGGATCACCTCCGCTCTGGCGACGGCCTGGTTTGTGGCTGGAGCCGCTTTGTCTGCCAATGCAGATGCCGGAACCGATCCAGACAATCAGCTGCTCGGTCTGCTGGGACTTCTCCTCCTCAGTGGAATCACAGCGACAGAAGCAGGGCTCTCGGTCAAACGCGTCCGTGCCTGCTTGGATCAGAGCAGCACTCAGTAATAGCGCCCTGGGTATTCACCGGGATGGTCGATCCTGCTGATGCGCACCCCATCCATTGACTGGCCGGAGAGCTGCAACAAATCACTCCCGGAGATCTCATAGCCATATTCCTGGGCGAGTAGCGCCACCTCGTCTGCGGTGGCAGCAGCCTGGACCTTGACTTGAAGAACCGGATCCTTGCCAAGACGCCTCAGAAAGCCTTGCAATGGCGTTGTCCCCATCGGCAGCCGGACGCTCGTAACGATTCAACGTCAGCAGGTCTCTACAGGCAAAAGCCACAGCCAGCCAAGATCCACGCCAGAATGTAACGAAGTCGTTACAAAGCCCCATGACTGTTGGCGAGGTTTTTCTTGAGTCCCTCTATTCAGGCGTGATTACGGAAGGCGAGATGCGCTGGCTGACCACCAACCAGCCGATGTTCACTCGAACCGAGGAAGCCACAGCGCTCCGCCTCGGCCGCCTCATCGATGCTGGTGAAGTCAATATCGGCTGCCGCATTCCGCCGGCCTCGGTCGCTCGCACCGGGCTTGTGAGCGAATGGCTCGAGCCCCTGGGCTCTCGATGAGGCCATGCCCATTAGGTCGGGGAGCCCCCTGCCCCCTCCTGCACGCGTCTGCGCAACGGAACGGCTCAGCCATGATCCAGCAGTCCGTTGGATCCTTTGCCCCGCTCAGGCCTGAATGCAGATCCAAATCGAACAGCTTGCTGCCTTCAGCGAAGGAGCCTTCACCGGCAACCCCGCAGCAGTCTGCGTACTGGAACGCTGGCTACCCGATGCGTTGATGCAAGCGATCGCGAAAGAAAACAACCTCAGCGAAACAGCCTTCACAGTGGGAAGAGAAGGCCAGTACCAGCTGCGTTGGTTCACGCCTAGCTGCGAAGTTGATCTGTGCGGCCACGCCACCCTGGCGGCAGCGCACGTGGTGTTCGGTCAAGAGCGCGATTTGAGGACACTCCGCTTCGACACCCGCAGCGGCGCGCTCCAGGTGCAACGGGAGGGGAAACAGCTAACGCTCGACTGTCCTGCGCAGCCAACGAAACCCTGTGACGGTCCAGCTGGCCTGAGTCAGGCTCTGGGAGCCAAGCCACTGAACGTGCGACGGGGCACGGATTGGCTGGCGGTGTTCACCACCGAGGCAGAGATCCGCGACTTATCGCCCGACCTGCCGCAATTAGCGGCATTCGAAGGTCGAGGCGTGATCGTGACTGCCCCGGGCGACAACGTCGACATCGTCAGTCGCTTCTTTGCTCCAGGGATCGGCATTGATGAAGACCCGGTGACCGGATCGTCCCATTGCGCCCTGGCCCCCTACTGGGCCGAGCGGCTGGGCAAACCGCTACTTGAGGCACGCCAGTTGTCTGAGCGAGGAGGCAGGCTCACCTGCCGAGTGGTGGGTGAACGCGTCTTGATCAGTGGCCAGGTGACTCCGTATTTACGCGGACACATCACAGTCGCCGAGCGCTGAACAGACGCAGCAGAACGAAACAAGGCTGCATCGAGACGCCTGAATTCAGGCTTGAGGAAGTCAGGCCACATTGAGAACAGCAATGCCAGCCTTCGGAGCGACTGCATCTGTTCATCGGAGACCGGGGGAGTCGCAGAGAAACGCGTCAAGACCGATCGCTTGTGGCCAGCTGTTCTCGACAACTGTTCTCGACAGCGGTTATCGACTGCAGGTATCGATGGACATCAGATCCCATCCACGTCAGAACGGGACAGCCTGACCGTCCAAAGCGCCAAACAGGCAGCCGAAAAAGCGCCAAGAGTGACGAGAAGAAGTTGCGTCGTCATCAATAAGGGCAAACGCAGAACTCGGAAAGCGGCCAACAGAACCGCTTTTACAAAACTAAACAATCCGAGCGTCAACCGCGCTCTGCCTCGTCGAGGTATTGCTCGACGATCGGAGAGGGGTCACCCTTTTCGATCGCATTGATCTCGCGTTCGATGTTCTCGATAAACAGCTGATTGCCATTACGCCTGGCCACCTCCAGCACCGTGCGTAAGCGACTGAGCTGCTCGTCACCATCGGTGGACATGGGCAGACAAAACACCAGGCGCAATCAGTCTGACGAGCGGATCCACTGCAGCAGACAAATCAGCTCAACTTTCGGGTGGCCTCCAGCTAGAGGCAATGCGCCTTAATGCCGATTGCTTTTGTAGCCATCGACACCAAAACTACGTGCATCGAGACCGGAGGAGCTGATGACAGCCGACACTCCACCTGAGCAAGCTCAAGAAGCAGACTGACTTTCTGGCCCCTGCTCCAACAGTCACCCATTCGTGAGGCTGGTCCTTTTGGACACTCCACTGCACCGCCCCAGGTGCCCCGGAGCCGCATCAGCCGCACACCTAGACACGATGGCCCCAGGGACGCCATAGCCAGACGCTTCGCCCCTTCCTCTCTCTTCTGCAGTGACGGGGTTGAATCATGCACAAACGAGCGACGTAGGCCGTCTTCCCACCCGGGGAGGCGGCCTTCCTCTTGGCGATGAACGGCAAGGCAGCTATTGACGTCAAGGCAGCCTGCTAGCCCTGATCGACCACAAAGGGGCTCAAATTTTAGGGAGCCAAAACAACAATAAGATCCGAAAAGTGCACAGATCAAAAAAAGGCAATGTAACAACCCAAGCTGCACTGAGATCAGAACCGCCAGTGAATCATTCAGCCCTCAAAGCTAGATAGACATTCCGGATTCTTCGCCTAGCGTTTAGAGACAATGGGAGACAAGCAATGAGTCTCTCGACTCGAACACACTCATACCAATGACTCTTCTTCGGAACATTGCTCTTCCGATGTCAATGGCCCTTGCCCTGGCTAATCCGACAACCTGCTTCGCTGAGCCACAAGAGCAGAAGTGGGACGATGCCCCCGTGATCTTGACGGCGTCTGAAGACGTTACAAAGGACCAGCAAGAGAGCGAGCAAGACGACGACACCCGTGTCTATGTGGACCTCTACGGCTTTCTGCCCTGGAATACCACAACCAATATCACCGTCGATGGCAACCAGGCGCCCACAGCATCCCAGGGCCTACGTGATGTACTGACGCCAACAACAGGCGCCTTCACCGGTCGAGCTGGCATTGAATTCGGACGCTTTGGCTTTCAGCTTGGCGTCAACCATGGCTCCTCTTACACATCTGAAACTGCCTACAGCTGGAAGGAGAGCAATCCGATCCGAAATAGCGAAAAGTACTCCGACCAGTTCCCCAACCTCATCAAAAATCGCAGGGTCAAATCAGAAGGAAGTATCGGCGTTGACAACACCTTCAATCAAACCATTGTTGACCTTGCACTTCGCTACCGTGGCGGTGCAATCCCAAGCCCGCGAATGGATTCTGGCGACTTCGCCTTCATCGGGCTAGCAGGGGCAAGGATCGTTGATGCCAGCATGGATGTGGATGTGAACTTCTCGAATAAGGTCACCTTTGATGGCGTGCTTCTCGACAAACACCTTCGCAGAGAATTCAATCAATCAGCCAGCCAAACCATTGCCAATACCTGGGTGAGTCCCCTCATCGGCATGAATGCGATCTACGCCTTCAATGACCGGTGGCAGGCGTTTGTTTATCTTGATGCAGCCGGCTTCGGCGTCAGCGGCCAACAAGACATGTCGGGAACCGCGCAAGCAGGGATTGCCTACACAATCGGCAACTCCACCCAGCTCTCCCTCGCCTACAAATACTGGGGTATTGATTACGCCGGCAATGGAACAGACAATTCCTATTCAGTCACGCAAAGTGGTTTAAACCTGGGCCTTCGCCTGTTCTTTGATTGAGCCAAATTTCACCATCAACATGAGCAAACTGTCTCGGATCAACCTGTACAAACTCGGTGCCATTCTCGAGCTAGCCACTGGGGCAGCACTCGTGGTCTGTCCTGCCCTGGTCATGCAACTTCTGTTCGGGTCACCCCTCGGTTCAGGAGGTGATCACGTCGCTCAGTTGTATGGACTCGCCCTGTTGGGGCTTGGTGTGGCCTGCTGGGGTGATTCCTGTGCTGATCAGAGCCAGAAAGGGCTGATGATGTACAACAGCGTGGCGGCCATTGTGCTCATCAGCTTTGCCGTCCGAGGCATCGCCGCTGGCCTGATGGTCTGGCCGGCAGGCCTCATGCATCTTGCTCTGGGCAGTTTGATGGTTTGGGATCGCTTCTCAAGCTGATCAAGCTGATTCAGACGCACAACGAAAGCCCATATGGCATGTGGCCGTGTCGACGGTCTGCCCCATCAGTGCAGCCGGTCGAAAACGATGGCAATAATTCTCAGCGCACAGGAACGATCCACCCTTGATGATCCGACGTTCCTGCTCACCATCAGCAACGGGAAACAGCGTGGAAGTCCATTCCCAGACATTGCCACACACGTCGACCAAGCCGTAGCCATTGGCGGGGAAACTGCCCACCGGTGAGGTCCAGAACCATCCATCGGTCTGCTCGTTCTTCCAGGGGAACGGCCCTTGCCAAACGTTGGCAAGCCAACGGCCGCCGGGAGTCATCTCAGCTCCCCAGGCGTAATCCTGATCCACCAGTCCTCCCCGCGCTGCCACCTCCCATTCATCAGCGGTGGGGAGACGTTTCCCCATCCATTGCGCATAAGCGAGGGCATCGTCATAGGCGAGATGCACCACAGGGTGATCCATGCGGTCGTCGATCGCAGTGTCCGGGCCCTGGGGATGGCACCAGTCCGCACCGGCGATCAAAGCCCACCAAGACATCGGCTGGCTGCGATCCACCGATGGCGGTGGCGGAATGAACACGGCGGATTCTGGGATCTGCTCCTCCGGGGGCAGATTTGGATAGAGCACGGGATCCGGTGGTTGCTCCGAGACCGTCACATATCCGGTCTCGGCAACGAAGCGCGCATACTCCGCATTGGTGACTGGAGCAGCATCGATGGCAAAAGCCTCGAGATGAATCGAGCGGATCGGCGACTCCTCCGGGTAGAAGGACTCGGAACCGACCCGATACTCCCCAGCAGGGATGGTGATCATCGCGTTGAAGGGGTGGGGCATGACCTCGAATCAGTTCGCCTTCTGATCAGTGGGCTTAGGGAAAATCTGAATCGTGACCTTGTCAATTTGGCCGCCATAGGCGCTGTAACGGCGAGGGCCAATGGTTTTCACCGTGACCGCGGAACCACGATCAAGCCCGACATCAGCACCTTCATCAATGGAGAAACGCGATGCAATCGTCTTCTCCAAACGGCCCTCAGCAACCACTTCACCGTTGAGCATCATCCGAACGTCAGCACCCTTGCCAACACCACCGCCGTCGTAGTCAAGCTCGAAACGAATTTCAGATTGACCGTTAGGCAATGGCTTATGACTTGTGAACGTGAACAGCTCACCCATGTAATTGTAGGTATAGGAGGGCTTGTTGTTTTCGACGTACAGCGACCAACCGCCAAATCGTCCACCTTGGGAGAAAATCACGCCATCTTCATCACCTCCCTTCACATCAACATAGGCGGTCACACTGTTCGACACGTTCTTCACATTGAGGATCGAGTCTTCGACCATGTTCCAGGCATAGGGATACAAATCGATGGACGTCCGATCACCTAACAGTGTCGGACGACCGGCAACAGACGGCACCAGACGTTCAAGAAGACGATCATCAAGTGGCAACACCTGATTTTCAATCGCCTCTTCCATGAACTTCTGCTTCATGGCCGCAAGGCGATCCGGATACTGAGCCGCAAGATCATTCGACAAGCTGAAATCATTGGTGGTGTCGTACAGCTGCCAACCATCATCTGCTGCAACCGTATTCATTCTGTTCGGCGCCATCCAGGGATACATGACGGTTGTCCGCGCCATCCAACCGTTGTGATAGATGCCGCGATTGCCAATAATCTCGAAATACTGTGTGTTATGCCTTTCCTTAGCGCCTGGGTTGTCAAATGTGTAGAGCAGGCTGGTTCCTTGCATTGGGATTTGCTTAATGCCATTGATCGTTGTTGGCATCGGCAGATTGGCCGCCTCAAGAATCGTGGGGGCTACATCATTCACATGCGAGAACTGCGTGCGAATGCCGCCACCCTGCCTGATGCGCTCAGGCCAGTGGATCACGGTTCCATTGCGTGTTCCACCGAAATCACCCGCAACCTGCTTAGAAAGAGCAAAGGGTGAATTAAAGGCGATCGCCCAGCCCATGTGATACATGGGATAGGTCGTAGGCCCACCCCACTCATCAAGCTTGGCCTCCTGTTCGTCAGGTGTCTCTTCAACACCATTGAGATAGTGGTTCCAATTCCATTGACCACTTCGATCCCCTTCAACACTGGCGCCATTGTCGCCAGTGATGTAGATCACCAACGTGTTATCAAGCTCGCCAAGGTCATCGATTGCTTGAACTAAACGACCTGCTTCATGATCAGAGTGCTCCGTAAAAGCAGCAAACACTTCTGCCTGACGCGCATAGATTTTCTGCTGTTGTGGCGTGAGGCTATCCCATTTGGGAATACTGTCTGGCGCCGTGGCCATCTGAGTGCCTTCAGGAACAATCCCTGCCTTGATCTGATTCTGGAGATTGCGCTCGCGAAGAACATCCCAGCCTTCATCGAACTTGCCTTTGTATTTAGCAATCCATTCCTGACCGACATGATGCGGAGAGTGCGAACCGGCTGAGGAGTAATAGATGAAAAATGGCTTATCTGGCTTGATGGCCTTCTGCTGCCGCATCCAGCCGATCGCCTGATCGGTCATGTCTTCGGTGAAGTGATACCGATCTTTCTTCGGTGCATCCACTACGGTCACACCATCGTGGATGGTGGGTTCCCACATGTTGTCTTCCGCACCCACGAAGCCATAGAACTTCTCAAAACCCTGACGCGTTGGCCAACGCGTCTGAGGACCAGCTGCCGTGGTCTCACGGCCTGGGGTTTCATGCCACTTGCCGAAAGCAGCTGTGTTGTAGCCGTTGAGTCTGAGGATTTCTGCAACCGGCACGGCGTAATCGGGCACCACGGTGGAGTTACCGGCATATCCAGTTGCGATTTCAGGAATCGAGCCCATGTTCACCTTGTGGTGATTGCGACCGGATTTCAGCGCCGCTCGGGTCGGCGCACAGAGTGCTGTGGTGTGGAATTTGTTGTAACGCAAGCCATTCTGGGCAAGCTTCTCAGCCGTCGGCATGTTCACCACGCCGCCAAACGCCGACGGTGCTGCGTAGCCAACGTCATCGAGAAGGATGATCACCACATTGGGAGCATTGGCTGGTGCCTTGACCTCCCACTGGGGAGGCAATGGCACCTCTGAAGGGAGCACCTTGGTGACTTTTTCAGGCATCGGCTCTGCGATCGGCAGAGTCATGCGGTTCAGCGTGCCGGCGAAGGCTGGCTTCTGGCCCGCCAAGGGAGCAGACAACGTCGACACCAGAAGGAGTCCACCGCCAAGAGCGGCCTGACGCAGCAGGCTGGAAAGCTTGGTTTGTTCAGTCATGGAGAGGCAAGCGAGTGAGTTCAGGCAACGTCCTGTTCAGGACTGGGCATCGATTTGTGCAACCCATTGGCTGAGGCGCTCCTGCATGCCTTCATGGATGTCATCTCCCTTGGCTTGGGCGGAACGCAGGACGTCAGCCAGCTTCACTTTGAGGGCTTGATTTTTGCGCTCAATCTGATCGGCTTTTGCATCGGCGAAAAGCTGAGCGTCCTTGACCTTGTCGGCAATGGCATCAACGCCTCCGTCAAGACCGGTCTTGATGGAATCAGCAAGATGCTGAATCCTGTCGTGCTTTGGGGTCGACACAGATCAAGAGAAAACTCTCCTTTGGATAGATGGAGTCGAAGCAACTCGCTTGGCAATCACACAAAGATCCGCACGATCAGGACCAAGACAGGAGCAAGCAGTGGCGCGACCCTCGACCGAACACGGGCGGGCGGCTAGCCCCACCTATCGAGATTGATGGCTTCGCCTTAGACCTGACTCAGGGCCCTAGGACGGGACGCCAACTCCTGAGCTGGTCGAGCATCTCAGGAGTTTTTTTCATGGTGATGGGCAGCCGCTGGCCATCGCCCACACCAGAGCACGGCCAAGAATCCCAAAACGCAAAGAGACAACGCAGCAACGCCGCTTCGCACTCCGTTACAAATTGGCGTAACATTGCTTTACACGCTTCGAGGTTCTATGGATTCCGTCCAAGCTGCAAACGATGCATGGTTCCAGCAAGCCGCTGCTGATCAAATCAAGGGCGAACGCATGGCACGGGCCGAACTCCTGAATGGCCGCGTCGCCATGCTCGGCTTCGTCATCGGTGTACTCACCGAGGCCCTCACCGGTCATGGCATCCTCAGCCAGATCAGCTTTGGTGTTTTGGGGCTGAACTGATGTCCGATTACACGATCTGGATTTACGCCATGCTCGCCTTCGGCAGCCTGATCACAGCCGCTGTGGTATTCACATTGTCCAAACCATCGGATCTGCCCTACCTCAACAGCGACCGTTAAACGTCGATCTGTTTTCCGATGGGTTGCCAAGGCGCAAGACAGTCCACAACCTCTTGCTTTGTGGGCTGTCTATTCAGGAACACTCAAATTGACTGACACAAACTCAGTTTTGTGAGATGGTTCCAACGCCCCAAAACCGCATTTGCAATGACGTTCCTAATGCATTGGTCGTTCAAGACCGGCTATCACGAAATTGCTGCCAGAAAATTTCTGGCCACTGGTGCTCCCTTCCCTGAGTGCAAATCATGGAAGCGTTTTCATGGTCCAGGATCCGTCGAGGGATGGATCCTCGTTGAAGCCGACAATGCTGAGGCTTGCTACGAGCATGCGGCCGAATGGGCCGAATGCCTCGACTGGAAAGTAACTCCCGTTCTTGCCGATGATCAGGCTGGTCCGCTGATCGCCAAGGTTTATACCTGATCAAAAGTCAGGGCCGATGATGCATCGTCATCCACACTGTCGGAAGACGATGCATCATCGGCAACCATCTGGTTGTTGGCATCATCCAGCCAACAACCAAAGCAAAGATCTTGGTGGATCCAAAGCGCATCATTCGATCGGAAAACTGTAGGAACCGCTTCAACATCAATCCACCAAAAGATCTAATCATCTCTTGACTGAATCAAGGGCTATGCAATCATCATTCGCTGTGATCGGCTGTGGCTATGTCGGCGCCGATGTTGCTGTCAGCATGAAATATGCAGGGCATCATGTTCTCGGCACAACCCGATCAAGACAACGCTTCCGGGAACTGCATGACATAGTGCACGAGCCACACGTGCTTGATCTCACAGACCCCAATGGAGATCTGACATTTCTGGAACGACAGGATGGAGTGCTCATCAGTGTTGCGCCCACAGAAAGTATGGACGACCTCGAAGCTGTCTTCTCTACTGGCATCCGAAACCTCGCCAGAGCTTTGCGCAGCAGAACGAGCAGCCAACACCTGCATGTGACCTACATCAGTACCGCCGGAGTGTATGGCAATCAGAACGGAGACTTAGTCGATGAAGAGTCATCACTTGATGCGATCAATCCGGTGAACCGGATGCTTGGAGAAGCAGAAACTCTGTTGCTGTCCATCGACCGTCCGGACACCACCATCTGCGTATTGCGCCTAGGCGGAATCTATGGCCCAGGCCGCGACATGGTCAGCATCATCAAGCAGGCTGCTGGAGAGCAGATCCCTAAAAACGGCAATAGTATCCCCGCATGGAGCTCCCTACTCGACATCACCAGTGGAGTTCAATTTGCCTTTGACAACAACTTAGAGGGCATCTACAACCTGGTAGACGACATGCAGCTCAGCCGCCGGCAACTCTCCAACGAAATCTGTGATCTCGATGGTCTACCACCTGTGATCTGGGCCAATCAAGATTTCAAAGGTGCTCGGGCGATGAATGCCAAGGTGTCAAATCAGAAACTCAAGTCTGCTGGATTCCGATTCAAATCCCCCTCAATGCTGATGGCTTCTGTTGCCTGATCTGGCATTGCTGACACCCGCTTGATTACGTACCAACTGACACACCGATTGTGCTCTGGATTTCGCGATCCTTGATGCAATCACGCGTCGAATCATGCATGCACCTCAAGCCGTGGAGATTTTGCCCTGCACTGGCCTAAAGGCCGGTGTCGCCTTTTTTAGCGATCCACTCCCAAGCGATGAAACCTTGGTGGCTGAAGTGAGCCGATCCAGCGTTCCGGAATTGTTCTGTCATCGCCATCAAACCGATCAACTGATGGTGCTACGTGGCAGCGTCGAGCTGATTGTTCTGCAGAACCGCAGATTGCATCGCATCAGTTTGCGAGAGGACGAAGCCACCTGGGTGAGGATCCCTCCGGGCGTTCCCCACGGCGCCATCAACCGCAGCCGTCAACCCGTGGTGATGGTGAATGCCGTGCTGCGGCATGGTCCAACCGATCCCCGTGACTACCAAGCTCGGCCGGTGCCCAGAGCCCTGATCAAGCAATGGGATCAGCTGCGAGCCCACGGCTGATGGCAGCCATCAGTCGTCGTCGTCGAAATCGGGAACGACCACACGGAAGGGACGATCCTGGCCGGGGGCATCGTTATCGAGGATGAAAGAGGCGAGATCCTCTTCGATCTCGAACACCATCAGGCCGTCTTGCTCAGGATGCACGCCTGTCATTTCGGGATGACCAGACAGCAGGCCGCGCAGGCGACGCCATTCCCCCACTCGCTCGATCACCTGACGAACGACATAGTCGGCAAGGATCACCGCGACCAACACCAGGTTGATCCAAAGAAGAAGCGTCATCACCACCTCCCTCATTGCAATCACACTAGTGAGCGAACGGTGACCGCAACCACTGGCGTTGCAATGGTTGGACAACAGCCAAGGCTGGTTCAGCATGCAGGGCATCAGCCCAAGCACTCGAGCTTGACGACGGAGATGGGATGCCCATAGCCCTGCAACTGATTAGCACCCTGCTCAGCACAGTCCTGATGCTGTCCAGTCCCATCACGGTTCACCGTTCCGCCAACTGCGAGTGCTGCACCGCCTGGGAGTCACACCTCACCGCGGCCGGCTTCAGCGTCACCGATGCGGTGCATGAAGACATGGCGGCCGTCAAAACAGAGCATGGCATTGCAGCAGAACTGGAGTCGTGCCACACCGCAGTGGTGGACGGCTATGTGATCGAAGGCCATGTACCGGCCCGCTCCATCCAGCGGCTCCTGAAGCAGCGACCGGCGCTGCGCGGACTCAGCGCTCCAGGCATGCCGATGGGATCCCCCGGGATGGACGGTGAGGGCATCAACGCCGAGGCCTTCGCCGTGCTCAGCCTCGATGATGACGGCACCACCCAGGTGTTTGACCGCTACGGATCCTGAGCCCATCAGTGCGCAGGAATTAAGCCAATCACTTCATGACAGCCGAGACGCAAGAGACATAGAACGGAAGGGAAGAGCTGCCAAGTGGACGTGAAGAGACGATCCCATCTCCATAGCCCCCGTGCCTTTGACGCAGATGCCGCAAGCGACCGACCGCAGATCAGGCTCCGACTTCGAGCGCGTCAGGGCCCTTGAACGCTCCGGACTGCTCGATCAGCCCGAGGATGACGCCCTGCAGAGGCTGGTGCGTTTGACCGCAACGGTGATGGACACCCCGATTGCGCTGATCTCACTGATTGATCAAGACCGGCAGTGGTGCCTGGCCCGCCATGGGCTGAACCAGAAGCAAACACCCCGGGCTGTGTCGTTCTGCACGCACACCATCCAGCAAGACACGCCTCTGGTGGTGCCAGATGCCCGGCAAGATCCGCGTTTTTCCAACAATCCTCTTGTCACCTCAAGCCCGCACATCCGCTTCTATGCCGGCTGCCCGCTGAGGGGGAAGAAGCAGCACAAGCTGGGAACGCTTTGCGTGATCGATCGCCACACCAGAACGATCAGCCAGGCGCAACTGCAACTGCTGGAGGATCTCAGCGACATCGTCAACCGGGACCTGATCGCGCGACATGCGTTGCTGACCCACCACAACGGACTCGTGGCCAAATCAGACCTGTTCTCGTTTGTGCTGACCCGTGAACTAGAGCGTGCCGCCACAACCCAGACACCACTGAGCCTGATTGCCCTGGCCTGCGATCAACACGAAGACGTTTGCGGCGTGCTGGGCATCACCAACAGCTTGCGCTGGCTGCTCTCCATCTGCAGCATCTGTACGGACAACAGCAACGACAGCGACTTCATCGGGCTGATGGACCAGCGCATGATCGCGGTGCTTCTGCCGGACACCAACATCCAGTCAGCTCTTGCCAGGGCCGTGGCCATGCGCATGGCCCTGCGGCATTCGAGCGCAGCCATTGACCTCCCCCATGGCACGGCCAGCTTCAGCGCGATGGCACTGGAGGTGCAGAACAGGCAGATCCAGGCCTCTGACCTGTTGCAGCTCTGCGAACAGAAACTGAAGGGGCTGCAGGCCAACCTCGGCGACCAGACCGCCAGTGATTGCATCCACTGACGCCAGGCCAGTCAGCCAGCGAAGGGACACGCATCCTGCGCAAGAGCGAGCGGGTCAGCAGCCATCCTGTTGGCGGTGATCGTGCGGCCTACTCCAACTTAAAACCGCAGGATTGATCGCAATAGCCAGTGTTTAGCGTGGCAATTCGATGCATCCAACCACCAGCCAATCGGGTTGGAACATCAGGATCCCTTCCCCTGCAGATCGCCGCGCAGATGTTCTGCGGCACCAACACTTCAGCCACCACGGTTGGCACAGACTGGAGGATGCAGACCAGGCCAATTCGGACTGAATCCGAGCCCACTAAGTATCACTACTTAGGCGCGAAGGAGTAAAGAAATTCGATGCATCGGCGAAACCGAGAGCAGGCATCGCTTGAATAGATCTGTAGCAACCACTACACACGTTCACTCCGTCGTTAGGCGGAGCGCAATTCGCCTCAGGCCAGGGAACGGGGACCTGAGCTTTCGCTGGAACGACACCATGAGTGCACTTCTCTACCGGGGCAAGACCTACGAACCCCACCACAAAGCAGCCCCAAAAGCCTGCCGCGTGCTGAATTACCACCAACAGCACTACAACACCTGCCGCGAGAAGGCTCAGCGCGACCTGCATCCACAGCTGAGCTACCGCGGCGTCGCCTACGTGAAGGATCAGGTCGCCCCGGCCATCACCACTGCGGAAGCCCGCAGCCGCAACGATCGCCAAGCTTATTTCGCGATCACGCGGGATCTGGCAGAAGCCCAATTCAAGCTCGCAGACGACGAGCTTTCACGCCGCCTGTGGGACGACGTGGGTGAGCGCGAGCTCGATGTCGAGCGCATCAACAACCTGCTCTATGGCTGCACGTTCCACGACGATGACGCAGCTATGCAGGAAGCGGATGAGGCTTACCTCAAGGGCCGAAAAGACTGAACAGAACTGGTAACGCATTGGTCGCCCTCCTCAAGACAATCCGAGGGCGGTCAATGCAATCAACAACGCGAGAAATTAGAGCGGCAAGGGCGTGGGAACCCTTGGCTTATACGACCTTCCCGATTTGAGGTTGTGGTGATCAACCAAGCTGCGACGGGATTTCTCGGCTCTGGCTAAGCGAGAGATCAGAGCAGCAGTGTCGTGCTGAGAAAGATCGCCATCCTCACCCCACTTGAGGGACGACAACGGGAACACAGCATGTCCCTTCATGGAAATGTGCGCCTAATGGATTGTCACACTAGACGGATTAAATGCTGACAACCCGGAAGGAAAAATGAAGAGTTCCAGCACAACTGTGCTGGGTGGCCGATCAGGCTCCAACCGTTCAAACCTGGCTCTGCACTTGCGTGCATTCGCCGCAGCCGAACCCTGACAGCCTTTTCAAACCAAGCCGATGCGGTGCGCAACAACACAGGCTGGTGTGAGCCCGCTCACACCCTCCCAACCTTGATCGGGCGATCGTGAACGCACGGTGAAGAACAAACAAAAAGACGTCATCACCAACCCAGACCAGGCCGCGATATCCAGGGAGCCCCGCCATCACGGTGGGGCTTTCGACTAGCGCTCAAGCCGCTCAATCAAAGGCGATCACGGCTCTGTAGAGCATGGTGCCGGAGCCGTCGGTGGACGTTGCACCGGCCCCGAGCATTTCGAGGGTATGGAAACAGGCTTTGGCTTTCTGCTCCGTGAGCTGGCTGGTGGCCATCCAAGTGCGGCGGATGTCCTGCGAACAGATCGGGCGCCGCGACTGCACGGCCACCGCCTGAATCTGCTTCAGCAACTGATCAGTGATCATGGGCCCGTCGCTCTCACTGAGGCCGTTGTACCGGAGGCACTAACGCGCGGCTGTTCTTTCTGAACGCTGACGAGAGCCCCGGATCCAGGGTTTGCTCCCATTTGAGCTGGGGAATGGAAATGCTGTTGGCACCCAGCGCCCAACCGCTTCAACGGAGGCCAGCACCTCGAGCTGCCGGGATTCAAATCGTGCACATATCCCCCATTTGGGGGATGTGTTTAACCCTAGACACGGACACATTAAGGCTGAACACACCTTCGATCAAAGAAGTAAGTGAATGAATGGAGAAGCACCATGGCTCATAGATTTCTCAGCCGCTGAAGCCAACTTCCAGGTTAGACATGATCCATCACCCTCCAGGGCGAACAACCTTATGAATAACGAGAACGTACTGCCCCCATCTGAACTGGACACCGCCAGCCAAAGCTCGATCCAAGCTCAGGTTGAATACACGGGGATGAGATCCACGAGCGACTTCCCTCGAACAACCCAGGGACTCAGCCGAGCTCAACTCGAGCACCACTACAAGGCAATGCGAAACAGCCATGCCTCACTGATGCGTTCACGTGGGCAGCTGCAACGGCGTTCGAGAGAGTTTAGTGAAGCCCGGTTGAACTTCCTCAACACACTCAAGACCTACGAACAGCGGCTGGTCGCCATTGGGGAAGAAAAGGCTGAAGCCATGCGAATCGCTCAAGACATGCATCAGGAACTTGAAGCATTTGAGAACAAGCAACAAGCGCTTGATCACTTACTCCATGACCTAGAGGAAGCGAAGCAGGGGTACACCGGCTTTTGGTCGATCCTTCAAATCAACCAACTAATTGAGCGAATGAAACTTTTGCTGCGTGGAGCTAGCTGAACACCATGGGGGAACTGAGCGATCGCTTCGCAGCACTCATGGCCGGAATGGCAAAGAGCGACGCCGCGCTCTACCGAACCATCAGTGAACAAAACACCCACATCCGCCAGATGGTGGATGAGCTTGTTCCCGCTGAGGAGAACTCCACAACTGCTGCACGAACCGCCCTTCAGGCTGCGGCCCTCCTCCCGGCAGCAGAATGCGACCAAGCCCCACTAAAGAAGCGCTTCAAGAAGGCGGCAGAGGCACAGGCCTGGATCGAAAGTCAGATCGGTCCTGCACCGAAGAAGCCCACCTGGGCCGTGATTGTCCAGACCTGCAAAACAGGATCCTGGCCCGCCAAAACCACCCCCACTCGGCGATCCAAAGCCCTCACTGCCGATGAGCTCGATGCTCGCTTGATCGCCTTTGAGCGACGTCTTGATCAGCGCCTGGAGCGGATAGAAGCGATGTTGTTGCTAGTCGCAGACTCCAATACAGCGTTGCCCAGCGCATCCGATGGGAGGTGAGACGTGGTGCCTATGTCCACACAGCTGATCAAACGTAGCCAGCTATCGCTTTTCTTGATTAGCCCGGTGATCGTCGCGTGGTTGCACGGGTTGGGAGCCCGGAGGCGACAAGCCAGCCCTGCCAAATGCAGAAATCGCATCAGCTGGGCCAAACCCAGCCAAAGCAGTACAGGACAGCTATACCCACAGCAATGCGTGGTGTTTGACCCGATGGCCCATAGCGGCCAAAACGTTTGCAGCGAGGAAGAAATCAACCGCATCGAAGCATTGGTGGATGCCCTGCTGGGGGGCAGTTACCAACACGCCAAAGCCGGCGGCATCGCAGAAGGCACGCCGTAACAGGTAAATCCTGAATATCTCCCGAGCGGGGGATTCCATGCTGGACATTCTCACCAACAATCGATTCATAGGCCTGAGGCCGCCGTTAATCAATGACGATCCGCACCGAACTCACTGACACACTGATCATGCTGATCCCAGAGGATGGCAGCCGGATCAGCAACGCTGAGATCAAAGCAGCGCTGGAGCAGGAAATTGCCGAAACCATCAGCGAGGCGGAGCTGAAGGAACTCAAGGCACGAGTCATCTCAATGCAAGCAGCCGAGGCAGCAATGGGCCCCGGAGGAGGGCTGAAGGCTCCTGGAGTCGATCCACCGCAACGAACTAGAACTACTCCTAGGGAGAAAAATTCAACTGCAGCACCCCAACCAAGCGCAATCGCCCCTGGCACCACAGCGGCTTCGGTACTGACAGGGGAACTTCGCAACCAGGTTGACGGTATTTGGGATGCTTTCTGGAGTGGTGGCATCTCTAATCCAATAGAGGTGCTTGAACAACTCACCTACTTGTTGTTTATTCGCCGATTAGACGAGCTACAGACTCTCGAAGAAAATAAAGCCAATCGAACAGGAAAGTCAATCCAGCGGCAAATCTTTCCTGAGGGCAATGATCCGAAAGGGCGGCCTTATGAACAACTGCGATGGAGCCGATTTAAGCAAGCCAGCCCGGCTGAGATGTATTCGACTGTGAGTGAAAGTGTTTTCCCATTTTTACAACAAATGGGAGGAGAAGGCAGTTCCTTTGCGGATCACATGAAAGATGCCCGCTTCACGATCCCTACTTCGTTGTTACTTGCAAAAGTCGTGGATCTGCTGGACGCAGTGCCAATGCAAGACCGCGACACCAAGGGGGATATCTACGAGTACATGCTCGGCAAGCTGGCGACCGCCGGCACCAATGGCCAGTTCCGCACGCCGCGCCACATCATCGAGCTGATGGTGGCAATGACGGAACCCACACCGCGTGAGGTGATGGTGGATCCGGCCTGTGGCACCTGCGGATTCACCGTTGCTGTGGGCGAATACCTGCGTGAACACCATCCGGAAATCCTCAGCGATCCGGAATTACGTGAGCACTTCAACCATGGCTTGTTCCATGGCTTTGATTTCGACAACACGATGCTGCGCATCGGCGCGATGAACATGCTGCTGCACGGGGTTGAAAACCCTGATGTGAGCTACCGCGATTCGCTTTCAGAAGATGGCGCGATCGAGGAAGACAAATACACCCTGATCCTCGCCAACCCTCCCTTCGCTGGATCACTCGACTACGAGAGCACCAGCGGCAAGCTGCAGCGCGTCGTGAAGACCAAAAAAACCGAACTGCTGTTCATGGCGCTGTTCCTGCAGCTGCTCAAACCAGGCGGCCGCGCGGCTGTGATCGTTCCGGATGGCGTGCTGTTTGGCTCCAGCAAAGCCCATAAAGAACTGCGCCGCAGCTTGGTCGAAGACCACTTCCTTGAAGGCGTTGTCTCGCTGCCCAGCGGAGTCTTCCGCCCCTATGCCGGTGTCAGTACGGCGATCTTGCTCTTCACCAAAACCGGCCGGGGCGGCACCGATCAGGTGTGGTTCTACGACATGGCTGCCGATGGGTGGAGCCTTGATGACAAGCGTAATCCGCTGCTAGCGCTAGAGAAGCTCGGGCCTTCACCGAAGGAAGCCTTAGCCGAAGGCGAACACGAGAAGAACAACCTGCCTGACTGCCTCAAACGCTGGCGCCAACGCAAAGATTCAGAACGCGAAAGAGAACGCACCGCCCAGAGCTTCTGCGTATCTAAAGATGAAATCGCGAAAGAGGGTTACGACCTCAGTCTCAATCGCTACAAAGAAATCGTTTACGAAGAAGAAGAACACCGCCCTCCCCTAGAGATCCTTGCGGAACTGCGCATAATCGAGAAGGAAATCCTGCAAGGAATTGAAGAGCTGGAGGGGATGCTGCAATGAAATATTCTTACATTGCACTATCTGAGTGCTGTGAGTTTCTCGATCACATCAGGAAACCAGTCAAAGAATCTGAACGAATCAGTGGACCTTATCCCTATTACGGTGCGAATGGTCAGCAGGGATGGATTGACAACTACTTATTTGATGAACCTTTGGTTCTACTTGCAGAGGACGGAGGGCACTTCTTAACCCCTGAAAGAGGAATTGCATACAAGATCGAAGGAAAGAGCTGGGTCAATAATCATGCACATGTACTGCGCCCTAAGGAAGATCTATTACATGTTGAATACCTTGAATATGCTCTGAGAAATAAAGATGTGCGCAAATATCTAAGTGGTTCTACACGGCACAAACTCACCAAAACAGGTGCCAGCCAAATCGAAATCCCTCTCCCACCATTGGAGGAGCAGCGGCGCATCGCAGCGATTTTGGATAAGGCATCTAAGCTCTCGGAGGCCAGCCAAAGAAGGAAGGATCTTCTAAAGGCTTGCCCGCTATCCATTTTTATAGAGATATTTGGTGACCCTCGTCACAATCCTAAACAGTGGCCAATAATCCGCCTAGGCGAAATCTGTATAAACGAGGACGCAAGAAGGGTTCCGGTCAAGTCTGCCAACCGAAAAGCTATGCAAGGCAGATACCCCTATTACGGTGCATCTGGAATTATCGACCATGTTGACGACTATCTATTTGACGGGAAAAGACTGCTAATCGGCGAAGATGGGGCAAATCTGCTAGCTCGCTCATCACCAATTGCTTTTATTGCAGATGGAAAATACTGGGTCAATAATCATGCACATGTTTTAAACGAGAATGGTAAAGCAAAGCTTCGTTTTCTGGAATACTATTTTGCACTCATCGACCTCAAGCCTTTTGTCACAGGCTCGGCACAACCAAAACTAACAAGATCCGCACTCGATTCACTTCCTGTGCCGCTCCCTCCCATAGAGCTACAGGAGCGCTTTGTATCATTCTTGAATATATTAGACTCAAAACACGCTAGAGCCGAGATATCTGGACAGACAATTTCAAGTATTAAGAGAGCGCTTCAACATCTCGCTTTTGAGGGAGATGTACATCGATGAAAGCCACAGAAGCCAAACTCTTACAAGTCCTGGGAAACGTCTCCCAGTTCATCATTCCGATTTATCAGCGTACCTATTCGTGGACGTTGAAAGAATGCCAACAGCTCTGGGACGACATTCTCCGTGCAGGTACTACTGATGAGATCGGTGTCCACTTCATTGGCTCGGTGGTCCACATCGATGAAGGCTTGGGCACCATTGCTGTACAGGCCCCCAAGCTGGTAATTGATGGCCAACAGCGCTTAACAACAGTCACCCTGCTGCTCACTGCTCTGGCTGATGTGCTGGATCAACTCCCAGAAGAGCAGCAAGAGCCGATGGAAGAGTTCGCGCCAGCGATCATCCGTGAGACGTATCTAACCCGCAGGCACCAGAAAGGCGACAAGCGCTTCAAGTTGTTGCTCTCTGATACCGACCGCAGCACGCTGATGGCACTGGTTGATCCTGTTGGTGCAGCACAACCGAGCGAACCATCGATCCGGATTCAAGAAAACCACCAATATTTTTCGGAGGAACTTCAGCGCACCACAACGGATCTAGCGGCGGTCTGCCGCGGCATCAGCAAGCTGCTGGTAGTTGATGTCGCCCTCTCGCGGGATCAAGACAATCCGCAGCTGATCTTCGAGAGCATGAACTCCACAGGCCGGGAACTCTCCCAGGCCGATCTGATTCGCAACTACGTGTTGATGGGCCAGCCTCCTGAGTTGCAGGAGCAGCTCTACACGCGCCACTGGCGGCCAATGGAGCAAGCCTTTGGCCAAGAGGCTTACAGCGGCAATGAGTTCAGCGCGTTTATGCGCGACTTTCTCACCCTCAAAACAGCCGAGATCCCCCGGCTTGATCTGGTTTATGAGGTTTTTAAGCAATACGAACGCCAACCAGCCGTTGCCAATGCAGGCGTCGAATCACTCCTAAGCGATCTCCACACCATCGCCAACCGTTACTGCCGAGTCGTTCTCGGCAAAGAAACCGATCCCGCGCTGAAGGCTGCTTTCCATGATCTGCGCGAGCTGAAAGTGAATGTGGTCAACCCATTACTGCTGGAGCTCTACAGCGACTATGAGTCCGGCCTTCTAAGCCGCGATGAGCTTTTGGAATGCTTACGCCTCTTGGAGGCTTATGTATTCCGCCGTGCCGTTTGCTCGATCCCCTCAAACTCGCAGCAGAAAACCTTCGCCACCTTCAGCCGGTCTGTCCGGCGCGAGCCTGAGCACTACCTAGCGAGCTTCAAAGCGCATCTCCTTAATCTCCCTTCCTACCGACGCTTTCCGCCTGACCAGGAATTCCGCCGCGAGATCCAGATCCGCAATCTCTACAAATGCAACAAGAGCTGCAGTTATTGGCTCCGCCGCCTTGAGAACCACCAGCGCAAAGAGCCCATTGCCGTGGCGGATTACACGATTGAACACATCCTTCCTCAGAACCCCGAGCTCTCAGCACCCTGGCGCGATGCTCTCGGGCCGGATTGGCAACACGTTCAAGAGGAATGGCTGCATCGACTCGGCAACCTCACCCTCACCGGGTACAACCCGGAACTCAGTGACCGCCCTTTCCTCGAGAAGCGGGACCACCTTCAGGGAGGCTTTCGCACCAGCCCCCTACGGCTCAATCAGGGGCTAGGCCAGCTGGAGCACTGGGATGCCGATGCCATTCGTGCACGCGGCGAAGCACTTGCATCACGCGCACTGGAGGTTTGGGCCAGCCCGCAGCTCAGTGATGAAGCGCGGCTGCTCTACAAACCAAACAAAGACAAAAAAACCAGCTACAGCCTGAAGGATCATCCCCAGCTTTCGGATCCTCACATCGGCGAAATCTTTGCGGTTTTGGATGCCCGCATCCAAGCTCTCGATCCAAACATCACCCAAGAGGTGCTCAAGCTCTACATCGCCTACAAGGCTGAAACCAACTTCGTCGACGTAGTAGCCAAAGAAGGGCAACTACGCCTCTTCCTCAACATGCCCTTTGCTGATCTGGATGATCCAAAGGCCTTAGCCAAAGATGTGTCTGAGATTGGCCATTGGGGGAATGGCGATGTGGAGCTCGGTGTTGCCACCCTGAATGAGGTGCCCTACGCACTCGGCCTCATTCGGCAATCGCTCGAACGACAGCTCGATGACTTAGAGGGAATGAACTAAGGAATGAATGCCATGAACAATCAGCAATCTCAATACGGTCTAATCGCTAAAGAATGGCCGGAGCTCTGCAAAGAAGCTGAGCAGGTTGAGGCGTTTGCCCTCAACGATCCTCGCACCGCTTGCTTTTACGCCCGCCGCACTGTTGAGCTAATGGTGGAGTGGATTTATGAATACGATTCCACACTGCGTCGCCCATACGAGACGAATCTCTCATCTTTAATTCATAACTATGATTTTCGAGAACTGGTAGGCCCTAAACACTTCGAGAGAATTAAGTATGTCAAAAATTTAGGGAATGATGCTGTTCACAAAAATGAACCAATCAAGCAAGCGGAATCGGTTCTAGCCGCATCAGAAATCTTTCAAGTACTACGTTGGCTTGCACTTACTTATGGACGTAACGCCCAAAATATTCGTGGCCTACGTTTTGACAAAACCCTGCTACCGAAGGGAGGTCAAGTTTTTGAGCAGACGCGTCAGCAACTTGCAGCATTAGCTGATCAACTGGCTGAGCGTGATCAACAACTAAGAGCAGCTCAAGCCGAAAGCAGTTCTCATCAGATAGAACTCGAACACGCCAAGAAGGAACTCGAAGCCCTCAAAGCTGTTAACCAGGCTCAGCAGCAACCAGAAGAAGATCTCACCGAATTTCAGACCCGTCAGCTCTATATCGATCACTACTTAGAGGAAACAGGCTGGCGCCTAGATCATGGCCGCTCTGATGAAGTTGAAGTCAATGGCATGCCCAACGAAACAGGGGAAGGCTTTGTTGACTATGTGCTTTGGGGGGATGACGGTAAACCTTTGGCTCTTGTTGAAGCCAAACGCACTAGCAAGGATCCCAAGATTGGCCAACAACAGGCCAAGCTCTATGCTGACTGTTTAGAGCAACAATTCGGCCAACGGCCAATCATCTTCCTCTCCAATGGTTACCGGCATCTGATCTGGGATGACATCAATTACCCACCAAGAGACGTTCAAGGATTTTATAAAAAAGATGAACTAGAGCTCCTCATTCGGCGACGTGACAGCATCAAGCCACTGCAGGAACTCAACATCAATAAGCGAATCACTGAGCGCTACTACCAAGAACGGGCTATACGTTGCATCACTGAATCCCTCGAGAAGAAGCATCGAAAGAGCTTGCTCGTGATGGCCACAGGAACCGGCAAAACGCGCACAGTCATAAGCCTTTGTGATCTCTTGATTCGATCTAATTGGGTCAAGCGCATTCTGTTTTTGGCTGATCGCACAGCTTTGGTCAATCAGGCTGAAAAAGCATTCAAAGAACATCTTCCAGATTGTTCTCCGGTCAATTTGGTCACTAACCGGCATGGGGAAGGGCGCGTATTCCTAAGTACCTACCCAACAATCCTCAACCTAATCGACTCACAAGAAAACTCAGGTCAACGACGTTTCGGCGTTGGCCACTTTGACCTGGTTGTCATTGACGAGGCTCACCGGAGTGTTTACCAGAAGTATGGTGCGATCTTTGATTATTTCGACAGCCTGCTTGTTGGTCTAACAGCGACTCCAAAAGATGAAGTAGACAAGAACACCTACCGACTCTTTGGCCTAGACGTCGGCATGCCAACCGATGAATATGGGCTTGATCAAGCTATTGAAGATAAATACCTCACACCGTTTCGCGCAATTTCAGTTCCTCTTCGTTTTGTTCGGGATGGTATTCGATATGATGAACTTTCTGACGAAGACAAAGCGGAATGGGATGAGATCGATTGGGACGAGGGGCAAACCACACCTACCACGGTTGAATCAGGAGCCATCAACAAGTGGCTATTTAATACCGACACAGTCGACAAGGTCCTCGAGCATCTGCTGACGCATGGACAACGTGCGGAAGACAGTGACCGTATCGGGAAAACGATCATTTTCGCCAAGAACCATGATCACGCTGTTTTTATTCAGGAGCGCTTTGACGCCAACTATCCCCATTTGATTGGGCGCTGTGCACGCGTGATCGATAACCGTACGACCTATGCACAAAGCCTGATTGATGAATTCTCTGATCCAGCCAACCCTCTCGACATTGCCATTTCTGTGGACATGCTGGACACCGGTATAGATGTGCCAGAGATTGTCAACCTGATTTTCTTCAAGTTGGTGCGATCCAAAACTAAGTTTTGGCAGATGCTCGGTAGAGGAACTCGACTTTGCCCTGATCTCTTTGGCCCAGGAGAAGATAAAAGCTTCTTTTGGATTTTTGACTACTGCCAGAACTTGGAATTTTTCTTGGGACAAGGCGGCACTGAGAGCGGATCAAACCAAGAAACGATGGCAACCAAGCTGTTCAAAATCCGGCTTGATTTACTTCTTGCCTTAGATCAAGGCGGTCACAGAAATACAAATTTGGGTTTTCTGACTGATCAAACTACAGAGCTACCGAAAGATCTTGGTTCACATCGAGCCCAAATAGCAGGTCTCCTGAAAGCTGAGGTTTCTTCCTGCAATCCAGATAACTTCCTGGTTAGGCCACACCTTCAGATGGTCGAACGATTCAGCAATGCAAATGAATGGAACTCAATAAATGAAGCAGCGCGCAATGAACTCTCCAGCACGATTGCTTACCTACCATTTGGGCAAAAAAAAGATGATCCTGACGCTCGACGATTCGACCTACTGTTGTACAAGCTTCAAATAGCACACCTTCAAAACGATTCTGTCTTTCTAAAGCTACAGCAGCAAGTGCAGGAAATTGCTGGGCTCTTAGTAGAGAAAGAAACTATACCAATGGTGCTTAGCCAGCTCCCTCTTATCCAAGAAATTCAGACCAATGAATGGTGGCAAGATATTAATCCAATAATGCTTGAAAACGTTCGGCGCAAGCTTCGTTCTCTAATTGGGATTATCGAGAAGAAGGCTCGCAAGCCTGTCTACACAGACTTTGAGGATCAAATTGGTGAAGGCAGTGAAATTGATAGTACTCACTTAATCACAAATGATGAGTTCAGAAAATTCAGGCTAAAAACCAGAAATATTCTTCAACAGTATCAGGACAATTTAACTATTCAGCGTCTTCGCAGAAATCAAGCTTTAACAGCCAGCGACCTCATAGAACTTGAACAATTTCTTTTAGAGCATGGAGCTGGGTCGCAAGCAATGCTCAACCAAATCAAGGAGGAAGACAATGGCCTTGGCATCTTTGTTCGCAGTTTGATTGGTTTAGACCGCAAAGCAGCCAAGGAGGTATTTTCCGAATTCCTGACTGAAGGAATATACAACTCAACGCAGATTCAATTTATCAACGAAATCATCAATTATCTTACTCAGTATGGCGTGATGGAGCCAGAGATGCTTTATCAAGCTCCCTTTACAGACATGGCACCTGAAGGCCCAGAGCAAATTTTCCAACCAGATGAGGTAGATAAGATCTGCAATCTGATGGCTTTTATTCGCTCAAGAGCCTCATATCAAGAAGCGGCATAGAAATCCCTTGCGTTAGCAGATCGATGTGGCTGCGCACCTTCTTCAAGTGCTCCGTCAGTGCTGCTTCCCGCTGGGTTTTCAGATTCGGAGAGCGCAACGCTGAGGTGAGCGGCTGGGCTGGCGATGGAAACAACCCAAACGAGATCGCCAGAACTCTCAGCCTTTACTCATTGACAGTTGCACTGCAAGTGCACATGATTAAGGGATGGATCCAGATCCCCCCAGTTACAGCCTCGATCAGCTCCTCGCTCAGGCCAGCGATCAGCTGGGGGAACCCCTCAACCCACGCACCGTTCGCCTCTATGCCACCGAAGGACTGATCGATCGCCCCGGCCGCGATGGCCGTAGGGCGATCTATGGCCAACGCCAGCTACGGCAATTGCTGCTGATCCGCAGCTTGGCTGCACGCGGGCTCAGCCTCTCCGCCATCGCACCGCTGACGGCCGCCAGCGACGACGAGCTCGCCCACCAACTCAGCGCTCTGCTGCCGGAACCAACAGAAGCGATGGCAGCTCCGCTGTTGGACAACAACCAGGCACTCGCCTACCTCGAGGAACTGCCTTCAAGCCCGCCTGTGCACCGGTCGCGATCACACCAACGCCGCTCCTTCAGCACCAGCACAAGTGCCACCAGCCACTGGCAACGCATCGACCTCGCGCCCGGAGTGGAACTGCACCTCAGCGATGCCGTGCCGATTCCACCGGCGGGGCCGCGACGAGAGCACTGGCTGGAGCAGCTCACGCAATCCCTCAACGACCATTTCAATCCCGACACCCCATGAGCAACAGCCAAGCCCCAGCACCATCCCTTCGCTTCCGGCCTCTACGGCCCGCCGTCTCTGCCGATGCACCAGGTCGCCTCGATCTGCTGATCAGCGTGGTGCCACCACCGGCCCCGAACACCACGCAAAAGCGCACGCCCCTCAACCTTGCGCTAGTGATCGACCGCTCCGGCTCCATGAACGGTGCGCCCTTAAGCCAAGCCCGCAAAGCCGCCTGTTTTCTTGCTCGAGAGCTCACGCCCGCCGATCGGCTGGCGATCGTGGTCTTCGATCACGACGCCGACGTCTTGGTGCCATCCATGCCGGTCAAAAACCCGGAGGTGTTCGTGCGCGCCATCAACAGCATCGAGGCTCGCGGCATGACCGATCTTCAGCTCGGCTGGGTCACTGGAGCGAGGCAAGTCGCTGAACAGCTCAACCCCCAAGTAATGAATCGGGTGTTGCTGCTCTCCGATGGCCACACCAACCACGGGACCACAGAAGCGGAGGTCATCGCCCAGCAAGTGGCTGGCCTCAGCAGCCGTGGCGTCAGCACCAGCGCCTTCGGATTGGGAGATGGCTTTGACGAAGACCTGATGGGAGCCATCGCCAGCGGCGGTGACGGCACCCTGGCATTCATCGACAACCCAGATCAGTTGGCTGATCTGTACGCCAACGAACTCAATGGCCTCACCAACACCGCAGCCAAACGCATCAGCCTCGGCCTACGCACGGTTCAAGGCGCCGAACTGATCGACGCACTCAACGACCTACCGCAAACGGCCTATGGCAACTGGCAGCTGCCCAACCTCCAATTCGGCCATGAACTGCATGTAGCTGTGCGCTTGCAATTGCCACCGTGGAAGGCCAACAACGAAATCGCCACGCTGCGGTTGGCTTGGGAGGAACCTGGGGATGAGCAACGTCACAGTGTTCGGGTGCCGCTCACGTTGCCAGTGCTACCGGCAGAAGAATTAGCAGCCATGGATGTTGATCCCCTGGTGGCTGAACAGTTCGCCTTGCTCCAGGCCAATCGCGACCGCCAACGAGCCATCGATGCGCTTGATGCCGACGATCTTCAAACAGCTGATCAGTGCCTGATGGCCATCGACCACTCCCTTGCCTCCATGCCCACGAGCGACGCAATCGTGGCCGAGCGGGTCGCCCTGACACAGCGACGGGCAATGCTCAAAAGCGACCGCAACAAAAGCCGCAAACATCTCCGCCGTGAAGCACTGCGCTCCAGCGTGCATGTATGGGACGACACCCAGGCCACAGGGGACTAAGCCTCGGCCCTGGCTCTCGCCCTGGGTCTCGCCCTGGATCTTGAAAACCACACTGAACCGTCATCAGCCAGGGATCGTGACCACACCAACGCGCCGGTCGCCACCCTCCTCTCCACCGCGATGATGAGGCCAACCATTCCCCTCGGTCATGCGCACAACGGCCTCGCTGTTGTTCAGCCTCGCTTCAATGGCTCTGCCTGCTGCCGCCTGCTCACTCCATCAGCCGCCGCTGGCCAACAGCGTCACACCCGCAGCGGAACAACGCCCCGCCTCAGGTGATGCACCATCCAGCACCGCGAAGGTGACGGTGCAACCCCTTGGCAGCGTGGATCTCTCCCAGGAGTTTGCAGGCCTGGAAGGACGGGTGCTGCGCACGCGGCGGATCACCATCGCACCCGGCGGATCCGTGGCCTGGCATGAACACCAGCGCCGCCCCGGCGTCGCCTACATCCTCAGCGGCAACCTGATCGAAGTGCGCCAAGACGGCACCGGGCAGCGAAGGATCCAGCGCCAGGCAGGTGACGCCGTGTTCGAGTCGAGCGGTGTACGCCATGGCTGGATGAACAACTCGGCACAACCCGCCACTGCCGTAGTGATTGATCTCGTGCCTGCATCGCAACCCTGACGCAGGCATCGGCGCTTGCGCTCTTTGGCTGGAGCGCGATCAAGCGTGGAGAAGTGCCAACGAGCCGAACAACAGCAGGCAGGCCGCAAACACAACATTCACCAGCTGTGCTGCACGCTTAGCGTTGCGCTGGCTTGGATCAAACAGGTGCAATCCTGCCGCCTGCGCCATATAAATTCCAAACACAAGAATCACAGCGCCCTGCGTCTGCATCGCCCAGGCTTGCGCCCAAGCGATCAATCCGACCAATCCCCAGGCGAGGTTGGCAAACCCCGCCTCCAGCTGAAAATCGTTGCGCTTGCCATAGTCCCAGTTCATCCGCTTTGCATCACTGCGGTGAAACACGGCATGGCGTAAAAACGACACCACACCCACTCCACCAACCACCCAACTACTGATCCAGGCCGTCGCCGACACCAGATCACCACGCTGCAGTGCGCCAAACCCTCCCCAGAAACCAACGAAGCCCAACAACCAGGTGAGCTGCATCAGACGCTGAGAGGGGCCAGGCCCAGAAGGGAGTTGCATTGGACGTGGGGCCAACTATCCCTCTCTAACCACGAAGATCCTGAAACGTCTCTGATCCACCAATGGAAAGGTTTTTGGAGGCCAACTCATACATCCTTTGGTGCAAGCTTGGCATCTCTTTCACTGCGAACCAATCCTGATCTTGAGGCATTGGAACCACGATCGGACCTAGATCAATCAGCGAAAACTCAAGGGTGATGAAAACGCCATCAGCATCTCTGTAACCCAACTCCAGCATTAACTTGCCGCTCTCAGTCGGCATGTTGATCGTGGCGGCCTCTTTCCAGATGCTGGTTTCGGCTTCAATCACCGCAGTCATTCCACGGGAAGAATCACCCGTAGCGATGCTCTTAAGCCTTAAAATAAGGGTTGAGTCATAACTCTTGGAAACAAGCTTTTTGGTTTCGTCGCGAAGCTTCCAATTGCAATCAATCTGTCCCGACGAGATCTTGCAGGACAGAAAAGACCTGACCGGAGGAGTTGTCTCAGACTTTTCCGGCTTGAGGATGCCCAGTCTTCTCAGAAGCCCTTGCATAGTCGGGATCAATTTCACCGCTTTTTACTATGGATACTGGAATTTCGGGGCAAACGTTTCAACTGCGTCATCCGCGTATCAGCTGTTACCAAGCATGCGCTCGCGTGACCAAGTTGAAGCTGAACAGCCTTGACTGCCTGATCCGCAGCGCAGGGACAGATGGGCGGATCTACATTCAGCCCGCGTGTCGCCTGGCAGCTGAGATGCCTGTGTTGTGATGACTTCCAGCACCAGGTCCCTGACCCTGGAATGCGATGCAGCCTTGCTGGACAAGTTTGAGGCCTACGCGCTGACCAACGGCCTGGATCTGAACGCAGCGATGCAGCTGGCCCTGCGCTCTGTGATCGCAGCACCAGCGTCAATCACAGCCACAGACCAGGCAGCGCGGGATGCTCTCACCAAGCTGAAGGAGCGCACTGAAGCACTCGAGAACCTCACCCGGCAAATGACCACCCACATGCGCATGCTTCAAGAGGAGGTGGACAGCCTCAAGCGACCTGCAACGCCAAGCCAAGACCAACTGATGGCAGAGATGCTGCCCACAGTGACTGACGATTTCGCCGCCGATTTTTGATCAACAACCAACAGTCCTGGCTCTTCTAGGAGCCATGGCATCGAACTGAAACGAGGAGGCCTATGCGTCAGCTCACCGATCGACGTGAGCCAACTCACAGCCGCAGCACGACAACGAGGCGATCGTGAATGCACGGTGAAGGACCCCAACAACGACGTCATCACCGACCGAGACCAGGCCGCGATATCCAGAACGCCCCGCCACCACGGTGGGGCGTTCTGCTGTAGGCAAGCCATTGCCACTTTCAGCTGAACCAGCACAAAAAGGCAATGCGCATGAACACTGATAGGCAAACCAGGTCACCTCACCCAAAGTGACTGCATCGAGATCGGAGGCGCTGATGACAGCCGACACTCCACCTGAGCAAACCCCAGAAGCAGACTGACTTTTTGGCCCCTGCTCCAACAGTTTCCACCCATCCGTGAGGCTGGTCCTTTCACGGGCGTTTCAGGTCCGCCCCGTGAATCGACACTCCATTGCATCGCCACAGGTGCCCCGGAGCTGCATCAGCCACACACCTGGACGTCATGGCCCCAGGGACGCCATCGCCAGACGCTTCGCCCCTACCTCTCTCTTCTGCAGTGACGGGGTTGAACCATGCACAAGCGAGCGACGTAGGCCGTCTTTCCACCACGGAAGGGCGGCCTTCCTTTTGAAGGGTACACAGACAGTTCCGAAGACTGGAAACGTCTAAGCCTTGCCAGCTCTGCTTGCCCCGTCCTTTCGGCGTCTCTGCGATCCACAGCTTGGAACACCAAATCAAGCTTGATCAAGACAAGCACCATCGCCATCCATCCTGAACACGCATGCACGCATCAGCATCGCCAGAACGCAATCGCAACGAGACAAGTGATCTTCTACAACGGTGATCTCAACGCCTTCCTGTGGCGAGGCGTTGCAGCGATCTACGCTTTCCTCTTCCTGATTGCATTCTTTGGTTTTATTGCCTTACTCCAAGGCGACATCACCGGAGGTAGCATTGTGATTGCAGCATCATCTCTGGTGGCATTGATTGCCCATAAAGCGATCAAAAACTACTTAAAAGGCAGAAACTATTAAGAGCCTATGCACCTTGAGCAAGGAAGAATTCGAAAAAGCAGAGCAAGAAAGACCGGGGCAAAATCAAATCAAACCTATGTCATACCTTTTAGCTTTTGGATTTCTTCGATCCAAGGTGTGCGACGGAACAGAGTAAAGCGATTGTCATCTCCTGCTTGGGAGGACACCACAAGACAATTGGGGAATACAGGGATGGCGCCAAACAGAAGCGTCCAGTCTTTCCTTAAGGTAGTAATACTGGGCAAGGGAACAACCGTAGCCCCTGTCTGAACATTGAAGGCGTGTGCCTCAAAAATCAAACGCTGCTGAGTGAGGTACAGCCTGCCTCCAACCGTCTCGATACCGCGCTGGTGATTGGCCGGCGATTTTCGAATAATCGCTTCGCCCGCTTCAAGCTTGGTTTGCATGACTCCATGCTTCACTGAACTCAGGATATTGAGCAAAGCGCTGCTGTCAGCAAAAGCCCTTTTGAATGCTGGACTTGCTGAGATCAATCGTGGTTTTTTGGACAGTTGACTGGCATCTCGGCGTGGCTCCAACCCAGAGAAGCGACAGGGAAACGTCAATGTCCGCTTCAACGGCTGGCCCCGCAATGAGAGGAGTTTTTGCGGGTGATGCCCAGTGACAGCAGGGGGGCTGAGCATTTCACCAGGTCTTCACCAGAACTTGCCACCATCCTCACCACAGCAGTGCAGTTGGGTTCACCAGAAGGGCTGTGATCTTGAAGGAGTCGAGGGGGCACTACCCCACACATCACATGCACATCAAGCTGATGACGACTCAAACTGTTCCAATCCAAGAGGTTACTGATCAAGAGCTAGAAGCCATCCACGGTGGGGGCAATCAATTTGGACTTCCATCCTGGGCTCCTCGCGGTCGTGATCGACGCCCTGTTGACAGGTGGTACGAGACCAAACGCAGGTAAACAGTCTCTCTACTTCGCTCAAGAGTTGATAGCAGAAAGGTCTGAATGATTGGGAAGGAGGCAACCACCACCCCGCAAGGAACTGGGTTTTTTCTTGACTATCCCTGCCGAAAAATTGCGATTACAAGCGCGGCTCTCGGCAGGACAGCATCATGCGCGCACTTGCCCATGCCTAATGCTGCGCCGCCTGTCCCTTGGCCTTGCTGCTCCTGCCGCCTTGGGGCTTTTGGCGCCTGTGGCTGCAAACGCCAGCGACCTGAATATCAACGGTGTGTCTGACTACGCCGCTTCTGGCGAGCAGGTCACCAGCATCACCCAATTCTCGGATGTGGTTCCGACTGACTGGGCCTACCAGGCTCTGTCGAACCTGATCGAGCGCTACGGCTGCGTCGCCGGCTACCCGAACGGCACCTACCGCGGTAACCGTGCGATGACCCGCTTTGAAGCGGCCGCACTGCTGAACACTTGCCTCGACCGGATCACTGAAGTGACCGACGAACTGAAGCGCCTGATGAAAGAGTTCGAGCGTGAACTCGCCATCCTCAAGGGCCGCGTTGACGGTTTGGAAGCCCGCGTAGGCGAACTGGAAGCCACCCAGTTCTCCACCACCACCAAGCTGAGAGGCCAGACCACCTTCGTGATCGGCGCCAACAGCTATGGCGGTGATGCCCAACAAGGTAGAGATTACTTTGAAATACAGAAAAATAATATGGGACAATATGACGTGATCGGTGGCTTCGGAACACGCCGCTCAAAGGTCGCTTCTGAATTAAGCGGGGCTACCACTTTTAATTACGATATCCGCCTTTTTGTTGATACAAGCTTCACAGGAAAAGACCTCTTGCGAACCATGCTGCGAGCTGGAAATTTTCAGAACACTCCTTTTTACGCAAGTAGAATTGGAGCCGGCGGCTACGTGGGCCTTAGTGCACTAGCGGTTACATTTGGGGAGCCAAAAATCCCAGACTCCTTAAGTGTCAATCGATTGTTTTATCAATTTCCAGTAGGCCGCAACCTACAAGTCACAGCGGGTCCTATAGTAAGACAAGATGAAATGCTTGCGATATGGCCTGGCGCCTACAGTCGCGAATCAGTACTTAATTTCTTTAGCTATGCAGGGGCACCAGCAGTTTATGACAAGACACTAGGCGCTGGCGGCGGAATTTCGTGGACCTCTAACGAATTTAGCGTTAGCGCTAATTATGTGAGTTGCAATGGTCAATTTAGCAGCCCGAACAAAGGGAAATATGGAGCAAGACAACTGGAAGGGGGTACTCCCTTTAACCCCGCAGGTGGCATTGGCACAGATGCAGCCTGCTCCAATGGCACTGTGCAAATTGCTTACGCACCAGACAATTGGGGGCTTGCAGCTGCTTATACATATTCTTCAGGAATAAATGGTGCGGGAATCTACTCTGGATCTGCAACAAACTTTGCTGCACAAATTAGCCAGATTGGAAACGCAAATTCATTTGGCTTAAGTGCATGGTGGTCCCCACTCAAATCAGCTTGGTATCCCAGCATTAGCGCTGGATGGGGTTACAGTAAAATGAATTCCGAGGGAATATACAAAGAGCTTGCA
Source organism: Synechococcus sp. UW140 (assembly GCF_900474295.1). Taxonomy (GTDB): domain Bacteria; phylum Cyanobacteriota; class Cyanobacteriia; order PCC-6307; family Cyanobiaceae; genus Synechococcus_C. Next base: position 168,491 of record NZ_UCOB01000023.1, on the reverse strand, counting down.
ACAAGTGCTGTGTATCAATCATGGTCTATAGGCTTGGAATGGGATGATGCATTCCTTATTGGCAACACCCTTGGAATGGCCGTAGGACAACCGACATTCGTGACAAGCTGGGACAACACCTCGAAATCTGGGAATAGGTACACGAACAATGGCAATTACATTAACGACGGCAATTATGCATGGGAAGGCTGGTATAAATTTCAGATTAGCGATTATATTTCTGTAACCCCGGCCATCTACTATTTGAGCAGGCCTCTCGGAGCAGTTACAAACGCGAAGCTAAATACAGGAGATGGGGCCTTCAACAACTTTGGAGCAATTCTTAAAAGCACATTTAAGTTCTGAACCAATGCTCTAAGAGGCAATGCCCTAAGAGGAGGCATTGCCTCTCAATTGCTTGCAGCAGCGCAATTTCTATTCGTGCAAAATGCCCAAGAGCATCCAGCGATTAACACCTTAACATCAGCATCACGCAACCGGGGGTTGAGACTGCATGACATCAAAGCGCCTGGATGTAGGTTTTTAGTTCGGGCATTGTTTCTTACCTGATAACGCCTTACCTAACAATGCCCATCGATGATGCTCTGGTGTATTGCGGCCAATCATTGCCTGATTCTTGAATCTTAGAGACGGCCATGCAAAGCCCAGCTGCATGTACCAGGGGGCTTGTCATCTCTTCAGCCACTACCATAAGCACACAATCTAGTCTCCATCACCTAGGGAAATTAAGTGGCAACAATAGGCATAGTTCTCAACATATTAGCTGGTATCTCAGGCTTCGATGCCGTTTGTGCCCCCCCTGCGTAACAGACGTCAATGCGCCGCATAAGCGGTTACTTGGACTGGGGATTGATGAACTCGTCAGTGAGGGCGAGTGCATCACCACCCCGCTGTTCGGAGACGAGCAGATCAACCCTGTCGTTCCACCATCGAAGGGTCTCGGGCTGCAGTCCCTTGTAATCGTCTTTGTTCGGTTTGTCCTTACCGCGAGCCATAGTCGCGCCGCATCGATCTCCAGTTAAGCGAGGAGTCGATAGCAACTGCGACTCGTCAAGCTCTTCAAGGGGCGATCCTTCCTTGGCGTCCAATGCTTTCTGTCACCCGTCTCTAGTCATTCAGTTGGCAATACCAATCGACCACTCTGATCACCTGAAAGTGGTCACCGATCGAGCTCATGGCACCGTGATTGGCCATGGCGGCATGGTGTATCGACTGTCCTGATCCAATGGCAAGAACCTGGCATCCAAGTGGCGATGAGCCGCAGCCTGGCTAAAAAGCAGACAAATACCAATGCCTTACTCAAGCCTTCATGGCTTCCTTCAAGCAGAAACGCTGGAACTTCCTAGCCGCAGTCGCGCTGTTGCTGGCGCTAGTACTGGGCATCAGCGGCATCAGCCAGCTCAACTTCAGCACTGAAGAGAGAACCGACAAACTGCAGCTCAGCTCAGCTCCGCGCCATCAGGTGCTTCGTGCTGACCGAACCGAGCTGGATGGCTGGACGTCCCTACGAAGCCACCCCCCAGAGCAAGAGAGCCTCCTTCTGGATGCCAGCGATGCTGATAAGGCGTTGTATCGCGTGCAGGTGGGCATTTACTCCACCAACACCTACGACCTTGACCTCAGCGTTCCCAGCTTCGAGGCCCGCGGCTACCTCTGGATGAGCTGGGGGGAAGCCCTGCAGCAATATCTAGAACAGAACAACCTTGGCCTTGAGGATCGAATCATCCTCGCCAACGAACTGATCTCCGATGCCGATCCGGGACTGCACCCAATAGGGGATGCAAAACGCATGCCGGATGGTAGCTATTACCAGCGGTTCTCCTACATCGGCCGTTTCTATAGCGACAGGGCCAGCTTTCGTCACTTCCCCTTCATCACCGTGAGCCTGCCGATTGTGCTGGAGGCCGATGATGTCGACGGCGTCTTCGAATACACCAACCTTCGATTCGTACCGGATGTGGAGAACAGCGGTGTGGGCCTGTTCTCCGGAATCATCGGCTGGCTTAAACGCAGCTGGTCGATCGCCGAGTACCGGCATACCTACGCCACGAATTTCGCATTGGGCGGAAATCAGGTGGCCTACAGCACTGTGGTCTTCGACATTGCCTTCGGCACGTCGTCATGGTCGGCGTTCTGGCGACTGATCCTGCCGCTACTCGTGGTGATGGCGATGGTGCTACTGGTGTTCAAATTGGAGCCAGATCAACAGGATGCCCGCGCTGGCATTCCGATCACCGTGCTGCTCACGCTCGTCTTTCTGCAGCAGACCTACCGTGATGAGCTGCCGCAGCTTCCCTTCCTCACCTTCCTCGACCAGGTCTATGTGATCGCCTATGTGGTGACACTCTTGGCCTTCGTGCTGGTGATCTGGATCGGCCGCCGCTACAGCGAGCTCAAACAGCTTCCCGAAGGGCACGACCATGACGTGATGGCCAAGCGCCTGCACACCATGGACGAGATCTGGCCGCTCACCGTTGTGGCCTTCAGCAGCGTGAGCGTGGCACTCTGCTGGTTCACCCTGCCACCGGGCAGTTGAGGAAAGAGAGCGACAGCCGCCGATGGGAACCGCTCACCAGGGCAGCACCTCACCGTTGGCATGCCAGAAGGTACCGCTGCTCTCGAGCGTGAGTGCATCGATCCGCGCCAGTAGCCCCTGCACCGACGCGGCCGGAGTGATGCCATGGGGATTGAAGTTGATCATGCGTGTTCGCACCAATCCCGGATGCAAGATCGCCACTGCGATGCCTCGCGATGCCAGATCGACCGCCAGCGACTTGCCAGCAATGTTGAGGGCCACCTTCGACATCCTGTAGCCGTAGGAGCCACCGGAGGTGTTGTCATCGATGGAGCCCATGCGACTGGTCATCAGCGCCAACTTGGCGCCGTAGGGCATCTGATCCACCAGAGCCCGAGCCAGCAGCAACGGTGCAAGGGCATTCACTTCGAACTGACGCCGAATCGCCTCGACATCAAGATCCTCCAACCCCATCGACTGAAGCAAACCCGCATTGAGAATCACCCCATCGAGGGGCATGCCGGCTAAGCGTTTCACCAAGTCAGTGATGCACACCCCACGCGTGAGCTCGATCCCCGATTCGATCCTCACGCCCAGAGCATCGAGGGCCGGGGAAGCCTCCCGGCAGACCGCGATCACCTGCTCTCCGCGCGCCTGCAACTGCCTGCAGTATTCCAATCCAATGCCGCGGTTTGCGCCCGTGACCAGAAACGAAGCCATCCCAGCAGCTGAGGCAAGCCACCATCCTGATTGGTCAAGACGCCGCACCGACTTGCAAACCCTGCCCATAATCAAGGCAACAAGAACAACTGAGTGCAAAACGTGTCCCCCAACCAGCCTGGGGCTCAGGCATCCCTCGCCGTTATCGCAGCCTTTACGGCTTTGATCGTTGCCATTGCCGCCATTTTCGTGGTGCCTGCTGGTCAGGTGGCTGTGATCACAACGCTGGGCAAAGTAAGTGACGAAGCTCGCCTGCCTGGCCTGAATCTCAAGGCCCCATTCGTGCAATCCGTGCATTTCTTCAATGTGCGCACCCAGGTTCGCCCTGAGGAATTCTCCAGCCTCACCAAAGACCTGCAGGTGATCGAAGCGACCGCAACGATCAAATACGCCGTCAAATCCACCGAAGCGCCACGGGTTTACAGCACCATCTCCACAGGCAATGAAGGGATTTACGCACGGATCATTCAGCCTTCACTGCTCAAATCACTGAAATCCGTCTTTTCAAAATACGAGCTCGTGGAGATCGCCACAGATTGGAACAAGATCTCCTCAATCGTTGAGGAGAGTGTTGCCAAAGAGCTAGAAAAATTTGACTATGTGGAAGTCAAAGGACTTGATCTCACCGGCCTCAAAATTGCTGAGGAATACCGTTCTGCTATCGAGCAAAAACAAATTGCCGAGCAGCGCCTGCTCAAAGCCGAAACCGAGGTGAAGATCGCTGAACAAGAAGCGATTAAGTTCGAAACCCTCAATAAAGGCCTGAACGACAGAGTTCTCTATAAGCTGTTCCTCGACAAATGGGACGGTCAGACCCAAGTGGTGCCAGGCCTCTCCGGCGGCACCCCACCAGTGATTGTGGGGCGGCAATAGCCCGCTGACCCCACACCAAAACGAGCCAAGTCGCCAGCCACTTGCTGCGAGATGCTCCCTGGTTTTGAGCTCCCCCTGAAGGGACTCGGAGCCAGGGTCTCCATCACTCCTGCTCCGAGGTGATCACGCCTCGCAGTACAACGTGCCGATCAGAGGCCTAGAAGCCGCCGAGATGAAGGGCAAGCTCGAGGGTGCCGAGGCCAAACAGGAAGGTGCCTCCGAGCAGAACAAATTCTTTCGGGCTTCTTGCCATCGATAGCAGGGACGAGCCCACGAGCAACGCTCCGAAGAATCTAAAGGGAATCTGAAGCTCCAAGCTGTCGAGGTCTTGCGATCGCGCCATTTTGCCCCGAAAAGGTTACGCAAATTCATGCAATTGAGACAAAAGTGGCTTCAACCTGATAACTACGCAATGTTTATTTATATCTCTGAAGAATAAAAAACTGACGCTTGTCGTCGCTAAGCATGGCTGCGGGTGTGCCGATCCGTCTCCTGCCCTTGAGCATGTGGATAAATGTCACAACTGGGCTGACAGGGGCCCTCTCAGGAAAGAATTCCGCAAATGCCATCCACGATCCATGCCGCTGCTGTGGGAGAACCTCGCCAACCAGCTGAACAGCGTCCGCTCCACCACGAACGTTGACTACAGCACTTGGTCAACCCCTTCAGGTGCACCAGACCAAGGCAGTCGCGAAGAACGACTGAAAAAAGCCCTCGCTGCTGTGAAAGCCACAGGCAACAGCCAGATGATCGAGTCTTTGACCGCAGCGCTGGAAGGCCGCGAAGCCACGATGGAACTGCCGGATCTCGAGAGCGGTCCTCAGGCGTTCCTCAAAACGATGAATCAAACGCGAGGCTGATCCCACCCACTCAGCTACCAGCACCGTGCAGTGGATGGCCAGCGACGCTGACGCAAGGCGTTGCCCCATCCCAGCCACTGAGCTGCGCACCTTTATCAAGCTCAGGAGCCTCCGTGGGCAGGTGCTAAAGGCAGTCGCAACAGAAGGCGCTCTGACGTCAGGCGAATTTATTTCTGGCGTTTGGTGAGATCACCGAAATCATCATCGTTGGGCTGCAGAAACTGCCAAACCACCGGCACGGTGAACACCACCATCAAGCCAATAGTTGCCCAGATGGCCACGGTGTAATCGCCCACGTTGAAGTCCGCATCAGCGCCGACGTTAGTGGCCTTCCTCAAACGACAGGCCCCAGAGAGGACAGCCCGGCCTAGAAGCGTTCGATCCTGCCGGCAGCCGGCAACAGCGTGGCGCTGACCACCGACGGCTCGGCCTGGATCCGCAAGCCAAGTGTGCTGCCATCCACCCAGGCGATGCGCCCAGGCGCGCGCCGACTGGAGATCACAGACAGCAACAGCTGATCGCTGACAGGATCGAATCGCAACATGGAATCCGGTGCCATCAGCCAGGGCTCGAGGGTGCGTTGCTTGCGCACCTTGCCATCGCGATCAAGCAACAACAGCGTGTCAACAGTCTTAGGCAGGGAATCGCGCAGCACCACCCAAAGGCGTTCTCCCCCGTTATCGCAGGCCACCCCCATGACGGCCTGCTCACCCAGCCAGATCTGACGTGGTGCAAGGCCGGGAATCACCAACTCCACCGACCGGCGATAGTCCGGCCAATGACGCACAAGCAGAGCTCTGCCGGATCCAGTGCAGAACGCCCTCAGATCTCGACTGCCTGGAAGTGTCTGCCGATCAGAGGCTTGATCCTGCAGGGTCTGAAGGGACAACAGCTCCAGACCGTCGTACCCAGGCACCACCAAGCCAGTGCCATCCGGCAACAGACGGATAGGACCGGCCACCTTCAGGCTCAAATCGCGGCGCCGCCCATCGGGGCTACGCATCCAAAGCTGATCACTCCCTGGCTCAAGCCGGCCGGCCTGAACGAGTAGATCCCCTCTGAGGTTGCTGCTCACATGCGCGAACAACTGGGGTTTTTGGGTGATCCGCTCCAGGTCACCCACCAGAGGGGACCCCACTGCATCGGCATCGGTCGCGAGGGATCGCGGCATTAGGTGTCGAACGTCGACAAACTGGTCGCCGTTGTCGTCAGCACTGACGAAGGCGACGCCGCGGCCATCACCGAATGGCTCCACCTGAAAAATGCCAGGCAGCACTGGGCTCAGTGGCACCCAGGATCCCTGACGGTCTTGCAGCTGCAATTGCTGGCCCTCTTTCAGCTGCACGACGGCCAGTAACGTCGGCCGTGGATCCCAAAACCAACGGCTCGGCGCGACACGCAGACCGCGCCGATCAGCACCAGCCAGATCCAGCTGCAGCGGAGACTGGATGGGATCCGTGCGGTTGAGCAGCAATCGCCAGGCGTTGTCGGCACCAAACCAAGCATGGGACAGCTCCGGCTTGATTCGGCTCTCGGCCGCGATCGTCTCCCGTTGCATCGGGCGACTAAAACGCACATCGAGCGCGCCGGCCCCGGAACGAAGTGGCTGGATCGCCAACATCTGCAACCGGGGTGGACGGCGAAGCAGCACTTGTTGCTGGACCAGCACCAGCGCCGTCAGACCTCCCAGGGCCAGCAACAAAGGACGGGGCAACGCCCACAGACCAGATCGGGTCATGGTTCCAGAGGTCGTTCAGGTCGAGGGATGACCTTCAAGCTTGAAGGCTCCAGAACATTGCGCAGCGCACCGTCATGCTCCTGCGTCACCATCTTGCCCTTGACATCCAGCCAGGTATCAGGCTTCGGATCAAAGCCCTCCGGCCACAGCACAGGCAAACCCGATGGCGTGGCATCCGCCAGACAACACCGCACCATGAGTCGGGCGAGCTGAGCAGGTTCTCCCGGGCGCTTCAGCACAAAACCGCTGATCGACACCGGAGCCCCGGCATGCAGAGACGGATCGGGCTGTGTGCGCAGGAGCCGCACCCATTCGGTGAGCGTGCGCTGCTCAGGTGGCAACACGAACGCCAGTCGCGGCGCCTCCGGGAGACTGCTCGGTCGACTGGAGGCGAGATCATTAAACGAAGGCTGTGGCGGGAAGACGATGATCGCCAGCGCCACCAGCGCAGTCAGCCACCAGCCGCGAGGCAGAGTTTGGCTGGCCTGCCCCGCCCGCTTGCGACGCAGAAGCAAGCGCAGCTGCAGCAAGCCGATCAAGATCAACAGGCCACCGCCAACAGCAACAATCGGGTGATAGACGGAACGCAGGAGCAGATCGAGACGGCCGGATGCCGTGCTCCAGACCATCACCCAACCCCACAACAGCAACAACAGGGGAAGCGACAGGGATGACCAGCGAAGGCGAAGCGTCATGACGTTCAAAGCTGCACCAGGTTCACCCACTGACCGATCAGCAGCACCAGCAGCGACGCGGCCAAGGCGGTGACTGCAATCGCTTTGGGGCGCAGGAGCACGGTAAACAGACCAGCGAGCTTGAGGTCCACAACCGGGCCCAATAACAAGAAGGCCAGCAGCGCCCCAGGCGTGACCTGCGCAGCAAAACCGAGCGCAAGAAAAGCATCCACACTCGAACAGACCGAAACCACAAGGGCCAGCAACATCAGCGCCAGAACCGACAGAGTCGGAGCCGACCCCACAGCCAGCAACCAGGCGCGAGGCAACCAGGACTGAACTGCTGCAGCCAGGGCACATCCGAGCACCAGCAACACCAAAAGCCCGAGGAACTCTCGACCGCTATGCAGCAGCACGTCCGACAGCGAGATGGACTGGGATGAAGGGCGGGGCGAAATGGGAATCGGAGCCGCGCCGAGAACGCCACTGCCCCGCTCCAGCAGGCCGACTTCGGCGAGCGGCTGCGTCAACCGGCGCTCCTCGAGCAAGGCAGGCTCCAATAGGGCCCGTTCCCCCATCAACCCCAACAGGGCACTAAGGGCAATGGCAATCACAAAGGCCCCCAGAGGACGGGCGAATAGCAACCAGGGCTGATCAGGGAATGCAGCCCAGGTGCTGGCCAACACGATCGGATTGAGAACAGGCGCCGCAAACAAAAAACCGAAGCCGGTACCAAGGGGGGCACCGCTGGCCAGCAAGCGCCGGGCGACGGGCACATTGCCGCACTCACAGGCCGGCAGAGCGAAGCCGAGCAAGGCACCGACCACAGGAGCCAGCAGCGGGTGACGTGGCAACCGTCGCACCCAAGCAGCTTGGGGCACAAGCCAGCGGGCAAGCGCAGCAATCGTGACCCCTAACAAAAGGAAGGGAAGCGACTCAAGCAGCAAGCCTTGAAAGATCGCCCAGGCGGTGGCCAATCGCGCCATGAAGGTGAATGGTTTGGCCAATCATCACCGGCCCAGCCGCGATGGGGAAGAGCTCGGACATTGCACCAAGAATGAGAACCGTTATCATTCGGCCGTTCTCTGGTCTGCCTCATGGGCGTCTGTTATTCGCGCCTGCTGCGCAGCACTGCATTGATCGCCGCAGGCTTAGCCACAGGGCTGGCCAATCCATCACCATCCCAAGCGGCAACCCCAGCGGTCGTGGCAGGCGATGGGGTGCTTTGCGATCTCACCCGCACCCTGTCCGGCGGAGCCACCGATGTGCGCTGTCTGATTCCACCCGGCGCCGATCCCCACCATTTTCAACTCACGCCGGCCAACCGGAGAGATATCAGCAACTCCGAACTGGTGCTGATTAATGGATACAACCTCAACCCATCGCTCAGTCGTCTAGACGGCAATTTCGAGCTGATCGCCGTGGGCGAGCGCGCTGTTCCAAATAACCCCAACAAGGATCCCCATCTTTGGCACAGCCCTGCCAATACGGGTGCCATGGCCAATGTGGTGGCCGATGCTCTTCAACAATTACCGATTAATGCTGAATCGAAACAGGCTCTGAAACGACGCCAGCAGAACGTGATCGCCATCCTCAAGGATCTCGACACTTGGAACCGTCAGCAGATCTCCACCATCCCGGCTGACCATCGCGTTTTGGTGTCCGAGCATCTCGCGTTTGAGTTTTTCACCGACCGCTACGGGATGCGTCACGTGGCCATGATCGACGACTACGCCACCGGAGGCACCCTGCGGCCCTCCAGCCTGAGAGCGATCAGCAACGCCGTAAAAGCCTCCAAGACCAAAGTGCTGTTCCCCGAACAATTCCCGGTCTCCAAGACCATGAAGCGCATCAGTCGCAGCAGCGGCAAGCCCATTGCCAAGAACCTCGTTTTTGCGGACGGCACGGCACCTGGCAAGAGCCTGATCGAAACCGCCACCAGTAACACCTGCACGGTGGTGAATGCCCAGGGAGGCAGCTGCAATCAAGCCTCTGCCGAACGACTGCAACAGCGATGGAGTGCTGTCCAGTAAAGGCAGCAAGACCACTCCCCACTCAATCCCGACTCACTACCAAGACTCCATCCACAATGCGCCGCTTCTCAATCTCGCCTGCAGCCTTGGCTGCGCTTGGGCTGCTATCTCCGCTTGCCCTCGAGGCTGTCTTCGCCCCTGCTAGCCACGCAGGTGCAGGCCACAACCATGGAGGCGGCTCGGAAGAAGAGCTGCGCGAAGGAGAGACCAGGGTCACTCCTGTCATCACACTCGAAGGTCACGGAGGTTTCGAAAACAACCTCACCACCGAAGGGAAACCCTCCCACTACGCGATCGATGGTCTATTCGGCGCAGTGTTCGAATGGGGACTTCCCAACGACGGCAGTTTCAGCATTGAAGCCGCTATTGGTCCAGCCCTGGTATGGGGTGAGGCCGAACATTTCTACGGCAAGGTTCATCTGGACGAGCACGATGACCATGCAGCCGAAGGGGGTGCCCATGAGGACCATGGCGATGAGGACCATGGCGATGAGGACCATGGCGATGAGGACCATGGCGATGAAGACCATGGCGATGAAGACCATGGTGATGAAGACCATGGTGATGAGGACCATGGCGATGAAGACCATGGCGATGAGGGGCATGCCGACCATGCAGCGCATGGCCATGAGAAGGGGCAGCCCTACCGCAGAATCGACATGAAAGGGATGGTTCAGGCTCGCTACCAACCAAACGATCGGTTGGCGATTTCTGCAACCTGGCTTCCTTACGCCGTCATGAAATCCCAGGGAGAAGATATCCAGGGCGTGAAGCATGAGGTCTCAGCAGGCATCACTTATGCCTTTGGCGATGGAGACGTCAACTTCGCCCTCGGCGATGGCCTGGAGTCGGTGATCGATGGTGTCTTCGTGAATGTGAGCAATCACACCGGCTGGGAAAGCGACGGCACCTACATCGGCAACTACACCGATACTTGGGCAGGCTTCGGCTTCAATGTTGATTTGCTCAATATCACCCTCACCGGTGGCCCTCGCTTTTATAGCCCTGGCTCTTATTCAGGCCTGTCACAACGCACTGACTGGGGCGGAGACATCTCTTTTGAATACCCAATTTCGGACAGCGTTGTTGCTTTCGCCCACTTGGAGATGATGTACAGCACGCAAGGAGGGAAAGGTTGGGGCAAGGGCTTCCAGAACCATGTCGGAACTGGGGTCACCTTCCGCTTCTGATCACGGTTGCTCGTCGTCCTGCTGGCAGCGATTGCAGAGGCCATAAAACTCAAGGGTGTGGAAGAGCAATTGGTACCCGTCCTGTTGCTCTTCCGGGATCGTCATCGAATGCAACGGACAGGTGGAGAGCTCACGGGTCTCTCCACAGTTCACACAGGTGAGGTGATGACGATCTCGCATCACAGGGGCATAGAGCACCTCTCCAGTGGGCAGGTGGCGACACCTCACCAGACCGCGTTTTTGCAGCTGGTGGAGATTGCGATACACAGTCGCCAGCCCCATGCCCTGATCGCTTTCCAATAGAGAGCGATGGAGCTGCTGACCGCTGAGCTCAGCGTCGCTGGCCTCAAGCAGATCGATCAAACGTTGCTGCTTGCTACTAATTCCAAGCTTGGAGCTGACCATCACATCCGCGAGACGCCTCCATCATCCCGCGTCGGACGTGGTGTCTGTGAAGTGCTGTATTGCTCCGATTCAGCTCTTGACAGCCAGATAGGAATCACGGCGTCACCACTGGCGTACGAGGCCATCAACACCGACAATCAACGTCAAGAGCCCACCAGTGACATCCCACGGCCATGACCGGCGTCATCACAGGCTTGATCGTCCTCTACCTCCACTGCTGGTGGTGCGTGCGCACTAGCAACTCAGCCGCTCTGAAACGCAGCTGGCCTTACCCGCGCCAGCTGAAGGTGAACGCTGATCTTTATCAACGCTCCCGGAAGCGCTCAGGGCGGACATTGGCCCGCCATCGGGCCCGCCAGCTCAGGCTTCAGCCATAAAAAACCCCCGGGGGTCTCACGCCCGGGGGTCGGCAGGTTTTGCAGCAGTCCGTGTTCCGGACTGCATCAGTTGTAGTGGAGGCTCGACCAGCGCGGATGACTGAATCAATCCGCGAATGCGACCGGAGATGACTCGTGCTTGAAGCAGGTCGACCCGTTCTTCAGGCCCAACCAAAACCCGCGAGGCAAGGCTCAGAAACGCACTTGGACGGGAGCCTCCACGCTTAATCCCGCATCACGGGCATCACTGGTCATGGCCGTCAGGCTCTCGCCACTGAACACAGCCCGACCACTCAACAGGTCATCCCACTCGCTGGTGGGGAAATGGGCTTGCAGCCAGAACAAACCCAGGGCACTGCCGGGGCTGACAGCAAACGATGATTCAACCTGCTGAACGGTGAGATCCAAGCGTTGGCTCCTTCACTGGACACCATTGAGCCTTGAGCCCCAAACAAAAACTGTTTGTATTGATACAAAAACAAGGTTGAGACCCTTGCAGGTCAAGGCGAACACCGTCTGAACCCAGCCCCAGGCTTCCATCCCGCCAGAGGAGGGGATCTTGATCGGCACAGCCAACAAACCAGGTCCGTTTTTAAATTGCGATCTTGAGAGCAGGACGCGAGAAACCTGGAATCATGCATTTACGGCTCAAAACCAATACACGATCAGCTGGATTCTCCAGCCAGCAGGTTTTGCTGATGCTGTTGATGGCAATCCCGATCGGACTGATCGGGATTGGGGTCATGATCACCCTGGCCATGCACCACAACTCCAATTCCAACGCAAACTCCACAGCGCAGGAACCGAACCCAGCGGGCCCAGAGACGGTGACGCCGACACCACAGCAACAAACCATCCAGCCTTTACCGCAACAACCTCGAGCCGAACCGATCTTGCCGCTAAAACCACTGGCCAATCCTGTCGGCACACCAATCACCCGTAGCAGTAGCAGCACGTGTTGGTTTCAGATGCAAAGCGGAGGCAGCCTGATCGGTGAACGCTGTCGCATCACGCAGCGCACCAACGTCAATGGTGATCGGGTCTTCGATGTGGTTGAGCCTTCAGGACTGAAGCGATCGGTGGTGCTCTGGAACAACACAGACGTTGAGGTCTTCCTCGACGGTCAGCGCTACACAGGCACCTGGCGTATCGATGACGACGGCGACGTGCGCATCCGTCTTCCTGGTGGCACGTTTGCCTTCAGGCCGCCCTCCTGATCTCTAGCTGGTCACCCACAGAGCAGTTGAAGCCCTACGACGTCAGCGTGCCCATTCCTTTTAGACGACTCCTCTGCACATTCACTCGACGTCTTCACTGCAGTACAGGCGAAATCAAGACCCGACAGAACTAACTCAAGAGACGTTCTCCATCGTTATCAACATTCTCATTCAGAGCCCCGCCTGCCCATTGTCGAAACGCTCCAATCCGCACAGGCGAGCTGCCTGCTGATAGAGCGGCATGAAGCGATCCCAGCGGAAACTTCTTGGGTCGTAGCGACTACGGCTGCGATCCACGGCCTGATGGGTGGTCAACCGGGTCAAGGGAATGCCATGACGGGCCTGCCAAAGCAACACTTGACCAGCAAGGTTGCGGTACTGAGCTGGGGAATAGCCGGAATGGCTACCGCGGTCATCGCGTCCATCAACCGGTGACACCAGGCTCACATGCAAAGCGATGTTGTTAAGGGATCCCACCCGCCCAGGCTCACGACGCTGGGTCGCATCACCGAATGCCGACATCCCTGAGCCATAGGCACGATTGTTATCAGGAACAATGCGCAATCGTGATCCATCACGCGCAATCAGCATGTGATAACTCACCTGATCGGCATCCTCAGGATGCGGCGTCTGAAACAAGTCAACCGTGGCCTTCTCACCGATCACGGTTTCATGCAAAACAATCACCTGGGGCTTGGCATTCAGAGGTCGTCCCCAGACGTCACGGCTCTCCCGCTCACCGAAATTGGTGGGATCAGCCGGTTTGTCGAGCTCCTCCGACAAACCGAGCAGTTCGGAGCAGCGCTCAATCTGCTCAAGGGCCACTGGTTGTAGACCAGACGGCACCAGCTCCAACAAGGGGGGCGCACTCTTCGGAGCAACCGGAAGATCGGCCTTAGGCACGGGAGCAGGATCAGGGGTCGTCCTAAATCGAGGGAGCTGGATCGCACTACAGCCACACAGCATCAACAGCACACCAACAGCTGGGGAATAACGAATGAAGTCCATCTACTGCTTGCGGTAGTCCCAGATCTTCCAACGCCCAGACTCCTCCTTCAGGGTGTAAACCCAATCGTTGGTAGTGGAAGACTTTTCAGCCCCTTTTGGAGAATGCAAAGTGGAGTCTTCAGTCACAGAAACCACGATCGATGGCATCGCAATCGACGGAATGAAGCGAATGACACGATTGACACGGATGATTGAGTAGGAATAACGACTGTTGTTGTTTTTCAACCACTGAATCGATCCATCTGGCTTTGTGAGATCCGTCCAGAGTGGGCCAGCAGCCACCACCTGATCGGCAAGATCGGTATTAAAAGGAGGAGCGAAGATCTGCGACTTCACAGTGAGCCATTCCTCAACAATCGCTCGCGCCTGTTGCTGGCTCAGCCCAGACTGCGGTGCCGCTGAACGCTCCTTCGAAGGAAGTGGCTGGATCGTGGTACTGCGATCGATATCACTCGGAAGCTCCTGGACAACAGGGGGCTTTGGAGTGGGCGTCACAGCACCCTGACGCTGGATCAGCAACACAACAAGCCCCAAACCCAGCACACCAATTGGAAGGACAAGAAGCAGAGCCAGCAGGGCCTGTTGATTGCTAAAGCCCCGACCGCAAGAGGCCATTGACGATCTCTTCGATGTGAAGTTCAACCGACCCACAACATGAACACAACTTGACGATCCAAGTTAAGCCCCCTCAAATCCCTTGCAGCGACAGCCTCACAGAAAGCCATGGGGGTGGGTATGAACGACTCGCACCCCATTGACCTTGTCGTTCACCCGACAGAGCCAAGGAGCCAAAGCATCAACCTCGCAAGAAAACGACACCGACCACGTAATGCGATGGGTGCGCGCGCCCCATCACCGGCGTGCAAACAGCTGCCATCCGAACCAGAGGATCAAGACCAACACCACCCAGGGCAAGAGGGAGCGCAGCAACAGGGCGGCCACCAGGACCACACCGACGCCAATGGTGGTTTTGGTGACCAGAGCCTTGCTCTGGGGAGTCATGTACTGCCAGCGGGGCAAAAGGGGCATGGAAGCTGTCGTATCGATCCGTGCAGCCAGCATGGCCACCCTCGCAACCTTGATCAAGCCGGGCAGCACACCCTGGTCAGCCAGAGGCGTCATGCACAGTGGGTGCAAACGCCCGTCGCAGCCCGCTCCGATGTCTTCGCAGCTGCTCTCCCTCTCCACCTCCCAACCATTCCAGTGCCTTCCCCTCACGGAAGCGGTGCGTGACTTCATCCGCCTCCATGGCGAACGCGAAGGTGCCGTAGCGATCTCCGGCCTGCACACCACCACGGCTCTGATTGTCAACGAGATGGAAGAGCGACTGCTCATGGACCTCGAGCACTGGCTGGATCAACTCGCCTCCGCCTCCGCATCCTGGAAACACAACGATCTGGACCTTCGCCCAGACATCCCCGCGGATGAACCGCGCAATGCCCATGCCCATCTTCAGGCTCTTGTGCTCGGCAACCAGGTCATGGTGCCTGTGACCGATGGTGAGCCTGTGCTCGGGACCTATCAAGACGTGATCCTGGTGGAGCTGGATGGCCCGCGCCAGCGGCGGGTGTCACTGCAATGGCTCTCCGCCTGAGCCGGCCTGCTCCTGGAGCCGATCCGGGAACGCTCAAAAAGCCACCGACCTGTCGCCATTGCCACGGCGCGAGCTGACGACCACATCAAGCATGCAGATCAATCTGCCCACGGGTGATGACCAGCGATGAAGCAATGGCCCTGATCGAAGCAGCCCTTGATTACTGCAAGCATCGGCGAAAGTTACTGACCAATGCGGACCGAGATGACGACGCTTTGGCAATCGACCACGAATTCGAAGAATGGCTTCACCCCCAGGGCGGAGTGCTTCCACTGATGCCCTGCCCCAGGCCTGAGGAAGCCTGAGGCAGGGGTCAAACCGCCACTTCAGCCGACACTGAACGGATCAGCACCGCACCATCGGCGATCAGATCCAGACGCCATTGCCGCAGACGCGCGCGCGGCACACAAATCGAATGGGCCGCACCACCTTTCCAGAACTCAAGCCAAACCTGCTCGTCTGCAAGGGTGCGTCGGCCTGACACCCCCATCAATGGCCGGGAGCATGGTCGCTTCATCGCATTGCTTCAGCTAGCGCCATTGAGCCGTATCCATCCCCAGGCTGTTGTGGCGAAAGCAACGTTTCGAAAGCAACCTCGCCAAAGCGCCATTACCTAAAGCCAGAAGCATCGATCAAAGGGGTGGCTTCCCCAGGTCTCGCCGTACTGATCGCCTCAAGACCGCTGCGCCCTCCAGAGCAGAAGCACGGGGAAGCTGCACCTGCTCATGGGCCCACTGCTGAACCAACGTGGCCAGCAGCGCACGATCGCCAAACACACGGACCACAAACTCCACCATTGAGAACAGATCTCAATAGAACACAAAACCGGCTTTTCTGCAAGTGATTCTCAATTGCCTTAGCGGGTGGGGCATTGAGTGCATGAAGGCGAGGCAATCGCCAAGCCGTTCAAGCAGGGGTGCTTTTTATGCTTGCAACGCCTTGTCGCCGACCAGCACAAGCCACGACTTTCATCCAGTTATCCCAGGGGCGAGGTGCCGGAGGGCCCATCCCTTGAACGGCCACCCAGCGAGCCATCAACTGGTGATCCAACGCAGAGGGGAAGACTGGCCCTAGCCAGGCACCAATCAACTGGTCAGAACGCCATCGCACAAACAGCATAAAGAATCAGAACAGTGCTAAAAGTTGTCATCCCTATCAGACTTTTAATACGCATCCATTTCCTATCCCACTTATAGGGAGCCATCAGAACAATCGAAGTGAGCGTAAACAGCGCAAAGCCAGTTGTAGACCAATGTGGCGGCGTGCGCGTCGCCAACATGTGAATACCGTGAGACAGAAAACAAACCTGTGAGATATAGGAACTCAAAGCCCCGAGATTGTAAACCAGCGCTTTATGTTCAAAAACGAATCGAAGATTAGGCTTGGAGCTCATCCCCCATCAGCAAGCTCAATCTCAACGTAGCCACTGAATGGACAAAGCCACAAGGACACTTCGCCACTTCTGTATCATTTTGAACACGGAGCAAAGCATGCGCTACAACAGGTCATTCCTGCCATGGCTTGACATCAATGACCAACCAGAGACAAAAGCCGCAGCATGATTCCACACGCCTCGACCTTCTGGAAACCTGACAGAGGAAATCGAGCCTCTAGCTATCACGCAATGCACCTGACTCAGCCGACTGATCAATTTGATTGATCGATCCAGGCAAGAATCCAGGCACGTTTCAAGCCAAAGAGAATGCTTCAGCTTCACTCATCATTCTTTTCAGGCAAGAAGATGCATCTTCTGCGCTAATCCTTTTGGCTTACAAGCAACACTGAAGACTGCATCAAGTGATACTCATCGCAAATTACAATTGCCTCCAAGCAGGATTTATCCTCTACAGGCTCCGCCAAAAGCATCACGATAGTGATCACCGCTGCACGGCAGGGTTCTGGTGACAGCAGGTCTGCAGAAAAGGACTGACTAAGGGCAATCAATCCCGTCGCCGATTCTGCCAACCACCACAAAAGCACAACCGGGATGGGCTTCGGCCGCCATACGGCAGGCATCACTTCGGCTAGAGGCCCTCACCACAAACCGCTGTGCCCCACCAGGAGACTCCAACCTCACCTCATAAGACGAACGCATCACAAGCAAAGCAGCCCTTTTGTTCTGGCTCAGGTCGGAGGCTGAGCGCCAGTGCTGAAACACTCATCAAGGCGAAGATGCGTAGCAATTCCCACAACAGCGCCCTCCTCCCTTCGGGATAACAGGACTACAGAAGCGTCGCGCATCGGTACTTCTGTTGGGGGACTGGAGCGGGCCTGGACAGCCCGCCTTTTTAAGGCCGCGAAGGAATCGTGCGCACACCAGGAGCCGCCGTCTCGTCGAAGGCATCGGGATTGATCGGTGTGATCAAGGCTGCGTTTGCCCGCACTTTGCAACGCAGCATCTCTCCACGGGCTTGAAGAGGCCTGTGATCAAACACAAAGGTCCCCCTAGGCCCTACATCCACCGGCAACCAAGCTTGATCGTCCTGAAAAACGATCCCATTCAGCTGGGACTGCGCGATTGCAGTGCGAAGAATGCTTCCGTAATCGAGGGATACCAGTGGAACCGCATCGCCACCGAGCGACCGGCAGTTCAACCCGTTGCGATCCTGATCAATTACCAACCACAGCATCTGGTGATACTCACCTCTGTTTCCCTGCACCTTGGTCGTCAGGAAATTCCCATTGGCGGCAGGTCGAACCACATCAGCCCGCTGGGCCATCGCCGGCAATACCGGCCAAGCGCCGGTAATCACAACCAAGAACAGCAGCGGAGCCTGCAGGATCATCGCCATCGCAGCACACAGATGAGCTACCCCATGCTCGTTCGAAACGCCTGGCGCTGGATGAGCGAAAACACCGAAGCCTCGATGGGCGTTCGCAGACATCAGTGGAACCACGTGGTCGTAACAGCCACGACCACCGAGACTCCAGTCAAAGCAACACAGGACTGACGCTGACATCATTCCCCCGCCCCACCGGTCCGACAGCAAAAGCCATGGGCCCAAACCAGCACGTGCGCACGGTTGGTCGCGACACGCGGCCTTGGTGGCACAGATCACCCATCGCCATGAAGAACACCTCCCCAAGCCATAAAGCCCAGAGCATGACCCCGGTGGTCGCGACGATGCACGCGATGGCAAGCATTCTCGCCTGCTTCGGCCTGCTCTCCCCGCTCGGGGCAAGCCAACCACTCCTCGCCCAAACGCTTGGGAATGAAGCCTGGGTGAACTGCAGCTACAACGGCCGCAATCTCCGATGTAGGCGCACCTTTCTCTGCAGCAGCGCCCCTTGCAATCGATTCCGACTGACCTGGTCGGATGGCATCAGCGACACCTACACCCTGATTCGCACGACAACCCGCACATCGTCGATCTATCGCGATCCACGCGGCGGTGAGTGGAATCTGCTCTCATATGCCGGTTCATTTGTGCTGCGCAACCCCGCCAACGGCAACACGATCATCTTCGATGGCAGCCAACAAGACTGCAGCAAGGTGTGGCAGCTGGGCAGCATCTGTGGCTGATCAGATGCAAACCCTTCCAACGATCAGCGGCCGAGAACGTGAACTGCAGAAGCTGATGCAGGCAGAAGAACCTGTCTGGCTAGCGCAGTCTGATCGGCGTCTTGAGTCGTTCAGCTCCAGCTTTGCCTGTGCACTGCATATGCATCAGCCCACCATCCCCGCCGGGCCAGATGGAGAGCTGATCTCCCATCTGCAGTTCATGCTGGAGCACCCTGAGCAGGGGGACAATCACAACGCCGAACCGTTCGCCCAGTGCTACCGGCGAATGGCAGAGCTGATCCCCCGTCTCATTGATGACGGATGCAGCCCTCGAATCATGCTCGATTACTCGGGCAACCTGCTCTGGGGCGTTGAGCAGATGGGCCGAACCGACATCACAGATGCCCTGCGTTACTTGGCCTGCGATCCCACCATGCAGCGGCATGTGGAGTGGCTCGGAACCTTTTGGGGCCATGCCGTGGCCCCATCAACTCCTGTTCCTGACTTGAAGCTGCAGATTCAAGCCTGGCAGCATCAGTTCGCAGCAATCGCCGGTGATGCAGCGTTGCAACGCGTGCGCGGCTTCTCGCTGCCGGAGATGCACTTGCCCAATCACCCCGAGACGCTATTTGCTCTGGTCCAGGCCCTAAAAGAGTGCGGTTATCGCTGGCTTCTCGTGCAAGAGCACAGCGTAGAAACCCTGAATGGCGCAGCATTGCCTCGCGAGCAAACCTTGGTGCCGAACCGTTTGATCGCCCGCAACTCCAACGGGGAGGAGATCAGCATCACTGCGCTGATCAAAACCCAGGGATCCGACACCAAGCTGGTGGGTCAGATGCAACCCTGCTACGAGGCCCTTGGCCTGGAGCGACAGCCGCTGGACACGTGCATGGTTCCGGCCCTGGTCAGCCAGATCGCCGATGGTGAAAATGGCGGCGTGATGATGAACGAATTCCCTGCTGCCTTCATTCAGGCCCACGAGCGAGTGCGCAACGAAGCAACGCAGGCGATCAATGGCACGGAATACCTTGAGCTACTGCAAGCTGAAGGGATTGGGCCAGAGCAATTCCCGCCGATACAGGCGGTGCAGCAGAAGCGCCTCTGGGATGCCGTGGAAGGTGAGCTAAGCGCAACCTCCGTTGACGCAGCGATCAACCGATTGCGACAAGAGGATGGCGGATTCTCCATGGACGGGGCTTCTTGGACCAACAACCTCAGCTGGGTGGAGGGCTACACGAACGTGCTCACACCGATGCACCAACTCAGCGCTGACTTTCACGCCCGCTTTGACGATGCTGTCGCTGCTGATCCGGCGATGAGCGCAACACCCCACTACCGCAACTGCCTCCTGCATCTCCTGCTGCTGGAGACCAGCTGCTTCCGTTATTGGGGGCAGGGCACTTGGACCGACTATGCCCGCGAGATTCACCGCCGCGGCGAAGCCCTACTGAGCAAGCCGCAATGATGAAAGACAGGAGCTGGCCATCGTGCCGCCCTTGCCGCTCTGGCATGACCAGCCGCTCGACTGGTCTCAGTAGAGAACAAAACTGACCGGTTGCTAAAGCCTGAGCAAGCTGCGTAGCCAACGAACCACTCGTGTGATCACAGCCCACAACCCTTGGCTGGAGGCAGGGCTTTCCGGTCGGGCTAATGCTGCAGATGCAACGGCTGGCCTTTGGGGTGCATAGCCCTCGAAAGCGTGCTGCATGGCTTCGTCTCCTTGCAGGTCAGCCACAAGCGTGCGCTCACGAACACGGGCACCGCAGCCGGGAGAGTAACGACCCTGGTATTGCCGCATTCCAGTCATCAGAACAAGCCTCCAATTACGAACAAACCATCACACCGGATCCACCTCCTGAGCTGCTCTCTCACGGCAAGCCTTTTCCCGAAATGCGGATGTCGCCAACATGAGCACCAACACCGTCGGTTCTGCAGCACGGGCAGGATCTGACCAAACAGCGTCAAGCATCACAAAGGAACCGACGGCGGTGCCACAGCCCAGGGCTGTGGCCGCCATCACCGACACCACACCACACAGCAAAGGGGTACGACTCAGTTGTTGGTGATTCAGCACGGTGTTCATCACAGCCACGCCGCTGCTTTCACCATGACCACAGCAGGCGAAGCAGGCAGCCAAGGAGAGAAAAAGGATCGAATCATTTCCGGATTCACCGGAATAGAAGTGGACTGGGCAGCCATGGCCTCTTACCCAGGATCCAATTGTGCAGATGCTCACGCCCCAAGCCGGGCCAAAGGCGAAGCGATCCCAAGCAGAAGCGGTGCTTTCCACATCAATGCCACCAGCCGCTTTAGAACGGTGATGCTGCAGTCAACTCAATGAAATTCGACAGCTCAAATGCTCATCCGATGGGAAGCGTGATCTGTGATGGAACACACGCCCCATTCCATGCTTTGGCCTGCCCGCTGCATCCAAGTGCCACGCGAATTGGCAAACGCAAGTAAGAGCAAGACGCCAATAGGGCGACTCTGGTCTCGGTCACGAGACCTTTGCTGTTTCAGAGACCTGAGGACCCTTGCTTGCTTGAAGGGCCTCTGTCAAGGTCAGTGACTCTGCCCAAGGGTTGCCACGACGCTTACGCCACTGGCGTGACGTTCAACGCTCCAAATTGGCGTGTCTGTGCTTCGAGGACAGTTGAAGCAGGTTCGAAGCCCTGTCGTGGTCTTCGGTTTTGCTGAGCTGGCGAACGAGATTCCAGGTATCTTGGGCAGACATCTCGCCATTCTCTTCCCAT
Organism: Synechococcus sp. UW140; assembly: GCF_900474295.1. GTDB lineage: Bacteria > Cyanobacteriota > Cyanobacteriia > PCC-6307 > Cyanobiaceae > Synechococcus_C. Next base: position 147,032 of record NZ_UCOB01000023.1, on the reverse strand, counting down.
TTGAGGCTTGAGAGCTGAGAAGAGTTCATCGCGGGACCGCCTGGTGATTTAAACCTAGGTATTAGTGCAGGGATGGCGTGACCCCAGCTTCACACTTGTTTCCTGTAGAAATCCTGAAACTGCTCGGACGACAACAGAGGCCAAACGACCTTCCAGCCGGGAATCATGCCCTGGAGCAAAACCGTCTCTGCTTGCTTTGAAGCCAAGACCATCCGAGCCAACCAGTGGGACAGGGGGGGGAGAAGCAGCCACGCATCGATCAGCGCCCTGCAAGCCAGGATGGCTGAGCAATCTGCCCTACAGCCAGGCAACGCTGATCGTTGACCAAAACGTTGCAGGCATGAAACATGCCGCTTGAGTATTCCTACTCCATCAAAGATTTTGGTATCACAAGCAACGCCAACTCAAATTCGTGATCAATACGTTATTAGTAATCACGTCAATCTAATGAGCTTCTCAATAACTACGATCGCCGCAGGTACGGTGATCTACATGTACTTCCTGGCCTTATTCGGCCCGGTACTGCGCTGACTCCCGCCATCAGGACAAGGCGAAGAGGCGAGATCAACCTGGAACTCAGACCTCCAAGCCAGCGTGAACGGGGTGAAACCAGGAAGCATTTTCTGGCCTGCATTCAGGGAAAGTGGCGACCCTAGACGCATCAAGCCATTGAGCAATATCCAAGCAAAGAGAGACTGGCCCGACTCAAGAAAGCAAGGGCGACAAAATGATGTGCATAAAAAGATACGTTGCAGCACCAATCAGGATGGTTGTAAGCGAAAAGCTCATCAAAACTCCCGTACTCGACTACCTTTTTAGGCGAGATTCAACAACAAACCACCAAAAGCACATAAAACTTTGATAGAGCAATAATACTTAGCCTCCTGGACTCGCGCGGGCGATAATTGCAAGGCCGCCCTATTGGCAGCAATTTGATTGCGCAACAATCAGAAAAATACAAGCAAAAGGTTTCAATCCAGCCCTTTTGATCAGCGCTCTTGACAAGTATCGACAGCCAAAAAGGTCACTAGTCGTCATCGACAGAGCAGACAAGCGGCTCTGAATCGCAAATCACAATGCGAAATACTGAAACGCGAAGTCAAGCTCAACTACAGGCCACCGCCTCAACGCCATCAAGCAACGTGTTGCAGAGTTAATGGATCAGCGAGATCACGCCTATTCAAGCAGGGAAGAATAGCCATCTTCCCTAAAGTGAAGCATTGGCTTACCAAGCTTTCTCTATAAACTCATCGCCGAGACAACTCGTCATGCCGCCCAGGCATCACATTCCTGCGGTTCACTCCACGGCAGGAGACACCTAAACCTGTGAACAACTTAGGCCTCGGAAACAGATTCAAAGCGATGAAGACCCCAGCCTCTACTACTGACTTGGAAGGCTGACTCGATACAGCGTATCGACGGCTGGCTTCCATTGCACAAGATGACGGGAGTCGATCTTATGACTATTGAGGCAGTCCCAAATATCATTACCAGCCAAAGTTGCCTTCGACCAATTGTCTCCTTCACTTTTCATTTTCTTCCTATTACTGTCTTTCCATTCAGTCCATTCCATCTGCGGATAAGCAGAAACATATCGATTAAGGATTACAAGCGTAAACTCCATTGCGCATCTGTGCTAAAAATCAGTCAAATCATAACATTGCAATGGGCCACATACATCAGATGCTCTGCACTTTTTGATGCATCGATGGAGCATTCGCCATTGCCAGCAATCCACTCTGAGCTTGTTGTGATCAATCCCTCAGCGATACTGCCTCATTTAGATCAGTTCGGTGGCAAGATCAACCGCACTTTGAAGAGCCCCTTCAGCCATGCCAAAGCCTGGGCCGGCAATCCAATCTCCACAAAAACCAACTGCGCTGGACTCGCACCATTGAAGGGAGTTGGCTAGGGGGGCATCCAGGGGCTGAGACGCTCCCCAACGCATCACGCCTAAGCAACGGGCCAGGGCAAGTGATTGAGCCAACTCGGGCCAAGGCAGCAACAGCTCCGTCAAAGCCTTCCGTTGGCGTGATTCTTGCTCCACCAACAAACCAGGCTGGCTCGCTGGCGTAATTGGGGATCCGTCGTCCAAGCCGTGGACGACTAAGCCCAGCCTGTGATCTTGCTGACGATGAAGAACAATCCGTTCGATGCCAAATTTTGCTTGAGCTTCAGGTGTCAACCAAATTTGCCGAGGTAGATGATCGGAACAGCGAGGCAATTCGAGCATCAAATTCCAACGTACCGATGCACGCATCTCACTAATTTGCTCGAGTGCAGCATCGAAGCAGGGATCCACATGCAACGGAACTGCCGAACGCAAAGGAACATCGCGCCAACCCAACATCGCCAGGGAACGGGGATGGGCCAGAAGATTTCCAGTGACCACGAGAGAACGTGCCCGACGCTGACCTGAGAGACACCACCATCCGTCTTCCCTGCGCAGGCTGCTAATTCGTTCTCCAAACGCCCCTTGCGTTTTTGAGCCTGCAGCCTTCAGCAACGCTTCTGGCACCGATGCCATGGTTGGCACACCACGAAAACGTGGGCCCTGAAGCAGTGGATGATCGGGTGGATCGACAATGGAACCCGCCGCACTCAAGCCAACAACAAGACCTCGATCGGGCTGAACAATTCCCTTCTCCATCAGAGGATTCCAGAGTTCAGCAAGAAGACCCTGCGGTGGTTGGCTGAAGCTGAAACAAGGTGCTCCATGATCAAGCCGCCAAAGCGAATCATCACGTCGACGCCGCGACGCTGCTCGACCACCCGGACCACGACCAGCCTCTAACAGCAGAATTGTGCCGTCAAAACCGCGCTGGCGAAGCGAAGCAGCAAGACCAGTGCCGGCAAGACCAGCTCCGATCACAGCAAGATCAACGTCTAGGTGCGATGAATCAGGAACAACGGTCATGAAGCGCCAAGGGCCACGGAGTTATGTCCAAGCGAATCGTGGGGAACGCAATGCCGGCCTGAGACCTACTGGGATCCACAGCGTGCAGCTCTTCTGAAAATCTAGGACGCTTGAGCTCGGCTCAGCGCCCGGCGGACCTCGCTCAGCAGGTCTTCACTAGAGATCGTCCTGCACTTGCACAGAAAGGAGCACGAGCTTTCGCCAAAGCCCAGTCGATGTTGACGGCATCGACCAAGACGACCCTTGCCACCATTAAATCGCTGCTCGCCTTCACGGCGGGGGTCGCTGGAGGATCTGTGCTGATGCTGGGTTCAGCCTTGCTCGCAATGAACTGGAAATGCAGCACCTTGAGCTGAGCACCTAGACGAAGCCATTTTTATTCGCGCCTGGTAAAAAGTACTTAGGCACTTCACCCAGCTCAATACAGCGTTTGACCCTATTAAATATTCGGCATAGTGTTTGAGGAGCGCAGGAGGATTACCAATGAGAGATACATTCAAGAACGAACACAACGCCACATCCATAGTCGAGAGATGGCAGTCAGTAGACAGCTACTTCGAGTGCATTACTGAGTGCGATCTCGAAGACAAAACATGCGTAACCAAGTGCATGATTACTTACCTTTGGCAAGAATCTGAGTAAAAGTGGCGGGGTCTATTTATTAACCGCATCGCTTAAGCAGATGCTCACCTTGCTTCAAATGATTGAACATGAGGTTGCACCAATAAGTGCTTGCCAGCCCTGATCCAGGACATAGGCGAAGTCCTGACAGGCCAGGCGGATTCGTACACCCTTGCAATTCAGCAGCTCCAGGTCATCAACAAATCCCTAGTCCTCCATCCGAACCACTGCAAGCAATACATCTGCTCTGCTCCCACTTGAGGCGGTTCCACCTCCTACAACTCCTTCTTCGGCGTCGTTCGAAGCAGTAGCGCACCTCCTCCCACACCTTCTTCCATTGGCAACGCCACTGAAATGCCCGCCCGCAGGCCGGGCCTGCCCCGGGGGGCGACGACCTTGCACGCACTTTACACTTCTTAGCAATAGGATCAGATCATCTGTTTCAAGGCGACATGACCACCGAGGACCTCATCGTGCTTGCAGTCAGCTTTTGCGCAGCCTGCTTCGCTCTTAATCTTTATAAGCTCAACCAGCCAGCGAGGTAATCAGTCACTCAGACTTCTAACACTGGCAGGTGGGCCAAACTTTTCAATCGAACCAGGCTCACTAGTCAATCAGAGCTCAAATTGACCTCTGCATCGAATGCACCAACGCCGAGGCCTCCTCATCAACGCAGTTCGGTAATCGATTGCTGTTGTGTCAAAGGCATCAGCTTGATCTCGCCTCCGGAGAGCGGCAGGTCGGCGAAACGCAATTGGCGTAGATCGGGATTCTCGAACGTTTTGATCGAGTAGGTGCCATTCTTCTGATCAGCAACAACGCTCCATTCGGTGATCTCATAGCTGGCTTTGGAACTCCCACCACCAAACGCACCACCAGGAGGAAGGACGATGCTTCCAGGCGGCAAATTAAACTGGCCAAGCAGATGAAACGCCGTGCCTACTTGCTGGGCTGAGCTCAAATCCGTGGGCGCGTTGTGACTGAGAATCAGTGCGCGGATAAAACGCGATGTCGACAAAAAATCACCCGGCAAGCCATGCAAGCCGACGCCTGAACTTGCAGGCGGCAACGTCTGCCCATTGATGCGCATCACAGCAGGAGGGTTGGCGCTGAGGTTGGCGTAGTTACCGGCAGCAGCCAGGTGATACGGCAAGGGAGGGTTGTTGGTGTAAACCCCCGTTGGGTTATCCAGCATATGGAGCTCACCCTTGATGTATTCCACCGACAGGCTCTGACCTGAGCTGTCGTGCAGGGTCATGTGAATCGGCACCGGGCCGCCGAAGGCTTGCAGCACCGATCCGTTCACCAGGATGTTGGGGAGCGCCTGCTTCACCTCGGCGATCGACTCGAAGTTGCTCAACACATAAGTGAGCAACTGCCAACTAGCGATGGATCGATTCTGTTGGCCAGACGGAACGTCTTGAAACTGGGCATAACCGGCGAAATTCAGCAGTCCGCCAGCCATACCGCGTTCGTTCATGCCATCAACGACGATGTCATCGACGCCAACGGCATTGAGTCCGACCACGGCATAGCGACTGGTCCATGCCAGACCGGTGCCTTGTTGCCCCGATGCCCCCACCCCTCGTAAGGATGTGCCGCGTTGAATCAGCAACGCCTCGCTGTTGAGTGGTTGGCCCCACTCCATGGTGCGGCCATACACCCTGCCGCCGTCATTGCCTTGCAGCATGAAGCTAGTGCAGGCAATGGCGGGGCTGATGGCACACCCCAACAAACTGATGCCGAGTAGGCATGCGAGCTGAAGTGTTCTCCGAGCGAGCATGGCGCAATAACTGAACCTCGACTTCAAGTCTTTGCAAGACCCATCGAGGGGCTCGTCAGTTCACGGAATGTTTTCCACCGGCACCGTTCAGGCTCACAGCAACGGCAGCTCGGATGCCACCCAGAACGGACGGAGCTCCTTAGAACCCGCTGATCCGTTCGAACAAACTGCCCAGTCCTCTTCGGAACCAGACCGAGAAGCAGCATCTGATCTGAGTGCCACCCTGTGTCCACAAAACTCCCCCATTGACTGCGAAGCAGGAGCAGAAAATGACATGTTAAAAACAGGTGATTTGTGAACTAGATGATTCTGGCGACAGGTGGAATCCGTCTGAGTTGATGGCTGATTCCAAATGAGATCGTGATTCCAAGAGCTGATGCAATGAGTGCAATCAGCCAATGATTGAGACCGATAAAACCAATGGCTTCTAGCACCACCACAAGCACCAGTGGGTGGATGATGTATGCCCCAAAGCTGTCGACTCCCGCTGTAGCCAACCACTGCCCGCAGCGATTCTCATTACGTTGAAACCAAAGCAACAGATAGGCGATCACTCCCCAACCAATGAAGGGATAGAGGAGAGCCATCAGAAGTGAGAGCTTGCCAATCTCAGTTGACATGCTGCCGTTGAAGGTCAGCACAAGCGAAATTGCCAGAAGGCCGAGAGCCAAAGCGACGGAGAAGCGGAACCACCGCAGAACCAAATGGGTGTCAAGCCGCTCCAGCCAGCGATGCAACGATGCCTTGCAGCCAAGAAAAAATAAAAAGCTATAAGTAAAAATATGCATGCCTTGGAAACCCAGGCCATCTAACGGTGAACTTCTCAAAGCAGACCAGAGGTCGGTGCGTGTGACCATGACGACTTCAAGGATCCCTAGCGCAACGGCACTGATGAGCCAAGAGCGCAGCTGGGGCGTAGGAACTGATGTGTCTACAGCGAAACGATCTCCTCGCAGCGCAACCCAGGAGCAATAGAGCAAATCGAAGACGAACAAAACGACCAAAAACCACAGCACTGATACTCGGTTAAAGGGCATGTCGTTCCAAGGCAGTTCCGCTAAAGGACTGGCCGGGGAGAGCCTCCCAACAAGATACGAGGCATTGTTGATCAACAGCAGACCAAATAAGAAGGGAATACCAATTCGCAGGAATCGATCTTTTAGGTAACGTGCAATGCCTTTCTTATGCACCGAACGCGGGACGAAGTATCCCGAAAGCAGAAATAACATGTACATGAAGAATGTATTGCAGAAATAGAAAAACAAACCGCATGCAACTGCAAAGAAAGGATCAGCAGACCCCCCGCTGGGAATCTGTACGCCAAACCAGCCCCAACCGCTATCGGAAAATGCTATTGGAACATGGACGGCAATGACTAGCGCAATCATTAGTGCCCTGATCTGATCAAAATAGAGCACACGTTGGTTGCTGTTGGTTTGCTGGCAAGTCATAGGACCAGTCTCACCAAGAGCCCCAAAGCCTTGCCCCCAGAAATTGGGGGTTCTCCTAATTCTCTTATGGAGAGATGCTTTTGATGGGTGTGAATGCATTGCTTTGCCGTGAGTTGTGAGCCTCTCGCCCCGTCAATCAATCATCTCCCCGCCCACCATCTTCCACACCCCCCAAATGGGGGAGACATTGATGAGAACTTCCTGAGTCAGCTGAATCTCAAAGGAACGCCTACAGGGCTTGCCATGGCTCTCAGCAAGCTCTTTCCGGTCACTGTCATGAGGGCCAGCAACAAACCCAGCAGCGTTGCAAAGTCCTCAGGGTCACCATCAGTTAGTGCCACCAGGCATGGTCCTGCTAATTGCTCCAGATCCGCCAGCATTTGAAAGGCAGGTCCGCTCAACTGCAGGCATGGGCGAAGTGGCAAACCTTTTCAGTGTGCCGAGCCCATCTCGATGATTTCGCCAACGTGTCCAGATGCCGAACAAGGACCGCCCACGCGTTGATGGACCCAACTTTGGTATCGACTGCCTGACATGCGTGACACCTCTACCGTCCAGCTTCAGAGAGGGCAGCAGTCCCTTTCGGCGTGGCATCTGCTGTCGTTATGACACCACTCCTTCTTATGCCAGTACTTTTGGTCATCCAAAAGGAGTCAACCAGTGACGCATGATCTGCGCTGGACCCTGCTCGCATGGAGTGTCTGCGCGGTGGCAGCGGCCTTCAAATTCGCACGCCTGGCCCGACAGATGCGAGGCAGCCTGACTCCAAACCAAGACCCAGATAACAGCGAGGCGGTGCGAGCTCGCCTGGAACGAATTTGGCAGAAGGATCTCCCCTAACCCTGCCAGCCCCAGACTCCATGTTCAGCTCCGCGTCTTTGCCTGCGACCCAAGCATGAAACCCTCTCCAAGCCGGATCCGACTCGCTCTTGTGATCGCCGTGCTGCTGGGCACTGCTCTTCCCGCAGCAGCAGGCCCAAAGCGGCAAATGGTGCGCGATGTGATCCAGTGCACACGCATGCAGCAGCGTTTCATCTTGGCTAGGGACCTCGGATTTGAGACTGGCCTCAACAGCTCGATCGATGCGGACGCGATTCCCGACGAACTGAAGCAACAGATACTGGAGGCCTATCTCCAAGTGGCTGACGAGGTGTTCTCATGGGACAAGGTGGAGTCCAAATATGAACAGCTTTATGGCCGCCACTACACCGAGAACGAGCTGAAGACCGTGCTGGAGCTGTGCCAGGACAGTCGCTACCAAATGGTGTTGAGCAAGGACTTGGAGATGCTGCCTGGAGGGCTCAAGATCGGCGAAGAGTTTGCTCCGGAACTCCAAGTCAAATTGCTGGAAGCGATGACCCGGCTGATGAAGAGCTGGCGACAATGACCAGCCTCACGCCCCATGCCAATGCCAATGGGACAGGGATAAAGAATCCACAAACCAGGCGTGCACAGCCAATCCGTCCCCCCTATCAGTGGAGCAAGACAAATCGCCTCCCCATGGATCGCCTTCCCCTGCAAGCCGTTGCCGTTGCTGGTCTCATACCACTGGCTCTAGGCCTACCCAGCAGTGTTCAGGCCCAGGTGCAAGGTGTGGCACCACGCCAGCCCGTGACCGTGGCCGTCAAAGAGATCACCAACAACGCCTCTGGAGTCTGGTGGTGGAGTCCACGGGTGTCGAAACAGCTCACCGACATGCTCTCCAATGAACTGAAGAGCACCGGCAACTTCACGCTGGTGGAGCGACAAAGCGTCAAACAAGTGCTCAGCGAGCAAGAGCTGGCCGAGCTAGGCATCACCCGCAAGAGCACAGCACCGAAACGGGGAATGATGACTGGCGCCAAGTACTACGTGCTTGGCAGCGTCAGCGACTATCAGCAGGGAATGGAGACCAAAAGCGGCGGCGGTGGCTTCAACATCATGGGATTCGGCCAACGCAAGTCGTCCAGTCAGAGCAAGGCCTACGTCGCCCTCGACATCAGGGTGGTCGACACCACCACCGGTGAAATCGCTTACTCACGCACGATCGAGGGCAAAGCCACGTCGTCGTCGAACTCCACCTCCTCCAGCGGCGGAATGTACGGAATCTCCTTCAGCGATTCCCAGTCATCGTCCAAGAAGGTTCCCGCCTCCAAAGCCGTTCGGGCCGCCATGATCGAGGTGAGTGAATATCTCAACTGCGTTTTGTACCTGCGCAACAGTTGCATCGCGGACTACGACCGCAAGGAGCAGAACCGTCGCGAGGCCACCAAAGACGTGCTCGAGTTCTGATGCAGGGCCCCAGCCAATCCGCAGCCAGGCTGGCAAGAGCGTGTTTGCTGCTCTTGCCACTGCTGGCGGAGCCTGCCTTTGGCGCTAGAGCTCGAGCCTCAACGGCAGCCAATGACACTGCGGTGATCGCATCAGCACCTGGTGCCACCAGCAGGGACGCTCTCAATACTTTCCTGCGCCAGCTTGATCGGGCTGAAGAGCTTTATCGCGCCCTGATGTTTGAGGAAGCGGATCGCATCAGCGAACTCACGGTGATGCGAATCAACGCCTTCCTCGAGAGTCATCGCCACCTCAATGGGGTGGATGAGATCGAAGCGGTGCTCCAGGCCCGCACCGCTCAGCTTCGGGAGTTGCGATCGCTGCTAGAGCATGACCGGGCGCTGGAAGAACAACGGTCCGCGGAGCGCTACGACCGTCTGAAAGCAGAACGGGAGCGGCGGCGGCAGGCCTACCAGCTGGCGCTGGAACAGCGCCGAGCAGCGGAAGCACGCGCCGCCCGCTGGTGGCCTGTCTGGTTCGGCCGGCCGCTGATCCTGAGGTACTGAACCCTCGAAAAGGAGTCGAGTCGTTCGCAGGTTGGAAGCCAACCTGATGCTCTTACCACCAGCGCAGCTGATTGCGCAGACGCTGGTACCAAGGAGTGGCATTGCGAAGTGGCTCGCCTCGTTCAGTCGCGGGGCCCTGCCCAGACTCCATGCTCTCCAGCTCACGTCGAAGTTGACGCAAAACTGGCAGCAACAACACACCGGCAACCAGCCCCACCAAGAGCAGAACAGGCAGCAGTGAAACCAGCCAAATGGTCATCACCAGGCCCGCCAAAGCACTGGCCAAATGCTGCAGCCAACGCGGCCGCTGCCGGCCCGGCAGCTGCTTCATGGCTTCAGAGCTCGAAGACCGTGCCCAGCAGACCTGCTGGATGGGCGAACTGCTCCACACCCTGCCGTTCAAGCTGAATCAGCATGACGATATGGGCCATAAAGCGAAACGCTGAGAGCAGCGCCAAGCCAATACAGAGGGGGCAATGTGTGATTCCCATGCAAAAAGCATCCCTGCTTCCTTGTCTAGGGGCCTCTCACCGTTCTATTTCTTGATCTTCAGCCGGAGCGGGTGCTCCGCTCCGGCTGAGCCCTGATTCACTGATGATCCCGCTGCCAACGGGTGAGATTCGCTGGGGAGAACTTATGGCCATGGCGCTGGCCAACCTTGGCCACACAGGTGTTGTCCTTGCCGCATTCCGCCACTTCGCGGCGAATGGAATCATTGCTCTGTGCTTTGGACAGAAACGTCTGCAGTTGCTTCATCGACATGGGTGAAACCTCGCGATGGGTTAAACCACCGTTAAGCAAGCCAGGCAAGACCTACGACCAGCCCATCGCTTTTCTTCCAATCTGGATGGTGAGCAGGACCCCTGTTTGAGCAGGCTCGGGGTTTCGATGAAAGCCCCTCACGGCCCCACTGCACTGCCTAAACCCTGGCCAGGGCTACAAGGCATCGGGATCGGGCCTCAGGCCCTGGATGAGAAGAGCCAGGCGCCGGGCCAACAGCAAGGCCGGATAAGCGAAGGCAGCACGCTGACGATCATGGAAGACAGCCTGGAGAAGCTTCAACAGCGGATCACTCGGCTTCATCCGCCGGGAGATCTCTGCGATCGCCGCACTACCGTGCCAGACCTGCTCACCTTCGAGCAACACAGCTCCGTCAGCCAGATTGAAGCCGCGTTGACTCAAGCGTCGCCGCAGCTCATGCTCCTGGCGGCCATCAATGATGTGCAAGTCCGAAATGCCTGCCTTGAGCTCGCTGCGCAGGGCGAACTGACGGCAGAAAGGGCAGGCACCATCAAAGACGAGGGTGAGCGCCATCAGAGCAGCAGATTCAGGCAGCTCACGAATCATGGACGTCTGCATCTGAATCAAGCTCGCCTGAAACGAAGCGAAAGGGGCAGCATGGCAACAGCCACAAGCCTCTAGTGCCGTTCTTTCTGGTTCAGCCACTGCTCAGCCTGCTGCTGGTGCTACTGATCATTCCCCTACCCGCAGCAGCCTTGAACGAACCATCCTTGATGCCCTCCGACAGGGCAATGCAAGTCTGGGAGTGCGATGGAGATCGACTGAGCGTCCGCACGACGCCAGGAGCAGTTGACCTACGGGGCCTAACCACAGAGGTGCCCAACATCGAGGCAGGCACCGCCCCAGGGGATGGGGTGCTGATCACCTGGCGTGGAGAAACACTGCAGCTACCCCGAACGAATAATGCAGGCACCCCCAGCTATACGGATGGACGTTGGTGGTGGCGTGCTGAAGACCCCGCAACGCCTGAATGGAAGGAACGTCGCGGCAGCATCATCAGCTACGCCTGTCGCCCCCTTGATCCAACGCTGTGAATCCAACCGGCCCAACAACCTGCAGGGATTGAGCGATCCAATCAGGCTGAAAGCCGCTCCAAGCTGGGCTGAGTTTTGACTGCCCGGCGGATCGCATCCTCAAGACGACGGCATTCAAGACATCGGCAGGGCTCTTCATCCTGGGAATGATGAAAGCGAATCGGGGGGCGACTGGCGGGCATCAACACGTCGTCAAGATCTCCTGCTGTTATGACGCTGAAATGGGAGAGCGCCCAACCCAAGGCTGGCCAGCTGCAACAGACCGTGATCGAACCTGTTCTCCCTCGTCGTCACCAGCGCATTCGCCGGCGTGAACGATGCCTGAGGGATTTGATCATCCGTCTCGGCTTGGCGATCACCTGATCCAACTCAGCCAGGTTGAGAGCCCATAGCAGCACAGATAGCAACAGAATCACTGCCGCGATCCACACGTAGAACCAGACCATCAAACTGATGTCGCTGCACACGACCTAGCACCGATCCGGTGGCGCAAGCCTTAGCGGTCAGGCGGCGTCGTAATGCATCTCGACTTCAGGCGCGGCCTCAAGATCAGAGAAGCTCTCCCCCTCCTCAATCGCGTAGAGCTTGTACAAGGCCATCGCCGCTTCGTTCCAACGCTCCTCCTCAATGGCCTCCAGCATCTGCTGGAAACACAACACATTGACCACTTCAAGATCGAGCTGGTGCATCAGATCCCAATCACCTGGGCGCAACCTATCCAGAGAAGGCCAGGAAGACAGCAGGGAAAGCAGAACAATCCTGGAAGATCCTGTCCGACCAAGACGACGCAACTCGCCACCCATTGTCCGAGCTGCCCAGACTCAGGCCCGGTGGCAGTCTGACGATGGCGACATGGAACCTGGACCCGATCAGCCTGACCAGCCTGGGCCTGATCGCTCTGGGGCTGATCGCCAATGTTGGCCTTCTGATCGTGCTGGTCAGCCTGCAAAGGGTGTTCTCCACCGCCCCGACCCTGGCTGCCGGCCCGACAACGAAGGGCTCAGCGCCTCTACCCACTGGCCTCACCGTGGTAATCCCGGCCTACAACGAAGCCAACAACATCGAGCGATGTCTCAGCAGTGTGCTGCGCTCCGATCAGCCTGCTCGGGAGTGGCAGGTGATCGTGGTCGACGATGACTCCAGTGACGCCACTGCCAGCCTCGCCGAGGCCACGGCCCAAGCCAACCGTTCTCAACAAGCTTCGGTTGCGATGATCGCAGCGGGCCCCAGGCCAGAGGGAGAGCATTGGGTCGGGAAGAACTGGGCCTGCACCCGCGCCATGGAGCAGGTGACGAGCGACTGGGTGCTCTTCATCGACGCCGATGTGAGACTGCATCCCCAGACCCTGCGCCGGGCCTTGGATCACGCCATCCGCGAGGAGGCCGATCTGTTCAGCCTCGCTCCGCGACTGGTGTGCGGCTGCCTGGCGGAGTGGATGGTGCAACCGATCATGGCCAGCCTGCTCGGCATCGGCTTCCCGATCCGTGAAGCCAACGACCCACGATCGGAGGTTGCCTTCGCAGCAGGGCCATTCATGCTCTTTCGTCGCCAGAGCTACGACGCGATCGGTGGCCACCGCGGCCTAGCCGGAGAGGTGGTGGAAGATCTCGCCCTGGCACGCAAGATCAAATGCAGTGGCAAACGGCTGCGCTACTGCCTCGGTCTCGATGCAGTCGATCTGCAGATGTATGCCGATTTCTCCTCCCTCTGGGAAGGCTGGAGCAAGAACTGGTTTCTTGGACTCGACCGCAATGTGCTCAAGGCCCTGGGAGCCGGTGCGGTGGTGGTGCTGATGTTCACGGCCCCCTGGGCACTGATCGCTCTTGCCGGAATGATGCCAGTGGTTGCGCTACCAACATCTCCGCAGCTTGTGCTCGAGGAGGTGGTGATGGCCACGGGGCTAATGGGCATCAGCCTTCAGCTGGGCATCCGCCTCTGGACCCGACAGCGGTTCGGCGTGCCCATCACCTACTGGTGGCTGATGGGTGTGGGAGGGCTCATCGTGGGTGCGATCGCACCAACCTCCGTTTGGCGCAGTCTCACCGGCAGGGGTTGGACCTGGAAAGGCCGCTCACTGGCGTCGGTCGCAAGCGCATCGGATCCAGGGATCTGAGCCTCAGCGCATCTGATCAAGGATCCTGCTCTTGATCTCGGCGATATCCATCTCCTGGTCAGGAAGGCGATAGCCAATGAAATCCCAAATTGGCACGTTGATCATGCGCGCGAGGTCGCCGGCATCCCAACGGATCTCCTGCTGGTTGCCGTGGTCAATCAGATGGATGCGTTGACCATTTCGCAACACCAAATTCAGCTCATAGCTCCAATAGTGGCTCTGACGGGTGTGAACCTCTTCATCAAGAAGCTGAATGCTGTAGACCTCGTGAAAGGGAATCGCTCGGCAGACCAGGCCCCGCAGCAGTTCCACCCGGCCGAGCCAGGCCAATCGCTGCGGTCCGAGGCGCACCTCCCCGACGTTCCCGTCAATCACAACGGGGCGATTGGTCAGATACAAGGAAACCGAACAGGCCACCGCGATCTGCACCAGCATCGGCCACGATTGCAGCGTTGCATGGTCATTGCCCTGAAGACCGACAACGAGGGCATGGATCATGGCCACGAGCCCTGCCACCTGCAGCAGCGTCTGCCAGTGGCGTTGGAGAGTCGGCCGAAAACTCAGTACTCCAGGAGAAATCGGCCGGAGACGATGCAACGTCTGGCGATAGCCACCGGGGGCGAGTGGGGTCCAGCCGGTCTGGATGGCCACCGGGTCATCGAAGCAACCGGGATCGAGGACCGGATAGCGCTTGCGGCCAATGGGCCAAGGGAGTCGCCATTTCATTCAGCCCCCTCTTGCCTCAACAATCAGAGTGTCATGGAGGAGGAGGTTGTAGCGGACGCATCACAAGCGTGTGCATCGAAAGCCTGAATCAAGTTCCAGGCCTCCTCAGCCGTCTCGGCGAACTGGAAAAGATCCCGATGCTCATCCCGAATCAGCCCGCATTCAGCCAGATAGCCAAAGTCGATCAGTCGACTCCAAAATTCTTTGCCGAACAGGATCACTGGCATCGGGCTTTTGATCGCCGTCTGGCGCAGAGTAAGCACCTCAAACAGTTCATCCAGTGTTCCGAATCCACCTGGGAACAACACTGCCGCCGCTGAGCGCATCACGAAGTGAAACTTGCGCAGGGCAAAGTAATTGAACTGGAAGCACAGTTCCGGGGTGATGTAGGGATTCGGCTCAGGCTCCCCAGGGAGCTTGATACTCAAACCGATCGAACGACCACCCGCATCGAAAGCTCCTCGGTTAGCCGCCTCCATGATCCCGGGCCCACCACCCGTTACCACCACATGGGAGTGACGCCCCTTCTGCTGATCTTGAGCCACGAGCCGGGTGAACTCCCGTGCCGCTTCGTAATAGCGGGAGAAGTCGAGTTGGCTGCGACTACGCCTGAGCTGATCTTGGAGGCTGCGATTGAGCGGATCATGGAAAGCTGCGGCTTCTGCCTGAGCAAGGTTCTTCTCAGCAAGAGAGCGCTCAATAACATTCACACCACCAAAGATGATGATTGTTGAGTCAACAGCTTCAGCATCAAGAACCTGCTGGGTCTTCGTAATCTCCAGCAGCATGCGAACCCCACGCATGTCCTCACTCTCCAGCAACGACTCATCGGAATGAGCAAGGCGATAGCTCGACGAACGAAGAATCATTTCGAGATTGTGATCAACGAGAGCTTGGTCCTCACTTCTCCAACCAAGACCTGCTTCTCCGGAGCCAATAGCCTCTTTACCAGGAAATTGGTCTGACATCGTGCTCATTTTACACAAACCAATCTCAACAGATTTCAATGAGATTTCACATCTCCGTGGAGATTCTTCATGAATGAGCAGCCTTTGAAAAGGGCTTCAAAGGCTGCTCATTGACACAATCTGCGCAGACGTGGAAGAACACATAACTGGCCGCCTCGAGTGAGCTTGCTCGCTTCAAGAGCTCGCCATGGCACGATCCAGTGAGCAGGGTCCACCCCCGCCAAAGCCTGAGCGGCATCGGGATTACGCAGATGAATCACCCTTCGCTGACTCAGGTTGAGACGGCTCCGAAGCCATGGGGTGAAGATCACCTCCTCCAACAGCAGCTGATAAGAACCATCAGCAATCGCTCTCTTGAACCCCACCTCGATGGCCTCAGCCAGAACAGGGTTGGCACGACTGACATAAAAGAAGCCAGCAAAGGGATAGGTAATCAGGAGATGGTGATCGAGCTGGGTATCTTTGGCTTGGCGCCGCACGACGAGTGATTCCCTCTCGAGTTCAGCGATCCCCCTTGGGAACAACTGAACGCGCTGATTGTCGACCAAGCGCAGCAAATCATCAGGCGACGTGGTGTAAGTGCGCAGCCCTGCAGCATCAAAGATCTCGACATCGCTCCAACCCAGCCCCTGAATCAACACCAACCTGCGCAAGTCGGGAAGATCCTTCACCTCAGCCAGGAGTGGCAGGTTATTGCGATTGGTCCAGCCGGCCCGTAAACCCAGCAATCCGCCCGTCAGCGGGATCATCACAGGCAGCAGGCGGCGATTGAGCGCAGCTCCTGCTCCATACGCTCCCACCGTGACACCAGTGGGGTTGCGACTTCCCTGGAAACGCTCTGAAGCCAAAGCATTCACCACCTCATCCTGGGGCAAAACCTCAGTGCTGAAGCCAAGGGCGAAAGGCTGATCGCTGCGCTCAAGCACCAGACGCAGAAGGCGATAGTAAAAGCTGGCTTCGCTCTGGCCCATCCGCCGGTCAAGCACCACGGCAAGAGTTCCTGAGGGCAGTGCCGCCACCTCCACCGGTGTAAGCACATGGCTGTCATCGATGAACAAGCGCCGCTGACCCACACGGGTTTGCACAACCAAGGCGCCGATCAGCAGGATCAGGATGCTGATCAGAGTCGTGGTGAGAGCCTTCACACCCTTCTTGGATCCTGGCGATAGAGGTCTGATCTGCATGGCCGAACGCATCAGGGAATGATCCAGACAATGCCGAGCACGGTAATAGCCATGTAACTGGGCAAAAGCACCACCCGCAAAATGTTGGACACCCTTGGGGTATAGCTGCTGAGGTGGTGATCAATGATCTCATCGGCTGCCACCACATAAAGGATTCCGAGGAAGACAATCAACTGCAGATTGCCGATGAAACCGGTCATCGCCGTCACAGGAAGATTGCCGGCAATAAAGACGTAATTGCCTCCGGCAGACACGACAGCTGCCAGGATCAAATCATCACGGCTGCGCGTGATCATCAGGCTCATGCAACACAACCCAACCGCCAGCATGTAGCCAAGAAAATCAGGGGCGACATACAACAGGCTGCGTCGCTGGATCGGCAGATCAAACGACACGGTGGGTTGGCGGCGCACTGCCTGCTCCGCAGCGGGAGGGATGCCGAGATCGCTCATCAGACTGAGGCTGCTGGCATAGGCGCTGGGCTCCTTCAGCAGCCAACCGGGCAAGAGCAATCCGGGACTGATCACGAAGGGGTGATCATCCTCCACATCGAGGCGAACTGGCTGGAGCGGATCATCAAGACCAAACTGAAGTTGGAGAATTTGGTCATCAAACGGGTATCGGCTCAACTGCCAGCGCTTCACCACGGCCGAGCGGATCCGATAGAGCGTCCAGACCCCTCCAGGTCGTTGTTCCTGGCGCACCGACTGGAAACGCTGAATATCGCCGTCATAGATACCGTTGATCAAGCGCAACTGACCACTGGGATCAGCCGAAGGATCCCCTTCCCAGAGCGTCCATAGCAACAGCTCGATCGAAAACTGATCATCCAGTAAATCAATATCGCTGATATTGGTGGCATACACACCCACCGAAAGCCGAGGAAGATCCTGATCAGGAGCGATCGTCTCCTTGGGAGGAGATGATGACCACTCGATCGGCGGCAAGGCATCGATCACTAGCTCAGGCTGCTCGGGAGAAGGAGCGCGCAGGAGCGAGACCAGCAGCGACATCAGCAAAGCGAGCAGCAAACCGAGAAGCAGCCAACGCCGTCGACGGGGCCCTGCAGCCACGAGTCAGATCATTCAAGAGGCTCCCACCTTGACACCCGGGACTGTCTCTCGCCAGAAAGAGTGATCAAAGCCACGACGTCGAACGATGCCCAACCTCGACTTCGACGGCGACTACGGACGGACCTACTGCACCAGTATCCGTGACTCAGTGCCTGGCTACGACGTACTGCACGAGATCGCTACAGCCGCTGTCCATTGCGTGGCGACTCCCGTCAGACGGGTTCTGGTGGTAGGTCCTGGACCCGGCGACGAGCTTTTACCACTGCTCAGTGCCTTTGCTGAAGCTGAGGTGGTGGTGGTGGTGGTGGAGCCTAGTGGCCAAATGCTTGAGGCATGCAAACACAAAATCGCCTCACTGCCTGGAGTCGAGCGCTGTCGATTCCTGCAGGCGAGCCTGACGGAAGCTCGCTCCGGGGAGCTTGATGGTGCCCACTTCGATCTGGTGCTCTGCCACAACGTGCTGCATCTGATGGCCTCTGCAGAGCAAACAGTCATGCTGCGTGCGCTGGCTGATCTCACCACTTGCGGAGGCACACTGCTACTGAGCGGCTACAGCGAGCCGGAAGCGCCAACCGATTACCAGCGAATGCTGGCGGTGGGGAGCCAACGGCTCGTGGATCGCGGCATGTCAAAAGACACCGTCACCACCTTGCTGGCCACGCGCAACCGCTTGGTGTTCTCCGTGGATGACAAACGCGTGCGCACGGTTCTAACCCAGGAGGGACTGGACACACCTGTCGTGCTTTATCAGGGGTTGTTCGCCCACCTCTGGCTCTGCCAGCGCCCCTGACCCTCAGGTCTGGCAGTTCAGCGCTCAGACCAATCAGGACTGCTGCGAACGAAAGCCCTTCAACTTATCGAGATCTTTCGACTGATCAAGTTTGAAGTCGGTGAGGATCAACGCCTTGCCGATCGTATTGATCGCATCTTCCATCCGCTGCAATCGCTCAGCACCTTCAGTCGACGCTCTTGCCGCCCGGATCACATCAGGCGTCAAGGCTTGGGCGGCTTGCTCCATCGCAGTTGCGATCTCACTGACCTGCGCAAGCGCCTCGTCCTTACCCATCGGCCATCAATGCTGGTAGGCACAGTCTGCCTGCAGCTGCTGCCGCTCAACGCATTCCCGTCTCACCGAAGGTGACCTCCAGAATCGCGGCATTGAGCAGCACTTGCATGCGCTGCAAATCAGCCTGCTCCATCGGATCACCTCCTGGCCAACGGTCGAGGCGGAACGTCACCGCATCCAAGAGCAGACGTAAACCACCTGCATTCAGAGAGAATTCCACCGTTGGCTCGGAAGCATCAGGTCGAGCATCACGGTCTCCGTCCTCCATCAGCAAGCAAAGCGCTGCTTGCAGTGTGGCTAGGGTGAAAGGAAGCGGCATCAGGTTGAAACGCCCCGCTGCACCAACTTGAGGGAAGGCTCAGGCACCATGCAAGACCACGGCATTGCTTCCAGGCCACGCCGACTGGCTCACCATGTCTTGACGTCGCTTGCCATGACAGCCATTGCCATACCAGCACTCAGTGCCAGTTGGCAGCCGCCGCAGGAACCAACGCAATGGCTGAGCGTTCGCCAAAGCCTTCAGAACGCAGGCAAGATCGCCGTCGCACCGTGGATCTTCTTCGGCTCCCTCGACCGCGAGAGCACACAAGCCGCTGAATACCTAAGCAATCTCAGAGCAGAGGATGGCCTGGTGGAATTCGATGGGCTCCTGCTACTGAAACGATCCACTGCATCGCCATGGAGTGTGCGCCCTCTCACCATGCGCGCCATCTGTGGAGAAGGGCGACTGGAACGCCAACAGGCCGATGGCAGCTGGGAGGACTACTCAGGCCGTCCAGGCACCCTTGAGAAGGTGGATTGGATCTGTCAACAGCCCGACTAAGGCCCTAGGGCTCCGGTCGCTCCTGATCTTGATCAGCACCGGTCGATTCCTCCCCAGACTTCTCTTAAGAGTCTGATATCTGCACTTACAGCGGACTCAATAGGTAGTTATTCATTGATCTTGCTGACCGCACCTTCGACCGTACCTTTCTTATTGGGTTAACCGTACCTCTATATCTATCGCGCATCTGTCTGTAGAATGAATATTGGCAAATCTTCTAATTGGTTGGTGTATGGGATTGCCCGTATTCATTTCCTTTAAGGATCCTGTCCAGACTTGTTAAAGACGGCATCATGCGCGGACTGATGTCAGCCCAATGCTCCGCCGCCTCTCGATTGGATTACTGGCTTCTGCTGTTGCCATTGCACCGCTGCCTCTAAAAGCACAGGACGGCAGTGCAGAGGATCTGGGTGTGATGAGCATCAGCCTCAAAGACTTCGTCAAGCCACGGGTTGGCTTCCAAGGTGCCTTGCAGGGTGCTGGAACACCGAATCAAGCAGGTATCGGCGGCTTCCTTCCGATCTCTGTTGGCGAGAACAGCGTCTTCTTTGCTGACGTGCTGGCGAACGTCAACTTCGCTGACCGTGAGGGCGATAGCAGCATCATCAATACCGATGTGGCTGGTACCACCATCTCCACCTCATCACGTCTGGGTTATCGCTGGCTGAATGGTGACCGCAGCTGGATGTACGGGCTGAATGCTGGTTATGACAGCCGCCCGATGAATACAGGCGGAACCGACACCTGGGTCGATGTCAGCGGCACAGAGAAGAGTGCCTTCTTCCAGCAGGTGGCTGTCAATGCAGAAGCTGTTTCCAATGCCTGGAACCTCAATGCCTATGCCTTGATTCCTATTGGAGATACCGAGCAGAAACTGAACTGGTATTACCAAGGTGGTGCACTGGATACCTATGGGCTTGATGTTGGTTATTTCATCACGCCTGAGCTGAATTCCTCTGTTGGTTACTACTACCAAAATGGGGATACGGGCGATGCTGATGGCTCTGGTGTGCGTGGACGCTTGGCTTATGAGATCAGCCGTGGTTTAACAGCAGGCCTGAATATCTCCTACGACGAAGCATTCGATACAAGGGTTTCAGCTGATCTAAAAGTTCGCTTTGGTGGTGCAAGTACAACAGCCCAGCGCAAAGCAGTTCAACAGCTACCCGTTATTACTGCCTTGACCTCATCGCCTGGCTACCGCGATGTAAGGGTTCATGATGGCCCCGCCTTAGGAAAGTGCGTGTCAGAGGATGACAGTGGGTATTCAGACGCTCAAAGAAGCGCAATAGTGGATCTTAAACGTAAAGAGGTAAGACTTGAGCAAGATTTTATGGAGGAGCTAAATCTCTCGTCCAGGCAATGGGGGGAAATGCTTACTAGGGAAAAAAATGCTAAATGGAATGCTTTCCTGAAGCGAAAAGGCCTATGCGAATTCGAAAGACTGATTCTCGGTAGTAAATTTTAATAAGCCAAACCTCTCCTTTCTCTCTCTTTATTAGCCTCCAATACCTGGCATGATTGAGCGCAGTTGAGCAGAGATAGACGGGTCTTAATTAGCAATCAATCCTTCAATCAACTAGCAACTACGGCCAATACTCGTTCAGCGACAGCAATCAGCTCAGACTCGCTTGTCTTAGTGCCCTGAGCGCCGGTGATGCTGACGAGCATTTGAGTCACGATCTCAATAAATATATTACCAAGGTCATAGGAGCAGAGAATGAAGATGACAAGCTTTATGCAGGCACTTTCCACCTGAGAGCAAACTGCTACGCATAATCAAATTAATTACAACTGATGCTGAGCTTTAGCACCAGCCCAATAAATAAATCTCGGGGAGACCCTCCTCCTTGCCATCCTTACGAGGAGTTTCGATGTCTCAGTTGCTCAAGGGAAATTCAGAGTAGCTTGTGATGCAGACCTCGGCCTGCCTGAAAGACTTTGAGTCAACAGTTAGTTTAATCGCATTAAGCTGTTGTTGGCTCTCCAAGCCGTCAGGAGCTAGCCCTGAGCTATTGGGTCAGCAAAGGGTGGATACTGATCACCTCAAACAATAGCAAAGTTGGTGCAACCCCAGCTGACGGTATTACCTAATTAACTATAAATGAACACTAATATTACCTACATCACCATTCAGGTAGATGCAGCTCATATCAAGTTTGCGTCTGCTTTGTCTGGTCTTCGTACGGCTTCTGACATTTAAAGGGAGTTGCTGATAGACGATCTCAATGAAGCTCACCTAACGGCACAGAGACTTGGTAACGCTTACAGCAAATACCTTGTCGGTCAGAGTCACGCCAAAATCACTCACATGACTAGCCGATCCATTCAGCAGTGGATTTCTTTTCTCAAGATCGATGGCCACAAGAAAAATCTTGTTAACCTAAAAACCTAATGTCAAATTACGCTCAGATTGTTGATGGTATTGAAGATCAAATCCAGGACCTTCTTGCTGCACAAACTAATTACACAGCACAACTTGAAGCACTACAGGCTGAACTAGACCGTATCCCCCAACAGATTGCTGATCTGGAGGCTCTGAAGACCTCAGCACAATCCCTCTCTTCAAATCAGATAGATATTAATCTCAACATCACTGGTGCCAACCTTCGTAGCCACTCAACCCCGGTTGGGTCATGAGTGCCTCTAAGTACCTCAAACGCCATCAGATCGAAGAGGTCGATGAAGAGGACGTCGGTTGTCAGTACCTCAAGGTCGTCCAAGTCGTGGAGGTGCTGGACCAAGAAGGCAACCTGTTCCCAGACCCAGATGAGTAAGTGCAAGTTGTAAGTGCATCTAAAACAGACTCTTCTAGAAACCCTTTGTCTGACTACGTTTCTGGCGACTCATCCGATAAATCGCTTTTCTTGATCAACTCAGCCAGGATGTTGAGTTTCGCATTCTCAGACTCTGAGGCTCGAGCAGCCAACCATGCACGAGCCGATTTCTGTTGATCAAGCTGTTTCAGCAAGGCAAGCGCCGCCTCGCGCAACTCGTCGATGTCCTGACATTCACGAATCCATCGCGACAAGCGCTCACTCTCAAACGACTGTTCCAAACCTTGTTGAATTGGTTCCATCAGCTTGATCCAGGCGATCGGAAGCCAGTCGGGCTGCGCTGTGATCCACCTTCGCATGGGTTTCAAGCAGCCTGTCGAGCCACCGCAAGCACAGCCTGAGATGCCGGCCTCAATCAGCCAGCGGCGCGCAATTGGATCAGCTTCGCTTCGAGATAGGTGAGGAAGGGCTGGCTGGACAAGGGATGACCACTCACCTCCGCCACGAGATCCTCTGCATTCAGAGCCCGCCCCACGGAATGCACCTTGTCTCTCAACCAGGCGAGCAGAGGTCTGACATCACCGCTGGCCACGTGCTGCTCAGGAGGACCGATGTCTGCCGTCATCGCCTCACTGAGCTGAGCACTGACCAAGTGCCCCAAAAGATAGGAAGGGAAATAGCCGAAAAGGCCCTCACTCCAGTGAACGTCCTGAAGGCAACCCTGGGCATCGTCGGCAGGGGTGACGCCAAGCAGCTCGCCATAGCGACGGTTCCATTCCCGCGGGAGGTCCTCCACAGGCAACCCCTGCTCCAGCAACGCCAACTCAAGGTCTGTACGGATCATGATGTGAAGCCCATAGCTGAGCTCATCCGACTCCACTCGATTCGGACCCGGAACAATCGGATTCATGGCCCGCCACAACATCGTGGCGGAATCAAGAGGCGACCCCTCGGCAGCAAAACGCTGCCACCAACGCTGCGCAAACGCTTCACTGCGCGCCACTCTGTTCTCCCAAAACAGGGACTGACTTTCATGCACCGCCATGGATGTGGCCTGCCCCAACGGCCAGGCGAACCATTGATGACTGGCAGGAGGCAATCCCTGCTCATAAAGGGAATGCCCCCACTCATGAGCGGTCGCCAGGAAACAGGAGAGGGGTTGACCGGTGACCACCCTTGTGGTGAGACGGAAGTCACGCGGACCGAGCGTGATCGAGAACGGGTGAGGTGAAGTAGCCACACAGGTGATCGCTGGATCACGGCCCCATTCCTTCAAGAGCTGATCACACAAACGGTGCTGCTGGTCTGCACTGAGATCCCAATCGACACCACGAGTCGATGGTGCTGCCTGCACCTGATCGAGCAGTTCCGGCAAGCGCTGGCGCAAGGGAGCGAAGAGCTCAAGCAGGCGATCGAGGCGCAGATCAGGTTCGAACGGTTGAGCCAGGGTCTCCCAGCAGCCTCGAGGCTCATCCAACTGACGAGACTGCTCCTGACGCAAACCAATCAGACAGCGAAGTGCCGGTGCGAACAAAGGAAAATCATTGCTGGCACGTGCTTGCTGCCAGCAGTCATACCCTTCAGCCTTTGCGGTAGCGAGGGCTGCCACCAACTCTGGATCCTGCCGCTGCTGACGGCGCAGATCCTGCTCCAGCAGCTCCAGATTCCTGCCCCGCTCCTGTTCCTCAAGCTCTGAGAGCTGCTCAAGGCGGCGGGCATGCTGCCAATCAGCACGAGCTTCAGCGACAAGCGCGGCGTAATCAGCCGAACTCTGGCGCTGATGCAACTGACGGGCCAGCAGCGTCAGTTGCTCGCCTCGCCAGGGGGCGCCTCCAGCGGGCATCCGGGTGTTCTGATCCCAATAGAGCGTCCTGTTTATGGAGTCAATGATCTGGGTTTCGCGTAGGTGCTCCGCGAGGCGTTCCCAAGCCGTTTTCCCGGCACCCATTGGCTCTCCGATCTAAAAAGACCCTAACCAGCTTCCAGGTGGACCACCAACTCAGAACACAGAACCAATGAGACCCAAATTCACAGGCTCACCACCAGAGAACATCCGCGTCGTGATCGGCAGTGCCGCGAGCTCCAGGTACTAGCGCTGTTGTTCAGAGCCATTTTGATCGTCGGACCGAAGTTTGGCCTCCCACCCTCTCCGTTGCACTGGTGTTTCGGCCTCTCCCGGTCCAAACGGACTCAGAGCTGGCCGACCCACTGGCAGAACTTCAAATAGGCAGGGGTCCCGATGGCAATAACTGCGGCGAACGTGAGAAGGGGCATTTCGCCATCTCCTGAACTCCTTTCAACATCGCTGCAGACCTCCACCTTCCACATCCCCCAAATGGGGGAGATGTTGCTGAAAACTTTTGCGGAACCTGACAAATTTGTAGACGATGGACTAAAAGACAAGCCACAGCTAGAAACAGAGTAGAGTCTTGATTCCCATGTCTGAAATGAGCTCTGATCATGAACTCTCAATAGATGAGCTAAAGCGAGTTGCTGGTGGTAATGATGAGAACAAAAAGCCAATAATGGGAGCAAGAAAATAGAAAGTGAGGTTACTGAAGCAAACGACCCATACGGAAGGAAGTTTGTAACCAAAATGGTGTTCCTTTTGCCTTAGATTTTCCGACTTAGAAGTTCCTTTTACGGACCAATAGCAGTACTGTTTGTCTTGAAAGTGGTTCCGGTCAGACGTAGATTCAAGATCACATCAACTTGAGCTGCACGAAGTTCCATTATCTTTTATAAGCTTAAGGGTTTACAAGGGGCCTCCAATGAGGCCTATGTTACGTAGCAACTAAGGCGAGTCGGAGGCATCTTGCAGAGCCTTCTGAGGGCTCTGAGTGCATGTTTTGGACATGTTTTGGACATGCTTTGAGCTGCGTTGTATCTATCGTAAAACGATCCACGAACAGCAGCTTGACCACAAAGGTAGTTGAACTGTTTAAGGTTAATCTGTTTTGTTTTCATTATTATATTTATTGTTTATGTTTGTTCCTTTGCGCTTCACAGGGCCTCACCTAGCATGATGAAAAGCCAATAAGTCAACCTTTCGTGAAGCAACCGGAATCACTGCCAGAGTCGATGACGCTTTATCCCAGCAGGATCAAGTGGATCTTGATATTGCTGGTATGTATCGCCCTTTTTATCTCGGGCATCTTGTTAATCGAAAACAAACCAGAAATGATGCTGGTGAGATTGATTCTGCTGGCAGGAGGTGGCCTCGGAATTCCGCTATCCGTATGGAAGCTGTGGCCAAATAGTAACTGGTTGAAACTTGGGCCGGATGGAATACGCGAGAAAGTGCTATTTAGAAAGTTCCATTATCTCTGGAGTGATTTGCTTTATTTTGAAATTACAACTGTTCAACATCGATCAGGATATTCCAGTAGCAAGACGGAGTTGGTGAGCTTCTGGATCAAAACCGATGAAAACAGGCACTCTTTGAGTGAGTGCTATGGGAAAAAGCCTAAAGAGCTTGTTGGCATTCTGGAGTCTTATTTGAGTAGGTATCGTTAGTCTCTGAACGAATCCCAGGCCTAATCATCGTTTAGCAGTGACTATTCCTCCCTTTCCCACCAGCAATGGCGACCAGAGCGATGGCATCCAGTTCAACGTCATCAAACTCTTCATCGACGTCAATGGTTTTAATCAGTTCCGAGACCTCAGCTTGATTGAGCTCCAGCCCTTCCTTGGCGGCTAGAGCAATGATGCTGTTGATGCCTGCTTCTGGATTGGAAACAAACTGCTGATAGAGCTCAAGCTTTGTCGCCATCGGCATGGCGTCAGAAAGCTGCGGCAAAGAAACAGATTGCAGCCAAGGGAACACATCAAAGCCAGATCAGGCCATCGTCGAAGACGTCAACGCACAAGACCACCATGCTGAAAGAAGATTGGATCCGTCTGGCGATGCCTGCCGCGATCACGCTGCTGGCTGCAGCAATCATCGTGAGCCCATTCACAGCGAAAGCACAACTGGACGGAGCAACAGTCCATGTAAAACAGGCCTGGGGCGATCGCTGGGACATCAACGACTGCAGATAGCCCTCGACCAGACAGATGAGCCTGAAGCAGTGAGAGAACCAAATCACATTCCCAAGTGATCTGGATCAAGCCATTGATGCGACAACGGCCTGAGGGTGGCTGGCAACAGACCCGAGGCTCAACCACCGTTATGGCATTTCCCCGTCCTTGCAACAGCCTTGCCATCACCATTGCCCTCAGCGTGGGCACGCTTCTCACCTCGCCACAAAGCCAGGCCGGAGGATGGTTCGCCTGTGCGGTGGAGGGCAGCAGTGGGAACAAAGCGCTGGTGGTGGGAACCGAGGAGGTGAGCCTGGATGCAGCCGTGCCGTTTCAGGCCATCCCCATGCAACCCAACCCGAAACTAATGCTGGCCTCCGGGGCGACTGCAGGTCGCTGTTATCTCACTGACCGCCAGGAACGTGCTGTGCTCAACCGCTGAGCAGACAACAAGGCCCACTGAGCGAAGCGTTGCGATTCGCTCAGCCGCCATCCACCTGACAACCCACCAGAGCACCGGCAGCGCCGCCCAAAGGCACACCGATCCAGCGACCATTGCCTCGCGACAGTGCTGCACCAAGGCCGGCCCCAAGCAAGCCACCGATCACGCTGCCCTCGACACAGCTGTTGGTGTCTGGATCACTCACCGTGGTGGTGGAACGATCCCTCTCATCATCAGCGTCATCGAAATCGTCGAGGAACACTGAATCGCCGTGGTGATCGGCAAGCAACGGAGGCACACTGAAGGTGCAGATGGTGAACAACGCCAGGCCGGTGATGGCAAGCGCGCGTTTCATGGGGAGAGAAATGCAACGCCCCAACACTGCTGTCACTGGGATCCGAAGCGTGACTGAAACACATCGAAAATCCATTCAGATGTGACTGAGTCCGAGCCTGCCCTCAGGACTGACATTCGCCTCACGACCAGCCACCTTGCCATCCGCAGCTTGTCAGCACTTCTTCACCAGCGATCAGACGCAAGCATGGAGGCTTCGAGGCCCATTCAAGGAACACAGACCGAAATTACGGCAAGTCGCCAGATTGCTTGAGCTGAGTCCAGGCTGAGCAAAGCCGTGAAGCTGACGAAGATCCCCAGCCAGCCTGAGCAACCTGCGCTCACCCACCAGGGCGATGAAGAACGACTAAGAATGATCCCGCCTGATCCCGGAATTGTCAGACTCTGAAAACATGACCGGAGGGTGTCTCGTGAACGACCCAATCAATGCGCCGGCCTGCCACCTGAGCTGGACCGTCACAAAGGTGTCTCGACGGCTGTTTGCAGTAGCCGCCACCTTGAACGGCGCCGACTATGACTTTGTTGGCAACTTCCAGTCGTTAAGAGAGGCCCATGCGGCCGGACGCCTCTATGCCAGCAATCTCGCTCATCACCAACTGAGCACCCAAAGGCTGATCTCCAGAGCAGCTTGAACCGCTGTTCAAATCCATCAGACTGCGGCGGTGGCCTGATTTGAACCGGCTGTGCTGCCGCTTGTCTACCACCCTCTTTATTCAGCCCCCCTTCCGAGCAGCCATCGCTTCCCGATGGCCAAATTCAAGCTGCTCTATCACCATCTGCTGAACAGCTCTCTGATTCAAGAACAACAGATTCACCGGCCACTAAGCATCAGCAGGCGTGATCTCGAGCTCGTGCACGATCGGCATTACCACCAATCCTTTTGCCGGGGCAACCTCACCCGTGAACAGCAACGCCGCATTGGCCTGCCATCCACCCGCCCACTGGTGCAGCGCACCTGGCTGGCAGTAGGAGGCACCCTGCTCACAGCCCGTCTGGCACTCAATGCAGGCTTGGCCTGCCATCTTGCCGGTGGCACCCACCATGCGCATCCCAGCTTCGGCAGCGGGTTCTGCATCTTCAATGACTGTGCCGTCGCCGCCTCAGTGCTGCTTCAGCAGGCCTTTGTGCAGCAGGTGCTGGTGATCGATCTGGACGTCCACCAAGGGGATGGCACCGCCGCCATCTTCGCCCAGGAGCCAAAGGTGTTCACCCTGTCGGTGCATGCCGCCAGCAACTTTCCTCTGCGCAAGGTCAACAGCGACTTAGATATCCCCCTTGAGGATCAAGCCGATGATGACGGCTACATGGCGGCCATTGGTGATCGATTACCAGATCTACTAGATCACCTCAAGCCAGACCTCGTTTTCTACAACGCTGGTGTAGACCCACATCGCGACGACAAGCTTGGACGGCTTGGCCTCACCGACCAGGGATTGCTGAATCGCGACCGCCTAGTCATTGACGCCTGTTTACGCAGAAGCATTCCGATCGCCACCGTGATCGGCGGCGGCTACGACGCGATCACCCCGCTCGTAGAACGGCACGCAATCGTGTTCAGGGCAGCCGTCGAACAGGCCAGGCTCTTCGGGATCTAACACCTTGGCCTGCAACATCAGCTGACTCAGCAAAAGCTTGGAACAGCAATGCATGACGCCTCACCTCTGACACTCACACCAACACTCACTTTTTGAGAACCAATACACCCGGGCAAAAAGAAACAAGCTTTTGAGACAAAGAAGCTGCTTGACAAAGACTCTCCCTTCAAGCAGATACGGAATGCCCACGATGCGCCCAACAAAAACGAGCACAACTGATCTCAACCCAGCAGGAAGATTGAGAACAAAAGCCCTACAAGAAAGCTCCGAACATAAGGTTGCATGCCGACTGGACAACACTCCCCAACGACGATCGCCTCAACACAACCAACCGCATCCCTTCAGCCGCAACCCTTCGAGACCGGCTCATAACAGGCAGAGCCACAAAACCATTCAGAAAACAACAACAGAAAGCTCACAGCTTAGGCAACAACGTTGCCGTAATAGCGCCTGACATCAGGCTTGATCCAGAAGATCAGAAGCGGGATCGTGACCGGCAGGCAACACACACTGGTCATACCTATGGCAATCAGAACAAGAATCCACACCCAAACCCATGGCTTCGGAGGAAGGAAGAGTGGAACAAACGAGATAACAAGGCAAGGTATACCTAAAACGAGAAAGACCAAACCAGTAACGACAGCCTCTTCTTCGCCCGACAGAAACATCAAGGGCGACAAAAGAATCAAAACGAGATACATCAAAGACAACCCACCCATATACACCTTTGCCCAGAGAACGACGCCAGGCTTCTTGACAGGAGCAACAGTCATTCACTCAAAACAACTTTCTGCAGACTAGGACAGTGACCCAAGCTCTTTCCACGGATTACAGAGGTAGAGCCACTACCTGCGAAAGCAATTAAACCTATAGAAGAATGATCCAGAAAGGCCAATCGAAGAGGGAATCAAGCAATCAGGACGACTTGAACTAGCTTCCATCGCTCTTGCGGCAATAGCCACCACCTGCATTGGCCCATCCCGAAGGACAAGTCTCACCCTTTGACGGCTGCACTGTATGGGTCATCAGCCCAAGAGTGCTGCACGTTCCTTTAGCAGTATCCACGTAGCCCATTGGACAGATCTCCCGGAGCTTGGGGACCACGCGCTGGCCCCAAGCTGCAGGCGCGCAAACCGATTGGACGAGGGCGCCACCAACGGCTGTGGCACCGATTACTCCCTTCACCAGCGTCCAGTGTTGGAGCTTCACACCATCAAGACATTGATCTCCACACGTTAGGCAGCTTGTTCAACCCAGGCTGAGCGCAGACCAGTCAGAACCATGGCAACAACCCTGCTCAATCAAGCGGAGATCCAGGCACTTCCCCAGACCCTGCCTCAATGGCAACTGGTGGAGGGGAGGCTTGAACGCCACTGGACGTTTGCCGATTTCGTGAGCGCCTGGGGATTCATGAGCCAGGTCGCCCTGCTGGCAGAAGCCATGAACCACCATCCCAACTGGAGCAACGTTTATTCCCGTGTCACGATCCAACTGAGCACCCATGATCTGGGCGGACTGTCCAATCTCGACCTCGACCTGGCGCGGGCGATCGACGCGCTGAGCTAATCCCTGCCAGCATGAGCAACTCTGGCGGCCGATGAGCGCCCTCTTCACCTGCAACAGCCAATGACCGCTTCATCTCCCACTACAGAGATACAGACCAGCGGTGTGCCGGTCACCATTCTTACGGGCTTCCTGGGGGCAGGCAAAACCACTCTGCTCAATCACATCCTCACCAATCAAAACGGCATGAAGACAGCCGTTCTCGTGAATGAATTCGGAGAAATCGGCATCGACAACGACCTGGTGGTCAGTGCCGGCGACGACATGGTGGAACTCAGCAACGGCTGCATCTGCTGTTCGATTAACGACGAGCTACTCGAGGCAGTGGACAGGGTCCTGGACCGACCTCAGCCAGTCGATTATTTAGTCGTCGAAACCACTGGTCTGGCGGACCCCTTACCGGTTGCCATGACCTTCCTTGGCAGCGAGCTACGAGACAAGACCCGGCTCGACTCGATCATTACTCTCGTTGATGCCGAGAATTTCGACGACCAGCTTCTGGCGAGTGAGGTTGGGCGATCCCAAGTGGTGTATGGCGACATACTTCTCCTGAACAAGACAGACCTCGTTGACGAGCAACGCCTCCAGGGCATCGAGCAGAAGCTTTGCGATGTCAAGAAGGATGCACGCATCCTGCGCTCAGTCAAAGGCGACGTACCGCTTCCTCTGCTCCTAAGCGTGGGCCTGTTTGAAAGCGATCGCGTTGTCAGCCCCACCGAGCATGACCACGACCATGAGCACGGGCATGAGCACCATCACCATGGCGGGCATGAGCACGACCATGAGCCCCACAACCATGGCGAACACGGGCACCATCACCACGACCACGACCATGGCCACGACCATGGCCATAACCATGCCGACCACTTAGCGATCGAGGGATACACATCCCTCTCCTTCAGAAGCGATGGGCCCTTCTCCTTACGCAAATTTCAGTATTTCCTCGACAATCAGCTTCCCTCCTCTGTGTTCCGTGCCAAGGGGATCCTCTGGTTCAACGAAAGCGAGCGTCGACATGTGTTTCACCTAGCGGGCAAACGCTTCTCCATTGATGACAGCGACTGGCCTGGAGAGCGCAAGAACCAGCTGGTGATCATCGGCCGCGATCTCGACCACAGCTGTCTGCGCAAGCAACTTCAGGCCTGTGTGGCCAAGGATGCTGGCAAAGGGTTCGCTTAACACAGGCCTCTGGATGACAGGGCCGCAATTGCGACAAGCAGGATCTGATCAACGTGTTTAAGGTGACATGACTTCGGGAGACGGCATGGTTGAACTCCTTACCGCAGCACTCGCGCTCACAGCGATCTTCGTTGCTGTGCTGATGCTTGCCGACTCCGACGACGACAACAGCGGGGGCGGCCTCATGGAACCCTCCCTTGTTCCCATTCCGATTCGAACCAATCGGCGCTGAAGGAGTAGCGATCACCATGCCCCTCACCCCCGCCCAGAGGCGGGTTTTTTGTTGCCTGCAGCGACCAGCACAAAGCGCTATTGCGTATCATTATCATCGTGCCGATACGCGCTGATGCGGTTCAGTTTGAACAGTGCCTTCTGGCAACGAACCGCATCACTCTCTTTACCTCTGGCTTCGACACTGAATGGCAACGCCGTGGAGCTGATGACCGCTAATCGCTGGCGATGAGTCAGCCAGCAGGGTCACCACGCCCCTCGAACCGGATCCTGTGGGGACCCAACCGCAGGCTGCTCAGCCTTCTGGCCATGCTGCTGGCAGTGCTGGCGCTGCTCCCCCTGGTCGGGCTGATTGGAGCAGGGCTGCAAGGGATGAGGGATGGGTCCGCCAGCCTGGGCGCCGATGGTGTTGAGCAGATCACCGGCACGATCAGCCTGCTGATCGGCACCACCTTGCTGGGCTCCCTGGTCGGCACTGCCAATGGCTGGCTCCTCGCCAATTGCCGCTTCCCAGGACGTCGACTCCTGCGCATCGCCCAACTGATTCCGCTGGCCACCCCCTCCTACCTCCTCGCCGCCACCCTGGTGGACCTTGGCAGCCCCCATGGTGTGCGCATCTATGGCCTCGGCTGGGGGGTGGTGGTGATGGCACTCTCCACCTATCCCTACGTCTTTCTATTAAGCACGGAAAGTTTCACAATCTGCGGCCGCCGCCAACTGGAGGCCTGTCGCTGCCTTGGCGTCGGCCCCTGGAACAGCTTCTGGCGGATCGCGCTGCCAATGGCAATGCCAGCAATCGGTGCCGGCATTGCCCTCATGGGCATGGAGGTAGTGAATGAACTTGGCGCTGTGCGTCTCCTCGGCATCCCCAGCCTCTCCTCCGGAATCCTCCAGGCCTGGGAAACGGAGGGCAACCCTGCCGGTGCTGTTGGTCTGGCCCTGATCACTCTTTGCATCGTGATGGTGCTGCTGGGAGGAGAGCGTCGGATGCGTCGGCGCAGTCGGCGCTGGTCAGAAGGAGTCGCCGGAGGCGAATCCCCGGCTTGGCCCCTGCATGGAGGCCGGGCGATCACAGCACAGCTGCTTGGCTCCATTCCACCCCTGCTGAGCCTGGGGACTCCTCTGCTCTGGGCCGGCATGAACGTTGACCAACTCGAACAAGGGATCTCTCCCGAACTGCTGCTGCTCACGGGGCGAAGCTTCGGCCTAGCCCTTGCCGCCGCCGGGCTTGCAATCGTTGCAGCCCTGCTGCTTTCAATCGCCAAACGCTGGAGCCAATCCCGCTGGCTCCAAAGCCTCACCTTCCTCGCTGGCATGGGCTATGCGATCCCAGGCGTCGTGCTGGCCTTAGCCCTGCTACTGCTCGGCGGGCCATGGCAACTGGCCCCACTCCTGCTCCTGCTCTGGGGGTACAGCGATCGCTTTCTGGCCGTCGCCAAAGGGGGGCTCGACGCCGCCTTGGAACGACTCTCCCCCAGCCTCGACGAGGCGGCCACCGGCCTCGGCTGTCGATGGCCTGATGTGCTGCAACGCATTCATTTACCACTGCTGCGCGGCCCGCTTGCTGTGGGTGGCTTACTGGTGTTCGTCGACACCGTGAAAGAACTACCGCTCACCTTGTCCTTACGCCCCTTCGACTTCGACACGCTGTCAGTGCGGGTGTATCAGTACGCCAGCGATGAGCGTCTGGCGGCAGCGCTATGGCCAACGCTCATGATTCTGGCCCTCGGCCTGATGGCATCTCTGGCTCTGGTGCCAGGTCTCGACCACAGCCCCAAGGATCAGAACCCAGTCAAAGATTGACCGTCTCGGCGCTGCACCGCCACCACCCCCGGCCGTGGTGGACGAGCTGGTGCCTGGGCTGGCCAGTTTGACCCCAATGGCACCGTGCGTAACTGCTTGATCGGCTGGCCATCGCTGTCCTGAACCTGATGGACCTGCACAACCTCAGCCCCTTGAAGGCGACGGCCATTGCGCTCACCTGGATGCTGAACGGCCAGGAACAAACTGCGCTCCTGAGCATCAAGGCTGAGGCCGCAGAGTTCCGATTCCATCGGAGCAATCGCGAAAGAGGCTGCCAGCTCCGCGCTGCCTTGTGCAGCACGGGGAATGAACCAGCAAGTGTTATTACCGAAGACCTCAGCGTCTTGGCCGACGTGATCGGTCACAACCCAAAGGTTCCCGCCGCGATCGATTGCAAGGTTGTCGGGATTGGAGAATCCCAGCCCTCCGCACCAGGGTTCCCCCCCGGTCGCAGCCATGCGCCAACGAAAGCGGCAACCATCCACCTCACTGATCCGCATCACCCAGCCATGCGACCAGTTGGCTTGGCCATTAGGCCCTCGAAAAATCGCTGGATCGGCTCCGCCCTGACCATCGGCAGTCCCTGAGGTGAAGGCCACCAGCAGGTCACCGCTGATCGGATCGAGTTCGGTGTCTTCGGGGCGCGCCGTCGGCGTAGCCCCGATCGCACTCGCGGCGAGATGGGCATCCACCAAGATGGCCCCCTGCAAGGCGTCGCCTTTGCCCAGGTAGAGGCTGGCCAAATCAGGGTAAAGGCGGGCATAAGCGGCCACGGCCTCATCGTCACGAAAGAGCTCTTCACCCGCTTGGCTTCGATCGGAATGGGGCAAGGCAAGCGGACAGTCGATCCCCGCCGCCGCATACGCGCTCGGGAGAAAAGGCCGCACAGACGTGTCGGGACGCAAAGGCAGCCACTCCCCACTGCCATCGGGACTGAAGCGGGCCACCTGCAGCTCACCCTTCTCCAGCAAGCGCGAATTGGACGGATCCTGAGGCGAACCCAGCCGTTCCGCACTGACATAGCGATAGAGATGCCCCCCACGGCGATCACAGCCCGAATACACCTGCAGGTATTCACCGGCCACAGCCCGCACCGCCACAGCTTCGTGGCGAAAGCGCCCAAGAGCGGAATGTTTCAGCACGGTTGAGTGCGGATCTAGCGGATCAATTTCCACCATCCAGCCGTACTTGTTGCCGGCGAGACCATAGACATTGCCCAGCCCCTTGAGACGCCCCTCCCGACACTCAAAGGGGCAAGCCTGCAGTGCCTGGGCACTGCCATCGGCATACACCCCCTCTGGCACTTGAACCTGAAAGTTTTCCTCGGCACTGAGCACCGTGCCCCAGGGGGTCATGCCTCCGGCGCAGTTCGCGAAGGTGCCGATCACAGCGGTACCAAGTCCA
Organism: Synechococcus sp. UW140; assembly: GCF_900474295.1. Lineage (GTDB taxonomy): Bacteria > Cyanobacteriota > Cyanobacteriia > PCC-6307 > Cyanobiaceae > Synechococcus_C. The sequence continues at coordinate 112,288 of NZ_UCOB01000023.1, read as the reverse complement.
TCGTCGTAACCAATCCGGCTAGAGGCCGAGAACACCGCCTGGGCAGGACCTGTGGTCTGAAGACAACGCTCCGGCTTGTACCAACCAGCCAGACCATCAATACGGCGCTCACGAGGATCCAGATGCCGCGTCCACACCCCCTGAGCCGACCGGCGCAGGTGAATCACCCCGATTCCCAGATCAGCCATGGCCTGATCACTCACAGCCCGAATCAGATCCAAAAGCGGATCATCAGACTCCAGGGCACTCGCATCAATCACACCGCCGCGGGACGCCAACGCATCCACCAAGGCTTGCCAGGGCAGCGGTGCAGCGATCACGTCCGCAAAGCCATCCGCCCAGGGCCGAGGGCTGATGTATTCGAAATTGACGCTCAGTAGGGCGCGGTCCGTCCCCAGAGCCACAAAGCCGAGATAGTCGTTGTTGAAGCCAAACCGACCATTGGCAAGCGGGTCTCCCCAAGCCGCGATGAGATCGGCTCGGAACTCCTCAGGCACGACAAGCCGGTCGTCGATACTCACGCGGCGATACACCTCCCTCTGCTCAGCAGTGGAGAGACCATCACTGTGCAGCGGCAAGGGTGTGGCCACGGGCGTGAACGGCCAGGAGGGCCCAGTCGAGGTCGACAAGGCAGAAGCCACTCCTTCCTCAGTCGACTGAGAGAGCACCAGGCCCGCACTGCCAAGACCGAGCAGGCTGAGCGCCGAACGGCGATGCATGACGAGGAGCCAACACGGTGACCCAGCTTCGCTGAAGGGGGTTGAAGTTGTCGTCGCTCACGGCTACAAGAGTGCGCCGTCCGTCCGGAAGCCGCGGCCCCCAGGCCAATCCCTCCCAATTATCCGCCGGCAGACCAGCATCGAGAAGATCCCATCCAACGAGCGGCTGGAGCACCGGAGCGCCGGAATGAAGCACTAACCGCCCCCCCCACTGGGCAGGAGGCTGATAACGACGCACCAGAGCAAGAACACCGGGGTGATCCTGCAAGGCCAGCAATTCGGTCAGACCTTGCCCCATGGACGATGAACGAACGGCAGGTCCAATCGGGAGAGACCCGAGCTCGCTCCAGCCTCCATCCAGGCTGAACGCAGCAAGCCGAACCTGATCGAAACCAACGGCAGACTTGTCCTGAAGCAAGGGTGCTTCCGCTGCAACGAGCAGGGAACCATCCGCACGAGAGGTGAGAGATTCCGGTCCCTTATTGGTCGCCAGCCCAAAGCCATCGGAAAACTGCCAGGTCCGAGGCAGATCCCATTGCTGCTCAAGGCGTCCGTCCCGCAGAGACACCCGCAGAAGCTGAGCCGGACGATCGTGTTGCCGGTGACCTTCGCTGACGATCCAGGCCTGGTCGCCTCGCATCACCAGCCCCTCTGCATCGAGACGCACCGGCAACGGTTTGCCTTGTGACCTGCGCAGCATGAGCCTCAGCCCCATCTCCAGAGGCCGGCCGGTTTGAATCCAACGGGCCAAGCCCCGAACCGGCACCAGATGCCCCTGAGGCGCATCACTGAGCAACCAGAGCTTGTCATCATCAGCCGCATACGCCGCCGCTGAAAACCCACCGAGCGGCTTGCCATCATCCGCCCGTCGAGGCAAGGCCTGCTGCCGCACCAGCTCCCAACCTGCCGATAGCGGGCAAGGGAGAGCGTCAGTCCAGGACGGCAGATCCACGGCGGTCATCGGTCCCATCCTGAAGCCAGCTTTGCAAGCGAAGCGGCTCCCAGGCTGGCGGACCAGAGGGGTGTTCAACGCTTCGCAGACGCATCCTCGGCCCTCGCAGCACCGATGAAGGGCCATGGAGCCCGCTGATCCAGGAACACCGCTCCCGCCGCCAACACGTCGGCCAAGGTCACCACCAATCGGTAACTGAGGGCGACGGCGAGCAGCGGGGCTTCAGCGACAAAACCACTCAGTCGCAGCAGCAGGATCGCTTCAAACACCCCAAGGCCTCCTGGGGCCGCAGGAACAACCAAGCCAACCGTCCAGGCCAGGGAGAACCCTGCCAGCCAGATCCCGAGAGGGTGCCCCTCGCCGAGACCGAACGTTTGCACACAACACCAGAATCCGGCGAACCGGAAGAGCACAAACCCCATCTCCATCGCGAGGGGCCACCAGGGGTAACCGCCCCGACCACTACCGAGAGTGTTGGGATCAAGAGGGGCCAGCGTGTCTGCATCGGCCCGATTGATCTGCTTCCATTTGGCCCGCTCCAGCCTCTTCAGCAGCGGCTCCCGGAAACGGGGAAGAAGCACAACGGACGGCAGAACACACAACAGTGCCAACCCTGTTTGCCAACCACCAAATGGCACCCAGAGCAGGGCTGCTACAGCCATCACCAGCGGCTCCAGCAACACCGACACCAAAGCTCGGTTGGCACCGAGGCTGGGCTGCAGGGTGCGCAGGCGATCGACGAAATGCCAGACGCCTCCGGGCAGGTACTTGAGCAGATTGGTGCGCAGATGCAGAGGCACGAGCGCCAGGGATTCACGTCCATGGCCCAGCCAATCCACCAGCACCCGCCAGGCCAGGGCATTCACCACCAGACTCATCCAGCTGAAGGCCAAACCCAGCAGCAGCCACCACCATCCCCGGGCACTGATCGACAGGTCGCTCAGACCAGCGATGTGGCCGGACAGGGCCCAGCCCACGAAGCCAAAACTGGCAAGCGTGACCCAGAGCCGAAGTCCGCCCGGCAGCTGCAGCTTCACAGCGACCAATCCTCGAGAGGTCTGAAGCGATCGGCCTGCGACAACACTGTCATCCGCACCTGTTCGATCGAGGCTTCTGCCTGCAGGCTGACACGACGCAATTCGTCGTGTTCCACTTTGAGCGTGGTGTGTCCACCTGGCCTGCGCACCTGCTTCACACGCACATCACCCCAGGGAGATGGGCAGAGCCCCATCCTTCGCCAAAGCAGCCAACGGCCCTGACGCCGTTCACGCAAGCCCAGACTGGGACCCTGCCCAAACCAAACAGCCCTCAACGCCGCGGCCCGGTCTGGGAGGAGCAGCGCCGTCATCGCCACGCCCTGGCGGGCTTTGTGCATCAACGCAGGTGTGGTGACCACCTCAAGCGCACCCGCCTGGCGCAAGCTTTCCGCAAGATGGGCAAGGTCTTCAGCGGAAGCATCATCGATCCAGGCTTCCTGAACCACGAGCTCTTGCCAAGCCAGATTCTGCTGTTCCGGTGGGGCCTTTGGCTCACCCAGCTCCCGTGTCTGTACAGGCATCTCATCCACTCGCAACAGGCGGAGAAGATTGGGACGATCGAGTTGACGGTGTCCTAGCCCAACCCCAATCGCCTCCACCACGAGGTCACCGGGCTCTTCGAACCCCTCTGCCAAGACCGCCATCAGGGCCAACCCCGTTGGCGTGGTGAGTTCACCGCTGGGGAGAGCAGGGCCTGATCGCAGCGGCACCCTGTGCTTTCGGGCCAGTTCCAAGACAGCCGGTACCGGGACGGGAAGGCATCCATGGGCGGTCTGAACGGTTCCCCGACCCGCAGGCGGTGCAAGACACAGCAGTCGCTTCGGCGCCATGAATGTGATGGCAGCACACACACCCACCACATCCACAAGGCTGTCGATCGCCCCCACTTCATGGAAATGAACCTGCTCCGGGGAGCTGCCATGCACGGCCGCCTCAGCATCTGCGAGGGCAGAGAACACCGCCAGCACGCGAGTCTTGAGCAAGGGATCCAAAGCGGCCTCAGTGATCTGCAAGCGCAGGTCCCGCCAGTGACGATGCTCTGCTGCTGCATTGGCCTCCACCTCGAGCTGGAGTCCTCGCAGGCCTCCATTCGTGCTCTCCTCCACCACCAAGCGATAGGCCTCGCCGAGGCCGAGGGCTGCCAATGGTTGATGGATCACCTCCGGAGGCACCCCCAAATCCAGACAGGCCGCGAGCAGCATGTCGCCCGCGAGACCCGTGGGGCAGTCGACCACAAGGGTGCTCATCCGGCTTCAACCGCCTCGGACTGGGGCGATGACAGGAGCTGTTCCGCCAGCTGTTCCAGCCGGGGCTTCTCTTGTCGCAACCACTGATCCACCTCCCGGCGCGCCCGCCTCTGCTCCCGTTGGGCGGTGTCGACGTCATGACCAGACAGACCCCAAAGACGACCGAGCAGAGCAGAATCATCCGCACCTCCACGGGCTGAGCCATACAGGAGGGTTTCCGCCACGATGCCGGCCTGCAGCACCCGACTCCAGCGCCTGAGGTCTTCCAGTGGCATGCGCGCACTGTCAGGAATCACGAATTCGGTCGCACCGTTGCTACGGACTCCAGCCTGAAGGCAGGCCTTGGTGCCGACGAGCACACGCTTAACAGGCAACGCATTCTCCTGAGCCAGCAGCAGATGACCCGCCTCATGGCAAGCAATCCGACGTAATCGGGCCCGGCCGCCGGGCAAGGCCTCTGCCAGCAAGTGCCCCCCCAGCCCTTGCCACTGGGAAGCATCCACAGTGAGACCAACCAGCAGACCGATCACGCCCACGGCGATCCAGGCCGGGGAGATTCCCACGAGAGGGCCGAAAACACCCACCAGCGTGGCCCCGCCCACAACCACTCCAGCAGTACCGCTCGACACCGCACCCTGCGACTGAGGACGTTCAGGGGGCGAAGAAGGCTCCATCAGGCCTCGGCCCTACGACCTCGCCCCTTCCCTCCCCGACCCTTGCCGCCGCGGGTGGGCATCGGCGCAATCGCCTCACAGTGTTCAACCTGCAAATCCTGACCCTGACGTCGCACATCGAGGCTGACGAAATGTCGCAGCTGATCAAGCGGGAGCTCACCCTTGAGCTGCAGCTTGAAAGGGAGCGGGCGACTTCCATCCGCTCGGGGCTGCTGGCGCACCTTGACCACAAGGTCCCCACTTTCGGGCCGCGTAAAGATCAGCTCACCGCGGATGGAGAAAAAATCATCTCCCTCCGGCAGGGTGTCGTGCACCGGCTCCGCCTCGGCGACTGGCGACAGATCGGTGCGATCGAGAGTGCTCGGCTCCCAGATCCCAGCAATCTGAAGATGCAGATGGCCGCCATCGCGGGAGCGGGGGTACACCACCCAAAGATGAGGCTGCTCCATCGCCAGGTGACGACGCATCAGGGTGAGCATCCGGCCGAGAACCACGGCCTCCAGTTCCTGCCCCTGGTCATCGACCAGCACCCCTCGGGTCAGCTGCTCATCAGACTCGGGTCGGTAGGTGCCGCGGACAACGCCGATGGCCCGGTATTGCAACGGTTCAGTGACCGGGGAAATCGGATGGTCGCGCATCAGTCAGAAAGGGCATGCAGTGGCCCGCAACAAACTCTAGCCAGCATTGGTGATGCCCCCCAGACTGATCGGACCTGGCGGGGAAAGGACGAAATCGGTGGCAGGACACAAGCGCTGGTGGCTGGGGGGTGGACTGGTGGTCGCTCTGGGAGTGGGGTGGCTGCTGAGTGAGCTGATGAATGGTCAGTCCACGCCATCACCCAGCCGGATCGAAGTGGATCGTCAGGTGAGTGCACTGCTCAGCAGACGTGAGCAGGAGCCCCTAAGTACAGCCGACGAGCGGCGTCTGATCGAACGTCTTCTGGCCCTCGGACGACTCCCTGAAACCATCGTGCTGGTTGAGGAACAGCTGGCAGCCCAGCCCAAGGCCTGGCGCTGGCGCCTACTCCTGAGCCAGCTGCACCTGCGCAACGGCAATACCAAGGCAGCCGAGACGCAGCTGCTGATCCTCATGCGTCTTCAACCGAATGAGCTTGAGGTGCTGCAGACGCTGGCCTTGCTACGCATGCAGCAGGGCCGTCCCCTGGAGGCAGTGAAGACAGTGCAGTCAGCCCTGAGCGCCAGCCCCAAACAGGAACGGATGCCGATCGGCCTTCTGCTGGCCGACCTTCAACGACAAAGTGGTTCTGCTAACGCTGCCCTAAACACCTATCGACAGCTCAGCAAGGAAGCGCCTCAAGATGCCAGGCCTCTGCTGGCCGAGGCCGTACTCAGACAGGAGCAAGGGGAACGGGAGAGAGCCCTGGCCCTGCTCGAAACAGCACGGCAACGGCAGATGGCAACCAAAACCGATACTCAGGTCCTGGATGCCTTGGCAGCCCGTTGGGGGCTGGTAACGAACCGCGCCAAATCCGTCGGTGACGGAACGACGGCTACTGAACCGAACCCGGGGTCTGCGACTCCCACCCCTTGAGGGCGGCATCGATGGCGTCGGAGGGATCCGTGGCATCGTCCATTGACGTGGCCTGACGCAACCGGTTGAGCAGATCCATCGGATTGGTTGCATCGAGCACCGAACCCTTGGGTTTACCGGGTTCCGTGTTGTAAATCTCCTGCTCAGCTGGAGTCTGGTAGCCAGACAGCGGAGCCTGAGCCTGGGCAGCACCTGCTCCACTCAACGCCACAGCCATGGCGATCACAGCAACGCGTCGTGGGATCGGCAGCATCGTCTGACTCCGGAGGGAGATCAATGCTAAGGGTCACCAACGATGGAAGGAACCCCATGCTGATTGCCAGCTGGAACGTCAACTCCGTACGCACCCGTCTGGAGCATGTGCTGGCCTGGCTGGAGCACACCCAGCCGGATCTTCTCTGCTTACAAGAAACCAAAGTGGATGACCCCCTCTTTCCTGCAGAGGCATTCGAATCGAGCGGCTATCAGCTGAGTTTCCATGGTCAGAAGGCCTACAACGGCGTGGCCATGCTGAGCCGCGAGCCACTCGACGATGTGCGCAAAGGCTTCATCGGTGAACTGGCGGAGGATGGCGAAGCCCTGCAACTCGGAGAGCAGAAACGGGTCATTAGCGCTCTGATCGACGGTGTGCGCGTGGTGAACCTTTATGTGCCGAACGGATCGTCACTCACGTCAGAAAAATATCCCTACAAACTGCGTTGGCTGGCCTGCCTCAAGCGTTATCTCGAAGCAGCACGGACGCGAGACGAACCCCTCTGTGTGGTTGGGGACTTCAACATTGCGATGGAAGCCCGTGACATCCATGACCCTGAGCGTCTGAGCGGAGGGATCATGGCCAGCGACGCCGAACGGGAGGCCTTGCACCAAGCCCTCGGCGACAGCATGAACGACGTGTTCCGCGTGTTCGAACCTGATGCGGGTCACTGGAGTTGGTGGGATTACCGAAGCGGCGCCTGGAACCGTGACAGCGGCTGGCGTATCGACCACATTTATCTCTCCGACGACTTGCTCAGCACGGCACGAGGCTGCGTGATCGACAAGCAGGAACGAGGCCGAGAGCAGCCCAGCGACCATGCACCAGTGGTGGTGGATCTCTGTTGGCCTCCGGCAGAGGAGGAGGAAGAGGACGACTGGGAATGAACTGTTCTGAACCACGCCCCTGGCTGGGGTTGGTTCAGAAGGCGACCACAGAGGGATCGGCCGGAAGCGTCACAACCTTGCGGGAGGCCTCTGCACAGCTGGTGGGGGTGGGAAAGATCTTGCCGGGGTTCGCCAGTCCCTCGGGGTCAAACGCCAGCCGCAGTCGGCGCATGGTGGCCAGATCATCAGGTGAGAACATCCAGTCGAGATAACAGCGCTTATCGGCGCCCACACCGTGCTCACCGGTGATGCTGCCCCCCACCGCCAGGCACTCACGCAAGATCGCCGCACCGAGCTCTTTGACACGGGCATCAACGCCGGGCTCATCACGGCTGTAGAGAATCAATGGATGCAGATTTCCGTCGCCGGCATGGAAAACATTGGCGACAGGAAGACCATGGTCACGGCTGAGGTCCTCGATTGCGGAGAGCACCTGAGGCAGGCTGCTGCGAGGAACCACTCCGTCCTGCACGTAATAGGTAGAGGAGATCTGGCCAACAGCGGCAAAGGCGGACTTGCGCCCCTTCCACAACAGAGCCCGATCGGCCGCCTCATCGGCCCGGCGCACGCCGCGGGCTCCGGCATCACGGCAGAGCTGAGCAGCACGGTCTGCCGCGACAGCCACTTCTGCGGCCTGGCCATCGAGTTCGACCAACAACACCGCCGCCGCATCACGGGGGTATTCGTCGTGCCCGAACAGGTCGTTCACCGCATTGATCATGAAGTTGTCCATGATCTCCATCCCCGCAGGCAGCACTCCTGCAGCGGTGACCAGCCGAACCGCCTCTCCTGCCGCTTCCATCGTGGGGAAATCAGCCAGCAGCACACTCACTCGCTCCGGAGCCCGCAAGAGGCGCAAGGTAATGGCCGTGGCGATGCCGAGCGTGCCTTCACTACCGATGAAGGCACCACGCAGATCCAGCTCAGGACACTCCACCAAATCGGCCCCGAGATGGGTGACGCTGCCATCAGGAAGGACCACTTCCATACCCAGGACGTGGTTGCTGGTCACGCCGTATTTCAAGCAATGCACGCCACCGGAGTTCTCGGCCACGTTGCCGCCGATGCTGCATACCACCTGGCTTGAGGGATCCGGGGCGTAATAGAACCCTTCCCCCGCCACCGCTCGGGTGACCCAGCTATTGATCACCCCCGGCTGAACCGTGATCGTCTGATTCGGCAGGTCAAGAGCAAGAATCTGCCGCATCCGGCTGGTGACAACCAACAACGCCTCCTGCTCGGTCACGGCCCCCCCGGACAAGCCTGTGCCACTGCCGCGAGCGACGAAGGGCACGCCGTGATCGCGACAGCAACGCAGCGTGGCCGCCACCTGATCCGTCGTGCGTGGCAACACCGCCAGAGGGGGCTGATGACGGTCAATCGTTAAACCATCACAGTCGTACGCCAGCAATTCCTGACGTTTGCGCACCAGAGCATCAGACGGGAGGATCCGGCTGAGATCTCTGTCCAGAGCTGCCCAGTCGTGGGTCAAGGGGCCCAAATTCGCTTCATGCAACTCTGACAGAACCGGAGCTGAAGCAGCAGGGCCAGGTTCACAGTTCAGTCGCAAGTGACCATTTTGAGTCAGGATGCTTCACGGTTTGCATCTGCCCCTTGGCATCCGTCCCCGTGACAGCTCCCACCCTGAACACCAGCCACTCCCAGGCCATCTTCAGTGCTGCCCAGAGCCTGATGCCCGGTGGCGTGAGCTCGCCGGTGCGGGCGTTCAAGTCGGTGGGCGGCCAGCCGATCGTCTTTGACAGGGTCAAAGGTCCCTACGCATGGGACGTCGATGGCAACAAATACATCGATTACATCGGCAGCTGGGGGCCGGCCATTTGTGGCCATGCCCATCCAGAGGTGATCAGCGCCCTCCAAGAAGCGATTGAGAAGGGCACCAGCTTCGGGGCACCCTGCGCCTTGGAAAACACCCTGGCAGAAATGGTGATCGACGCTGTCCCCAGCGTTGAGATGGTGCGTTTCGTCAACAGTGGAACCGAGGCCTGCATGGCCGTTCTGCGCCTGATCCGTGCCTTCACCGGTCGTGACAAGGTGATCAAATTCGAGGGGTGCTACCACGGGCACGCCGACATTTTCTTGGTGAAGGCTGGTTCCGGTGTTGCCACCCTCGGACTCCCAGACTCCCCTGGAGTACCGCGCAGTACGACCGCCAACACCCTGACCGCCCCTTACAACGACCTTGAGGCCGTCAAACAACTGTTTGCCGAGAACCCAGACGCCATCTCCGGCGTGATTCTCGAGCCCATCGTCGGCAATGCTGGATTCATCACCCCCGAGCCAGGCTTCCTGGAAGGACTGCGAGAGATCACCAAAGAAAACGGTGCTCTGCTGGTGTTCGACGAGGTGATGACAGGCTTCCGCATCAGCTATGGCGGAGCCCAAGCCCACTTCGGTGTGACGCCTGACCTGACCACGATGGGCAAGGTCATTGGTGGAGGCCTCCCCGTGGGTGCCTATGGCGGACGCAAGGAGATCATGGAAATGGTCGCTCCTGCTGGCCCCATGTACCAGGCCGGAACCCTCAGCGGCAATCCCCTGGCCATGACGGCTGGCATCAAGACACTTGAGCTGCTCAAGCAACCTGGCAGCTACGACAAGCTCACCGCCACGACCGAAAAGCTGATTGCAGGGATCAAAGCTGCTGCTTCGGAAGCGGGGCTGCCGATCACAGGGGGCAGCATCGGAGCCATGTTCGGCTTCTTCCTGTGTGAAGGCCCTGTTCGCAATTTTGAAGAAGCCAAAGCAACCGACGCCGAGCGTTTCGGCAAGCTGCATCGCGCCATGCTCGAACGTGGTGTTTACCTCGCCCCTAGCGCCTTTGAAGCTGGCTTCACCTCCCTGGCCCACAGCGATGGTGATATCGAGGCCACCATTCAGGCCTTCCGCGACAGCTTCGCCGCCATTGCCTAAGCCTTTCCAACCACAGCCATGACCTGCAGGTGCACGGTTCAGCGAGTGCTGGCCGGCCTGACAGGTCTTTTTTTTGCCGGATTCCAACCACAGGCTGCGGCCGCAAGCCCGATGCAGTCCTGGCTGGGGCTTCCCGAGTGGGTGGACTTCGATGTTGACTACACCGCACAACCGATGGCGGGGCTTCTGGGTGGCTTGAATCCAGCGGCTACGAGCTGGATTCAAGCCACCGTGCTCAACCTGACACTCAGCACCGGAATTGAAAAAGCAGCACAAGACTGGTCGGAATTCGACCACTGGCAGCTCAATCTGGAGCTCAGTCACTATGCGGGCAATCAGACTTTTGCTAACGAGCTTGGTGCAGAATTTGCACTACAAGAGCTGTCATATCCAGACGGAACTTGGATCAGTGAATCCAGCATTCGCCGCAATCGTGGCACGAGCTGGTGGAGTGCGGAGGTCGGATTAATCTCACTCAATCCTGATTTCCTGGTCACACCAGCTACGAACAACTACATCAACTCCAGCTTCAACAACACGCTCAATCTTCTAATCGAGGGGCTGCCAATTGATCCGTTTGTCGCACCTGGAGTGCGATTCAGCGTGCATACAACTGCACTTGGAGATGCGAGCTATGGCTACTTCAATCTGGGCAAGGAAACCAACATCGCCGCAAGCCTGGGTGTCAACCCCGAACAACCTGATCTGCGCGGGAGTGTTCAGGTTGCGCAATGGAGCATGAACCCTTTACCAGCACGCACAGACCTGCTGGAGCCCATTGAGATCGGCAGCAGCAACAGCCATGTGGCGCGACAGCTCCCCCCACCAGCCGTCCAATTAGGAGGATTGCTAGCCAACACGCAACTGCTGACAGAGAACGCCTCTGACATCGGCGACGGGGTCAATCGCGTGGCCTACGCATCCATCACCTGGCCAATGGATCTACCCATCGGCCAGGACAACAGAGTGTGGATCGCAGGCGCCCTAGGTCTCGACTCTGCCAACAACCCAATACCAAGCTTTGCTGAAGCCGGCTGGCTTTCTCAGGGTCCCGTACCGCATCGCCCACTTGATGTGCTCGCCTTAGGCATCAGCCGCAGCAGCTTCAGCCCAACACTGATGCCCCAACAAAGCTTTGAAGGCGTGATTGAACTGAACTATGCGATCTGGATCTCCCAACACGTTCAGTTGCAACCCCTGATGCAATGGATTCTCAATCCATCTGGTCGTGGTTCCGTGCCTGGGATCTGGGCGACGGGGTTGCAGCTGAACCTGAATCTTTAAGCCGTTGATGCCCGAAAGTACGGACCGGTTGGTCCAGCCTCAACGAAGCACACCAACGCAAGCAGTGGCATGAGAAAGTAGCCGCGGTTCTTCGATGCCCCTTGGTCTACACCTTCAACTCTGGGGCCCACCACCCAATCGGTGCGCTCGCCATCATCAGCGTGCTTGCGAGCGGAATCACGTGTCCGATAAGCAGCGCTCAAGCCGAGACGGTGGAGCTGATCCTACGCAATGGTGACAGCCTCAAAGGCACCATCGTCAAGGAAGAGAGCAATGGAGACGTCACCGTACTGATCCATCCGGACCTTGGACGCATGGAGATCAAGACCGCAGCGCTCAAGCCCCGTACCACCAGGCCCTGGAGCGCCAGTCTCTCCGCCGGTGTCAACAGCTCCAACACTGACAATGACCTTTCCGCTGGCGGAGCACTAACACTGTCTGCGAAGTACAAGCAGAACAAGGACGAGCTGGCCTTCAATGGCCAGGCCCATTACGACGTTTCTCGCGATGTCGGAGAAACCGAGAACAGTGTCGACACCAACGAGGGAAATGCCGAACTGCGCTACTCCCGCCAACTCAAGGGTGACCTCAGCGCCTACATCTCCAGCCGCTACAACTACGACACGCTCAATTCAATCGGAACCGACACCGTGGTCGGCTCGATCGGACTGGGCCTTGATGTGGTTAAAACGCCAACCACCGTGGTGAACCTGTCGATCGGCCCATCACTGCAACAGCTCTGGGGTGGTTCAGGCTGCATCAATGATCCGGTCTGCGGCAACCTCTACGCCGCCAGCACAGCACGTGCTCACATGGAATGGAAACCCAACAAAAACATCAAGCTGAGTCTCACCAACCAGTTCACCGGGGCCTATGTGAATGGGCTCTCGCCGAGCAATACATTTTCCGGAACCCTGAAGGTATTCCCAACGGGAAATCAGTCCTTTTTTACCTCATTCAGCGCCCAGACCATTTACAACTCACTCCAAACACCACAAATCAACAACAGCATGTCGATTCAACTCGGAACCGAATTGAAGTAATCAAATCAAGCCCTAGCCTTCACCCTCTTAAACCCGCTTCTAAAAGACTTTCAGAAAAAACTACAAGAATGCTAGCTGTATCTATTTCTTCTTGCCGTCAAGCAAATCAATCAATCCTTGCAACTTTTCGATCGATTCCCGCACCGCAGCCGCCTCAGGCATGGTTCCGTCCTCCATCACTGCAAGGTGCATCTCCTTGCACATATTGCGTAATTGCTGAATTCTCTGCTTGACGTCGGCTTTCTTTTCAGCTGCAGTCGGCATTGAAATCCAAGCAATTTCGGCATCTTACCATTTACTGCATGGAAACATGAGGCGATTCTGCCGATGGCGCGTGACATCCCAGCCCAGGAGCAGACACGCAAGTGGTTCCGCAGCCATCTGCTTGGCCGCGAACTGGAATTGCAGGAGCTGTACGACCTAGCCCCTGGAGAGCTGGATCTGCTGATGGCGGAAACAGCGGAGATCCGCTCCGACCTCGAAAACAAAGCCCGTAGCCATGGCCGGTGGTGCACCGCCGGCTACGTGCTTCAACTGGCTCGGATCATCGATGCACGCCGCGATGCCGAGTAAAGGATTCACAGGGATGATGCAGACATGATCCAACGGCCTTGGAGCCTCCATCTGTGAATGCGCCCCTTGCCGACCAGCTGCTGGCCATGGGCATGCAGGATCTCGACATCAGCCTGGTGCTGGCCAGGCTTGGCGATGAGCACTACGACCTCAATGACACGTGCTTCCTTGCGGAAGTTTTAGCTCCCAATCGAATCCAGGCGATCGAAAGCTTTATCTGGGGTCATCTCAGACCAAGCTTCCGCGGCAAACGTTTCTGCTTGAGCCCCGATTTCCTCAAAGCAAACGTGGACTGGGGCAGCGCCTGGCGACTGCTGCGTCAACGGCACGGCATGGGCTGCGTCCAGCTCCCCAAGGAACCGGACCAGGCCATGGTGCGTTTCCTGTTTGTAGCAGGTCGAAATGCCCTGTCGCCAAACACTCCAGCCCTACATCTTGATCAAGCCGATCCGCACTGCAGCGACCAGCTGATCTGGGGGCAGCCCCTGAAAGCAAGTGCTTCCTGAACCAGGTCAAGACCAGCCGAGAAGCACTCGCAGGGAGACGAGACTATCGATCAGAGCTGACGATTAGCCCAAGGGAACAAACCAGCAACCAACCTCAAGCCAAGCAACGCCAATCCATAAGGATGAATAGATCACGCACGGCAGTCGAAGTTAATCCCCACCAAGTTTGCAACTAGTTTGGACCACATACTTTGAGCGCCATGCCTCTTCGCCAATAAATCGACGGATTTCGCTGTCCCTCAACTTTAAGAGCAATACTGTCATCATTCACAATAGAATAGTCGCCTCCATACTTCCACGCGGACGCGACACCCCTACCAAACACTGGTAAGTAATAAATGCCCTTTTCAGCGTAAATCACATCAGACGTAAAACATCCACCGAAGTAATTCCATGACGTCTTATTATTGGGCACTGCGCTTGCCGCAAAAGGAACAAAGAGAGAAAGCAGCAAAGGCAAAAACTGCTGTAACCGAATCACTTGCTTCATCAAGAGGCGAAGGCTCTTCCTTCACGTGGCCGTGACTGCAACGATAGGGAGCATCCGTCAATGCGCAGAAAACTCTGATTGAGCTGATAAGCATGGCAACGATGATCGGCGCGAGACCTGGCGGAACTCAGGAGCTGATCATTGCGTTCGCAAGGACAGGCCGATCTCATTCAACCGTGGAGCTGCGCAAACCAGAAGCCGGCCAATTGCCAACTCGACCAGAGGAAGATGGCCAAAAAGATCCAGTTCATCCACGCCGGTCGATTTCTGTTCTCGAACATGGACTCCTAAGCAAGGCTGGGCTCATCTTCGCCGGCAACCACCCAAGCCCTGCAGAACTCGTCACGGTTTGATGCTGGCCACCCAGCTGGGGAACACCACCTGCCTCATCTGCGGCGGTCACTCCCCATTCTCAAGCTGTAGCCCTGAGATCGCCAACACTGCTCAAGAACTTCAGCTGACCATCTCGGCGAATCGCCAATCAGGCAATCAGCACGGACAACGGAGACATCAATAGCAACGGCTTTGGCCTAGCACTTTCTTGGATCCAGACTGTCAACGCACACAAGCTAATGAACCTCGTTGAAGACTGGCGGATTCAAAACATAGTTTTCACCATAAACCTCGCACAACGTCAGAAGTTTTTTGTCCTTCAGGGGCACTTGAATCAAGTTGTGATCAACACGTGAAAAAACACGGCAGCGCGTCCTTGATGGGTCGCCTACATCAACACCAACCATGACTTCATAAACGAGATCACTGTCACTAATGGGGTCATCAGTCATTGGTTTCTTGTAGACCTGGTGATCCCATGAACAACAACTAGACCGACCACTTGCGACGTAATAGTCGGAAACACGTTCGAACCCAGCATATCCACCCTGGAAGAAAAGATAGGCGTTGATCGGCCCAGGCCCTACAGAAGTCTTGAAGATACGATGCTCACAATTGGGGCCTGCACCGCAGGCACCAGTCTCTTCAATTTCAAACAGTCCATCCGCATCAACATCTCTCAACCGCCAACCACCTGTGGGGGTTTGAGAGACAGACTGTGTGCGTTTGAGCAGCGAGAGACAGGATTCACTGCCTTGAGGCTGGAATTCAACGTGGAGCGTTCGACGTTTTGTCGCATCACATTGACGTTGTGTGATGCGAATCTGAGAGCCATCCGCATTGCGCTTCTCAGAATGCTTGATCTCACATGCAGCAAAGGCTGAACCATGGCTCAGCATCAAGACGGCAACAAGAAGTATTCGCATCAGCTCAGCCCAAAAAGCCGTTGATTCTGATAGGTCATGCCACGAGCTGGCAAGTTGAAGAGATGGAGAAAAACCAAGCGGAGCAACAGAACGCCGTTGAGGTTTGTACTTCCCACCAGGTGGCAGAGTTAGCCCATTCACCCACATCGAAAGCTCAAGCCATCTCAGCCAATACCAACGTGAAGTTGCTCAAGCAAGAAACGCATCTGAGCAGTCATAGAGGCAAAAATAAAGCACCGATGCCATTCAGAATCGGTGCGCGGATCAGGGGCAGGAAGCCAACCGGGACGTTGTCGCCACAAAAGGACTGATTCAGGAGCCCCCATGACAGATCCTTGTTGCCAAAGCACGCTTGGCCGCGAAGCTGGCTTCCCCTTCTGCATCCTTAATCACTTCATCAACGCAGTGATCGAAATAGCGGGCTTGGTTGGCAATCGGTGCAAGCTGAATCGCTCCATAAATCACCGCAAATGTTGCCAGCACTGGATAGAGGTGAGCATTGATGAGATCACGTGCTTTGGACATTCATACAAGGCTGAACTGACTCCAGCAAAGCAGAGATCAACAAAAAAGCACATGCAGAGCGCATTGATCGCAATCGCAGGCCTCAGCAACAAATGGGCAGGCAGCTCTCAGCCCTCGCTGAAATGAAGGGAGATCGCTGAGGCAAACCATCAAACCCCTTAGCAACATGCAAGCCAGAAGCAGGCATTGGGGCTTGCCTTGCACTGGAATCTGTCACTTTGATTGCCAATAAGCCCCAAACAGGAAGCGTTGCTAGCAATGAGACAACGACCTCTAACACTTGGACTCACTGATCGCAATCATCTTGACGCTGGCAATAGCGTCAACAGCAAGCGTTATGGCGCTAACAACGCCAGATCTAGAAATCAAACCATCGACAGATCGCTCAACAGGCACAATAAGAAATCCTAGCGATATCGAATGAAGCGAGTCGCGGCACTAGCTGCAGTGTTCAAAGCGTGCAGCGTGCATAGAGACAGTTAACAAGTTGAGCGATCACCTCAATGCAGAAAACTTGACAAAATGGATCGAACGCGAAGCCTATAAAGGCACCTGCTCAGAATGGAGGGATCACTGTTCTATTCCCCGAGGTTGATCTTATTTGAGTACCCCTGCCACTTGAGGTCGAAGCGGCGTAGGCAACTCTCCCATTATCCTCAACGATTTTCACATGACACTCATCAACGGTTCCACCAGCATAATTCCTGCAATTTGAATAGTAATAACTAACGACCTTCCCATCACTGATCCACTTAACTTTGACCCCCGACATGTTGCCGTTGCTCCATAGCCTGGTCAAAATACAACTCTCCTTCACGCCATTGAAGTGGCATTCGGATTGGACCTGAGAAGATACTGTGGTCGGAAAAACCATTAGAATGATCAGTCCAAGAACAGACCTCTTGAAAATTGTCTGTTCCATTGCCTTCGTTTCTACTTAGTTCAGTCTGAACACCATCGACAAGTTTGACGACAGAGAGAGATTGGGATACCGAAAAAGAGTCGAAACCTGCTGTTAAAGCGAGAAGGGTATCCCTACCGGTAGTTCTCGAACTGGAGAGGCACATCTAGATCATCCTCCTTGGTTTTCAGCAGCTGGATCGCCTGCTGCAGATCGTCCTTGCTCTTGCCAGTGATGCGCAGGCTCTCCCCCTGAATCGCAACGGTGACCTTCTTCAGCTCATCACGGACGCTCTTGCTCAGCTTCTTGGCCAGCTCCTGACTGAGCCCCTTGCGCAACTTCACCACCTGCTTCACGCGGTTACCGCCAACGGCCTCAGGGCTCTGAAAATCAAAGATTTTGAGAGAAAGGTTGCGCTTGGTCGCCTTCGCGCGGAGCACATCCTCCACAGCCTGAAGGGTCATATCGCTGGCAGTGGTAATCACCACCTCGGTCTCCTCGAGATCGATCTCCGTCGCTGAGTCCTTGAGGTCATACCGGTTGCCAACATCCCGGCGAACCTGATCAAGGGTATTCACCAGCTCCTGGCGGTCAAAATCGGAGACCACATCAAATGAAAAGCTTGCCAAAACGCTGCTCTCTTGGTTGCCGACTGAGTTCAGTCTTGCAATCAGAGCGCCGAGCTGCCAACTGCAGCACCTCAAAAGGTGTCTCTTACGCTCAGAGAGAAGAGGCGCATGCCCTCACCCCAGTCAGTCGCAAGCCACGGTCGCCGCTGCGGTGGGACTGCATGCAAAGCAACAACCACAAGTACAGCCGAGGGCCATCAACGGCGGCCCCCAGTCCTGATCAAAGCGAACTGCAATGACATGAACCGACTCCGACTCAAGCTTTGGCTTATCAATCAACGTGTTGGCTCAATAAGGCTTCAGATTTTTATGGCTTGGTCAATAATGTCGTTGGGACTCCTTTCTCACCTGCATAAACGACAACAACATTGACAGCTTGTGAGCCCAGAGCCTTGCCCGAATGGATGGTATTAACCACCTCAATCAAGGCATCACTTTCTTGGTAGATCTTTTTCCTACCATCCGTTAACTGCAGCTCAAGATTCCCCTGAAGGATGACAGCGGCATTAATGACAGGGTGATAGTGCCAAGGCAAGGTCACACCCAACTCTGAGGCGCCATGGCCGTCATGGGTGCTTCCAAGGGCCGCAATCAGCCCCGAAGCAACCAGCAACAGCGGCAGAGTCAACACGATGTTTTTCATGGTTGCAACGTGGGTGCTCAATACATGGTGGCGACGAGAGAAGCTGGAATGCATCACCACACCGGCACGTCCCAACGATGCCTAGCCACACTTCGCCGACCCCATTGCCGCAAGCAGTTTTCAGCAAACAACGCTTGAATTTAGGGATCGAGATGCTGAACATTGGTTGCATGAGCTGCACGTCCCAGTGAGGGCCCCAGAGCACAACGCAGCCGTGAAGAGCTTGATCAGAATCACAACAACTGGAGATCCCGATCACCCAATCGTGTAGCCGAATCCATCAGCTTCCCAACAGTCATTCCGCAGTCTGGCCATGCCTCCACTTCCAGCAAACCTGAAAGCCACCCTGATCAGTTGTGCCAGCGGCACTGCAGTCTTGGCAAGCACCGCCATGGCCCACCCGATTCTGATCACCACACAGTCAGCCGCCTTCCTGCGCGATTGCGGCCATCAATCACCAGCAACCGTCAGCTCGATCTCCTCAGGCTGTCCCAACCGAGAACGAGGACTGGTGGGAAGCGGCAGCCGTCTGGAGCAGCTTCAGACGGTGCATCGCAGCCGCTCTGGGATGAAAGGCCTCTGGTATCAGGTACGGATTGTGGAGAACAGCACGGCATCGCAAACCGCATCCACCCATGCGCAAGCCGGAACGATCGGCTGGCTGCGGGCGAATGCTTTCTGAGCGAAGGCTGCGGTCAGTAGGGCTCACAGCGATCGGGATCCGTTCCTTTGAATAGAGGCATCAGCATGCACACGATGCCTCTCACCGCACTCTTCACCGCCAACGCCGCGGCCCCCTTCGCCTGGTCGCTGGTGCTGGCTGGAGCCGTGGTCATCGTCAGCATCATTCCCCTGGGGGCTGCACGATCCCAAGCGGACTTCACCATGGCCGACATGGCCGCGCCGCGGGCCATGTTCGACCGCCTTCCAGCGTGGGGCCAACGGGCCAGCTGGGCGCATCAGAACAGTTTTGAAGCCTTCAGCCTGCATGCCCCTGCAGCGATTTTGTCGTTGGTCGCAGCCTGTGAAACAGGTCCGCTACCAGGGCTCGCCATTGCCGCGGCCTTTCTGCAGCCAGGCTTGAGACTGCTCTACATCGGGGCCTACGTCGGCAATATTCCTCCCTTGCGGGGTCTGTGCTGGGCATCAGCGCTGATGTGCACAGGTGTGCTCTACCTGGAGGCACTCAAAGCCCTTCTCCAAGCAGCCTGAACACAGTGGCGTTCAGCCCAGGGCCCACTGGGCGAGAGCTTTGTCAGGGGATCCAATCGAATTGATCGAGTCGTGCACGTAGCTCTCCCAGCCTTGCTGAGGCAGCCCGGCATACACCATCAAATTGAGTGGATAGTGATCCGAATCGGTACAGCGACGGAAATCATCTCGAAACAAGAACACGGGCTTAGCCAGAGCGAAAGCAACCCCCAGCTCCACCATCACGCCCTCATCGGGTGGGGTGCCGTTCACAATCGCGAACAGACCATCAGCCTCACGCACGTCTTGCAGACATTGCTGCGACACCGCATAGGCCCAACCAGGCTGATCAAGATCGACGCCAGCATTGCGCGCGAAAGGCTCCCAAACTCTCAAGCCCAAGGCCTGAAGTGCCTCGACATAACGGGGGAGCAGCAATTGCCGACTTTCGACTGAAAACCCCAACGGAGATGCCAGATAGATCGTCTTAGCGGTCACTGGCACCAGCTGTGATGAGCCTCGGTCGACCGAAGGAAGAGCTGCTCAGAATCCTTCCCCATCTGCATCAGCCTTGATCCCCTTGAAACTGCTTCAGGGCAGCCAGCAGGGCGGCAGGCGACTGGGGATCAACCATCAGCACGCTGCCACCTGGGGAATCCGCCAGTTGTTCGCCCATCGCCATCCAGTCCTTCGCGAGCATCAGACGCATCGCTTCCGCCGTTTTGGGATTGGCTTCCAAGGCTTGTGCCATCACCAGGGCTGACTTGGATTTCGCTTCGGCCAGCACCTGCTGCTGATGCGACTGAGCCTCAGATTCCAACAGGAGTGCCTCCTTCTGAGCCTGGGCATCAAGCACAAGAGCTTCGGCGCGTCCACGTGCCTCGTTGAGCTGGGATTCCTTTTCTCCTTCCGAGCGCAGAATCGCCGCCCGCTTCTCCCGTTCCGCCGTCATCTGCTGTTCCATCGCCTGCTGCACCCCTGCGGAGGGAACGATGTCGCGCATCTCAACACGGGTGACTTTCACGCCCCAAGGGTCCGTGGCCTGATCAAGCTCCCGAAGCAGCAATTCATTCACTTCACTGCGGGTGGTGAAGGTCTGATCGAGATCCAGTTTGCCCATCTCGGCACGGATCTGAGTCAGCACCAAATTCACCATCGCCGCCTGGAGGTTGTCAACGGCGTAATACGCCTGTGAATGCTCCAGCAGCTGCCAATAAACCACCGCATCCACTTCGATGGAGACGTTGTCACGGGTGATGCACTGCTGAGGAGGAATGTCGAGCACCCGTTCCTTGAGAGACTCGTGGCTCACGACCTTTTCCACCACTGGGAGCACAAGGGACAAACCTGGCTGAAGCTCGCGATCAAACTTTCCCAAGCGCTCGACCAGACGAGACCTTCCTCCGCTGGTCACCTTGACGCTGCCAGTACCGAGCACCGCAAGAAGGATCAAAGCGGGCAGGCTGAAAAATGCTTCCAAAACAGCTGAGCAGTTGTTCGGACCTTAAGGACAGCGCTCCTAACGCACAAGCACGTCCACAACCGGCAGGATCGGCTTCAAAGTGAGGTGTGTTGCCGCAACAACCCCAATGACCACGTTCTGGGTGCCGCTGATCTGGCTTCTGGTCGCTGGGGTGCTGCTTGCCCTGGAACTGGCGCAACCCACATTCGACGGCCTGATGTTCGCTGCCATTGGGGCCCTGATCGTGTCGGTGATCACCGCCCTTGGGCCGTTGCCAGTGCTGCTTCAGGTCAGTCTGTTCATCGCCATCACGGTGATAGGCACCCTCTGGCTGATGCGGTGGTCAGCCCAGCGCAATCCTGCGCCGGAGAGGCAACGGCAACGCGACGATCTCGCGGAAGTTCTGGGCACGATTGCGCCAGGCGGAGAGGGGAGGGTTCGCTGGCATGGCCAAAGCTGGGCCGCTGCGTCACTGGATCTGGACCGTTCAATCCCCCAGGGCGAACGCGTACTGGTTGTGGGGCGTGATGGCACCCAGCTTCAAGTGATGGCGCAGACCACGGTCAGTCGAAAAACAGCAGACTGACCACCTTGCCCATGTCTTCGGCACTGCGACAGCTGTTCAGAAGTGTCTCACTGTCGTGAAAAGCAAGACAGATCAGCTGATCACAGCGCGTGATGATGTCTTGATTGCAAAGGCTGCTTGCCAGGGGCAAAGGCAAATCATCCTGCTCAGGCTTTTCAATCAAATGCAGCACCCGATCAAGGCTGTCTCGAATCTCCGGGACCTGCCGGTCGAGGCTCTGTGGCAGCAGAACGGTCAGTTGAGCCGGATCAACCTCGAGGACACCGCGGATCACGGCGGCATTGACACCCTGCGCTCCTGATGTGATTAGGGAATGTCCTTCCTGAGCCAAAGAACGGGCGATCAACTCGACGAGATGAATCGCCACGACCGGGACGTGCCGACTACCAAGAATTGCGATCCGTCGTTTGCCTTTGTCCTGGAGAAGAGCCAGTTCCTGGGCAAGTGTGTCAACCCTGTCAAGGGAAGGAAGATCAAGGGAACGGCTCAAAGACATCCCGCCATTGTCAAGTTGAAATTAGCAGCAATGTCCTTGACCAGGAAGCAGCAATCGCACCGGATCTAACTCATGCGAAAGCGAGGGATCCAGCGATCAACAAGTCCATCCCAAAGCATCGAACAATCGATCGAGCTGGCAGTGCTCTTCCACGAGACGGAACGCATAGGTGGCTTTCACAGCTTCATGAAGGCGCACATGGCCAAAGGCCTGTTCAATCACTTCAACCGTGGCAAGCGTGTCGTGTTCCACCTTCAGTAAAGGCACCTCAAGTTCATCCGCCCGACTGATCAACTGAGGCAAAGGCTCACCAGCACCTGTGAGAATCAAACACTGGGTGGAAGCCTCCAGGGCTGCCAGCTGAATATCAGTGCGATCGGCACCAGTGACCACGGCCATGTTGCGGCGGCGACGGAAAAACTCCATTGCCGAATTCACGTTCATGGCGCCGATGCTCAGGGTTTCCACCAGCAGTTCAAGCCGCTCTTCACAGCACAGCACCCGGGCATCCAAGCGACGCACCAGCTCCCCCACCGTGACACTGCGGAGCAAAGGAGAACGCGGCATCACACCGAACACAGCCAAACCAAGCGATTCGAGCTCAGGCACCACATGGCGCTGCAGCGACTCGACATCATCTGGCGTGACGGCATTGAGAACGATGCCTACCAAACGTTCTCCAAGTTGATCTCTGGCCGCCAATAGGGCATCAACGCTGCGGCTGTCTTGCCAGAGGTGGACAAGCACGACCGAGGCATCGAGGCCACGGGCCAGCTGACCGAGGCTGAGACCGTAAAGCAGGCCCTCGTGAAGACTGCCAGCCGCTTCCAGCAACGTGACCGTCTCATCGTCGCTCTGCAGTTGCTGCTGCAGACGGACAAAGCCCTCGCCGGCCTGAAGGTGTCCATCCGCCAGCCGTTGATCGGCGGTGGCGGGGGCCAGAAGGTGGAGAGAGGGAATCAGCTGATCATCCTTGAGGCCCAGGGTGGTGCCGATGAAGCGAACGTCGTCATCGATCAAAGGGTCCGGCAGCGGGCCGACCTCCGGTGTCCAGTCCAGGCTTGTGGCCAGGGGCTTACCAAAGCGAACCTGCCGCCCGGAGGATGCCAACTGGCGGGCCAGACCAAGCACAAGAGCAGACTTCCCGCTGAAGGGTTCACACGATCCGATCAGCAAGGTGGATCCCATCAACGGCTCCGCAGGCCTTTCAGAGGATCAATGTAACGGGCCTTCCCCGAGCGATCCGGTTGGGGTCTGTTCCAGCAGAAGCCATTGCCAAAAGCGGTCAGGCAGATCAGCCACACTGGCCTCAGCTTCGGCATGCATCAACCACTCCACCAGTTGGTGACCTGGTACATCAAATGTGTAGTGCAGAGAAGCTTCCCTGGGGAAGCTGAGCGTGCAGTGAGCCGGGGTGAGCGGAGCTCGCACCGGCTCCCAGCAGAGCAGAAAAGCATGCCCTTTCCCCTCGCCCAGTGAGCGCGCCCCCTCAAGCCGGCCCCGGGAGAGCAGCGGCAACACCTGTCGCAAAGCCTGCTCGTTCTGAAGCCCACCGCAATAGGGAGCGAACAGGGCGAGCTGAGCTGCATCGGCTGGACTGATCAAAGGCCGCGCGTGTTTCTCTTCAGGATGCCCCAAGCTGGTGGGATGGCCCACATCCATGCCCCAGGAGAGCGCACGGTGCCTGAGACCACTGCATCGTCCCCATCCGGCAATCACTGGCAAGGACGCCGGATCGGAATCACTGGTGTGCGAGGCGCCTTAGGACAGGCTCTCTGCCGGCAGTTTCTGCTGAGGGGCGCCGTGGTGGTCGGTCTCAGCCATGGCCCTCGGCCCGAGCACAGCGAACCAGACCATGCTCCGCAGGAATGGAGGCAATGGACATGTGAGCAGGAGTCCGAGCTGGATCCTGTGCTGAAAACCCTTGATGTGCTTGTGCTGAACCACGGCATCAATCCTGGAGGAGACCAGCGCAGCGAGACGATCACCCAGGCCCTCACCATCAATGCCCTGAGCAGCTGGCGACTGATCAACCGCTTCGAGGCCATTGCCACTGAGGCTGGCTGCGATGGGGGGCCAAAAGAACTCTGGGTGAACACATCGGAAGCAGAGGTCCAGCCCGCGCTAAGCCCTGGCTACGAATTGAGCAAACGTTTGATCGGCCAGCTGGTCAGCCTGCGCTGGAGCCAACGCAGCAAGGCTGAACAGCGTCAGCTGCGCCTGCGCAAGCTTGTGCTTGGACCGTTCAAATCCAATCTCAACCCGGTCGGAATCATGACGGCGGATTGGGTCGCCAGGCAGGTCCTGAGCCAAGCCAATCTGGGCCTGAACCTGATCATCGTCACGCCCAATCCGTTCACGTATGTGCTGATGCCTGTGAACGAACTGGGGCGAGCGCTCTACAGCAGATTATTCAGTCGCCCCGATCCGTGAGGATGTCGCAGCCATCGGACGTCACCACGATGGTGTGCTCCCACTGAGCCGAGAGGCTTCCATCCCGGGTGACAACGGTCCAGCGGTCCTTGAGGGTTCGGCACTGCTTGCTGCCCGCATTCAGGATCGGCTCCACCGCCAAGGTCATCCCTGGTCGCAGGGTGAGATTGGGGAGGTCATCAGTACGGAAATTGAAGACAGAGGGCTCTTCATGGAGATTGCGGCCCACGCCATGACCGGTGTAGTCCTCCACCACGCTGTAGCCATTGGCCAGCACGTGATCTTCCACAGCGCCAGCGATATCGAGCAGCGTGTTTCCAGCCTTGATCTTGGCGAGACCAGCCATCAAAGACTCACGGGCCACTCGGCTGAGGTTCTGAGCCTCTTCGGGAGCATCGCCAACACAGATGGTGACGCAACTATCACCGTGATAACCGTCGAAATAGGCGCCGGTGTCGACCTTCAAGAGGTCACCTTTGTGAATCACCCTCTTGGCGCTGGGAATGCCATGCACCACTTCGTTATTGATGCTGGCGCAGATGCTGGCCGGAAAACCGTGATAGCCCTTGAAACTGGGAGTGGCTCCCATTTCACGGATGCGGCGTTCAGCAATGGCATCCAAATCACCCGTGGTCTGGCCGGGCTGAACAGCCCCCATGATTTCGCGTAACACCGTGGCCACGATCCGGCTCGCCTCAGCCATGATTTTGAGCTCCCGGGAGGATTTCACCTCCACCCCGCGACGCTGCTGAATGCGGGGGCCGGTGGATGTGGCCTTGGCACTGTTGGAGGCAGCCAGAAGGTCAGCAAACAGATTCATCGAGGCGCTCGAGAAGGTGACTGGGATGTCGCGGCAGGCGAGTCGTGATGGGCGGTGCAATCTCGACGATCCTGAATTCACGCTATCAATAGCTGCAGGATCTGTGAGAGTTGATGGCGTGGCTGCGACGGATCCGCCAGCTGCATCGATGGGTTGCACCCTTTGTGGTGTTGCCTCTCCTGCTCACCGTGATCACAGGCATTGCCTATCGATTGGCCAAAGACTGGGGAGGGATGGAGCGCGATCAGGTGCATTGGCTGATGACACTCCACGACGGTGAGTGGCTCGGCCCTCAGCTCGAGCCTGTGATGGTGCTGCTCAACGGGCTGGGACTGCTCTGGATGCTGATCACCGGCAGCACGATGCTCTGGAATCAATGGCGGACGCCCCGCCAGGAGAACTCCTTCGAAGGGAGGGCGAAGGGGTAAGCTGGTTGTTTGGCGTGATTACCCGGAGCTGGGATGGCAGCGGATCCGAAAGAGACTTCCGTACAGGAAGAAGCCACAGACGTGGCCAGCAGTGATGTAGCTGTCGCCGATGCTCCTGCCAAGGAGACTGGCAGTGCATCGACCGTGAAGCTGAGCGCCCAAGAACTGATCAGGGAATTCGAAGCCGGTCAGCAGAAATCCGAGCTCCCCGACATTTATGTCGGAGACACCGTCAAGGTGGGCGTTCGCATTAGCGAAGGCAACAAGGAGCGAGTGCAGCCCTATGAAGGGGTTGTGATTGCCAAGCGCCACGGAGGCATCAACGCCACCATCACCGTTCGACGCATCTTCCAAGGAATCGGTGTGGAGAGGGTCTTTATGGTCCATAGTCCGCAAGTCGCCTCCATTAAGGTTGAGCGTCGCGGTAAAGTGCGCAGGGCGAAGCTTTTCTATCTGCGGGACCGGGTGGGCAAGGCCACTCGGGTGAAGCAGCGCTTCGACCGCTGAGGCTTTCGCTTCATTACCGTCTAAAAACCATTGTTTTGCGATGGTCGAGGGGTCCATCGCCTTGCGCCGTTAGTTCAGTTGGTAGAACGCAGGTCTCCAAAACCTGATGTCGGGGGTTCGAGTCCTCCACGGCGCGTCCGATGCCCCCTCATGCAGTTTCCTGAGTTCGAGCATGGAGTTGGATCTTCAACCTGGTGACGTCGTGAAGGTGCTCGAATCAGCCGCCCTTGGCTGGGTTCGTGCACGAGTGATCCGCGTCAAATCTGGTGGTCGTGTCGTGGTACAAAGCGATCAAGGCCGAGAGTTCACAGCTCGGGGGAATCAGGTGCGCCTGATTGAACCAGCTGGATTCCGTCCCTGACGATCAACGTCATGGTCATTTCTATCCCCGAAGCTCCGCCTCAGGCGGGGCTTTTTTAATTGCTCATCAAGTGAGAGCCATCTCCAGCTCAGGGAAGTCTTCTGCAAGCAGTTCGCAACGGTGTATGAGCAGCTGGAGAAGATCCTGAATCACCACTTCCTCCAGGAGATCACGGCGAACAACTAGAGATTCACCGCTGATCAGGCCGAGGTTGAAATCCAGAGGAACCAAGCCTGGCATCACCTCCAAAGCGATACAGGTGGCATAGGTCAACGTGACCTGATCCTCAGTTCGCCCATGCCAAAGCTCTGGGCGGTAGCGCTTCATGCGTACCCGGGTCTGCCATAGGCCATGGCCCCGCAGGATCGCCTCAGTCTGTGGAAACATGCCTGATGGCAAGCCAAGACTGGGAAACGGATCGAGATCCGACGCCGAAAGTGGTCCGCATCCAGCCAGGGGATGATCAACAGCAGCCACCAGGTGCACAGGAGATCGGCAGAGATCGATCACACACAGATCGGGATCCCTGTTCGGCAGATCTGGTTGGTAACTGGCGATCCAGGCATCGATCACACGCTCACGCAAGAGCTGTAGTGGCCGCTCCATGCCCACATGATCCCAAGTACCACCCTCCCAATGTTTCGGGATGGGCTCCAAAAGAGAGGGTGCCGCCCAGAAATTGGCTTCAACCCTGAGCGGTGGAGAGACGGAATCCCCAAGCAGGCGCTTTTTCTGATGAACCAAGCGCTCCATCATCAACAGATTGACGTCGCCATGCATCTGCCACTCGCCATCCACGCGCTCCATGGCAAGACCGAAGAGGGTCAGACTCTCCATGTTGTTTCTCGACACCGTGCTCTGAGAACAGTGCAGACGCTGTGAAGCTCTCTCCCCTGACCTCAGCCAGTAGGTGGTATCCAGCATGCGCAGTGCATCAAGCGTGATCATGGCGGAGTGGCGCCGTTCAAATCGCAACCTCTGACTGCCACCCATTAATTCAGCTAATCGCCCAAACCCCTCCAAGAGATGAAGGAAAGACGCGATTTCATCCGCGACCTGCATAATTTGCCCGTTTCAAGCAGTTGGTTGACGGAGGGCAGGGCTGAGGTTGATACTGCCTAAGTCGTGCAAGCGACACAGGGCAACCGCAGAAGATCATTCTCCTGAGTGGGTGCACCTGGGACCGTAGTTCAACCGGTTAGAGCACCGCCCTGTCACGGCGGAAGTTGCGGGTTCGAATCCCGTCGGTCCCGTTCCAAAGCCTCACGTCACAGTGTCGGTTCGCGTTCGTCTGGCTCCTAGCCCAACCGGAACACTTCACATCGGTACGGCTCGAACCGCAGTTTTCAATTGGCTGTTTGCCCGTCACAACGGAGGCTCCTTCCTGCTGCGGATTGAGGACACCGACAAGGAGCGCTCCAAACCAGAATTCACGCAAAACATCCTCGAAGGACTGCAATGGCTTGGGGTCGACTGGGACGAGGAACCCATCATCCAGAGCGAGCGCGTTGCCGAGCACCGCGCCGCGATTCAGACGCTGCTCGACAAGGGCCTGGCCTATCGCTGCTACGCCAGCGAGTCCGAACTGGAGGCCATGCGGGAGGCCCAGAAAGCGTCCAACCAAGCCCCTCGCTACGACAATCGTCACCGCAACCTCACTCCGGAGCAAGAAGCAGCTTTCCAGGCGGATGGCCGCGAAGCGGTGATCCGATTCCGTATCGATGACTCCGCCGAAATCCGCTGGAACGATCTAGTGCGGGGTCCGATGAGCTGGCGTGGAGCGGACCTCGGTGGCGACATGGTGGTGGCGCGCCGCGCTCCTGCGGATCAGATCGGCGACCCCCTCTACAACCTGGTGGTGGTGGTGGACGACGCATCCATGGCCATCTCCCATGTGATCCGTGGCGAAGACCACATCGCCAACACCGCCAAGCAACTCCTGCTCTATGAGGCGATGGGCCTGCCAGTGCCGACTTTTGCCCACGCACCGCTCATCCTCAATGCCGAGGGGCGCAAACTATCCAAGCGGGATGGTGTCACCTCGATCAATGATTTCCGCTCGATGGGATACAACGCGGAGGCCCTGGCCAACTACATGACGCTGCTGGGCTGGTCCGTGCCAGAAGGCATGGAGGAGCGCTTCACCCTGAAGGAAGCGGCCGCATCGTTCAGTTTTGACCGCGTCAACAAGGCTGGAGCCCGCTTCGACTGGGACAAGCTCAACTGGCTCAATGCCCAGGTGCTGCACAACTGGAGCAGTGATCAGCTGCTGGAGTCACTGATACCGCTCTGGCACGACCAAGGCTGGAGTCTGCCTGATGACCGGAACTGGGCAGTCACACTGGCTGAGCTGCTCGGCCCCTCCCTCACCCTTCTCAACGACGGGGTTGACCAAGCCAGGCCGTTCTTCGATGAACCACCCTTGGAAAGCGTCGCCGTGGCTCAGATCGAGAGCAATGGGGCCCGCGATGCCCTTCAAGCTCTAACCGTTCTGCTTGACGCCACCCCTTGGGACGGGATGGATGTTGCTCGCGGTCAGGACATGATCGGAGCTGCAGCAAAAACTGCCGGCGTCAAAAAAGGTGTGCTGATGAAATCACTGCGAGCGGCTCTGCTGGGGCGACTCCAGGGACCTGATCTGATGACCACCTGGAGCCTACTGGCCAGGATCAGTTGCGACCGGCAACGACTCAACCGCTGCCTCTGATTCGGACACAGCCGCTTCCGCGGGATCAGGATCCACCAGACCCAGAAGCTTGGCCAAAGGTTGGGCTGTTAAACCCTGCAGGCCAACGGTCATCAGGATCGTTAAAAACACCAGGCCCTGCAACCGACCGGCGCCAAGCACACCCGCCTGCTCCAGACGGATCGCGAACAAGGACGCCACCGCAGCCGTGACAATGCCCCGTGGCGCGAGCCAACCCATAAACAAACGCTGTCTCCAGTCCAGAGGGAGGCCAATGGTGGCCACGCTGACAGCTACAGGGCGAACCACCAACATCAGCACCAGCACACAGCTCACCCCACCCCAGCCCAGGGGGCTGAGCTCGGCCCAGGACACATCAGCCGCCAGCAGCGGGAACAACATGGTGATCGCCAGCTGGGCCAGTTCACGGATTACTTCATCGAGCTGAGCTGCCTGCGTGGAGGGACGACGGCCCACCACCACACCCGCCGCCACGGAAGCCGGTAGCCCTGACTCGGGCAACAGCCACTCACAGGTGCCGAACATCAGGAACAGAACGCCAAGAGTGATCTGCAGGCGAAGCCCCACCGAGGGATCGGGCCGCAGACGACGCAGTCCCTCAGACAGCAGCCAGCCAGCGGCAAGACCGATCAGCACGCCGCCACCGAGACGGGCCAGAAGACCGAAGGCCAGCTCCCGCCAGCCGTGAAGGTTGCCAAGCAGAAGCTCCAGCAGCAACAGGGCCAGAACAGCTCCCACCGGTTCCAGCACCAGACCCTCGGCTTCGAGCACATCCCCCAAGGGTGAGGCGAGGCGAATCTGCTGGATCAATGGCGTCACCACCGTGGGACCGGTCGCCAGGACGATGGCGCTGTAGACCGCCGCCACCGACCAGTTCAGCCCCGCCAGCCAATGGGCCGCCAGCAGTCCCGCACCAAGTGACAGCAACAGCCGAATCACCGAGATGCGCAGGACCGTGGCCTTAATCGTGTCGCCAGGAAGGCGCAGATTGAGGCCACCGTCGAACAGCACCAGGCTGACCAGCAGACCCACCACTGTGGCCAGCCCCTGGCCAAGGTCTAGGGGTTCAACAAGCCCCATGCCAGAACGGCCGATCAGCAGCCCGGACAGCAGCAGCAGCACCACCCCTGGTAACCCCGAAAGGGCTGCCAGCAGACGAGCTGAGGCCCCGGCGAACACCGTGACACCCCAGAGCAAACCCAAACGCTCAGGCGTCATCGATGGAGGTGAATTGCGGCTCTACCCGGAGCCCGATCACCGCGTCCGGTCGCACCACGAGATATTCCCCCTCCAAATCCCCTAGAGGCACATTCACAAATCCAGACTCGGCTCCGGCACTGACCAATCCCTGATACCACTGCTGAAACTGCTCCAGAGTCGAGAAATGCACCCTCTCGGTCTGCCCACCGATCAGATGGAGCGAGACGGCGTAACGGCGCGGTGTGCGAGTCATAGCCGAACCGTACTAGCAGGACCCTTGGCCCCAGGCTGCACCAGCAGGCACGGCGGCTCTCCAATCCAGGCTTGAGGCATGGCCGAAGCGGGGCGATAGAGAGGGTGCCGGGGATGCCCTCCTTGGGTTGTACCGAGGCAGAAGGCAGCAGCTGCGCCGCCAATGCGGCGCAGGGCAGCGCATGAGGCAAGGCGCTCCAGCAGCCAGTGATCACGACCTTGGAAACTGCCATGAGCTCCCCAGCCCAACCAAAGGTCCACAGAGGCGGTCAGGCTCCAGCGCTGTAACCAGCTCTCCAGCACAGCATCATTCCCAGCTCCAATGGGAAAGGGGTGACGGCGCAGCGCCGCAGGAGAGGGCGTCACCAGGGCAAACAGATTGAGCACCACCAAGCGTTGGTATCCCCAGCCACGGGCAAAACCGCAGAGTCGACGAAGCGTTGGGTCATCGCTGCCGGCATCAGCCCGGGATGGATTAAGCCCGCAATAGATGAGGGTGTTCAGGCCTTGGCCAGCCGGTGTGATCTGATTGGGGGGGAGCCATCTCCGCTCCAGCAACCAGCGATAACGCCCGCAGCGACTAAAAGCGGCACGACCAACCACGGCTGTCGCGCAGGGCCGAGGCTCAGACCGCGAGCAGGGCACGGGCCGCCTCAAGGATCCTGGCACTGGCCTGACCATCACCAAAGGGGTTCACAGCCCGGGCCATTGCGTCGTATGCCTGCGGGTCGCTGAGCAACAGCGACGCCTCGGCCGCGATGGTGTCGGCATCGGTGCCGACAAGGCGCGCCGTGCCGGAATCCACTGCTTCTGGACGCTCGGTGGTGCGACGGAGCACGAGCACGGGCTTACCCAGGGCGGGAGCTTCCTCCTGGAGACCACCTGAATCGGTCAGCAACAAGGTGCAGCCTTTCATCGCCGCCACGAGCCGGTCGTAATCCAGGGGTTCGGCAAGGATTACCCGAGGATGGGAAGCCAGCAGAGCTTGAAGCGGTTCACGCACTGTCGGGTTGCGATGCAGCGGAAGCAGCAGAGCTGTGTCGGGATGAGCGTTGAGCACCTTGAGCATGCCCTCGGCAATGCTCGTCAAGCGGTCACCCCAGTTTTCGCGGCGATGGACGGTCGCCAAGATCACCCGCTGAGTGGACCAGTCGATTGGCATGTCATCGAGCTCAGGCGCACGCTCAGCCATACGCAACAGGGCATCGATCACGGTGTTTCCAGTGACCAAGACCCGACCCACGACGCCCGATGCCTCAAGGTTCCGTTCAGAGCGCTGAGTGGGTGCGAAATGAAGCTGGGCCACCTGAGAAATCAACCTGCGGTTGGCCTCTTCCGGGAACGGGTCGAGAATGTTGTCGGTGCGCAGGCCGGCCTCGACGTGGCCAACAGGGATCTGTTCATAGAAGGCGGCCAAGGCTGCCGCGAAGGCGGTCGTGGTGTCCCCCTGTACAAGCACCAATGCGGGGGGGTAGGCCTGAAAGTCGTCTCGCAACCCCTGCAGTGCCGCACATGTGACATGGGTGAGGGTCTGACGCGGGGCCATCAGATCGAGATCATGATCGGCACGCAGACCGAACAAATCCATCACCTGAGTCACCATCTCGCGATGCTGCCCCGTCAGCACAACGCGGGTCTCCAACAGTGGGCAGGCCTGAAACTCCTGGATCACCGGAGCAAGCTTGATGGCCTCGGGACGGGTGCCGAGCACGATCGTCACCCTGGGCTTCCCAGCCATACATCCCTCAACGATCGCCTCAGTTTAAGAGCGAGTCCTGCTTGCCAGATCCACAGCCATGGCGAAGCTGAAGAGATCAGGCTCTGCTGACACTGTGACCAGTCCGGTTTTTCCACCAGGCTTCCCACCGCTTCCGCCGCGCCCGGTCGCGGACCAGGACAACAGCGGCAGCCTTGGCGATGCAAGCTCTGAGCAAGCCACACCTTTGGGGTCCTCGGCAGCGCAGGTCGCGCCCTCTCAAGCAGCGACCAACGCCGGGCCAAACGGTGGTCCAAGCCTTGAGGCGATCGTGCGCATCGCCCATGACGCCGGACACTCCGATGTGCATCTCGGGGTGGGGGAGCAGCCGCGCTACAGGGCCCGCGGCGAGATGGTGATCACCGAGTGGCCTGAGACAACCGCCGCAGTGTTTCAAGCCTGGCTGCAAGAAATCCTCAGCCCACAGCAGATTGACGCCTTCACCACCACGAAAGAGTTCGATGGATCTCATGCCTTCCCCTTCGTCAGGGTGCGGATCAACCTGCTGGACTCACTGCGAGGCCCGGCAATGGTGTTGCGGCTGATCCCCCAGACGATCCTCAGCTTGGAACAACTTCAGCTTCCTGAGGTACTGCAGGGGTTGGCCTCCCGCCCCAAGGGCCTAGTACTGGTGACAGGACCCACAGGCTCTGGCAAGAGCACAACCCTCGCCGCCATGATCGACTGGATCAACAGGCACCAGACACGCCACATCCTGACGATCGAGGATCCGGTGGAATTCGTCCACGAGAGCCGACAATCGCTCATCCGCCATCGGGAGGTGGGCCAACACACGCTGAAATTTCACAACGCCCTAAGGGCAGCCCTGCGGGAAGACCCGGATGTGATCCTCGTGGGTGAGATCAGAGATCGCGAAACCCTGAGCACAGCCCTCGAAGCCTCCCAAACCGGTCACCTGGTGTTCGGCACCCTTCACACCAATTCCGCCGTTAAAACTGTGGAGCGCGTGCTGGGCATGTACCCCCCGGATGAACAAGAGAGTGTGCGTCGCGCCCTGTCGGAGTCGCTCCTGGGTGTGATTGCCCAGGGACTGATCCGCTCGGCAGATGCCAAACGCGTGGCTTATCACGACATCCTGATCAACACCGACGCTTGCAGGGACTACATCCAGCGAGGTGCTCTCGATGACGTTGAGGAAATCATGGAGCGCAGCAGCTTTGATGGCATGGTCACGTTGAACCAGTCCTTACAAGCGCTGGTCGAGGCGGGCCGGGTCGAAGGAGAAGCTGCAATCGCCGTCAGTCTCAAACCGAATGAATTGGCTCAGGCCCTAAGGGGCAGGAGTTGATTGCAATGCGAGCGTTTACGACAACCCGCTGCTGAATAGGCGCACGATCAGAAGCACAACAAGGGCTACCGACAAGCCGAGCATGGCCAGTCGGCCATTCCAGATCTCCGCTTGCGGAGTAATGCCACGACGCCAGGCATTGAGTTCATCACTTGGCACGTCTTCCAGGAGAGAACTGCCATCGGGAGCGGATTCAGTTGCCATGGGGCGGCCCGCAATTTTGTTGCTAACAACGTTAAGGAAAATCCGTTCAGAACGGCGGCGCCTCCGCTTGCAGCGCAGAAGCCTGATCGAGCGGCCAGCGGGCGGAGACCCCTAGCGAGATCGAACTCTTTTGCGGCGCCAGAGACAGACGCTGCAAAGCGGCCGCTCCAACCATGGCGGCGTTGTCCGTGCAGTAAGCGAGCGGCGCGCAGCACACGTCGACGCCGTCCTTCCCGCCTCGGAGCTCCATCAGGCTCCTTAAACGACGGTTGGCCGCCACCCCTCCCACCATCACCAGGCGTGGAAGGCCAAGCTCGCGGCAACAGCGCAGGCTGCGGTCAACCAGAACATCTGCCACCACCTGCTCGAAACTGGCAGCCAGATCAGCAAGGGGCAGCGGATCCGCCAGGTCTCGCAATCCCTCCACCTGGCGAAGCATTGCTGTTTTAAGACCACTGAAAGAGAAGTCATAGGGATAAAAGCCCCCCTCTGGCCGCTTCACACGCCCCTTGGGCAGGGCGAAGCGGCGGGGATCCCCTGTTTCTGCCAACGCCTGGATCGCAGGCCCTCCCGGATAGGTCAGGCCCAGCAAGCGGGCCACTTTGTCGAAAGCCTCTCCAGCCGCGTCATCGTGACTGCGGCCGAGCCGCAGCATCCCCCCATCAGCATCGACACGGATCAGTTCCGTATGGCCTCCGCTCACCAGCAGCACCAAGTAAGGAGGATTGGGTGGATCGGGCGCCAGTTGCACTGAAGCGAGATGGGCCTCGAGATGGTGAATCGCAAGAAACGGCCGTTGGTGCAACACAGCCAGGCTGCGCGCTGTCACCGAGCCAACCATCAGGGCACCCACCAGCCCCGGAGCCACGGTGGCCGCCACCGCATCGAGCTGATCAAAGGCCACGTCAGCCTCTGACAAGGCCGCCTCCACAAGATGGGGCAAGGCTTCAACATGCCTGCGGGATGCAATTTCCGGTACCACCCCACCCCACTGGGCATGTTCCTCAACCTGGGAGGCGATGCCATGGGCAAGCACCTCCATTCCTCTGCCGCTCCGGCGCACGATCGCAGCAGCTGACTCGTCACAACTTGTTTCGAGGGCCAGCACCGTTGTCATTTGGCTGGGGAGCCTCCCCTAGTGTCCGCATGTGACATCCTGCCGTTTCGGGGCAGGCTTAATCAGGATTCCTTCCGATGCGTCGTCTCTTTGCCCTTGCGCTTTCGGCCCTTCTTGTCTTCGGCTTCGCCCCAGTTGCCAAGGCTGATGTGGCAGGTCTGACTCCCTGCTCCGAAAGTGCCCGTTTCCAGCAGCGTGCCAGTGCAGCTGCCACCCCGCAGGCCAAAGCCCGCTTCGAGATGTACAGCCAAGCAGTTTGTGGTGAAGATGGTCTTCCCCATCTGATTGTTGACGGCCGCTTTAGCCACGCTGGTGACTTTGTGTATCCAGGCCTGATGTTCCTCTACATCACCGGATGCATCGGCTGGGCCGGGCGTGAGTATCTCAAAGCCACTCGTGGCACCAAAGAGCAATACACCAAGGAAATCCAGATCGATCTCAAGCTCGCCCTTAAGAGCTGTATCGCTGCTGCTTCCTGGCCTCTGGCTGCCTTCGCCGAATTCACCAGCGGCAAGCTGCTTGAAAGCGACGACAAGGTGACCGTCTCACCTCGCTGAGCCTCTCTCAAGATCACTTCACTCGTTTTCAACAACTGAATTCCGATGCAGAAATTTCTCACCACCGCTCCCGTGGTTGCCGCCATCTGGTTCACCCTCACCGCAGGCATCCTGATTGAGTGGAACCGCTTCTTTCCCGATCTCCTTTTCCACCCCATGTGATTGGAGAACAATCCATCAAAAAAGGAGGCCTTTGGCCTCCTTTTTTGATGCCTTTTCATCGCATCGACAGTCCTAGTCGGCAACACGGGTTGAGCAGCAAAGAGCTGTCATCGACAACGAGGTTCATCGACAACAGCCTTCCGCTCAAGTCAAGCCAAACCCATCAGGCTCTCCAGAGCAACAAGAGCAACATCGAGATCGTCATTGATGACGACCGCATCAAATTCGCCCTGAGCCTCCAATTCCAGCTTCGCTCTGGCCAGACGGCGTTGGATCGCCTCTTCTGCATCGGTGCCGCGGCCGCGGATGCGCTGTTCAAGCACCTGAAAGCTAGGGGGAGCTAAAAAAATCTGCTGCGCATCAGGAAAGGTGCGACGCACCTGACGAGCTCCCTCCAACTCGATCTCCAACAACACCGGCGAGCCAGCCGCCAACCTGACTTCCACAGGCTGGCGGGGGGTGCCATAACAGTTGCCGGCGAATTCAGCCCACTCCAACAACCCTCCCTCCGCCACCAGAGCATCAAACTGCTCTCGACGATGGAAGAAATAGTGCACACCGTCCTTCTCCCCCTCACGTGGAGAGCGCGTCGTAGCAGACACGGACAACCACAGCGAAGGATGGCGTTCCCGTAAACGGGTCACGAGAGTGCCCTTGCCAACGCCGCTGGGGCCGGTCAACACCGTGAGCCTTGCGCATGTCTCGGATAGGGGCATGAATCGCTTCCGGTCACCCCGCAGGGTAGGAAGGCATCCTGCTCAGCAGGTTCCACCATCCCAACGATGGGCACGCCTTCGCCACAGGTCATGGACGTCACCACCCTGCTGGCGGTGGTGAACGATCTGCGCGGACGCATGCTGCCGAGTCGATTCGAGAAAGCCCAGCAGCCTGATAGCCAGACCCTCCAACTCGGTTTCCGCACGCTGCAGGGCATGGTGTGGCTTGAGCTGAGCTGGCGCGCCGACTGCCCCCGGCTGGTACAGATTCCGCCACCACCCAGGAACGGCAGCGGCAGCACCTTGGCGCAACAGAGCCAGCACAGTCTTCGCCAGCTCGCTCTGGTCGAGATGGAGCAGGAGGGATTCGAACGGGTGGTGCGCTTCGGATTTGCCAGTCGGCCCGGCAATCCCGTGCAACGACGTCTTGTCCTGGAGCTGATGGGCCGCCACAGCAACCTGCTGCTCCTTGATGAACGCAATCGGGTCATCGCTCTGGGCCGCCAGGTGAGGGATCATCAATCGCGGGTACGACCCATCGGCACCGGTGATGACTACGTGCCACCCCCACCACTGCAAAGCAGTCCACCGCAGAAGGATGAAGACTTCGCGCGTTGGAAAAAACGGCTGAGCCTGCTCCCGGTTCCCCTAGCCAAAGCCTTGCCCCAGGCCTACCAGGGCATCAGTCCGGCGTTGGCACGACAACTGGCCGCAGATGCCCCCAGTGCTACCAGCCCTCTTCTCAACACTCCTGTCCAACAGATTGATCAGAGGCAATGGAAACAACTGCATGAACGCTGGCAGCAGTGGCTGCACTGCCTGGACGAGACCAGCTTCAGCCTCCACATCTCCACCGCAACGAATAGCTATCGCGTGTGGGGAGCGACCGCAGTGCCATTAACGACCTCAACCCAAAAAGAACCACCCCTGAGCCTGACGCTCGGTTGCTACTACAGCGATCAGCTGCAGGCCCGAGAACTGGAACGTCAAAGCGAGGAGCTGCGCCAGCAGCTCCTCCAGGCCAGACGCCGGGAAGAGAGGCTTCTGCTTGATCAGAACTCCAAAATGCAAGCCACCAACTCTGCGGCGGAGCTGCAACAGCAAGCGGATGCCCTGCTGTGTCTGCCGGCTCCCAGTCGCGACCAGATTGATCAGGCACAGAAGCTTTACCGACGCGCACGCAAACTGCGACGGTCAGTGCCTCAACTGGAGGAACGGCAGCGCCACCATCGCCAACGACTGGCCTTGATCGAGGGCAGCGAGGCCTTCCTTGAGGAGGTGCTTTCTGCAGACTGGGACTGCCCTAGGCAGCGATTGAAGCGCCTGGATGAGCTGCGTCTCGAGGCGCAGGAACTGTTGACCTCTCAGCGGCGACGTGGCCGCCGCCAGGGGGCACTCCGACCAGCGCTCCAGCCCCAGCCATTGGAACTGCTCTCACCAGGAGGTCTGACGATCCAAGTGGGCCGCAACCACCGACAGAACGACTGGATCAGCCTGCGCCAAGCCAAGCCAGGCGATCTTTGGTTCCACGCCCAGGAATGTCCAGGCAGCCACGTTGTGCTGAAGGCGTCTACCGGCCTGGCAGATGAAGCCGACCTCATCCTGGCGGCTGATCTTGCAGCCCTATTCAGCCGAGCACGCGGCAACCGTCGCGTGGCGGTGGTGATGGTGCCGGTGGAGCAACTACAGCGCATTGTTGGGGCTGGGCCCGGCACAGTGCGCCACCGCGGTGGCACTGTGCGTTGGGCCGAACCTGAGCGCGCTGAGCGACAGCTCCAAGCCGGAGAACTTCTAGCCTGAAGCCAGAACAGGCACGTCTTTCTGAGCCCTCCCGAACCGATTGATCAGCCGGACGTCATCCCTACGCCGCTCGAACCTCCTCCGCCGATCCAGATCGGTCGCTCCGGGGGGTCGTATCTACCGGCGGATAAAGAGATGCCTCTGCTGGACCATCTCGAGGAACTGCGCCAACGCGTCCTGCGCAGCCTGCTTGCGGTGGTGCTGGCAGCGATCGCCTGCCTGGTAGCGGTGAAGCCCCTAGTGCGGCTCCTGGAGGAACCGGCCGGCTCGATCCATTTTCTCCAACTCGCACCTGGGGAATTTCTGTTCGTCTCCTTCAAGGTGGCCGGCTACGCCGGCCTCACCCTGGCACTGCCCTATGTGCTCTATCAGGGACTGGCCTTTGTGCTCCCCGGCCTCACGCGCAATGAACGCCGGCTCATCGCTCCAGCCGTGGCTGGCTCGGCAGTGCTGTTTCTGGGGGGATTGGCCTTTGCCTGGTGGGCACTCGTGCCTGCGGCCCTGCGCTTCTTGGTGAGCTATGGCGCCGATGTCGTGGAACCGCTCTGGTCGATCGAGCGCTACCTCGACTTCGTGCTGCTGCTGATGCTGGCGACAGGTCTCGCCTTCCAACTGCCTGTGCTGCAACTGCTGCTCGGATTGTTTGGGCTGATCAACTGGAAATCAATGCTGGCGGCCTGGCGCTGGGTTGTGCTGTCGGCATCCCTGGCTGGGGCCGTGCTCACTCCTTCCACCGATCCGATCACGATGCTGTTACTGGCGGGAGCGATCACGGCGCTGTTCCTCATCGGCGTGGGCCTGGTGGCCCTCACCGAGAGATTCAGAGCACAAACTCCTCCAGACGCTCCCCCCCCTGAAGCGGCAGGCTGAGGGCCTTTCCGAGGCGAGGGCGATCGCGAGTCGTGGCCAACCACTCGCGTACCACCTGCGCCTGAGCTAAACGATTCACAACATCAATCACCTCAGCGATGTGCTCCCGATAGGCGTTTTCGTCGAGGGGGAACGACTGCTGCTCGAGATACGCCCACATCACATGGAGGTAAAGACGCCCCCTACGAACGACCAGCTGAAGGTCGTAACTCGCCTGCCAGCGCTGCTGTAAGCAGCCAATCACCTCATCGACGGTCAGGGGGCTTTGAGCCTCTCCAGCACGAACGTCAAGCACGGAATCGCAAGAAAGAACAATCGGTAAAGCCCTGTCGTCGCAAAGTGTGACGGGACCTTTAGCGTCCATAATGATCGCCATTCAGTGACGGTTGATCACCCGCCATGACCCAAGCCTCCTCGAGCGATGTGCCCGGAATGGGTCGTCGGCAGTTCATGAATCTGCTGACATTCGGCTCCGTGACTGGCGTTGCCCTGGGTGCTCTCTATCCGGTTGCCAACTACTTCATCCCTCCCCGGGCCGCAGGTAGTGGTGGTGGAACCAGTGCCAAGGATGAACTGGGCAACGCTGTCACCGCCTCCGGATGGCTGAACAGCCACCCCAGCGGCGACCGCAGCCTGGTGCAGGGCCTCAAAGGTGACCCCACCTATCTGATCGTCGAAGGCGATGACGCCATCGGCAGTTACGGGATCAATGCCATCTGCACCCATCTTGGCTGTGTCGTGCCTTGGAACAGCGGTGCCAACAAATTCATGTGCCCGTGCCACGGCAGCCAGTACGACGCCACCGGCAAGGTGGTGCGTGGTCCTGCTCCCCTTTCTCTGGCCCTGGCGAACGTGAGTGTCGAGAACGACAACGTGTTCGTGAGCCAGTGGACCGAAACCGACTTCCGCACGGGCGAGAAGCCCTGGTGGGCCTGATCAACCCAGCCGTCCTCCCATCCCACCCCGCTCCTCGTCCTCCATGCGTCGCCTCCTCTCACCTCTTCTCGCAGCCCTGATCATGGGAATGGCCGTGCTCACGGCCCCCACCGCATCCTGGGCTTACCCCTTCTGGGCTCAGCAGAACTACGACAGTCCCCGGGAAGCCACGGGCAAGATCGTTTGCGCAAACTGCCACCTCGCCAACAAGCTCACCCAAGCTGAGGTGCCCCAATCGGTGCTTCCCGACAGTGTGTTCAAAGCTGTTGTGAAGGTTCCTTATCAGTCAGGCCTGCAGGAAGTCGGTGCTGATGGCAGCCAGGTGCCGCTCCAAGTCGGCGCTGTGGTGATGCTTCCCGATGGTTTCACCCTTGCACCGCAGGACCGTTGGACCGACGAGATCAAAGAAGAAACTGAAGGGGTGTACTTCAGTCAGTACAGCGACGATCAACCCAACATCCTTCTGGTGGGGCCAATCCCTGGCGATCAGAATCAGGAAATCGTGTTCCCGATCCTTTCTCCAGACCCCTCAACCGATAGCAGCATTCAGTTCGGCAAATATCAAATCCACGTTGGCGGCAACCGTGGCCGTGGCCAGGTGTACCCCACCGGTGAAAAAACCAACAACACCCTCTTCACAGCCACTACTGAGGGCCGCATTGCCTCGATTGAGCCTGGTGACAACGGTGCAAGCTTGGTGACCATTGAGACGGCTGACGGCAACACCACCACTGAGACCATTCCTGTGGGCCCCGAACTCGCTGTTGCAGTGGGTGATCAAGTGGAAGCAGGTGCTGCCCTCACCAATGATCCCAATGTGGGAGGCTTCGGCCAGCTCGATGCAGAAGTTGTTCTGCAGAACCCGGTTCGCATCTACGGCCTGCTCGCCTTCTTTGCGGCCGTAGCCCTTGCCCAGATCATGCTGGTGCTGAAGAAGAGACAGGTGGAGAAAGTGCAGGCTGCTG
Organism: Synechococcus sp. UW140; assembly: GCF_900474295.1. Taxonomy (GTDB): domain Bacteria; phylum Cyanobacteriota; class Cyanobacteriia; order PCC-6307; family Cyanobiaceae; genus Synechococcus_C. The sequence continues at coordinate 71,349 of NZ_UCOB01000023.1, read as the reverse complement.
AAGGCGTCTGAGGTCTGTGTCACTCCTCTCGTTGTTCACGTCACCAGGGCCCGAGCTTTTCCAGCTCGGGCCTTTTGCTCTGCGTTGGTATGGGTTGCTGATCGCCCTGGCGGTGTTGATCGGCCTCAACCTGTCCAGCTGGCTGGCCAGGCAGCGTCAGCTCGAGCAAGGACTGATCAGTGATCTGCTGCCAATCCTTGTGCTCTCAGCGGTGATTGGAGCCAGGCTCTACTACGTCGCTTTTGAGTGGCGTAACTACGCCGCCACTCCCTTGAAGGCTCTGGCGATCTGGGAGGGCGGCATCGCCATTCACGGCGCCTTGATCGCAGGAACCCTTGCCGTCATTCTCTTCTGCCGCTGGAGGCGACAGCCCTTCTGGGATGTGTTGGACGTGCTCGTGCCATCCGTGGCCCTTGGTCAATCGATCGGCCGTTGGGGCAATTTTTTCAATAGCGAAGCCTTCGGAGTGCCTACAGACCTCCCCTGGAAACTTCTGATCAAGACGGTTCCGATCAACGTCCAAAGACTGTTCCCGAACGCCCAGTTTTTCCATCCCACCTTCCTCTACGAATCCCTTTGGAACTTGGTGGTGTTTGCTTTTCTGATGCTGCTCTTCCTCCGAGCCAAACAGGGATCGCTGAAACTGCCTGCCGGTGCTCTCAGCTGCGTGTATCTGCTGGCCTACAGCCTGGGCCGCCTTTGGATTGAAGGCCTGCGCATCGATCCCCTCTGCCTGGGTGGCATGCCCCCCTTCTGCGATGGCGGTCTGCGCATGGCCCAATTGATGAGCCTGATGCTGATGGCCCTTGCGGCGGCTGGGCTGTGGTGGCTGTATGGACGCGATCGGTCCCTTCCCGATCCGGGCCTCCGTCAGGGCTGATTCCCATGTCTTCCACACCCAGCAGAATTGCCATCGTTGGCGCAGGACCAGGAGCGCCCGATCTGCTGACCCGACGCGCCGAAGACCGACTCAAAACAGCCGACGTTCTGATCTGGACCGATTCGCTGGTCTCTCCTCAGATTGCTGCGCTTGCATCACCAAGTTGCGAACGCATCCGCACCAGCAACCTCACCCTTGAAGAGGTGCTGCCAGTGATGATCGATCGTGCACGCAAAGGATTGCGTGTGGTCCGTCTTCATGACGGTGACCCCTGTCTTTATGGAGCCTTGTCTGAGCAGGTCTGCGGACTGGCTGATGCCGGTCTCAGCGTTGAGGTCGTGCCTGGGCTGAGTGCTTATCAGGCCACTGCATCCGCTCTCAGCGCAGAACTCACAATTCCAGGCGTCGTCCAAACCATCGTGCTCAGTCGCGCCGGCGGACGGACCGGCGTGCCACAAGCCGAAGAGCTGGCGAACTTGGCCCGCCTCCAAGCATCCCTATGCCTCTACTTGAGTGCCCGTCACGTTGATGAGGTTCAGGCCACCTTGCTCGAGCATTATCCGGCCGACACCCCGGTAGCCATTGGCTACCGGGTGAGCTGGCCTGATCAGTGGCTGGATGTGGTGCCGCTGAATGCGATGGCGAAGGCCTCCAAAGAGCGAGATCTGATCCGCACAACCCTCTACATCGTCAGTCCAGCCCTTGCAAGCCAAGGACGCCGTTCCATGCTTTATTCCCCCAGCCACGACCATCTATTCCGTCCCCAGCAGGGGTAACAAACAAGCACCGGTGGTGGTTTAAGATCCCTGCGTGCGGGCGATTAGCACAGTGGTAGCGCACTTCCTTCACACGGAAGGGGTCACTGGTTCGAATCCAGTATCGCCCATTGATTCCTGATGCTCAGCAGCACATTTTCAGATCAATTGGATCAGGACAAATCCGATCTTTACCATTAGGTTCTGCCTGATCGAAAAGAGCGTGCTCTTGGATATGGCGAATCTCGACCATTCCTCCAGCGACAACCACAGGGAGACCAGGCAAGAATCATTCACCGGTCTTCAACAGGTCGGGGCGGCTCTCCAGTCCGCCCGAGAATCCCAGGGCCTGAGCCTTCATCAGCTGGCCGAAGGCCTGCACATGGGCGATGAGCAGCTCAAGGCCCTTGAAGCCGGTGACCGCGCCAATCTCGCCGAAACCGTTTTTGTTCGTGCCACGGTGCGACGTGTAGCCGACAGGCTACGGATGGATCCAGAGCCCTTGATCGCCGCCCTTCGCGATCTGGATGGCGTTAGCTCCGACCAACGCTCCAAACGCTCCACTGCGAGATCCACGGCGAGATCCACTCCGGCCCAAGCTCCTGGACAGACCGGTGCAAAACCCAACCAGAGCGGACGTTTAATCCGAATCGCAACGGTGGCCGTGGCCGTGGGGGCGGCAGTCGCTGCCGGTTGGAGCTGGAGCCAAACCACCTTCCGGCCTCAGCCCTTGCTGCCGCAACGACCACAATCAGCCTCGGCTTCCGTCCCATCGCTCCAGCCAACACCCCCTCAGCTGCCGGCCAGTCAAGGGCTCGAGGTGACTGATCAAGTCTCCACAACCAGGGGCAGCAACAAGTCGGTCACCATTTTCACGAAGGAGCCCAGCTGGATCGCTATCCGCGATCGAGAACGCCAGCTTCTGTTTGAAGGCATGGTGGACTCCCAAAAAACCGTCGACGCAAGCAACGGCATTGAGATCTATGCCGGCAGGCCGGATCTGGTGACGGTGAACGATGACGGTGAGAGCCAAGGCCCCTTGGGTGCGATCGACCAGCTGCGTTGGTATCCCATCACTGCTGCACCTTCACCTTCAGTGCCAAACCCGTCGCTTCCTGCAACACCGGCGAACAACCCTCGAGGCTCCACTGCTCAAGACTGAGGTTCTGGTTCAGTCGCTCTGGCACCAGTTCAAGCGAGAGAACCCCCGTTTTTGTTTTGACGCGGATCAAATCGACCACCGGTTCAGGGCGTCGATCGAGGGCTGAAGCCAGACGAAGCAACAAAGCCATCTCAGACACGGTGCGGCGTTCAGAGCGCGTTTGCAGGGCCTGCCAAGCCTCATGCCGCTTTTTAGGCAGGCTGCGGCGGTGGTAACGGGCGATCGCCGCAACCATCAAGTGTTCGGTTTCGGAGTAACCGAGCAGCTCACCGTGACGAATCAAATACCAGGAATGCTTGTGATAAGCGCTGAGGTTGATGTGCTGACCACAGGCATGGAGCATGGCCGCAGCCCAGAGCAACTCCCGTCCCAAGCCGGTGTCCCGATGCAGCACACCGGCGGTGTTGTCATAAAGACAGAGAGCATGCTTGGCGACCCGTTCCGCCCGCTTCTGATCAACAGCGAAACGCTGTACCTGATGGATGACAGTGCGCTGGCGAATGCTGCTCTGAAAACTGAAGCGGTCTTCGAGAAGACCGTGACGCAACATCCAGTCAACGATCAAGCCCTCCCGAAGAGCCCTTTCGCTCAGAACCATCTCCTCAACGTCGAGCATTTGCATGGTGGTCTGCAGGATCAACGCGCCCGGCACGATGATCTCGGCACGTCGGTCGTTGATCGGCGCCAAACCCTTGCGCTGCTCAGGGGAGAGCGTCAGCAAACGCTCAACAACCCGGTCAAGGCGATCACGATCCAGGCGATAGCCATGCAGCTTCAGCGGAGCACGGTCGTCCTCGCTGGCGGCGAGAGCGCCAATCGCCATGGCGGTGCCACTGGTGGCGACCATCACAGGCGTTTCTCCCGGCTTGATGCGCCGCCGAACCTTGTCGACTGCAGGCTCCAAGGACCCTTGGATGTAAGCCCGTAGGAAGGCCTGTCCCTTGGGCGGCAGAGGATCTTCCCTGACGAAATCACGCTGAAGCCGTACGGCTCCGACGCGGGTGCTGGTGAGGGCGCGGGCATCGCGTCCGTCAGCCAGGATCAGTTCGGTGGATCCACCGCCGATATCCAGCAGCAGGTGAGGGCGGTCCCCAAAAGACATGCCAGAGAGCACCCCGAGGTAGATCAGTCGCGCCTCTTCAGGACCACTGACGAGATCGACATCGAGATCGAGTTCATCTTTGACCTGTTGCAGAAACTCACGGCCATTCGGTGCTTCCCGCACGGCACTGGTGGCCGCCGTGACAATCTGCTCAACCTGATGGCTGGCGGCCAGATCGGTGAAGCGGCGCAGGGCATCCATGCCACGCGCGAGTGCCTCCTCACTGAGGTGTCCCGTGGCAGCATCCCGTTCTCCGAGCCTTGTGGTGGATTTCTCCGCCAGCACAACACTGAAGGTGCGCAAGCTGGGATCCACCGCTGCGACCAACAGGTGGGTGGAATTGGTGCCGATGTCGATCGCGGCGACGCGTCTCAGCTCTCTCACGCCCTGGCGCTGAGCGTTGTCAGATGACGCGGCGTCGGCACCTGCCATCAGCAGAGACTTGCAAACCGCTCACACTCTGGCATCGGTCAATGGCGTGGCCATCAAGCACCGCCGCAGGGAAGGGAGTGCCTAAGGTTTTTTGAAACACCGCTCAACGTGATCGGCGCACTACAACGCCAAGTCAATCCGGCCTTGGCCGCCTGGATCCAACTTTTGCGCTGGAACAAACCCAGCGGACGACTGATTTTGCTAGTGCCGGCCGGATGGAGCCTCTGGCTCTCTCCCGAATCTCCGCCACCAGTCTCCCTCGTCCTGCTGATCATCGTCGGTGGTCTCGCCGTGAGTGCGGCAGGGTGCATCGCCAATGACCTCTGGGACCGACGCATCGACCGCCAGGTGGAGCGCACCAAAGGCCGTCCTCTGGCCCGAGGAGTCCTGCCCTTAACGGTGGCCATTGCCTCATTGCTGGCACTGCTGCTGCTCAGCCTGCTTGTGGTGCTGGGCCTTCCGTCACCAGGACGCGGCCTATGCCTTGTTCTGGCCCTGCTGGCGCTACCACCGATCCTGCTTTATCCGTCGGCCAAACGCTGGTTCCCCTTCCCTCAAGCCGTTCTGGCGCTCTGCTGGGGCTTCGCCGTGTTGATCCCTTGGGCCGCGGCTGAAGGAGAGCTAACAGCCACACCAGCTCTGTGGCTGTGCTGGCTGGCGACGATGGCCTGGACCTTCGGCTTTGACACCGTGTATGCCATGGCCGACCGGCTCGATGACCGTCGTCTTGGCTTGCGCAGCAGCGCCCTCACTCTCGGCAAGGCCTCCGTGCCCGTCGTGACCGCCTGCTATTCCCTCACTGTGCTGGCCTTGGGGGTCGCAGCCATCGAGACAGGTGTGGGGGCTGCCTTCTGGCCCTGCTGGTGCGTCGCTGCAACCGGCATGGTTCTGGAGCCCAGGCGGTTGCAGCGTCTAAGCCAGCAGCCGATGTCGGTCTACGGCCGGCACTTCAAACATCAGGTCTGGCTGGGGGGGCTGTTGCTGTTTGGCCTCGTGCTGGGCGGGCTACAAGGATGAGCAGACTCACAGCGCCTCTGCGCAACGGCGACGCCGTCCATGTGGTGGCAGCCAGCTCGGCCTTTGATGACCCCGAAGCGCTCAGCCAGGGCCTGGAGGTACTCAGTCGCTGGGGCCTGCAAACGGATCCCACTGGAATCCCTAGGCGTCGGTGGGGCTACCTAGCGGGAGAAGACCACGAACGTCGCAACGACCTTTACCCCGTGCCGGCAGCACCACTACTGGCCTGTGCACGCGGTGGCTGGGGGGCAGCGCGCCTGCTGGAACAGCCAATCCATTGGCGACCAGGCTGGCTACTGGGCTTCTCCGACGTGACCGCCCTGTTGCTGGCTCGCTTCAGCGCAGGGCTTGATGGAAGCATTCACGGCCCCCTGCTGAGCACCCTGGCGGCTGAACCGGACTGGAGCCAGCAGCGGCTGAAAGATCTGCTGTTCGGGCAACCACTGCCTGACCTACAGGGCATCAGCTGGGCTAGCGGCACAGCACGGGGGCCCCTGATCGCAGCCAATCTCACCGTGGCCTCCCATTTACTAGGGAGCCCCCACATGCCAGGCCTCAGCGGAGCAATCCTGATCCTTGAAGACGTGGGGGAGAGTCCTTACCGGATCGATCGCATGCTCACCCACTGGCGCCTGACCGGTGCGCTGCACAAGCTGTCTGGCCTGGGCTTCGGACGTTTCAGCGGCTGCGAGGACGAAGAGGACAGCGATGGATTCGCTTGTGCCGAGGTGCTGCAGGAGCGCAGCCTCGATCTAGGCATTCCCGTTGTGGCCGACCTGCCACTGGGGCATGGGCCTGGTGGCAACGCCGCCCTCCCAATCGGGAGAGAGGCCTGTCTGGATGGTGACCGCGGACAACTCAGGCTGATCGAAACGACAGCACCGCCTCGGCAACAATCAAATCAAAAGGAGTGGTGACCTTGATATTGGCGGGGCCAGCGTCCAACACCTTCACATCCCAACCGAGTCGTTCATACAGCGAGGCATCATCGGTGACTTCCCAGCCAAGCCGAAGGGCCTCGGCATGCCCTTGGCGCAACTGATCCACAGCAAAGGCCTGGGGTGTCTGGGCAGCCCAGAGTTCGGAGCGATCTGGTGTGGCCGTGATGAAGCCTTGATCATCCACCCGCTTGATCGTGTCGGTCACAGGCGTGGCAGCGATGACGGCCTCACCCTCAAGCACAACCTGAGCACAGCGGTCGAACAGGGCCGACTCCGCCAGACAACGGGCCCCATCGTGAATCAACACATGGGAGGCCTCTGCAGGCAGCCCCGCCAGACCACGCAGCACTGATTGCTGCCGCGTGCTGCCTCCCTCGATCCAATGAATCGGTTTAGCGGGTGCCAGGGGCTGGGCCTCAGCGATCAGGGCCTCAATCGCAGCACGATCGACCTCTTGCCCGACGATGCCGATCCAGCCGACCGTCTCCGCCTTTAAGGCAGCCTCAAGCGTCCAAGCCAGAACGGGACGTTCCCGCAGCGGCAGCAACAACTTGTTGCGGTCGCCCCCCATGCGACGACCGCTTCCGGCGGCAGCGATCAACAGATGCACAAGCGACTCCTGCGGCCGGCAGCGGGATACGGCCTCCATACAATCAGCTCGCACCCTCCTTGTGCTGCTGGTTCATGCGTGTTCTTGTCCTAAGTCCGGGGACTCTTCAGCAGCAACTCGAGCGTATCCCCGCTCTGGCCGCTGCTGCTGAACAGCTCAACGCCACCATTCAGGTGGCCTGTCCGCTCGCCCACCGCCAGGGATGGGAGCTGCTTCCAGCCGTTGAGAAGGTGATCCCCTTCGGATTCGACGAGGACTCCAATCTGTCGGACTGGGCCAATCTGCTTGGCACCGTGCGCGAACCCGACTTCCAGGTGTGTTTCAACTTCGCCTCCGGGCGACAGGTGAACCTGATGCTCAGCATGAGCCATATCCCCACACGAATCGCCCTCGACGGTTTCTCCACCACCGACCAGATTCAGCCCGGTAGTGGTTGGAAGGCCCAGAAGACCAGCAGTTTTCTTCAGCCGATCGGCCTAAAGCTCGATGCCGACGCCTTCCGCCTGTCCCTGCCTGCTGCAGCGCTGGAATTAGTGCGTGCCGACCAGCCCGCCGGTGACGGTCCCTTGCTGCTGCTTGCTCCTGGTCAGGACAACAACGACTGGCCCGCCGATCGCTGGCAGCGGCTGCCAGACACCATCCGCCAGCGCTTGGACTCTTTGCGCAGCCAGCACTTACCGGCTGGAGGGAAGCTCAACATCCGCGCCGCCCAGGTGGCCTGCTCGGATGTGGTGCTCAGCAGCTGCCCCGTCACTCAGCTTCTGGCGGTGTATGCCGGTGTGCCACTGGTGGCCCTTGGAGCGGATGAGGCCGATCTACCAACACGTCAAGGGGTGCGCTGCCTGGGGGGTGCGGGCTCTGATCTCCGCGACCTCAGCGAAGAGGACGTGCTTTCCGCTCTCGGGTTCTGATGCCAAAGAAGCGACTGGGCCAGTCCAGCCGCAGACCATCCTTCTCACCATGGCGGCTGGTGCCCAATCTGAGGCTGCTCGCTCAACCCTGGATCGGCCCCCTGCTGGCGCTGGTGGTGGTGGTCCTCACAGGGGCCGTCGGGTACCGGGTCACCGAGGGTTGGGACTGGGGGGATTGCTTCTGGATGGTGCTGATCACAATCAGCACGATTGGTTACGGCGAAGTGGAGCCCCTCTCGCACGCCGGGCGGTTGGTAACGGTCTTGATCATCGCCGGGGGCATTGTGGTGGTCCAACTGACCATCCAGCGCATCCTTGGCCTGACCGAGGCCGGCTACTTCCGCCAGTTGCGAGCACTGCGCTTTCGACGCAAACTCCGGCGCATGCACGATCACGTGATCATCTGCGGCTATGGCCGTATCGGCAGGGAGATCGGCGAACAACTCCTTCAGGAGAACATCGCTGTCTTGGTGGTGGAGCTGGACCCCCAGCGAAGCCAGGCCGCCCAGGAACGCGGCTTGCGGGTGCTGGAAGCGGATGCCACAGGAGATGAAACCCTCCTCGAGGCCGGGCTGAATCGCTGTCGCAGCCTGGTGGCAGCGCTACCCAGCGATGCCGCCAACCTCTATGTAGTGCTCAGTGCCCGTGGCCTGCAGCCGAACTGTCGACTGATTGCACGCTCCGACAGCGAAGAGGCAGCAGCGAAGCTGAAACTTGCCGGCGCCAGTGTGGTGGTGAGCCCCTATGTCGCCGGGGGACGGGTGATGGCAGCGTCTGCTCTGCGCCCCCTCGCCGTCGACTTCATGGAGTTGCTGGTGGGCTCCGACTGCGAAATCGAGGAGTTCCAACTGAGCAACAACCCGCTGCTTCTGCACAACCTCCCGGGGCAGACCCTGGCAGATCTTCAGCTGGGGCGAAGAAGCGGAGCCTTTGTGCTTGCCATTCGGGACCGGGGCCGACTGGTGGCCAATCCCGGTGGCGATATGCGCCTGGAAGCAGGGCAGCTTCTGGTGGTGCTGGGCAGCAAAGAGCAACTGATGCGCTTCCGCGAGCTGCTTGGCCCTGCCGTGGACATGGTGGAGACCATGGGCGGTTCCGCCTCTGGATAAGCGCTCCCTAACCCTTCCCGGTTGAGCCCATACGGGGCGGATCCCTACGATCCATCCACTGTGGAGCCCTTCATGACGTCCAACGACTCCCTCAACGGCCAGACCGCTCTGGTGACCGGTGCCAGCCGCGGCATCGGCCGCGCCGTTGCTCTGGCTCTTGCTGCGGCGGGCGCTGAAGTGGTGGTGAATTACTCCAGCTCTCCGGATGCAGCAAACGCAGTGGTAGCAGAGATCACCTCAGGCGGAGGCAAGGCCTATGCCCTCCAGGCCAACGTGGCTGAAGAGGAAGCAGTCGAAGACCTGATCAAAACCGTGCTCGAGCGCAGTGGACGCATTGACGTGCTGGTGAACAATGCCGGCATCACCCGCGACGGACTGCTGATGCGGATGAAGACAGCCGACTGGCAATCGGTCATCAACCTCAACCTCACCGGTGTCTTCCTTTGCACCCGTGCCGTCACCCGCACGATGCTCAAACAAAGGAGCGGGCGGATCATCAATATCACCTCCGTGGTTGGCCTGATGGGCAATGCCGGCCAGGCCAATTACGCCGCCGCCAAAGCCGGAGTCGTAGGACTGACCCGAAGTGCTGCCAAGGAAATGGCCAGCCGCGGCATCACCGTCAATGCCGTCGCTCCCGGATTCATCGCGACGGACATGACCAAGGATCTCAATGCCGAAGGGATCCTGGCGGCCATCCCCCTGGGCAGCTTCGGGACACCTGAGCACATCGCAGGCACCGTTCGTTTCCTGGCGGCCGACCCTGCAGCCGCCTACATCACCGGCCAGGTCCTGCAGGTGGACGGCGGCATGGTGATGAGCTGAGCATCAGCGTTCTAGGGGTTGATTCAGTTCATCCCGCAGCCGGCGGATGCGCTGCAGCAGGCGCAGCCGGCGGCTGCGCTCCGTGGCGGTGAGGAACAGCCTCAAGGGTGCATAGATCAAGGCCATGCCACCCGCCAGGGCCGCAAACAGGGTGAAGGACTGAAAGCCGGGTTCATCCATGGCCGGACCATAACGAGCCGAGTTGGGCCGGACAGCATCAGGATCGCTTCGATTCGGCTTTCCCCACCAAACGGGCGGTCCGAAGGGTCAGCTTCCTGTGGGACATTGACCAGCGGGTACCTGTAGAACATGGCCAAACTCCTCAGCTTTTCGGATGAGTCCCGCGGCGCGCTCGAGCGCGGTATGAACGCCCTTGCCGATGCCGTGCGCGTCACGATCGGCCCCCGCGGACGCAACGTGGTTCTGGAGAAAAGCTTCGGCGCTCCTGACATCGTCAATGACGGCGACACCATCGCCAAGGAGATCGAACTCGAAAGCCCGTTCGAAAACATTGGCGCCAAGCTGATTCAGCAGGTGGCGTCCAAAACAAAAGACAAGGCTGGCGACGGCACCACCACAGCCACCGTGCTGGCACAGGCCATGGTGGAGGAAGGTCTGCGCAACACCGCTGCAGGCGCCAGCCCGATCGAGCTGCGCCGAGGCATGGAGAAGGCCGTTGCCCATGTGGTGAGAGGCCTCTCCCAACGCAGCCAGGCCGTGAGCGGCCAAGCCATCGGCCAGGTTGCCACCGTCAGTGCCGGTGGCGACGAAGAAGTTGGCCGGATGGTCTCCGAAGCCATGGACAAGGTGAGCGTCGATGGCGTGATCACTGTTGAAGAGTCAAAATCCCTGGCGACCGAGCTGGAGGTCACCGAGGGCATGGCCTTCGACCGGGGCTATAGCTCCCCCTATTTCGTCACCGATGGCGAACGCCAGCTGTGCGAATTCGAGAACGCACTGCTGCTTCTGACCGACCGAAAGATCAGTGCGATTGCCGATCTGGTTCCCGTTCTGGAAACAGTCCAGAAGTCCGGCTCACCCCTCGTCGTACTGGCCGAGGAAGTGGACGGCGAAGCCTTGGCCACGCTCGTGGTGAACAAGAACCGCGGCGTTCTTCAGGTAGCAGCCGTTCGCGCACCCTCCTTCGGCGAGCGACGCAAGGCCGCACTGGCTGATATCGCCATCCTCACCGGTGGCACCGTGATCAGCGAAGACCGTGCCATGACCCTCGACAAGGTCACTCTGGACGACCTGGGCCGTGCCCGCCGCATCACCATCACGAAAGACAGCACCACGATCGTGGCCAGTGAGGAGCATCGTGCAGCGGTCAATGAACGTGTTGGATCGATCAAGCGCGAACTCGACAACACTGAATCGGACTACGACCGCGAAAAGCTGAGCGAACGCATCGCCAAGCTTGCCGGCGGCGTTGCAGTGATCAAGGTGGGGGCGCCGACAGAAACCGAACTGAAGAATCGCAAGCTGCGGATTGAGGATGCTCTCAATGCAACCAGGGCTGCCGTTGAGGAAGGCATCGTGGCCGGCGGTGGATGCACCCTGATCGAGCTTGCTGAGGGACTCGATGATCTCTCCGCGCAGCTGCAGGGTGACGAGTGCACCGGGGTGGAGATCGTGAGGCGTTCTCTAAGCGCACCCCTACGCCAAATCGCGATTAATGCTGGAGCCAATGGTGACGTGGTGGTCGAGGAAGTGCGTCGCTCTGGCAAGGGATTCAACGCCCTCACCGGCAACTTTGAAGACCTTCTCCAGGCCGGCATCGTCGATGCGGCCAAAGTGGTACGCCTGGGGCTTCAGGATGCTGTTTCGATCGCATCTCTGCTCATCACCACTGAAGTGGTGATTGCCGATAAGCCCGAACCTGCTCCTGCTGCAGCGCCAGGAGCCGATCCCATGGGCGGCATGGGCGGCATGGGCGGCATGGGCGGCATGGGCGGCATGGGCGGCATGGGCATGCCCGGCATGATGTGATCCACCGCTCAAGGCTGGCGCGATCCACTCTCAGAGGGAGCGCACCAGCCGAGCATGGATCCTGCAGACCGCGAGTGCCTCCCGAGGCGGGCGACTGCAGAGCCGCCCCAGCTCATGATTCAGAGCCTGCAGCTCCCCCATTGGCAGCCCTGCAAGAGGCATGGCAAACACGAGACCGCCGAGGGCAAGAGGCAACGGCAGACAAAACCGGAGTCTTTTCATCGGTCTCACGCGTCTCAGTCACATTGTGCGTCCAGGCGGCCCCGTGGTGTCAATCCCTCAGATTCGCTTCAAAGCCCTAAAGCGGATGGCTTGATCAACCCGCCATCTGGCGGCAATACGCTGCCACTTGCAGATCCACGCCAGTGATCGCTGTGCCCACCACCACACAGTCGGCACCCTGCTCAAGCACTTGTGTGGCCATCACGGCTGAGGCAATCCCTCCTTCACAGATCAAGGGCACCTCTTGCGGCAACTGAGCACGCAACGGCGGCAACAGCTCCAGCCCAGGCGGCGTTGATTCAGCCGTCTCAGCGGTATAGCCAAACAGGGTTGTGCCCACCCAACGACAGCCAAGCTGGGCTGCACGCAATCCATTCGCAACGCTATCGACATCAGCCATCAAGGGGAGTTTCAGTTCCCGATCAGCGCGTTCAACCAGAGCTTCCAAAGACTCTCCATCCGGTCTTGGCCGTGATGTGGCATCGATCGCCACCACATCGGCCCCAGCACCCCAAACAGCCTGGATCTCCTGCCAACGCGGTGTGATGTAGACCTCACTATCAGGAAATGTACGTTTCCACAGCCCAATAATGAGGGCCTCTGGACAGCGGCGACGCACAGCTCCAATGTGCTCAGGACTCTCGAGACGTACTCCGACTGCACCGTTGTTAAGACTCGCCTCTGCCATGGCGGCGATCACTTCGGAATCTCGCATCGGCGAGCCCTCAGGCGCTTGAACAGACACGATTAGCCCCCCCCTGAGGGCTGCCAGATCCAGACAGCTCATCAATCAGGAAGCTCGTGGCAGCTCGTCAGGGGATGCAGTCGGCAGCCATCGACGCAACCGATGCAAACGAGGAGACGGAGGTGGAGGAACCGCCCCTGCGGGAGACAGTCGATCCAGCAAAGGCTTGTCGATGCCTTCAGCCTCGTTGGCGCCCTCATCCGTACTAGCCACCTCATCGACGGGGGCTGTATCGAGGCAATCGGCGTGTTCGCTTTTGAACCGAGCCAGTGGAGAAGGCTGTGCAGGTGTTCCGATGGGTGCGACAGCTGCCAACGGTGAAGGCGTGGCCGGCTCAGCATCAGCAGCGGGATCAGCAGTGGGCTCCACAACAGTCAAGAGAGGTGGGGATTCAGGGCTCTCGACCGGCTGAGGCAACGTCCCCACTCCGTAGCGATGCACCCACTGGAGTTCAGCACGATTGATCGCCAACTGATCACCCTGAGCACGGGCATCGTTGAGCTGCTGCAACTGAGCGTCCCGTCGACGCTGAGGGGAAGGGGCACGAGAGGCAGTCACAGGATTAGGAAAGCTTGCGGTTGAGTAATGGGCGGATCAGCAGGAACAGTCCCACAGTGAGCAGCATCAAGACCAGGAGGCAGACATAACCGCTCACCGGACCATAGGGTGCATCCAGAAGGACGACCGATAGATCCAGAGGGCCGGCATAGGCAGCACGGATTGGTTCTATGGCGAAGGTAAGTGGATTCAGTGCTGCAAGCCAGCCCAACCAAGGCGGCATGAACGACAAAGGTGCTAAAGCCGTGCTGGCAAAGAGCAAAGGCAGATTGAAAACGAAGATCACCGCGATCAGCTCAATGTGCCCTGGCAGAGCGAAGGCCAGACCGAGGCTGAGGGCCGTCACTGCAAACACCAAGAGCAACAGCGTGATCAACACCAGCCCGAGGCCTGCCATCCCAGGCCAGCCATAACCGAGCAGGGCAGCAGTGGCCATGATGGCCAAACTCTGAATCAAGCTCAAGGTGGTGATATAGATCACCGATGCCAGCACGATCGAACTGCGACTGCGCAGAGGCGCCACCAACAGACGATTTAGAAAGCCGAATTCCCGATCAAACATCACCGGCAACCCGGCATTGAGAGCAGCACTGAAGGCGGTGAAGACAATCACTCCGGCCCCGAGAAAGCGGCCATAACTGATCCCGCCTGGCAACAGGCCCTCAGGAGCCCTCGAGAACAAGGCCCCAAACAGCACCAGCCAGATCAGGGGTTGTAGGACCCCGGCCACCAATGTGGAAGGACGGCGTTGCAGCTGCAGAAACAGACGACGCGTTAGAGCCATCGTTTCCTGCACCAGTTCAGCCATCGGAGCGCTGGTGGGTGTAGCAACAGGACTGGTCATCAGGAGATTGGATCAGACGAAAGAAGCTGAGAAGCAAAGACGAAACAAAATCGGCGAAAGCAACAATCCGGAACCTCAACGCATGGACTGCTTCCGCTCCTGCTTGGTGTCCCGCTGACCGGCAACAGCCAGTTCCGCATCCATCAGAGTGCGACCGGTGGCCTGAAGGTAGACATCATCAAGGCTCGGCCGGCTCTGGGCCAGGGCAAACACCGGCAAACCTGCTTGATCAAGCTGCTGACGCAGACGTTGCAGCACCTGATCTCCTTCCACAACCAGATTGAGGGAGTACCCCTGAGCCCGGTTGACCACGATCTGAAGCACGCCCTCCACAGGCTGGAGCAGGCGTTGGAGTCGCTCTGCCTCGAGCTGATCGCTGAATTCACGCACCCGCAGGGTCACCCGATCACCACCGAGCCTCTGCTTGAGCTCATCTGGTGTGCCTTCGGCGATCACACGCCCTGCATCGATGATCGCCATCCGGTCAGCAAGAGCCTCCACCTCTTCGAGGTAATGACTACTGAGCAAGACCGAGGTGCCCTGCTGGACCAACTCCCGTAGCACCTGCCAAATCGCGCCACGGCTTTCGATGTCCAGACCGACAGTGGGTTCATCTAAGACGAGCAGTTGGGGTCGATGCAGCAGCCCTGACGCAAGATCCAACCGGCGACGCATCCCACCGGAGTAGGTCCCACAACGGCGATCGATCCAATCCTGCATTCCCAGCAGTGCGATTAGCTCTTCCATGCGCTTGTCGCGATTCGCAGGCTGAAGGTGATAGAGATCACCCTGAAGCTGCAGCAGCTCTCGACCGGTCAGAATTTTGTCGATGGCCACCTCCTGGGCCACATACCCCATCAGACAACGCACAGAGCGGGGATCTTGCAAAGCATCGATGCCTGCTACCTCAACCGTGCCCTGATCAGGAGCCAAGAGAGTGGCGAGGATCCGCAACGTCGTGGTCTTGCCGGCACCATTGGGGCCCAGCAGGCCATAAAGACACCCCTCAGGCACCTCCAGGCTGAGGTCTTCGAGCGCCTTCACTGGCCCGTAGGACTTCTGGAGATGTGCCAGCTCCAACAAGGGCATTGAGCTGTAGCGGGAGGATCGGGATGTGAATCTAGGCAGCGATCTGTGGAAGCCCACGGATCAGCATGTCGAACACAGCATGAACCTGATCATCAAACACGACAGAGACAGGCAGGCGACTGAGGATCAGTAGCAGGCAGATGCCAAACAGATAAAGGATGGACCAGCGAAACAAGCCCTTCGCCCGTTCTGTGCTCTCAGGGGCTTCGGCCAGATTGTGCACCATCTGCAAGAGACGGGCGTTGAAGGGGAGTAGTAACAGGCCATAAAGAAGACCGCCTTCCGGCAAGGCCAACACACCAAAGCCACTCAGCACAACCGTGGCCCAGCCGTAGCGACGGATCGCGCGAGCGGTGACAACCGGACCCTTCACCACTGGAAGCATCGGGATGCCGACAGCTCGGTAGTCATCGCGGAGCAAGAGGGCTAGGGCCCAGAAATGGGCCGGAGTCCACACCATCACCAGAGCAAACAGCCACCAACCGCTGAGGCCCACGTGCCCCGTGGCCGCAGCAGCGCCCACCAGAGGGGGGATCGCTCCAGCGACTCCGCCAATCACGATGTTCTGGGGTGTTCGCGGCTTGAGCAAGGCCGTATAGAGCAGCACATAGCTGCACAGACCAAGCAACGACAGCCCCGCCGCCAAGCAGTTCACACCGCTCACCAACAGGAGAGCAGCCGCCAGAGTGCAGGAGACGGCACCAGCGAATGCAGTGCTAGGGGAGAGGCGGCCGGAGGGAAGTGCACGGCCACTGGTGCGATGCATGCGACCGTCCAGCTCCTGCTCCCAGAGGCAATTGAGAACTCCGGCGGCAGCAGCAGCCAAAGCCCCTCCGCCAAGAGTGCAGGCCAATCGCGGGGACGACAAAGGCCACCCCTCGCTCAGGGCCATCCCACCCAGGGTCGTGGCCAGGAGAAGGGGAATCAGACGCGGCTTAGCCACCTCAAGCCAAGCCGGCAGCTTGACCCGTTTTCGAGAAGGCACCACCTGATCACGGGTGATGACCTGAGAACTTGTTGCAGTGGAGCTAGCCATGACAAGGCTCCAGAGAGGAGGAATCGAGAGGTGCGGCATCGGGCTGCGCCGACAGCTGAGGCCGCCTGCAGGTGAGGGCTGCCAAGAGCGCAACCAGGAGGCAGGCCACCAGTTGATGGGCCACGGTGAGCGAGGGCTGAGCCAGTCCGAGCCGCAGCGTGAACACACCGAGCGCGATTTGCAGCAACACAAGGGATGCCACGGTCAGCAGCAGGGGCCATTGCCGCCGAGCCCAGCCCCCGGCCACCATCGCAACGGCAACGAATAGACAGACGGTGAGCGCTGCTGGTGTCGCCGCAGTGCGATGCCAGTGCAACCACTGACAAGCCTGGCCAGCATCAAGACATCGCTTGGCCGCCCAGGATGTCGCCATCCGTCCTCCCAGCAGGCACTGGGCACTCACCGCCAGCACGCTCAGCCCTCCCAGCAGTCGCCACCAAAGTGGAGAGGAAGGCGCCAGAGACGACGCTTGCGGAGCCAGCAAGAGCTGACTCAATCCGCTCATCAGCGCCACAAGCAGAAGGCCCAGCGCTAAATGCGCTGTCACCACTCCAGAAGGGAGGAGATTCAGCACCGTGAGTGCACCGAGGCCACCCTGGACAAGCACCAACAGCACAAGAACGGCACTGCAGGGCAGAAGCCACGTGGGCAGCTGACGCCGCCACCACCAGGCCGCCCCCAGCTGAACCAAGAGGGCAATGCCGATCACGAAGGCATCAAGCCGATGAAACCATTCCAGAAAAACCTGGACGTTCATCTGCCTGCCCGGCAACAAGGAGCCGTAGCAGAGAGGCCAGTCAGGACAGGCGAGACCCGCTTCCATCACTCTGGTGGCGCCACCGATCACAACAAGGGCGACAAGGGCCACCACAAGATGACTGGCCAGGAGAGCGAGACGATGCCGAATCGGCAACGAAGAGGAGCTAACCAACGGAACGCCCCCCTAGGCAGCAACGTGAATAGTCGGAACGTAGCGATCTAATCGACAACGGCACGGTCTATGGCCGTTCGCAACATCATTCGCCCACATTCACGGCACAAACGTCTCCTTCCGCTGACAGATTCACGGCAAGATGGTCACAAACGCAGTCGCCCATAAGGATTTCGACGCGCAGCATCATCAATATTCCAGGAATTTCCAAACGGCTTAACAATCAACGTGTGGTTGCCATCTGACGATGCCCATAGCCTGAAATGAATCACGGATCGTGCCGTGCCAATCCCCTCTTCGATTCTCACCCTTGTTCTGGGGATGATCCTGGTACTCGGTGGACTCTGGATCGGCCAGAACGTCAACCTCCTACCCGCCGATGCCAGTGCCAATGCACCCGTCTACGACGAACTCTTCCGAGTTCTCTTCAGCATCGGGACCATCCTGTTCATTGGCATTGTCGGGTTGGTGATCTTCAGCCTGATTCGCTTCCGCCGCAGGCCGGGCCAACGCGGCGATGGCCTTGCGATCGAAGGCAACCTCCCTCTGGAAATCTTCTGGACAGCAGTTCCCGCGATCGTGGTGCTGTTCGTCGGTCTGTACAGCTACGACATCTATGACCGCATGGGCGGCATGACCCCGCTCAACCACGGCATGGATCACAGCGGCATGCTTCACAGCGGCATGCTTCACAGCGGCATGGATCACTCAGCTCCGATGCAGGATGCGCCACCTCCTGACGAGCATGGAGAACGGGTTTGGGGAGGGATTGGCACCAGCTCCATCCAGGCGAAGGATGGTGGTGCCATTGCAGCCGTGCCCATTGAGGTCACCGCAATGCAATTTGCCTTTCTCTTCCGCTATCCACAGGGCGATTTCATCTCCGGCGAGCTGCATGTGCCAGCAGGAAAGCCCGTCAGCCTGCGCATGGAAGCGAAAGACGTGATCCATGCCTTCTGGGTGCCTGAATTCCGACTCAAACAAGACGTAATTCCTGGACAGCCGACCGTACTGAACTTCACCCCCACAAGGCCGGGCACCTATCCGATCGTCTGCGCAGAACTCTGTGGTCCTTATCACGGTGGGATGCGCACATCTGTCGTCGTTGATGACCCCGAAAGCTACGAGGCCTGGTTCAACGCCAACAACACTTTGGAGGTCGCTGACGCATGACTGTCTCTCTTACACCTGAGGGTGAACAACACAGACCTTCACTGCAACCGACTGGGTGGCTGCGCTACTTCAGCTTCAGCGTCGACCACAAGGTGATCGGTCTCCAGTATCTGGTTTGTGGATTTCTCTTCTATCTGATCGGAGGTGCTCTAGCAGGGGCCATCCGCACCGAACTGGTCAGTCCGATGTCGGACTTCATGCCGAGAGATGTTTATAACCAAGTGCTCACCCTGCACGGAACGGTGATGATCTTTCTCTGGATCGTCCCAGTTGTGAACGGGGCCTTCGGCAATTACCTGATCCCGTTCTACGTAGGGGCCCGCGACATGGCCTTCCCGCGGTTGAATGCAGTTGCATTCTGGTTAATTCCCCCAGCGGGGCTGTTATTGATCAGCAGCTACTTCATCACCGGTGCAGCCCAGTCTGGATGGACCGCCTATCCACCGCTCAGCACCACGACCGCAGCCAGCGGACAAGTGATCTGGATCTTGAGCGTGCTTCTTCTAGGCGGAAGTTCAATCTTCGGTGGCATCAATTTCATCGCAACGGTGCTCAAGCTGCGACGACCTGGATTAAAGCTGATGCAATTACCGATGTATTGCTGGGCCATGCTGGGCACAAGCATTCTCGTCGTACTCTCGACCCCAGTCCTCGCAGGCACACTCATTCTTCTTAGCTTCGATATTGTTGCCCATACCGGATTCTTCAATCCAGGTCTTGGCGGGAATGTGGTGGTGTATCAACACCTGTTCTGGTTCTATTCACATCCAGCCGTTTACATCATGGTGCTACCAGCCTTCGGACTGGTGAGTGAGATTCTGCCGGTGCATTGCCGTAAACCGCTGTTCGGCTACGCAACGATGGTTTACTCAATCATGGCAATCGTTGTGTTGGGCCTGGTGGTGTGGGCCCATCACATGTTCACCAGCGGTACGCCTCCATGGATGCGCCTGTTCTTCACCATCGCCACCGCCTTCATCGCCGTTCCCACAGGCATCAAGTTCTTCAACTGGCTAGCCACCCTCTGGGGAGGACGAATTGCCTTAAACAGCGCTGTTCTCTTTTCATGCGGGTTCATTATCAATTTTGTGCTCGGAGGCATCACAGGCGTGGCCTTAGCCCAGGTGCCATTCGATGTTCATGTGCATGACACCTACTTTGTCGTCGCCCACTTCCACTACATCGTCTATGGAGGCACGGTGTTTGTGATCTTCGCGTCGATCTATCACTGGTATCCGAAGGTCACCGGTCGCATGCTCAACGAAACGCTGGGTCGCCTTCACTTCCTGCTCACCTTCATCGGCTTCAACCTCTGTTTTGCCCCCCAGCACTGGCTGGGCCTCAACGGCATGCCAAGGCGGGTGGCGGAATACGACCCACAGTTCGCTTTCATTAATCAGCTCAGCAGCGCTGGGGCACTGCTGATGGCCATCAGCACCCTTCCTTTCCTCTGGAACGTGGTCGCCAGCGCTTTCCGAGGTGAAATCGCCGGCGACAACCCCTGGAACGCTCTCACACCTGAATGGCTCACCAGTTCACCGCCACCGGTCGAGAACTGGGAAGGGGAAGCACCTCTCGTTCATGAGCCTTACGGCTACGGCGTGCCCATCGACCAAATCGACCTAGCGGCTGCCAGCGGCAGTGACCTCTGGAGCAGCGGAAAATGACCACCCTCAAGCCATCAAGCACCGACGTCGCCAGCACCGCGACTGACCACGCCCATCAGGACCACCGCATGTTTGGTGTCGCGACCTTCTTGGTCGCTGACGCGATGACCTTTGCCGGTTTCTTTGCCGCTTACCTCACCTTTCATGCCGTCAATCCGCTTCAGCCCGATGCCATCTATGAGCTTGAGCTGCCCCTACCGATCCTGAACACGGTGTTACTGCTGGTGAGCAGCGCCACCTTCCACAAAGCCGGGCAAAACCTGCGCAAGGGTGCCAACCAGGTGTGCCGCCAGTGGCTGATGCTGACCGCAGTCCTCGGCCTGGCCTTTCTGGTCAGCCAAATGGTCGAGTACTTCACCCTGCCCTTCGGGCTCACCGACAACCTCTTCGCCAGCACCTTCTATGCCCTAACTGGCTTCCACGGCCTCCACGTCACGCTTGGGGCCTTGATGATCCTGATCGTTTGGTGGCAATGCCGCACTCCAGCCGGCCGGGTGACCTCTGAAAATCAGTTCCCGCTCGAAGCCGTTGAGCTCTACTGGCACTTCGTTGATGGGATCTGGGTTGTGCTCTTTCTGATTCTCTATCTGATCTGAGCACAGCCCTGAGCAAGGCCCCTACAACAAGCATGAAGCCTGCAGGCAGAAAGAAGAGGCCAAAAAGCGAGCATGATCCTTGCGGCAATTGCTCAGAATCGCCAGAATTCAATTAACTCTTCCTGATCAGATGCTGGTCGGCCAGGAACTCCTCGACAAAGCGCGCGCCCTCAGCAATCGGCGTGAAGATGAAATCGCACGTGGATGCGGCTATGTGGGCCCTAGCGGACGGGTACTCAAGAAAAGCTTCTACAAGGCACTGGTAGAAGCGAAGGGATACACGCTTCCATCCGCCAGTGGCAATGCTGGTGGTGGCACCAGAGGCCGGCAGGCAGAATTCCGCACCAGGGTGCATGGGAATGGCAATCTCTTAATCGGCCATGCCTACACAAGACGGCTAGGTCTTGAGCCCGGGCAGGAATTCCGAATCGAACTTCACAAAGACTCCGGCTCAATCTGGTTGCTTCCACTTGAGGAAGACGCAGCCATGAGCGGTGATGCGGCCCTATCTGATCAGACCGGATCAGACCAAGCCACCTGAATCAACCCCCGCGATCGGCAGGGTTCAATCGGCTTCAACGCTTGAAGGTGTTGAAGCCGATTGAAGGTGTTGGACAGCGTCAAGCCGTTGCTGGCGGATCCTGACCATCGTGAAGACTGGAACTGAAGGCGATCAAGTCGATCCCGCTGAACAGGAAGCTGATGCCCACAAGGGTCCCCAGCACCCAGAGAAGACCCCAGAACTTAAGGGTGACGATCAGCAGGCCAAGGATGAACGTGATCACGCCATTCGCAATCGCCCAGCCAGCACCGGGTCGACTGCTGTTGATGAGGCCGCTGAAGAAAGCCACCACCCCCTCAACCAGAAAGACGATACCGATCGCCAAAGCGAAGACAGCGACCTGCTCGAGGCTGTCTTGACGCAGATCCTTGAGAATCGAACCTCCGGCCACGATGAACAGGGTCGATACAACAAGACGCCAGAAGCACACCCAGCGCCCCATCCGTCCTGCACGGGCCAAGTTGCTGATCCAGCCCACCAAGCCGCCGATCAAGAACAAAACACCGACAACAGCCACTGTCCAGACAGAGGCCAAGACGGGAAACACAAGGGCAAGAATGCCAAGCACAATCAGCAAGACACCTTCGGCGATGGCAAAGGCCTTGAAGCTGCCCAGAGAGTCAGGGCGCTCATCAACAGTCATTGTTGGTTCACAGCGAACAACTCCCGCAAGGTATTGACGACCTCGCGGGACGGCCACGTTTCATGACCGTTTCACCGGCGGCACCGCTCAGCTCCAGCCGTGGTCCGTCAGCCATGCATTGGTGATCGCGGCGTCATTCGGATTTTGCTCCATGTCGCCACCTGAGCCGGTCTGGGCCAGCAGCCGTTCGGCATAGCGAGCGATCAGATCCGCCTCCAGATTCACCACAGCACCAACCGAAAGATGCTTCAGAGCGGTGGATGCCCAAGTGTGCGGAATCACCGCGACCCAAAAGCGACGTCCTGCCTCGGAGCAGCCCGCCACCGTCAGGCTGACCCCATCCACGGCGATGCTCCCTTTCTCACAGACATAACGGCCATAGGAGGGGTCTCGCCACTGCAGCTCCAAGCGCCAGGACTGCGGCAACGCCTGCACCGCCACAACCTCTCCAGCCCCGTCGACATGACCGCTCACCAGATGGCCACCAAGCCGATCCTCCAGCCGCAAAGCGGGCTCGAGATTCACCGCACCACGTTTCAGAGCCTTGCTTCCGAGTGTGGTGCGATGCAGTGTTTCCTCGCTCACATCAGCAAGGAAGCCATCACCGACGCATTCAGCAACGGTTAGACAGACCCCATCGACAGCAACGCTATCGCCAAGTTGAAGCGGCAGAAAAGGGCCACATCCAGCCACAAGCAGTCGCTGACCACGTCGCTGCACGGATCCAACAGCCTGCACCAGCCCAGTGAACATCGCTTCTCCGCCCATGGCCTTTCCTCTGGCCATAATCGGATAAAGGGCAGAGAGGCCGTGGTTGAAATGCACGTTGCCGGGATTGCTCTCGATGCCGGCAGTCGAAGTCCGATCGTGCTCCTGCGCGACCCTTCCGGGCGCCGTCAGGTGCCGATCTGGATCGATCAGCCCCAGGCCCACAACATCATGGCCGGCATTCAGGGAGAAGAACCACCTCGACCCCTCACCCACGATCTGATGGTGGCCCTGCTGGAGGCGGGAGGATTGCAGCTGGAGCGTGTCATCATCCACGCCATTGAAGACAGCACCTTTCGAGCACTGCTCAAGCTCCAGCGCTGTGGCCATAGCGGCGTGGAGGCCGATCAACTGAATGATGACGACCAGAGCGATCAGGAGGGGCAGGAGCAACCTCCAGAGCCGCGGATAGCAGCGTCTGAGGCCGTCACCGACACAAGTGAAGAGATCGAGATCGATGCACGCCCCAGTGATGCCATTGCCCTAGCGGTTCGGACTGGCACAGGCATCTGGATGCTCGAGGAAGTCGTGGCCGAAGCCTCAATCCCCGTCGATGCCGAGGCCGACTCCGAAGAACAGGACGAATTCCGACGCTTTCTTGAACAGGTCAGTCCTGCCGCCCTCGTCCGTCACCTCCAGTCCCGACAGCCTGATGATCCCAACGAAGCGGGCGGCGAGAACGCGCCATGAGCGCAACATGACCACGGCATGACCCCAGCTCCAGTCGTCCGCACCCCAGCCCGTCGCCGCTTCGGCGATGGACCGGCTGTGAGTCTCTTCACCCTCGGCACGATGCGGGCACTCACCTCGCCTGCTCAGATGCAGGAGGTGATGGAAGCGGCGGTCACAGCAGGGATCAACCATCTCGAAACAGCTCCGGCCTACGGGCCTGCAGAAGCGTTTCTGGGACAGGCGCTGCGGGAGCTCAGCGATCGGGGAATCGCACCCACCGGCGGCTGGGTAATCACCAGCAAGGTGCTTCCCGGAGTGACGTTGCAGGAGGGACAGGCCCAGCTCCAGAACTGCCTCCAGCGTCTTGGAGTGCCAAGACTCGACAACTGGGCCATCCACGGACTGAACCTGAATGACCATCTCCACTGGGCCCTGAAAGGAGATGGACTGGAGCTGATGCGCTGGGCCCGCGAAGAAGGCCTGGTCGGTCAGGTGGGCTTCAGCAGTCATGGCACGACCGCAGTGATCGCTGACGCCATCGCCAGTGGCAGGTTCAAGTTCTGCAGCCTCCACCTCCACCTGCTGGATCCTGTTCGTCTGCCCCTCGCCACCTCAGCCCTACAGGCAGACATGGGGGTAATGGCGATCTCCCCAGCCGACAAGGGAGGGCACCTGCAGGACCCCAGCCCGACCCTGGAGGCCGATTGCAGTCCCCATCACCCTCTCGAACTGGCCTACCGCTATCTGCTCAGCCACGGCATCAGCACCCTCACCCTCGGTGCCAGCCGCGCCGAGGACCTGCATCTGGCTCACCAACTCGCCGAAGCGGAGCACCCCTTAAGCGACAGCGAACAACAGGCGCTCGATCAACTCCAGGCACGCCGCCGCGAGCGTCTGGGACGACATCAATGCGGACAGTGCAGAGCCTGCCTGCCCTGCCCAAACCAAGTGCCGATTCCGGAATTGCTGCGCCTGCGCAACATGCGTCTTGGCCACGATCTGCGCGGTTACTGCGAAGAGCGCTACAACCTCATCGGCCGCGCCGGCCACTGGTGGGAATCTCACAACGCCAGTGCCTGTGAACGCTGCGGAGACTGCTTGCCCAGATGTCCACACGACCTGCCAATTCCCGATCTCCTAGCAGAGACCCATGCGCTGCTGGCTGCAGCACCACGGCGGCGCCTATGGGGTTGAATCAGCCCAGCGCTCCTCCAGCTGTTGCGCCTCAGAAGGCGACAGAGGGCCGAAAC
The DNA here is from genome assembly GCF_900474295.1 of Synechococcus sp. UW140. Lineage (GTDB taxonomy): Bacteria > Cyanobacteriota > Cyanobacteriia > PCC-6307 > Cyanobiaceae > Synechococcus_C. Next base: position 46,860 of record NZ_UCOB01000023.1, on the reverse strand, counting down.
TCCAGCAACGGTCCCAGATTGGCTGAGGAGGAAGCACCACAGGACGCAGACGCGACGGCACAGACGCACGCAGCCCCCTCAAAGCCTGCTGGGGCAAAGGTGGCACCCAGCCCTCAGCCAGCAGCCGAGCCAGAAGCGGCTCGGTCCAGGCCTCCTCAACCCAGGCCTGGGGCAGTGGTTCCTTGGTTCCGCCAGGCCGCATCAACAGTGTCCAATTCAGAGGCGCTCCCTGCTCAGGCAACACCGCCTTCACCCTCGGATCACTCCTGAGCATCTTCATGCATCGCACTAGAGGCAGAACCACCACCCGAGCCTTGCCCTGCAGCAGCCAGTTAAGAGCATGGCGATCGTCGAACACTCGAGCCGCTCCCCGCAGACGACGCACCGCATCAGGCGCATCCATGTGATCGGCAAGACTGAGCACAAGCCTGGGGCTAGCGGGGAGAACCACCTGCCCAGCCAGGCCAGGCTCGAGCAACGTTCTCCACCCCTCCTTGGCAACAGTCGGCCCGTCGTCATCGCCCCGGAACACCATCACCCAGGGACTGACCGAGACCGGCAACAGAGCGGCAGCCAAATCGGGAGGGAAGCTCTCCAGCAAGCTGACGGCCTGCTCGCTGAGGCGCTCACGCAGCGAGGGCGCTCCTAGGGACTGCAAGGCCTCAGGTGGGAGCTGGGAAACCCAGCCATCTGGAAGGGCTAGGAGGTCCGCCGGCAGCGGGAGCTGGCCCTCCAGCTGCCGGATCGAGTCCAAAGGTTTGAACTGCCAAGGCTTCGCGATCCGACGGCGCCAGAGCATCGGCAGAGTCTCAGGGGCCGCCATCAACGTGGGGGCAGTGGCCCTGGCACATCCCGAAAGGCCACTCATACCAAGCAGCAAACCCATCTGCAGCACCTGTCGCCGCCGGATCCCCGCCGAGGGCAGAGCAGGTAAACGAAGGGCTTGAACGTTGGAGTCGGCGGTCATGGCTTCGACCCTAAAGACCCGCCACCAGTGCACCCAGCGGGCTGTTGCAACAGAGCATCCATCGCCCGATCGCAATCCGCCAGCAACTGATCCGTACCAATACCGCGCAGCTGGGCGAGCAGAGCCAGCCCCCCTGCACCGACTCCCTCCTTCACGTGACCGAGTTCGTAATCGCGCAGCTGCTGATGACGACTCAACTGCAAACGCAGACCACTGGCGATCGCCAAAACGGGTAGCTCCAAAAAACGGGAAACGCGCTGCAACAGCTCCGGGAAGGCGGGAGGGGTAGGCCTCTGATCCACCATCAATGTTTCAGCAAGCTGCTCATCCGCAAGCCAGGCGGTGGTGCCCAGAAGTAACTGGCTTGCCAGCACTGGGCGCTCGTGAGGGGCACAGCTGGTCAGAGCAAGAGCCAGCACAGCCAGCATCTGGCTGCCTCCCGCCAGCATTAACGGCTGGCCAGACTCCATGGCCCCCTCGATCAGCCCAGCGGCCAGAGCCTGAAACGGGTCTCCCACAGCAGCAACCAACGGCTTCGGCTGGACAGGCGAATGCAGAGCAGCTGCTTGCAATCCGGCAGCGACCAGACTTTGTTTCAGGGCAAGAGGTGGCTGCCGAGCACTGCCGCTCACCAGGTCATCCACGGGCACCCCAAGGCCACACAGCACAGCCTGTGCTGTGGTCGTGCCACCCGGGACGCATTCCGCCAGCACGAGCGGTCCCCGCAGAACAGACCCCAGTCTCCGCCCGCGCTCCCAAAGCTGCTCGACCCTGTCAAGCGACATCGCCTGACCACTGCTCAGGCAATCTGCAGCCCCAAGGGAGGGTGCTTCAAAGCGCAGATGCGGGAACGGGGGCGGTTGGTGCAGACCGATGGCAGCCACCTCAGGAGCCAGGGCGAGTCGTTGCGTTGCAGCCCAGCTAATCAGTGCCGGTGAGACCCCTGCCGGCAGTGGGGGGAGGGGCCAGTGCGGCTGATGAGCAGGCCCATGCAGCAGCAGCTCGGCATCGGCGATAGCGGTGTAGCGACGGGATGCCGTTGTGGCCCCTGCCGCCGAGATCCCAAGGACCTCGGCGGTGCGGGTGGCCGCCAGCACCACCAGCAACGACGGTTGCAAAGCCGGATCACACCAAGGGCGCACGCGCGCGTTGAGATCGGCATGCGACCAACCTGCACCGATCAACTCACATCCAGGCGGAAGAACTGAGGCCATGGTGGGAGGCATCGCAGAAGAAGGAGATCTGCTTCAGAGAGGATCAAGGGCCACCAGGCCCTCTAGCGCCTTGGGAGGCGGTGGAACAGGAGCCTTCAAACGCGGAAAGATCCAATAGGACAGAGCGTGCAGGGCAAGCACATAGATCAACTGCTGGAGCATCACCAATCCCAGCGCCATCAACTGCACCTGCTCGAGATCGGGGGAAAGGGTGACGCGCAAAGGTAGATGCAGCAGCACCAGAACATTGTTGAGGGTGCTGATCAGGCCATTGAGCATGTTGTCACCAGCCCGGGTGATCACCACCCAGAGGTTCTCTCCCACCAGCAGCGATAACACCACGACCCGCACCAAAAAGCCGGCTGCACCGAGCAGGGTTCCCAGGCCCCAACTCAGCCACCAGCTCAGGCCCCGAAGCCAGCACCAACCCAGCCAAAGCGAGAGCAATCCGTAGGGGAAGAGGATCAAAGGCCCGCGCACTGGACCCATCAGAGCCACTAGCAGCAGCACCACCAAGACCACGCCCTCCAGGCCAGCCTTCCAGCCTCGTCGCAGCAGCAGAAGCGCCAGCGGCAGGGGCAGCGCCAGCCGGAACAGCGCCCCACCAACAGGCAAGTAATAGAGCGCCAGCCAAATCAGGCCTGCGGTAGCGGCCAGATAGGAGGTCTCCATCACCCGCAAGGCCTGGCGACGGCTCATGCCATGGCCGACAGGCCGGCTCAAGGTTTCGCTCCTCGACTGTCCGGGGTCACCTGAAGGCTGGCAGGGGGCTGAATGCGCTCGATCCTCTCCACTTCAAACTCAATGCCGGCCTCCCGCAGGGACCTGGTCACCACTTCAGCCGGAGCTGAAGGATCCGCCGCCGACAGCCGAATCGTGATCCTGTAAGGCTGAGGAGTCGCTGGCTTGGGGGGCGCCGGGCTCACCACCGCTCGGGACGGCACCACAGTGGCTGGCTTGTCATTCTTGCTATCCGCAGAAGCCCCGTCCGCTGGCGTTGGCTTCAACGGCTGGGGACGGGGCTTCTGCGGTGATGGCTCGCCGCTAGATGCAGAGGTTGAAGGCAGCGACGCGGTGCCGGCAGCTGGTGTGGACGGTGCATCGAAACTGTCTGCGAGCTTTTGGCCAACAGGGGTGCTCCCGCAGGCCTGCAAGAGCATGATCGCCACCAACAAGAGGCCAGAACGGGCCTGGCCCATCAGGCATCTCCAGGCTTGATCACGCGCACGGCACTGGCCCGGAGCCGACCCGTTTTGGTGGTCGCCGGTGGCTTCTTAGCCGCCGGTTTCTTTGCAGCCGCCTTTTTGGCTGTGGTCGTTTTGCGTCGGGAGGTCTTTTTGGCCGCGGCCTTGGCCTCCAGCAGTTCAACGGCATCCTCCAAGGTGATGTCGTCAGCCCCCTTACCCTCCGGCAAGGAGGCATTCACTTTGCCCTGTTTCACATAAAGGCCGTAGGGACCGTCGTACACCTGGATGGTTTCATCACTGCCCTTGGGCTTGCCGAGGTCTTTGAGAGCGGTGCGACCTCCACGACCACGCTTCGGCATGGCCAGCAGCTCGAGAGCCCGACTCAGCCCCACGCTCAGCACATCGTCGTCGCCCTTGAGCGAGCGGTAATCCTTCTCGCCCTTGCCCTTGTCCCACACCACATAGGGTCCGAAACGACCCAGGCCGGCTTGCACCTTGCCACCATCGGCATGCTCGCCAAGCAGGCGGGGTAGGCGCAGCAACCCAAGGGCATCGTCCAAGGAGAGGTCCTCGGGCTTCACACCCTTGGGAAGCGAAGCCCTCTTGGGTTTGGGATTCTCATCGCTCACCTGACCGCGCTGCACGTACGGGCCGTACTGACCAAACAGCAGGTAAACCAAATCTCCGGTTTCAGGATCCTCACCCAGCGCTTCAGGTCCATCAGCCTTCTGCTTGAGGATGAGCTCAGCCTTCTCGGCATCGAGATCAGCAGGGGTGATTTCCCGCGGCAGCGTTGCTTTGAGCAACTCCTCCTCGCCATCCTCCCCAACACGCTTGGCCTCGAGGTAGGCACCAAAACGTCCGATGCGCACCACACAGGGGAGACCCTCGAGATCCACCGTGCGTGAGGTGCCGGCATCGATGTCTCCTTCCCGTTGCTGGACGAGGTGCTCAAGGCCCTTTTCGCCCTTGTAGAACCCATCGAGATAAGGCAACCACTGCACCTTGCCGTGGGAGATCTCATCGAGAGTGTTTTCCATCCGGGCCGTGAAGCCAGGGTCCACCAAATCGGGGAAATGCTCCTCAAGAAGAGCCGTCACAGCAAAAGCCGTGAAGCTGGGGGTGAGGGCATTGCTCTGCAGGCTGGCGTAACCGCGGTCAACGATCGTGCCGATGATGCTGGCGTAGGTGGAAGGACGCCCGATCCCTTCCTTCTCCAGCATCTTGACGAGGGATGCCTCGCTGAAACGAGCCGGCGGCTGGGTCTGGTGACCGAGTGCCTCCACCTCCTGAGGACTTGGGGCATCACCACTTTTCAGAGCAGGCAGCAGCACTTCCTGCCCCTCAAGAGCCGCATCCGGGTCATCGCTGCCCTCGACATAAGCGCGGAAGAAGCCTGGGAAATCAATCCGTTTGCCGTTCGCCCGGAAGCGGGCTTCGCCAACCGCAAGCTCAACAGCCATCATCGTGAGCCGCGCTTCAGCCATCTGACTGGCAACGGTGCGCTTCCAGATCAGTTCGTAGAGCGAAAGATCCCGCCCCTCAAGCCCCGTTTCGGATGGGGAGCGAAAGCTTTCGCCGGCCGGGCGGATCGCTTCGTGAGCCTCCTGGGCATTTCGAGCCTTAGTACTGAACTGTCGTGCTGCCTTGCTGAGGTACTCAGTGCCGTATCGGGATTCAACACAGCTGCGAGCAGCCGTAATCGCCTGTTCGGATAGGTGCACTGAGTCGGTGCGCATATAGGTGATGAACCCGCGTTCATAGAGCCCCTGCGCGCAGCGCATGGTCTCCCTTGCGGAAAGCCGCAGTTTTCGGTTCGCCTCCTGCTGCAGGGTGCTGGTGGTGAAGGGCGGAACAGGGCGCCGCACCGTCGGCTTCTCCTCCACCGCCTCGACACACCAATCAGCACTGCGCACTTGGTCGGCCAGGAGACGGGCATCGTCTTCACTGAGCAAACGAACGGCACTGCCCTTTTTCAGGGCGCCTGTGCTCTCATCGAAATCGTTACCGGTGGCAATCTTCTGGCCACCAAGATGGCTGAGCTTGGCATCGAAACTGCTGCCGGAATGGCTGAGCCTTGCTTTGAGGTCCCAATAACTGCCACTGCGGAACGCTCTCCTAGCCCGTTCACGCTGCACGAGAAGCCGAACAGCCACCGACTGCACCCTGCCAGCGGAGAGCCCCCAAGCCACTTTCTTCCAAAGAAGGGGAGAAAGGGTGTAGCCGACCAGACGATCGAGTATCCGGCGAGTCTCCTGAGCATGCACAAGCTCCATATCGAGCTCTCGTGTGTCATCGAGAGCTCGGGAGATGGCCTCCTTGGTGATCTCGTGGAAGACCATGCGCTTCACAGGCACCTTGGGGGAAAGAAGCTCGAGCAGGTGCCAGCTGATGCTTTCTCCTTCCCGGTCTTCATCCGTCGCCAGGAGGAGCTGATCAGCACCCTTCAGAGCGTCCTTCAACTCGCGCACCACCTTCTTCTTGTCCTTCGGAACCACATACAGAGGTTCGAAGTCTGATTCAGTGTTCACACCGAGGTTGGCCCATTTCTGCCCTTTCTGGGCCGCTGGGATCTCGCTGGCGTTGTTGGGGAGGTCGCGCACATGCCCCATCGAGGCCTCAACCCGGAAGCCCTTGGGAAGGAAACCACGGATGGTTCGAGCCTTGGTGGGGCTCTCGACGATGACCAGGGTGTTCGCCACAGGCGGGAGGTAACCGTCCCCTTCTTTATCGCACCGTCGATCCCAGTGCAGCGAATGGACAGGTTTTCATGGCCTCAAGCAGGTCGATCCGGCAGCGCGGCTACAGTCATCCGAACAGGTCTGATCCCGCGAGCGCCATGCCCGAGTTGGGTGCACTGCTTCTCTCCACCCAGGCCATGCCCGCGCCGGGCGAATTGCTGAATCTGGCGCTGAATGCCGGAGCCATTGCCCCGGAGGGGGCAGTGCTGCTGGCCATGCTGGCCACCCTTTTGGTGGATCTAGCGGGTGAACGTGTCGCCATCCGTTGGGTCCCTCCCATTTGCTATCTGGGCCTCGGGGCTGCCCTAGTGCTGCTGGCCCTGCAGTGGAATGCACCCCTGGAGCCCTCGTTCCTCGGCGCCTTTCTCTCCGACCGACTGGCCATCGCCTTCAGGGCGGTTGTGGCGATGTCGACCTTGCTGTCGTTGCTGATCAGCTGGAGATACGCAGAAAAAAGCGGCACACCCGTCGGTGAATACGCCGCCATCCTCCTCGCAGCAACCTTGGGAGGCATGCTGCTGTGCGGCGCCACCGATCTAGTGAGCGTGTTTGTCTCGCTGGAAACCCTTTCAGTCGCCAGTTATTTGCTCTCGGGCTACATGAAGCGGGACGCCCGCAGCTCGGAAGCAGCGTTGAAATATTTGCTGGTCGGTTCAGCCGCTGCAGCCGTCTTTCTTTACGGCGCGTCCCTGCTGTATGGCCTGAGTGGCTCCACCAGCCTTGAAACCATCGGTCTTGCCCTGATCGATAGTCCATCGCCTTTGGCAGCCCTTGCACTGGTGTTCGTGCTGGCAACAGTGGCTTTCAAAATTGCTGCTGTGCCCTTCCACCAGTGGACGCCTGATGTGTACGAAGGCTCACCAACTCCGGTCGTGGCGTTCCTATCGGTGGGGTCTAAGGCAGCAGGTTTTGCCCTTGCTCTGCGAATCCTTGTGGGCTGTTTCGGCTCCTTCGATACCCAGTGGAAGCTGCTGTTCACAGTCTTGGCCCTGCTGAGCATGACCCTTGGCAATGTGGTGGCTCTGGCCCAGACATCGATGAAGCGCATGCTGGCCTACAGCTCGATCGGCCAAGCGGGCTTCGTGATGATCGGCCTGGTGTGTGGCACCGAAGAAGGCTTCGCCGCCATGGTCCTTTACATGGCTGCCTACCTGTTTATGAATCTGGGCGCCTTTGCCTGCATCATCCTGTTCTCAATCCGCACCGGTAGTGATCGAATCTCCGACTACGCCGGTCTTTACCAAAAGGATCCCCTGATCACCCTTGGACTCAGCCTCTGCCTGCTCTCACTCGGAGGCATCCCACCGATGCTTGGCTTCTTCGGCAAGATTTATCTCTTCTTCGCCGGTTGGGCCGATCACCAGTATCTCCTGGTGGTGGTTGGCCTGATCACCTCCGTGATCTCGATTTACTACTACATCGGGGTGATCAAGATGATGGTGGTCAAAGAGCCCCAAGAGGCCTCAGAGGTGGTCAAGGCTTATCCCGAGGTGACCTGGAACACCATCGGCCTACCCCCACTCCGCTTTGCCCTCGTGACCTGCGTGATTGTGACAGCGGTTGGAGGCATTCTTTCCGACCCGATCTTCCGCTGGGCCAATAGTGCCGTTGACGGCACACCGCTTCTGCAGCAGGCAATCGCCATCGCTAGTCAGAAAGCCCTTGGCTGACGCCTCCACCTCTAGCTCCGGCCATGCAGTCGCCCGACTGACGGGCGTGAAGAAGATCTACGGCCAGGGTGCGACTGAAGTGAGGGCCCTTGATGGCCTTGATCTCACCGTTCAACAAGGCGATTACCTGGCTGTGATGGGCGCTAGCGGCTCTGGCAAGAGCACCGCGATGAACATTCTTGGCTGTCTCGATCGCCCCAGCAGAGGTGAATATTTGCTCAACGGCGTGGCCGTGGAACAGCTCGACGATGATCATCTGGCCGATCTGCGCAATCAGCAACTGGGGTTCGTGTTTCAGCAGTTCCATTTGCTGCCGCACGCCACCGCCATGGAGAACGTCATGCTGCCAATGGTGTATGCCGGTGTGCCAGCAGCAGAACGGCGCCGTCGAGCCGCCGACGCCCTGGAGCGTGTGGGGCTAGCGGAACGACTGGAGAACCGTCCCAACCAGCTTTCTGGAGGCCAGCAGCAGAGGGTTGCCATCGCCAGGTCGATCATTAATCAACCGGCCTTGCTCCTTGCGGATGAACCCACTGGAGCTCTCGACTCCCGCACCACCGAGGACGTGCTTGATCTCTTCGATGACCTGCACAGCCAGGGCATCACCCTTGTGCTTGTCACGCATGAAGATGAGGTTGCTGCCCGCGCCGAAACCGTGGCCCTCTTCCGTGATGGCCGTGTGGACCACATCTCTAGGAATAAGCCATGACTGAGAATTGGGTCAGGGCTTCTCAGCCTGATTAACCTAGGAAGAGGCGCCCGCAGCCTGCATGCCAGACCCGTCAACACCACGCCTGCGCGTCCTCGTGGTGGACGACGAAGCCAAGCTCACCGAACTGCTTCAGCTGGAACTGGATGTTGAGGGCTATGACGTCGACATCGCCTGTGATGGTTCGTCCGGCCTGGTGAAGGCACGGTCCGAACCGTCCCCTGATTTGATCGTTCTCGACTGGAACCTGCCCGACTTCTCCGGTGTAGATATCTGTCAGCGCATCCGAAGAAGTGGCGTGACCATCCCGATCCTGATGCTGACGGGCCACGACGACATCGCCGACCGCGTGATGGCTCTGGATGCCGGGGTGGATGACTACCTGATCAAACCCTTCTCGATCGAGGAACTGATGGCTCGCCTGCGGGCGATGCAACGGCGAGCCCAGACGTTCTCTGGAGGCAGCCAGGGGAGAGAAACGGTGGTCCTCACGATGAGTGATCTACGGATCGACACCAGCACGCGCGATGTGACCCGTGGCGACCGGCCGATTCAATTGTCCGTCAAGGAATACGATCTGCTGCTGTTCCTGATGCGGGCCGACGGCAAGGTTCTGGAACGTGCAGAGATCATGCGCGGCGTCTGGGGCGACAACTTCTATGGCGACGACAATTTGCTCGACGTCTACATCCGCTATCTACGCCAAAAGATCGAAGCACCTGAATTACCCGTCCTGATCCACACCGTGCGAGGTGTGGGATTCATCCTTCGTGACGCCTCGAGCCAGGAGACCTGAGGCTGTCCAGCAGCTGGCCGACAAGCATCGCTACGGCATCCCCACCCTCACCGGTGAGGGGATTGAGGTCCATATCGCCAGGATCGGTGGCCACCCATCCAGAGCCATGGGGCTTGCGCAACTCGAAATGCAAATGCGGCCCGGTGCTGATGCCCGTGCTTCCCACCCGGCCGATCACCTCACCCTGTCGCACTCGGTCCCCGCTCTTGACATAGAGCTCAGACAGATGGCCGTAGAGGGTACGCCGTTTCGGATTGGCATGCTCCAGCTCCACAGCGATGCCATAGCCACCAGCCAGGCCGCTACTGGCGACCCTGCCAGACAGGGCTGCTACCACAGGCGTGCCCTCAGGGGCTGCGAGATCCCGGCCGGCATGCATCAGCCACTCACCGAATACTGGATGCAGGCGGAAGCCGAACTCGCTGGTGGTGATCGCGGACCCGATGATCGGGAAGAGCAAGCTCCGATCACCGTTCCCCACAAGCGGCAAGGGTCTTGGGGTGACAGCAAACACCGATTCGAGTCGAAAACCGCTGCCCCCGAGCAGGGCAGACACCGGCACCGTGATCGGAGGCAGGAGACGGCCATCCCTGCCCCGCCGCAACGTGGTGGGCAAGCCAGCTCCACCCCGCTCGCGCCAAGCAATCCGCTCTGCCAGGCGGCGGCCGGCCCCGCCCCGGATTGCGACACCTGAAGCACACTCCTGACGGGACAGGGCCCCACTGCGACAGGCTTGCTGAAGACGAGGAACATCAATCGGCAGCCCGGGTGCATCACCCTCAAGCGCACGCCTTTCAGCAGGTGTAATCACCTGATTGCGCTCGAGATTTTCGAGCGAATGATCGAAGCGCAGAGGGGACTGCGGCGCAGGCAGATTGGCAGGAGGCCGCACTGGACCAGGAGGCTGAAGGGGCACCCCAGACGGAACAGTCAGCAGCCAGGCAGCAGCGAGCCAACGCACAGCCGGACTCCGATTGTGTAATGCGAATGACTTTAGAGACCAGCAAAAGAGGCGTCTTCCCAACGCGTCCAGGTGTTCGTCCGGGTCCCCTGACGCAACCGCAGAGCACCATCTTCCGCGACCCCCTCAACGCTCCACTGTTCACCGCTGCGGGGGTCCTGCACCTGACGTGTCCACAACCGCATCTCGGTCGCATGGCAGACCCGCTCAGGGTCTGCCACTAGGGAGATGGCATGGTCAAGAGCCGCCAGCACCTCCGCCGTCCAGTGGAGCTGCTGACCTCTTTGAATAGCAAGAACCTCCGTCAATGCGATGCCTCCTGGGGGCACCGCATTGACGAGATTGAGGCCCACACCGACTCGAGCCAAACGGACCTTGTTGCCGCGGACGACCATGCGTGGCAAGACACCTGCGAGTTTGCGGCCCTGCACCAAGAGATCATTCGGCCATTTGATCAGCACAGCCACACCGGAGGCCTCCAAGCGCTCCGCCAGCGCCACCGCCACCGCAAGCCCCAAGATCCCTGGCGCTGAGGAAGGCGCTGACCAGGGCAATGCGGCGCTGAGCCAGACACCTCCCGGAGGCGACTGCCAGCGACGACCCCACTGACCCTGGCCCAAGGTTTGACGACGGGCAATGACGGCACGGGGGAGCAGTCCATCCCAAGGATGCAAGCGCAACCAGTCGCTTAAAACCTGCTCTGTGCTCGCACACACCGGCAAACAACGCAACTGCCAAGGCGGAGCCCCGCTTTGTCTGCGCAGCCGAGCCAGGGCAGCGCCCCCAGTTGGCCTCAGCACTGCTGGCGCCACCAAGGTTCCAAGCGAGCAACCGCGGCTTCCAACTCTTCCACCGGCCTAACCAACGCAAGCCTCAGCCAATTCAAACCGGCATCGCCAAACCCCGATCCAGGCGTGAGTGCCAGGCCGGTGTGCTCCAGCAAGGCCGCGGCCAACTGCTCGTCATCCCAATCGGAGGCAGAGGCCCAACCGGGTAGCGGCAGCCATAAGTAGAGAGCCATCGACGGGCAAGGGGCCTGCCAGCCAAGGCGACTGAGGGCAGCCAGCGTTCGATCCCGGCGTTCGCGGTACACAGGCAGAATCTGCCGAGGCCAGTCAGGGGCTTGCGATAGGGCTGCGATCGCGCCGTGCTGCAAGGCGAGCGACTGATTGAAATCGACCACACCCTTGAGCTGGCGCAATGCCGTGATCAGCGGCTCAGCACCAACGGCGAAGGCCAGCCGGAAACCTCCCATGCACCAACCCTTCGAAAGGGAGAAAAACTCAATACCCCGCTCACGCCATCCATGCGTGCGCAGCAGAGCCGGAGCCTCACCGTCCAGAGCCAGATCCACGTAGGGATTGTCATGGGCGAAGACCAAATCATGACGTTTGGCGCGGTCCATCCCCTCGTCTAACCAGGCCTGCTCACCCACTTGAGCGGTGGGATTGTGGGGAAAGCCCATCACCATCAGCCGCAGCTGGTCCCAGCTGCTGGCGTTAAGACTGTCGAAACAGGGGCGCCACTGCTGTTCAACGCGCAGAGGGAGAGAGCGGATCAGCGCATCGGCGAGCAACAGGCCACCGCGATGGGAGGGGTAACAGGGATCAAGGATCAGTCCGGCATCACCAGGATTGAGAACAGCCAAAGGGAGGTGGGCTGTTCCCTCCTGGGAGCCAACCAAGAGAAGCACTTCCCGGTCGGGATCCACCGTCACATCAAAACGGTGGGCACACCAATCGACCACCGCTTCCCTCAGGGGACGCGTGCCCGCATGCAGGCAATACGTGGCACTGCCAGGGCGTTCAAGGGCCGAAGCCATGGAGTTGATGGCCACCGCTGGCGGATCCAAATCAGTGGACCCCAGTGAGAGATCCACGAGAGGTTGATGACCTTCGGCTCCACTGGTTCGATAACGCTGCTTGCGCTGATCGTTGCGATCGAAAACGCCGCTTCCAAGGCGTTTCAGTCGTTTAGAGGTGAGCATCCAGGAAGGCCTGCAGTTGGGGCTTTGCAATCGCCCCCTCCTGACGGGCGACTTCCTTGCCATCACGGAAAAGGATCAGGCTGGGAATGCCCTGCACCTGATAAGCGTCTCGGGTGACGGGATTGCTATCCACCTCCATTTTGCCGACTAGCAACCTGTCGGCATAGGTCTCAGCAGCCCAGTCCATCAGTGGAGCCATCAGGCGGCATGGGCCGCACCAGGGAGCCCAAAAATCCACCAACACGGTGGATGTTGCCTGCAACACCTCTGAAGCGAACGTTGCATCGGTGTAGTCAGACACGGCTTGGCCCACTGCAGCTTGTAGAACGCCCCCCGATCCTATGAATCAAGGGGGGGTGGTGGACAGGGATCAAAGCTGAGGTTCAGAGTTTATCGATCGATTTCTTCAGTTCCTCAAGGTCGGCATCCACCTCAGACACTTGCACTGGCTTGACCGCTGGCGCCTCTCCGGCGGGCAAAGCCACGGCCTCAGGACCGCCGGCAAGCTGCTGGCGAAGGCTCGCCAATTCGTCGTCCACATCGCTACCGCCTTCCAGGGCCATGAACTGACTTTCGAGGTCAGCACCAGCCAGTTCTGCCGCCGCCTGGCTGCTGGCCTCCATCGCCTCCACCTTGTCTTCCATGCGCTCGAAAGCCGCCATGGCGGAGTTGGTGCCCAGAGTGCCGACGGCGTTCTGTAGCTGCTGCTGGGCCTGCGCCGCCTGGGCACGGGCCTTGAGCATGTCTTTCTTGGTTCGTGCCTCGGCGATCTTTCCCTCCAGTGCGACCAGACTCTTCTTGAGGGTCTCCACCTGAGCGTCCTGGCCCTGCACCTGAGACGACAGAGAGGTCGCTGTCTCCTGGAACGTCTTGCGACGGGTGAGTGCTTCCCGTGCCAGGTCGTCCTCACCTTTCTTCAAAGCCAATTCAGCACGCTCGTACCAGGTGCGGGCCTGGGCCTCGGACTGTTCAGCCTGATTGCGGAGTCGCTTCTGGCTGGCGATAGCCATTGCCACGGCCTGGCGCAACTTGACCAGATCCGCCTGCATGTCAACGACGGACTGGTCGAGGATCTTGACCGGGTCCTCCATGCTGCTCACCGCAGCATTGGCATTGGAACGGACCAGGCGGCTCAGCCGATCGAAGAAACCCATGGGTGGAGGTCAGCACAGAAGGGCAGCAGCTGGAGGCTAGCGAGACAACCACGTCATCCCACCTACGATCCACAAACCACAGCACGGACCAGGACGGTAACGGCGATGGCACGGGCCCCAAAATCCCAGCGTCGCCCTTTCGGCAAAGGGGAACTGCTGCAACCACCGCCTCCCGCCCCGGCCCAGTCCCTCAGCGCCTGCCTGGAAAGATTGCGAAGCCAGTGGCGACGTGACGGCTCACTGGCGGCCATCTGGCAAGACTGGCCCAAATTGGCTGGCGCACAACTGGCGCCCCATTGCCGGCCGCTCCATCTTCAGGGCGACGTGCTCACCGTGGGAGCCAGCCACCCGCAATGGCGCCAAGCCCTGCTCTATAGCCGACCCCAGCTGCTGGCCTCCCTGCGGGCTGCAGGCCATGCCATTAAAGATCTCCGCATTCAACAGCACCACAGCCAGCCAAAACCAGACCTGGAAAGCGAAGCAGCAGTCTGGGCACGTCATCCCAGCCGCATTGATGTCCACGGCATGGAGACCTGTCCACGCTGCGGGCGCCCCTCACCGGCAGGTGAGATGGCCCTCTGGGGCCATTGCGGCTTCTGCAGACGAAGCGAACTGGCGGCCATCAACCCGACGGACTCTCAGTAGCGCTCAGGTCTGGGCTTCCGCCAGTCAGGGGTCACACCTTGCTGACGCAGCTGCCTGGCTCGGGCCTCCAGACGGCGGCGATCCACTCGCCAGAGCCGATAGATGCCATGGCTCGCCAGCTTCTGAGGTTGCAGTGCCTGCCAATGGTCCGACTCACTCGTCCGACCATCAATCACCACAAGGGCTGTGGGCTGCTCTTCCACACTGGAGCCGCGAAAACCGCGACGGGACATCTCGGTGCGGAATCGATCGACCACATTGACCAATGCCGCCTCAGAAATCCCCTCATAAATCACCACCTGATCGGTATAAAAGTGCAGCGATGGCTTCATGGCTCCAACCATCGCCAGTGGTTCCACACCGACGGATTGACGTTCGCGCACAATCGCTTCGGCCACTTGGCGAACGGGGACCTGTCGCACCCTGTCTCCCAACAGCATCATTGGGACCAAAGCCACAAGCTGAAACACCACCAGGGGCCCCTGCATGGCCAACAGCCTTCCAGGCTGGGGGCGCCACCACAGCCAGGCACCAAGCACCACAGCGACACTGACGCACACTGCAGCCCGTAGCACGAAGCCGCTGGCAAGCAGCTCGGCGGGGAGGGTAGGCATCTCCGGATCATCGATAAGGGGCACCCAGAGACCTGCACCCCAAAGCCCCGCCGCCAACACCAAGGCCAGGAGCACCGATCCCAGCCAGCACCAGCTTTGGGCGCGACGCGATCGACTGGGATCCGGGAGCAGGGCCAGGGCGATCAACAAGCCTGCAGCAGGAGTGGCCGGCAGCCAATAACTCGGCAGTTTGGTGGCCGCAGTGGTGAACAACAGGAACACCGCCAGCAACCAGCAGGCCGCGAACGTCTGGAGGCTCTGATCAGATGTCGAAGGTGGGCGTCGACGCACCAGCCCCTGCACCACCTGCGTGAGGCCCAGCAGCAAGAGGGGAGTGAACGGCAATGCGGCGATCAACAGCACCGGAACAAAAAACCACCAGGGCTGCAGATGACTGTTCACCACAGAGGTGAACCGCTGAAAATTGTGGTAGCCAAAAAAGCTGTCCCAGAACGGCTGGCCCTCGACAAGCAACTCCAGGGCATACCAAGGGAGGCTGATCAGGGCGGTAATTGCGAGACCCGGCAATGGACGGAGCTCACACCAAAGTGCTCCGAGATTGCGGCGAGCCAGCCCAAACAACACCAGGGAGATGCCGCTGAGCACAACGGCCACAGGGCCCTTCGTCAGCACGGCCAGGCCGAGCACAATCCAGGCCAACCACCACCGACGCCCCCCCGAGGCATGGCAGCGCCATTGACAGAGAAGGCTGATTGCAAGAGTGCCCGATAGCAACCCATCACTGACGGCGGTGCGGCTCCAAAGCAACACCAGAGGTGAAAGAACGAAGGCCAGGGCAGCCGCAAGGGCTGTGCGACGGGGGGTGAAATCGTTGCCCTGCGGAAAGCGCAGCAACGTGTCAGCCAGCATCAGCAACGTGCCCAGCGTGCCGAGAGCGGACGGCAAACGACCGGCCCAGGTCCCTAAGGGATCCCACTCAGACTGGCCTGGGAGGGAGTACCCCAATCCCATCAGCCAATACACGAGGGGAGGCTTGTCATAGCGAGGCAGTCCATTGACCCGGGGAGTGAGCCAATCACCGGTGCGAGCCATCGCCCGTCCAGCAGCCGCAAATAACGGTGGAGTTTCATCCACCAAGCCATTGCCTCCGAGCTGCCAGAAGCAGATCAACAGACCAACAACAAGCACCAACAGCAGCCCGCGACGTCGCTGACGCGGCGTCAGATGGGGGGAAGCGACGGTGGCCACGGCCTCAGGGGAGCTGGTCATCAGGAGATGCTGCCATCCTCGGTCTCTAGACCGGCCCTGATCCAGGCCTCCACACGCTCAGCGAACACGTCCTGACTGGCATGGCTCTCGACCCAGCGTCGGCAGGCAAGACGCTCCAGGCTGGCGGCACGCACGGTTGCCTGCCGAAGCGCATCCACGTCATCGGGCGGAACCAGTAGGCCGGTCAGACCATGCTGAACGAGTTCACCAGGTCCACCGCGGTTGTAGGCCACCACAGGCACACCGCAGGCCAAGGCCTCCACCACCACATTGCCGTAGGCCTCATTCCATTTCGGCGTATTGATCAACGCCCTGCAGCACCCAAGCTCTTTCTGCAAGGCATCGGTAGGAAGGAAGCCCCGCCAATGCATGGTGCCTGGTGGGACCCCGGCCTCAACACGCTTGGCGTAGGCCTCGTCTTCACGCATCCCCCAGACCCACAGCGGCTCACCCAACGCTGCGGCTACGGCAGCAGCATCCTCAAGACCTTTTTCGGGAGCAACCCGGCCAGCCCAACCGAGTGGGCCATCGGCACCGGATTGGAATTGATAAGCGCTGAGATCGAAACCATTGCCGACCACTCTGGGGGAGGCGGGCAACGCAAAATCTGATGCCTGGGCCTGGGTATGAAAGGCGAGACGACGCTGATCCCAGCAGGCGAGAGCAGCAATCTGCTCGTCCATCACTGTGGACACTGATCCCATGCTCACCAAGTGAAAGAGAGCCTGAGGCACCTGGGGCGTCAGCCAGAGCGGCAGCCAGTCGTAGCCGAAATTCAGCACTGCATCCGCCTCATGCCCCAGGGCTAAGGCCCTTTGCCACAGTCGCGGCAGCAGACCATCAGGGGGAATCACCACAGCTGCTTGGCGCTCAAGGTGCTGCCAGCTCGGCTGATCTACGCCAACCACGGACTCAAGACGAAGATCCGGATCGACCGCGGGGGGGACGGAACCCTGCCCTGCCACCAACGTCAAGCGGTGCCCACGCTCCAGAAGGCCACGCACCAAAGACGCCAACGTGAGCTCCACGCCACCACCTCGACCACTGCCGAGGTACCCGATCGGTGTACTCACTAAAACAAGATCCATCGGGCGGCCCGATCTCTCCTTGCTGGTCATCCTCCAGACCCTCCGGCTGCTCCAAACACCTCTGAGGGCCCTTGCTCCCACCAGCGCCGGCGCATGCTCACGAGCACCACAGAGAGCAAGACCAAAACAACACCGACCCATTGCAGCGGCTCCAGCCTTTCAGCCAGCCACACACCCCCGGAGGCAAGCGCAAACAGCGGGGTGAGGAATCCGAGGCTGGAGAAAGCGGTGAGTTCACGATGGGTGGCAAACCAGAAGAACAACCCGTAGGCCACAGCACTACCCAGCAGGCTGGCGTAGGCCATCAAGAACCACTGGCCTGAGCCCCAGTCAGGGACGAGGGGATAGGCCGGATCCGCAAGATGCCAAACCAACAAGGGCAGTCCTCCCAGCACCATGTGCCACCCGGTCACACTGACGGGATGACTAGCGCTGCAGGCATAGCGACTGATAACCGTACCCAAGGCCATGGCCACTGCAGCGGCCAACATCCAGGCCGTACCGCCCTCCCAAAGACCAGAGAAGGGAACGGCGTCCCCCAGTAGCCACCAGTGACGAAGCAGATCGGTTGGAACCCCGAGGCAGACAATCCCCGCCAGGCCCAGCATCAAACCGAACCAACCCACAGGATTGATCGCTTCGGCGAAGAGGCTACGGGCCAGAAGCGCCACCATGAGTGGCTGGGAATCAATCAGAACAGATCCAAGGCCGGCGCCTGTTTCCCGCAACCCTCGCGCCAGACAAAACTGGAACAAGGTGGCATCAATCAGCGTGAACACAACGAACCAGATCCGGTCCTGAGGTGCAATCCTCCATGACGCACCCAGGGCTGGCAGGGCCAGAAGCAGAGCGATCCCAGCCGGCACAAGGCGTAAAGCCGCCACCAATTCTGGGCCCCCAGACTCGAGCAATGGAGCCATCGCCGCCATGGCTGTTCCCCAGAGCGCGAAGGGCAACACCATCAGCAGCCCGAGGCGAATCGACACCATGGCGGCAGATCACAGGCTCCTTTTTAAGATCTGATCCATAACGACTGACGAATATGGTCTGGCCCTGGCGCCGCAAATCCCGGCGACGGATGGCACGCATCACCATCGAAGGGGCGATTGCGTCAACCACCCGCAAACGGGTTCTCAAGGCACTACGGGAGGTGCAGCAACGGGAATTCCCGGCTCTGCTACTGCGCATCGACAGTCCCGGCGGCACCGTCGGTGACAGTCAGGAGATCCATGCGGCCTTATTGCGACTGCGCGACAAGGGCTGCCACGTGGTGGCAAGTTTTGGCAACATCTCGGCTTCGGGCGGGGTGTATGTCGGCGTCGCAGCCGAAAAAATCGTTTCAAACCCGGGCACGATCACCGGATCCATTGGCGTGATCTTGCGCGGCAACAACCTCTCCAAACTGCTCGAGCGGATCGGAGTCCGGTTTGAAACGGTCAAGAGTGGTACTTACAAGGACATCCTCTCCCCTGACCGAGCGTTGACGGCGGAGGAAAGGGAGTTGCTGCAGGCATTAATCGACAGCAGCTATGACCAGTTCGTGGAGGCGGTTGCGACAGGCCGGGGGCTTAGTACCGAAGCAGTCCGTCAATTCGCTGATGGCAGAGTCTTCAGTGGAGCCCAGGCCAAAGAGCTTGGTCTCGTGGATGAACTGGGCGATGAGGAACGCGCTCGTGCTCTGGCCGTGGAATTGGCCGATCTTGATGAGGACTGCAAACCTGTCACCCTTGGCAAACCCAAAAAACAGCTGCTGTCCCGACTCCCAGGGAGCAGCCTGGTCAACAGGCTGAGCGACATGCTTGAGACAGAGCTGTCCCATTGCGGCCAGGCCCTCTGGCTCTATCGCCCATGACCCGTCCTTCCATCGCCAACGGACTGGCCCTACGGGGATTGCGGGGTGCCACAACCTGCTGTGAGAACAGTGTCGAGGCCATCGAAGTGGCTGTGCATGAGTTGGTCACCTGCCTCGTCGAGCGGAACGCCCTGGAAGCGGACCGAATTGTGTCGGTGACGTTTTCGGTCACCACCGATCTCGATGCCTGCTTTCCAGCAGCGATTGCCAGACGCCAGCAGGGATGGGATGGGGTGGCACTGCTCGATTGTCAACAGATGGCTGTTCAGGGCGACCTCAAGCGCTGCATCCGGCTCCTGGCCCACGTATGGCTGCCAGCCGAGCAAAGCCCTTGCCATGCCTACCTTGGCGAAGCCTCTCGGCTGCGGCCAGACAGATCTGGTTACAACTGACAGATCGAACGCCGGCCCAGCCTCTTCCGATCTTCCTCACTCTCCAAGACAATCAGGACACAAGTCATGCCGATGGCCGATGCCATTGTCTTCACGAGATGTCTAATCCCAGCCCTAACTCCAGTGCCCAGAGACTGCGTCGCTTCGGCCTCGCCGCCGGCATGGTCGGACGGGTCACTCTCACCGGATTACTGGGAGCAGCATCCCTGATCCCAACCCTGCCGCCTAGTGAAGTGCAGGCCCAGGCCACACCTGCACTGCTTGAGTTTCGCTGGGAAGACAACAAGGACTACAAGAAGCTCTATTACTGGCAAAGCTCCACCCGCCAACTCGAGAGGGCCAGGTATTACCTGATGCTCCGGCCCAAGGACCGCAAAAATGCAATCCTGAAACTCACCATCACGGTGCCGGATTATTTCGACGCCAAGATCAAACCCTCAAGGCTCAAGCTCTGCAAGATGAAGCTGGGGGGAATGCTTGGCAGGAGCCAATGCGAGGAGACTCTGCCGGCGGTGTTTGAAGTGAACGAGAAGCAAACGGCCATTGAGGTCTTCCCTGACGTGCCGATCCCTACCGGAGGCACCTATGCCGTCGTTATGCAAATCTTCAACCCAAGCAGCAGCGGCATGTTCCAATTCAATGCCCTGGCACAAGCGCCTGGCGATGTGCCGGTGTCTGGTTACCTCGGAAGCTGGAGCATCGACATCGACAGCGGAGCCAACGGCTTCTGAGCGGTCATCCCAACTGATAAATTATCGAATTGACGACAGGCCGGGCGCCGGAATTCCATCATGACGAAACGAACTCTCGGCGGCACCAGCCGCAAACGCAAGCGCGTTTCGGGCTTCCGCGTGCGCATGCGCACCCACACTGGTCGTCGTGTGATCCGCACCCGCCGCAAACGCGGGCGCTCTCGTCTGGCTGTCTGATTCAAAGTCTCACCTCGTTCAGCATTTACCGATGGTCCTGCCGACACCGATGCGTCTGCGGGGCCATCGCTGTTTTGATCGCTTGCATCGCGACGGTCGACGTCTCAACAGCACCCACATGCTTTTGCGGATTGTCGATGCCAAGCCGACCCTGCTGAGGCCCTTCATGGCCTCTGCCGAGAACGCCTCCCCTCAGTCCCGTCGATGCCGATGCGGCGTTGTGATCAGCAGCAAGGTGAGTAAACGCTCCGTTGTGCGAAACCGTCTACGCCGCCAACTTCACAGCCACCTACGCAAGCGGCTGGAGACCAAACCAGAGCTAGGACGCCACTGGCTTCTCCTCAGCATCAAGCCCGGAGCGGTCGAATCGGGGGCTCCGTTGCTGGAAGAATGCGACAGATTGCTCACAGACGCGGGACTGCTTCCATGACAACCACCATTCAGGAAGACACCTTCTATGAAGGTGGGCCTGCCAAGGGCGATCTGGTCTTCAACCTGCTTTTAGGGCTAACCCTGATCGGCATTCCCTTCGCAGTCGGAGCCATTGTCCGCGCACTGTGGTTGCGCTTCCAGATCACCAGCCGTCGTGTTTCCGTCAGCGGTGGCTGGAGGGGAAAAGACCGCAGTCAAGTGGTCTACAGCCAGATCAGTGAATTGCGTTGTGTTCCCCGCGGCTTCGGAGCATGGGGCGACATGGTTCTGGTGCTCTCTGACGGTTCCCGCCTGGAAATGCGCTCGGTGCCCAACTTCCGCGCCACTGAGGCCTACATCCTCGAGCGGATCGACCAGCGTTCAGCCGGCAAAGACGAGAGTGAGTTCAAAGGCTTCGCGGCCTGATCCCCCACCCTCCTCCTGCCTGTTGCACACTGGCAGGGCTTCTCTGACCCCTCTTCAGGACCTTCATCGTGATCGGATACATCTCCGACAACCTGCTGATTCCAATCCTTGATTTCTTCTACGGATTGGTGCCCAGCTACGGCCTGGCGATCGTGGCGCTCACTGTTGTGATCCGCCTGGCGCTGTTTCCCCTCAGTGCAGGCTCCATCCGCAGTGCTCGACGCATGCGCATCGCCCAGCCAGTGATGCAGAAACGGCAGGCGGATATCAAATCCCGCTTCGCCAACAATCCCCAGAAACAGCAGGAAGAGCTCCAGAAGCTGATGAAGGAGTTCGGCAGTCCCCTGGCCGGATGCCTCCCCCTGCTCGTGCAGATGCCGATCCTGTTCGCACTGTTCGCCACCCTGCGGGGGTCACCGTTTGCGGATGTGCCGTACACCTTCAATCTGAAGGTGCTGCCCGCAGATCAAATTGCCGCGGTTGAACCCAAACCGTTCAACACAGCAAGCCACTCGATCTTCATTACCGAAACCGACCATGTACCCGTGATCGGGAGCCTTCCTGGCGGGAACAAGCTCGGAGCGGGCGACAGCGCCAAGATTCAGCTTCAGACCAAGACGGGCGAAAGCTTCAGCCAGGTCTTGAGCGGAGTGAATGAGGGCCAGAAATTCCAACCTGATTGGTCCGTCACCAAAGGGGATGGGGTGGTGTCTGTCGCCGCTGACGGCACGATCAAAGCCATCACACCTGGTGATGCCACTGTGGAGGGCAAGATCCCAGGCATCGCCGCTCGCAGCGGCTTCCTGTTTATTAGGGCTCTTGGCCAGGTTGGCTTCTACACCGATGGAGCCGTCAACTGGGATATCGCCATTCTTGTCGGTGGCTTTGGTTTGAGCCTGTTTGCCTCCCAGCTGCTGTCTGGCATGGGGATGCCTGCCAATCCACAACAGAGCACTGCGAACAAAATCACCCCTGTGATGATCACCGGCATGTTCCTGTTCTTCCCGCTGCCAGCGGGGGTGCTGCTCTACATGGTGATCGCCAATATTTTCCAAGCAGGTCAGACCTTCCTGCTCACCCGAGAGGCTCTTCCTGACAACCTTCAGACGATCCTTGATGACCAGATGAAGCAGAAGAAAACAGCTGGCGCAACGGCCGGTGCGGGTGGCCAAGGGGGATCAAGGCTTCCCTTCGAACCTCGTGGTGGAAGCAAATGATTCCAGGGCTTGAGCCCGTTCCGCTTCGAGACCTCCAGACCCTGGCGATAGCCAGAGTCTGGGCTGTGGAGGGTCAGCTCGACGATCTCCCCACTCTCACCCCAGTGCGTGGCGAGGTGCAGGCCGAGCATCGAGGCAACATGCTTGAGGTCAGCGGGTCTCTGAGCACGATCATTAGCCTGTGCTGCGATCGCTGCCTAGGCCAGTTCAACCAACAACTCAATGTCCAAACGGAAGAACTGATCTGGCTCGGAGATGGGCAGTCGGTCGAAGCCCTCAGCGGAGCAGGACTGGATTGCAAGAGCCCAGACGGCCTGATTGAGAGTCTCGACCCCCGTGGCAGCTTCGAACCCGAACGCTGGGTGTTTGAACAGCTCAGCCTTCAGCTTTCTGTCGTCAACCGCTGCGGCGACGCTTGTCCAGGCCCTCCAAAACCGGCGAAGTCCACTGCAACGGCCACAGCCTCAGACCCAGTTGATCCTCGCTGGAAGTCCTTGCAACAGCTTCGGGAGACCAACGGCAATGCTTGAGCTTTGGAGTGATCAGCTCGACCTGCTGATCCGTGCTGGCACCCCACTGATCTGGATCCGAAGCCCCGAAGAAGAGCGCGTCGAGACCCTGCTCAACAAGGCCGTGACCCGCCTTGGCAATCGTCGACTCGCCACCTGGAACTTCATCGATGGTCTCGGAGGAGTGCTCAACAATGATGGGCTGGGGGCTCGTCAGCCGATGGCCATCCTCCAGTGGTTGCAGGAGTTGGAAAGCAGCAACCCGACGCTGCTCCTGCTCAAAGACTTCCATCGCTTCTGTGAGGACCCTGGGGTCGCGCGCATGCTGCGCAACCTCACCACCCGTCTCCGCGAACAACCCCACACCCTGGTGCTCTGCTCCGGTGCTTGGTCTCCACCAGAAGAACTGGAGGAATCCATCACCCTGCTGGACCTTCCACTACCGCGTGAGCAAGAGATCCGCCCACTGCTCCAATCGATTGCCCAGGCGAGTGGCACCCCGCTGGATGGGGAGGTTCTTGAGGAACTCACCCACGCCTGCAGCGGCCTCAGCGAGGCGAGGGTGCGCCACGTCGCGGCAAGAGCCCTGGCCCAACGCGGCGCCCTCAGCCGCCATGACCTGGCCGATGTGCTCGAGGAGAAACGGCGTGCCCTCGCCCGCAGTGAAGTGCTCGAGTATTGCCATACCAACGCGGACCCCGCCGACATCGGAGGGCTCGATGCGCTTAAACATTGGCTCAACCAACGCCATCAGGCGTTCTCCGATGAAGCACGCAGCTTCGGCCTACCCCTACCCCGTGGCGTGCTGTTGGTGGGCCCCCAGGGCACTGGTAAATCGCTGACCGCCAGGGCTGTCGCCCATAGCTGGTCGATGCCACTGCTTCGCCTGGACGTGGGGCGTCTGTTCGCAGGCCTGGTGGGAGCCAGTGAGGCGCGTACCCGGGAAACGATCCAACGAGCCGAAGCGATGGCCCCGTGCGTGCTTTGGATTGATGAGATCGACAAAGGCTTTGGAGGGGATGCCCGCAGCGACGGCGGCACCAGTCAGCGGGTGCTGGCCACCGTGCTCACCTGGATGGCAGAAAAACGCTCCGCAGTGTTTGTGGTGGCGACGGCCAATGCCGTCGATCGCCTACCGGCAGAACTACTGCGCAAGGGGCGGTTCGATGAGATTTTCCTGCTCGACCTGCCTGCCCCAGCGGAACGGGAGAGCATCTTGTCGCTGCACGTGACAAGGCGGCGACCAGGCATTTCCCTTCCGCTCGGAACCGTCGTCGGGCGAACCGAGGGCTATTCAGGGGCTGAATTGGAACAAACGGTGATCGAAGCGATGCACCTGGCCTTCGCCGAACGCCGAGAACTGAACGAAAGCGATCTAATCAAGGCAGCCACACAGTTGGTTCCCCTCTCCCGCACGGCCCGAGAACAGCTGGAGGCTCTCAAGCGCTGGGCGAGCAGCGGCAGGGCCAGAGCCGCCAGCAGCAGCCACTCGCCCTCCACGCGTATTACGCCAAATGAAGAACTCTGACGCGGCGTAAAGAGCCCCGGTCCCAGCCGGGGCAAGCCGATTCCCCCTCCTTAGCGTCGCTTCAGTACAAAGGAAGCGGGCGTGAACCGATTCAGCGATCTCACCACCCAATTGGCTGTCGCATGTCTCGGTGCCGGTGTGATTACCACCGTCGCAGTCGCTCAGGGCCAGAACCCACTCACCGCCCTCGGAATCACGCTGTTCTCTGCCGTCGCAGCCGTGATGATTGGCCAGGTGCTCTAAGCACCAGCGCCTAGGCTGCCGGCGCCGCGATCCAAACCGCCGTGCTTGATCAGCGCCTGGTGCGTGACAACCCCGATTTCATTGCCCAACAGCTTGGGCGCAGAGGGTTGGATGTCGACCTCACCGGCCTGCAGTTGATCGCCAACCAACAACGCGATCTCGAGGAACGACGCAGCTCCCTTCAAGCAGAAGGCAACAATGTCGGCAAACAGGTCGGCTTGAAGATCAAAGCTGGTGCCGACCCGAAGGGCAGTGAAGTCGCCGAGTTACGCCAGAGGGGCAACACCATCAAGCAGCAGGTGGCCGTGCTCGAGGAGGAGGAGAAACAGCTGTCCTCAAAGCTGCGCGAGCAACTCCTGAGCTTCCCAAACCTGCCGTCTCTTGACTGCCCCGAGGGACGCAGTGAAGCAGACAACAAAGAAGTGCGCCGCTGGGGTGAGCCCCGTAAAGCCGAGGGCCTGGAGGAGCATTGGCAGATCGCCGATCGACTTGGCCTGCTCGAAACAGAGCGCTCTGTGCGGATCGCTCAGAGTCGCTTCGTCACCCTGATGGGCCAGGGCGCAAGGCTCGAGCGGGCACTGATCAATTTCATGCTCGACCTGCACTGCAGCAAGGGGTACAAGGAAGTGCTGCCGCCGGTGCTCGTGAATAGCGCCAGCCTGCAGGGATCGGGTCAGCTACCCAAATTCGCCGAAGAAAGTTTCCGCTGCGCCGACGACGACCTCTGGCTGACACCCACCGCCGAAGTTCCGGTGACCTCGCTCCATCGCGACGAAATCATTCCGGCGGATCAACTCCCGGTCCGCTACGTGGCTTACAGCCCCTGTTTCCGCCGAGAGGCCGGTAGCTACGGCCGGGACACGCGTGGGCTGATCCGCCTGCACCAGTTCAACAAAGTGGAGTTGTATTGGTTCAGCCATCCCGATCAATCAGACCAGGCCCACGCGCAGATCACCGCCGATGCCGAAGCGGTGCTCCAGGCCCTTAAGTTGCCCTATCGAGTGCTGGACCTCTGCACCGGCGACATCGGCTTCTCCGCTGCCCGCACCTACGACCTGGAAGTCTGGCTGGCCGGGGCAGGGGCCTACCGCGAGATCTCAAGCTGCAGTGTCTGCGGCGACTTCCAGGCTCGCCGCTCCTCGATCCGCACCAAAGAAGGCAAGGCCACGCGCTTGGTGCACACTCTCAATGGCAGCGGCCTGGCCATCGGCCGCACGATGGCGGCCTTACTGGAGAACGGCCAACAAGACGATGGCAGCGTGCTTCTGCCAGAAGCATTAGCGCCCTACTTCGGCGCCGACCGTCTCCAGCCAGAATGACGATCCTGATAACGACCGCGTGAACGTTCTTGCTGCACTACTAGCCCTGGGGCTGCTGGTGGTGATCCACGAAGCGGGCCATTTCCTGGCCGCCGTCGGGCAGGGCATCCGCGTCAACGGGTTCTCCGTGGGGTTCGGACCAGCCTTGATTAAGCACGAACGCAAGGGAGTCACCTATGCACTGCGCCTTTTGCCCCTCGGTGGATTCGTGTCATTCCCCGACGATGATGAAAACAGCACGATTCCGGACGATGATCCTGATCTGCTGCGCAACCGACCGATTCGCCAGCAGGTGCTGGTGATCAGCGCCGGCGTGCTGGCCAATCTGCTGCTGGCCTGGGTGATCCTGGTGGGCCAATCAACCTTCGCGGGGATTCCCTCT
This sequence comes from Synechococcus sp. UW140, assembly GCF_900474295.1. Lineage (GTDB taxonomy): Bacteria > Cyanobacteriota > Cyanobacteriia > PCC-6307 > Cyanobiaceae > Synechococcus_C. The sequence goes on along the minus strand of NZ_UCOB01000023.1, from coordinate 20,689 downwards.
GCTCCGGAGCCGGGGGTGATGGTGGTGGCTGTACAGCCAGGAGAAGCCGCAGCCCAAGCAGGCCTTCAGGCAGGCGATCGAATTCTCAGCCTCAATGGAGCCCCGCTCGGCGTCGGCCAAAAGGCAGTGCGGAGCTTGGTGGAGCACATCCAGGCGCAACCCGGCCAAAGCCTCGAGCTCGTGAGCAGCAGCAATCGTGCTGGCAGCAGCGAACGCCAACTCACACTCACTCCCGCCGATCGGGATGGCCAGGGCCGGATTGGCGCACAATTGCAGGCCAACCTCACTGGGGCACTTCATCCAGCGTCTAACCCCTTCGAAGCGGTGGCATATGGCACCACCCAGTTCGCAGGATTAATCAAGAACACCGTTGTGGGCTACAGCGGCCTGATCACCAACTTTGGCCAGACCGCGCAGCAAGTCAGCGGCCCGGTGAAGATCGTGGAAATGGGTGCCCAGCTCAGCAGCCAAGGCGGAGGTGGCCTGGTGCTCTTCACGGCTCTGATCTCGATCAATCTGGCCGTGCTCAACGCCTTGCCCCTGCCTCTGCTCGATGGCGGTCAGCTCGTTCTGTTGCTGCTCGAGGGTGTGCGCGGCCGGCCGCTGCCGGATCGTTTTCAGATGGCCGTGATGCAGTCTGGACTGCTGCTCCTGCTAGGCCTGAGCGTGGTGTTGATCGTGCGGGACACCAGTCAGCTTCCGTTGATTCAGCGACTGATGGGCCAGTAAGAGGTTGAGGGCGAGTGAACAGGTATCGTGGTTGATCCGTCCGCATAGAACGCCAGCCGGTATGGCCAAGAAGTCGATGATTGCCCGCGATGCCAAGCGGAAAAAAATGGTTGAGCGCTATGCGGCCAAGCGCGGAGCCCTGATGGATGCATTCAACGCATCCAAGGACCCGATGGAGCGCCTGGAAATCCACCGCAAGATTCAAGCCCTCCCCCGCAACAGTGCGCCTACCCGCATGCGGAACCGCTGCTGGGCCACGGGTAAGCCTCGCGGTGTGTATCGCGACTTCGGCCTCTGCCGCAACCAGCTACGCGAACGTGCTCACAAGGGAGAACTTCCAGGCGTGGTCAAGTCCAGCTGGTGAGTTTTCCAGCTTCGACCTGTCATGGAATGACGGATTGGCATGGTCTGTGCTCTAACAAATGATCGAGGAGGTGCTGTTCAACCTCCTTTTTTTTGCCAAACCATCGCCAATCGTTCCTATCAAGTGCGAGACTGTTGGTTGACAGAAAGACATAAACACACGTGAAAGGTCAGACACAGTCGATCTCCTTCGATGGTCGGGAGATCCGGCTGACCACTGGGCGATATGCCCCTCAGGCCGGTGGTTCGGTCATGATTGAATGCGGTGATACTTCCGTTCTGGTCACCGCCACCCGTTCTTCAGGCCGCGAAGGAATCGATTTCCTTCCCCTCATCTGTGACTACGAAGAGCGCCTCTACGCCGCCGGACGCATTCCCGGCAGTTTCATGCGGAGGGAGGGCAGGCCTCCTGAGCGAGCCACGCTGATCTCCCGCCTGATCGACCGCCCGATGCGGCCACTGTTCCCCAGTTGGCTGCGTGATGACCTCCAGGTCGTCGCCACCTGCATGTCTTTGGACGAACGGGTTCCTGCCGATGTCCTTGCTGTAACCGGGGCCTCTCTGGCCACCCTGATGGCTGGCATTCCCTTCAACGGCCCGATGGCGGCTGTGCGCGTGGGGTTACTAGGCGACGACTTTGTACTCAATCCCAGTTACCGCGAGATCGAGCGCGGTGATCTCGATCTGATCGTTGCCGGCACACCGGACGGCGTCGTGATGGTGGAAGCCGGCGCCAACCAGCTTCCTGAACAGGACGTGATCGAAGCGATCGACTTCGGCTATGAAGCCGTCTGCGAATTGATCAAAGCCCAGCAATCGATCCTCAAGGATGCGGGAATCGAGCAGGTCCTTCCATCCACCCCGGAGCAAGATTCCACTCTGCCCACCTACCTGGAAAAGAACTGCACCAAGGCCATCGGCGAGGTACTCAAGCAGTTCGAGCAGACCAAGGGCGAGCGCGACGACAAACTCGACGCCATCCGCACATCCACCGCTGAGACCATCCAGGGGCTCAAAGAAAATGATCCGGTGCGCGCCGCAGTGAATGCCAACGGCAAAGCCTTGGCCAATCATTTCAAGGCCCTCACCAAGAAGCTGATGCGTCAGCAGATCGTGAAGGATGGCAAGCGCGTTGACGGCCGTGCCCTCGATGAGGTGCGTCCGATCAGTGCAGCCGCTGGGGTCCTGCCCAAACGTGTGCATGGCTCCGGCCTGTTCCAACGGGGTCTCACCCAGGTGCTCTCGACAGCAACGCTTGGCACACCAAGCGATGCCCAGGAGATGGATGACCTCAACCCCAATACAGAGAAGACCTACCTCCACCACTACAACTTCCCCCCCTACTCAGTCGGCGAGACCCGGCCAATGCGCTCACCCGGTCGCCGCGAGATTGGTCACGGAGCCCTGGCGGAGCGAGCCATCATGCCCGTGCTCCCTGCCAAAGACACCTTCCCCTATGTGGTGAGAGTGGTAAGCGAAGTGCTGAGCTCCAATGGATCCACCTCAATGGGCTCCGTTTGCGGCAGCACCCTGGCACTGATGGATGCCGGTGTCCCTCTTAAGTCACCCGTCAGCGGTGCTGCCATGGGACTGATCAAGGAAGGTGATGAGGTGCGGATTCTCACCGACATCCAGGGCATTGAAGACTTCCTGGGCGATATGGACTTCAAGGTGGCCGGCACCGACAAGGGCATCACGGCCCTCCAGATGGACATGAAAATGACCGGTCTGGCAGTGAACACGGTGGCCGATGCCGTCAACCAGGCCCGCCCTGCCCGCCTGCACATCCTTGAAAAGATGATGGAGGCGATCGACACACCCCGTCAGGGCCTATCCCCTCATGCCCCGCGCCTGCTCAGCTTCCGGATTGACCCTGAACTGATCGGAACGGTGATCGGACCCGGCGGCCGCACGATCAAAGGCATCACTGAGCGCACCAACACCAAGATCGACATCGAAGACAGCGGGATCGTCACCATCGCCTCCCACGATGGTGCAGCCGCCGAGGAAGCTCAGAAGATCATTGAAGGGCTCACCCGCAAGGTGAACGAAGGCGAGATGTTCACAGGCTCGATCACCCGCATCATCCCGATCGGTGCCTTCGTGGAGATCCTCCCAGGTAAGGAAGGGATGATCCACATCTCCCAACTCTCCGAAGCCCGCGTGGAGAAGGTGGAAGACGTCGTCAAAGTTGGCGACGAAGTCACAGTGCGCGTACGCGAAATCGACAACCGCGGCCGCATCAACCTCACCCTGCGTGGTGTGCCTCAGAACGGAGAAGAGGCAGCACCTGAGCCTGCCCCTACCCCGGTAGCACCACTCACCTGATCCACTGGGATCTCTTTCATCCCGGGCCTCCAACTCTTGGTTGTGAGGTCCGGGATTTTTGATGGGCTGATGGCGAGATCACACCGCTCAAACCGGAAAGCCTGGATCAATCAGGGCCATCGCTTCGGCCGATTGCTCGCACAAGCTGGTGTGAGCTTTGCCATGGCTGGCGATCAGACAGCCTGCCTGCCTCACATCGCCGGTGTTGTAGAGCAATGCACGACCATCGGCGTGGGTGAAAGCACCTCCGGCGGCGAGCAACACGGCTTCTGGAGCCGCCATATCCCAGTCCTTGGGGGCACTTTTTCCAGACAGAGACACATATAAGTCGGTTTCACCGCGCAGGATCGTGGCCACCTTGCAGCCAACGCTTCCCACCGCCTTCGAGCCACCGAGCTGCAGTGCCTCAATCAGCTGTTCCAGGCGCTGATCCCTGTGGCTCCGGCTAGCCACCAGGGTGAGATCAGAAAGAGCGAGGCGATCACTAAATCGCACCTCGGAGCGCACCGCCTCCCGGTTTTCGCACCAGGTGCCGTCACCCACCACACCAAACCAGAGCTCCTCGGCTTCTGGAAGCAACACCACGCCCACCACAGGTCGCTGTTGATGCACCAAAGCGAGATGAACGGCGTACTCACCCGTGCCCTGAAGAAAATCCTTAGTGCCATCCAAAGGGTCGAGAATCCATAGCCATTCCGCAGCCAACGGCACTCCTTCGGTGAGCTGCTCCTTCGCCGTCTCCTCGCTGAGGAGGGTCCAACCGGCGGACGGGAACGCATTTTGAAGTCCATCCAAGAGCCACTGGTTCACGGCCAGATCAGCGGCAGAGACCGGTCCTTCGCCGCCGTGATCCACACTCAGGGCCTTGGCAAATCCATGGGGAGGTTGCTCACCTCGGGCGTAGGCACGAAGAATGTCAGCTGCACCCCAGCACAGGGGGCGGAGTGCCTGCAAGAGGGATTCCTGACTGACGCCGGCAGGGAGGGTGGGCGCGCTCGGCATCATGGATAAGTCTGGGCTGAGTCATTGTGAAGCAAGGAGCGGAGCCCGCACCAGGGGTGCTCTATCTGGTGGGCACACCAATCGGCCATCTAGCAGACCTGTCCGAGCGCGCCCGGTCTGTGCTGGCCAAAGCCGATGTGATCGCCTGCGAAGACACCCGCCACAGCGGCCAATTGCTTAGCAGTCTCGGAGCCGTTGGCAAGCGGCTGAGCTTTCACCAGCACAACACCCGTGGTCGGATCCCCCAGCTGCTCGCACTGCTCGCCCAGCACCAGAGCGTGGCCGTGATTAGTGACGCCGGCCTCCCTGGCATCAGCGATCCTGGAGAAGAGCTGGTGGCCGCAGCCCGCGAAGCAGAACGGCAGGTGATCTGCATCCCCGGCCCCTGCGCCGCGACCACCGCATTGGTGAGCAGTGGACTACCGAGTGGTCGTTTCTGTTTCGAAGGGTTCCTGCCAACCAAGGCGAAAGAGCGTCGTGAACGCCTGAAGGCGATTGCGGCTGATCCACGCACCACCGTGCTCTACGAAGCACCTCACCGTTTGCTCAAGCTGATCGAAGAACTGAGCGATCACTGCGGCGGCGAGCGTCCCCTCCAGGTGGCTCGCGAACTGACGAAACGGCACGAAGAGCAGGTGGGACCAACGATTGCGGCTGCCCTCACTCACTTCAGCAGCCACAAACCCCAGGGAGAATTCACCCTCGTTCTGGGTGGGTCTCAGGAGCCAGCAGCCATTGAGCACGATGATCAGCATTGGCTGGAGGAGCTGAACAAGTTGATCCACCAGGGGCTCAGTGCCAATGCAGCAGCAAAACAACTAGCCCAAAGCAGTGGTCGAGCGAAGCGGGAGCTTTACGCCCTCCTTCACACCGAGGGAAGCAAGACAGACGGGCAGGGCTCAGACTGAATGCAGTCCTAGTGGTTCCATGCTGCAGCGCCTGCGCCTGTTTCTGCTCAGCTGCGGCGGGGCCGGCTTATTGCTGCTGGTGCTTTGCCTCGGAGCTCAGAACCTGAACGAGCGCCGCGCGATTGCGCTAGGAATCGGTCGCACGGCACCCTTGCCCACAGGATTCATTGTGGGCGTCAGCGCCGTACTGGGTGTACTAAGTGGCGGGAGTCTGGCTGCAATCCTGCTTCCTGAGCAGCAACAGTGATCGCATCTGATCGCCTTGCGAAGGCGATGCCAAGCAGGGACAGATTCAGCTGTCGAGAGCGATCAATGATCCTTCCATGACGAGACGGGTGATTCCACGAGCCAACAGATAGCGGCTGGTGCGCGTGAACACACTGGTGTCCGGCACACGGATCACGCGTTGATTGCGTCCGCACTGACGCTTGGCCATGCGTGGGCTGGAGTAAAGGCAGAGGGCCTGACGATCCTGCTCAGCCGAGCCGAGAGTCCCCAATTCAGGGAAGTCAGCGAGGGGGCGAGGATCCAACTCCACCACTTTGTCCACGAGCATATAAACACTGTCAGGCAGAACCCCTGGGCCGATCGGCTGACAGGCAACGGGTGCGTGGCTGTCATGGTGCGTCACACCAGTGAGGATGGCCACTTCATGGAACTGATTAGCGGGATCGTCTTCCTCGCCAAGGCTGTCCTCCTCGTCATCCACGCTGAAATCATCAGCATCATCGAGCGCGAGGGATTGAACTGCGTCCTCAGCAGCATCAGTCTGATCAGGTCGAGAACCCTCTTCAGGCTCACTAAGACTGGACACCGCAGGGGACTCAGCGGACGCATCCTTCTCCGTAGCCGCCACCACGGCTTTGGGGGATGGCTCAGCAGCCGCTGCAGGGGCAGCCACCATCCCTTTGGCTCGGGCCGTCTTGAGGGCGTCGTATTGGTCTGGAGGCAGCAAATTACGAACCGTGCGACTGACGGTGTTGACGCTGCAAGCGAAAGCCGTAGCCAATGCAGAACTGGCTTCCCCGGCGCAATAACGCTCGACAAGCTCTTGCTTCTGGCTGTCGTTAAGCCGGCTCGGGGCCATTCCATGGTCTACGCAGAGACCAATCCTAGGCGGCGCCACCCCTCTCCCTACTGTCAATATGGCGCCATGCTCCCTTAGCTCAGCTGGATAGAGCAACTGCCTTCTAAGCAGTCGGTCGATGGTTCGAATCCATCAGGGGGCGTTAGTTACAGCAAGGGTTCTTAGCGAAAGCTGGGAGCCCATTTTTATGTTTGATCTTTTTTTGTGCGTACAAACAATCCCTGGGATGACGCTGAAATTTCGCGGGCACAGTCCTGAAGACCTTCAGCCAGAAAGGATGAAGGCCACGACTGCTCCAGGGTTGTTGTGCGCCTTGGCCAGAACCGCACCACAAGGCGCTCCTTATAGTTTTGCAGCCAGCCTTCTGAATTGGCCGCGTCAATACCCTGGGACCGGGCATCAGAGAGAAAAGCAGGGGGCGTTGAGTAGTCGCTATCGATCTCCCGACAAAACACCTCACACCAATCACGCCCCGCCAAGTGCGGGGCTTTTGATGACCTGGCATCATCTTTGACCAATATCACTAAGGCCTGAGACACGCCTCATCAACTAATTTATGGATCAAAGAGATCTTGAGTGCATTAGCTGAACTCCTTCGGCTCTGCTCTTCGCATATTCAAGTCAATGATGAGCCTTCTACTCTTAATTGCTCTCGCTTACCTACTGTTTTTATTGTTGAAACAACTTGAGGACAAAATTACCGAGCTAGAGGAATGGAAACAATATGCACTATTGATTTTCGCTTTCGCTTTTATGATTGAATTAAGCCGACATGGGTATATACCTACAACTTCATACAGGCGGTAGTGCAGGTTCAGGCGGTGACGACATCTGAGCCAATGACAAGCAATGAACAACACCATGCCCCGCCAAGATCGGGGTTTTTATTGCCTGGTTTTAAGAAGCAGATGGGTGTGCCCAAGCCCGAGCTGTCAAGTTGAGTAAGATGCTTTTACTGATATTTTGCCCCTGATCCTTGTCGCCGAATGCCTGAACTATCGAACTGGTTTTACCGGAGCGGCTTACAGGTACCGCTTGCTTTCCAGTATTTATACGAGGTGTCATCGCTGTCCCAGCGCTTGTCCCAGGTGAAGCTATTTGCTCTCCTGTCGATGACGATTTTTATCATCTCTGTTTCCTGAATATACGGTTCTTTTGTGCCGTACTCACCCTTGAATTCACTTAAGAACTTGATGTAGGCATTGTTAATAGTCGCATCGAACTCCTCAGTGCTATTCGTATCCATTCCAAATATCTTGTATGTCAGCTTGACTTTTCTGCTAAGCACTTCAACTATCAGATCCCAAGCAGGCAGTGTTTTGGATGATGATTTTGTCTCGTCCCACGAATATTGCCATTCCTTTTCGGCTTGCTCGAACTTGCAGAGGAGTTTGTCGGGAGGAGGGCCGGAGCGTGCCATGAGAGGCATCATGAGAACGCTGGCTAAAGCAGCACTTAGAAGGTTTTTCATAAGGTCTTACCGGTTTTGACCGCTTCGATTTATCTGGCAAACATGAGGCTCCTTTGTGAAACCTCAATCCGCTGCCTCAATTCAGCAATGTAGACCTCAGTGCTGTAAGGGCCAGGCCATATCTCCGCGCAAAAGTGCGACCACAATGGATATCCCAACTCGTTTCAATTCACATACCAGTTATTGGCTATGCTTGGCAGTCTTTTGGCTATTTTGGCTTTCTCTGCAGCAGTCATTTCAGACCAGAGCTTGTATTTGCAATCCAGTGCACCACGGTCCTTGAGTGCTTCTTGATAGCAAGCGGATAGCTCTGCAAACTCTTTGGCACGGACAACGGGAACGGTCATGCGGTTTGCCCAGTAGTCACTCATGGTCATAGAAACCAGTGGTACCAACATTTCTAGCAATGGAGAGGAAATTCGCTACTAGGCCTGTATTGCCGCTCATAGAGAGCAATTCTCCCTTCCCTCCAGGTTCAAGATCCCCGTAACAATTCCAGGAGTCCTTCTGGGCCTTCTAGGCATGAACTTGGGAGCCATGTAGACGAAGCCTGGCAGGAGAGTTGATTTGAGGGCAGACCTCACTCCTCACATCCCACATCCCCCAAATGGGGGATTTTTCAGTGCTCCCAGCAGCCAAGGCTGTTTCGCCATCCTGTGGGGATGCCAAGCAAGGACCGCCCGCTCGTTGATCGCCACGCACCGAAGAACGGGGAAGGCTGGCTGCTGAGTATTGAGCAACAGAAGGTCTGCCGGTTCAGGAATGACATGCCTACAGCCCATGCGAAGTGGGTGGAAGTCGAGACCAGATCACTGTCTGCGAAAGGCCGCCCGATCATTAGGCGTATGTTGCGCCACAACGCGATCGATGCCTGGGAAGCGATGCTGAAGGCAGGCTGGCAACCGTGCCCGCCACGGTGGTGATTAGAGATCAATCGGAATCAGAGCTGACCGACCCATTGGCAGAACTTCAAGTAGGCAGGGGTTCCGATGGCAACGACTGCGGCGAGTGTGAGAAGGGGCATTTCCACATCTCCTGAACTCCTTTCACCCTCTCCGCGGCACCCCACCCTTTCCATCCCCCAAATGGGGGAGATATTGAGATGAGTGGGGATCCATTGCGGCACCTACTCCCGCTCTCGGTCACATCGGTGCTGCAGCTATCAAACCACCAAGCATTTAGAGAGGTGCAACCTGACTTCGCGGCCTTACTCATCGCAGCTGCCTTCTCAATCGTTGGCTTAGCGATTGTGAGAATGGTTCCAAAGGCATCTCTCTTGGCCGCATTTTTCCTTGTTGGAGCTCTCTCGCTCAATGTCGCGCTTTCCTTTGCCTGAATCTCAGCAAAGCCAATAAGAAGTGCGCTCCTATCCCTTCAGCCAAGTCGATCCGCAGGATTGAGGGGGCTGGGGTTACTACCGAGCAGGCAACAAAAAACCCCACTTTTGGCGGGGCTGGTGAGGGATCATTGCCAGGGGTAGCGTCCGCCGACAACTATTCGCCCATTCGAATTGCAGGAGAGATAGATCGTTCAACTCCATTGCCGCCACAGGTTGGCTAGGAATTTGTGCGATCGTTCCACTTCATAGCCGACCCGAACGACACTTCCACCTTCGACGAGTTCTAATTGGTCATCAGACAGCTCGATGATTTGGGCTTGGATGTTGAGTTCAGTCATGGTTTTAAAAGTCAGTTGGGTGTGTGGGGTCGGTGGTGTTTCCTCCGACATTCACAAGATCACACCCCTTCTGGTGAGTCCCACTGCATGGTTCTGGTGATTGCATCAGTAGCTTCTGGTGAAGCTCTGGTGATTGATCCAGACCCATCTCACCACCTAGGCTGTCAACGCACGAAGACAACGAAAACCCCGCTCGTAGAAGGGGCTTTGTCACTGACTGTCCGCTTTGAGGCTTCAGACAAGGTAGCTGCCCCTGCGCTGGAGGTCACCAGCGCCGTCTTCTAATGCCTTCAGCTGTGCAGCCAGCCCCGCTTCACGCTGCTGCACTTGCTTACCTCTGGCCAGCTCTAGATCCATTCCCTGGTGTTCACATCGTCGGATTGATCCACGACGAGATCCTGCTTGAAGTGCCCAGGCATTTGGTGGATCAAGTCAAGGGAATTGCTCTGGAGCCCATGACCTCCCAGAAGGTCAAGGATCAATACCTCGGCGGCATTCCCTTGGAGGCAGATTGCAATGTTGCTGAGACGTGGGGTGAGGCTCATTAATCCACTGCTCAGCGCAGTGGCCTGATCACAGGCGAGCACCTTGCGTATCAGTTTTGGGATTCCTTCAAAACCTCTGCAAACACTGATTCGGCCACAGCCACGCAATCACCGACTATATCAATATCAGACGAAATCATTCCAAAAGCAACAGCCAAAACCTGGGAATTCAATTTACCCGCCGGCTGAAACTCAACAACAATCTCTCCATCAACTTGCAAAGCCTCATTGTTTTCAGAAAGGCTTGCCCTTAAAGCGCCGCCCACAACGGCAGCCTCATTCCACTTGAGCACCTGTTGACTTGAAGAAGGATTATAGGATGTAAATCTTTTGCCAGCAGGATCAATTTTAAAGTAGACCGTCTCTGATTTAGTCTCTCTATTGAGAAGCTTCTCAGTTCCCACCTCTGTGGAAATAAGCGTCATCTTATTTTCACATTTTAAATAAACAAAGTCATCAGCAAAGACAGGAGACGCTGAGAGCAAAAGAGAGACTAGGGCTAGAAAAGATTTCATCGACAGAAGCGAGATCCCAGAATAGTAGGTCAAACAAGCCAAGTCCCTCAACTGGAAATGGCCTGCATCAGCTTATTTCGAACAAATCAACAATGCCGGAGCACCCAACGAGAATGCACCTCCACAACGCCATCGAGGCATGGGAGCGGAGCTCAATTGCGGCTGGGTGCGCTGACAGTCTGTGATCAGCTTTTATGAGTCACCACTGATCCCGAAACTGGATCGGTGACACCAAGATCAGAAGATAGCTCCTCAAAGAAATCACGAACCCGGTTCAGGTGTTCGATCATGAGCGGACGGGCTGCGACCAGCTTTTCCTCGCTTTCCCATAGGCCTACAAAGCAGTAGCTGCGCTCTCCTGTCTTTGCCCAGTAGGCATCCAACATCCCCTCAGGGTTAACCCACTGCTCTGTCTCTGCGATGAACTTTTCCTCGCAACCCTCCTTACAGCGCACTCGAACGTTATTGAGGTAGGTGGCAGCCACTTGATGAATTCATCTCAAGCAATCATCTCACGAAAAATTGCATTGAGGGGTGACTCGCCCCCCCCATTGAGGGGATGTGTTCAGCCCGCCTCTAGACGCAGGCTGAACACAGGAAGCCAAAAACAAAGCTCACTGCCCTTCTGCTCTGCTCCATTGCTGTCTGACAGCTCTCACTCACCGACAATGGCCGGAGCAAAAAGCCATACAACTACTGGCTTGAGCGAACCAAGGGCCTACACACGAATCCAAGTAGACAAAGCTCGCAGCACGCTGCATTCGATTGCGGGCGGCCTTGCCCTTGGACTGCTCATGCGGCGGGAGAAGACAACTTAATCCTGTTAGATCCCATGAAATGCCTGGGCAGCACGCGTTGGGGTGTGACCAAGATCAAAGCAACCGTTGAGCCAGATCAATGAGTTGGGTGGCAATCACAGTGATGGTGAAAGGTCCCAGATACAAGTCAAATGACCTTGCTCGCAGTAGTCGCAGTCGTTGTCATCGGAACTCCGGCCTACCTAAAGTTCTGCCAGTGGGTCGGCAAGCTCTGAGGCCGATTGATCACCATTTCCACCGTGGTGCACATCGCTTCCAGCCTGCCTTAAGCATCGCGTCCCCGGCCTGGATGGCGCAGTGACTTTGTCATGCTTTTCCATCACATGCAGCGTGGTCTGATCGCCGATTCCTGGCCCCGGAAAGAGCCAATACCACCGAAGCAGTTGCCCTGAGCGTCTGCAAATAGCTGCCGTAGCCCCGAGATTACAAACAAGAATGCAAATGTGTACAGCCAATAATCAGCAGACTGTAGTAATTCAAGGGACTTTCAAGACCAAATGCATCTGCATTCTAATCAGTGGGTCGACGGCTCGAATCCATCAAGGGGCGTTAGTTACAGCAAGGGTTCTCGGAAAAGCTGAGAGCCACTTTTATTTTTTTGTGCACAAAACTGTGATCAAATCACCCTCGCCTAGGCTAGCCCCAAAGCTGGTTATGCAAGCGGCTTTCACAGACTGAATTCTGAACGCACGGCAGGGCATAAAACTCTTTAATGAAGAAAGAAAACATCGCTATGGCATCTTGCGGCTGGTTATGAAAACCATAATTTATCCACAGCAATGGCGGCGCCATCAAAGTCGCAGTCAATAAGAGTGGGTAAGTTCCTGGCAAGCGAGCATGGCCCGACTCGCCTTATCAGCACAGGTTCGATGGCAACGATCTATCAGCTCAAACCGCGTTTTCAGGCATTATTGAGACCACTCTCTTCGAGGCTTGTACGCAGCGGCGTAACCGCGAATGGCATCACCATTGCTGCCATCGCTCTCAGCCTAATCAGCGGCGCGGTGGTGATCGCTGCTTCGGATCACCCAGCTCTCCTACTGGTGATTCCACCGACCCTATTGCTTCGGATGGCGCTCAATGCACTCGACGGAATGATCGCGAGGGAGTTCAAGCAGAGCAGCCGAAGCGGTGCGCTGATGAATGAATTGGGAGATGTGATCTCCGACACGGCGATGTATCTGCCCTTCGGTCTGCTGCCAGGTGTTCAGCCCCTGCTTCTCGCCCTCACGGTGCTGCTTGGAGTGATCAGCGAAATGGCAGGTGTCGTGGCGGTGCAAATCGGTGCAGACCGCCGCTATGACGGCCCGCTCGGCAAGAGCGATCGTGCCTTCGCCTTTGGTCTACTGGCACTGCTGCTGGGACTTGGTATTCCTGCCGGCGAATGGTTCTCGATCGTGCTGGCGGGGCTGTGCCTGCTTGCCACCATGACTGTGGTGACACGCTCCCGAGCTGCTCTTATCACCCGATGACCATGCTCCAGCCAGTGATAGTGACCTTCGTCGTGATCATCGTGATCCTGTCGATCGCCACGGTTATAGCCAAGCGACTGCGTCGATCAGACCCAAGCGATGCTCACGAAAATCTCTGGCTGCGGTTACGTACCTGGTGGCAGATGGTGGGGGTGTTCGCAATGGGGATTCTTCTGGGAGGCGTCTGGTCGCTGCTGTTCTTCGCATTTTTAAGCTTTCTGGCCCTCAAGGAATTCTTCTCCTTGATCCCAACGCGTCGTGCGGATCGTCGGGTGCTCTTCTGGGCATACATGGCAATTCCGCTGCAATTTCTCTGGGTGCAATGGCATTGGTACGGCATGTTTCTTGCCTTTATTCCGGTGTTCTGCTTCCTACTTCTTCCGCTGAGAATGCTCAGCATTGGCAAGACCGATGGCTACCTCAAGGCAGCAGGGACCATCCAGTGGGGGTTAATGACCACGGTGTTCTGTCTGAGTCATGCAGCCTTCCTGTTGATCCTTCGACTGCCAGACAGTCCTGAACAGATTGTGGGACCTGGCCTGGTGATGTTTCTGGTGGTGCTGACCGAACTCAACGACATCGCCCAGTACATCTGGGGGCGCAGCATTGGGCGCAATCAGATTGCACCGTTGGTGAGTCCTAACAAAACCCGCGCTGGCTTTATCGGAGGCGTCACCACCACACTGCTCGTGGGAACGTTGATTGGGCCCTGGCTCACGCCTCTGGAAACATGGAGCGCTGCTTTGGCAGCCTTGATCATCGGCCTGGGAGGCTTCGCCGGTGATCTCAACATTTCAGCGCTGAAACGAGACCTAGGCATCAAAGACAGCGGCACACTGCTGCCTGGCCATGGCGGCATCCTTGACAGGGTGGACAGCCTCACCTACACAGCTCCGTTGTTCTTTCACTTCATTTACGCCTTGTTGCCATGGCATACCTATTCAGGAGCCGTGTGGTGGTCCGGTTGAAGCAACTCCAGAAAGCATTGTTCTTCCTGCTGCTGGTGAAACCGATTCTCAGCCTGATCATCGGCCTGCATATCCGGGATCAACAACGCCTGCCGAAACGAGGCCCCGCGCTGGTGGTTGCCAACCACAACAGCCATCTCGATGTGTTTGTTCTGATGAGTTTGTTTCCCCTAAGGATGCTGAGCAAGCTACGAGCTGTGGCTGCAGCGGATTATTTCCTCAGCAACCCTCTGCTCGCCTGGTTCAGTCTCAACTTGGTGGGCATCCTGGCGATCGATCGACACCCAAAACGTGGTCGCACCGATCCTCTTGCTCCGGTTGAGGCTGCACTCGCAAGGAATGAAATCGTGATCCTCTTTCCTGAAGGAAGTCGCGGTGATCCTGAAGTAATGACTCCCCTGCGCTCCGGCATTGCCCACCTGCTGCAACGACACCCGGAGTTAGAGGCCACTCCGGTTTTCCTGCATGGCCTTGGCAAAGCACTACCAAAAGGTGAGGCATTGCTGGTCCCATTTTTCTGTGATGCGCTCGTGGGTGAACCGATACGCTGGTCAGGAGACAAACAACAGTGCTTGAGCCAACTGATGAAGACCTTCAAGCAACTGGCCACGGAACTCAATGCTGCTACCCAGGAATAAAGCCATCAGGAATTGCAGAAGGGCCAATAGCGGCTATCTAGCGTATTGAACGAGACCCAGCCAAGCGGAAATCGGTTCCAACTCCTTCTGCCTATTCACACTTAACAAGCGGCTTGGGTCCTGAAAACAACGCAGGGCATAACTGCCTCAATTGAGCCCATCCCTTTTTCCAAAGTCATCAATCTCGAAGGTTCCCCAGGCTCTAAGTTGAATGCTTTTGGAAGCCACGTAAAAACCTGATCCAATACCTACACGAACCCATAGATTATTGAGTTAAAACTTGAAGGCGTTGCGGCCGATCGGGGTGCCGTTGACGCAGCCTGTGGCGGATTGCCGTCCTGATGGACGGATGACGCTGAATCCACTGGCGCCAGCAAGACTGGGGCTGCAAGAAGGTGACATCCAGGTCCAGCGCGACCAGCTGTTGATCCTGGGAAACAAGCCCATCGCTGCCGCGACAAAGCTCGCCAAGCTCGCTTTGAACTCGGACAGCCCCACCCCGTTGGGAGTGCAGAAGCCAATCACTGTGTAGTTGCAGCGCATCTCCGCAGGCCGAGGTGCTGCAAATACCAACTGGTCTACGCGAATTCCTGCAGGAGTTTCAGGACACTCACAAAGCCAGAGCAGAAAAATACTGGGAACACATCACCAGGATCCAGTATGAGCTTGAGCTCACCCTCGCAGGGGCGGGATGGGGGCCGCCGCGCTGAACACTCCGATTGCGATCACCCCTAGGGATACATCAGTACTGATATCGCACATTCTGAGCCGACTGCAATGCTGCCAGCAAAGCGAAAGCATCAGCGGCCAGGACCTCTTGCTGCGTCTTCGCTATGATCAAGTTGTGAATTGAGCTCGGATTGAAAGCCAATTGGCCGCACAACTTCCAAAAAAGACTGCTTTATTCATTCTTATAGCGAGCCTCACCTCTTCATGCTCGAGAGGTAATTTCATATATTCGCCGAGCCATGGACCATTCATGGATGAGATCATGGCTAGCACCAAAGAGGCAAATCCAATAATTCTTATTCCAGGAATTGGCGGAACAAGGCTAGTCGATGCGAGCAATGGAAAAACAGCATGGGGATCATATGGCTACAACAGCTTTTGGCCTTCCACGGAAAAAGACAACAAATTACTTGCCTTACCTTTGGCAGGCAACTCGACTACTTCGGGACAGGCCAAAAACAAAGTAAAGCCCATGTCTGTTATTGAACAAATAAAAATAAACCTATTTCCATTCTCAACTTTCGACCTAGCAATCTACGCAACAGTAGTAAGCTCTCTCGAAAAAGCTGGATACATACTCCACAAAGACAATCAATCAACAAGACCAGTAAAACCACATACAAACACTCCCATGTTTGAATTCGCCTATGACTGGCGGGAGTCAAATGCTGATAGCGCCATCAAGCTAAGCAACTTCATAAAGGCAAAATCAAAAGAACTAGAAAGCAAGAAATTATATAAAAAGGGGCAAAAGTTTAACATCATTTGCCACTCGATGGGGTGTCTTACAGCAAGGTACTATTTACGATACGGAGACCAAGGACTAGGGACTAATGAAACCGCCCCCAAACTCGACTGGAGAGGTGGCGATAAAATCGAAAATATAATCATGGTTGCCCCACCAAATAAAGGCTCAGGCGAAGCATTAAAAAATCTCCTTAATGGTTTCAATTTAGATAAAATCAAATGGCTGAAATACCCTTCCGCCGTACTCGGAACCATGCCATCAATGTACGAGCTCTTACCACGCAAAGACATAGTTCAGGTAACAGATCAAGAAGGGGGGAAAATTAACTTGCTTGACCCAAAACTATGGCAGGCAATGAGCTGGGGGATACTCAACCCAAACCAAGAAAAAATTCTTGCTCAAATTGCCCCCGCAGCTAGCACAAGCCAGAAACGTTACTCTTTAGCAAAAAATCTGCAAGCACAGCTACTGCAAAAAGCAGAATTATTCCATTCAAGATTAGACATAAAAAGCAAGCCCCCAAAGGGGCTTAAATTTTATTTATTTGCCGGCGTTGGCGAGCCGACAGAATCAAAAGTCCATATCAATACAGACACCAAGTCATCTTCATTTAAGAGCACAAAGTCCGGAGACGGGGCAGTCCTAAGAGCTAGTGCATATGCAATTGAAGACACCAAAATGCCAGAAAAAGGATCAATTATTGAATGGGAAAATGCAATATTTTTCCTCTCTAACCACTTGGGCCTGGTAAGGAATAACGATTTTTTCGTCAATCTTTATGATATTCTCATGTGGAGAGAAACTTTATCAAAAATGGGTGACAAGCTGCACCATAAAGACGATAGACAAATGAATAAGGACGCCAATTCAGGCTAACTACTCCAGGTGGAATCAGAAAAAGATCAGCATCATCAACCTAGCCAGGGCACTGACTTCTGACACCACTGATCAACAGTGTCACAACTCTCTCGGCTGCAGTCTGAGGCAAAAGCGACTGCAGCGTGGTGAGCATCTGAGCAAGCGGCACAAACAATGGGCACCGACCTGAAAGAAGCAGATTGAGTGGGCTCCAGAGGCCGGCTGGCTACTGCTTGAGGAGCTCCTGAAGTAGCCGCCACCTCTCATCTCTAACTTCAGGGTCACCAACCATCTGGATAACCCCAGTTGAAGGCCACCAGTTCAGCTTGAGATTGCTGACCCCATCATCAAAAAACGCCGATTCGAAATCGTGCCGGTGTTCCCAATGGCAGGGCACACCCAATTTCTCAACAGCAGCCTGGAGCTCAAGGAAGGACCCATGAAATTCCATTGGAGCTCTCCAGGGGCAAACAACCAATAAACCTCTAGCAACGCCAGGCGAGCCAAGCCGTATCGGAAGCTGGCGCAGACCCCTAGCGTCACAAAACCAGCTTTAGCCCTCGCTGGATGGAATGATCCGCTTGGCCCAGACCCTCAACGGCCGCACGACGCTGATCATTGATCTGGCTGTGATCGGAAAAAAGCTAACGACAGCATGGTCTGCAGTGGAACCCCGCATTTTCAAACAATGACCATGACGCATCTCCAATGCAAACAAGACTGAACAAGGAGCAGGCAAGAGGCACCAATGAAAGAACGGTAAAGCTTGGATGCTGAGCGATCAGGTGCAGAAGATCTGCCGGTTCATCAACGACATGCCAACAGCGCAAGCGAAGTGGGTCGAACTGGGAAAGAGATCTTTGTCGCGGATCGTCAGCCGGTAGCAAGGACGATTCTCAGCGACAATGCCAATAGGCCAATTCCTTCCATCAAGGCACTACATTGGCACCCATCAATCGCCATCTGGGATACCATTCACTCTCGCTAATTACACCGCATCTTGAAACCACTCTTCTTAAATTGCATGAGTCCAAGACGAAAGAAAAACGGCATTTATCCATTTCACAATGGAACCAGAGATTTCATATTTTGCCTGCCCCTGCACTGACCTACCAATCGTTTCAGCATCCTTGAGCCCGAGGGAGACCTGGAGCCGCATTTGATTGTGTGCCGGTAGTTCTGGCAGAACCAGACATAGCGCTTTGAGCAGCCATGCCCCAAGTGCCATTCAGTAGCCCGGCCCTGAGCGATGTTGGCTATTGCCTACTGAATAGCAGCAAAGCCTAAACTGCCTACTGCAGCGGGCAGCAGCATCTCAAGCAAGTCATTCTGCGCTCAATAGAACCTGTTCAATGCAGCGTTCACTGCGCCTTTCGCTATCGCTGATCTAATCAAAGGATTTAGTGCCATCACCGCCATTGCAGTTGGCTCAGGGCTGTTGGTGGGATGTGATGGGCGCAAGCGGCTTGCGTTCGCCAGCTCGCTGAGCGGGGCAATCGCTACCTGCAAAGCAAACGCTCAGTTCAATTTAACTGCAGACCGTGAAGCCCTCGAAAATGATGGATCCGGTAGATATCACTCTGGCAAAGACGCCCTTCGCGACGTGCTTTCGACCCCTTGCGACACGAACTATGTCCTCGATGACGGGCTGGACTGGGGTGAAATCTGCGCGGTCAGCGATGGCGCGACGATGCGAGTTCAGAAATTCATTCCAGATAAGCCCAGCATCGACGCCCCAAACTGGGACAAGTCATTTGTCAAAAACACCTTTATCGCGTTGGTCCTGTACCCCTGCAGATACGGGAACGGCTGCGAAAAGGTTCTCGTTTCTAATCCCGTTCGGTGGGTCGTGCGAAACCCCAGCAAGTGCAACCTACCCACCAGTTCGCTGAAGCCATAACAGTGCCCACCCAAGGGGACACTGACCAGACAGATGCCGCCAAGCAAGTGCAAGACCAACTGCGCTCAAGGCAGTCGGTGGATCTGCAGCAAGCTGAGTACAACTGGTTTTCTGTATCCAGAAACGTCCATTTCAGAGTCGCACCCCAATCGAGCGCAGGCCTTAAGAACCCAGTCATGCCCTTAAAAACCCTTACGACGACTGGGCTGAAATGTGCCTTTTCAGCAGTCAATCGATGGATGCTTCGAATCCATCACGAGGGTGTAACGCAAGCCTTCTCAGCCAAGCTCAAGCTGCATCAGGCGGTTGTGTATTGCGATGCCCCGTCAGCGCAGGGGGAGAGGGGAGAGCATTTCACCAGAACTTCACCCGATAGTGCAAAGCTCCTCACCAGAGCCTCACACGGGGGTTCACCAGCAATGCTGTGATCTTGAAGGAGTCGAGGGGCAACACCCCACACTCACGCAACCAACGACCCAAACCATGATGACTTTCCAACTGAAAAATCCTTGCATCGCTGCTGAGGAAACCAAGATCAAAGCTCAGGAGGTACAGCACGAACTAGATGATTCTGTACTTGAATTGATTCACGGAGGGCGTGCCTTTAGTAAGCCAGCTCTGTTGAAAGACATGTATCTCTAGCCATCGAAACTTCACACGAGTCCGAAGGTTGAAGCACAGCACAACGCCCCGCCATTCGCGGGGCTTTGAACCGGCTCTACCACGATGCGATCAACACCTGAGCGACAGTTGAAGCCAAGTATCGAGCACAACGGTGAATCAAGAGATGGTCTGCCAATCGAGAGACAACAGCACTCCACTAATCGACAAGTCATCACCTCATTCACCACCTAAAACAGAAGTCCTAAAGACGTTCGCAACAACTGCTACAACCAACAAACCGAACGAAGACAGGGCCCCCTCAGTGGCCACTGGCCACTCACGGGCAGTGCTCAAAGTGCATTACCTGAAATGATGAGCTGCCGTTCGGCAGCAAGCAAGGACGTCTAACATTCTGAGGCGACGATGCGAGCCCATGCCGGAAGAGTTGAAAAAAGGCTCTGGATGGATGGCTGCTCCTGTGGATGGTGGCTACCGAGTCACATATGACGATCAAGACATCTGCATCTCTGTACTAGTGAAGGATCCAGCAGAGATCGAGGCGAAGAGAAGATGCATGCTAAAAGCCCTTAGAGTCTTGAAAGGTGAAAGCTCAGCCAAAGGGATTCATGCAGATGTATCGCTGCCACCTCTAACATTCAACTGATAATGCAGCCACAAGTCAAAACCGGAAACTACTTTTGCAGAACCCGATCACATTTGTACTTCACCGTCACACCCAAAACGAGAAGCTGATCGCAGACTAACACCATAAGCAAGTCAAGCAAAAGCCTTCATCAATAGCGGGAAACTATTAAAAATCAAGCCGTTCTGCAGAAACGTATTTGATCAACCCATTCCGGATTGATTGCAAGCCAAGCGAAATACCACTGACTTGAGACTCTCAATCCGGCAACATGCTTAATTGGCTCCACCATGAATGCCAAAGCATTCCTTGTCGGCCAGTTCAAAATTTTGATCCAACGGAATGAGGTCAGCCTGCGAGCGAGACGAAGTCATCATGAACTTGCAGCAAGAGAAGCCTGCGACATGTGTAATGTGACCCCTCAACTTCTTCCAGATCACATCCCTTCTGATGAGCCCAATTCACAGCCTTGGTGGAAGTACAGGCAGGTTCTAGTCAAGCTGTTGCGAAGCAGTCAAATCCCATGCTTCGCTTCGCCTGGCGAACGGACAACAGAAGCCCCGCTCCTGGCGGGGCTGGGGCAGTCATCGTTTTGCCTGGGTATCGATCAATAGCCGTAGCGCGGCTGCTGTTGATAGCCATAAGCAGGCTGGTGATACACCGGAGCCTGAGGCGCAGGGGCGTAGT
>NZ_UCOB01000024.1 GCF_900474295.1 Synechococcus sp. UW140 | reverse complement strand
CAGCACCGTGCACCGGCTGCCGCTCAACCTCGACCCCTCAATGCCGGTGCACGTCACCCTGGCCCTCAGCCTCAATGGCCAGACCTGCTCACTCACGGCCAGCACCACCAACTAATCCATCCACTGACCAACCAGCCCCGTCCCCTCGCCACCGGCTCCTGGGCCTCAGGGCTGGCGCTCCTCACTGAGGGCACTCCTCAACCCGATCACAACCCTCCAAAAGGCATCACGAAAACGCTCTCTGCTCACCTGTGAGCAAGATCACAACATGCCGAGATCTCACTCACAACATCAACATTGATCCCGGGAGATCGTGAGTTCAACAAGGGAATCACCCTTCACAACTCACTCACCTCCTCCATCATGTTTGACTCCACTCAGGACCAGCAATCCTTCCAGGACGTTCTCCAAAACAAGCAGCCCAATCAAGCTGGCGCTGATCTACAAAACATCCAGGCCTATGGCCTCAATGACAACAATCAGCTCAACCCATCAGCACTGTCCGACCAACTCTGCACCAACATGGCGCAGGACCCCTGGAGCACAGCCAATGGCCCGGCCATGGGTGGATCAACAACACCATTTGCCTCACGCAACGTCCGCATGAGCAACACCGTCGATGACCTCATCGGCGACAGTGGCGGCTCAACACTCACCGATTCCGATGGCGACACCCTGATCCAAGGGGGTGACACCACCGATGCTGAACAAGACGAGGTTGATGACCTCCTCTCCCAACGCCGCTTCAATAGAGATGGACGCACCCGTGGTCGTCGCTTCCGCAACCGCACCACCAGCACCGGACGCTTTTCTGCCGACGAACGCAGAGGCTTTGATCGCACCGATAGCCGGCGCAATGCCTTCAATCTCGGCCATGTTGTCTACCGACAAAGCAAGAATGTGCGCGGCCAAATTGGCTACACCTACCGCGGCAACCGCGACAAAAACGACTGGTTTAAATTCTACGCTGGCAAATCCGGCACTTACAACTTCGGCCTGCGGGGCTTGAGGAGAGATGCAGGCCTGGCTCTTTACAATCGCAGCGGACGCCTCATCAAATTCTCCGACCGTGGCGGCTCTCGGTCTGAAGTCTTCTCGAAATATCTGGGTCGCGGCACCTACTACGCCCGTGCTTACAGCTACAAACAGCGCCCCTGGAGCCATGGCGCCACCAGCTATAGCCTCAGCATCTCAAAACGAGCCAACGGTCTTGAGCGGAGCTTGAAAGGACTCATCCGTGACAAGAGCGTTGAAAATGCAGCCCTAAATTCCATCAAATACGACAATTCCTTCTCACGCAATGATGTCATCGGCGTCCTCAAGAGCGCCGGAGACTATGGCTCCGTCTCGGGAACCGAACTCAGCGACCTTCGCAAGTTCTGGAACCGCACCGATCATCTGATGCGCGATGACATCAAAGTCCTCTCCGAAAAAGTTGTCTTCCATGACGACAGCAACCAGTGGTACACAGGCTCCGACAGCATCCGCGACTCCCTCGGCGATCTCGCCGCTGGCAGCAGCAAAGACGATCTGAACCTGCTGATCGGTAAGCACATGCTGGGCACCGACCGTCCTGCCATTCACCGCAACGGCAGCGGCACCCTGGCTGGCTCCTACTCCACCGCAGCAGGCACCCTCACCGATGGCAGCGTCAGCGCTGATGATGTTGGCCAAGGCTCCGTCGGCACCTGCTATTTCCTCGCTGGTCTGGCCGGAACCGCCAATGACAAGCCCAGTGCCATCAACGACATGTTCACCGACAACGGTGACGGCACCTGGACTGTGCGCTTCAACACCAACGGCAAAGTCGATTATGTGACCGTCGACCGCCAGATGGCGACACGCTCCGATGGCACCTATCTCTATGCCAACGACGGTGGTGATGGCGGCACCCGCAATGTGGTCGCCAACAACAACGAGCTCTGGGTCGCTCTTGCCGAAAAGGCCTACGCACAAGTGAATGAGTCCGGCCGCATCGGCCAGGACGGCAACAACTTCTACGGCAGTGGCAACACCGGCATCGGCTGGGGCTCCGCCTCCGCAGCCATCGGCCACATCACCGGCATCGGCAACGGCGCACAACAGGTCAACTGGTCCGGTATCGGCGGCATCAACCAGACCGAACTGGTCAACATGGTCAACTCCAATCGGGTGGTGACCGTGAGCGGCTTCAACAGCAATGCCACCAATGCCAACGCTGGAACCACCAGCATCAGCACTGGCGTTCAAGGCCATGTGTATTCGATCGTCGGCTACAACCCCACCACCGAACGCTTTGACATCCGCAACCCCTGGGATTCACGTCATCTCAGCCTGACCCACTTCCAACTGCGTCAGCTCGGTGCATGGATCTCATACTCCAACAGCTGAATGCTCCCTTGAGCCATCAAACCAGTGACCCAAAAGGGGGCTGCTCATCCAGCCCCCTTTTTTCCTTGCTTGGACCAGCCCAAACCCAACAACGATGTCGTCCATCCTGATCAGCTGGCTCGGACTCTCTCTCTTCTCGCCAGCGCTCGAGCACCTAGATCTTGATCTTGCCCCAGCTCACCGACTCAGCTCAATCCTTCGCACCACCAGCATGCCGTCCGCCAATTCCTGCCACACAGGGGCCATCCAGGCCTCCCTACGCACCTGGATCGATCCCATCCCTCGGTCCCCAGGCGGCGCTCTGCCGCCTGGTTCGATCAGCGCAGGCACGCCAGCCACTCCCAGCCACTCCCATGTCCTGAACGTGGAACTGCAGCTGCACAACACCAGTGAGCAAGCACAGCAGGTGCGGATCGATCAGGCCTCCTGGCACCAAGCCACAGACACCAACCTCTTCCCCTGGACGCAACAGCCCGACATGAGTCCTCTCAACCGCTTCAGCACCGTGCACCGGCTGCCGCTCAACCTCGACCCCTCAATGCCGGTGCACGTCACCCTGGCCCTCAGCCTCAATGGCCAGACCTGCTCACTCACGGCCAGCACCACCAACTAATCCATCCACTGACCAACCAGCCCCGTCCCCTCGCCACCGGCTCCTGGGCCTCAGGGCTGGCGCTCCTCACTGAGGGCACTCCTCAACCCGATCACAACCCTCCAAAAGGCATCACGAAAACGCTCTCTGCTCACCTGTGAGCAAGATCACAACATGCCGAGATCTCACTCACAACATCAACATTGATCCCGGGAGATCGTGAGTTCAACAAGGGAATCACCCTTCACAACTCACTCACCTCCTCCATCATGTTTGACTCCACTCAGGACCAGCAATCCTTCCAGGACGTTCTCCAAAACAAGCAGCCCAATCAAGCTGGCGCTGATCTACAAAACATCCAGGCCTATGGCCTCAATGACAACAATCAGCTCAACCCATCAGCACTGTCCGACCAACTCTGCACCAACATGGCGCAGGACCCCTGGAGCACAGCCAATGGCCCGGCCATGGGTGGATCAACAACACCATTTGCCTCACGCAACGTCCGCATGAGCAACACCGTCGATGACCTCATCGGCGACAGTGGCGGCTCAACACTCACCGATTCCGATGGCGACACCCTGATCCAAGGGGGTGACACCACCGATGCTGAACAAGACGAGGTTGATGACCTCCTCTCCCAACGCCGCTTCAATAGAGATGGACGCACCCGTGGTCGTCGCTTCCGCAACCGCACCACCAGCACCGGACGCTTTTCTGCCGACGAACGCAGAGGCTTTGATCGCACCGATAGCCGGCGCAATGCCTTCAATCTCGGCCATGTTGTCTACCGACAAAGCAAGAATGTGCGCGGCCAAATTGGCTACACCTACCGCGGCAACCGCGACAAAAACGACTGGTTTAAATTCTACGCTGGCAAATCCGGCACTTACAACTTCGGCCTGCGGGGCTTGAGGAGAGATGCAGGCCTGGCTCTTTACAATCGCAGCGGACGCCTCATCAAATTCTCCGACCGTGGCGGCTCTCGGTCTGAAGTCTTCTCGAAATATCTGGGTCGCGGCACCTACTACGCCCGTGCTTACAGCTACAAACAGCGCCCCTGGAGCCATGGCGCCACCAGCTATAGCCTCAGCATCTCAAAACGAGCCAACGGTCTTGAGCGGAGCTTGAAAGGACTCATCCGTGACAAGAGCGTTGAAAATGCAGCCCTAAATTCCATCAAATACGACAATTCCTTCTCACGCAATGATGTCATCGGCGTCCTCAAGAGCGCCGGAGACTATGGCTCCGTCTCGGGAACCGAACTCAGCGACCTTCGCAAGTTCTGGAACCGCACCGATCATCTGATGCGCGATGACATCAAAGTCCTCTCCGAAAAAGTTGTCTTCCATGACGACAGCAACCAGTGGTACACAGGCTCCGACAGCATCCGCGACTCCCTCGGCGATCTCGCCGCTGGCAGCAGCAAAGACGATCTGAACCTGCTGATCGGTAAGCACATGCTGGGCACCGACCGTCCTGCCATTCACCGCAACGGCAGCGGCACCCTGGCTGGCTCCTACTCCACCGCAGCAGGCACCCTCACCGATGGCAGCGTCAGCGCTGATGATGTTGGCCAAGGCTCCGTCGGCACCTGCTATTTCCTCGCTGGTCTGGCCGGAACCGCCAATGACAAGCCCAGTGCCATCAACGACATGTTCACCGACAACGGTGACGGCACCTGGACTGTGCGCTTCAACACCAACGGCAAAGTCGATTATGTGACCGTCGACCGCCAGATGGCGACACGCTCCGATGGCACCTATCTCTATGCCAACGACGGTGGTGATGGCGGCACCCGCAATGTGGTCGCCAACAACAACGAGCTCTGGGTCGCTCTTGCCGAAAAGGCCTACGCACAAGTGAATGAGTCCGGCCGCATCGGCCAGGACGGCAACAACTTCTACGGCAGTGGCAACACCGGCATCGGCTGGGGCTCCGCCTCCGCAGCCATCGGCCACATCACCGGCATCGGCAACGGCGCACAACAGGTCAACTGGTCCGGTATCGGCGGCATCAACCAGACCGAACTGGTCAACATGGTCAACTCCAATCGGGTGGTGACCGTGAGCGGCTTCAACAGCAATGCCACCAATGCCAACGCTGGAACCACCAGCATCAGCACTGGCGTTCAAGGCCATGTGTATTCGATCGTCGGCTACAACCCCACCACCGAACGCTTTGACATCCGCAACCCCTGGGATTCACGTCATCTCAGCCTGACCCACTTCCAACTGCGTCAGCTCGGTGCATGGATCTCATACTCCAACAGCTGAATGCTCCCTTGAGCCATCAAACTGTTCAAAACTGCGGGGGGCTGATCAGGCCTCCCGCTTTTCAATGAGTTGAGTGCTTTGTCCAGCTAGGCAAAACCCCACTGACCACATGGCTTCAAGTTTTGATGGTGGCGTAAAGCCCCTTAAATCGTGCCTGCTGCTGCTTGTGATCCACCAGCAGCTCGGGATAACCACGGCGCTCCAAGGCAGCAATCTCACCGCTAAGTAGATCCTTGGTATTCACGTGCCGCAACTCCGGCAACCAGTGGCGGATGTAATCCGCTTCGGCATCGAACTTCAATGCCTGAGTCGCCGGATTAAAAATGCGCAGCGGCTTTGGATCCATGCCGCTACTGGCGCTCCACTGCCAACCGCCGTTGTTGGCAGCCAAATCACCATCCACCTCGAGCTCCATGAAAGCGCGCTCACCCCAGCGCCAATCACAGATGAGGTCCTTTACCAAATAGGAAGCCACGATCATGCGGCAGCGGTTGTGCATCCAGCCGCTCTGATTCAACTGACGCATGGCCGCATCAATGATCGGCATGCCGGTTTGGCCGTTCTTCCAAGCCAAAAACCAGTCGTTGTTGTTCTGCCACGGGAAGCGACGCCACTGCTCGCGGTAAGGCCCCTGTGCCAGTTCCGGGAAATGGAATAACGCCTGCTGGTAAAACTCCCGCCAGCCCAGTTCCTGCTCCCACACCTGGATTGCCTGACGCTGCTCATCACTGCGGGCCATCTCTTTCATCTCCTGGGCCGCGCACCAGGCCTGGCGCGGGCTCACCGTGCCCATGCTCAGCGCTGCACTGAGATAGGAGGTGCCCACCACCCCAGGGAAATTGCGATCCGGTTCGTAGGCGAACAGAGAACTGGCGCAGAAGCTTGTGAGCTGCTCAAATGCCGCTGCCTCCCCGGGACGACAAGGGCAGAGTTCCATGCCTCCGAAACCGTGCTCGGCCTGCAACCGCTCCAGCTCGCGCTGACCTTCAGCGCACAAGCGACCCAGCTCCCCGTCTCCGCTAGTGAGCGCCTCGAGGGTGTCTGACTCCAGGTCGATGAATCCAACGGGGGCGTCAATGGTGCTGGGTTGTCTGCGCTCAACCTGTCCGCGCCAATTGCGCAGAAAAGGGCCATACACGCGGTAAGGGTCACCGCCTCCAGTCTTGATCAGCTCCGGGGCCACCAGCAGCTGATCCCAATCCACCAAAAGCTTGCGGCCATCGGCCTGTAACGCCTTGGCGACCTGGCGGTCACGAGCACGGGCATAGGGCTCCACATCCCGGCTCCACACCAGCGTTGGGGCATCAAGCAGCGACGCCAAACGTGGCAGGAGCTCCACCGGATCTCCGGCGACCACCAACAGCCTGCTGCCGGCCTGCCGCCACCGCTGCTGCAGCTCGATCAGAGTGTCGATCAAGAACCAGAGCCGAGCCGGGGCCATCGGCGGCAGTTCCTCAGCAGGCGTGATGAGCAATGGATCAAGCACATACACCCCAGTGACCGCAGGCCCCAGTGCAACAGCAGCCTGCAGGCCAGTGTTGTCAGCCAGACGCAGATCGCGACGGTGCCAGAACAAGATGCGAGGTGATGACATCAACAAAGCAGACGCAAGAGAGCCCCGATCAACACGATTCCTGCCGGATCAACAGACAGGCCACAAGCAGAGGGTTACGCGGGCGATCCCGCTTAGAGCCCCAACAATTGCTTGGCTCGGAACCAGGCCGTGACGCTCTTGCCATCCAGCCATTCCTCACCAGACGCCAGTCGTGCATCCAGCTCGGCCGGGCTCATCAGCACCACTTCCAGATCCTCATCGTCATCGCCAGCCGGGGGGTTCTCAAGGGGACTGAGCTCCCTGGCCAGAAAACAATGGATCACCTCATCGGAATAGCCAGGGCAGGGCAACATTGGCCCAAGCACGTCCCAGCGAGCAGCGCTGTAACCCGCCTCCTCGCCAAGCTCCCGCTGCATCGACTCCAGCGGATCTTCCCCCTCTTCGAGGGTTCCGGCGGGGAACTCCAACAAGCGAGCCTGCACAGCAAAGCGATATTGACGCAGCAGCACCACCTGGCCATCAGCCGTGATCGGCACTGCCAGCGACGCCCCGGGGTGGCGAATGATCCCGAAGGTGCCCTCAACCCCCATCGGAAGACGGATACGGTTGCACTCAAAGCGAATCTTGCGCGACTCGAGCGCATCGATCGTCTCCAACAACTGGGAGGGTTCTGGGGGCGGCAAGGGCGCCATGGGCTCGCGGGGCATTGCTGAGGCCCAGCATGGCGGTTGAGCAGCAGGATCGTTAGGGCAACATCGATCCTGCTCCGTTGGGGGGACTTTGCATAGTTGATGGCATCAGCACCCCGTGGCCTTCCCCGTCTGCTGCAGATCAAACTGCTGAAAGACCTGGCGCAGGAAGCCGGATGGCGCCATCTGGCCTTACTGGGCTTGCTCAGCAGCATCAGCAGCCTGCTCGACATTGCCGGCCTCGGATTGGCGGTCACACTGCTGCTGGGATCTGGGAATGAGGCCGCTCCATCACTACCGCTCGCCATCAGCCTGTCCTTGCCAGCAAGTCTGGCGCTGTTGGTGGGTCTGATCCTCCTGCGCGGTCTGATGCAGGCGCGCGTCGCCATTAGCCGGGAACGGTTGCGATCCGGTTTCACCGATCGCCTCCGCCATCAACTCCTCCACCAGGTGTTCACCGCCTCCTCATCGCAACTCGACCGACTTGGGCGTGGTGCCCTACTCGCCCTCTTGATGGGCGACATCAACCGCACCAGCCTCAGCCTGGATCAGGCCGTACGCCTGCTCCAGGCCCTTCTGGCCATGGTGATTTACCTCGCCAGCGTGTTGCTCATTGGCCGCAGTGCAGCCTGGCCGCTGCTGTTGGCATTGCTCGGGACAGCAGCAGCAGCGCTGCTACAACGCTCGGGCAGCTGGGGGCTAGGGCGTATCCAGAGCCGCCTCAATGCAGCGCTGCAGCGCACTGTGGGGGACAGCCTCCATGGTCTGAAAGCAGTTCGCGCAGCAGCAGCGGAAGCCTGGCTCCTGCAACGCTTCAGCCAGGAGACCGCCCAAGGCCGCTGGCTTCTGAAAGAACGGGTGCGACGTCGAGCCGGCTACAACGCTTGGCGCGACACCCTGGTCGTGGCGATTGCCGGTCTGTGGATGCTCCTCCAAGAAGACGCACTGACTGCGAAGGTGCTCACCACAACGCTGGTGCTCGCCTATCGGGCCGGCTCCTCCCTCAGCAACGTGGTCCAGGCCAGACGGCTCTGCCTCGGCAATCTGCCCGGGTATGAAGCCCTCTGCCAGCGCAGGCAACAGCTACGTTCCATCCCTCGACTAGAAGGCGAAAAAACCCTGTCAAACCAGGACCTTGACAGGCTGGGCCAGGCGCAATGGACAGCATTGCGATGGCAACTGACACCAACGGCTTCTGCGGCCGTGACCTCTCTCAGTCTGAAGCCGAACAAACTGATTGCCATCACTGGCCCCTCCGGCTGCGGCAAGACCAGCCTGCTCGATCAAATCTGCGGATTATTAGGCGAAGACCACAGCGCTTGGGAGTTGGTCTGCAACACGCGGAGTTGGCACCTCTCCGGCCCAGCCGGTGCCGCGCAACTACACCAATTGATTGCCTACGCACCCCAACATGCTGTGCTGTTTGAAGCCAGCTTGCGCGACAACCTTCTGCTGGGTGGAGAGCAGTCGCGAACAGTGATCGAAACCTGGCTGCAACGGCTTGGACTGAGCTATCTACTGCTGCGAGAAGGCGGCCTGGATGCCCCCATGACCCTGGCACAAGATCCCTTCTCTGGCGGTGAGATTCATCGGCTCGGCCTCCTACGCGCCTGGCTGCGGGATCGACCGGTAGAGGTGCTCGATGAACCGACTGCATTTCTGGATACCGCTGCAGCAGACAGCGTGCGTGCTGTCATCCAGGAGCGGACGCAAGACCGATTAGTGCTGGTGAGCACCCACGATCCACAGCTGCTTCAACAAGCCGATCAGGTGATTGAGCTCAACCGCCCCAACAGCAGTCCAAGAAACCCATCTGGCTGACCAGTCATCCTTGAAGCATCGCTTGATTCAGGCCGTCCAGTCGACGGATCCCTGCATCGCCGCCAGCAAGGGCTGCATCACGAAGGCACGCAAATGCATCCGTGGGTGGGGCAAGACCAAGCGCGGATGTGCAAGCCGTAGTTCATCCCAGAACAACAAGTCGAGGTCAAGCGTGCGGGGGCCCCAGCGCTGCTCTCGAACGCGATCACGCCCGAACTGCCGTTCCAGCGTATGGAGCGACACCAGCAACTCCAGGGCTGCATCCTGGTGCGGCACTCGGTTCATACCCTGCACGAGCACCACCGCATTGAGATACATCGGCTGTTCGAGTGGCCCGCCGACCGGCGCCGTCTCGAGCAACGGTGACCAACGGCAGTGCAAGACTTCGCCGGCCCAATCAGCAAACAACTGCTCCAGGAGAGGACGCACTGACAGAAGGGTCTGACGGGGATCACCGACAGAGCTGGGTAGGTTTGCACCGAGGGCCACTGCCAAGCAACGGGGTTGATCAGCGAGACTGGCTCTCACGCAAGGACCTGGAAACGTTCATGGTGTCAGGAGGGGTGGCAGCAGCGGGTGGTGTGGCCAACAGTGCCGCCCAGGATCAGGCCAGCCGCGCTTTCCCACTGGCGGCGATCACCGGCCACGGCACTCTCAAGCTCGCCCTGCTGCTGGCGGCAGTGGATCCGGCGCTCGGTGGTGTGATCATTGCAGGAGGTCGCGGCACCGGCAAATCCGTTCTGGCACGCGGGCTCCATGCCCTTCTACCACCGATCGATGTGCTGGATGTGGAAGGCACAGCAGGCCGCAATCTCGATCCTCTACGGCCTGAGGAATGGGGCGGAGAGGAAGACGCATCAGCTGCCAATCTGCCCACCAAGGTGCTGCCAGCCCCTTTCATCCAGGTTCCGCTGGGCATCACGGAAGACCGACTCGTTGGCGCCGTCGATGTGACGGCCTCCTTGGCCAGCGGCAGTGCCGTGTTTCAGCCTGGCCTGCTGGCAGAAGCCCATAGAGGCGTGCTTTATGTGGATGAGCTCAACCTGCTCGATGACGGCATCGTCAACCTGATGCTGGCGGCCGTCGGCAGCGGCGAAAACCAGGTGGAACGGGAAGGCCTCAGCCTCAGCCACCCTTGCCGACCGCTACTGATCGCGACCTACAACCCAGAAGAAGGAGCCGTTCGCGACCACTTGCTCGACCGCTTTGCGATCGCCCTCTCCGCTGACCAGCTGGTGAGCACCGAACAACGTGTGGAGATCACCGAAGCGGTGCTCTCCCATGGCCAGTGCAGCCGCAGCTTCGCCGACAAGTGGGGCGAGGAGACCGAAGCGCTTGCCACCCAGCTGTTGCTGGCGCGCCAATGGCTGCCGGATGTACAGATCAGCACCGAACAGATTCAGTACCTGGTCACCGAAGCAATCCGCGGTGGCGTTGAGGGGCACCGCTCCGAGCTCTATGCGGTGCGCGTGGCCAAAGCCCATGCCGCTCTAAGCGGCCGAGACCGAGTGGAGGCCGACGACCTGCAAGTGGCCGTGCGCCTGGTGATCGCGCCACGGGCTCTGCAGCTGCCGCCCCAGGACGAGCAAATGGAACCTCCACCACCGGAAGATCAGCCGCCTCCGCCGCCGCCTCAGGGAGAGGAGTCGCCAGAGGACCAAGAGCCGCCGGATGACAACGAGGACAACAGTGAGGACGAACAGGACAACGACGAAGACGACACTCCAGACGACGAGCCCCCACCGTCGATTCCTGAAGAGTTCATGCTTGACCCGGAAGCTGTCGCAATTGATCCCGATCTGCTGCTGTTCTCATCGGCCAAGGCCAAGAGCGGCAATAGCGGGAGCCGATCGGTGGTCTTGAGTGATAGCCGCGGCCGCTACGTCAAACCGATCCTGCCCCGTGGCCCTGTGCGCCGCATCGCCGTCGACGCCACGCTGAGGGCAGCGGCGCCCTATCAGAAAGCACGGCGGGCCCGCCAGCCAGATCGCACGGTGATCGTGGAGGAATCGGATCTGCGCGCCAAGCTGCTGCAGCGTCAATCCGGCGCCCTCGTGATCTTTCTGGTGGATGCCAGTGGCTCAATGGCGCTGAACCGGATGCAAAGTGCAAAGGGAGCTGTGATCCGTTTGCTCACTGAGGCCTACGAGAACCGCGACGAAGTGGCCCTGATCCCTTTCCGCGGCGACCAGGCTGAAGTTCTACTGCCACCCACCCGCTCCATCACCGCTGCACGCCGTCGGTTGGAATCAATGCCCTGCGGCGGCGGCTCCCCCCTGGCCCATGGCCTCACTCAGGCCGCCCGAGTCGGTGCCAACGCCCTGACAACAAGCGATCTTGGTCAAGTGGTAGTGGTGGCTATCACAGATGGGCGCGGCAACGTCCCCCTCAGCACGTCTCTGGGCCAGCCTGCGCTTGAGGGAGACGAGAAACCCGACCTCAAGCAAGAAGTGCTGGATGTCGCCGCCCGCTACCGAATGCTGGGAATCAAGCTGCTTGTGATCGATACCGAGCGCAAATTCATCGGCAGCGGCATGGGCAAAGACCTGGCCGAGGCCGCTGGGGGGAAATATGTGCAACTGCCGAAGGCCAGCGATCAGGCGATTGCCGCCATTGCCATGGACGCCATCAACACCGTGACTTAAGACCTAAACCTTTCGGAGCTCTCTCTGGCCCCGAGGCAACAATCAAAATCTCAAGCCAACGACAGGTTGTCGATTCGGAACAACAACACCATCAACGCTCCCCCAGCACTCAGGGCTTACTGGTCTCGGCCGGATAGAGCTCCTGAAAAAAAGCACCCAGACCGATCGCCACATCCCGCACCGCCTTGATGAACTTTGGGTCGTCAGTGAGCTGCTCAAGGTCACCGCCAACGGCATCGAAACGCTGCGTCAACGAACGGGCATTCGAGACAGTCTGTTTTAGCTCCGAAACAGTTTTGGGGTTATCGAGTGCCGCTGACAAGTTGTTGATATGGGCCGCAGCCTCAACTGCCTCTGCAGTGGCCAGATTGAGGTTGGTGATCGTTGGCGCTGCCCGCTCGAGTTCATCACCCAACTGACCCAGTACCGTCTTCGCCTCCTTGGCGACAGCATCGAATTCTTTCGAGGACTGCACCAGGCTGGAGACCAACTTCTGGTCTTCAGCTTCTTGGAGCAAACGTTGCATCGAAGCCGTCACCGTGTCGAGACTTGCGCCGGCCTCGCCGCGTATCGTCGTGCCCTCGCAGAGCACTTTGCCCCTGTTGCACTGGTCAGATTTCGGACCAGGCGTTGTCGCAGAGAGCAACGCAGCGTTACCGCTACTGATCAGATTCACCTGCGCATCACCACCCAACAAGGAACCTGAAGCCACCGTTGCCGTCACGGGGGTAGGAAGGCGGAGATCCTCCTGATTGATTTCCAGCACAACTCTGACGGCAGCTGGGGTGACTGTCACCTCCTGAACCACACCGACAACGATGCCGCGATAGGTGACAGGCGACCGCTCCGCCAGACCACCGGCATTGGCGAATTCCGCAGTGACCGTCCAAGTATCGGCGCCGAGGCTATAGCCACGAAGCCAAAGCATGGTGCCGGTGAACCCCACCAACGCTCCAACGAGGGAGAATCCGACTATCGCTTCACGGACACTGCGACGCATAGCAATCAGTGATCGGTGGGTTGCATCGGCCCGTGCAGGTTACCGGTCCTGAACTGTTGGACGTAAGGGTTCTCGCTACGGCGGTACTCCTCAATCGATCCATCCCAGCGAAATTGACCGCCGTAAAGCAGTACGACCCGCTCAGCCGTGCGCTCAATCGTGCTGTGAACATGGCTCACCACGACCGAACAGCCGTTGGCCACGGCCGTGGTCTTCACAATCAGGTCCTCAATCCGGGTGCAGGCCACAGGATCGAGACCGGCCGTGGGCTCGTCGTACAGCATCAGCGGCATCGCCTCCGCATCACGATCGGGATCATCCACAAGCGCCCTGGCAAAGCTGACGCGTTTCTGCATGCCGCCGCTGAGCTGACCAGGGAATTGGTCGGCCACATCGTGCAGGCCTACGGCTTCGAGACAGGCCATCACCCGTTCGCGAATCTGACTGGGCTTAAAGCGCCCGAGCCGCATCAATAAAAAGCCGACGTTCTCCTCCACCGTGAGCGACGCCAAGAGCGCCGGGTTCTGGAACACCAAGCGCACATCCTTGGGATAGCGCTGATCCAGGCGCAAATAATCCTGAGGCTCGCCGAACAACCGCAGCTCCCCAGCAGTGGGCAACTGCAGACCCGCCAATAAACGCAACACCGTTGATTTTCCGGCGCCGGAGGGGCCAACAACCGCAAGCCGCTGACCAGGCTCCATCTTCAAATCAACCCGATCGAGCACGGGCCGCGCTCCCCACTGCATCGTGAGCTTGCGCATCTCCACCACGGGATGGTGCGCTGAAGAAGTGGAGCTCGCCGTCAAGCTTTGCACGCGAACAAGGAAACGGTGCTTGATCCCCATCCTGCATGCTTTTGCAAGGGGGGGTGGTGGATCCTGGCCACTTCCGTACAGTTCAGGAAGCCCTGCCGATACCGCCCAGCTGTTGAGCTCGCCTAACCCTTCATCACGGCCCAGGATGAGGCGCAGCAGCCGCACAGACAGGCTGCGTGGGGTGCACTCTCCACGGCAACGCGATCTGATGAACCGATCGCGCCGGGCCGTGCGCTGGCTGCAACCAGGCCTGGTGGTGAAGCGCTGGCTGCTCACCTCCAGCATTGGCCTGATGCTGGCATTTCTGGGAGCAGCAGTGTGGGCTGACCTACAACCGATTTACTGGATGCTGTGGGCCATCCAGGAATCACTGGGCTGGATCACGCGAGTCCTGCCGCGAGAAGTAACGGGTCCCCTTGTCGTGCTGATCGGCATCGGCCTGCTCTTATGGGGCCAGAGCCGCAGCTTCGGGTCGATTCAGCAGGCCCTTGCTCCCGAGAAAGACACGGTGCTGGTGGATGCACTGCGGGCCAAAAGCCGACTCAACCGCGGTCCGAACATTGTTGCCATTGGCGGGGGCACAGGCCTTTCCACCCTGCTCAGTGGGCTGAAGCGCTACAGCTCAAATATCACGGCCATCGTCACCGTGGCCGATGACGGCGGCAGCAGCGGTGTGCTGCGCCGGGAACTGGGTGTGCAGCCACCCGGCGACATCCGCAACTGTCTTGCCGCCCTCTCGACCGAGGAACCACTGCTCACCCGCCTGTTCCAATATCGATTTTCGGCAGGCGGGGGCCTAGAAGGCCACAGCTTCGGGAACCTATTCCTGTCGGCGCTCACAGCGATCACCGGCAGCCTGGAAACAGCCATCACGGCGTCCAGTCGTGTTTTGGCCGTGCAGGGTCAAGTCGTGCCAGCGACCAACGTGGATGTGCGCCTCTGGGCCGAACTTGAAAACGGCGAACGCATCGAAGGGGAGTCGGCCATTGGCCATGCACCAAGCCCAATCGTGCGCCTGGGCTGCCTCCCTGAACAACCACCAGCCCTACCGCGAGCGCTTGAAGCCATTGCCCATGCCGATCTGATCCTGCTCGGCCCCGGAAGCCTCTACACCTCGCTCTTACCCAACCTGCTGGTGCCCGAACTGGTGACGGCCATTCAGCGCAGCAGGGCTCCTCGGCTGTACATCTGCAATCTGATGACACAACCAGGCGAAACCGATGGACTGGATGTGAGCGGCCACCTGCGAGCCATCGAAGCCCAGCTCGCGAGCCTTGGCGTAAGCAAACGCTTGTTCACTGCCGTACTGGCCCAAGAAGACTTACCCGAATCACCCCTGATTACCCACTACCGATCCCGGGGAGCGGAACCCGTGCTGTGCAATCGCCGGGCACTGCAGACAGAGGGATACGAGGTGATGGAAGCGCCACTGCAAGGAAGCCGGCCCACGGCCACATTGCGCCATGACCCCCGCAGCCTCGCGCTTGGAGTGATGCGCTTCTATCGCAAACAAAAGTCAGACAAACAAGCAGGACAAGGCCAATAAAAACGACGCTGTCCAGAAACAAACGAGTGAAAGAAACCGACCAAAACTAACAAGAACAACGTGCAATTGTGCGCCAAACCCGAAGCCACAAGAGACAAAAAGCAAACACCAGATGCCTCAACCTCTCCTAAGCGAATACAACGACCGGGAGGAGATCAATACCCATCAATCACTCAATTCGTCCGTACCACAATCAACATTGAAATGATGAATTCACCGTAGACAGTGCAATCAACAAGCCCAGAGCATCAAAACTCTGTGGACGCTCTCCCTTCTGCCATCTCAAAAACATTCTCAACCAAGCAATCAAGCCAAGTCCAATCAATAGGCATCCTGCATTTCGTAAAAATCAGGCTGCACATAATCCTTGCGCAGAGGCCAGCCCTTCCAATCTTCCGGCATCAATAAGCGCTTGGGATGGGGGTGACCATCAAAACGAATGCCAAACATGTCGAAGGTTTCACGCTCCTGCCAATCCGCGCCCCGGAAGAGGCCGTAAAGCGTGGGCAGATGGGGCTCGCCTTCACGGGAAAGGAACACTTTGAGCCGCACTTCACGCACCTGGTCACCATTGCCCTCCACCACTTCGGACATCGCCACCAAGTGATAGAAACAGACAAGCCGTTGCCCCGGGCCTTCGTCGTATCCGCCCTGGCACTGGAGATAGTCGAATCCATACCCTTTCAAGGCTGCTGCGATCACAGGCAGAAACATCGGTTCAATCCCGATCGTTTCAACACCAACATGATCAGCTGGCAACAGCTCATGCTCGAAGCCTTGTTGCTGCAGCCACAAACTCACAGGGCCACGTTCAGGCGCAGCTGGAAGCTGGCTCTCTTCAGACGTGCTCGCGGCGGAAGGCTTAGGCGTTTCACTCATGGCAATAGCGCTCAGGAGGCAGAAGAGTCAGTCGTGGGCGATTCCGCAGGGGCGGCCACAGATGTGGACGCAGGGGTGGAGAGCGCTGGCATCGGGAGACCTGCGCCGGGCCGCAAGGCTGCGATTTGCGTTTCAGCTTGCAGGTATGCCCCGGTCACGATCGGTTCAACAGGCTTCATGGCGTGTTTCACCGTGCAATAGCGATGCGTTTGCTCCAACTGGCGCCGATCACTCACTGACTCATTCGAAACTTTTTTGCGCAACTTGATCACCGCATCAAAGATCGCTTCCGGCCGAGGCGGGCACCCAGGCAGATAAAGATCCACGGGGATCAGCTTGTCAACACCGCGTACCGCCGTCGTGGAGTCTGCGCTGAACATGCCACCGGTAATCGTGCATGCCCCCATTGCAATCACATACTTGGGTTCGGGCATTTGCTCATAGAGGCGGACCAGAGCCGGAGCCATCTTCATCGTCACCGTTCCGGCCACGATCAGAAGGTCTGCCTGACGGGGTGAACTGCGAGGCACCAGACCAAACCGGTCAAAGTCAAAACGGGAGCCAATCAGGGCGGCAAATTCGATGAAGCAGCAAGCTGTGCCGTACAACAAAGGCCAAAGGCTGCTCAGTCGGGCCCAGTTATGCAGGTCATCGAGGCTGGTGAGAATGACGTTCTCACTCAGATCAGACGTAACAGCGGGAGCTGACTCAGCGGCTCCAGCCACAGGGCCACAGCTGGCAGCACGCAGATCACGAACAGCTGCGATTGAAGGGGACGTTGATTCAGGCATCAGTCAGCTCCACTCAAGGGCGCCTTTGCGCCAGGCATAGGCCAGCGCCACCAGCAGGATGGCAATAAAAATGAGGGCCTCGATAAAGGCCAACAATCCAAGGCGATGGAATGCCACGGCCCAGGGATACAGGAAGACGGTCTCGACATCGAAGATGACGAAGACCAGCGCAAACATGTAGTAGCGGATGTTGAACTGAATCCAGGCACCACCGATGGGCTCCATGCCCGATTCGTAGGTGATCTCACGCTCACCTTGCTGACTGCGAGGAGCGAGAAGCTTGTTGGTGATCAACGCCAAAACTGGCACCGCTGCTGCAATCAGCAGGAAGCCCAAAAAGGCGTCATAACCCGGCAGCGCAAACATGAATGAGCCCGACCTTGGCGTCAGTCTGGCATTCGCCACCACCTGACTGCCGCCCCCGATAGAGTCTCCTGACCCAGAGAAGCAGCAGTGAGCGACGAGATTTCTGGACCCAAGGCTGCGGCTCCTGCTGAGGCATCCGGCACAGAAGCTGAGGTGACCAGTACAACGGTGACTACCACTGAGTCACCGACACCCGAGTCTTCAACCGCCGCAGAAGAATCGACCACCGATCCGCGCACCCATCGCTTTGAGTGCCGCAGCTGTGGCTATGTGTATGACCCCGCCGAAGGGGTGAAAAAGCTTGGAATCGATTCGGGCACAGCCTTTGAAGACCTGGACGCCATACGTTTCCGCTGTCCGGTGTGCCGCAGCAAGGTGGGCGCCTTCCGAGATATTGGCCCTTCCACGAAGCCCAGCGGATTCGAGGAAAACCTCAACTACGGCCTTGGGGTCAATCGCCTCACACCAGGTCAGAAAAATGTGCTGATCTTCGGCAGCATGGCTCTGGCCTTTGCCTTTTTCCTCTCCCTTTATTCCCTGCGCTGATCGCATCACTGCCATCCAGCCTGCACTCCTGTTGTTCCCCATGAAGCGCCTGTTCAAACCCTTGATCCAGCTGCTGCTGGTGGCCTGCCTCGGCCTTGGCCTCGGAGGTTGCGTGGCAACACGTCTGGCAGCGGCGGAGACCAGCCCCTGGCAGGCCATTGCGCTCGACACCCAGTCCAATCCCCTGGATGTGGCGTTCACGGACGCCAACCACGGCTTCCTTGTCGGCAGCAACCGAATGATCCTGGAGACCCAAGACGGGGGTGAGAGCTGGAGCGAACGCAGCCTGGACCTGCCTGAAGAAGAGAACTTCCGACTGATCAGCATCGATTTCGATGGTCAGGACGGCTGGCTCGCTGGTCAGCCGGGCCTGCTGATGCACACCAGCGATGGCGGCAGCAACTGGACCCGACTCTTTCTTGACACCAAGCTCCCAGGCGAGCCTTATCTGATTACCGCCCTTGGCCGTAATCGGGCTGAACTCGCCACCAACGTTGGGGCTGTTTATCAAACCTCTGACGGAGGGGGCAGTTGGGATGCCGAAGTTAGCGACGCCGCTGGAGCGGTTAGAGATTTGCGCCGCAGTGACGATGGCCGCTACATGAGCGTCAGCAGCTTGGGCAACTTTTACGCCAGCTGGGATCCCGGTCAGCCCGTCTGGCAGGTGCATCAACGGGTGAGCAGCCAACGACTGCAGAGCATTGGGTACCAGCCAGACGGCCACCTTTGGATGCTGGCCCGCGGTGCCCAAATCCGTCTGAATGATGACACCGACAACTACGAGAGCTGGGGCAAGCCCATCGTTCCAATCACGAATGGATACGGCTATCTCGATCTGACCTGGACTCCAGACGGCGCCATCTGGGCTGCCGGTGGCAACGGCACTCTGCTGGTCAGCAATGACGGTGGGCAGAGCTGGCAGAGGGACCCTGTGGGAGCAAAGCAGCCCAGCAACTTCACTCGCTTCGCGATGGTGGATGGGAAAGGTTTCGTGCTTGGCGAGCGAGGCATTCTGCTGCGCTGGGTGGGCTGATCCAACACCACCCAGCCCACAACTCTGTGTAACCAACAGAGGCAAGAGGCCCCGAGGATCGGACCCAGCCCTTAGGATCTCCAAGCTGATACGCCCGAAGCCATGGCTGCCGGCTCCACCGGGGAACGCCCGTTTTTTGAGATCATCACCAGCATCCGCTATTGGGTGATCCACGCTGTGACACTGCCTGCGATTTTCCTCGCCGGCTTCCTGTTCGTGTCCACTGGCCTGGCCTACGACGCCTTTGGAACTCCTCGTCCTGATGCTTATTTTCAGGCGAGCGAGAGCAAAGCTCCTGTTGTGAGCCAGCGATACGAAGGCAAGTCCCAACTTGACGTTCGCCTGAAATAAATCATGACGCAGTCTCCTGCCACCTCCACGCCGCGCAACTACCCGATTTTCACGGTGCGTTGGCTGGCCCTTCACACCCTGGGCGTGCCTACGGTGTTTTTCCTTGGCGCCCTTGCTGCCATGCAGTTTATTCGCCGCTGATCACCTCACAGATCCAAGACACCATGGAGCGCAACAACAATCCGAACAGCCTTCCTGTTGAGCTGAACCGCACCAGCCTGTACCTGGGCCTGTTGTTCATCTTCACCTGCGGGATTCTGTTCTCCAGCTACTTCTTCAACTGAGGAACTGATTTCATGAGCGGCAAAAAATCCAATCTTCCTGACGGTCGTATTCCTGATCGCCTTCCAGACGGTCGACCTGCTGTGGCCTGGCGATCTCGCTGGACCGAAGGAACTCTTCCTCTTTGGTTAGTGGCCACAGCTGGAGGGATGGCTGTTCTTTTCGTCGTCGGCCTCTTTTTCTATGGTTCCTACACGGGAGTCGGGTCCGCCTGATTGCTTCGTAGGCTTCTGGCCTCTTGAGCACAACACACTCATGGGGCCTGTAAACCTGCTAAGTCTCAATTGCCATTGATTCGGCTTTAAAAGCTTGAGGTGACCTCAGCTGATTAAAGTGATTGCTTGGGTGCACCATTGCATTGGTCGAATCAGCGTCTCAGTCTTCAACAACGAAGAGTCCAAGCCGCAACCGCAGGCCCAAACGGCGTGAATTGTTTTGCCCGGTGCACCCCGAGCAGCGCATCGAAGGCAATGGCAAGAAGTACTACCTGCATCTTCTCAGTCCGGAAGAACTGCAACGTCGTGGGATGTCGTCCAAGCGCGCCCAGTTAATCATCAATGCCTACCCGGTGCTCGTGCTGAGTAACGAGTGGCTGGAAGAACTCTTCTGCCCGCAATGCGGTAGCAGCCATTGGTGCCATATCACCAAGCACGATCGTGTGGAGCACACCGTGCGCTGGGCTCCGCGTGACCTGTGGGAACAAGTCGCACACGTTGACCCCAGTGTGTCGAACCCCACCGTGAGTGAATACACCCGGAGGGAGGCAAGGCGCCATCAACGCAAACGTGCGGATGGACAACGTTTTTACGACTGAGCCTCAGACCGCATAGAAACTCCGATACCAATCAGCAAAGCGCTTAACCCCAGTTTCAATCGGTGTTGAGGGGCGGAAACCGACCCACTCCTCCAGTGCTGTGGTCTTGGCAGCAGTGGCCACCACATCTCCGGGCTGCATCGGCTGAAAATCCTTGATCGCCTCGCAACCCAAGGCCTGTTCCATCACCTCAATGAAACGCAGTAGCTCAGTGGGCTGACTGTTGCCGATGTTGAACACCCGATGCGGTGCCGCCGCCGTCGCCGGATCAGGAGCATGGGGATCGAAGTGAGGATTGACAGTCGCCGGCTTATCGCAACAGCGCAACACCCCTTCCACAATGTCGTCGATGTAGGTGAAATCCCGTTGCATCTTGCCGTGGTTAAACACACGGATCGGCTGGCCCGCCAGGATCGCCTCGGCAAACAGCATCGGTGCCATGTCGGGCCGGCCCCAGGGGCCATAGACCGTGAAGAAGCGCAGACCAGTGGCCGGTAGACCGTAGAGATGGCTGTAGGTGTGAGCCATCAGCTCGTTGGCCTTTTTGCTAGCCGCATAGAGACTGACCGGGTGATTCACAGCCTGCCGCTCATCAAACGGCAAGTTGCGATTGCCGCCATACACGGAGCTGCTCGAGGCATACACCAGGTTGTCCACACTGTGGTGACGACATCCTTCAAGAATGTGCCCGAAACCGACAAGGTTGCTCTGGATGTAGGCCGCTGGGTTCTCAAGTGAATAGCGCACGCCAGCCTGAGCCGCCAAATTCACTACCACCCTTGGCCGTTCAGTCGCAAAGAGAGCGAGGAGGGACTCTCCGTCTTCCAGAGCCAGGCATTCAAATTGCCAGGCATCAGGCGGAGCCATTGCCTTGATCTGGGCCAGCCTTGCTTGCTTCAGGGCTGGGTCGTAATACGTGTTGAGGTTATCGATGCCAATCACACGATCGCCCCGCTCAAGCAGGCGCTGGCAGAGAGCGGCTCCGATGAAACCGGCGGCACCGGTGACCAAAATCGGACGGGAAGACGACAAGGGCATCAAAACAACGGCTGCGAGTAAAAGAGATCAGGCCTCAGACTCCACACCACCATCGCCCACGCGCCAGAGCTTCAGGCCAGCGGCAGCGACGACTGCGGGATCGACAACTGAGCGAGCATCAAAGATCCAAGCAGGCTGGCGCAGAAGCGGGGCCAGAACGGTCCAATCGAGCTGGCGGTACTGCTGCCACTCTGTAAGTATCAGCACCGCATCGGCACCAGCAATGGTGGCCGCCTCATCGGCCCCTTGCCACCACGTCCCATCGCCGCTGAGGGCGGCACGGGACGGACCTGCGGCTGGATCCGGAGCTGCACTCGCGGGCAGATGCAGATCGCGGGCGATCTGCTCAGGATCAACCTTGGGAT
This sequence comes from Synechococcus sp. UW140, assembly GCF_900474295.1. GTDB lineage: Bacteria > Cyanobacteriota > Cyanobacteriia > PCC-6307 > Cyanobiaceae > Synechococcus_C. Next base: position 17,890 of record NZ_UCOB01000024.1, on the reverse strand, counting down.
CGTGAATCGCCAGCTGGGCTCCCTCCTCCAGCAAATCGCGACAGATGCGGATCGCCGGTGCCTCTCGCGTGTCGTTGGTATCAGCCTTGAACGCGAAGCCAAGCACAGCCAAACGCTTGCCGGTGACGGTTCCGAACAGTTTCTGGACCACCAGGCGGGAGATGCGGTGTTGCTGCCAAGTGTTCAGGGCGACCACACTCTCCCAGTAATCGGCAACCTCCGGCAAGCCGAAATGGCGACAGAGGTAGACCAGATTGAGAATGTCTTTCTGAAAACAGCTGCCACCAAAACCAGGACCTGCCTGAAGGAACTTGGCGCCGATTCGGCTATCCGATCCGATGGCCCGTGCCACTTCGCGCACGTCAGCACCGGTGGCCTCGCAGAACGCCGCGATCGAATTGATCGAACTGATGCGTTGGGCCAGGAAAGCGTTGGCGGTCAGCTTGGAGAGCTCACTGCTCCAGAGATTGGTGCGCAGAATCTTCTCCTGTGGCACCCAGTGGGCATACACCGACGCAAGAGCATCAATCGCCGCGGGCTCTTCCCCACCGATGAGCACCCGGTCAGGTGCTTCCAGATCACCGATCGCTGTGCCTTCCGCCAAAAATTCAGGATTGGAGAGCACGGAAAAGCTGCGGGCGTGATCATCACCCCCATGCGCCGCAGCCAGGATCTGCTTGATCGCTTGAGCCGTCCGCACTGGCAGGGTGCTCTTCTCAACCACGATCGTGTGCCCCTTGGCCACCTTGGCCACTTGGCGAGCACAGGCCTCAACCCAACGCAGGTCACTGGCCTGGCCAGCCCCCAAACCCTTGGTCTTGGTGGGCGTGTTCACGGAAATGAACACCATGTCGGCATTTGCGATCGCCTCATCCACCGCCGTGGAAAAGGTGAGATTGCGACCGCGAGCCCTGCCGACCACGGCATCCAGACCAGGCTCATAAACCGGCAACTGGCTCAGATCTCTGTCGTTCCATGCCGCGATTCGCTGCTCATTGAGATCCACCACGGTGACCTGCAGGTCTGGGCAGCGGTCAGCGATCACGGCCATGGTCGGCCCACCGACATAACCAGCACCAATGCAGCAAATGGAGCGGATGGCAAACACGGACATTCAGAGATCGCGAGGGGTGTAAGGCTTCCGGAGCATGGGTCCGCTAATGCTGGATCCCTGGTGGGTCGTGGTCGTCTTGACATCTGCACCAATAGGCAACGAGATGGCAAGCGAAGAATGCAATCCGGTACGGCTCAAGATCTCGGATTGATCGAAATGAGCCTTGAGACGGGACCAATCAACATCATGGACATCATCAGGGACCGAACGGCCAAGAGCCTGATAAGCCCAGCTGTAGTGGGCAGTGAACACCACACTGGGCTGATGGGTGCCTGCTACGACGAGACCGTAATCTGTGATCGCTTCACGAATAAAGCGATCACAGATCGGACCCAAATAAGTGGGCATCATCCCCCAAAGCGGTAAGACACGAAAGGCGGAGGGATAAAAGACGTAGCAGGAGGTATCGACATGACGATGACCAAGGTCCTCCTCCGGCACTCCCTGAAGGAGCGTGCCATCGGGGAGAGCACACTCCCGGCCCATGGCAAGCACATCGGCCCTGGGATGGCGCTGACGCAGTGCCAACACCGAGTTCATATGCCAAGGCTGGAACCAGTTATCGGCATCGAGAAACAAAATCGGCCAATACCCCTGATTGATGGCCGAGATCGCCCCAAGGCATCGGGGGGTATTGCCGTTGTCAGCGTGGGCCTGAGGCAGAGGGATGTGATCCACATCCCAGCCAGCCACCTCACAGCGCGGATGACCATCCGCGACCATGACATGGCGAAGGGGCCAATCCCCCTCCTGCTCCAGACAGCTGCGATGGCATCGCTCAAGCACTGCGAGCGATTCCTTGTAATAAGGCGTGATCACGGCCACACCACGGGGACCAATCGCTGGGCAAGGAGAGCCCGACTCGGACACATTGGTGGCGGATCTCATCTCCTGCTCCTGGTCACCCCTGAGTCGTTTCAGAACGCTCAGAGTTAGCACCGTTTTGAAGAACAGCGATCAGTGGCCCCAGATCGTTGATGCTCCAATCCTCCTGCTGGTCATCTCCAGGCTCCGACAAGGTCGATTTGAGAGCTTTGAGCCGAACCACACCGCGGTCGGCCTCCTCCTCGCCAATCACAAGGGCAACGGGGGCACCACTGCGATCGGCGCGCTTGAACTGCTTGCCGAAAGCGGAATCCGATTCATCACGCTGAACCGCCAACCCGGCAGATCGCAACTGCCTGGACAAGATGAGAGCCTGACGGTGCGCCTGCTCGCCTCGATTGACCACATAAACGTCCGGCACGTCAGCCTGAACAAGGCTGGCTGCACGACCGCTGGGGTTCGCTGTTGCCGCTGCCTCCAGTACCAACAACAACCGTTCCATCCCCAAGGCCCAACCAATCGCAGGGGTCGGAGCACCACCAAGCTGCTGGATTAGGCCGTTATAACGGCCACCGCCACACACGGTGGCCTGGGCGCCAAGTTGATCGCTGGTGATCTCGAACGCTGTATGGCCGTAGTAATCGAGACCACGCACCAGCCGGGGGTTCACCACGTAAGGGATCGAAAGATCATCGAGCGCCTGCAGCACAGCCTGATGCCGACTGCGACTATCAGCAGCGAGACTCTGCTCCAGCATCGGCGCGTCCTGGAGTAGCTCGCGAGTCTGAGCATTCTTGCTATCGAGAATTCGAAGCGGGTTAGTCCGCAGCCGTTGCTGTGAGTCTGCATCCAGCACGTTTTCGTGCTGCTCTAGCCACGACACAAGGCGGCTGCGATAAAGCTGGCGATCATCTGGGGTCCCGAGCGTGTTGATCTCGAGAGCCAAACGATCAACACCCAAATCAGCCAGCAGATCCCAGGCCAGAGCAATCACTTCGGCATCACTGGCTGCTGATGTGACCCCAAGCCACTCCACACCGATCTGATGAAACTGACGCTGGCGGCCGGCCTGGGGCCGCTCATAACGAAACATCGGCCCGCCATACCAGAGGCGCTGCGCTCCCTGCGCCAGTAAGCCGTGCTGCAGAGCAGCCCGTACAACTGAGGCCGTCCCTTCTGGTCGCAGGGTGCAGGAGCGGTCTCCACGATCCTGAAAGCTGTACATCTCTTTGCCCACAACATCGGTGGCTTCACCGATTCCGCGGGCGAACAACTCAGTGACTTCCAACAGCGGGGTACGAATCTCTCGGCAACCCCAGCGCTGAAAATGTTGACGGGCCAAGGATTCAACCGCCTGCCAGCGACAGGTCTGCTCGGGAAGCAGATCAACCATGCCGCGCAGGCTTTGCAGTTGCGTCATGGGAAGGGAGGATCAAACGCAGTCAGTTTGCCGGGGAGCTGTCCGATCCCTTTCGCCGTGGAGAGCGCCTGGTCTTGGCTGCGGGCTTGGCCTTGGCTGTCTTGGCTGCTGATGTCTTTGAGGCCCCAGATGTGGCTGCGCGGCTTTTGCGCACTGGCTTTGCAGATGGTGCCGCCGTGGTTTCCACCTGATCGGACGCTGAGGAGGTGGATGTGGAAGCAGACGGAGCACTCAACGGTGACGTGGTCGCTGTCGCAGCTGGGGCCGCCGTCAGTTGGGCACTCAGACGGGCCAGCAAATCGGCCTGGGAGGCTTCCGAGAAGGCGTAGCTGCCCACATGGGTGAGGGCGAAGCGCTTGGAAATAAAAATTCGCCCACCCAGATCACGCCAGCGGTTACAGAACAACCAGTCTTCGCTCATGAACACCTTCTCGCCAAACAAGCCGCACTCGAAGAATGCATAGAGGTATTGGTTGATCGAGGGATCCAAGCCGCAATCGTCGGTGTATTTGAGTTCAGGCATCGCCTCAGCCATGCGGCTGAACACCTCCCGCTTAAGCAAGAGAAAACCGGTACCAATCCGCTCCACTTCTGCCTTGGCGTCATCCGCCTCTCCATCGGTGATCGGATTGATCACATAATCGATCGGCAAACTCTTTTTGGGATAGCCGCCGCCAATCACTTCGACATCCTCCTGAAGCAACATCAAGATGTACTCAGGATCAAAGCCGATATCCGCATCCAGAAACATCAGATGCGTTGCGCGAGGATTGTGCATCGCCCGGGCCACCAGAGCATTTCGTCCCCTGGGAATCAGGCTTTCATTGACAAGCGTGTCAAGACTCCACTCCAAACCCCACTGCGGGGCTCGGGCAATGAATCGCACAAAACTGGTGAAGGTGACTTCCGAGATCTGACCGCCGTAGCAGGGAATCAGAAAATGGATATGCACGCGATCATTGCCAGAACCGCCTGATCTTATGGGGATTTTTCAAAAGCGATGGCAGGATCTTCATCATTGCCTCTGCCTGTAACAGCATGGCCCTTCAGGATCTGGAGTCCTTCCTCGCCAAAGTGGATCAGAATCCTGATCTGCAAGAGCAGCTCAGGCAGCTCGATCTGCAAGGAGTGCTGCAACTCGCTACCGACCAGGGCTATCAGCTCCGAGCAGCCGATCTGTTGCGTGCTCAGGCCGAACAGATCCTTGCCATGAGTGATGACGAGCTGGATCTACTTGTGGACGGCGGTCTGGAAGACCTGTTTGATATGAACGATTTCCAGGCTTATTTGGAACGCACCTGAGCCGACAACAACAGCGCCGCTGCCAGATAGCCCTCCTGATCAGCAGCCAAAGCACCTTCCATCCCTCCCTGCCAGACCCACTGAACCTCTGCAGCAGGGTCCAACTGCTCTGGTTGCGGCAGCTGCATCACCAACAGATCACGGAAATCCTCTGGCCTGCGAATCAGGGCATCCATCAAGGCCTTCCCTTGCTGCTGTTCCTCGGTGGTGCCGTGTCGCAAAAGCAACAAGCCGCGGTTGAAGTTCATGAAACGCTCCGCATGCACCGGCGGCAATACGGCGGCCACTGCAGGGCTATAGGTCTGTTCCAGACAGGCCTGAACAACACCCCTCGTCAGGCTGCCCCGAGGCATCAGACTCAAGACCAACCCATCCAGTGGCCACCAATAACTGCGGAACCGCCCCTGGCGAAGACGATCGCGAAGATGCTGCAGGGCACCGGGCGCGTTGGGCATGCTGGGATCCGCAGCCCAATTGGTTAGAACACAGTCATGGGGAGCGCACCAGCCAGCCATCTCTGCCGGCTGACGATGAATGAATTCTGCAATGGGCTGTGGATTGGAGTAAGTGCGGATCCCAACGTCACCGATCCAGCCGGAAGCCAAAAAGCCATCGAGCGCAACTGACGACGGTCGTTGGAGCAGACCAAGACAGCGTCGCAACCAAATCGAGCTGTCCAAATCAGTCGGCGTGGATCGGCTATAGCCAACAGGTTGCGGGTTGTTCAGCCAGGGCTCGAGTGCTTGGCACTGTCTGAGATAGGCAGGCTTCAACCTCGGATCATGTCGTACGTGAGCGAGCAAGGTGAGACAGGCCAACGGCACCCATAGATCCGAACGACCGGGGCTGAGTGAAAAACCAAGCCATCCATTGGCCGATTGACTGAGCCACTGGAAGGCATGGTCCACCGATGACGGTGCATCCTTCTCGTTTGGGGCAGTCACGGCCGCAGCCTGCGTTGGCTTCGGTGCCGTCACCATCACACCTAGATACACCTTGTGATCCACGAGTTCACCCGCCTCCACCACAAGCTTCTGGTGACTGAGCCCACCGCGCAGTGCAATCTGCTGCGGGCCATAGGCCACAGACGGCACATGAACGGAGGCTTTCATGAGCCCCTGGAGACGTGACGGTGGAATCAAGGCTGGATGGGGAGGCCAAACCGGCCACTGATCTGAATCGGCAGGGATCTCACCGGGGTAACCAATGATCGTTTGGCCCTGGCGATAGCGAGGGAATACCTCCAAGCAGTAGCGCTCTTCCACCAGCCGACGACTCTCGAGAGCCAATGCCAGCGGGAATGCCTCAAGTCCGATGCGGAGAGGCGTCGGAACACCAAGTCCATCCAGCAAAGCTGCTGGCTCCGTCACCCCAAATAAAAAACGCCAACCTCCTTTAAGTGGATCAAGGTCGATCCCAAGCTGATCAGCCCCAGCCTGCGGCAGCTGCTTGAGGCCATCCCACCAAGTTGTCGAAGGCAAGGGCAAACGCTGCTGCAAGCGTGAGCTCAATTGAGCGTGGAGAGCTTCCAGCCGATCGCGTAGCTGCTCGATACCGAGGGGTTGGGTTGTATGCCGAAACAAGAGAAACGGCTGTCCAGCCTGTCGCCGTGGTGGCTGGGTGTATTCCAGCCAGGTTTCGCGCTCAAACAAATCCTGAGCCTGAAGAAACGGCTGAAGATCCTGCACCGTGAGCCCGGAGGCAAACGTGCCATCAGTCCGTACAAGAGGCTGAAGCAAAACAGACCAACGTTGTAAGCGACCGCTTAACACCCATGCCGCCATGTGCGGACGTCGACGCAAGCCCCGCTTGGAGACCTCCAAACCGATCGCAGGTGCCTCAACAGGAGTGAGACCCTGCAAAAACTGTCGCTGTAGCTCAGACGGTGCCAAAGGGGCGAGCATCGTCTCGATCAAAGAGTCATTGGTCCAGAACGTTTTCCAGCTCGGACGCATGAACAACTCCACACCAAGGGCGACATGATGGCAGCCACCAGCGAAGAAGGCCATGCCCCGGGCAGCACATGTTCCTGCAGCCTGCGGTGATCTTCAGGGCGTGGCCCGTGGCTTCTGTGCCAAGAACAAGATCGCCAGGATTGCCGAACTGCTGGCCTCACCCTCAGGTCAAGGGAGCAGTCATCCAAGAACCTCAGGTCTTGAGACCAGTGTGTTGGAGTATGGAAAACATTGGGATTTCCGCGAAAACCTCTGGAGACAACATCCAGAACTGGAACGCTGGCTGCTCGAGGAAGAGCCGGCCCAGCTTGCTGCGGATCTCCTCAAGAGTGACAGGATCTGGCTTCTACGCGATCAGACCTACTTCAAACCTCCGGGAAGTGAGCACACACCCTGGCATCAGGATGCTCTCTTCATTCCAGTCGAAGGATGCAACTTCCTGACCCTTTGGGTTCCGATGACACCAATCGAGAAGCGAAGCGATTCTCCACTTGAATACTGGCAACCACCCAACCCAAGCTGTCATCTTCTCGATGGAGGCAGTGCCATCGAAAGCTTTCGCTCCTACCAGCAAAGGTGGCAATCAGAAAAGTGGACACAAATCACCACCCTGGGACTGCAACCGGGTGACTGCAGTTACCACGATGGTTGGACCTTGCATGGAAGCGAAGGGCACCATGCAGAGCTAGACCGGTTGGCCTTCGTCGCTGTCTACGGCTGCGGGGAGGGCCAACTGAAGGTGGCGCCATCGATGGCTCATGCTCCATCGTCGCTGCGGAGCCAGGTACGACTACTGCGGCAAGGCCTGCATCAGTCATGTTTTCAGGGTCTTCAAGACGGAGATGCCGTACCCGGCCATCACAATCCTTGGATCCGATGCTGCCCAAATCGGACATTGCCCATACACTCAACCGATCCTTTATCGGCACCGCCGTCATGAGCGACTTCATGCCCTCCCACATGGAAGACCAAAACCAAGAGGACACGTCCAACCAAGAGCAGGTCACCAACGAAGACCAGCAGACCCTCACCCTTGATGGCCGTGTTTATGCCATGAACGCTCTGCCTGCAGAAGCGATTAATGCATTAAATGACCTGATCCGATCCGAAAACGAGCTCAACGAGCATCGCTTCCGGATGCGGCAGCTCTCGGCAGCACAACAAACACTGACTGCGGCAATTGGCCAGATCATCCAAACAGCTGGAATCGAGCCAATTTCCGAAGTGGACAACACTCAGTCTGAGGAATCTGAGGCTGCCTGAGCGGCAGGTTGATCGATCGGTGAAGCGATCGTGAGGTTGCGTGCATCCTCACCGGATTGTTCGGTGAGGAACTGCACCATCTCCTCTAGCGAATAGGCCTTGAGAACAGTCGGCGACTGAGCACCCTGGTTGCTGCGATTCACCAGCAATGCCATCGATGTAAACGTGAAGGCGCAGGGAACAATCGTGGACGTGTTTCCATCCGCAGTCTGGGTGATTCTCACCAAGGGATCTGGGCAAAGCACAAAAGGCTTTTGTTGCGCAAGGCTTCGAGCCTGCTCAAGCTCGACTCCTTGCTGCATCTGCAATCCAACGACGGCGGGGATCTGAGCCGGGTCTGGAACGTATGACTTCGTGAGATTCGGGTCGGCTTCTCGAGCTGCAAGGAATGCTGCTTCGAATTGAGTCAGCGCCAGGGGCGCCACACGGAACTCACCGTTATCGCCTGTGCGCTTCCGCCACTGCTCAGCGAAGAGATCTGCGGCAAGCGTGGAGAAAAAAGCAACCAAACCTGCCTGCTTCAGAGGCTGCAGCTCCCCAGACTCGGTGACAGGGGTCAGAACAGTGACAGCTTGGAATTTCGCATCGACAGCATCAGGCTCTAGAGCACTGGCGACAGAACCCAACAGAGTGGAACCGGCCAGCAGAAAAGCTGTTGCAAACGAGCGAATAGTCATAACCCAAGCACAGAAGTCGCCATTCAAGCAGCGATGTCGACCACAAATCACAACTGGCTGCATTTGCACAAAATAGTGTTGCCTACTAAGTGGAACGCAACTAGCTTTTACCGGCTTACAGAGTGCTGTAGCTCTGTCTTCCCGGAGTTCTGTGAAACGTCGTACCTCGTCGGCCTTAGCCCTGCTCCCCGCCTTCCTTCTGATGGCGGGACGAACGACGAGCGTGCTTGCGCAAACCCAGACCGTGGGGTCTGGGTCTTACAACTCACCCTCTTCAGCCCCGCTTCTCGTAGGAACGGGTAGCAGTGGTAAAAACCAAAGCTATGACCCGTGGAGTACAACGGGAAGAACGGGTGGAACGGGTGGAACAGGACCCAACATCACCCAGACCGTTACCGGCTCCTACAGCTCTCAAGTCGGTTCGAAATCTGTTGGTGGCCAGGGAGGACGAGGTGGTAGCTCGATCGGGAATGGAGGCGCTGGTGGCACAGGCGGCTCGCCTGGCAACGTTCAGGTCACCTTCGCCAGAGGTGGATCCGTCACGATCAACACCTCAACCAACAGCAATATTTCCGGCGTTCAGGCCTCCGCCATCTCAGGTGATGGCGGTGACGGCTCAGGAGCAGGCCTAGCGAGTGGTGGCGCAGGCGGAGTAGGCGGTAGCTCCGTCAATAAACGAGCAAGCATCACGATTCAAAGCGGAGCCAGGGTCTCAGTCACAAACCGATCCGGCGGCAGCAGTGCTGGAGCGATTGGCGTTTTGTCTCAAAACACCGGCGGCATTGGTGGAGATGGCGGTAGCGGCACCTTTGGTTCAGGTGGCGCTGGCGGCACTGGTGGGGTGTCAGGCCTTGCAACAGGTAGCAATGCCGGCAGCATCACCGTTTCCAACAGTGGTGGAGCAGGCGGCGCCGGCATCTTGGTTCAATCCGTTGGCGGTCAAGGCGGAGACGCCGGCTCAGGCGGCGTGATCGTGACCTTCGGAGGCCTGGGTGGAACTGGTGGCGCTGCCGGAAACGTGCAAGCCAGTAATACCGGAACGATTTCCACATTCGGCAGCAACATGCCGGGCATCAACGCGCAAAGCGTTGGTGGTGGCGGTGGTGCTGTGCCAAAACAGATCTCGTTCGCGAGCCTTGGCGCTGCAAAAGGGGGGGCCGGCGGGGCCGGCGGATCCGCCGAGGCATCGATGTCGGCAGGATCAATCAATACGAGTGGGAATAACTCCCAAGGCATCATCGTGCAATCCATTGGTGGCGGCGGCGGGGCCATCGGCACCAGCGCTGCAGCGATCAATCTCGGCGCTTCCTCTGAAGCAGGGGCCGGTGGCAACGCAGGCAATGCAACCGTCAATTTCACAGGCGGACGCATCGTTACGGGTGCGAAAACATCAAACAATGCACTCTCTACAGGCATCCTGGTGCAAAGCATTGGTGGTGGCGGAGGTAGCGCAGGCACGAGTTATGGATTAATCAGTTTTGGCGCCCAAGGTGGGCCTGGCGGAAATGCAGGCGTCGCCACAGCCAACTTGAGTGGAGGTTCGATCACCACCTACCAGAATTACGCACCTGGTGTGATTGTTCAGTCCATTGGTGGAGGCGGCGGAAACGGTGGTGATGCAAGCTCCGCAGGACCGATCGCCGTATCCGTTGGCGGCAACGGTGCAGCTGGTGGTGTTGGTGGCACAGCTGTCGTCAATACACCCTCCGGAGCAGCACCGGTCACTGTGAATACAGCCGGATTCTCAGCACCAGGCATTCTGGTGCAATCGGTTGGTGGTGGTGGAGGCAACGGCGGTAGCTCCAGTAGCGGATCGATCGGTGTTGGCATCAGCGTCAGCGTTGCCGTTGGCGGTACTGGCGGCTCAGGTGCTGTGGGTGGCACGGTGAACGTGGGTCAAAGCGGTAATCCTTTCAAAGCCAATATCACAACAACTGGTGCGTTCTCACCTGGCCTGAGTGCAACCAGCATCGGCGGCGGTGGTGGTGCAGGCGGCAGTGCCAAAAGTGTGTCTGGAAGCGGCGGCCTAAGCGTTTCTGTCGGTGTTGGCGGTGACGGCGGATCAGGTGCAAATGCCGGCACTGTTAATGTCAATATGGCGGGCAATATCCTGACCACCAACATCCAATCTCCTGGCTTAAACGTCGCCAGTATCGGCGGTGGCGGTGGTTCAGGCGGCTCAAGCCTGTCGATGTCAGCAGGCACAGTTGCGGTTTCACCATCCATTGGAGGCAGTGGCAGTGGTGGCGGTGAAGGCAACACAGCCTCAGGAACATTTAGCGGCACGATTACAACAAAAGGCAAGTACTCTCCAGGCGTCAGCATTACCAGCATTGGTGGTGGTGGTGGTGCAGGCGGCAGCTCTCTTTCAGGATCAGCGTCACTTGGCGTCAGTGTGTCTGTTGCAATTGGCGGCAGTGGGGCAGGTGGTGGTTCCGCCGGCAATGCCACAGGTGATATCAGCGGAGATATCTCCACGTATGACAGCTTTTCGCCCGGAATTATTGTTCAATCCATCGGTGGTGGTGGTGGTGCCGGTGGTAGCGCGATAAGTGGAGCCGTCAGCGCCAACCCAGTTGCCAGTGGAGCTGCAGCAGTTGGGGTCGGTGGTAGCGGTGGAGGTGCAGGAGATGGACGAACGGTCAATCTCACTTTCAGTAACGGATCAATCCAAACTGGACTCGCAAATACAAGCACCAATCCAGTTGACTTCTCTCCTGCAATTCTGGCTCAGTCAATTGGTGGTGGCGGCGGTGCCGGCGGCTCTTCAACAACTGCCAGCGCCGCTGTTGGTGGCACCGCAGGGGTGAGCGCAAACTTTGCGATTGGTGGTTCAGGTGGTAGTGGCGGCAACTCTGGAAGCGTGACCGTTCGCGCCAATCTTTCCGACTCTGACCTAATTAAAACCCTTGGCAATCTGTCTCAAGGCATTTTCGCCCAATCTGTCGGTGGTGGTGGTGGCCAGGGGGGTTCCACTATCAATGCGCAGCTTTCAGCTGGTGGATCGGCCGGCGTGAATATGGGCGGTGCGATTGGAGCTGACGGGGGTGGCGGTGGAAACTCTGGATCAGTTTCAGTGACAACAACTGGTGGAACTATTTCCACAGCAGGTGTTCAGTCTGCTGGTATTTTTGCCCAGTCAGTTGGCGGCGGCGGGGGATCAGGGGGTGGCTCTCTAACAATTCAGGCTGGCGGCGGTGGGGCAGCTGGTGTGAATGCCTCAGCCACGATTGGCGGCAAGGGAGGAGTCGGTGGAAGTGCAGGTGCTGTCACGGTTAATTCTGGAAGTTCAATCAGAACAGAAGATTTCCTCTCTTATGGCATTTTTGCTCAATCCGTCGGTGGTGGTGGTGGAAGTGGCGGTAATGCAGTCAGCGGCAAGGTCGCCATTGGAGGCACAGCTGGTGTAAACGCAGGAGCATCAATTGGTGGCAGTGGCAGTGGCGGTGGCAGTGGTAGCGACGTCACCGTGATCTCCAACGGTGACTTCATCCAAACCCTTGGCCCTAGCTACGCCTCTGCAATTTTTGCTCAATCGCTAGGTGGTGGTGGTGGCACTGGTGGATCAGCCATGGATATCAGTGTCAGCGCCGGTGGAACTGCTGGTGTTGATCTCGGTGCCACGCTTGGCGGCACAGGTGGTCGTGGTGGCCGAGGTGGCAACGTCAGTGTGACCAACAGCTCTGCATTGAGCACGAAAGGTGAAAACTCCGCTGCTATTTTTGCCCAATCTGTTGGTGGTAGCGGCGGCAATGGTGGCAATGCCATCAAGGGCTCATTAACAATTGGCGGAAAGGCAGCTGTCACAGCAGGGGCAATCATTGGCGGCGAAGCCGGCACCGGAGCTTCTGCTGGCAACGTCACCATCGTCAATACCGGTGACTCAATCACCACAACAGACAACAGTTCATCTGGCATTTTTGCCCAGTCTGTTGGTGGTAGTGGTGGATCTGGCGGCAGTGCACTGAGTGCCTCACTCAACGGCGGCGGCACAGCAGCGGTCAGCCTTAGCGCCACGATCGGTGGCAAAGCAGGTAGCGGCGGTAGTGCTGGCAATGTCAGCATTACAAACAGCGCTTCGATCGAAACTGGGGGAGGCACCACCTCCTCTCTGGGAATGCACTCAGCGGGCATTTTTGCCCAGTCGGTTGGAGGTGGTGGTGGATCAGGCGGCAGTGCCTTAACGGCAACGATCTCAGGAGGCGGAAAAGCCGCTGTGACTGCCGGTGTGAATATTGGCGGTGCAGGCGGTAGTGGAAACAGTGCTGGAACTGTTTATGTCAAGAACACGGGCTCATTCATTACCACTCGCGGTGATTTCGCCTCAGGCATTCTTGCGCAATCGATCGGTGGTGGTGGTGGTGCTGGTGGAAGCACACTGAACTTAAGTGGTGCGATTGGCAGCAATGCCATTAGCGCTGGCGTGAACCTCGGGGGCAGTGGCGGCAGCGGCGGCACAGCCAGTGATGTCACGGTGATCAACTCGGCTGCGATTACCACGGGTACGAATCTTCTCGATCAGCTATACGGCAACAATTCCTATGGCATTTATGCCCAATCTGTCGGCGGTGGCGGTGGCGCTGGCGGAGAATCCATCAGTGGACAAGTCAGCCTATCGAAGGGTGCCAGCGTAAATGTAGGCGTCAGCCTGGGCGGATCCGGTGGTTCAGGTAATACCGGTGGCAATGTGTCAGTTAGCAATACTGGCGCCATCCAAACCATTGGCAATAACAGTGCCGCCATCTATGCCCAATCACTTGGCGGAGGTGGTGGATCAGGTGGTCGTGTCATCAACGCTCAACTCGCGGGTTCAAAAGGCGGGCCTTCTGTCAACGCTGGGGCCAGCGTTGGAGGTAGTGGTGGAACTGGTGGCAATGCCGGCAATGTGACGATCACAAACAGCGGAGCGATCACCACCGGCACGCTGTTCGAAGACGAAATCTATGGCGATTTTGCTTATGGTCTTTTCGCGCAATCCGTTGGCGGTGGTGGTGGTGCCGGTGGCACCACTATTAGTGGTCAACTCGGAGCCAGCGGCAAAACATCTGTTAATGCTGGCGTCAATATTGGCGGAACAGGTGCAGCCGGCGGTTCAGCAGGGGCTGTCACCGTCACGAATACGGCGAGCTCAATTCGCACCTATGGCGATCATGCCAGTGGCATCGTTGCCCAATCCATTGGCGGCGGTGGTGGCAGCGGTGGCAGCACCCTGAACGTTCAAGCAACGATCAGCACGGGTAAATCGGTCAGCGTCGGTGGCAGCGTCAGCCTTGGCGGTGAAGGCGGATCCGGTAGCAGCGGTGGAAATGTCACCGTGACCTCAAGCAGTGACATCACCACAGGTGTAGTTGACGATAACGATGTTGTCATCAGTGGTGATTTCGCCTATGGATTGTTGGCTCAATCCGTGGGTGGCGGTGGTGGCACCGGTGGTTCCACCAGCAATTATTCAGCCACAGTTTCTAAGTCAGGAAGCCCAATCACTCTCGGAGTCGACATTGCGGGCTCTGGTGGAGAAGGAGGTCGTTCTGGCAATGTGATCGTTAATGTTTCCGGAAATATCATCACCGTTGGTGATTTAGCTCCGGGTGTTCTGGCTCAATCTGTCGGCGGTGGCGGTGGTGCTGGCGGCAGCTCGGAATCTCTATCAGCCAATGCATCACTCAAGGGTGACAGCAAGATTCAAGGCAGTGCCAATGTCGGGCTTGGAGGAACAGGCGGCAGCGGCGGAGTCTCCGGAGATGTCACAGTCAATCCCGACAAAACCGGCAATAATCTGACGATTAACACGAGAGGGCATCTCTCTAAAGGCTTTGTCGCCCAGTCCATCGGTGGTGGTGGTGGTACTGGTGGTAGCGCTAGCAGCACCAGCTACAACAAGAGCAAATCAAAGTATTCATTTGGTGCCAGCGCCAACGTCTCAGGTGAGGGTGGAACAGGTGGCAATTCAGGCATCGTCACCGTCGGAACCAGTGCATCCAAACCTCTCAACCTGACGATCACCACCAGCGGAGATAGTGCAGAAGGCTTCCTTGCACAATCTGTCGGTGGCGGTGGTGGCACTGGCGGCGGAGCCAGTACAGACAACAAGGGTGGCGCCGTGAATGCTGCCTTCGCGATGGGAGCTCAAGGTGGTGCTGGCGGCAATGCAAACAATGTGATTGTCAATACCCTTGCTGAGATCACAACTAGCGGTGCAAATTCACGCGGCTTCATCGCGCAATCCATCGGTGGTGGTGGTGGTACCGGTGGCAGCACAGTCTCACAATCTGAATCCAGTGCTCCCTCGAGCAAGGGATCAAAGTCTTCGACCTTCAGCCTTGGTGCTTCAGTTGCAACAGGAGGCAGTGGTGGAGGTGGCGGCAGTGCTGGTGACGTTGATGTTTCTTTCGGTGGCTCTGTCAAAACCATTGGTGCGGCCTCTGATGGCATTTATGTTCAATCAGTTGGTGGCGGTGGTGGCATTGGCGGGTCCACGATCAGCAGTGCCTCCGCATCAGGTGGAAATAAATTTTCTGGCTCGCTTTCAGTCGCACTTGGTGGCAATGGTGGCGCTGGTGGCAGTGGCGGAGATGTCAGCTTCACTGCGATCTCGCCAATCACAATTCTCACCACCGGAGATTCTTCGACGGGCATGACGTTGCAAAGCCTCGGCGGCGGCGGCGGCAATGCTGGGGAAGTCAAGTCAGAAACAACAACAACATCAGCAGCCAATTCGACGTTTAACTTCGGTGCTTCAGCCTCTGTTGGTGGCCAAGGGGGCAGCGGTGGTAGTGGCGGTGATGTGAACCTCGGCAGCAGCACACAAATTGCTGATCTCACGATCCAAACCCTCGGTGACAATGCCAACGCACTCTTTATCCAATCCCTGGGTGGTGGTGGTGGCGTTGGTTCCAACACCAACGCAGGTTCATCCGGTGGCAATCTCTCGGTGTCCTTTGGCATGGGTGGCACCGGAGGCAATGGCGGCAATGCTGGTGATGTCTCCCTTTATGCAGATGGAACCTTCCTGACAGCAGGCCACTCCTCTCACGGTGTCTTGATCCAAGCCATCGGCGGCGGTGGCGGCCAGGGTGGTTCTGTCACCTCCAATGCATCAGCGGATGCATCTGAGGCCAATTCGAAGTTTGCCTTCGGGGCTTCCGTTGGGCTTGCCGGAAAAGGCGGAGCCGGGGGATCAACCGGAGACGTCACTGGCTCAATTGCAGGCCAAATTGTCACCCAGGGCGATAGTTCCTTCGGCTTCTTTGCCCAGTCCGTTGGTGGTGGTGGTGGTGCCGGTGGCTCTGTTACTGACTCCTCGAAGGCCTCTGGAAATGTGAAATTTGCCGCTTCTGCCACGTTTGGCATGGGCGGTCAGGGTGGTTCCGGCGGTTCTGGACGCAACGTCTCCTTCCTCGTTCCTG
Source organism: Synechococcus sp. UW140 (assembly GCF_900474295.1). Lineage (GTDB taxonomy): Bacteria > Cyanobacteriota > Cyanobacteriia > PCC-6307 > Cyanobiaceae > Synechococcus_C. The sequence continues at coordinate 1,928 of NZ_UCOB01000024.1, read as the reverse complement.
ACACCCTCACCATCTCCACAGGCAACGTTTCCCTCAACAGTGGTACTGGTTCCCACGGTCTCCTCCTCCAGTCCATCGGTGGTGGTGGTGGTCAGGGTGGTTCGATCATCGGCAGCAACGTCGCTACATCCGCCTCCAACGCCTCCTTCTCCTTTGGTGGCTCCGGTGCAACCGGCGGTGCTGGTGGTGCAGGCGGCTCCGGTGGTTCCGTTTCCCTCGGCGCCTCCTCACAGATCGCTGATCTCGCCATCCAAACCGTTGGCGATAACGCCAATGCCGTCTTCCTCCAATCCATCGGTGGTGGTGGTGGTACCGGCGGCTCTGTCAACAACGCCGCCTCTGGCGGCAACCTCTCCGCAACATTCGCCATGGGCGGCAGCGGTGGTTCCGGTGGTTCCGCCTCTGATGTGAACTTCTACGCCGACGGCACCTTCATTACCAAAGGTGCTTCCTCCTACGGCGTTCTGCTCCAATCCATCGGTGGTGGTGGTGGTCAAGGTGGCTCCGTCACCTCCAACGCTTCTGCTGACGCGGAATCCGCCAACTCCACCTTCTCCTTTGGTGCCACCGCTGGTGTCGGCGCCGATGGCGGCGGCGGTGGTCAAGCCGGCTCCGTTTCAGGTTCCATCGCTGGAGCCATCAGCACCATTGGCGATGGCTCCATTGGCTTCTTTGCCCAGTCCGTCGGCGGTGGTGGTGGTGCCGGTGGCTCCGTCACCAATTCCGCTTCTGCCTCTGGTGATGTCAAAGTCGCGGCTTCCGCCACCTTTGGCATGGGCGGCAAAGGCGGCCGTGGCGGTTCAGGCCAGGCCGTTTCCTTCCTCGTTCCTGACACCCTCACCATCTCCACAGGCAACGTCTCCCTCGGCTCCGGCACAGGTGCCCACGGTCTCCTCCTCCAGTCCATCGGTGGTGGTGGTGGTACAGGCGGTTCGATCATCGGCAGCAACGTCGCTACTTCCGCCTCCAACGCCTCCTTCTCCTTTGGTGGCTCCGGCGCCGCTGGCGGTGAAGGTGGTGCAGGCGGCTCCGGTGGCTCCGTCTCCCTCGGCAACTCCAGCCAGATCGCTGATCTCCAGATCCAGACCATTGGCGATAACGCCAATGCCGTCTTCCTCCAGTCCATCGGTGGTGGTGGTGGTGCCGGTGGCTCCGTCAACAACGCCGCATCAGGCGGCAACCTCTCTGCAACATTCGCCATGGGCGGCAGCGGTGGTTCCGGTGGTTCCGCCTCTGATGTGAACTTCTACGCCGACGGCACCTTCATTACCAAAGGTGCTTCCTCCTACGGCGTTCTGCTCCAATCCATCGGTGGTGGTGGTGGTCAAGGTGGCTCCGTCACCTCCAACGCTTCTGCTGACGCGGAATCCGCCAACTCCACCTTCTCCTTTGGTGCCACCGCTGGTGTCGGCGCCGATGGCGGCGGCGGTGGTCAAGCCGGCTCCGTTTCAGGTTCCATCGCTGGAGCCATCAGCACCATTGGCGATGGCTCCATTGGCTTCTTTGCCCAGTCCGTCGGCGGTGGTGGTGGTGCCGGTGGCTCCGTCACCAATTCCGCTTCTGCTTCTGGTGATGTCAAAGTCGCTGCTTCCGCCACCTTTGGCATGGGCGGCAAAGGCGGCCGTGGCGGTTCCGGCCAGGCCGTTTCCTTCCTCGTTCCTGACAAGCTCACCATCTCCACAGGCAACGTCTCCCTCGCTGGAGACATCACAGGCACCGCTGCACACGGCCTCCTCCTCCAGTCCATCGGTGGTGGTGGTGGTACAGGCGGTTCGATCATCGGCAGCAACGTCGCTACTTCCGCCTCCAACGCCTCCTTCTCCTTTGGTGGCTCCGGCGCCGCTGGCGGTGAAGGTGGTGCAGGCGGCTCCGGTGGCTCCGTCTCCCTCGGCAACTCCAGCCAGATCGCTGATCTCCAGATCCAGACC
>NZ_UCOB01000025.1 GCF_900474295.1 Synechococcus sp. UW140 | reverse complement strand
GTGACCTCATGGCCGTTGTTGAAGACGCCGCTGGTGACCTCCAGCGCAGGGGCAGTTACCTCGTCTGACCTGCAGACACCTGCACCCCCTCCAACTGCTTGGTCTCAGCTTTCCAAACACGCCAACGCAACTCTGCCCCTTGAGGCAGATCTACAACAATCGGCCAGGAGGCGTTGTAGGGCACCAAGAAAGGCTGTTGACCCAGAGTGAGAAAACTGCGTTTGCGGGGAGTGTCAGGTGCACATCCCTTTCGGGTGCTCATCACCACAAGGGGTCCACTCAACGTAAACAACGCTTTACCGGCAGCCTGGGGCAGACGCGTCATCGACAACACCGGCCCAGACAACCAGGTGTTGTTGCAGTCCACCTCCACCTCTTTGCCGATGATCAATTGCACCCGCCAATCGATTGGATGAGCAGAAATCAACGGATCCGAACTCTGCGGTAAGAGACCAGAGGGTTGGATCACCCAGCGCTGAAGCCCTGCTGCCGGGGCGGGGTAACCACTTAAATCAAGTCTGGGAATGGCACTGGCCGGTCCTGCTGCACCAAGACAAAGCATGGTCAGCACTACAGCCGATCGACCAGCCCTCAATCCACCAACAGCCGAAAACAGGTTGAACAGACCCTTGGCCATGACCCACGCGGCAACAGAATGCCCAGCATGACCGATTCAACCGTGATTGCCCTGCTCTCCGGTGGCCTCGATTCCGCCACCGCCGCGGCCCTCGCCCGTGAAGCCGGTCATCGAGTGATTGGCCTCTCCTTTGATTACGGGCAACGCCATCGACGCGAACTGGAAGCAGCAGCAGCCTTAGTCACCACCCTCGGCCTGGCGGAGCACCACACCATTGCGGTGAACCTCGCCAGCTGGGGAGGTTCCTCCCTCACCGACGCACAACAAACCATCCCCACCGAAGGCGTGGAGGAAGGGGTGATCCCAAGCACCTATGTACCGGGTCGCAACACGGTGTTTATCAGCATCGGCCTCAGCCTGGCGGAAGCACGCGGCGCCGATCGCATCGTTCTGGGCGTCAACGCCGTTGACTATTCCGGCTATCCCGACTGCCGGCCCGACTACCTCTCCGCCTTTCAGACTCTCGCCAATCTGAGCAGCAAGGTGGGCCGCGAAGGCCATGGGCCGCAGCTTTGGGCCCCTCTGGTCACCTGGAGCAAACAACGGATCGTGGCAGAAGCCCTTCGCCTCAATGTGCCAATTGAACAGACCTGGAGTTGCTACAGCGGCGGCGAGCAACCCTGCGGCGTCTGCGATAGCTGCAGAATCCGCGATCAAGCCCTGCGTGCTGCAGGCCGTCCCGATCTCTGCAGTCCAGCCCATTGACGTATCCCGCCGCTGAAGGTGCTGGCTCGCAATCTGGTGCAGCGGCGATGCGCCAGGCCCTGCCATGGCTGGAGCCGAATCGGGTGGCCAATGCCATGACAGCTCAGTGGGGAGAAGCAGGCTTCATCTGGCTCGATGGCGACGGCAGCGCCCATGGCCGCTGGATCACCCTTGGCGCCGATCCGGTGGAGCAGCACTGCTGCCGAGGACTACCCGGTGAAACCGGTGCATCCAATCCCTTTGATGTGCTGCGCCAGCTCTCCCAAGGGCACTGGACCGGTTGGCTCAGCTACGACGCCGCCGCCTGGAGCGAAGCCGCTAACCCCTGGCGCGGCGATGCCATGGCAAGCCTCTGGATCGCACGCCATGACCCAGTGCTGCGCTTTGATCTGCAGCAACAACAGGTATGGCTGGAGGGGGTCAATCCGCAACGCCTCAAGGCGATGCAGCAATGGTGGAACGCACTGGTCTCCACCACGTCCACCACAAGCGAAACGATCGCAACAGCAGCAGCGAACGCCGATAGCCAAGGGAGCCAAACGCCACTCCATACCCATTGGACGCGAGAGACGAACCGCAACGACTACGCCAACGGAGTCGAACACATCCGCGCGCTGATCGCGAGTGGTGATCTCTTCCAAGCCAACCTCACAGCCTGCGCCTGCAGTGAGATCGCTGCCGAAATCACCAATCTGGAGCTCTTCCGGAGACTGCGCGCCCGCTGCCCCGCTCCCTTCGCCGGCCTCGTGGTGGCTGACGGCAACGCCAGCGGCGAAGCCTTGCTCTCCACCTCGCCCGAACGCTTCCTCGAGGTGCAAACAAATGGGCAGGTGGAAACCCGGCCGATCAAAGGCACGCGCCCCCGCGATAGCAATCCCGAGCAAGATGCCGCCAACGCTGCTGAACTGATCTGCAGCAGCAAAGACCGAGCCGAGAATGTGATGATCGTGGACCTGCTCCGTAACGACCTGGGCCGTGTTTGCATCCCTGGTTCGGTGCAAGTGCCCCAGCTGGTTGGCCTGGAGAGCTATGCCCGTGTGCATCACCTCACCTCGGTGGTGACCGGGCAACTGCGCCAGGGCAAAACCTGGGTGGATCTGCTGGAGAACAGCTGGCCCGGAGGATCGATCAGCGGTGCACCCAAACTGCGGGCCTGCCAACGCATCGCCGAGCTGGAACCCAGTGGCCGAGGGCCCTACTGCGGATCCTTGCTACGGATCGACTGGGACGGCCGCTTCGACAGCAACATCCTCATCCGCACCGTCCTTCGCAAAGACGACCAACTGCGGGTGCACGCCGGCTGCGGCATCGTCGCTGACTCTGACCCTGAAGCGGAAGCTGACGAACTGGACTGGAAACTGCTGCCGTTACTGGAGGCTCTGGCATGAGCGCAACCATCGCCTGGATCAATGGCCGCTGGGGGCAGCCCTCGGAACTGAGCCTTCCTCTCAGTGACCGTGGCCTGCAACTGGGCGATGGCGTGTTTGAAACGATCTTGATACGCAACGGACAACCCCAACTTCTACGAGCACACCAGCGGCGCTGGTGCGTTGGGGCAACAGTCCTGGGGATGGCCCCACCGCCAACCCTGGAAGTGCTTCGACCTCTCATTGCAGAAGCGGTTCAACGCAGCTGCAGCGATGGCGCGCTGCGTCTGAACTGGAGCCGCGATGCAGCCGGAGCACGGGGAATCCAAGTACCACCTGGCGAGCCAGATCCCAGCAAGCACCGCTTCTGGTTCAGCCTCAGCCCACATACACCAACCTTCAACACCGTACGCACCTGGATTAGTCGCCATGAAGGGCGCAATGCCAACAGCCGCCTGAGCCATTGCAAAACCTTCGCCTACGGCCAGGCCATCCAGGCCCGCCGCGAAGCGATCCGTGCAGGGGCCGATGAAGGCTTACTACTCAGCACCACCGGCGAGCTCTGCTGCGGCACCACTGCCAACCTGCTGGTTCAACGCCAAGGCCAGTGGCTGACACCGCCCCTGAGCAGTGGTTGCTTGCCGGGGGTGATGCGCGAAGAGCTGCTGAAGAACGGCGTTGCCCACGAACAACGCCTGGACCCGCATCCGGAAGCGAATGACTGCTGGCTGCTGATCAACAGCCTCGACTGCCGCGTGGTGAGTGCAGTGGACGATCAGCCCCTCAACACCAACGTCAATGCTGCAGGGCTCTGGAAAGCGCAGCTCCACTCCGATTGCTGAAGCGCAATCAAGAACCCAGACAAAGTTTTTAGTGCGGCGGTCCCTTCAGACGACCCTTGCCAGTCTTTCGGCAAGGCAAACCGCCGCAGCGATAGAACTCCGCAGAGATCTCGGGCTCAACAGCCTCACCGGGCCGTGGTCACAGGCCCGATCGGCTCGGGCCAGGTGGAGCTGTTGGTCTTAGCAGGTTTGTCACTCTTGCTCCTGCCACGTGCCATCCTCACAGCCCTAACGATGGAGCCCCCCAGGCTCTGACCTACCTGGAGGGGAACGCGAGAGGAAGCGGAAGCTAAAGCGAAGCAGCCCAGCCTTAAACGGTCAGGAACTGATCCACCACCGCCTGACTCAGCTCACTGGTGGGTCCGCTGGCGACGATGCCGCCCCGCTGCATCGCGTAATAGCGGTCGGCCTGACGGACGAAATGGAGGTGCTGCTCCACCAGCAGCACACCAATCCCGGTCTCAGCAATGATCCGTCGCACGGCCGCCTCAATGTCCTGCACGATGTTGGGCTGAATGCCCTCCGTGGGCTCATCAAGAAGCAGCAATTTTGGTCGACCCAGGAGTGCCCGAGCGATCGCGAGCTGCTGCTGCTGACCACCGCTGAGATCCCCACCTTTGCGAGGCAAAAACTCTTGCAGGACTGGGAAGAGTTCATACACAAAGGGATCGATGCGGCGATGGCGAGCCAATCCCCCAGGCAACGCCTCCATCCCCAGCTTCAGGTTCTCCTCGACCGTCAGCTGCGGGATGATCTCACGACCCTGGGGTACATAGCCGATTCCTGCCCGCGCCCGCTCATGGGGTGGTTGCCGATCAAGCCCAGCACCGTTGAAGACAAGCTCGCCACGGCGGGGCCGCAGCAAACCGATTAATGACTTCAGCAATGTGGTTTTACCCACACCGTTGCGCCCGATCAGGCAGACCATTTCACCCACTTTCACAGTGAGGTCCACATCCCGGAGGATGTGGCTTTCGCCGTAGTAGGTGTTCAAGCCACGGATCTCTAGAAGCGTCGTCATCCGTTCTCCTCCTCGGTCGTGCCGAGATAAACCTCAATCACGCGTGGATCAACCTGCACCTGATCCATCGTTCCCTCGCAGAGCACATGGCCCTGGTGCAGCACCGTCACCGGACTCTCAAGCCGACGGATGAACTCCATGTCGTGCTCAATCACCAGCACGGTGTGATCACCGGCCAAAGACTTGAGCAGATCGGCAGTGAGATCCGTTTCCTCATCGGTGAGACCGGCCACTGGTTCATCCACCAGCAATAGATCAGGATCCTGACCGACCAGCATCGCGATCTCCAACCACTGCTTCTGGCCATGGGACAAGGAACCCGCAGCCCAATCAGCCCGGTTCTGCAGATTGACGATGCTCATGAGGTGATGCACCTGATCCCGCTGCCCTGCTGTGAGACGTTGGAACAGCAGCGACCAGGGCTGCTTCGGACGACTCACCGCCAGGGCCAGATTCTCCTGCACACTCAGCTTCTCGAACACCCTTGGGCTCTGGAACTTGCGACCAATGCCCAAACGGGCGATGCGGTGCTCCGGACGTCCCAACAGTGAGCGTCCTTTGAACACCACGTCGCCGTCTGTTGGCGCGGTCTTGCCCGTAATCACGTCAAGAAACGTGGTCTTACCTGCTCCGTTCGGCCCGATCACTGCACGGAGTTCACCGGGCTGCAAGCTGAGGTTGAGATCTCGAAGCGCCAAAAAGCCGTCAAAGCTGACGGTGATCTGACGCAATTCCAACAGGGCTGAACTCATGGCTGCACCTCCACCTGACCTTCAAGTTCGAGACGGGGATAGGTACCAATGCGGCGCACGATCCCAACACTGTTGAGCGCATGACCGCAACCGATCAACCAGTTCCCCAGCGTGTTGATCCCTAGATAGTTGAGCCATGGAAACGCAGTGCTTTGACGGATCAACGCATTGCCCCAACGGATCAACCAGTTCCCCAGAGTGTTGAGGCAATAACCCAGACGGTTGAGCCAGTTGCCAGGGCCTTCGCCGCGGAACCAACCAATCACGCCTTCTGGCAGCGCCGTCACCACAAGGATGAACAAACCACCCTGAATGAACAGCCAGCTCTCAGGCAGCGCCTCACTCACGAGGCTCTTGGCGAAGTTGATCACCACAGCTCCGAGAATCGCCCCGACCAGGGTTCCACGACCGCCAACCGCAACCCAAATGACCATGTCAATCGACATGGGTACTTCCATGAACTGGGGTGAAGCACTTCCCGATTGAACGGTGTAGAGGGCACCGCCGATCCCGGCCAGTGCCCCAGCCAGTCCAAACACAAGCGTCTTGAACAACGTGGGGTTGTAGCCGGCGAAACGCAGTCGCGGCTCATCGTCACGGATCGCGATCAACACATCGCCGAAACGACCGCGCACCACCCAACGCAACAGGGCCCAGATCAGGATCACCACTACAGCGGTGACCCAAAAGAACCATCGCTGCATCAAGTCGGAGCCGACGTACTGATCAAACAATTTGGTCGCAGGGGTCTGCAAACCATTGGTGCCGTTAATCAGCTTCTGCTGGCCGTTGAAAAAGTTGTAGAAGACCAGCAATGCGGCCTGGGTCAGGATCGAAAAGTAGACCCCTTTGATCCGATTGCGGAACACGAGTCCACCCAGGACGCCAGCCAGAACCCCAGGGATCAGCCAGATCGCCACAAGGGTGAACCAAGGCGACGCGAAGGGATGCCAAAAGAACGGCAGCTCTTTGACGCCATAAAGACCAAAAAACTCAGGAATGCCGTTGGGCAGATCACCGGCATTACTGAGCTGCAGGTACATCGCTGCTGCATAGCCGCCCAGGGCGAAAAAGATGCCCTGCCCCAGGCTGAGCAGACCAGTAAATCCCCAGATCAGATCGATGCCGAGGGCCACGATCGCCAGGGAAAGAAAACGACCCAGAAGGTTGAGCCTGAACACCGGAAGAATCGCTGGTGCAGCAACAATCGCGGCAACGATCAACACCCAGAGGCAGACCAGAAGCCAGCGTCGTTGTTGTAAGGATTGGAACATGGCTCAGGCCTCCACCATGCGGCCCTTCTGCGGGAAGAGACCCGCGGGACGGAACTGCAAGAAGACGACGATCAGAGCAAAGACCATCACCTGAGCCATGCTCGTCGTGGCAAAGAACTCGACCGCACTCGCCAACGGTGACGGCATGTCAGGCCAAACAGACAGCAGCCGACCTGCACCAATCAGGTCCGTGAGAACACCAATGGCAAAGGACGCCAGAACAGTGCCATACAAATTGCCCACACCGCCAAGAACCACAACCATGAAGCAGCCGACGATGTAGGAACCACCGACGTTCGGACCCACCGAACCGAGCAACGAGACGGCCACACCGGCCACACCGGCCAGACCGGAGCCAATGCCGAATGTGAGCACATCAACTGTTTCGGTTGGGATGCCGAGGCAATCGCTCATCGATCTGTTCTGGGTGACGGCACGGATGCGCATGCCCCAGACACTGCGATTCAAAAACCAACTGACTCCCACGACAGCCATCACCGTCATCACGATGATCACCAGCCGGGGAACTGGGAAGGTCATGCCTGCCATCTCCAGACCACCTCGCATCCACTGCGGTGCCGTGACATCAACATTGCGGGCATCTGCACGGGCAATCCGGTCGATCTGTGAGGCCAAACCTCCAGCAAGGCAGACACCCAAAAAGGCGGAGAAGGCCCAGGAGCCCAATCGGATCAACCGCGCACGCGCTCCCGCGAACCAGCCGGAAGGAAGCAAAAGGGGCAAACCAAATCCAGACACAAGCGCCAGGATCAGACCGGCGGCATAGGCCATCGGCACGCTGCGCACGAACTGCTGCAAGATCAAACTGACGCCCCAGGTCGCCAGCAGCGTCTCCAGCGGACTGCCATAAAGGCGACGGATCACGGTGCGTTCCAAAAGGATGCCAACCACACCACTGACGACAAAGGCCAGCGGAATGGCGACGAGCACATAGCAGTTGTAAAGGGGTTGCAGCGCAGGCAGCTTGAAGATCAGCTGCACCACATAGGTGGTGTAGGCACCGAGCATGATGAGCTCGCCATGGGCGAGGTTGATCACACCCATCAGGCCAAACACGATCGCCAGTCCAAGTGCAGCCATCAGCAAGACCGAGCCGATGGCGACACCGTTGAACAGGCTTTCAAAAAGCAGTTGCACGGAAGTCGGGACTGAAGCAGTCAGTGGAACGACAAAAAGAGGAGTCCCTAAAGGGACTCCTCCACAAACAATTCAGCAATCAAAAAGAGATGAAGCCGAATCAGAGCTTGTACTTACCGCCCTTGGAGGAATCGGTCCAATCACAGGCATAACCGGTGGAATCAGGGTGGATCTGGTTCCAGGCTTGCGGTGACACGGGGCCATCGGTCTCCTCGAGGATGGCGAACTGACCGTCCTTGGTGATCTGACCGATCCGCACGGTCTGGGAGAGGTGATGGTTCGGCATCACCTTCACAGGACCTTGAGGAGCATCAAACTCGATGCCAATCAGAGCTTCACGCACCTTGTCGTCTTCAAAGCTGTTGGCCTTTTCGACGGCGGCTTTCCACAGGTAGACCATGTTGTAAGCCGATTCCTGAGGGTCAGCGACCATCCGATCAGCGCCATAGGTGGCCTTGAAGTCGGCAGCGAACTTCTTGGAAGCCGGGGTGTCGATCGACATCATGTAGTTCCAAGCGCCGTAGTGGCCCTCAAGGAACTCGGAACCGATGGTGCTGATTTCTTCTTCAGCGATCGAATAGCTCATCACGTAGTAGCCATTGGCAGGCGTGATGCCGGCGTCCTGGATCTGCTTGAAGAAGGCAACGTTCTGGTCACCATTCAGGGTGTTGATAATCACACCACCATCAGGCAACGCTTTCTTGATCTTGGCGATGATTGGCGCCACCTCGGTGTTGCCCAGGGGCAGGTAATCCTCACCAACAACCTTGCCGCCAAGCTGCTCAACCTGAGCCTTGGTAATGGTGTTGGAGGTACGGGGGAAGACATAGTCAGAGCCCACCAGGAAGAAGTCCTTACCGGCAGCGGGTGACTTCTCATACATGAACTTGGTCGCCGGCTCCGACTGCTGGTTCGGGGTGGCACCGGTGTAGAAGATGTTGTTGGAACACTCCTGGCCTTCGTACTGAATCGGGTAGAAGAGGAAGGCGTTCTTCGATTCGTAAACCGGCAGCATCTCTTTGCGGCTGGCGGAGGTCCAGCCACCAAAGACGACGGGCACCTTGTCCTGGTCGATCAGCTTTTTCGACTTCTCAGCAAAGGTGGGCCAAGTGGATGCACCGTCTTCAACGATGGTTTCAATCGTGTAGTTCTTGCCATCGACCTCAACACCACCAGCGGCATTGATCTCTGCAATGGCCATCTTCTCGGTGTCCACCAGCGTCTTCTCCGAGATGGCCATCGTGCCGGTCAGAGAATGGAGGATGCCGACGGTGACGGTGCAATTGCCGTCGTCATCACAAGTGGCGTTAGTGGCCTCATCACTACCACCACCACAGGCAGTAACGGCCAGGCCCAATGACGCCGCAGCCAGACCGGCAAACAGACGCTTGGAGAGAGAAGAGCTCATGAAATCCTCAACACAGGATGCGCGCCTCGCGGCGACACCGGTTGAGTAGGACCCCTGAGCAATCGTTTTTGTATCAACAGGAACCAAATCGTATAACGTTTTTTTAATCTCTCCTTAACTTGGTAACTTTGGCAACTGCTGTTGCAGAAAGGCCACCACAAATTCCAGGCCTTCGCGGCTGTGCAGATTGGTGAAGCACCAAGGCCTTTCCCCCCGCATGCGCAAGGTGTCGCGTTCCATCACCGCGAGGTCTGCACCGACCAACGGTGCCAGATCAATTTTGTTGATCACCAGAAGATCGGAGCGGGTGATGCCAGGACCTCCCTTGCGCGGAATCTTGTCGCCAGCCGCGACATCAATCACATAGATGCACAGGTCCACCAGCTCTGGACTGAAACTTGCGGCCAAGTTGTCGCCGCCGCTCTCCACCATCACCAGATCCAGATCGGGAAACTGCGCCTCCAGCTCTGCCACCGCCGCCCGGTTGATCGAGCAGTCCTCCCGAATCGCCGTATGGGGGCAGCCACCGGTTTCCACCCCGCGGATTCGTTCTGGGTCAAGGGCACCTGCGCGAGTGAGGAACTGGGCATCTTCCTGGGTGTAGATGTCGTTCGTCACCACGGCGAGCTGCAACTGATCCCGCAGTTGTCGGCATAACGCTTCCACCAGGGCTGTTTTTCCGGAGCCCACTGGCCCTGCCACTCCCACACGCAGCTTGCTGCCCATCAGCTTCGGAACAAACGCGAATACAACTCAGCATGGGCCAGCTGAGCCAAAGATGCGCCAACTCCGCCAGACCAGAGCTGGCGCGGATCCTGCTCCTGAAGCAACCGCGCCTGCTCAGCGATCCTGGCCAACAGACGCTGCTGCAGCACCTGAGCCCGGGTGGGCCCCAACGGCACCAAACGCACTGCCGCACTGAGCTGATTGGCGGTCCAACCGTAGAGATAGCCCTCCACCATCTCCGTCTCGGACACGGCCAGCGCCAATGCTGCCCAAGCCCAGGCCCCTGGCCAAGCGAGCTTGGCAGGATGCGGCAGACCATGGTCCATATCCGCCATCAGCTGAAGCAGGGATCCCCCCATCTGCAGCTGCTGCGCGCGCATCTCAACCGCTTCCCGGGTAGACAGCAGCCATCCATCCAGATCGAGCACACGGTTCAAAGCGGCCTGATCACCAAGTCGAGTCCAGAGCTGCAGGTCTGCCCTGAGCAACGAGAGAGCCGCAGCCTCCAAGCGCAAGGCACCCCGTTCCAGTTCGGCTGTGAGCCAATCCTCGAGCGACGCCTCATCCGTGAGCAAACCCGCCTGAATCAACACCTCCAATCCCTCGGAGTAGCTGAAGGCACCCACCGGCAGAGCAGGGCTGACCAACTGCAGCAGAGCCAATGCACTCATACCGGAGGATTCATCTCGGAGTCGACATCCTCATGGCCATGTCGATGGCTGTGGCCAGCGTAGGCACCGCCTTCCGGCAGAAAGGGACGACGACAACGGCTCAGCGTGAGCCCCAACCCGGCCAACATCGTCGCGAGCACGGCGTCATCTAACAGCAACAGCTCATGCTCATGCAGCTCAAGGGACACATGCCGATTACCCAAGTGATAAGCCGCCTGCAATAACGCCAGGGGCGAAGCAGCCTGAACCCGTAGCAACTCCTCCTCTGCAGCCACCACCACCACCTGCCGCGTCCGCGCCCCATCAACCAACCGTTCACCAGGCTGAAGCGAGCCCTCCCGGGGCAATTGCAACAGCACATCCAGGCCACAACTGGTGCGCCTCCTGCCCCGCATCACTGTGCGCTGATGGGCAGTGAGCGGGAGCTGCAGCAGTTCAGCCGTCGCTGCGCTGAATGGGGCAGCAGCGGCCTGTCGATGTTCCAGCACGATCACCACGTCAGCCACCGATTCCGTCCTCCCTGATAACCCCAGCGTTCCCAGCCATCGAACCGTTGTTTGACATGCATTGCTACACAGTGAAGATGCCTGCTGCGCCGAGCGTGAGTCAATGCAACGCCCCGAGCCCTGGCATGGCCACTGCCAGCTGCACTTCGATTGCGCCGGCAATCGCACCCGTCACCAGGGAGGCTGCACAGCTCCCTTCAAACTGCTGCGTGCAGAGCAAGGCGACGATGGCCGCTGCGAGCTACCGCTGCTGCATACGGCCGGGGGCCTCGTCGGCGGAGACCAGCTCAGTCTCGATCTCAACCTGAAAAGGGACAGTCGCGCCCTGATCACCAGTGTGGCGGCGCAGAAGGTGTATGGAACCGTGGGCCGCAGCAGCCTCCATCCCGAAGGGGCCTGGGCGCTGCAAACCGTGCAATGCCAGCTGGCCAGAGGAAGCGATTTGGAATGGCTTCCGCAGGAGCTCGTGCTCTATGCCGATGCGTTGTTCGAACAACGGCTCAGCGTGATTTTGCCCAACAACGCCTCATTTCTGAGCGCCGAAATCGTGCGACTAGGTCGCACCGCCGCCAATGAAGTGCTGCAACAAGGACGATGGCGCTCAGCCCTCGCCATTCAACGACGCGATGGCGAAACACTGCAGTCCAGCCGCTGGGAATTGGTGGATCGCCTGGAACTCGGCAACAGCAGCCTCACCGATCAACACGGTCTCCAGGGTCAACCCGTGTTCGGATCACTGGTTTGGGCGGCACCGATGACCCTGGCTTCAGAGGTGATGACCTCTCTCCTGGATCACGCCCGCAACGATCGTGCCGGCCTCACTGGCAACATGCGCTGCGGCCAACTTGAGCAGGGCTTGGTAGCCCGCTACGCCGGCCCCTCCAGTCGAGACGCACGTTTTTGGTTCAGCCGCATCTGGGCCCGCACCCGGGCCCTGCGGGGATTGGCCCAGCCAAGAATTCCACGGGTCTGGCCGTTGCAAGAGCAGCCATTGGAGCGACAAGAGTTCACAACGAACCCGTTATCGGCCACAACAGCGACACACTGAAGAAGACCGAGGCCCCCTATGCATCTCAGTCCCCAGGAAAAAGACAAACTGCTGGTCGTAACCGCGGCCTTGCTGGCGGAGCGACGGCTCAATCGCGGCCTCAAGCTCAATCACCCCGAGGCGGTGGCCTGGCTCAGTTTTTTGATTCTGGAAGGTGCCCGTGACGGCAAAACGGTGGCAGACCTCATGCAGGAAGGCACCACCTGGCTGGCACGCGATCAGGTGATGGAAGGGGTGCCTGAGCTGGTGAATGAGGTGCAGATCGAAGCGGTTTTTCCAGATGGCACCAAGCTTGTCACCCTTCACGACCCGATCCGTTGAGGCCTTTCTCCATGCCATCCCTGATTCCCGGTGAGCTGCTTCCCGAACCCGGAGAACTCGAACTCAATGCCGGACGTCCCGTCACCACCATCAACGTGGCTAACAGCGGCGACCGTCCCGTCCAGGTGGGCTCCCACTTCCATTTCTTCGAAGCCAATGCAGCCCTGCAATTCGACCGGGAGGCCGCCCGCGGACAACGACTCGACATCCCTGCGGGCACGGCGATCCGCTTCGAACCCGGCGACAACCGTGACGTGAATCTGATCCCCTACGCCGGAGCCCGACAGGTGATCGGCTTCAACGGCCGCATCAACGGACCCCTCGACGCCTGAATCCATGGCTTATCGCATTTCCCGCCAGGCCTACGCCGAGACCTATGGCCCCACCCGCGGCGATCGCGTCCGCCTCGCCGACACCGAGCTGATTCTCGAAGTTGAGAAGGATTACACCGTTTATGGCGATGAGGTGAAATTCGGCGGCGGCAAAGTGATCCGCGACGGCATGGGCCAGGCCCAAACCTCACGAGATGGCGGTGCCGTCGACACCGTGATCACCAATGCTCTGATCCTCGACTGGTGGGGGATCGTCAAAGCCGACGTGGGCCTCAAAGATGGTCGCATCGTTGCCATCGGCAAGGCCGGCAACCCCGACACCCAGGAAGGGGTGACGATCGTGGTTGGACCCGGCACCGAGGCGATCGCCGGTGAAGGCCACATCCTCACCGCTGGAGGTATCGACACCCACATCCACTTCATCTGCCCTCAGCAGATCGAAACGGCCCTGGCCAGCGGCGTAACCACCTTGATGGGTGGCGGTACCGGACCGGCCACCGGCACGAATGCCACCACCTGCACGCCCGGTGCGTTTCACATCGCCCGGATGCTGCAAGCCGCCGAAGGCCTGCCGGTGAATCTGGGCTTCTTCGGCAAAGGCAACGCCAGCACCCCGGAAGCCCTCGAGGAGCAGGTGCGCGCCGGCGCCTGTGGGCTGAAACTGCACGAAGACTGGGGCACCACCCCGGCGGCGATCGATGCCTGTCTGTCCGTGGCAGACCAGATGGACGTGCAGGTCTGCATTCACACCGACACTCTCAATGAGGCCGGATTTGTTGAGGACACGATCGCCGCGATCAAAGGTCGCACGATCCACACCTTCCACACCGAAGGCGCCGGTGGTGGTCATGCTCCAGACATCATCAAGATCTGCGGTGAGGCGAACGTGCTGCCCAGCAGCACCAACCCGACGCGCCCTTACACCCGCAACACACTCGAGGAACACCTCGACATGCTGATGGTGTGCCATCACCTGGATCCAAAGATCCCGGAAGACGTGGCCTTCGCCGAATCACGCATCCGTCGCGAGACGATCGCCGCCGAAGACATCCTGCATGACCTCGGTGCCTTCTCGATCATCGCCAGCGACTCGCAAGCCATGGGCCGCGTCGGTGAGGTGATCACACGCACCTTCCAAACCGCCCACAAGATGAAGCTGCAGCGGGGTGCCCTGCCGGAAGACTCAAACCGCAACGACAACCATCGCCTGAAGCGGTACATCGCCAAAGTGACGATCAACCCGGCTCTGGCCCATGGCATCAGCAGCGAAGTGGGCTCGGTGGAAACCGGCAAATTGGCTGATCTGGTGCTCTGGAAGCCGGGCTTCTTTGGCATCCGCCCGGAGCTCGTGCTCAAGGGCGGCTCAATCGTCTGGGCCCAGATGGGCGATGCCAACGCCTCGATTCCCACCCCCGGACCGGTGCATGGCCGGCCGATGTTCGGTGCCTTCGGCAAAGCCCTCGCAGCCAGTTGCCTCACCTTCGTGAGCGAAGCGGCGATGGACACCGACATTCAGCGCCAACTGGGGCTGGATCGCACCTGCATGGCTGTTCAAGACACCCGCAACGTCGGCAAAAAATCCCTAAAGCTCAATGCCGCACTCCCGAAGGTGAGCGTGGATCCTCAGACCTATGAAGTCTTCGCCGACGGCGAGCTACTCACCTGCGAACCCGCCGAGGTGTTGCCCCTGGCCCAGCGCTACCTACTGCTTTGAGCACCACCCTGCTGGTGGTCCAACACGTTGACCGTGAAGGGCCAGGTGTGGTCGCCGAGCTGGCTAGGGAGCGTGGGATGTCGATCACAGCGCTGCGACCAGACCGTGGCGATCCATTCCCGAACCCCGCCGACTGTGCAAACACCGTGGCGCTCGTGCTCGGCGGACCAATGGGGGTGAACGAGCAACATCAGCCTGGGATGACATGGCTGCAGAGGGAGCTGGACTGGCTCAAGACCTGGCATGCCAGCAAACGTCCCGTGCTCGGCATCTGCCTGGGAGCCCAGCTGCTGGCGACCGCAGCCGGGGGCAGCGTCGAGCCACTGCAGGTTGGCCAACCGCCAACCCCTCTCAAAGAAGTGGGATTGGGTGCCATTCACTGGTGGGCCACTGCCGACCAGGAGCCAATACTGCAGGGTCTCGATGCCAGCGAGATCGTGCTGCACTGGCACGGGGATCGCATCCGCCTACCGCGCGAGGCCACCTTGCTCGGCTCATCACTGCACTGTCTCGAACAGGTGTTCCGCATCGACCGTCATGCAATCGGGCTGCAGTGTCACCTGGAGCTGAGCGGCAAGACCATCCACCGTTGGATCGACGAAGACAAGGATTATGTGGTGAGCGCCCGAGGCGAACAGGGGCTGGACGAACTACAGCGCCAATGGATCCAGTTCGGCCCAAGACTCGAACATCAGGGACGACGCCTATTCAGCAACGTGCTCGATCAATGGGCAGCCATGAATCAAGACTGAGCAGTCGAGACGGTAATGAGAATGACAAAACCGATGGTGCTTCTGTGTAATCAACGACATTGAGCCCCGGATGCGTAACAACAGCCACCTGTCGGGACCTAGCTGTTGGCGTTCAATTCCAATGAGCGCGAGCAGCGGTGATGTTCACGGAATACAGGCCAACATCTGGATATGACGAATACTTCTGCCGGCGTGAAGAGGCTCCTCGCTCATCTCTCGAGCCTCTGCTGTCGTCTCTGGGGCAGATGGGCATTGCCGAACTCAACCGAAACCATGCCGCCGCCAGTCATCTACTGCGGCGCTTAGGGGCCACATTTCGCCTCAATGAAAGTGGCATCCATAGCGGCGAACGGATCCTGCCCTTCGATCCGCTTCCACGCCTGATCGGCAGCAGCGAGTGGCAACGTCTCGAACAGGGGCTGATCCAGCGTCTTGAGGCGATCGACTGCTTTCTCGCCGACGTCTATGGCCCCCAACAGATTCTGAAGGACGGAGTAATTCCCCGTTCCGATGTGGAGAGCTCCGCCGGCTGGCGGCCAGACATCCAAGGCATCACTCTGCCCCTGAATCGCTGGTGCCATGTCTCCGGTTTAGACCTGATCCGCGATGGTGAAGGCACCTGGCGAGTCCTGGAGGACAACCTGCGCTGTCCGTCCGGGGTGGCCTACTTCTTGGAAAACAGGCGCGTGATGAAGCGCTTGTTCCCAAGCCTGTTTGAGGGAAGAACGGTGCAACCGATCGACGACTACCCCTCCCACCTGCTGCGCACCCTTCAAGACATCGCTCCCTGGAATGATGCACCTCAAGTGGTACTGCTCACTCCTGGCGTGTACAACAGCGCCTACTTCGAGCACAGCTACCTTGCCCAGCAAATGGGCATTCCCCTCGTTGAGGGGCGCGATTTGGTCTGCGAAGACAGCCGGGTCTGGATGCGAAGCACCAATGGGCTTCGAGCGGTTGACGTCATCTACCGCCGCATTGACGATGATTTCCTAGACCCGACTGTGTTCCGCAGCGACTCAATCCTGGGGATCCCGGGGCTGATTGAGGTGCTGCGTCAAGGCAAGGTGGCCATCGCCAATGCACCAGGCACAGGCGTAGCCGACGACAAACTGATCTACGCCCATGTACCGGCGATGATCCATTACTACCTCGGCGAAGAGCCGATCATCGAGAACGTTCCCACCTACCTGTGCTCTCGCGAGTCAGACCGCCAATACGTTCTCGACCACCTCGAACACCTGGTGGTGAAATCCGTGGCCGAAGCCGGAGGCTATGGAATGCTGATCGGCGCTCAAGCCAGTCGCTCGGAACTCGCCTGCTTCGACGCCAAGATCCGCGCCAATCCGCGCAACTTCATCGCCCAACCGACACTGCAACTCTCCACCGTGCCCTCCCTAAGCGACGGCGAGCTGTATCCATGCCACGTTGATCTTCGCCCTTACGTCCTGCGCGGCAAGAGCAACTGGGTCAGCCCCGGAGGATTAACGCGCGTGGCGCTCAAGCGGGGCTCCTTGGTGGTGAATTCTTCCCAGGGCGGCGGCTGCAAGGACACCTGGATCGTGGATGAGCATCACGTCAGTGCCGGTCACCATCAGGAGGCTGTGCCGTGTTGAGTCGCGTCGCCGATTCCCTCTACTGGATCCATCGCTATCTAGAGAGAGCGGAGAACATCTCCCGCTTTTTAGAAGTCAGTGGGGCCATGGCCCTCGATTGCCCTCCCGGCAGCGCCGAACCCTGGTTGCCCCTGGTCGAAGCCAGCGGCGATCGTCACCGATTTGATCTGGCCTATCCAGCTGGCAGCCCCAGAGAGGTGATCCGTTTTCTGCTCTACGACCTGGACAACCCCAATAGCATCGTGCGCTGTATTTCCAGCGCCCGCGAGAACGCGCGCCAGATTCGTGATGTCATCACGACCGAGATGTGGGAACAGATCAATGATCTGCACTGGAGCTTGCAGGTTGGTGAACCGATCTGGCAGGAGCCGCTGCAAGAGCAGCTGGGCACTATCCGTCGAGGATGCCAGATCTTCTACGGCATCACCGAAGCCAGCCTCAGCCGCGATCTGAGTTGGCTGTTCAGTCAGCTGGGGCGTTTGATCGAGCGCGCCGACAAAACCTCTCGCATCCTCGATGTGAAGTACTTCCTGCTCCTGCCATCACCGGAGGCGGTGGGAGGCGTCCTAGACGAACTGCAGTGGATCACTCTGCTGCGGACGGCCGGTGCCTATCAGATGTACCGCCAGAAGATGCAGCAGGCGATCAGTCCGATCTCCGTAGCCAGCTTCCTTCTGCTCGATCCGATTTTTCCCCGCTCGGTGCGCTTCTGCCTACAAGGCATCAACGCCACATTGGAACAAATTCAACAGCAACCTGTGCAGGGGCCTCCAGATGATCTCGACTGTTTGAGCGGTCAACTGCTCGCCCGCTGGAGTTACGTACGCATCGATGCCTTGATCAATGCTGGTCTGCACGAGGCCATCGACCAACTACAGCAAGACCTCAACCGCCTCCACACGCTGATCCAAGCGCGTTACTTCACCACGACTGACCTACGCCCCAACGTCGCCAATCCCGAATGCGTGCTCACATCTTTCACCGCCTGACGTATCAATACGCGGACCCGGTGACGCTCGGGGAACACCGCCTCTGTCTGAAACCGCGGGGCCAGGGATTTCAATGCCTACTCGACCACCAGCTCATGGTGCTTCCGGAACCAAGCCAGCAAAGGGAACTCTTGGCCGCCAGCGGTGACGAAATCCTCAGACTCAACTTTTTCGGCAGCACCGACCGACTCTGCTTCGAAGCGCGCAGCTGTGTCGAAACACGACCAGCCCCACCCCTGGAGATCTGCTTCAACGGCCTGGAGCCATCCCTTCCCTACCCCCGAGGCCAACTCAATCAGGATCTGCTCGGCGCTCTGGAGGGGTGGCTACCCAATGGCCAACACGAACCTGCGGCGATCGATCTCACCCAGGAGGCGCTGATGGGCAGCAATCAACAGACCCTTGCATTCCTGATGCAACTGATCGGGCTGATCCAAGATCGAGTGAAATACACCCAGCGCCATCTGGGCCCTGCCTGGCCAGCAGGCCGCACACTGCGGGAACGAATTGGTTCATGCCGGGATCTAGCGATGCTGATGGTGACCTGCTGCAGGGTGGTGGGCCTTCCGGCACGGTTTGTGAGCGGCTACCAGCTCCTGGATCCGGCCCCAGAGCACTACGACCTACACGCCTGGGCGGAGGTGTATGTGCCAGGCGCTGGCTGGCGTGGTTTTGACCCCAGTGCCGGCAGTGAAGTGAATGAGCGATACGTCGTCCTGGCCACCTCATCCAAAGCGGCTCTCACCGCAGCGGTCAGCGGCACGTTCAGTGGTCCACCCCAGACCGAAAGTGAGCTGAGCTGGAGCATCAGCGTTCAGGAGGAGCAAATCCCTGCCAAAGCAGCGAATGCGCTGATTCAGGCGGCCTGAAGCACGGGTCGCACACCATGGAGCAAAGGCTTCGGGGCCGACGCCACAGTGGCTGCCATCAACGCCGGGATGCGAGCACTGTTGTACACCCGAAATTCCCGCAGCAGGGACACGCCTTGTTCACGCACGGCCTGATTGAGCACCACCGATCCCTCCGAATCAGAAATCGAACGATGGAACGTGCCGGGTGGGATGCGCAGGATGTCGCCACCACTGTCTAAACGAACGATGTGGAAGGGAACATCCCAGGCGAGGTTCACCAGATAAAACGTGCGTCCGCCGCTAGCCGCCAGCAGATTGTCCTCCTGATGGGGATGGAGATAAAACTGCCAGGCCCCTGACTCCGGGTCATCCGGAGGACTGACGGCCGGTCCTGAATGAATTACCAGATCACGGGCATTCGACGTCTCCACCGTCACGTCGAAGAAACGCACCGATGGCGTGTCGCGAAACCGTTCATAGGCCAGCAGCTCGAACATGGTGTGAATCCAGTCAAGGCAGCTCTCTTGCTTGGTTGTATCGAAACCGCCCGATCAACGTGGTGGCAACCAACACCCCTTTCACCACGGCTTGCGGCTCAACCGCAATCAGATCAGCCCCCCAGGTAGGCCATCTCCGCATGGGGTGACGGTGAACCCAGCTGGGCCCGCAGCTCACTGAAACGATCCTCCCGTCCATGCCATGCAGTGGTCAGCGCTGCCATCAGGCCGGCGTGATCGGGTCGGGGCATCAACCACCGCCGTAGGTCAAGCCCCTCATTCGCGAACAGACAGGTGAAGGCCAGACCATCGGCGGTGACCCGCAGCCGGTTGCAATCACCACAAAACGGCTCGGTGATGGAGGCAATCACCCCCACAACCCCACCACCATCTCGATAACGCCAACGATTTGCAGTGGCGTGATGAGCACGACCCACAGGCTCGAGCGGCCAGTGACGGTGCAAACGGGCAATTATCTCCGCAGCCGGCACAACCTGCTGCTCGGTCCAGCCGTTGCGATTGCCCACATCCATATATTCGATCAGGCGCAGCTCCAGCTGCTGCTCGCGGGCCAGTGCCGCCAAAGGAATGAGCTGGTCCTGATTGACACCGTTCTGGATCACACTGTTCAACTTCAATTCGCCGAGACGCGGATCGAAGCCAGCCGCCCGAGCAGCCTTGAGCGCTCTCAGCACCTGAGCCAGCAAACGCTCACCCGTGCGCGCCTCCCCAGGCAAACCCGTCATACGCGCCACGCTGATGGCATCAGCTCCATCCAGACTGATCGTGACGCGGTCCAACCCAAGGGCCTTGAGCTGAAGGGCCCGCTCCGGCGTGAGCAGAACACCGTTACTGGTCAAAGTGAGCTGACGCAACTGGTGCAAGGGATCAGAGGGATCGGTACGACCCGCGGCAAGTTGCTCCAGCAATGGCCAAAGCCGATCACTGAGTAAAGGCTCGCCACCAGTGAGCCGCAACGTGTGGGCACCGAGCCGGCAGGCTGCGCGGATCACCGCCAACTGGGCCTCGAGATTCAACAAACCTTCCGGCTCCTTTGCATCCGGGCAGCAGTAGGGACAGGCCAGATTGCAGCGAGCAGTCAGCGAGAGACGCAACACCCCTAGGGGGCGATCCAGCTGATCGATGACAGGAGCCACGGTCATGCCTGTAACGCTGCCAGATCAGCAGGAGCATTCACATTGCGAAGAGCAGCAGCAGGCAGACGAACCGTCTGATGGGGAATCTGATCCAGCCAGCGCAACCAACGTCGATCGCCTTGCTGCAACTGCTGCCGAAGCAGCGGCTGAAACGGTGCACCGGAGGGATAGATGCCCAGTAAGGGTTGCAAGCGTTCGCCATCATCCGCTACGGCCACACGCTGGGGATCGATCTGCCAGGCATCGATCAACTGCTGCAGCACCGCCGGAGTGAGTAGCGGCATATCCACAGGCGCCACCAACAATGGATAACCAGAGTCAACAGCCAAGACCCGCTCCAACGCCCGCAAAGGCCCCTGCCAGGGGGGCGCTTCGAGCATCACTTGCACCTGAGGCCGTCCATGCAGCAGCGCTTGGTGGGTCTGATGTCGGCTCACCACCAAAACCGGCAACTGCAATGCCCGCAGATGATCAACAAGGGTGGGCAACCAGAGGCCACCGCTGGGATGGGAAAGCAATGCCTTATCGCGACCCATCCGTTCACTGGCACCGCCACTGAAAACGCAGGCTGTGAGGCCGTCAGATCTCATTACAAGAGGCGAACAAACGACCACTGAAGCCAACGGGCAATCGTGCCAAAACATCACGGCAAATATGTAGCAATGATCACCTTTGAAAGATCAATCGCAAGAACTCATTGCATTGATTAGCGTAAATAATGTTTAGCGAGAACCGTTTTCACTTGTTTAGTAGCCGCTGCAACCATTGGAAGGGTAGCGAGTGGCGTTTAATCAATTTGCGAACGGTCCTTTTGTTCAGCGCCGTCTAATTCCATCCTCAGCACTTCTCTTCTGACGCTCGAGGGCACCAAAATTTCACTTTCATGCTTGGCGATCTTTGGTCGTTCCAAGGGAGATATCGAACACTTCATCTCACTTGGATTGCCTTTTTCCTGACGTTCGTCGTCTGGTTCAATCTTGCCCCTCTAGCCACCACAGTACGAGCAGATCTCGGCCTCGAACTCGGCCAGATCCGCACGGTGGCGATCTGCAACGTGGCCCTCACCATCCCAGCTCGGGTGCTGATCGGCATGCTGCTCGACAAATTCGGACCCCGGATTACCTATTCCTCAATCCTGGTCTTCTCGGCCTTTCCCTGCCTGTTGTTTGCCGCCGCTCAGGACTTCAACCAGCTGGTCGTAGCCCGTCTTCTGCTCTCCATTGTCGGCGCCGGCTTCGTGATCGGCATCCGCATGGTGGCTGAGTGGTTCCCGCCCAAAGAAATCGGCCTAGCTGAAGGCATCTACGGCGGCTGGGGCAACTTCGGCTCGGCCTTCTCGGCACTCACCATGGTGTTTCTAGCTGGTGTTCTCTCGTTCTCCGGTGGCTTCGAACTACCAACAGGTGCAGTGCTGAACTGGCGCGGTGCGATCGCCCTCACAGGCATTATCTCTGCCCTTTACGGCGTCTTCTATTTCTTCAACGTCACCGATACACCTCCAGGCAAGGCGTATCAAAAGCCAGAGAAAACCGCTGGATTGGAAGTGACCTCCATGCGTGATTTCTGGGGCCTGCTGGGCATGAATGTCCCCTTTGCTGCGATTCTGTGCGTGCTCTGCTGGCGCCTGCAGAAAGTGGGCTTCCTCACTGCCGCCACCTATCCACTGGCCCTGGGCGCTGTTGCCCTCTGGTTTGCCTTCCAAACCTGGGGCATCATCCGCACCAACCGTGAACTGATCCTGGGCAACAAGGTCTACCCCAAGGAAGACCGCTACGAGTTCCGTCAGGTAGCCATTCTGGAACTCACCTACATCGTCAACTTCGGTTCCGAGCTCGCTGTGGTGTCGATGCTGCCCACCTTCTTTGAAACCACGTTTGATCTGCCAAAAGCGACGGCCGGCATTCTTGCCTCCTGCTTTGCATTCGTGAACCTGATTGCCCGCCCTGCAGGTGGTTTGATTTCCGACAAAGTCGGCAGCCGCAAGAACACCATGGGCTTCCTCACCGCCGGCCTGGGCTTTGGCTACCTGGTGATGAGCATGATCAAACCCGGCACCTTCTCAGGGGCCAGCGGCATCACCGTGGCCGTGGTGATCACGATGCTTGCGTCCTTCTTTGTGCAATCCGGAGAAGGTGCAACCTTTGCCCTAGTCCCTCTGGTAAAGCGCCGCGTTACCGGTCAGGTTGCCGGGCTGGTGGGTGCCTACGGAAATGTCGGTGCTGTGACCTATCTCACCATCTTCAGCCTGCTGCCGATGTGGATGGGTGGTGGTTCAGATCCCTCACCGGAGGTGATCGCCAACTCCAACAGTGCCTTTTTCATGATCCTTGGCATTGCTGGGCTGATTGTGGCCTTCTTCTGCTTCTTCTTCCTGAAAGAACCCAAAGGGTCTTTCGCAGAACTGCATGAAGGAGAAGAAGCGATTCCTGTGCTGGCTGGTCGCTGACCCCTCAAGCCCCACAACAAACGCCGCAGATTGCGGCTTCATGGCCTGGGCTAAAAGCCCAGGCTTTTCATTCTCAAAGCCATGACCACACCGTCTGTGCGCAGCCAGTGCCCCTACTGCGGTGTGGGCTGCGGCCTTGAATTGCTCGCTCCAGCCCAACCCGGTCAAGCCGTCAAACGCGATCCCGAAGGCAACCCAATCTGGACCGCGCGCGGCGACCGCCAGCACCCTTCCAGCCTTGGACAGGTGTGCATCAAAGGCGCCACCGTGGGGGAAACCCTCTCCCGCGGACGCCTCCAACAACCGCTCTATCGCGCCAGCCTTGATCAGGACTTCCAGCCGGTGAGCTGGGATACGGCCCTCCAGACGATCACCGATCAGATCCGTACAACCCTGCAAAGCAAAGGCCCTGATGCCATTGCCATGTATGGCTCTGGTCAGTTCCACACTGAGGATTACTACCTCGCCCAGAAACTACTGAAAGGAGCCCTAGGCACCAACAACTTTGATGCCAACTCACGCCTATGCATGAGTTCGGCTGTAGCCGGCTACACCCGCAGCCTCGGCTCCGATGGCCCCCCCTGTTGCTACGAGGACATCGACCATTGCAGTGTGGCCGTGCTGATCGGCACCAACACGGCCGAATGCCACCCGGTGCTGTTCCAACGACTGCTCAAACGCAAAAAACGCAACCCCAACAGCCTCACGATCGTGGTGATCGATCCACGCCAGACCAACACCGCCAAAGCTGCCGACATCCACCTTGCCGTGGCACCAGGCACCGACCTGGCCCTGCTCCATGGCATTGCCCATCTCGTGCTGCGGGAGAACGGTCAAAACGTCAGCTTCATCGACCAACACACCGAAAACTACAAACCATTCTTCGATGTGGTGACGCGCTGGACGCCACGCAAGGTGGCGCGCTTCTGCGGCATTCCCGAGAAACGTCTACGCGACGTCGCCGAATTGTTCCACAGGCGTCAGCGGGTGCTGAGCCTGTGGTCGATGGGCGTGAACCAACGGCGTGAAGGCACCGCTGTGGTGCAGGGGCTGATCAACCTGCATCTGCTCAGTGGCCAGATCGGCAAGGAAGGGGCCGGGCCGTTCTCACTCACCGGCCAGCCCAATGCAATGGGTGGGCGTGAAGCCGGCGGGCTGGCCCATCTCCTTCCCGGCTACCGACTGGTGACCAATGCCGAACACCGCAGCCAAGTCGAACAAGCCTGGAACGTTCCAGCAGGGCGAATCTCGCCGATGCCTGGACTCTCCGCCTGGCAGCAGGTGGAAGCCATGGAACGAGGCGAGCTTGAGCTCTGGTGGGTGGCTGCCACCAACCCTCTGGTGAGCATGCCCGACCTGGAACGGGTCAAGGCAGCGATGCAGCGTTGTCCACTGGTTGTGGTCAGCGAGGCCTACGCAGACTCGGAAACATCCCACTACGCCCATCTGCTACTGCCTGCCTCGCAATGGAGCGAGAAGGCCGGCGCCATGACCAACTCCGAACGGCGCGTCACCTACTGTCCGGCCTATCGGCCCCGCCATGGCGACAGCCGGCCCGACTGGGAAGTGTTCGCAGACATCGGACGACGCCTGGGCTTCGTGGATCAGTTCAGCTACCACTCCTCCGCAGAGGTGTATGCAGAATTCACCAGGCTGACCACTGGACGACTCTGTGACATGTCAGGTCTAAGCCATGACCTGCTGGAACAAGAGGGTCCGCAGCAGTGGCCCTTCCCCCAAGGCAGTGCTCCGACGCAGACCGCGAAACGCCTCTACACCGACCATCACTTCGCCACAGCAACGGGCCGAGCCCGTTTCAGCAACGACAAACCGCTCGGTCTGGCCGAACCCCCATGCAACACCTTTCCACTGGTGCTCACAGTGGGGCGCTACCTCGGGCAATGGCACACGATGACGCGCACTGGCAAGGTGAAACGTCTGCAAACCATGCACCCCGAACCGGTCCTGGAAATCCACCCAGACGATGCCCGCGCTTATCAAGTGGAAGACAAACAACTCGCAGCGATCAGTTCCCGCCGCGGCCACATCACCGCGAAGGTACAGGTCAGCCCCCGGATCCGTCGCGGCACTGTGTTTTTACCCATGCACTGGGGATTTACTCAGGACAAAGCCTGCGAAGCCAATGTGCTGATGCATGATCAAGCCTGCCCTGTGTCGAAGCAACCGGAGCTGAAGGCCTGCGCTGTTGTCGTGGCGCCAGCAGTGTCCGTCGTCAAACCGGTGGAGCAAGAGATGGGACGACTGAAGGCACTTCGCAACCTGCTCACGCCAGCACTTCACTGAAAGCCGCTTCAAGGTTGTGGTGATCGTGCCCAGGCCGCACCAGCTTGCAGAGAGCGAACCGCTCCAGCTCACTCATCCCTGACCACTGGGCTGGCGTCAACCCAACCCCCCGCGTAGCGGCAGCAGTCAAAACTTCAGCTGGACATCGATCGGCCTGCTGCCACGCTGCATCCACGATCGGGAGAAGATCCTTCGCCATCCCCTCGGGCATGCCACTGGTGCAGCAACGCAGATGCTCGCGCAACTGCTCTAAAGCGTCAGACGCATCGGGCCAGTCCACCAACTCCTGACGCTGTGCCTGGCTGAGAGCAAGCCAGTGATTGAGTTTGAGCTTGAGGCCGATCAGATCCAACTTGCGGCGCACACAGAGGGGAATGCAGCGCCAGTTGCCAATGAAATCCTGCTCAAAAGCAAAACAATGACTGGCCGAATTGTGATGACTGCCCATCAACCAGGAGGGTGAATGGTGTCAATGATGACAACAAAGGAACGCAGAACCAGCGATGTTCACGCTGTTACAAGATTAACGTCGTGCGCTTCGCCCTCTCCCTTGGAATGTTGCTTGGCATCTCCCATGGATGGGTGATGTCTGAGAACTTGGCTCAAAACAAACCGAGCTTCCTGAATACTGGACAAAGCGTTAATTCTGATACTGATTTCTCTCCATTCAGTAGCGGTTCGCACCATTTTTTCTCATACTGAAATTCTGTTGAAGAGTTTCAGGCGTGACTCACACCATTTCGTCCGTCTCAGGCCGCAGTCCCATCACTGTGGCGGCCGGTTTCCTGGGTGCCTTCATCGTCGGTTCCCTTGCCGTGCAGTTGGTTCACAGCCAATCCACCGCGGTTCAAACCGGAGCGGCAGCTGTTGAGCCTGTCGTCGCCAGCCCCGCCACGCTGTGGGCTGCATTGGGAGAACGGGATGCAGTGAGTGAGAGCAGCCGTGTTCCCACCGCCGCCACCAACGTCCAACCCACCAACGCCACGGCCGCCAACATTGAAGCGGTCAAGGTTGAGGCAGTTGTGGGCTCTGAAGCCACCCTGTGGGCCCCACTCGGAGCGCGCTGATCGAGCACTGATGCCAAGCCAACCACGCCCTCTGCACCGGAACGGGGTTTAGCGTCCCAATCGTCAGGACGCAGAACCGTGGGACTGAATCGACGTTCCTTCCTGCTCGGCAGTGGACTCACAGCCGCCGGACTCGTCGGTTCATGGCTGGGGGAAGCCGACCGTGCTGAAGCTGCTCCCCTCAAGGTCAATACGGCAATTCAGGCAGATGAAACGCCCCGTTCCTGCCAGCCCCAAGACCCTCTGGCAGCCTTGCTCGAGGGCAACGAACGTTTCGCCGCCGCTTGGCAGAGCAACAACACCGCAACGACCATGGCGGCAAGGGCTGAGGCGATGTCCAGCCTATGGACCAAGGGTTGCTATCTACCAGGCGACACGCTGACAACAGGCCAGGCCCCCTGGGCTTCCATTCTCAGCTGCGCCGATTCACGCGTATCTCCGGAATGGATCTTCGATGCTGCCCCAGCGGATCTGTTCGTGATCCGCAGCGCAGGCAACACCGCATTTGATAACGCCATCGCCTCGCTCGAATTCGGCGTGGCCACGCTCCACACACCGTTGATCATGGTGATGGGTCACAGCGACTGCGGCGCTGTCAAAGCAGCCCGCGACAGCGCCCCTCTCACTCCACTGCTGGAGCAACTGGTGAAACCGATCCGGGCCAGCCTCAGCCCAGGGAACACTCTGGCAACAGCGATCAAAGGCAACGCCGGCTTCGCCGCCAAACAACTCACACAACGCAGCCAGGTGCTGGCCGATGCAGAGGTCGATGGCCGTCTCACGATCGTGGTTAGCTACTTCGACATCCGGTCGGGCAAAGTCAGCCTGGTCTGATCTGCCAGGCTGAATCGCGAAGCACGACCTCCGGCATCGGATGGGTGAAAACCTCAGCCACCTCAACCAACAAGGTGAGGTGCACATGGTGGAGGTGGGCGACCGCTCCGCCTCACGACGCGAAGCCGTTGCTGAAGGCAGGATCAGGATGGCAACAGACACCCTGGCGCTGATTCAACGCGGCGAAACCCCGAAAGGTGATCTACTGGCGGTGGCGCGTGTGGCCGCAATTCAAGCGGCCAAACACACCTGGGAGCTAATCCCGCTCTGCCATCCACTCCCTCTCAGTGGCATCGATGTCTGCATCGAACCCGATCAGGGTCTGCCAGGGCTCCGCCTCACCTGCAGCTGTCGCACCACCCACCAAACCGGTGTGGAGATGGAGGCAATGACGGCTGTCTCTGTGGGACTCCTCACCCTCTACGACATGCTCAAGGCCGTGGATCCGGCGATGACCATCGAAGCCATTCAGCTGCTGCGCAAGCAAGGAGGCCGTAACGGTGTCTGGATCCGCTGAGCCCTATGGCCCCGAAGGGTTGCCCTTGGAGGACGCCCGCCAACGGATCTTGGAGGCGATCCAACCCCTCACCGATCTCGAAACGCTTGCACTGTCTGATGCCCTGGGACGGGTCAGTGCCAAACCAACCGTGGCACAAGAAGCCGTACCCGGCTTCAGGGCCTCAATGATGGATGGCTATGCCCTTGGTCAAGCCACTCAACCAGCACAAGGAGAGCGATGGAGTCTGCGCGGACGCGCCGTCGCCGGGCAGCCATTCCAAGGAAGTCTTGGCGCCGGAGAAGCGATCAGAATTCTGACGGGAGCCCCCCTCCCTCGAGGAGCCGACTGGGTGCTGCCCCAGGAACTGGTGAGGGAGAACGACCAGGCCATCACGCTGGTGCAGGAGGCCTCCGACAGATCATGGATCCGCGCAGCGGACGAGGAATGCCGCGTCGATGACGTTCTTCTGGAAGCAGGGCATCGACTCGGCCCTGCGGATCTAGCCCGACTGGCTAGCTGCGGCATTGCCGATCTCAAGGTGCACCGCCAAGCAAAGATCGGAATGCTGATCAGTGGTGACGAACTGGTGCCAGCCGGCAGCATCCGCCCTGCGGGTGCGATCTGGGAAAGCAACGGCACCCTTCTTGAGACGATGCTGAGCAAGCTTGGCCACAACGTTCACGACCGTCGCGTCGTGCCAGACCAACCGGAAGCACTCCGCAGCAACCTCAGCGACCTTGCAGCCGTCTGCGATGTGGTGGTGACCACAGGTGGAGTCTCCGCTGGGGATAGCGATTGGATCCGTCCTCTGGTGGCGGAACTGGGCAGTGTCGACTTCTGGAAACTGTTCCTGCGGCCAGGGCGCCCCTTTGCCTTTGGAACATTGGGCCATGGGGTGCCGTTCTTCGGTCTACCGGGCAATCCGGTGGCAGCAGCCATCACTGCGTTGCAACTGCTCTGGCCTGCCCTGCAGCGACTGGAAGGACAAGCCTCACCCGAACTCTTCCCTCGACTAAGGGTGGAACTGGCGGATCCGTTACGACGACGCCCGGGCAGGCCTGAACTGGCACGAGCACGCCTGGAAAGCAACGCTCAGGGAAAGCTGCTGGCGCGGCTGAATGGATCCCAAGCCTCCTCCCGGATCAGTTCTCTGCACCAAGCCGATCTCCTCTTGGAAGTGCCCGCCGACGCTGGAACGCTCGACGTCGGCACACCACTCTGGGCCCAGCTGGTGCGAACAAGGCTGCTCTAATCAGATCCAAGTGGCCTGAAAAGTGGACCGGTGCCAGGCCGTCAGTGTTCCAGCTGAATCAAAAAGAATGCTGACCTGCTGAAACAAGGCTGGTCCAAGCAGACCACCGATCTCAAGCCGAAAGGCTGCGTTGGGCAGCTGCTCTGGAACGGAGAACACCAACCCATCGGCCATCACAGCGGAACAGTCATGGCGAAGCAACTGCTCCGGGTCAAACACCACCGGCTGAGGGGCACTGGGCTGTCCCTGGATGGCCTCGCTGGGGGTGAGGCATTCCAAACTTCCCTGCCAACCCCGCAACGGTTCCAACAACGCCTCAGGTGAAGCGCAGATCGGGCGCTCAGGCTCCACGGATTGACCCTGCAGACAACGGAAGCCAACCGCGCCAACGACCTGCAGCCGCCAATGGTGATCGATCGGCTCCCAGATGAGCACAAGCATCGAACGGGAACGAGCCTGAAACAGATTGATTTCGTGGCCGAACCGGGATGCTCCAGCATCCAAGCGTCGGCTGGACTGACCGCCAGCACCAGCGAACTGCCAGCAACCACCGCCAGCGTTGTAAGAGTCACGGCTGATGGTGTAGGTGGCCTTGCCATCCGGCGCGAAGAACAAGCCTGATCCATCCCAAACGCCCGTGTCCTCATCGCTGAAGCTGATGGCATATCGCGTTGGCGTGATCACCCGTGTCGGTGTCGCGAAGTTGAGATCTCCTGCCGAATCACGCACGTGCCAGCACCCCCGGCCCTGCCAGCAACCTTCGAAGTTGAGCCGGTTGAGAGTCCATTGATTCGTCATGGTCGGCTCCTCCCTGACCAATCGAGATTCCTAGTGTCGGGTCTAGAGCCATCCATTCCATGGGACTGACCATCGTCGGTTGCGGGTATGTCGGGCTCGCACTGGCCCGTCAACTGCAACCCCGCCGTTCGCACCTGCCACTGACCCTGACGACCACACGCGCAGAGCGACGCCACGAGCTCGCGGCGCTTAGTGATGGCGTGATGGTCTGTGACGCCACGAACCCAACCCAACTGCTGAGAGCTCTGAACAAGAGCCGCCGCGCTGTGTTCTGTCTTGGTCCTAAAGGGGATCGTCAGGTCAATGAGGACGGCTACCGACAGACCTTCATCGCAAGCTTCACGTGTTTGCAGTCACTGTTGCCACAGTTACCTGATCTCCAACAAATCCTCTATACGAGCAGTTGCTCGATCTACGGCAACGCTGATGGCGGCTGGGTTGATGAAGCAGCTCCACCCGATCCCAGGAATGGTCATGCGCAGGTTCTGGTGGAGAGCGAACAACTGATTGGAGCCATGGCTGATGGAAGACGAAACGTTTGCATCCTTCGGCTCGGCGCCCTGTATGGGCCTGGGCGAGATCTAGACACCCGACTCAAGAGCCTGGCAGGCCGCGAACAGTCCAGCGATGGACAGCAGTTCACCAACTGGATTCATGTGGAGGATGCCGCAGGCGCCTTGATCGCTGCCATGGACGGAGAATGGAAGGGTGTCGTCAATGTGGTGAACGACGCACCGATCTGCCTCAAGGATCTTGTCGATCACAGTCTGCGCAGACAGGGACTGGATCCGGTGCAATGGGGCAGGAGCGCAAACCAACGGCTCTGCAGTCGTCGCATCAACAATGAACGGCTCAAAGCACTCGGATACCAACTCCAACACCCAACCCTTCACTCTCAGAGTGGGGTGTTCCCGCTCAGCCAGGCGCCCTGATCACCGCACCACTCCCGTTTCCAAAACGGGGCGTCATGTTTGAGGACCTCGAGCAGCTCGTTGCAGCAACGCTGGGCAGGGCCGCGGCGATCCGCCTGCACCACAACTAAAACGATCACTTCACCCGGGGAAAGGCGACCAACCCGATGGAGCACGAGCACCGCACCAGCGCCATGGAGCTGACGCAGCCTCTCCGCATCCTCATCAATGCGGCGCTCGCACATGCCCGGGTAATGCGTGAGTTCAAGGGCATCGAGGTGTGTTCCCTGCGCACTCTCCGGACGCACCCGGCCGATGAATACAGCGCTAGCAGCAAACCGATCACAGCAGGACTCCAACCGCTGCCATGGAGAGAATGGCTCTGAGTGAATCTCCACCTGAACAGCCTTGGGCCTCTCAGACCGCTGAGCCTTCGCGTCCCCCATCTCAGCCACCGGTGAAGGGAGGCAGAAAGGCGAGTTCGTCACCAGCATGGAGCTGCTGATCCGGATCGACCAGTTGCTGATTCACCGCCACGCGCACTGCGGCAGGTAACGCTCCCAACTCCAGAGCCATCCAAAGCTGCAACGCCGTTTGCGGACCATCACCAGCGAGAGGCATGCGCTTCTCCTCCCATCCCGCCTGGTCCCGCAATGCCGCAAACAGCAGCACACGCACCGATCCCGAATCGTCATGCGGCATCACAGCCTGCAGGCGAGCTTCCATCGTTTTAGCGTCGACTACAGCTTTGCTTGCCAACTCTGACTCTCAGAATCGCCCTTCTCACAGTTTCCGATCGCCGCACCATCGCCGATGACGACAGTGGGCATTGCCTGGAGCAGAGGCTGGGAGCCGCAGGCCATCTCCTGGCGGAACGAGCGATCTGTCCAGATGACCGTTATCGGGTCAGAGCTGTGGTGAGCGGCTGGATTGCCGCACCAAACGTGGATGTGGTGATCACGAGTGGCGGCACAGGACTGACCGGCCGTGATGGCACTCCGGAGGCCATCACCCCCCTGCTGGACAAAAGCATCGATGGCTTCGGTGAGCTGTTCCGCATGCTGTCGTTCGAGACGATTGGCACCAGCAGCCTGCAGAGCCGCTGTCTGGCGGGGGTAGCCAACGGCACGATCGTGTTTGTCTTGCCAGGATCCCTCGATGCCGTGCAAACAGCATGGGACCGCTTGATCAAGTTGCAGCTCGACAGCACGACCAAGCCCTGCAACCTCGTACAGCTGATGCCGAGACTGCGCGAACCAGTGGATCAACCCGCCAAGTCCTAGAAGGGAATCGGCATCGTGACCGCAGCGGGTTCTGGAGCACAGGCATCGATCCGATGGTCAACCACCTCCCCCACCACCACAATCGATGGGGATGCAAAGGCCTGAGCCCGTGCCTCCTCCGCCACCACTGCCAGCGTCGAGGTGAGGCAGCGCTGCCCCGCAACGGTGCCCTGCTGGATCAAGGCCACGGGAGTATCCGCGGCCAAGCCTCCAGTGATCAGCTCCTCAGCGATCCGCGGCAGATTATGCAAACCCATATAAATCACCAAGCCGTCAGTCGCCGTGGCAAGCGCACGCCAATTCACTGAAGGACGCCTCTTGTCGATCTCCTCATGGCCGGTGACAAAGGTCACCGAAGAGCCAGCTCGGCGATGGGTGACTGGAATACCGGCATAGGCAGGAGCTGCGATCCCAGCGGTCACGCCAGGCACCACTTCCACGCCAATGCCACGCGCAGCCAGATGGGCCGCTTCCTCGCCACCACGTCCGAACAGAAAGGGATCGCCTCCCTTGAGGCGCACCACACAACGATGTCGGTGGGCCAGTTCCACCAACACTGCATTGGTGCTCGGCTGCGGCACAGAATGATGGCCGCGGCGCTTTCCCACGAAATGGCGCTCACACCCTTCTGGCACGAGGTCGAGCACCTCCTTGGGCACGAGTGAGTCGTACACCAGGGCATCGCAGGCGGCCAGCAATCGATGCGCCTTGAGGGTCAACAACTCCGGATCACCGGGCCCAGCTCCCACCAGATAGACAGTGCCCTGAGACGAATCAGTCACGACAGAAGAGAAAGCAGAGAAACCAGACCGGCGCGGAGCTGAGGATCGTCAAGCAGCGAAGACACTCCACCAGCCTGCCGCAGCGCCTCCGCCATCCGATTCGGGGCCAAGGCCAGAGGTAGAGGCCAAGCGGCGGGATGCAGCTGGAGGTACTCCTCCCAAGCATCGAACGCCACCAGGGCACAGCCAAGCTTCTCTTCCAGCATGTCGAGATAACGATCCGCCAAGCCCGGTCTCAGAGGGTGATGCACCACCACCGCAGAGCGACCATCACGCTCCAGTGCAGCGATCCAACGGCGCAACAGATCCCACCACTGCGGCCATGCGCCCAGAAAAGGCAACAACTTCACGCTGCCACCCGCCTCGCGCATCCGCTCTCGGATCTGCGGCACATCACTACGGGCATGAGTCCCCGGCAGCAGGAGCAACGGCAAAAGCCAATAAGAGCGATGAGGATCCGTGGCTAGAGGTGCTGCCGTCAGTGCCTCCACCTCCACAGGGGCACGTCGAAGCCTGGCCAGGTCGTCAGCTAAGCGGATCAAACACTGGGGAATTTCACCCCCACGACGGCCATGCACCACCAGTCGGATGACCGCAGGCTCTCGATCCACTGGCACGGCCGCAAACCGTGCCGAGGAACACCCAAACGGAGCATTCCGTAACAACGGCAACGGATGATCCGCCCCCTGCACTGTTGAAGTCGAACGATCGTCAGCCATGACCATCGCATCATGCCCAGCCAGAGACGCAGACCGGCCCAAGCACAACGACGGCCAAGCATGCAAGCCAGCTCCCGGCGTGAACAAGCCTGGGAAGACGAGATGGTTGACGCTAGGCGCCAGAGGCGCAGCAGATCCCCGATCGAGAGTGAAGAGGGGTACTGGGACAGGCATGACCGGGGACACTACCCCCGCTCCAACCAACGCTCGGAATTCGACCGGGACCTGGCAGCGATGGGCAAGGTCTGGTCGATGATCCGCCAGGGTGCCGCGCGCATGCTGGGCGAAATAGGCCGTCAGTACTGATTGGTGGTGGCGTTCAGGCATGGGGCTATCGAGCCAGAAAGCCCAGCGCCTCCTTGTATCCAATCACACCAAAAATCAAGGACAACAAACACTGGGTTTTGTTCGATCCGCTACCGCGCAAGCACTAGGCCGATCGCTAAAAAAGCGTTCACAGCTTTACCGAACTAATCGGCACTGCTGCCTCGATATTTCGAGATTGCCCCTCACTGCCAAGTCCGATATCGAGCTCGAAGCTCGTCTATCTCCCCCCCAGTTATGACCAGCAGCGCTCCCTCCAGAACCTATCTGGAAGGCAAAAAACTGAACAAGATCGAGCAAAACAAGGCTGCCAAGGATGGCTTGCTCGTGGGCAGCGAGATTGAGAAATTCGCAGAGATGGGTTGGGAGCAGGTCGATGAAACCGACCTACAACTCCGCCTTAAGTGGTACGGCATGTTTTGGCGGCCGAAGACACCAGGCAAATTCATGCTTCGCCTCAGGGTGCCGAATGGCATCTTGTCCGCCCAGCAGCTGCGCGTCGTTGGTTCGATTGTCGAGCGCTACGGCGAAAACGGCAGTTGTGATGTCACCACCCGCCAGAACCTACAGCTCAGAGGAGTGCTGCTCAGCGACCTACCAGAAATTCTCAAGCGACTGAAGGAAGCCGGACTGAGCACTATTCAATCGGGATTTGACAATCCCCGAAACGTCACGGGCAATCCCCTGGCAGGCATTGATCCGCAAGAGATTGTGGATACGCGACCCTATACCCATGAACTCAATCAATTCCTCACCAACAATGAAGAGGGAAATCCTGAATACTCCAACCTTCCACGCAAGTGGAACACAGCAGTAGCCGGATCAAAAGACAACTTCCTCCTCCACAACGACATCATCTTTCATCCGGTTGAGAAGGATGGGGAGCTTGGATTCGGCGTGTGGGTTGGAGGCGTTTTGTCCTCCCAGATGAACGCCTATGCCCTGCCGCTCAACGCATGGGTCAAACCTGACGAACTCTGCAAAATCACTGACGCGGTCATCCGCCCTTGGCGTGACAACGGCGAGCGTGACAAGCGCCCCAAGGGTCGCTTCCGCCTCTACCTCGACAAAGTGGGACTGGATCAGTTCCGCACCTTGGTTGAGGAGCACTTCGGTGCACTCACACCAGACCCAGGCTCGGTGTTCGATCAGACCCCGCGCTCTCACTACGGGATCCATCCCCAAAAGCAAGAGGGCCTGAACTTTGCTGGCCTTCACGTACCCGTCGGACGACTTAGCGCCGATGACTTGCAAGACCTAGCAAGCGCCAGCCTCCAATATGGCAACGGCGAGGTGCGCCTCACCGAGGACCAGAACGTGATCCTCGTGGGAGTCCCGAACGCGCAAATCAAACCATTGGAAGCTGATCCACTGCTGAAGCGTTTCCCGCTTCATCCACAGGCACTAGCAGCAGGCACCGTTTCCTGTACAGGCAACAGTTACTGCGGCTTTGCTCTCACCAACACCAAAGATCAAGCCCTTGCATTATCCAAGACACTTGACGCAGAGATCAACCTTCCGGAAGAAGTCAAGATCCACTGGACGGGCTGTCCTAATAACTGCGGACAAGCAGATATGGGAGCAATCGGCCTCACCGGAACCAAAACAAAAAATAGTGAAGGTGTGATGGGTGAAGGCTACAAAATCACGATTGGTGGCTCTCAAGGCAGTGACCCCACAATGGGATCAGTGCTACACAAAGCCATTCCAGCAGATGAAATTCAAACTGTGTTGAAACAGCTGCTCATCGAACAATTTGGGGCAACACCCAAACCTGCCCCCAGCACCAATTCTGAGCCCAAGGGAGGCACTGATTTCTTCTCCCGATTTATGAATCGCATTAGCAACTAAGCCAAAAACAAAACTCAAAATCGAACAAGCCGTGGCGCTGACTTTTTGAAGCCATGGTCACTCGATTCTCCTCTCCACCAACCCTCTCCAGAAGTCTCCATGTCCGAATCCCGCGATCTCTTCTCCCGCCTCGTCAACTGGTTCACCAGCAGCGGCGCTGACAAAGCACCGATTTCCCGTCCTTCTAATCAACTGGATGGCTTTTCGAAGCTGATGAACAAAATCAGCGGCTGATTGAAGGATCCACAAATCGTCTGTCTCCCTCCTCTAAACACCTGAAATCAGCACCTACACCATGAGTGTCACTGCGTCCCAGATGGACTACGTCCTACCTAATGAACTGGTCGACGGCATGATTGCCGCCGGCGGTAAAAAAGCGACTGTCAGCATCAAGAACCTGCTGGTGCGTGGCTTCTATTCCGGAGCGATTCTCGGCCTGGCCGTGATCCTTGCACTGACCGTCGGAATCAAGAGTGGTCAACCCTGGCTTGGGTCCCTGCTGTTCCCCTTCGGCTTCGCCAGCATCGTGCTGTTTGGCATGGAGCTAGTCACCGGTAACTTCGCCCTCTTACCGATGGCCACCTGGGCAGGTCGCAGCAGCTGGCGCGCCACCTTCCGCAACTGGGCCTGGGTCTGGTTAGGAAACTGGATTGGAACGGCTGTTGTTGCCCTGCTAATGGCCATCAGCCTGACCAGTGGAACCATGAATGGTGCTGCCGACAACATCGGCGCTCCTATCTGGGACCTCGTCGCTCAGAAAATCATTGCCCTAAACAAGGCCAATGTCGTTGTTAAATACGAGAATCTCGGTGGAACTGGCTTCTTACTCGCCATTCTTCGCGGGGTGATCGCCAATTGGCTGGTGTGCCTAGGGGTCACCATGGCCCTGGTGAGCAAGAGTGTTCCTGGAAAAATCCTGGCGTGCTGGCTTCCCATCACTGCTTTCCAATCGATGGGCATGGAGCACATCGTTGTGAATCAATTCCTGCACACTGCGGGACCCATCCTTGGCTCTGGCGTGAACATGGGTCAGGTCTTCATCTGGAACTTTATTCCCGTCACCATCGGCAACATCATTGGTGGCATGGTGTTCATCGGCATGCTCTTCTACAGCACCCACCGCACCAAGGTGGAGAACGTGCTTCCCAACGAGCATGATGACAAGCTGGAGCGTGAACTGGCCGCCGAGTTGGGCGCCCGCTGATCACGACTCTGTGAATGAGGTTGCCAATGAAGCCGTTCTTTGGGAGCGGCTTTCCAAAGCATCACGACGGGCTCCGTTGGATCCCGCATGGCTGGGGGAGGTTTACTCCCCCAGCCTTTCTGATGAACTGCGCCATGCCATAGCTGAAAAAATCGGCATGCTGGCCGAACGGGGCTGGCCGTTCATCCAGAAACTGATGGGCCAATACGGCCCTCAAGACGAATTGATCCTGGCCGCAGGTCTCAGCCATCAGCCCGAAAGCCGTGAATGGCTGATGGAGCACCTTCGCAGCATCGATACAGAAACAGAACCCGATCGAGCCCTGCTGGTGCTGCAGTCGCTTGGCTGCTGGGGCGGTGAACTTCCCTTATCCCTGATCGAACAAACCCTGGAGATGCCAGGCATGAATCTGCGTCTGGCCGGCCTGCAGCTGCTCAGTTTCCATGCCCATCGGCTCGACGACAGGGAGTTGCTTCGCGTCTGCGACAAGTTACTCAAGGATTTCCGGGATCCCGTTGCGCTGGCAACGATCCGACTGCTCCAACGCCGAAACGGCACCGCGATAACCGAGCGCCTGGCTCAGCTCACCATGGACGGTGCCGACCCTGTGGCAGCCGCAGCCCTCAAGGCGCTCGGTTGTATCGCCACACCTGCAAGTCAGCGATGGTTACTGGAACTCAGTCAGGCATTACCAGAAGGAGATCGACGCCAAATGGCATGCAAACAGCTCAAACAGCAATACAGAACCTAATCAAACCCGACTCATTCATCCAACAAAAAAGCCCGGAATAATCCGGGCTTTTTCATGCTCACTCAACCTGAGATCATCACCATTTCTTGTAAGGTAAGAATTTTCCACACATCGTGATCTCGACACGATCACCCTTGGGATCCTCAACCTTGTCAACGTCGAGGGTGAAATCGATAGCACTCATGATGCCATCACCAAACTTCTCCTGAATCACATCCTTGAGAGGCATCCCATAAACCTGCATGATCTCGTAGAAGCGATAGATCAAAGGATCAGTGGGAATCACGGGCTCAAGACTGCCCTTGGTAGGGAACTCTTGAAGAGCTGCCGTGATTGCAGGATCAAGGGAAAGCAAGGATGCCAACTTCTCGGCCTCTTCAGCCGAAGCGGTGGCCTGGCCATAAAACAGCGATGCAATCCAAACCTCATCAAGGCCGAGAGCAGCCTCAAGATCAGCAAAGCTCATGCCCTTGGCTTTTTTGGCAGCCATCAGAGTTGAGGTCACCGTGGCTTGAGACGGCGCTGCCAGAGAAGGAGTCAGCGTGGAAGCAGTCATAAAAACTCAGAGAATGGGGCTGCTGCACAAAAACCGCATCCCACAGGGGAAGTCTCAGCAGTAGACCAAGACTCGTCGCATCCCAAACACAAAAAAGACACTTTCACTACCAAAAATCACTTCCAGGCAAACTGAATTCTGCAGCAATGGCGACAGCAACCGATCACCAACTCTTGCACTTTTAAAGGAGGTGATTGTGGTCTCATGATCAGATACATTGCTTCCCGATTCAACCGCACAGATGTAGGCCTGCGCCGTTCAAGACCAAGCCGCCTGCAGTTTCCAACTCTGATGATTGAGCGCCTGTATTACGCAGAAGGCCGCCATCACCCAGAGCACCCTTTCCATGGCACCCATTCAGGGCTTGGCGCCTGGTAACAACCGCTACTCCCAGGGCTCTCAGGAAAAATAGAGGATCGTTCAAGACTCCATCTGTGCCGGTGCCTCAAGCCAGCCCCACCGCGCAACCAGCAAAGGAGCGCTTCAAGCAGCTGCTCCGCAAAGTGGGAAGTGGTGAGCACACCAGTAAAGGCTTAACCCGGGCCGAGGCCGATGAAGCCTTTGATCTAATGCTCACAGGCCAGGCAAGTGATACCCAAATCGGTGCCTTTCTGATCGCCCATCGCATCCGACGACCCGAGCCGCAGGAATTAAGCGGCATGGTCGACAC
Organism: Synechococcus sp. UW140; assembly: GCF_900474295.1. Taxonomy (GTDB): domain Bacteria; phylum Cyanobacteriota; class Cyanobacteriia; order PCC-6307; family Cyanobiaceae; genus Synechococcus_C. The sequence goes on along the minus strand of NZ_UCOB01000025.1, from coordinate 146,836 downwards.
CTATCGGCGGCTTGGGCCGAAAATCGTTAGTGCGCCTGATCAGCAACGGCCCGTCTGCTTCGGCATGCCCTTTGACGGCCGCAAACGCACAGCTCCCCTGTATCCGCTCACCGCCTTGGTGCTGCTCAGCGTCGGCCAACCCGTGGTCTTTCAGGCCGGTGGACGCATGCCCGTCAAATACGGCATCACCGCCTCAGAACTCTTCACCGCCCTTGGGCTGGAACTGGCAAAACTATCTCTTGATGAGGTTCAGAGCGGCTTCCAAAGCCAGGGGCTGGCCCTGATCCATCAGCCCAGCCACTTTCCACTAGCCGATCAATTGATCCCCCATCGCGACGACCTGGGCAAACGCCCCCCGATCGCCAGTGCGGAATTGCTCTGGACAGCTCATGCAGGCGAGCATCTGCTGGTGAGTGGTTTTGTGCACCCACCCACCGAAAGCCGTGCCTGGGAGGCCCTCACCATTGCGGGAGAAGCGGATGTGATCACCGTGAAGGGACTGGAGGGAGGCACCGATCTGCCCATCAGTAGGGCCTGCATCACCGCCCGCATGCGCCAGGGGAAAGCACCTGAACGCCTCATTCTTCATCCCCGCGACCATGGCAGCTTCGGACCAGATCAGGAATGGCAAAACCTGGAGGTGTGGCAAGACCAGGCGCAGGACGCCCTGCACAACCAAGGCCCTCTGGTCTCTGCCCTGCGCTGGAATGCTGGCGTCTATCTCTGGATGGCCGGCTGGTCAACCAGCCTTGAGGCCGGGCTTGAACTCGCCGAAGCAACACTGAGCCAGGGTCGCGCCAGTTCCACCTTGCAGGCCTTGATTCAGTGGAGGGCGTCTGTGGGAGGGTGAGCGATCCCATCAGCCCCAAAGGCCTGAGCACGCGTGAGACGGTTTCAGTTCCCCACCCTGCTCAGCGCCTTCCTCACGCTCCTCAATGACCGGCTGAGTGAAAGCATCTTTCTACCCCTATTGCCACTGCTTCTGAAGGATTTCATTAGCAGTGGCACCACCTTGGGGCTGCTCTCAGGCACCTACGCCCTGTCGCAATTCACTGTCGCCCCACTGATCGGAGCCCTCAGCGACCGCTTTGGGCGCAAACCTGTGATCACCCTTTGCGTCATGGGGTCCGTGCTCGGCATGGGCCTGTTCGCCACCACGCTGAGCCTCCCCTGGCAGCAAATCTGGCCGGGTGCCGCTGCGGCAGGCCTGCCGGTGGCATTCTTGTTCGTTGCCAGAATCATCGACGGCGCCAGCGGAGGCACCGCTGCAACGGCCACAGCCGTGCTGGCCGACATCACAACCCCAGAAAACCGGGCCAGGGCTTTTGGCCTGATCGGCGTGGCCTTCGGCCTTGGCTTTGCCTTAGGGCCAGGCCTAGGCGGCCTGCTTGGTGACATCAACCAGAGTTTTCCAGCCTGGGCAGCCACTGGCTTCGCCCTGATCAATCTGATCGTCGTCCTTGAACTGCTGCCGGAAACCCATTCCTTAAACGCCCGCAAACAGCTTCCGCGCAAACGCGAACTCAATCCCATCACCCTGCTGAGACGGGTGTTCTCCAGGCCAGATGTGCGCCGCCTCTCGATCGCCTTCTTCGGCTTCTTCATGACCTTCAACGGATTTACCAACGTTCTGAGCCTTTACCTGATCAACAACTTCAACTGGACCGGGGGCATGCTCGGAGCAGCCTTCGCACTTGTGGGCGTGATTGCCATGGTGGTGCAGGGCGGACTGATCGGTCCCTTGGTCAAACGCTTCGGGGAACTTCGCCTCACCCTGTTCGGACTCGCGCTGCTGATGGTGGGATGCCTACTCATTCCTTTTGCCACCCCCATCACTTCCATCCCGGTGGTCTACACAGCCATATCCTTGTTGGCCGTTGGCACCGGCCTGGTCACCCCCTGCCTGCGAACTCTCGTCTCCCGTCGCCTGGGTCAGGACGGGCAGGGTGCAGCCCTGGGAGGCCTGCAAGGTCTGCAGAGCCTGGGCACCTTCCTTGGCGCCTCCGCGGCCGGCTTCAGCTACGACAAACTCGGACCGACGAGTCCCTTCTGGTTCGGCGGAATGATGCTGGTGGGAGTCGCTCTGCTAGTGGCGGGCGGCCTACCCAAGCGGGCTCAAGTGCAACAGGGCTAAGGCAGTACACAACACCCCCCAACAGAGATGTGATTGCTACCTTGCCGGCAGCGATCTCCGTTCCTTTCAACACCCTGATGGCAGCACGTTCCCTGGATCCTGATCTGTACATCAACCGGGAACTGAGCTGGATCGCGTTCAACCAAAGGGTGCTGGCTCAAGCGCTGGATCAACGCACGCCATTGCTCGAACAGGCGAAATTCAGCGCCATCTTCAGCAACAACCTGGATGAGTTCTTCATGGTGCGGGTGGCATCTCTGAAGTCTCAAGTTGAGGCCGGGATCAGCACCGCCAGTGCCGATGGCCGAACACCGCAACAACAGCTCAAAGCGATTCGTGCAGAGCTGCTCCCACTGCTGGAGCAGCAACAGAAGCACTACCTCAACTCGCTCAAAACTGAACTGAACAACCACGCCGTTCAGTTGCTCGATTACGCCCAGCTGAACGAAGGCCAACGCCTCTGGATCGACAACTTCTTTCAAACGGCAATCTTTCCAGTGCTGACACCACTGGCGGTGGATCCGGCCCACCCCTTCCCATTTGTGAGCAACCTGAGCCTCAACGTGGGTGCCCTTGTGGTCGACCCTGACAGCGGGCAACGCCAACTGGCGAGAGTCAAGGTGCCGCAAAAAATCCTGCCCAGATTCGTGGCGATCCCCACAGATCTCAGTGATTCGGATCCTGAACCCGTGCACACCGCCGTACCGCTGGAGCAGGTGGTGGCATTCAACATCGGCCTGCTGTTCCCAGGCATGACCGTGGAGGGTCACTATTTCTTCCGCGTCACCCGAGACGCAGATCTAGAACTGCGCGACCTCGAGGCCGACGATCTGATGATTGCAATCGAGCAAGGACTGCACAAACGGCGCATGGGCGGTGAGGTGGTGCGCCTGGAGGTGGCCAACCAAATGCCTGACGACGTCATCGAAATGCTGATGGATGGCATGTCGGTGGCGGAGGACGACCTTTACCGAGTCGACGGCCCCCTAGGACTCGATGATCTGTTCGGCCTGCTGAGCCTTCCCCTCGAAGCTCTCAAGGATGAACCTCTCAATGGACACACTCCGCCAACCCTGGCCAGGGCCCAGCGGGGCATGCTTGAAGACGGCTCCATCAAGGAAGAGGAGTTCGAGAGCATCTTCTCGGTGATCCGGCGCCGCGATGTGCTTCTTCACCATCCCTACGACCTCTTCTCCACGTCGGTAGAAGAATTCATCAACCAGGCAGCGGACGACCCCCAGGTGATGGGGATCAAGATGACCCTCTACCGAACCTCCAAGGATTCACCGATCATCGCGGCCCTCATCCGTGCAGCAGAGCACGGCAAGCAAGTGATGGCCCTTGTTGAACTCAAGGCCCGCTTCGACGAAGACAACAACATCCAGTGGGCCAAGCAACTGGAAAGTTCGGGGGTGCATGTGGTGTATGGCGTGATCGGCCTCAAGACCCACACCAAGATTGTTCTAGTGGTGCGCAAGGAAAAACAGCGACTACGCAGCTATGTGCACATTGGCACCGGTAATTACAACTCCAAGACGTCCAAGCTCTATACAGATATCGGCTTGCTTTCGGCCAGACCGGAACTAGGCCAAGACCTGGTGGAACTGTTCAACTACCTCACCGGTTTTTCCAAGCAGCAAAGCTTCCGCAGATTGTTGGTGGCACCCGTCACGCTTCGCAAAGGGATTGAAGGACTGATCCGCCGTGAGATCAAGCACGCCAAACAGGGCCATGGTGGCCACATCAAAGCCAAGATGAATTCGCTGGTGGATCCAGCAATCGTGGCTCTGCTCTATGAAGCATCTCAAGCTGGCGTCGTCATCGAGCTGATCATCCGAGGAATGTGCTGCCTCTACCCCGGCAGAGAAGGAGTGAGTGAGAGCATCCGCGTGGTGAGCATCATTGGCCGTTACCTCGAACATTCACGCATCTTCTGGTTCAGCAACAAAGGCGAAGCCGAAGTGTATTTGGGAAGTGCCGACTGGATGCCCCGCAATCTCGATCGTCGCGTCGAAGCAGTCAGCCCTGTGGAGGAACCGGAATTACGTGAACAGCTTGAGCGGCTTCTGAACCTGTACCTAAACGACAATCGAGGCGCCTGGGACATGCTCAGCGATGGAAGCTTCAGCCAGCGCCAACCGAGCCGTAAAACCATCCACTCCCAATTGGAACTGACAGACCTTTGGCGTCACGGCCTGCCGCCAGCCAACACCAACGACAAAACTGAGTCGGAAACCGTTGAATGATTGTGATCGCTGTTACATCACAACACCAGTTCGTGCACTGAAGACACAAAAAAACGCAAAAACGTGGCTGAATTTGGCTTCAGCCAAGCAACATCGACCGACTTTATCTTTGTCCTAGAAAATTACAGATTTGACACGGCTACCGTGCATGCACGGTGCTAAGTTGCGCCCAAATCAAATCTCAGGAGGCCAGGGTGATGGGGATCCCTCTGGAATCTGCGGGTGATGCATTGAGCACCACTCCGTCAGAACCTGTTTTGCCGAACACCAAACGTGTTCGCTCAACAGATCAGGGAAAACGTGCTGCCCAAGCAGCGCGACAAATCAAACAGGCTGGTCGGCTTTCCACCGATTCGATCGGCTATTACCTGAGCAGTATCGGCAGAATTCCGCTGCTTACAGCAGCCGAGGAGATCGAGCTTGCACACCATGTGCAAGACATGAAAGAGCTGCTTGAGACGCCTGAAGAGGAACGCACGCCTCGCCAACGCCACAAAATCCGAATGGGCAAGCGAGCCCGCGACAGGATGATGGCTGCCAACCTCCGCCTTGTCGTGAGCGTTGCCAAAAAGTACCAGAACCAAGGGCTCGAACTACTTGATCTCGTTCAGGAAGGGGCTATAGGCCTTGAGCGAGCAGTCGACAAGTTTGACCCAGCAATGGGCTACAAATTTTCCACCTACGCCTACTGGTGGATCCGACAGGGGATGACCCGGGCCATCGACAACAGTGCACGCACCATCCGCCTCCCCATCCACATCAGCGAAAAGCTCTCCAAGATGCGACGCATCTCCAGGGAGCTGTCGCACCGATTTGGCCGCCAACCCAACCGTCTGGAATTGGCCCATGCAATGGGCATCGAACCCCGGGATCTGGAGGATCTGATTTCCCAGAGCGCACCCTGTGCCTCCCTCGATGCCCATGCCCGCGGCGAAGAAGACCGCAGCACCCTGGGGGAGCTGATTCCTGACCCCAATGGCGAAGAGCCCATGGAGGGAATGGACCGCAGCATTCAGAAAGAGCACCTGGGCGGATGGCTCTCACAACTGAACGAACGGGAACAGAAGATCCTGCGCCTGCGCTTTGGCCTCGATGGAGAAGAGCCTCTGACCTTGGCTGAAATCGGACGACAGATCAACGTCTCGAGAGAGCGGGTGCGTCAGTTGGAAGCCAAAGCCATCCTCAAACTGCGGATGATGACCAACCATCAGCAGGCAGCCTGACATCGTTCAGGCAAGTCCTGCCCATGCAGCGTTGAGCCACCTGGTTGGTGTTGGCGTGATTGCGCTCTGGATGGTCCTGGTGATCATCCTGGCGGTTTTCGCCCGCAAGCAATGGCCGATGCAGCGAGAACTGAGCCGCAAGATCGTGCACATCGGCTCAGGTCCTGTGCTGCCACTTGCTTGGTGGCTGCAGATTCCCGCAGTCCTGGCGGTGCCTGTCGCTCTCGGCGTCACCCTTGTGGCTCTGATCAACCATCGCTGGCGTCTGCTCTCTGTCGTTGAGGATGTCGACCGCAACAGCTACGGCACGGTCGCCTATGGCCTGGCAATCACAACCCTTCTTGTTCTGTTCTGGCCGCAACAACCCCAGGCAGCATGCGCCGGTGTGCTGGTGATGGCCGCAGCGGACGGACTGGCTGGCTTGATCGGACGAGCGCTGCAATCCCCCAGCTGGCGAATCTGGGGGCAAACCAAATCGACCGCCGGCACTGTCACCATGCTGATGGTGAGCCTGGTGGTGCTCACCACACTGGCGATACTGAGCCCCAGCAGTCCTGGCCCCATCGGTCTGGTGGTGATCAGCTTGCTAGCAGTCGGCCTAGAGCAACTCAGTCGCTGGGGTATCGACAACCTCAGCGTGCCGATCGCCGTCGGCATCAGCTGGCACTGGATGACGATCTGATTCGCGTCCAAACCGCGGTGCAGACGGTCAGAACTGCAGCATCCGCTCCCAATGACGACTCCAGTCACCATGGCTGCCGAGACCAGCCACCAACACCTGCTCCTGCGGCAGCGTCTGGAGACCAACCTGCCAGCGGCGTATCTGATCGGCCCGCTCCATCCACAAGCCCATCACCTGATGCTGGAGAGCATCACAATCCCAGTGCTGAGAGCTGGCAACCCGCTGGCTCCACTGCAAGAGACCATCCAGCTGGAGAGGACGGAACCCCCGGACCCACAGTCCAGTCTGCTGTTCGAGTTCAAACAAGCGCAGGGAATCTCCGAAACCGAAGAAATGGAGAAAGACCACGGACGCAACCTCCATGCGCAATCACCCCAATGTTGTGATCAAACAGCAGCAGAACTACAAAAAGAAGCTATCAACGAGATCGCCTACATGAACAAATTGATTAACAATCAAGCTGGCACTCTCTAGCTGCAAGTGCCAGATCAGACAGGCAAGCGAGATGCAGCCACCGCCCCCGCCAGCTGCTCCAGGAGTTGCGCCGTGGTGTCGATGCTGATGCAGGCATCAGTCACACTCTGTCCGTAGGTCATCGCCGAGCGATCAGCACTGAGCTTCTGGCTGCCCTCCACCAAATGGCTCTCCAGCATCACCCCCATCACATGGGTCGAGCCCTGACGCACCTGATCGGCTACAGCTTCAAGCACATCTCCCTGACGGCGGAAATCCTTATTGGAATTGCCGTGGCTGCAATCAACCATCAAACGTTCCTGTAAACCAGCCTTGCTCAGTTCAGCGGCTGCATCTTGCACCGCTTCGAGGTGGTAGTTGGTTCCGCGATTGCCGCCGCGCAAAACCAAATGTCCATGGGGGTTGCCGGTGGTGCTGACGATCGAAGCCTGACCACTGTGATTAATGCCAAGAAAATGATGAGGTTTCGATGCTGCCTGCATCGCGTTAATCGCGATGGTGGCACTGCCATCCGTGCTGTTCTTGTAACCGATCGGCATCGACAGGCCCGAGGCCATCTCCCGATGGGTCTGGCTCTCGGTGGTGCGCGCACCGATCGCGGTCCAACTAATCAAATCCGCGATGTACTGAGGCACCACAGGATCAAGTAATTCGGTGGCAGTGGGCATGCCATCACGGGCCAGATCGAGCAACAACGACCGCGACAGGCGTAAACCGGTGTTGATGTCATAGGAGCCGTCGAGATGGGGGTCATTAATCAGCCCCTTCCAACCAACTGTGGTGCGGGGTTTCTCGAAATACACACGCATCACCACCTCCAGCTCCTGGCTGTGGCGTTCACGCAGAGGCGCTAAACGGCTGGCATAGGCACGAGCAGCATCCACATCGTGGACCGAACAGGGCCCGACGATCACCAGCTGCCTCCGATCCTGACCGCTGAGGATTGCCTGAATACGCCGACGGGCACCAGTCACCGTCTCGGCGGCAACAGGATCAATCGGCAAATCACCATGAAGCAGGGCCGGGGCCACCAGTGGGCGGGTCTCCACCACATGCAGATCGGAAGTGGTGGTCATACCTCTGGCCGCTAAAAACCCAGGTTACGTAAGCCACCGGATGCATCAATCACCAAAGACGGACCCATCAACAAGAAGAATGGTGGCAGAGCCCACCGTCAGAAGCCCCATCCCGATGCTGAGTGCATACCGCGAAAGCGCCGCCGAACGGACCGCCCAGGGGATCCCCCCCCTGCCGCTCAACGCAGAGCAGACCCAGGCACTCACGGAGCTGCTTCAAAACCCTCCAGCAGGAGAGGAGAAGGAGCTGCTGCATCTACTCAGTGAACGGATCCCACCCGGGGTGGACGAAGCCGCCTATGTGAAGGCCACCTGGCTGAGTGCCGTGGCCCAGGGCAGGGCCACCAGCCCGCTGATCTCACCGCTGGAAGCCACACAGCTGCTGGGCACGATGGTGGGGGGCTACAACGTGGCGGCCCTGATCGAGCTGCTACTGCACAGCGAATCAGACCTGGCGGACTGCGCTGCCCAAGGCCTGAGCCGCAGCTTGTTGGTCTACGACGCCTACAACGAGGTGATGGAACTGGCCGCCACCAACCGCTTCGCCAAGCAGGTTGTGGACAGCTGGGCAGCCGGAGAGTGGTTCACATCCAAACCAGAACTGGCCGAGGAAATCACCGTCACCGTGTTCAAGGTGGAGGGCGAGACCAACACCGACGATCTTTCTCCCGCCACCCACGCCACAACCCGCCCGGACATTCCCCTTCACGCTCTGGCGATGCTGGAGACGCGGGACCCCGCTGGCCTTGCCGCGATTGCCGAACTGAAAAGCAAGGGCCACCCCGTCGCCTATGTGGGAGACGTGGTGGGCACCGGCAGCTCCCGCAAATCAGCGATCAACTCAGTGCTCTGGCACACGGGCAACGACATCCCCCACGTCCCCAACAAACGCGCCGGCGGTGTGATCATCGGCGGCAAAATCGCTCCAATCTTTTTCAACACGGCAGAAGACTCCGGTGCTCTGCCAATCGAATGTGACGTCAGCCAGCTCAACAGCGGGGATGTGATCACCATCCGTCCCTACGCCGGCACGATCGAACGGGCCGCCGGAGAGGCAGGTGCCGGCGACATCATTGCTCGCTTCGACCTCAAACCAAGCACCATCAGTGATGAAGTGCGCGCCGGTGGGCGCATCCCCCTGATGATCGGCCGCGCCCTCACCGACAAAGTGCGCAATCAACTCGGCGTGGCTCCCTCCACACTGTTTATCCGACCCTCCGCACCTGCAGACACCGGCAAGGGCTTTACCCTCGCTCAAAAAATGGTTGGCAAAGCCTGTGGGCTTCCGGGAGTGCGCCCCGGCACCAGCTGCGAACCGTTGATGACAACCGTCGGCTCCCAGGACACCACTGGACCGATGACACGGGACGAGATGAAGGAACTCGCCTGCCTCGGCTTCTCAGCCGACTTGGTGATGCAGAGCTTCTGCCACACGGCTGCTTACCCCAAGCCTGTTGATCTACAAACCCAGAAAGACCTGCCTGACTTCTTCGCCCAGCGAGGCGGTGTGGCTCTGCGTCCAGGTGACGGCATCATCCACAGCTGGCTGAACCGCATGCTCCTGCCCGACACGGTGGGAACAGGAGGTGACAGTCACACCCGATTCCCTCTCGGAATCTCCTTCCCAGGCGGGTCTGGCGTGGTGGCCTTCGCCGCCGCCATCGGCGCCATGCCACTCGACATGCCTGAATCGGTGCTGGTGCGTTTCAGCGGCTCCCTGCAACCGGGGGTGACCTTGCGCGATGTGGTGAATGCCATCCCCTGGGTGGCGATTCAGAAAGGTCTGCTCACCGTGGAGAAATCGAACAAGAAAAACGCATTCAACGGCCGGATCATGGAGATCGAAGGCCTGCCAGACCTCAAGCTGGAGCAAGCGTTCGAGCTTACCGACGCCACCGCTGAACGCTCCTGCGCCGGCTGCACAATCAAGCTCTCAGAGGCAACGGTGAGCGAATACCTGCGCAGCAACGTGGCACTGCTCAAAAACATGGTCGCCCGGGGCTACAGCGATGCCCGAACCCTGGCTCGACGCATTAAGGCGATGGAGGAATGGCTCGCCAACCCCCAGCTGCTAAGCGCCGATACCGATGCCGAGTATGCCGAAATCATCGAGATCAACCTCAACGACCTCACCGAACCCGTACTGGCCTGTCCCAACGACCCCGACAACGTGAAGCTGCTGAGCGAAGTGTCCGGTGATGCAGTGCAGGAAGTGTTCATCGGCTCCTGCATGACCAACATCGGCCACTACCGCGCCGCGGCCAAGGTGCTCGAAGGCGCCGGCGCCAACAAGGCGCGTCTCTGGGTGTGCCCACCCACTCGAATGGACGAGGACATGCTCAAGGCCGAGGGTTACTACGCCACGTTCGAAGCAGCTGGCTCGCGTATGGAGATGCCCGGCTGCTCACTGTGCATGGGAAACCAGGCCAGGGTCGACGACAACACCACCGTGTTCTCAACCAGCACCCGCAACTTCAATAATCGTCTCGGCAAGGGTGCTCAGGTGTATCTCGGCAGCGCAGAACTCGCCGCAGTTTGTGCCCTGCTCGGGCGCATCCCCACAGCCGAGGAATATCAGCGCATTGCCGCCGAAAAAATCGACCCGCTGTCAGCTGAGCTCTATCGCTATCTGAACTTCGATCAAATCGATGGATTTGATGACGAGGGCCGCATCATCAGCGCAACCGACCAGGCTGACGTTCTGGCGAAAGCCTGAAGCCAGCCAGTCGTCGTCAATGGTCGTTCTGAGTGAACTGAAACACCGCCGCCATCAACTTGGCTCCAGCCGCAGCATCCGCAGGCTGCTGGAACGCCGCTGGTGGGTCGTGGTGCTGGCGCTCATGCTCACAGGGCTCGGTGCGGCCCTCACAGGTGTGCTCTTCAAGGCGGGGCTCAAGCTGCTGGGCGGCTGGCGGCTTGAACTTCTAGCCGAGTTTCCCGCCTGGGTTGTGCTACCCAGCCTTGGCGCACTAGGCGGTCTGGTGTCTGGCTTGCTGGTGTCACGGCTGGCCCCTGCAGCGGGGGGGTCAGGCATCACCCACATCATGGGTTTCCTCAAGCACCGTGCGGTGCCAATGGGCCTGCAGGTGGGACTGGTGAAACTTGTGGCTGGGATCGTGGCCATCGGCAGCGGCTTCCCACTCGGACCGGAAGGTCCGGCCGTGCAGATGGGCGGCTCCGTGGCCTGGCAGATGGCGCGCTGGTTGAAAGCACCTGTGGCCTTTCGCCGCTTGATCGTGGCCGCCGGAGGCGGAGCCGGTATCGCAGCAGTGTTCAGTGCCCCCATCGGAGGCTTCGTCTACGCCGTAGAGGAATTGCTGCACTCCGCCAGACCGGTGGTGTTGCTTCTGGTGATTGTCACCACCTTCTGGGCCGATGCCTGGGCGGATGTCTTTGGGCTAGTGGGCATCAGCCCCTCCACGGGCGGACTGGATGCCACCCAAGGCTTCCTACTGGAAAGGGAGTACACACCACTCGTGAGCTTTCTGCCAATCGATCTGGGCTATCTGATCGGACTTGGTGTGGTGGTGGGTGTGCTGGCAGAGCTCTACTGCCGCTACGTGCTGACCATGCAGCGCAAGGGAAACGCCTGGTTTGGTGATCGCTTGGTGCTGCGCATGGTGATCAGTGGTGGCGTGCTGGGCAGCGTGTACGCCTTTCTGCCGGATGCATTTCACAACCTCGAGGGTCTGCAGCATCTGATTGCCGACGGCAAAGTCGACATCCCCATGGCTCTGGGCACCTTCATCGTGCTGTTTTTCAGCACAGGCCTAGCGGCAGCCTCAGGAGCTCCAGGCGGGCTGTTCTACCCGATGCTCACCCTAGGAGGCGCCATCGGTCTGGCTTGCGGCATCTGGGTAGAGGCCCTCACCGGCCACGTGCCCAGCACCTATGTGTTCGCAGGGATGGGTGCCTTCGTGGCCAGCTGTTCCCGTACGCCAATCACGGCCATGTTCCTGGCCTTCGCCCTCACCAAGGATCTGCTGATTCTGAAGCCGCTCTTGGTGGCCTGTCTAGCCAGCTTCCTGGTAGCCCGTCTCTTCGACGACCGCTCGATCTACGAACGCCAGCTCGGCATGGAGCTGCTGGAGGAGGATCACTTAGAAGCCCGCCGGGAACGGCGCGGTGGCATCCATCACGCCTGGGAAGGATCCATCCGTCGACGCGCCTTTACAGCGCCTGCTCCGCCTCAACACCCCAAACCCACCCCACCGGAAGACAGTCACTGAAACAGGAAACCCTGCTGTTCAACCCAGCGGTGCCGGAACCAGGTGCCCTGCGCACAGTGCTGGCGTTTCCCAGCACCTACACCGTGGGCATCACCAGCCTCGGCTACCAAATTGTCTGGGCGACTCTGGCGATGCGACCGGACCTGGATGTGCGCCGCCTTTTCACCGATCAGGGGGATCGGCCCCACCGCCAATGCGACCTGTTCGGTCTCTCCCTGAGTTGGGAACTCGATGGCCCGGTCCTGCTTGATCTGCTCGAGCAGCAACGCATTCCGATCTGGAGCCACCAACGCAGTGATGAACACCCGATCGTGTTTGGAGGCGGTCCGGTCCTCACCGCTAACCCCGAACCGTTAGCCCCGTTCTTCGATGTGGTGCTGCTGGGAGATGGTGAGAATCTTCTACCGGCCTTCATCGATGCCCTCCAGGCCGTCAAAGACCAACCCAGGCCAGAGCGCCTACGGCATCTGAGCACGGTGCCGGGGATCTACGTTCCCGAGTTGCATGCCCCCCGTTACGACAGTGAAGGCACGCTGTTGGCGGTAGAACCGGTGGAAGCGACGCTACCCCGCACGATCGCCAAGCAGACCTGGCGTGGCAACAGCCTCAGCCACTCCACGGTGATCACCCCCGAAGCCGCCTGGCCAGACATCCACATGGTGGAAGTGGTCCGAAGCTGCCCGGAGCTGTGCCGCTTCTGCCTGGCCAGTTACCTCACCCTGCCGTTTCGGACCCCATCCCTCGAGGACGGACTGATCCCGGCCGTAGAAAAGGGGCTGACAGCCACCAAGCGATTGGGCTTACTGGGAGCCTCGGTGACCCAACACCCGCAGTTCACAGACCTACTGCAATGGCTAGGGCAGGACCGCTTCGATGATCTAAGGCTGAGCGTCAGTTCCGTGCGAGCCGCCACGGTCACACCCGAACTGGCAAGCGTGCTGACCCGGCGAGGCAGCAAATCACTCACGATCGCAATCGAAAGCGGCAGTGAGCGCATCCGACGGGTCGTCAACAAAAAACTGAGGGGAGACGAAATCGAAGCTGCGGCCCGACACGCCAAACAGGGGGGACTGAAGGCTCTGAAGCTGTATGGAATGGTTGGCCTGCCCTGCGAAGACAACGACGACGTAGAGAGCACAGCAGCCCTTCTTCTCCATCTGAAGAAAGGCACACCGGGTCTCCGTTTCACCCTGGGCGTGAGCACCTTCGTCCCCAAAGCCCACACCCCCTTCCAATGGCAGGGCGTGAGGCCAGAGGCAGAGAAACGTCTCAAGCTGCTGGCCAAACGGCTCAAACCCAAAGGCATCGACCTACGCCCCGAAAGTTATGGCTGGAGCGTGATCCAAGCTCTGCTCTCGCGCAGTGACAGGCGCCTAGCACCGGTGATTGCAGCGGTGCGTGGCTCCCAAGAAAGCCTCGGAGGCTGGAAGAAGGCCTACCGAGCAGCCCGTGCAGGCGAACTGCCCCAAGCCCAAAGCGCCGGCGTGACCCTGCCGCTCCCGCCCAGTTGGGAGTCCGTGGTGCATGAATGCTGGGATTCGAACCAGGTGCTGCCCTGGGAACACCTGGAAGGACCGCTCAGCCGAGAACGGTTGTTGGAGCATCAACAGGAATCCCTCAGCCTGGGTAGCAACTGATCACAACACCGTCACCGAATCATTGGAGCGAGGTTCGCCGATACGACTGCGCAACCCCGCCAGGAGCATCCAACCGGCAATGTTCAGACGGCTATCAAAGAACGGCATGTCGGTGCCGTGGAGCACCACAACGATCAAAATCGCGGCCCACCAGGCCCGATCGAAGAGAGACATCGAGGCGCAGCGCTGACTGACAACCAACAAGGCCAAAACCAGCCCGACGACGGCGATCGCCACGGGTAAACCATGACTGACGGCAAGCTCTAACGGCAAATTGTGAGAGTGGCCATGCCATTTACCCGTACGCAACGGGTAAAGCACCGAAAAGGCTGCGGCGCCCCATCCCAGCCAAGGACGCTCGCTGATCAGCTGCAATGCCACAGACCACTGGCTGAGCCGAGTGGAGGCGAGTGCCCGCTCCGAGGCATAACGACTATCACTGAGCCGCGACCAAACCGACTCGGGCACCAAGGACCGCGCAGGGTCCTGAAACAGAGTCGGCACCCCTGGCAGCACCGACAGCAAGACGGGCACGAGAGCAAGCGCCAACAACGGCAGAAGCCAAGGCCAGCTCAGCGGCCCCAGCACCAAGGGCACCGCCAACACCAAAGCACCCCAGCCATTGCGCGAATCCGTGAGCACCAGCGCCGCCACAAGGGCCACCACAACGGCCAGAACGAGCAGGCGGCGGCCTCGTTTCAAACCAGGCTGGACCAAAGCCGCCAACGCCAGCGGCCACACCAAGGCCAGCCAGGCAGCAGCGATGTTGGCGTAATCAAACAAGCCCGAGAGCCGTCCCTCCGGTTCTCCACCTGGGGCAACAAACCAAATGATCAAGCCCCCAAGCAATTGCCAAGGTCCCTGCCAGCCCAACCAAAGCTGTCCGAGACCTGTCACCACCACAGGCACCGTGCCGGCCACCAGCCAGAGGGCCATCCGACGACGGGCCTTGGCATCGGCGAGATAGGGCTGGAATCCCCAGAACGCCCAGAAAAAAGGGATCCAGTTGCCTAGACCAGACAAGGCAAGGCCCCCGCTGTAGGCGTTGAAACAACCCAGCAGCATCAACAGACCAGCACCAATCAGCGGCCAATTCCAAGGATCGCGCCAATAGGGGCATTCACGGCGCAGGCTGCCAAGCAAAAGGGCAGGGAAGAGCAAGAAGCTGGCCAGCAGTGCACTGGACGGCAACAGCAGCAAACCCAGCTGAACCAACAACCAGCCCGTTGGAGAGGCTGCGACGGGACAGCCCAGCGCAAGGCGCTGGCGCAGTCGCTCAAACAGCGCGCAGAACTGCACAACGACAGAGCTCATGCCAAAACAGTGCTCATGCAAAAACGGTGCTCATGCAAAAACAGCCGTACGGCCGCGATACACCATCACCTGACGGTGCAGATGCAATCGCACAGCCCTTGCCAGAGCAAGGCGCTCGGTATCACGGCCTTTGCGAATCAAATCGTCCACCTCATCGCGGTGGCTCACATGCACCGTCGTCTGCTCAATGATCGGGCCATCGTCGAGGTTCTCTGTCACGTAGTGGGCCGTGGCGCCAATCAGCTTTACACCCCGCTGCCAGGCTCGGTGATACGGCTGCGCCCCCTTGAACGCGGGAAGAAAGGAATGGTGGATATTGATCACCGTGGGAAAACGACTGAGGAAATTGGCACTCAGCACCTGCATGTATTTAGCCAGCACGGCGAGCTCAATGCCGTTGCTCTCCAACAACGCCAGCATCCGCGCCTCCGATTCGGGCTTGGTGGCCGCAGTCACAGGCACGCAAGCAAACGCCACTCCGAATTCCTGACAGAGCGACTCAAGATCAGGGTGGTTGGCCACCACCAAAGCAACCTGCATCGGTAACTCGCCGCTCCGAGCGCGCCAAAGCAGATCGAGCAAACAATGGCTCTGCTTACTGGCAAAAATCGCGACGCGAGGCAAGTCGTCTGAAAAATGCAACTGGGCTTCCCCTCCAAGCCGCTCTGCCAGAGCGCTAACAGCCGGTTCAATCGCTTCTCGCGGCAAACCAAACCCTTGCTGTTCCCATTCCAAACGACTGAGAAACAAGCCCGCTCCAGCATCCGTGTGGTGATCGGCATGGCAGATGTTGCCACCATTGGCCGCAACCCAGCCCGCAAGCTCACTCACTAAACCAGGCCGGTCCGGACAGATCATCTGCAGGATCACGGAAGGGGAACTCACGTCCAGAACGCATGAACAACCATTCTCACAATCACACTGCAAGCGGGAGTAACCGGTAAAATCCCGCCCATCTCTACGCCCCTGCTTTGTGATGCTGAGCGCCCTGCGTCGCCTCGCCTCGTTCTGCCTCTGCGCCTGCCTTTGTCTGGGACTCGCAGCCCCCGCGAACGCCGCCAAAAGCATCAATCGCACCATCAGCCCCGATGACATCGAGGTGATTCGCCGCAATGCCGAAGGCTTTAAAGATGCCCAGGAGCGTCTGCCCGAACTGGCCAAGCTCGTGAACGCACGCGACTGGACCTTCACCCGCAACCTGATCCACGGTCCAATGCAGGAAGTGGGCCGGGAAATGCTCTACATCAATCAGCGCCTTCTCAAGGACGATCGCTCCGAAGCGAACAAGCTGGCTACCACCCTGAAAGAAGCCCTCGCTGATCTTGACGAATCGGCGCGCCTGCAAGACGGCGCGAAGCTGCAGAAGTCCTACACCTCTGTTGCAACAGGCTTCGCCAACTATGCCCGGGTGATTCCCGAACAGGCCCTGAACTGATCCAAGCACTCTGAGTCACTCCATTGCCGTCATCGGTGCTGGCGCCATTGGTGCTGGCACCGCTTGGTGGCTGTCGCGATCAGGCCACCAGGTTGAACTGATCGACCCAGAACTGGCCCAAGACCCAAGCCGGCATTCCAGTTCCCCATTGACAGGAACATCAGCGTCCCTCGGGATCCTGATGGGCCATGTCTTCCGCCGCTCCAGCGGTCGGGCCTGGCGCCTGCGCCGCCGCAGCATGGAGCTCTGGCCTCTCTGGGTAGAGGAACTCAGCTGCCCAGACGAACCACTACTGCTTCAAACTCCTCTGGTGCAGTTAGCCACCACGGATGAGGAGGCTGCACTGCAGCGAAAGCTGGTGGAAGAACGTTCCCATCTCGGGCTGAGCTTCATCACCGCAGACAGGCTGGCCGATGAGCACCCTGATTGGCCCAAGTCATCTCATGGTGGGTTGCAGTCGAACCACGATGGCCGTTTAGATCCACTGATCCTGCAACGAAGCCTGCGCCGTCAATTGCACAGGCTCAGCGTGCCCATGCAGACAGCTGCGGTGGAGACCCTCCATCGGGATGGCAACCAATGGCAATTGCAATTGAGCGATGGCAGCCGTAGCTACGCAGACACCGTGGTGGTTTGCAGTGGCCTGGCCAGCCAGACACTTCTGGCCCCCTTGGGCCATGCACGAGCCATGGATCCAGTGCTGGGACAAGTGCTGCAACTCCGTCTAGACAATCCCGATGCACTGACCCCCCACTGGCCAGCAGTGCTGATGAGCCATGGCGTGAACCTGATACGCCATGGGTCCGATCAGCTCCTGCTTGGAGCCACGCTCGAACCCGGTGAACAACCACTCGAGGCCGCCACTCTGACCATGCGCGCCCTGAATGGACACGCCCCAACCTGGCTGGAGCAGGCTGAGGTGATAGGGCACTGGCACGGGCTGCGGGCCCGCCCGAGTGGTCGTCCAGCTCCACTGCTGGAAAAGCTCGAACCCGGTCTGATCCTGGCCAGTGGTCATTACCGAAACGGAGTTCTACTGACTCCTGCCACGGCCGAGTGGGTCAGCGAAGAGATCAACGAAGAAACATCCAAAGCGTGATGCTTACCAAGCCTTAAGCCTGCCTTTACAGAACAAGCAGGAGCTCCAGCTAAATATTGAAAACGCGACAAGCATCCGCCACACATGACTCGCTCTCTTCTGACACGCACAGCCGCCAGCCTTCTCGGCATCGGTGCTGCTGTCAGCCTCGTCTCCTGCTCCTCCGGTGGTGATGGCGAAAAGGTGGAAGGTCGCCTCTCAGCAGCAGGCGCTTCATTCCCCGCAGCGATTTACCAGCGCTGGTTCCAGGATCTTGCTCCTCAGGGCATCAACGTCAACTACCAGTCCGTGGGCTCCGGCGCAGGAGTGCGTCAGTTCACTGCCGGCACGGTGGACTTTGGGGCTTCCGACAAACCCATGAAAGCTGAGGCCATCGCCAAAGTGGAACGAGGCGTGGTTCAGATCCCAATGACCGCAGGCGCCATCGCCGTCGCTTACAACAATCCCGGTTGCGACCTGAAGCTGAACCAGCAGCAACTCGCCGGCATCTTCCTGGGAACGATCAAAAACTTCAACGAGCTCGGCTGCGGAGACAAGAGCATCAAGGTGGTGCATCGCTCCGATGGGTCCGGTACCACTTACAACTTCACCAAGCACCTCGCCGCCATCAGCCCTGAATGGAAGAAGGATGTTGGTGCCGACAAATCGGTGCAGTGGCCCACGGGCGTCGGAGCCAAAGGCAATGAAGGCGTGGCAGCACAGCTGAGCCAGATCGGGGGCGGCATCGGTTATGTAGAGCTGGCCTACGTGAAAGGTGATCTACAGGCCGCCGCTGTTGAAAATGCTTCTGGGATGCAAGTGAAGCCCACCAACGCAACAGCGAGCGAAGCGCTCGGCTCCATCGACCTCGGTCCAGACCTGATCGGTGGCAACCCCAACCCCGAAGGCGGTTACCCAATCGTGACCTTCACCTGGGTGCTGGCATACGCCACTGGCAACGGAGAGAAGACTCCGATTCTGAAGAAGACCTTCGACTACATGCTGTCCGATGAGTCCCAGTCCAAAGCACCGGAGCTGGGCTATGTCTCCCTGCCTCCAGAAGTGGTGAGCAAAGCCAAGGCCGCTGCCAACTCAATCAGCGAATGATCCACTGATCCAATCAGCACATCGCTGAGACTGATGAGGGGGCTTAAGGCCCCCTTTTTGCTGTGTGTTGTGCTGTGTTGATCAAGAAGTTGAAGGATGACTGGCTTTTGTAGGACCCCAGGGCTGAAAGCCCTCTCGATTTTTGGCCCCAATCAACAGTGAATCTCACCCACAAAAAATCCCCGCCTGAGTACAGACGGGGATGCTTCTGAAAGAGAGCCCATAACAAGAACGCTCTTCAGACAATCATTGGGAACGAGTTCACTTGGATTCAGTGAATTCAGCGTCGATCACATCGTCACCACTATCAGCAGCGGAGGCGCCTGTGGCAGCGGCATCAGCATCAGCTCCTGGAGCTGCCCCATCAGCACCAGCCTGCTGATACACCGAAGCACCCAAGGCATAAAGCTCCTGCTGAAGCTCCTCAAGCAGAGACTTCATCGCATCGAAATCATCCTTGTCGACGGCTTCTTTCAACTTGACGCGCTTCTCCTCCACCTTCGTCTTGGCATCGGCATCAACCTTGTCGCCAAGCTCACCAAGCTGCTTCTCAGCCTGATAAACAAGGGTTTCAGCCTGATTCTTGACATCGATACGCTCGCGCTTCTCCTTATCAGCGCTGGCGTTGGCTTCGGCATCCTTCACCATCTTCTCCACCTCGTTCTCACTGAGGGTGGATGCGCCCGTGATCGAGATGGACTGCTCCTTGCCGCTGCCCTTGTCCTTAGCCGTCACGCTAAGGATGCCGTTGGCATCAATATCGAAGGTCACTTCGATCTGAGGCACGCCACGGGGAGCCGGAGGGATGCCATCAAGGCGGAAGGTTCCGAGCGACTTGTTATCGGAAGCCATCTCACGCTCGCCTTGAAGCACGTGGATCTCCACGTTGGTCTGACCGTCCACAGCTGTGGAATAGGTCTCCGACTTCTTGGTGGGAACAGTGGTGTTGCGGGTGATCATCTTGGTCATCACGCCACCCAGGGTCTCCACACCCAGGGAGAGGGGGGTGACATCAAGGAGAAGAATGTCTTTCACCTCACCAGCTAGGACGCCGCCCTGGATCGCGGCACCAACTGCCACCACCTCATCAGGATTCACCGTCTGGTTGGGATCCTTACCGGTGACCCGTTTCACCAACTCGAGCACGGCCGGAATACGGGTGGAACCACCCACCATCACGATCTCGTCGAGTTCACCAGAGGAGAGCTTGGCGTCTTTGAGGGCTTGCTCCACCGGCACGCGGCAGCGATCGATCAGCTTGGAAGCGAGTTCCTCAAACTTGGCCCGGGTCAGGGTGAGATCTAAATGCTTGGGACCCTCAGGGGTGGCCGTGATGAACGGCAGGTTGATCTCACTCTGGGTGGCGTTGGAGAGCTCGATCTTGGCCTTCTCAGCGGCCTCGGTCAGACGTTGCAGAGCCTGCTTGTCCTGACGCAGGTCAATTCCTTCATTCGACTGGAAGGTTCCAGCCAGATGATCAACGATCACTTTGTCGAAGTCATCGCCACCGAGATGGGTATCACCAGAGGTGGAGAGAACCTCAAACACGCCGTCGCCCACTTCAAGCACGGACACGTCGAAGGTGCCACCACCGAGGTCAAACACGAGGATGCGCTCGTTGCTCTTCTTGTCGAGTCCGTAGGCCAGAGCGGCAGCCGTGGGCTCGTTGATGATGCGCAGCACCTCAAGGCCGGCGATCTTGCCGGCATCCTTCGTGGCCTGACGCTGAGAGTCGTTGAAATAGGCGGGAACAGTGATCACCGCTTGGGTGACAGTCTCACCGAGGTACTTGCCGGCGTCATCGGCCAGCTTGCGCAGCACTTGGGCGGAGACCTCTTCAGGAGCGAACTGCTTCTCGAGAACCGGGCACTTCACCTTCACATTGGAGCCAGCCTTCTCGACGCCATAACTCACCTCCTTCGATTCCTCATTGACCTCGTCGACGCGGCGACCAATGAAGCGCTTCACCGAATAAAAGGTGTTATCTGGGTTCATCACCGCCTGACGCTTGGCGATCTGCCCGACCAGTTGATCCTGGTTTTTGGTGTATGCCACCACCGAGGGGGTGGTGCGGAATCCTTCCGCGTTAGCAATCACGGTGGGCTTGCCGCCCTCCATGACGGAAACACAGCTGTTCGTTGTGCCTAGGTCAATGCCAACAACCTTGCCCATGGGATCCCACCTCCTCGTCGAAATGTCGTCTTGAACCTCTGCATCTTCTCCAGAGCAGTGGTCTCAAGACGAGGTGTGGTTCCCGAACAGCCGGGGCGGCAGGCTGGTCATCAGAGCAGGCAGCCGCCTATGACCAGCCCAGGAACAATCGGGGCCAGCACAGCACTGGTGGGCCTTCTCGGCGATCCAGTGCATCACTCACTGTCTCCGGCGTTGCAAAACGCGGCGTTAACAGCCATGCAACTCGACTGGGTCTTTCTGGCCATGCCAACGGCGGCCGACCAGCTCAGCAGCGTCTTGAAGGGACTGGAAGCGATCGGCTGCCGCGGCCTGAACGTGACCATTCCCCATAAACAAACTGTGGCCGCTCTCTGCAAGACGCTCAGCCCACTGGCGCAGCGTCTGGGGGCAGTGAACGTGCTGGTCCCCCATGCCGATGGCGGTTGGTTCGGCACCAACACCGACGTCGAAGGCTTCTGTCGACCCCTGCGCGATGCGGAGTCAGGCTGGAACGGTCGACGGGCCCTAGTGCTGGGCTGTGGAGGGAGTGCCAGAGCGGTCGTAGCGGGACTGATCGAGCTGGGATGCTCCTGCGTTGAAATCGCAGGACGTCGGAACGAAGCCCTGATCGCATTCCAACGGGAGTGCCTTGACTGGGCACCCCAGCTGAAGACCGTGTGCTTGAGCGATGAAGCTGCTTTGGCCACGAGCCTGGAGCAGGCGGATCTTGTCGTGAATACAACGCCGGTGGGGATGGCTTCGCCCAATGACCCGAACGCAGCCCTCGCCAGTCCCCTCAGCCCCAATCTGATTGGCCGACTGAAGCAAGAATCCTGGGTGTACGACATCATTTACACCCCAAGACCGACCCGACTGCTGCAGCTGGCAACGAACCACGGATGCCGCAGCATCGACGGCCTCGAGATGCTTGTTCAACAGGGGGCAGCGGCCCTGCGTCTCTGGTCTGGTCGCGACGATGTGCCAGTGGCAGCCATGCGTGATGCAGCCCTCCAACAACTGACCACCTAGCGTCAGCCCAGCACAAAGGCCCCTATGTCGATTCCCGTCTGGCAGCGGTTGCTCGGACTGTTGGTGTACCTCCTACCCCTGAGCGATGCTCTGCCCTTCGGAGAGTCTCTCGTGACGCAGTACCCAATTTTGGGACTGTTCCTGCTTCCGGCAGTCCCGTTGGTGATCCTCGAGCAAAGCATCCGCTTTGGACCGCTAGCTCTTGGTGGCTTGCTGTTGTTCTTCGTGCTGTTCCTGGGGGTCGTGCGCAATCCCAACGTGCCTTACTTCCTGCGTTTCAACACACTTCAGGCACTCTTGATAGACATCGTGGTGATCCTGATCACCTACGTCTACAGACCGCTGTCGCTGCAGCTAGGCAGCCTCGGGGATGGCCTCGTGATCCGCACACTGGGCAGCACAGTATTGCTAGGTGTACTGGGGATCGTGATCTTCGCCCTGATCGAGTGCCTGCGCGGTCGAGAGCCCGATCTTCCTGGGATCAGCCAGGCCGTGCGGATGCAGCTCTACTGAGCTGTCAACCCCCCAGACGATAAGGTGATTGATCCGTCGCTCACCTTGGTGAGCCTTGAGTCCCTGTCGGAGTGACCTTCCATGACCCAGCAGCCTTACTACGAGACCATGTACATCCTCCGTCCGGATATTCCGGAAGAGGAAGTTGAGTCTCATCTTCTCAAGTACCGCGACATCATCGTTGAGGCCGGTGCCGAGGTGCTCGATAACCAGATGCGTGGCAAGCGCCGACTGGCTTATGCGATCAACAAGAACAAAGAAGGCATCTACGTGCAGCTGAGCCACAACGGCGATGGCCAGCAGGTGGCCGTGCTTGAGAAAGCAATGCGCTTGAGCGAAGACGTGATCCGCTATCTCACCGTCAAGCAAGACGGCCCGCTGCCCGCTCCTCGCGTCATGCCCGGCACGGAAGCACCCGCGCAACAGGAAGAGCAAGAGCCTGCCAGCACCCCAGCCTGATTCCAACTCCTGCTCAGTGCAGGGATTGTTCAGTCCGTGGCCCAGCGATACCGTCTGGCCATGGACTTTTTTTCTGATCACCATCAGGCTCCAACACCCTTGTGGCAAGCCTCGACGGATCCATTGGAACGATCAGAGCCCATATCCAGCTCAATGCAACAAAGCACTGGACACAGCGAAGCAAGCGACGCTGAACTGAAGCGTCTACGCGCACGAGTGCAGGAACTAGAAGCCAACGTTGCCGATTACGAAGCCCTGCTCGAGGAACTCCCTGATCTCTTCGAACGCAAGTTCCAGCAGCGACTTGAACCGCTGCTGGAACGCTATCGCCTGCTCGCTCAAGCCCAGGACTTGCACTCACCCCAGGCACCCTTACAGAAAGCAGCACTGCGATGGAGCTGGCCCAGAGTGAGGCGCATTAGCTTCAACAATCAAGACTCAGAACAGAACGCCGCCTGACGATCAGGCTGACCGTTCCTGCTCTGAGTGCTTGCCAGCCTCAACGGCGATGGGTCGCTGCCCAAAGACGGGTTGGCAACCCCCAGACGTAGATGAATCCTTCTGCAGCGCGGTGATCGAATTGATCCTCGCTGCCATAGGAGGCCATTTCCGGAACATAGAGGCTGCTGCCCGCAGAGCAACGACCGGTGACGGTGGCAGTGCCCTTGTGCAGCCGCAGCCGCACGACACCGTTGACGTGCACCTGGGTGCGATCCATGAAGCCATCAAGGGCATCCTTGAGCGGCCCGAACCAAAGACCCTGATACACCAGGTCAGCCCACTGCATCTCCAGCTGGCGCTTGCTGCGCAGCACATCGGCGGCGAGAGTCAGGCTTTCCAGCTCTTGATGGGCCTGGATGAGCAGAAGCAGGCCAGGGGTTTCGTAGATCTCACGACTCTTGATGCCGACCACCCGGTTCTCGATCATGTCGAGGCGACCGATGCCATGGGTTCCAGCCAAACGGTTGGCTTCGCGGATCAGGGCAATCGGGTCCAGACGCTGGCCGTTGATCGCCACAGGGTTTCCGGCTTCGAAGCTGATCTCAATCTCGTCGGGGTCATCAGGCGTCTCGCCAATCGAGCGGGTCATGGCGAACACCTCTTCAGGGGGTGCCACCATCGGATCCTCAAGGGGGCCGGCTTCAATGCTGCGACCCAACAAGTTGAGGTCGATCGAATAGGGCGACTTCTTGCTCACCGGCGCCGGAATGCCGCAGCGCTCGCCATAGGCGATGGTCTCCTCACGGCTCATCCCCCATTCGCGCGCAGGGGTGAGCACCTTGAGATCCGGCGCCAAAGCGGCGATCGCCACATCAAAACGCACCTGATCGTTGCCCTTGCCGGTGCAACCATGGGCCACGGCATCAGCACCCACCTCCCGGGCCACCTCAACCAAACGGCGGGCGATTAGAGGACGGGCCAGGGCTGTGGACAAGGGATAGCGACCCTCATAAAGAGCATTGGCCCGGATCGCCGGGAAGGCGAACTCCTCAATGAACGGTTGAATCAGATCACCCACCAGCGACTGGCTGGCGCCGGCCTCAAGTGCCTTGAGGCGGATTGGTTCGAGCTCATCACCCTGACCCAGATCGGCAGCGAAGGTGATCACCTCCTCCACGCCCCACTCCTCCTTCAGGTAAGGAATGCAAACGCTGGTATCGACTCCCCCGGAATAGGCGAGCACGACCTTCTTCGCACGGCCCATCAATGCGACTCCTGATCACAATCGTCTGATTCTCTCTCCCCGCCGGTCAGGCCCACCAACAGCCAAATCACAACAAGCACAGAAGGAGCAAACACCAGCCACGCCACAGTGGGGTCGTCAACAATCGGGGGGCCCGGATGGAGAGCTCCCCAACGGCGTAGACCGGCACTGATGAGCAAAGCAAGTGCCCAGAGCAGCAACAGGGCAGGAGATTTGCCGCTCAAGCTGAATCTTGCTGTTGCCGTCCACTATGCTGGTTGATTGGACTAATTGGACTTTGTCCTCGGCGATGAGCAGCGCACTCGATAACATCAATCCAGCCCTGACCCGTTACGGGCGCAAGGAGCCTGCACCGGTGCTGCCCCTGCGCGAAGAGCCTGATCTCCTCAGCTGGCTGGAGACCAGTGGCCGCCTGGTCGAAGACGAGGAATCCTCCTCCAGCGACGTGAGCACCGTCGAGGAAGAGGAACTGTCTGCATTGATGGGCGAAAAAGAGGACTACAACAAAGATGATGAGCAGGAAGAGAACTGGGAAGACTGAAACAACAGGTCTCCTGGCGGTCTGACTGACCCTGATCGGATCAAGCAAGTCTGGGGCTCTCTTAATCTCACGGCTCCCAGACACGCAGCTGTGGATCAAACAACGGAAGCGTCCCAGGTGATGGACGGTCGTTTGCCAGCGATGGTCCTTGCCACAGCCGTGTTTGGCCTCGCTTTCGCCAGCGATCGCCTCATACCCGGCAGCCTGCTCAGCCTGCCGTTGCTGATCACAACACTGGTGGCAAGCGTGGTGGCTTGGCTAGGAATCCCCTGGCTTCGGGCCCTCAAAATGGGGCAAGTCATCCGCGAAGACGGCCCCCAGGCCCATCTGAGCAAGTCCGGCACACCGACCATGGGAGGCCTACTGGTGGTGCCAGTCGGTGTAATCATCGGTGCCCTGGTAAGCGTGATGAACGGCGACGACAAACGACTGCTTGCAGTCGCCGCCGTCACCCTGGCCTTCATGCTGATCGGCGGGATCGATGATTGGCGCAGCCTCACCCGTCAGACCAACACCGGCCTGACGCCCCGGGGCAAACTGTTTCTGCAGGCAAGTGCGGCTGGCTTGTTTCTGGCTGTAGCGGGCTGGCAAGGCTGGATCATCGGCACGATTGCCTTTCCCTTCGGGCTCAACCTGGCCCTGGGATGGTTGATCTGGCCTCTGGCTCTATTCGTGTTTCTAGCCGAGAGCAACGCCACAAATCTCACCGATGGGCTCGACGGCCTCGCCGCCGGTTGCGGAGCCTTGGTGTTCAGCGGCTTGGCATTGCAACTGATGCTGCGCGGCAATGGCGGTGACCCAGCTCTGGCGGGTTTCTGTATGGCGATGGCCGGAACCTGGATCGGATTCCTGGTGCACAACCGTAATCCAGCCCGAGTGTTCATGGGAGACACAGGATCACTGGCGATGGGAGCGGCCCTCACCGCTGTAGCCCTGCTCAGCAACAGCCTCTGGCCCCTGCTGGTGATGGGAGGAGTGTTTCTAGCCGAATCGCTTTCTGTGATCATTCAGGTCTGGGTGTTCAAAGCCACCAAGGGATCGGATGGAGAAGGCAAACGGGTGTTCCGGATGGCGCCCCTGCACCATCACTTCGAGCTGGGCAGTGCCAGTGAACAACAGGTGGTAAGAGCTTTCTGGTTGATCACCGCTTTACTCGTGATGGCAGGAGTGTTGTTGCGACCTCACAGCTAGGGCAGCACCCAACGGAAACGAATCGCAGTCGCAGTCTCAATCGCGAGGCAATCAAGCCCAAAAACAGTGCATTGGCAGCCGCAACTGGCGATTGGGGATGAACGTAAAAGCCAGCAACATTCATGGTTACAAATATCGTGAATGTTGAGAAGCAAAATAAATGCGATAACATCGATCAACTGACTCAATCCCCCTGAGCATCCCAACAGCAGAAACCAAGCACAGATGAAAGAAAAAATCATCTTTTATGCATTTAGCTCGCAGAGTTGGGATTCGTATTTCCCCATCATCAAGGAGATCTTGGCCCAAGAACCAAACGCAAAAAACTGGATGAGCGTTTGCGCACCTTGTGATCGCTATGAGTTCAGAAACGAGACCTCAAAAGATCTATTTGAATTTTTAAAGGGAAAATTCCGCAAGCCACGTGAAGACACGTTGCGCAATCCCAATGAGTACGAATACGCATTAGTCACCACCCATATCCCTGACGAAAGCCATGGATTAAACAATGGCTTGTATATCCATGTTCCGCATGGCTCTGCCTTTGGCAACAATATGGTTTCGGATTATTTATTGTCCTGCTATAAAGCCTCAAATATCTATTGCGGAGTATCACCAACAGAAGGAGAATATATCACCAACTCAATCGGCGAGATTGCAAGAAAAGAAGCACTATTTATTGCCACAGGATGCCCGAAAAACGATATCTTCTCTGACTACATATCCGGCTCACAAGAAAAAAGGCATCAAATAAAATATGAAATCAAACAAGCGATGAACATTTCCAGCGATAAAGCAGTGGTTTTTATTGCTTCTCACTGGACATCACGTGGAATCTTAAGACGATTTGGCACCAGTCTGATACAAGCATTGTCAACACTTGGAGACAAAGTTCATATCATTCAAGGTGCACATCCGAACTTATGGACGAATCACGTGAGTACTCAAACATCAGAATGGATCTATCGATCTCTCTGTCACGAAAGAGACAGAGGTGCGGCTTCGCTAAGCCTTGGAGTGAGTGATGCCAGTGCTCTTCTGGCTTCTGACATCGTCATCGGTGACATCAGCTCAATTGTGATCGAAGCAGCATTACTCGAGAAGCCACTTCTATTAAATATCAACAAAGACTCGTTTCGCAATAACCAGCTGTATGAAATCTACAAAAACATAAGCGTCCAATTTGAGGGTGCAGATGACCTGATGCAAGCATTTATGAATGGCGTTGAGTTTCCCAGCAATCGAGACAACATGCTCAAACAAGTAAGGGATTTGTTTGGCTATAATATTGGAAATGCATCAAAACAAGTCGCTAAGATTATCCTCAATGCTGCTTCTAACGTGAAGTCAACATCATCGGCATGAGTGATTGAAAGGCAATCTCAGCAACTTGTCGTCTCACCATGTCTGCCACGTGAATTGAGAGACCTAAACCTGCTCTAATTAGAGGCTTAAACGTCTAGAGGTCATAAATCTATTGAGCGACTGACCTGATCATGGCCATCAAGATCAAATGGCACAAGAGCACGATCCGCAAGCTGAGAGGCTCATCTCGAATAATCCGATCAAAAAATTGTAAGATCGTGACGGAGCTTGTGACTCTGCTTGAGTCAGATCAAGCCCGGCTTCAACGACTCAGGTTTTGATCGTGACGGTCTGACTCGGTAGGTCCCTTGTTGATAACGCCAATGCAGCTTCTTTTGGCCTCGCCACACAAACCAGACTAGATCTCTTTTGCTTTCGGTCAAACATCCTGAGAAGGTTCCGTTCTCAAAACCTTGGATGCCTTGGTAATGAGCCAAATTGTAGTGAGAGCACTGCGCCATCACGTCCTGATGGCTGGGCTTGTTGGCCGTCTCAAGCATGAAGCTGACGACAGCAGCCGTGAGCGCAACCTGAAGCCAAAACCGCCTTGCCAAGCTGTGACAGAAACATTCGCTCGATCTTCAGTCTAGATCGACCAAACAAACGACCCCATGGGGATCGCACCTGAGACAACTGAAACGGTGCTTAAGTAACGATGAATCCCTCAAACCACAACGACAGTTCTTGTCATAGGAGTCAGTTCAAATCATGGCCTATTTCACCTGGAAGGAAGCCGGTCTCACCAGCGACTGCGCCAGCCTCGAAGCCATGGCCGCCCGCTTTGAGGAAGCCGCCAGCCTGATGCGCAGGATGGCCAAGGAAGGGTTCCAGCTGGAACGCAGCAAAGGACTACAGCGCATCACCCATCCCACCCCAGACGTTTTTGATGCCTGGGGCTTCGTTAATGAGGAATCTCCAGAGCGTCAGCTCACCCTGATACCTGATCTTCCCCGCTGAGCCGCAAACGGTCACTGCTCACGGACGTAACCGACAATCCACACCACCACAAACGCCAACGACGAGACTCCGAGATAAATCAGGGCCCACTTCTGCAGGCTGGCCATCTCCCAGCCGAACAAAAGACCATCGGCCGCATCCCCGGCAGTGGTGAAGGCAAGGGTGAAGGCCATGGCCGGCGAAGAGCGAAGATCGCACCATGCTGATGCCTGGCCGTCCATGACCGTATTTCCCAAAACCGTGATGCTTCTAGGCAGCGGCGAACTGGGCAAAGAAGTGGTGATCGCTGCCCAACGCCTTGGCTGCCGGGTAATCGCCTGCGACCGCTATGCCCAGGCACCTGCCATGCAAGTTGCCGATCAAGCCGAGGTGTTCGCCATGACAGATGCCGCGGCCTTGCAGGACGTGGTGCGCCGCCACAAACCTGATGTGGTGATTCCCGAGATCGAAGCCCTGGCGGTCGACGCCTTGCAATCTCTCGAAGATGAGGGGATCCAGGTGATCCCCACGGCTAGAGCCACGGCGGTAACCATGAACCGCGACCGCATCAGGGATCTGGCCTCCGATGCACTGGGGCTGCGCACGGCCCGCTTCGCCTATGCCACCAACCTTGAAGAACTGAGATCAGCCGCCACTCCCCTGGGCTGGCCCGTGGTGGTGAAGCCGGTGATGAGCTCATCCGGCAAGGGCCAAAGCGTGGTTCACAACGCCGACGAACTGGAACAGGCCTGGCAGACCGCCGTCTCGGGAGCCAGAGGCAGCAGCGAGCGGGTGATCGTCGAGGAATTCTTGAACTTCGAATTAGAGATCACCTTGCTCACCATCCGCCAGGCCAACGGCCCCACCCTGTTCTGCCCACCGATCGGCCATGAACAGAGCGGCGGAGACTATCAGTGCAGCTGGCAACCCGCAGCTTTAAGTACCGCCCAACTGAACCAGGCTCAAACCATGGCTCGCACTGTCACCGACAATCTCGGCGGCGTGGGACTGTTCGGAGTTGAATTCTTTCTATGCGGCGATGAGATGGTGTTCTCTGAACTCTCGCCCCGGCCCCATGACACGGGTCTAGTCACGCTGACCAGCCAGAACCTGAGCGAGTTCGAATTGCACCTCAGGGCAGTGCTAGGGCTACCGATACCTTCAATCCAATGCCAAAGCCCCTCAGCGAGCCGTGTGATCTTGGCGGATGCCCAGCTGCCTAGCGTCCGTTATTCCGGAGTGGGAGAGGCCCTGGCAGAACCCGATAGCCAGGTGCTGTTGTTCGGCAAACCTGATGCTCGCCCCGGCCGGCGCATGGGGGTGGTGTTAGCCCGCGGCAAAGACGTCTCTGAAGCGCAGACCAAGGCTGACCGGGCAGCCGGCAGGATCAAGGTCATGCCCGGTTAACAAGGCTCAACGACGGCTGAGGAATCGGTAGTGCTGGAGACCCTCCAGCACTCCTGACATCGACTGACGGCTCGCGAAGAACACCCTTTGTTGATGGCGAAAGCTGTCCAGGCTGGGGTCGTGCTCCGCCAACACCACAGTGGCGGGGAGCCCCCGAACCAATTCACCATCACCCTGCTCACTGGCCACCACCAAGATGCGCTCGAGGGGAAGACCCCAACGGAGGGAAAGAAAACGAATCGCCTCGCTGCGCGAAGCCCGCATCGGCACCACATCCAAAAACCAATGGCAGCGCAGCGACGGACGCGCTGCCTGTTGACGCTGGCGCAATCGCTGGCGCACCAGAGGAAGGATCCCTTCTCCAGACTGACGGAGCAGGTAACTGACTTTGAAGTCCCCCTGATGTTCAGGTTCCTGCAGCTTCAAATGGGCTCCAAGATCCTGAAGGGTCGTTTCCACCCGCTCGCGGTTCCAATCCACCGCGATCATGCGCGACCACTCTGGATCGGAGCTGTTCTCCTGGCCATAAACGATCTCTGTGCCAGCTCGCGTGATCCACACGCCTGGATCGGGCAGATGTAACTCAGTGAACCGATGTCTGGCCACAGCCAATGACCGACCAGTGAGAATGCCAAGGGCACTTGGGCGTCCTGACCGAGCGTCCTTCTCCAGATGCTGGCGCAGAGCCACCAAGCCATCCCCAGCCGGCAGCTCGAGGCTGTGATCGAGATCGAGAAGGAGAAGGCGATCGGCCAGACGACTGGCAACTGCTGAAGAATCACCAGAGCGCGCCACGGCCGGCTGACGTGCCTCCAGCTTTCCTTGCATTAGGGCGAGATAGGAGCAGATATGGGCATCCCAACTGAAATGACGGCTGACGGCTTCAATGCCGTTGTCACGCCAGCGATGCCAACGGGCCTGATCCGCTCCAGCCTGTTCAAGACCGTCCTGCACCGCCTCGAGGTCAGTGACATCCACCAACAATCCGTTCTCGCAGCGGGCCAGGATGTCGCGCGGGCCTCCGTCATCAGTGGCCACCATGGGCAGACCACAGGCTGCAGCCTCAAGCAGGGTGAGCCCAAAGGGCTCGGTGAGAGCCGGATTCACAAACAGACCCTGACGCTGCGCCGCCCAGCGATAAATGGCGGGGATCTGCTCACGGCGATGTTGCTTCGGATAAGCCACCTGGCCGTAAAGGTCATAGCGATCAACCAGATCGAAAACCTGCTGGAACACATCCCGTTGCTGCTTCTCGAGCTGGCGGGGGTCCTCCCGGCAACCCAGCACGAGCACCAGATTGTGGCGTTCACGCAGGACGGCGGAACGTCCGAAAGCCTCAACCAATGCCGGAATGTTTTTACGTCGCACAGCCCGGGAGATCGCCAAGAGGGGCGGCAACTCCGGATGCCGTAAGAACGGCCCCAGCAGAGCATCCAATGCCTCGGCTTCTGCGCCGGTGGATTGGGGATGAAAACGACGGGCATCCACTCCAGGAGGAACCACCTCAGCGCGCTCAACCTGAAAACGGCCATAACGGGCGTACTGCTCCTGGACCTCTTGACGGGTACTGGTCACCACCAGATCCGCATGCGCCAAGGCCAGCTCCTCGGCATCGATACGACGACTAATCGAATACGACTGCTCAATCTGATCGTGATCGCCTCCTGCCGCGAGCAAGCGTCGCAACTTCTCGCGACCAAGGGAATGACCGGTGAACACCAGCGGGATTCCGAGGCGACGACTCACTAATGCCCCGACATATCCAGCATCGGCGTAATGAGCATGAATCCAGTCGGGTCGGTGCTCAGGCTGCTGCAGCCGGGCCACAAGCTGATCGGCCAGATCATCAAGATGGGGCCAGAGCTGCTCCTTGCGCAGATAACGACGCGGTCCGAAAGGAAAGCGCAGGATGGACGCTCCAGGAGCAATCTCCTCCTGTGGCTGTGCATAGTCCTGGGAGACCCGTCGGTCCTGAACCAAACGTGTCACCACTTCGACCCGTTCGACCTCCGGACGAGCAGCCAGGCCACGGGCCAGTTCAAGAACGTAGAGGGTCTGGCCACCGGTATCGGCATCACGGCCAAGCTCAAGATCACGGGAACGGAAGAGACCGTGCAGGTGTAGTTGCAACAACTTGAAGCCCACACTCACCCCTAATGCACAACGCGACAGACCAAAAGGCCTGATCAAGGGTTAGGGGCATCCACCATCAAAAATGTGAAAAAAAGCTGAGAAATCAACCGAACTCCAACAAAGAAATCTCGCAAATCCATGCCAGCACAGGCATTTCTGGGATTGATGTCAAAACAAGGATCAGTCTTAATGCTAAGCAAATGCAAACTTTCAGCGGTTGCCTGATCGACGCAAGTGGTTTAGTGACCGACGCAACTCATAGCTGGGAGGTGACATCCACCAAGGGAATGCGATCGCTGCCCCAACCTCCACGATCAAACCGAAAGGACGAGGCAGGCTGAAGCTGCTGATTGATCCAAGCCTCGATCAAGGGTGCCAACACGGGTGATGTTGTGGCTGTGCTGGGAGCACGCAGATTGAAATGCCCACCACCCGATGCCAAAACCAATCGGTGGCCATTGGCCAAAGGTCGACCGTTGCGCAGTGGGGTAACTGCTTCCGGACCGGAAGGCACCAACCAATCACTACTCCCACTCACCAAAAGCACCTTGGCCGTGAGCTCATGGCCGCTACCAGGATCAAACAAAAGACGCAAAGGCGGGCTAACCGCAACCGCCACCTTGATACGCGGGTCCCCCAAAGAACCATCCGAAGCCACTTTGAGCCAACTGCACTGGAGCAGCCAACTGAGGTTGCGTTCAGGATCTCGAGGATCCTGACAACGGGACATCAGCTGTTCATCGGTCGTGCGCAGACCAGCCACTTGCAACGTGGTGGTGGCTCCCCAGGAATGCCCCACCATCGCCACCGCATCGGTATCGAGCCCAACACCAGGCAAGAGATCACCGGCCGCCACCGCATCAATCAAGGCGGTTACATCGAGCGGCCTAAGACGCAACTCATCGGCTTGCGGTGGCGGCTGATCTCCCATCAGCATCGCCTGCTGCTGAGCCAGATCACTGCCTTGATGAACTGGCAATACCACCGTGTAACCACGGGACGCCAACCACTGCCCCCAACCCTCAAAACTGGCCGGTTCATCCCAGAGGCCATGGGAGATCACCACTAACTGACCATTGGCTTCAGCACTGGGCTGAAGGATCACCAGCTCAAGCGGCTGCGATCGATGGGCCGTCGCGATTGATGTCTGCATGCGCCTCCAGCCTCGCCGTTGCAACAGCTCGGCCGCGCGAGCAGCATCAACCGACTGCTCCTCTCGGCCAGCAGCGATCAGACGCTGAGCCGAACGCTGATGACGTGCCAAACGGTTGGCATAGAACACCAAGGCCTGCAGATCAATCGATGCCGTCGTTCCCGGCAGATGGCGCAGTAAACCAAGGAGATTGGGCTGGTCATCCCGGTAGGCCGCCTTCAGCGCTGATCTCAGATCTGCACCGGTGAGGGGACCCGACAGACCCTCAACATCCATCAGTTCTGAAGCCGCCAGTAGGGCCTGCTCAAACAAAGGCTGACCGGCCGATTCGCTGACGAAACCAACACTCTGCTCCGGCAGCGGAGCCGTCAGCATCTGCTCCAGAACCCGAGTCACCGCCCCCTCGCCAACGCGATCGAGCTCCGCGAGGTCTGGATTCGCCAGTAACAACTGCTGAGCCGTCTCCGCCTGCCCGAGCTCAAAGCTCACCTCGGTCTCCAACAGGGGCAAGATCATGCGCAAGCGTTCAAAAGCACGACTCGGCAGAGGCATCAGGGCAATCAGAACGCCGCTCAACGCCACCAGAGTGGACGTCAGCACACCATGCTTCGGAACTGTGATCACGCAGCCTCCGGAAGGATCTCCGCTGGATGTTGTTGAAGCACCTTGGCCAGATAACGACCCGTATGACTGGTCGGATGCTGGGCCACCTCCTCCGGCGTGCCACAGACCAGAACTTGGCCACCCTTGTCGCCCCCTTCAGGACCAAGATCGATCAACCAGTCGGAACAACGAATCACATCCAGATTGTGCTCGATGCAGATAATCGAATTGCCCTTATCCACAAGCCGCTGCATCACATCCATGAGCTTGTGCACGTCATAGAAGCTCAAACCTGTGGTTGGCTCATCGATCAGGTAGAGGGTCTTGCCAGTGGCCCGCCGGGACAACTCCGTCGCCAGCTTCACGCGCTGGGCCTCGCCGCCGGACAACGTGGGCGCCGGCTGCCCAAGTTTGACGTAGCCGAGCCCCACATCCACCAGGGTGCGCAGACGGTCCGCTGCCTGGGGGATCGCAGAGAACACTTCAGCGGCCTGCTCCACCGTCATCTGCAGAACGTCAGCGATGGTGTGGCCCTTGTAGGTGACCTGCAAGGTTTCGCGGTTGAAGCGAGCCCCTTTACAGACGTCGCATTGCACATAGACATCCGGCAGAAAATTCATCTCAATCACGTTCACGCCCTGCCCACGACAGGCCTCGCAGCGGCCACCCTTGACGTTGAAGCTGAACTGACCCACCTGATAGCCGCGGGCCTTGGCCTCCACCGTGGCAGCGAACACCTGACGAATCGGATCAAAAGCACCCGTGTAAGTGGCTGGATTAGAGCGAGGGGTGCGACCAATCGGTGACTGATCAATCACGATCACCTTGTCGATCGATTTGAGACCACGCAATTCACCCAAACCGGCTGGGAAAGGCACCTTGTGACCCAAACCGTTCTCCAGCGCGGGATGCAACAGCTCGTTCACCAGAGTGCTCTTACCGCTCCCGCTCACACCGGTGACCGAAACGAGCTTGCCAAGCGGAAACTCGACACTCACATCGCAAAGGTTGTTGCGCGTGCAATTGAGCAGCTTGAGGCTGCGGCTACCACCATGGCGCCGCTCTGCCGGCGTCGGAATGGATCGCCGACCGCTGAGATAGGCACCGGTGAGTGACTGCTCAGCCTCAAGCAGTTCCTTCAGATTGCCCTCAGCAACGATATGACCACCGTGCACACCCGCTCCAGGGCCGATATCAACCAAATGGTCGGCGGCCCGGATCGTGTCCTCATCGTGCTCCACCACCACCAGCGTGTTTCCCAGGTCGCGCAAACGATGCAGCGTGGCCAGCAGTCGATCGTTATCACGCTGATGCAAGCCGATGCTGGGTTCATCGAGCACATAGAGCACGCCGGTGAGTCCGGCACCGATCTGAGTCGCGAGCCGGATGCGCTGCGCTTCACCACCTGAAAGCGTCATCGCCGGGCGATCCAAACTCAGGTAGTCGAGGCCCACATCCAGCAGAAAGCGCAGACGCATGCGGATCTCCCGAAGCACCAGATCACCGATTTGCATCTGGCGAGGATTCAGCAGGGGCTCACATCCCTCGGAAGCCCCCACACCCATCAGCTGTTCAATTCTCTCCAGGGTCTGACCCACACTCACAGCCGTGAGCTCAGGAATCCTGAATGGGCCAACCTTGACTGCCAAGGCCTCTGGCCGCAGGCGCTGGCCAGCGCAACTGGAGCACGGCACCAGTTCGAGATACTTCTCCAACTTTTGGCGCTGGGCCTCACCGCTGGCATCGCGGAGTTGTCGCTCCAAGATGGGGAGAATGCCCTCGAATGGGCGCGTGTAGCCAGAGCTCTTGCGAAAGCGGCTATCGGCCTGGATCAGAATCGGTTCACGACTGCCATGCAGCAACACATCTCGCTGCTCATCTGTGAGCTCTTGCCAGGGGGTCTTGATCTCGAAGCCGAAGGCTTCGCCAACGGAGTACAGCAAAGAGAAGTAGTAGGAATTATCTTTCTCTGCCCAGGGAGCAACAGCGGCATAGACGGGCAAGGATGGATCGGGCACCACCCTCTCCGCGGTGAACTTGCGCAAATGACCGATGCCATGGCAAGCCTCACAGGCTCCATAAGGGCTGTTGAAGGAAAACAACCGTGGTGAAAGCTCTTCCATCACGGCGCCGTGAACCGGACACGCAAAGTTCTCGGAATAAAGACGCTCGCGTTCCAGACCTTCGGGAAGCTCTTCGCCTTTCTTCGGCACCACCTCCACTAAGGCCAAGCCGTCGCCGCGCTTCAACGCTGTGCGCAGAGAATCGGTGAGGCGTTCCTGGATTCCCTCCCGAGCCACCAAACGATCCACGACCACTTCGATGTTGTGGCTCTGGTTCTTATCCAGCTCAATGTTGTCGGCAAGCTCACGCACCTCTCCGTTGATGCGAACACGAGCAAACCCCTCAGCAGCCAAACCACTAATCAACTTGCTGTGGGTGCCCTTCTTACCGCGCACCACCGGTGCCAGCAGCTGATACCGGGTGGCCTCCGGCAAGGTGAGGATCTGATCGACCATCTCATCGATGGTCTGAGGCCGGATTGAACGCCCACACTTCGGGCAATGAGGCTCTCCTGCTCGACCGAAGAGCAAGCGCAGATAGTCCTGAATCTCAGTGACCGTTCCCACCGTGGAACGGGGGTTATGGCTAGTGGATTTCTGATCGATGGAGATCGCAGGGGAAAGCCCCTCAATCGCATCCACATCCGGCTTATCCACCTGTCCGAGGAACTGGCGGGCGTAGGCGGAAAGACTCTCCACGTACCGTCGCTGCCCTTCAGCGAAGATCGTGTCGAAAGCCAACGAGCTCTTACCGCTCCCGCTCACACCGGTGAACACCACCATCTTGTTGCGAGGGATGGTGACGTCGACGTTCTTGAGATTGTGCTGACGGGCTCCACGCACCCGGATCACACCTTCCGATGAACTTCCAGCAAGATTCACCGGAGGCCTGAACTCAGCATCCGTCGAGTTGGAAGCAACAGGCCGCATGCAGCGCTCGTCAGCAGCCCAGCAGTGTAGAGAGACTGACGGACCGATTGGTCAGGCCGCCCGCTGATCCAAAAGACTGGCGGCATAAGCACGCGCTTCACCAAGATCACCGCCGGCAAGCTCCGCCAGTTCCTGCTGCCTGGCCTGAGTGTCCCGCAGCTGGGACACTCGCGAACGGGTCTGACCGTCAACGACGGTTTTACTGACACGGAAATGGTGATCGGCAGCAGCAGCGACCAACGGTTGATGGGTCACACAGAAGACCTGTCGACGGCGAGCCATCGTGCGCAGCAAATCAGCCATCGCCCCACTGACGCGACCACTCACACCAGAGTCGATCTCATCGAAGAGCAAAGAACTGGAACCATCCACACCGGCAAGACAGGTTTTGAGCGCCAGCAGAAACCGAGACATCTCACCGCCTGAAGCCACTTCAGCCAGTGGAGCGAGAGCCTGACCGGGATTGGCGGAAAAGAGGAAATTGACGGCATCAGCACCTAGTTCACTGGGATCACAGGCTGTGATTGCCACTTGAAAGCGAACATTCGCCAACCCCATCGGCCGAAGGTGATTGAGCAGGTTCTGCTCCAGATCACTGGCAGCCTGCTCCCGCAACTGCGTCAAACGATGATTAGCCGCATCCCTTTCAAGACGTGCCTTGGTCTCATCGGCAAGCAACTGATCAAGAGCCGCATCTGCACCACCTTCTGTCAGCTGATCCCGCAGTGCATCGGTCAACCGACACAGACCCGCCAGATCCAAGCCATGACGACGCTCCAACCGCTTGAGCAGGGCAAGCCGATCCTGCAATTCACTCAGCCGGGCGGGATCACTATCGAGAACAGCTCCATAGCTCTCGAGCTCTCGAATCAGATCCCGTAATCCAGACTCCAAATCAAGGCATTGCCCACTGAGGGACTGCAAAGAAGGATCCAGCAGTTGCATCTGCTGGAGCTCATGGCAACAGGCCAACAAATGATCCATGGCGGACGGAGCCTGGTCGGCACCGTCCTGAAGGCGTCCGATCAATTGCGCCAGGCCCTCCTGCAGACGCACACCATGCACGAGGCGATCCTGTTCAGCACTGAGTTGTTTGAGCTCATCGCCATCGTTGAGGGCCGCGGCCTCCAGCTCCGCCAGCAACGCCTGACGTTCCTCCAGCTGCTCCTGCCACTGATCCGCCTGTTGACGCGCCTGGTCCAACAGCGCAGAGGCTTCTCGCCATTGAAGCCACGTGAGGCGCACCTGAGCTAAAGCCGATGCCAATGGTGCTGCCCCAAGCCGATCCAGCCAGCGACGTTGCTGACCCGGCCGAGCTAACTGCTGGGTCTGCCCCTGAACAGTGAGATCGATGAGCAGTGGCCGCAGCCCAAGCACCTGCTGGCGATTGACCGCCACACCGTTGATCCGAAAGCGACAGGAGAGACGCTCATCCTGTCGGCGCCACTCACGGCTCACCACCAGAGCATCAGACCCATCGTCGTCATCAGCGTCCCAAGCCAGTTGCTGCTGCTGTAACCAATCGATGACGCCATCACTGGGAGTGAAACGGGCTTCGATTCCGGCTCGTGGCTCACCACCACGCACTAAACGAGTGGCCGCTGTTCCCTGAAGTCCGCCGAGCACGGCATCAAGGGCGTCAAGCAACAGCGATTTACCAGCACCCGTTTCACCGGTCAGCACCGTGAAACCCGGCTCGAAATCAAGCTCCAGGCTCTCAATCAGAGCAATGTTGTGCAGTCGCAGACCGGCTAGCACGGCAGCTCCTGGTGATCGGATTGACCGTAGCGGCTGCTCAGCTCGTTTAGAAGGGGGTCACTGCCAACGCCGGCTGTGATCGAACAGGAACTAGGTGATTTCATCGAAGCCGCTGGTCTGCTCAGCTATGACCCAGCTGCGATCACACGCATTTATGCCGGTCACCCCCAACGGCTGCTGCGAAGGCTGTGGCAAACCCTATTACCCATCGGCCTACTTCTGCTGGGATTAGCGACTGATTGGGTTCTGGGTCTGTTGAAGAGTCCTGAACGAGCCCGTAACCGTGCAAAAGAATGCGCCGAACTGTTGGTCGAACTGGGGCCTGCCTTTATTAAGGCTGGACAGGCCTTGTCCACGCGTCCAGACATCATTCCCCCCGTTCTGCTGGAGGAACTAGCCCAACTACAAGATCAACTGCCTGGATTCGACAGTGATCTGGCGATGGCGTGCATCGAAGAGGACCTTGGCGCTCCAATCGAAGAAATTTTCAAGGATCTCGAGCGTGAGCCAATTTCCGCGGCCTCTCTCGGCCAGGTGCACCGCGGTGTGCTGATGAGCGGCCAGGCCGTCGCTGTGAAGGTGCAACGACCGGGTCTACGCGAGCAAATCACTCTGGATCTCTACATCGTTAGGAATATCGCCGCCTGGCTGAACAGCAATATCGGCCTAATCCGCAGTGATCTGGTGGCTCTGATCGACGAACTAGGTCGACGGGTGTTCGAAGAGATGGACTACTTGAACGAGGCAGCGAACGCCGAACGATTCCGCGAACTGCACCACCAAAATCCGCGCATCGCCGTTCCTGCCATCTATCAGGACTCCACCAGTCGCCGGGTGCTGACGATGGAGTGGATTGACGGCGTGAAACTGACCAATCTCAGTGCCGTGCGCGCCCTCGGCATCGATCCAGATGACATGGTCGAAGTGGGCGTGAGCTGCAGCCTGCAGCAATTACTGGAACATGGTTTTTTCCATGCCGATCCACACCCAGGCAACCTGCTAGCCCTCGAGGACGGCCGCCTCTGCTATCTCGATTTCGGAATGATGAGTGAGGTGAGCCGAGAATCGCGCACCGGCTTAATCCAGGCTGTTGTGCACCTGGTGAACCGCAATTTCGCTCAGCTCTCCAAAGATTTCGTCACCCTCGGTTTCCTCGCTGAAGATGTGAATCTCGAACCGATCGTTCCGGCCTTCGAATCGGTGTTCAGCCAAGCCCTGGAAATGGGGGTCAACCGCATGGACTTCAAGAGCGTCACCGACGACATGTCGGGGGTGATGTACAAATTCCCATTCCGGGTGCCGCCCTATTACGCCCTGATCATCCGCTCATTGGTCACGCTGGAGGGCATTGCCCTGAGTGTGGATCCAGAGTTCAAAATTCTTGGGGCCGCCTATCCATATTTCGCCCAGCGCCTGATGGAGGACCCGGATCCCCAGCTGCGTCAAAGCCTCAAGGAAATGCTGTTCGACGGTGAAGCCTTCCGCTGGACTCGGCTGGAGAATCTGGTGGCCAGTGCAGCCAGTCAGGCCCAACTCGATTTAGACACCCTTCTGGATCAAGTGCTGGATTTTCTTTTCTCCGCCAACGGCGGCATGTTGCGTACCCAGTTGGTGGAGGCCGTGGTGGAGCGACTCGATGCTCTTGGCTGGCTGACCGTTCAACGTCTCGGACGCCAACTTCCGCGCGCTCTGCAACCAGCGCTGATCAGCAACACGACCAGCTGGGGCATCGAACAAGAACAGTTGCTTGACCTCGAACCAATCCGGCAACTCCTGATCGTGTTGCAGCAATTACCGGGCTTCAGCCCCGATCTTGTCCTCAAACGTCTGCCGCGATTAATACGCGAACCGGATGCCCGCCGGATGGGAGCACAAGTAGCGAAGGGACTGGCCGAACGCGGAGTTGTCCGCCTAGTGAAGGTTGCAGCTGGAATCCCTGCCTAAATTTCACAGACAAAGAAAAGGCCATGCGCCAGTCAGCTGTGAATCATTCGTCCAAGACGCGTCGCCGCCGGCTGCTGGCACTGTTCACTGGCGTGGGAGTAACTCTGACCGGCCTTGGTGCCATCGTCAGCCCACCCAGCCAGGCCGCCAAGGATGTTGCCCTGGTGAGTGGAGCCTTTCGTCGTTCGATCTCCGTGGCCGATCTTGCCTACCTGGCTGAGACCGGTAAGCCCAGAGGACTGATGGTGGATATCCTCCGCCTGAGCAAACAGGATCCTGAAGACGTGGCCAAACTGCTCAATCAGGAACTGAATCTGCCCCTTGTACTCACCAGTCGCCTGATGTCGACGCGAATCGGTGATGTGATCATCCGCCGGGTGGCGCGAATCATCTATCCGCTGATGGTTCCTGCACCGGAAGTGAGCGTGCCTGCAATCAGAGCCGGAGTGATCAACGGCCTACAAATCGGAGACGGAGGCCTAACAGCCATCAAGTTTCTAGAGGCCTACCCGGCTGAAGTGATGGAGGTCAACATCCCGGCGTTGATGGCAGTGATTGAAAAGGCTCAATCAATTTCAGGTCTGGTGCAATTCTTCTCAGAATCCCCACTCGACGGCCTGAAGGACGCCCAACCCTGAGACATAGATTCCTCTGGTCCCTTGCCATTCGCCGGTGTCTCTGCTGCAGAACCTTCGCAGGCGTCTGATCACCGGACCCGTAATGCAGGACTGGCCCGGCCTGATTGAAGCCTATCGAGGCTGGTTGCCGGTTTCAGATGCCACGCCGGTGGTGACCCTGCATGAAGGTGCCACTCCCCTCATTCCCGTCCCTTCTGTTGCCGAACGGATTGGTCGAGGCGTCAAGGTGTTCGTCAAATACGACGGTCTCAACCCCACCGGCTCCTTCAAAGACCGGGGCATGACCATGGCAATCAGCAAAGCCAAGGAAGTCGGCTGTGAAGCAGTGATCTGCGCCAGCACTGGCAACACGTCCGCAGCTGCAGCCGCCTATGCAAGGCGTGCCGGGATGCGGGCATTTGTCTTAATCCCAGATGGCTATGTCGCCCAGGGAAAACTGGCCCAGGCTCTCGTCTACGGAGCTGAGGTCCTGGCGATCCGTGGCAACTTCGACCGTGCTCTCGACATCGTGAGGGAAGCAGCCGAAAGCTATCCGGTCACCCTGGTGAACTCGGTGAACCCCTACCGTCTGCAGGGTCAAAAAACCGCTGCTTTTGAGGTCATTGATGCCCTTGGAGATGCCCCCGACTGGCTTTGCATTCCGATGGGGAATGCCGGCAACATCACGGCGTATTGGATGGGCTTCCAGGAGTACTACCAGGCCGGCCACAGCCGCACACTGCCCCGAATGATGGGTTTCCAGGCCAGCGGATCAGCTCCTCTCGTCCACAACACCACCGTGGAGGATCCCAACACGATCGCCACCGCGATCCGAATCGGTAACCCAGTGAACCGAGCCAAGGCACTCGCCGCCCGCGAAGGCAGCAACGGAGCCTTCCTCGACGTGACGGACGCTGAAATCATCGAGGCCTACAAGCTGCTGGGTGGCCAAGAAGGGATCTTCTGCGAACCAGCCAGCGCTGCCTCCGTCGCAGGTTTACTGAAGCGGGCTGCTGAAGTGCCTGAAGGCGCCACGGTGGTGTGTGTACTGACCGGCAATGGGCTCAAGGATCCAGACTGTGCGATCAACAACAACGACGCAGCCTTCCATACCGATCTGGATCCCAATCTCGACACGGTCGCCAAGGTGATGGGTTTCTGAGCCGAGCGGCTCTGGATCAATCTCTCGATCTGGCCCCTCTGCGTAGGGGCTTTTTGATGGGTCAACGTCCCTCTTGGAGGTTGCTCTTCGGCGAACCAGCCGACAAAGCGGCTGCGGAAGACGCCAGAAAAGCCACCAAAAAATGGTGGAAAACGCCTGCCAACTCCCCCCGCTTCGACAAGGGATTCTTTCCCCAGGTTGTGGAAGCTGTGCAAAACGAGAGGTTCTCCGCATTCGCTGAAGCCACTTCCCCAGGCCTGTGAAAGCAACCAATCAGGATCCAACTGGATTCTGAACGGTTTTCCACGCTTTCCCCAGGACCGACTACGGCTGTTTTGTTTGGTTTTAAAAATCATCAAATCCAAGAGACGGATGATGCCGATCCAGATGCTCTTGCCGTTGCACATCTCCTCAGCCTGTGAAACCGTGGGAGCTCCTCAGGACACTTGGTCGGGACGTTGACTCCATGAAACTGGTCTGTTCCCAGGCGGAGCTCAATACAGCCCTCCAACTGGTAAGCCGTGCTGTGGCATCTCGCCCAACCCACCCCGTGCTTGCCAATGTTCTGCTCACTGCCGATGCAGGCACGGGTCGCCTCAGCCTGACCGGATTTGATCTCAATCTCGGCATTCAGACTTCGCTATCGGCATCGGTTGAAGCGAGCGGCGCCGTGACACTGCCTGCCCGTTTGCTAGGTGAGATCGTTTCACGGCTTTCTGTTGATTCACCAATCACCCTGGCCACGGATGAAGCATCCGAGCAGGTCGAGCTCACCAGCTTGAGCGGCAGCTACCAAATGCGCGCTATGCCGGCTGATGAATTTCCTGATCTGCCGCTGGTTGAAAACGGCACCGCTCTGCGTGTGGATGCAGTCTCGCTGGTTCAGGCTCTGCGAGGAACGTTGTTTGCGAGTAGCGCTGACGAAGCAAAACAGCTCCTCACCGGTGTTCACCTCCGCTTTGAAGGGCGTCATCTCGAAGCGGCGTCTACCGATGGCCACCGCCTTGCCGTGCTGACGGTGAAGGATGCGTTACAGGACGATCCAACGGCCGCTGGATCAGCGGAGGGGATGACTTCTGACGATGGATCTCTTGCCGTTACCCTGCCAGCTCGTTCCTTGCGTGAGGTGGAACGTCTGATTGCTGGCTGGAAAAGTGATGATCCAGTCACGCTCTTTTATGACCGCGGCCAGGTGGTTGTGCTCGCTGCTGACCAGATGGTCACGAGCCGCACCCTGGAAGGCACCTATCCGAATTATCGGCAGCTCATCCCCGATGGGTTCACCCGCACGATTGATTTGGAACGCCGTCCATTCATGGCGGCCTTGGAACGGGTGGCTGTGCTTGCTGATCAGCACAACAATGTGGTGAGGATCAGCACGGATCCCACTGCGGGTCTGGTGCAGATCAGTGCTGATGCACAGGATGTGGGTAGTGGATCGGAATCACTACCTGCCACGCTCACTGGAGAGGCTGTGCAGATTGCCTTCAATGTGCGCTATGTCCTCGATGGCCTCAAAGCCATGGAAGGAGATCGGATCTCGCTCCAGTGCAATGCCCCAACCACCCCGGCGATCCTCACACCCGCCGATAATGCAGCAGGCTTCACCTATCTGGTGATGCCCGTTCAGATCCGCAATTGACACCCTCGAACGACCGTCACCGTGGAGCTTCCGGATCAGGTCCTGTTGAGTGATCTGCTGCACCACAGGGTGCGTTGTGATCAGGGTATCGATCATGGAGCTGGTGTGATGGCTTGGATGCATCCGCCAGTGCATCGATTGCTTGGTTGGGTGAGCCGTCCTTCTGCCCTTCGCAACAGTCGGGATGTTTGGCGTCTGGATCAATGGCGTGGCATCACCGACCAGGAAGTGTTTGTGAAAGGGCTTCCCTCGGTCAGTGATCAGCTCACCTTGGAGCGGCTTCCGACTCTGATTGATGCTGATTTGGTGGATCGGCATGGTGAGCGTCTTGGTCAGATTGCCGATCTCACGTTCGTGCCTGCCACCGGCAAGATCCTCCACTACCTCGTGTCTCGAAGC
This sequence comes from Synechococcus sp. UW140, assembly GCF_900474295.1. Taxonomy (GTDB): domain Bacteria; phylum Cyanobacteriota; class Cyanobacteriia; order PCC-6307; family Cyanobiaceae; genus Synechococcus_C. The sequence continues at coordinate 102,479 of NZ_UCOB01000025.1, read as the reverse complement.
GATCCGCGTCTTCCTGGTAGCAGTCGCTGGCGGTTGACGACGGATCGGATTCTCGATCAGCAGCCGGGGTTGGTCACCACCGGGCTCTCTGCTCTCGATGACCTACCGCTTGCACGCTCAAGCGTCCGTCAGGACCTGCTGCGTCGATCCAAGCATTGGCGTGAGCAGATTCAGCAAATTGGAGATCGGGCCGGTGAGCGCTTGGAAGGCTGGCTGGAAGAGCCTCCTTGGGATGGCACCGCTGGTTGGGTGGAGCGTGATCAGGCCAATCCAGAACATTGGGATGACTCCGGTGATTGGCAGGGTTCCTATGCCGCGGCACCTGAGTCCGATCGGGATCAGACAGCTGGATTTGCGTCGCCTCTCGAGTCTCTCAATGAGGATCGTGATGATCCTCTCAATGGTTGGGATGAGTCTGATTGGAGAGATGATCCCCCTCGCTCCAGGCGACCTCGCCGGGGTCCCCCCCATTCGTCCGCTCCAGATCCGCTGGAGGAGTCGGATTCTGATCCCTGGGTCTGAGACCACAGTCGGCAACACTGGTAGAAGCTGAAATCCACCCTGTGGTCCAGTCCCTTGAATCGGCAATGCCGTTTGATGTGGCCGCCGCTCTCCGCCAGGAGGGACTTACCGAGGACGATTACCTGGAGATTCAGCGTCGTCTTGGTCGAGATCCCAACCGTGCGGAGCTGGGGATGTTTGGCGTGATGTGGTCGGAGCACTGCTGTTATCGCAATTCCCGGCCTCTGCTCAGTGGTTTCCCCACGGAAGGACCGCGCATCTTGGTGGGTCCCGGAGAAAACGCAGGAGTGGTGGATCTAGGCGATGGCCATCGCCTTGCCTTCAAGATCGAAAGCCACAACCATCCCTCTGCTGTTGAGCCCTTCCAGGGCGCAGCCACTGGTGTGGGTGGCATTCTCCGAGACATCTTCACCATGGGTGCTCGCCCGATCGCCCTGCTCAATGCCCTCCGCTTCGGGCCCTTGGAGGAACCCAGCACCTGCGGTCTCGTTGAGGGTGTGGTTGCCGGCATCGCCCATTACGGCAACTGCGTTGGCGTGCCCACCGTGGGAGGAGAGGTGGCGTTCGATGCCTCCTACAGCGGCAATCCCTTGGTGAATGCCATGGCTTTGGGCTTGATGGAGACCGACGACATCGTCAAGTCCGGCGCCTCCGGTGTTGGTAATCCCGTCGTCTATGTCGGCAGCACCACCGGTCGTGATGGCATGGGTGGAGCCAGTTTCGCCAGTGCTGAACTCAGCGCTGCTTCTTTGGATGACCGCCCCGCTGTTCAGGTGGGTGATCCTTTTTTAGAGAAAGGTTTGATTGAAGCCTGTCTGGAGGCGTTCCAGAGTGGAGATGTGGTGGCTGCCCAGGACATGGGGGCTGCAGGGTTGACCTGCAGCTGCTCAGAGATGGCTGCGAAGGGGGATGTGGGTGTGGAGCTCGACCTCGACAAAGTTCCTGCCCGTGAAGAGGGCATGACTGCTTATGAGTACCTCCTGTCCGAATCTCAGGAGCGCATGTTGTTTGTGGTGCGTGCCGGTCGGGAGGAGCCGCTGATGGAACGTTTCCGGCGCTGGGGCCTTCAGGCTGCTGTGGTCGGTCGTGTGTTGGAGGAACCGGTTGTGCGGGTGTTGCAGCATGGCGAGGTTGCTGCTGAGGTGCCCTCTCGGGCTCTGGCGGAGGACACCCCGATCAACCATCACGAACTGCTGGCTGAACCCCCCGCTGATCTCCAGCAGCACTGGACCTGGTGTGATGCCGATCTCCCTCCGGCGCCTCTTGGCCATGACTGGGGTACTGACCTTCTCAAGCTGCTGGATGATCCCACGATCGCCAGTAAGCGTTGGGTCTATCGCCAGTACGACCAGCAGGTTTTGGCCAACACCGTGGTTCCATCCGGTGGGGCTGATGCCGCTGTGGTGCGGCTTCGACCACAGCAAGGTGAGGCCTCCTTGCAAACCACGGTGCGCGGAGTGGCTGCCACGGTCGATTGTCCCAACCGCTGGGTGGCTCTTGATCCAGAACGCGGCGCCATGGCAGCGGTGGCTGAGTCTGCTCGCAATCTCAGTTGTGTCGGTGCTGAGCCCCTCGCTGTCACCGACAACCTCAACTTCCCCTCCCCAGAGACCGATCGTGGTTATTGGCAGCTCGCCCTGGCTTGTCGAGGATTGTCAGAAGCGTGTCGTGCGCTCAACACCCCGGTGACTGGAGGCAACGTTTCTCTCTACAACGAAACTCGCGGCGACGACGGCATCCTCACACCCATTCATCCCACTCCTGTGGTGGGCATGGTGGGCTTGGTGGACGACATCAATCGGGTGTGCGGTATGGCTTGGCGTCAGCCCGGTGATCCGATTGTGATGCTTGGGGTCTCGGGTGAGCAGCCTGAGGATGATCGGGTCGGGTTTGGGGGTAGCGCTTACCAAGGTGTCATTCACGGCTTGCTCACCGGTCGTCCCCCACGGATCGATCTCGGCTTGGAGGTCAGCGTCCAGGCCCTTGTGCGTGAAGCCATTGCTCAAGGGTTGCTCGCTTCCTCTCATGACTGCAGTGATGGAGGTCTGGCGGTAACGCTGGCGGAAGCGTCGTTAGCTTCTGGGCAAGGCGTTGAGATCAAGTTGGGAGCATCTTCGGCGTCGTTGCAGCGACGTTTGTTTGCAGAAGGTGGAGCCCGCATTGTGGTGTCGGTGAAATCGGAGCGATGGGAGGACTGGCAAGCTTTGCTGTCCTCTGTCGATGTTCCGCTGCAGCGACTGGGATCCGTGGCTGATCATGATCAGCTCTCCATCACCTGTGAGGGGCAGTCTGTGTTGACTCTGTCGGTGGATGCGTTGGCATCCACCTATGAGCAGGCGTTGCCCCGTCGCCTTGAGGCCTCGTGAGCGGCCGTTGGGGCGTGATGCAAAATCATGACGGAAGTCAGAAGTTGAGGCGCCCTGTGCATCAGCCCATCGCAGAGCGACCCGATCGGATGGAGGAGGCGTGCGGGGTTTATGCGGTGTTGGCCGATGGGCAACCTGTTGCCAATCTCACTTACTTCGGTCTGTATTCACTGCAGCATCGCGGCCAGGAATCGGCCGGTATCGCCGTCTTCAATCACGGCAAGGTGCGCTTGCACAAAGACATGGGTTTGGTCAGCCAGGTGTTCGACCAGGACGTGCTGGCGCGAATGCCCGGCAACCTCGCTATCGGCCATAACCGCTATTCCACAACGGGCAGCAGCAAGGCTTGCAATGCGCAGCCTGTGGTGTTGATGACCCGTCTGGGGCCTTTTGCTTTTGCTCACAACGGCAATCTTGTCAATGCCGCTGAGCTCCGGGACAAGCTCGACGATGGCCAGACCGAGTTCACCTCCACCACTGATTCGGAATTAATTGCTTTCGCGATTCAGCAGGCCGTGAACCGTGGGATGGATTGGAAGCCGGCCATCATCGAAGCCGCTGCCATGTGCCGCGGAGCCTTCAGCTTGGTCATCGGTACCGTCGATGCGTTGTATGCCCTTCGGGACAGCTATGGCATCCGACCGTTGGTCTTCGGGCGGTTGGGAGATGCCCAGAGTGGTCACTGGGTGGTGAGCAGTGAAAGCTGTGGTCTCGACATCATCGGTGCAGCCTTTGAGGCCGACGTCGATCCTGGCGAGTTGATCACCTTTCGGCTTGGAGACACTGAGCCCAAGCGGGAGCAATGGGCGGAGCCTTCAGCGCGGATGTGTGTGTTCGAGATGATTTATTTCGCTCGTCCAGACAGTCGCTTCTTCGGTGAGTCGCTGTATAGCTATCGCCAACGGATTGGTCAGATTCTGGCCCGTGAATCGGGTGTTGAGGCTGATTTGGTGATCGGTGTACCGGATTCTGGGATTCCGGCAGCGATTGGTTTCTCTCAGGCCAGTGGCATCACCTTCGCTGATGGTCTGATCAAGAATCGCTATGTGGGTCGCACCTTCATTCAGCCCACTCAGGCGATGCGTGAGGCGGGAATCCGCGTCAAGCTCAATCCGCTGCCGGATGTATTGGCTGGTAAGAGGGTGGTGGTGATTGATGACTCCATCGTGCGCGGTACGACCAGTCGCAAATTGGTGCAGGCTTTGCGTGATGCAGGCGCCACTGAGGTGCACATGCGGATCAGTTCACCGCCAGTCACCCATCCTTGCTTCTACGGCATCGATACCGATACGCAGGATCAGTTAATTGCCGCTCGGTTGACCGTGAAGCAGATCGAGGACCATCTCAAGGTTGACACCCTCGCTTATCTCAGCAAGGAAGGCATGGTTGAAGCCGCTCACGCCAGCTCTGAACATTTCTGCACGGCTTGTTTTGATGGCAGCTATCCCATTCCCATGGATGACTCGGTTCGTTCCAGCAAATTGATGCTCGAACCCTCCGGTGTGGCAGCGTCCAAAGGCTGAGCAAAGGAAGCTTCGATTCGAATCTGGGTAGGGATTTAGCTCAGCAATGGCACCAGCTCGGCGAGGCTTTCATCGCCCTTCAGAGTCAGTTGGCTGGGTTGGTCGAGGTTGTTGCTCAGATTGGCGCTGAGCAGTCGGCCATGGCGGTTTTTGTTGCTGACCACTCCCACAAGCTCTTCGACAGCACAGATGGAAACGAGGCGGTCTGGATCGTTCTCTTTGCTTTCGAGCTGCATGATCATGTCGCCCATATCGCCCCTTTTGCACCGGCGTAAATCGCTCAGTGACAGGCGTATCACTTTCCCCTGACGGCTACCCACAAGAATCTCACCACTGTTTCCTAGTGATTCAGCAGTGTTGTCGTTTTGGGCTGGTTGACTGACTGCCCCGACCAGAGATTCTCCCGGCAGCATTCGCATTGTCATTGGACCCTGAGCCAATTTCCCCATCAATGGCAGCGCTTGTTCCTCGACAGGTAGGCAGAGCACCCTGCCGATGTCGCTGACCAGGGCAACTGTTCCGTCGTCTTCACACACCACAGCCGAGAGCAGCGAGACGCCTTCTTTCAATTTCACGATGCTGGTGGCACGTCCTGAGAGATCCTGTACCTCTTGCAGAGGAAGTCGTTTAAAGCGTCCATCGCTGCTGAGGAGTCCTAAGGAGCGGCAACGGTTGGCGTTGTCGTCGTCAGAGGCCGGCAGGCGCAGCAGGCTGACTACTCGATCGCCTTCCATGGCGGTTGGCAGGAAGCGTTCCAGCCCTCCCGGTTGCTGGCCGGCGAATTCCCAGCGCACCAAGGCCATGCGTCCGCTGCTGGTCACGGCCAGCAATCGGGGCTCAGGCTTGATAGGCAGGATCAGACGGGCCGGAGAGGGTTCATCACCCAGTTCCACTGGTTCGTTCAGATGCAGCCGACCGAGCAGCTGAGGGCTCACCACTTTCACCTGACCATCGGTCTGGATTAGGAGACGTACGTCCGAGGGCAGGGCTCCAAGCGCTTGACGTCGCTGTAGTTCGGCATTGGGGCGCTGACTCGCAGCCTTTTCGGCCAGCAAGTGGTCGCCTCCTTCGATGAGACGGGTGCGTCGCGGTGTGGCGAAGCGTTTTTTCAGTTGCTTCAGTTCCTGCACCATCGCATCGAGCAGTTGATCTCGTTCCTTTAACAGCAGCTGAAGGCGTTCCCGTTCACGGCGCAGATCCTCTGCTTCATTGCGCAGGCTTTCTTGTTCGAGCCCTGTGAGCCGGCGTAAGGGCATTGCCAGAACGGCATCAGCCTGTCGTTCGGTCAGATCGAGATGCACCATCAGGCTTGCCCTGGCGGAGGCGGCATCCTTGGCCTCTTGAATCATGGCGATCACCCGTTGGAGTGAATCCAGGGCCGTGATCAGACCTTCCACGACCTCAAGCCGGTCTTCCGTCTTGCGTAGGGCATGACTGGTACGCCGGATCAGCGTCAGTTCCCGGTATTCCAGGAAGGTCTGCATCAGCTGTCGCAACGACAGCTGTTGTGGTTGTCCATTCACCAGGGCCAGGAGAATGGCGCCGAAATTGCTTTGCAGCGACGTTCGGCGTTGCAATTCGGCGAGCACTTTGTCGGGTTCAGCATCGCGGCGAAGTTCCACCACGACGCGCATGCCTTCGCGATCGCTTTCATCCCGGATGTCGGCAATCCCTCCGATCTTGCCGTCATTGACTTGGTCGGCGAGTTTTTCGATCCAGCCGGCCTTGCTGAGTTGGTAAGGCAGTTCGGTGATGATCACTGCGCCTCGTTTGTGGCGCCCTTTTCCCGGTTGGATTTCCTCGATGTGGGCGACGCCCCGCATCGGAATGCTTCCCCGCCCGCGCAGATACGTTTCACGGACGCCGGTTCCCAGCAGCACCTCACCGCCTGTGGGGAAATCGGGCCCAGGGATCATCGATAGCAGCTTCTCGTCACTTAGATCGGGCTTGCGCACCATTGCGATCAAGCCATCGACGACTTCGCCCAGGTTGTGTGGCGGGATGCTGGTGGCCATGCCCACGGCGATACCGGAGCAACCGTTCAGGAGAAGGAACGGCAGCTGGGCCGGAAGCACCGTTGGTTCTTGTTGGGACCCGTCGAAGTTGGAGGCAAAATCAACTGTGTCATCGCCTATCTCATCGAGAAGGCCTTGATGGGCGATGGGAGCTAACCGCGTTTCGGTGTAACGCATGGCTGCCGGTGGGTCATCGTCCACCGATCCGAAGTTGCCATGGCCATCCAGCAGTGGATGGCGGCTCGAGAAGGTCTGAACCAAGCGCACCAGGGCGTCGTAGACCGCTTGGTCACCATGGGGGTGATACTTGCCCAGCACGTCACCCACCACGCGGGCGCATTTGCGATAGGGGCGGTCTGGGGTGAGCCCCAGTTCATGCATCGCAAACAGGATGCGGCGCTGCACGGGTTTGAGACCGTCACGGGCATCAGGAAGCGCCCGACCCACGATCACGCTCATCGCGTATTCGAGGTAGGAGCGCTGCATCTCTTGATGCAGGGCGATCGGTTGAACGCGCTCCTCTGCCATCCGTGTCTGGAACTACCGAGGCCGAACGGGGCTCAGCCTACAGATGTCTTTCTGTTTGAACAGCCCTGTTCAAGGACTGCTGGAGGGATCCGCATTGGCTTGGGCACGTTCAACCGCCGTTTTAAGCCCGGGGTTGGTCAGCAGATCTCGGGTGGCGAGGCGCAGGCTGAGACCCCAGAGTTGCTGCTTCTGATGATCAGGCAGAACGTAGTTGGGATCTTGTTTTAGGGCCTGTTGAGCAAGAGTGATCGCTTCTTCATCTCCGTCTTTCTGTCGATTCAGAGCTGCGGCCAGGGCCAGCATCGGTTCGGCGTTGCGTTCGATTGTTAGGACATGGCGCCAACGCTGGATCGCTTCTCGCGTGTTCCCCATTTCGAACAACACGATGCCCTGGTTGTTCAGCGCTTCCCAGAATGTTGGTTTGAGGGATGACGCCTTTTCAAAGGCGCTGAGGGCGGCACGGAATTCGGTTTGCATCACCCGTGCATTGCCAAGGTCGAAGTAGGCACTGGGGTTCTTCGGATCCAGCTTTAGCCCTTGGTCCAGGAGCGGGATGGCATCCTTCGGTCGATTGTCCCGAAGGGCTAGAGAGGCTTCGGCAAACCAGAGTCCTGCATTCTTGGGGTCGAGTTTTTTGGCGCGGGCCAGGGAGTCGGCGGCCGGTTTGAGCTGTTTGCTGCGTAGCTGGGCTTCTGCCAGCACGGCCCATAAGCGTTCATCATTCGGACGCAGGCGTACGGCCAGGGCTGCGAGTCGGGCTGCTTCCTCGGGTTGTCCCAGGCTCAGAAGTTGGGCGGCGGTTCGGCCGATGCCGATGGCTGAACCCTCCAATTCCTGGGCACTGGGTAGGTAAACCGTGGGTACAAGCGCCTGAGCGGGCAGTGTGCTGATGCTGCTGGCCATCGACAGCACCAGGGCTGAGCACCACCAACGTTGACGTCTCCCCATCACCTTGATCCAGATTTGTCCAGCGTAGGCACGTCCTTCGGCTCTGCCGCGGCGGCATTTCGGCGCCACATCCAGGGTTTAATCCGGCGCAGTGCCGAACCGCGCAGTTGCTCTTGCCAGGTGGCGTCATCCCATGACATCGCCTGTTCACGGCTGAGATCAAGCATCCATTGGCGTGGTTGCAGATCTGGATCGTCGTTGCTCGGTATGTCGCCTCGATTCCAGGGGCAGACGTCTTGGCAGATGTCGCAACCAGCCACCCAGGGGCCCATCGCTGCCTTGATTGTTTCGGGTAGCTCGGCGTCTCGATTTTCAATCGTGTGATACGCAAGGCAGAGCCCTGAATCGACCACGAACGGTTCTCGGATCGCCTGGGTCGGGCAGGCCTCCATACAGAGCGTGCAGCGACCGCAAAGGGGTGCTGCGGGGGGATCGGGGCTGAGCTCGATGTCGCAGAGGAGATGGCCAATCACCATCCAGGAGCCGCGTTCGTGGTGGATCAGGTTGCTGTGCTTTCCGATCCAGCCCAGGCCAGCTTCTTCCGCCCAGGCTTTGTCCAGCAAGGGATCGGCATCCACACAAGCCCGCCAGCGGGTGCCAGGTTTCTGGCTTTCCAGCCACCGTCCCAATCGTTTCAGTCGTTGGCTCACCACCCGGTGGTAGTCCCGCCCCCAGCCATAGCGCGCGATTGCCAGACGGCCTGGCATCCGTTCCTGTTTCACGTGGTAGTTGAGGCCTACGGCCAGCAAGCTTGTAGCGCCCTCCAGCAATTGAGTCGCATCCTTTCGTCGCGGTGCTGCCATCCAGCCCATGTCGGCTTGGTACCCCGCGTCCAGCCACCGTTCCAGAGCTGCGCTGCGTAAGCGCAGCCGAGCGCTTCCTGGCAGTCGGGCGATTCCGACGGGTTCGAATCCCTGTGCTCGGGCCTGATGCTTCAGAGCGCTGCTGAGTTCCTTCTGAGCAGACAGAGCCTCCACGGAAACTGACTCTAAAGTTGGGCACCTTCTGGCAGTTTGCCGTGTCTGCTTCAGCTACGGGTCTTTCCTCCAACCTGCGCCTGGCGGCCGTGCTTCGCTGGCTCGGCATCACCCTCGTGGTGCTGCTGATTCTCCAGCTTGTGGTGATCTTCAGTGCTGCTGAATGGAGTGATCCAGCGTTTCAGCAGGTGCTGATTGAGCGCCTGGTGAATCAGGCACCGATGGGTTTGGTGGGTCTGATGTTGATGTTGATTGGTTCGCGCCTTGATCATCCAGGTGCTGCGCGCACGCCGATTCGCTGGGTGGTCTGCGTCCTCTCCTCTTTGCTCACAATCGCCCTGATCGGTGTCGTCCCCATGGCGATCACCGGTAACCAGACCCTTGCTGGTCAGGCTGATCAGACCCTCGAGCAAAAGCGTGGTCAGTTGGAGATGGCCCGCCAGCAGTCCAAGGATCCTGAAGGCGTGAAGATGTTGGGTGAACAGCTGGCCCAGGCTGGGCAGCTGCCTGCAGGTGCCAGCGATGACGACAAGACCAAGGCTGCCCAGAGGTTTATTGATGGTCAGCTTGCTCAGATGGACGACCAGATCCAGCAGGCTGAACGCCAGCGCAATCTGGCTGTGAATCAGCGGCGCTTTGGGGGCACTTTCAGTGCGGTCGTTCTGGCTGTGGCCTTTGTGCTGCTTGCTCTCGCCTCGGTTCTATGAAGGCGGGTTTTCGCTGGCAGCTGGTTAGGTTGGGCAGATCACGTCGGCTCCAAGCCCTGGTCGTTCCTTGGTGCAGTCCAACCCCAGACCTGATCTGCCGCTCGGCGACAGACTTCAGAAGGATCTGAAAAATGATCTGATCGCCGGTCTGCTGGTGGTCATTCCGCTTGCCACCACGATTTGGTTGGCGACAACGGTCAGCCGCTTTGTACTCGCGTTTTTGACGTCGATTCCGAAGCAGTTCAATCCTTTTATCACCCTCAATCCGCTTCTACAGGATCTGATCAACCTGGCGCTGGGTTTAACGGTGCCTCTGCTCGGGATCTTGTTGATCGGCCTGATGGCTCGCAACATCGTTGGCCGCTGGTTGCTTGAGTTCGGTGAGGGGACCTTGCAACGCATCCCCCTGGCAGGCTCCGTTTACAAGACGCTTAAGCAGTTGCTTGAGACCTTTCTGCGAGACAACTCCAGTCGTTTTCGCCGGGTTGTCCTCGTGGAATATCCCCGTGAAGGACTCTTCAGCGTGGGATTCGTTACCGGAGTGGTTGGTCCTTCACTCCAGGCCGATTTGAAAGAACCGTTGCTCAGCGTCTTCATTCCCACAGCTCCCAATCCCACCACTGGCTGGTACACCCTGGTTCCTGAATCCTCGGTGCGGGATCTCGAGATCTCGGTGGAGGATGCCTTCCGAACGATTATTTCGGCTGGCATCGTCAATCCCGATGAGCGGGAGGCTCCGGTCAATCGCAGTTTTTCAAGTCTGATCTCCCAGCTGCGAGCATCGGTATCCCCCTCGTCGTCCACGTCAGGGGTCTGACCCATCCCTTCGTTTTTTACTTGCTTTCATGCAGTCCCGTTCTCTAGCCCGTGAGCTGGCACTGCTCGTGCTTGGTCAGCTCTCTGATCGTGATCATCAGGATGCTGCGGATTTGCAGCTGGATTCCGTTCTCCAGAAAGCTCTTGAGACTTTGCAGCAGCATTGGCGAGAGTCGCTTGATGCCTCGGCTCAGGATCTTGAAAAGGCTCAGCAGTCTCTGCTCGATAGTGAGCTTCAAGATGGTGGCGATCACAGTTCATCCGTGGTGCGGGATCACCTCAAGGCCGCGCTGACCACCGCTGAACAGGTGTTGAACAGTCTCTCCGGAAGCCTGGAGCTGCCGCGTCTGCTTGCCTTGGCTGATCAGGAGACCGTGCGCCACGGAGCAATGCGTCGGGTCAGTCTGGTGTTGGAACAGCGGAGTGGCATCGATGCTCGTCTAGACGGGGTAATGGAGGGTTGGCGTTTGAGTCGTTTGCCCCGCATCGACCGTGACATCTTGCGCCTGGCCGTAGTTGATCTCACCAGTTTGAAGACACCTTCCGCTGTCGCCTGCAATGAGGCGGTCGAACTCGCTAACCGCTACAGCGATGATCAAGGTCGTCGCATGATCAATGGCGTTCTGCGGCGTCTGCAGAATGCGGCTCCGGCTTCATCCGCAGGCTCCTGATTTCGTTTCGCTTCGGCAGTTTCGATGGTTTTCGACTGGTTCCAGCGTCGCTCCGCTCAACCCGAGCCGACTCCAGCGGAGAGTGACCCGGCATCACCGATCGAAAGTGATGGCGAGGCACCAGAGCCTTCCGCATTAGACGAGCCGGCCAACGCACAATTACCTGAGCCTGAGCCCAGTATCCCTGCATCACAGCCATCAGTTGCGGCAGTGGATCAGGCAGTGGATGAGGCAGCTCCAACAGCTGCCGAAGCTGCGTCGACCGCTGATGTGGACGACGATCCCTTGGAATGGGCTCGTCAGGCCTATGCCCGTCTGAAGGCGCAGCAGGCGGCAGAAGCCGAACAAATTCAGACGCCCGTCGCGCCAGAGCAGCCTTCACCAAAGCAGCCTTCACCAGAGCAGCCCTCAGCTGAAGAAGTGTCTGAGGTGGCCTCACCTGAATCACCGGTGAGCACCGCTTCGTCTGCCACTCCGCTTTCGACCCCGATTGTCACTCCGGAGTCCAGCAGCACTCCCGCACCAAGGCTCTCTCTTCTCGAGCAGGCCGCCGCTGAGCGGCAGCAACGCCAGCAGGAGCTTGAGGCCCGTGCCACGTCCGCACCGGTGTCGATGCCTGCACCGGCAGCTCCCTCGGTTGAGCCTGTTCTGGCTGATGGTTCTGATCAACCTCAGCTTGGCGAGTTCGATGACAGCTTCACTTGGTCTGCCGAGGTTTTGGCGGCCCAAGGTCGTGAGGCCGAGCAGGTCTCGCTTGAGGAAATCGACTGGCTCGTTCGCCTTCGTCGTGGCCTGGAAAAAACCCGACAAGGCTTTGTTACTGGTCTTCTCGACAGCCTTGGGGATGATCCCCTCACCCCTGAGGTGGTGGATGACCTTGAGGCCCTTCTGCTCCGTGCAGATGCTGGTGTTGTGGCGACCGATCAGGTGATGGAGGCGCTCAGAAAACGCCTCAATGAAGAGGTGGTGGATCCCAGCGAAGGAATCCGTTTCTTAAAGGAGCAGCTGCGAAACTTGCTGGATGAGCCGATTCAGGCCAGTGGCTTTGAGCTACTTGCCCCTGAGCGCGGGCGTCTGAATATCTGGTTGATGGTGGGTGTCAACGGAGTTGGTAAGACCACGACCCTTGGCAAGCTTGCCAACCTGGCGGTGCGTAGTGGTTACAGCGCCATGATCGCCGCTGCGGATACGTTCCGAGCTGCTGCAGTGCAGCAGGTGGAGGTGTGGGGGCAACGCAGCGATGTGCCCGTGGTGTCCAATCCCACAGCCAACGCCGACCCTGCTGCTGTGGTGTTCGATGCGATCGGAGCGGCCCGCTCCAAAGAGACAGATCTGCTGTTGGTCGACACTGCTGGTCGTCTGCAGACAAAGCACAATTTGATGGAGGAGCTTCAGAAGATTCGGCGCATCGTTGATCGTTTAGCTCCGGAATCGAAGGTGGAATCTCTCCTCGTCCTTGATGCCAGTCAGGGTCAGAACGGGTTGAAACAGGCGCTGGCTTTCGCCAAGGCTGCTGATCTAACGGGGGTGGTGATCACCAAACTCGATGGAACCTCCCGCGGTGGAGTGGCTCTGGCTGTTTCCTCTGAGGCGGGTCTTCCGATCAGGTTCATCGGCGCCGGAGAGGGAATCCGTGACCTTCGACCGTTCAACAGCTTTGAGTTTGTGGAGGCTTTGTTGGCCGGCCGCTGATCGCCGTAGCTAGCGTTCGCGCACTGCCATGGACGGCCGTGAGCAGCAAGTCAACCCGTCGCCATTCCACGCCGCATCAACGCAACGTGGCTCAGCCCTTAACGGCGACTGCTTCGCTGCGAGAACTGTTCGACAGCTTTTCCAGGGAGCAGCGATCCAGCCAGGAGCTTCTGGCCTCTTTGGGATTTGCCCTGCGTAGCTTCACCAACCTGCATCGCTTCTTGGAGTTGGTGCCTGTGGTGGCCTCCCGCCTCGTGGGTGTTGACGGTTCCCTGCTGGTTCCTTTTACAGCTGATGGCAGGATCTGGCGCGAGCAATTGCAGATGTTGCCGGATCAGCGGTCTCCAGAGCTGTTGCGACAAATCGCTGCCTTTGATCCGGGCACAGCGGTGGGCTTCGGTTCGGATGAACGCCAGGTGCTCGCTCTCGACCATCTAGTCCAGCGCCATCTCGGCCGGGCCGGTCTGTTTGCCACATCTCTGGTGGCTCGCGGCCGTCAGCGGGGCCGTCTGTATGTGTTCAGCAGTACCGGTCCTCTGGTTTGGAGTGACGTGCACCGGCGCCATGTGCAACTGGTGGCTGATCTCACTGGTGTCGCTGTCGAACACGACTTGATGCTTCAGGAAGCGCGCCGTCATGAGCGTGTGGATCGCCAGCTCAGCATTGGTGCCGAAATTCAGGCGCAATTGCTTCCCGATCATTGTCCGGTGATCGAAGGGGTGGAGCTTGCCGCTCGTTGTCGTCCCGCCTTTCAGGTGGGTGGTGACTACTACGACTTCATTCCCACGCGTCCGGAGTTGATGGGTCGGCGCCGTGAGCGTGGACGCTGGGCTCTGTTGATGGGTGATGTGATGGGGAAGGGAGTCCCCGCCGGTCTACTGATGACCATGCTGCGCGGGATGTTGCGGGCCGAGGTTCTGAGCGGCCTGCCTCCTGATCGGATCCTCCACGATCTCAACCAGCTGGCCCAGGAGGATCTGGCTCAGTCGCACCGTTTTGTCACGCTGTTCTATTCCGATTTCGATCCCCGTACCCGACGCTTGCGCTTCGCCAATGCTGCCCACAATCCGCCCCTGATTTGGAGGGCGCAGCAGCGCAGTATCAGTCGGTTGGATGCCCCGGGTCTGCTGATTGGTTTGCAGGCGGAGGCGGAATACGGTTGTGGTGAGGTGGTGCTTGAACCTGGTGATGTGCTGCTCTATTACACCGATGGGGTGACCGAGGCACCTGGGATCACAGGCGATCGCTTTGATGAGGAGCGTCTGATGCGCAGCCTTGAGGCGGCTTGTCGATCCGGCACCGGGTCTCAGGGCATCCTCGATCAGCTCTTCACCCGTCTGGATCGCTTCGTTGGAGTGGATCGCCAGCTGGAAGATGATGCCTCGATGGTGGTGATGAAGGTCCCGGAGGAGGTGATGTTGCCTTCTGTTCCCCGGGCTGCGCTCTGATTGTTCGGCACCGTTGGGATCCCTCGGCCTGACAAGCTGACTGCACGCTGAGCTCGGATGACGGTATGGCTGGGGGAGTGACGGGTGGAGGCTCCGGCACCTGGAGTGACCGCTTTGATCAGGGCCTCCACCCTGCGATCGAAAGGTTCAATGCCTCGATCGGGTTCGACATCACTCTTCTTCAGGAGGATCTCGACGGTTCCATCGCCCATGCCCGCATGTTGGCGGAATGTGGTGTGATCAGTGCGGAAGAAGCCAGCCAGCTCTGCGCAGGGCTGGAGACGATACGCGATGAGGCCGCGGCCGGATCCTTCCGTCCCGGCCTTGCGGATGAGGACGTTCACTTTGCCGTTGAGCGGCGTTTGATCACCCTGCTCGGACCGGTCGGAAAGAAGCTTCATACCGGTCGCAGTCGTAACGACCAAGTGGGTACCGACCTGCGCCTTTGGTTGCGCCGTCGTCTTGATGAGCTGAACGATGGCGTTCTCCGTTTTCAGCGGGCGCTGCTGCAACAGGCCTTGGATCAGCGCACCACTTTGATCCCCGGCTACACGCACCTGCAGCGGGCACAGCCCGTTTGTCTGGCGCATCATCTTCTTGCTTATGTGGAGATGCTGGAGCGTGATCGCCAGCGCCTGGCTGATGTGCGCGGCAGGGTCAATGTTTCACCACTTGGGGCTGCAGCTTTGGCAGGGACTCCGGTGCCGATCAACCGCCGCAGCACAGCCGAGGCCCTTGGTTTCGAGGCGATCTATGCCAACAGTCTTGATGCTGTTAGTGACCGAGATTTTGCTGTTGAGTTCGCATCGGCTGCGGCGCTGGTGATGGTGCACCTCAGTCGTCTTGCGGAAGAGGTGATTTTCTGGGCGAGTGAGGAGTGTGGCTTTGTGCGACTCAGTGATCGCTGTGCCACCGGCAGCAGCCTGATGCCCCAGAAGAAGAATCCTGATGTGCCCGAATTGGTGCGGGGTAAGTGCGGGCGCGTTTTCGGTCACCTGCAAGGTTTGCTGACGATGATTAAGGGTCTTCCCCTCGCGTACAACAAGGATTTTCAGGAAGACAAGGAAGCCCTGTTCGATCTGGTTCGCACCACATCCGATTGTCTTGAGGCGATGGCGATCCTGATGGAGGAAGGAGTCGAGTTTCGTCCTGAGCGGCTCGAACGTGCGGTGGCGTCTGATTTTTCCAATGCCACGGATGTCGCTGATTATCTGGTGGCCCGCGGTGTGCCTTTCCGGGAGGCCTACCAATTAGTCGGGGCCGTGGTCAAACGCTGTCTGCAGGACGGTGTGTTGTTGCTTGATCTCAGCCTCGAGCAGTGGAAAAGCTTTCACCCAGTGTTTGAGGCGGATCTGTTCGAGGCTCTAGCTCCGCGTCAAGTGGTGGCGGCCCGCGTCAGTGAAGGTGGCACTGGTTTTGTGCGTGTTGAGGAACAGTTGAAACGTTGGGAATCGCGGTTGGCATGAAGGTGGATGAAACGAAGTGACTGACTAGGTCTACGCTGAGTAGGCCAAAGGCCATTGATTCCTTTCCGGAGCATGAACCGATGGCAGGTCAGGTCCCATCGGTCCCCTTCATCAACGGTCCACTAGGAAAGTGAGCATCTTCGTCGGCAATCTGCCCTTCCGCGCTGAGCAGGAAGACATCATTGAATTGTTTGCGACCCATGGCGAGGTCTCAAACTGCGCCCTTCCCTTGGAACGGGACACCGGTCGGAAGCGTGGCTTCGCCTTCATCGAAATGGTCGATGAAGCTGCCGAAGACGCTGCGATCGAGGCGCTCCAGGGTGTTGAGCTCATGGGTCGTCCCCTGAGGATCAATAAAGCCGAGCCTCGAGGCAGCGCTCCACGTCGTGGCGGGGGTGGTGGCTATGGCGGCGGTGGCGGTGGCGGTGGCGGTGGTTACCGCGGTGGTGGTTCGGAAGGAGGTGGTTACCGCAGCGGTGGCGCTGGTGGTGGCGGTTATGGCGGTGGCTCTGGCGCCCGTGGCTGGGAAGATCGCAGTTACGGCGGTGGCGCTGGTGGCGGCGGCGGAGCTGGTGGTCAGTCCACTGACTATGACGACGGTCGCAGTCGTCGCCGTCGCAGCGGTGCTGGTGGTGACAGTTACGGCGGTGCTGAGGGCTGATCTCTGCTTTTACAGCCCGGCATCAAGCAGTTGGCGGGCTGCTTCCTCCAGCACCGCGATGTCAGCCCCACGGCGTTGAGCTTTGAGACCGAGGTTGCGTCTCCAGTGTCGGGCTCCAGGGACTCCTTCCACCAGTTGCACCAGATGCCGGCAGAGGTCCCAGAGCCTCCCGCCCCGTTCGAGATGGGCTTGGGCATGGGGGATCAGGCCAAGCACCACTCCTGAGGCGGTGATGTTGCGCTCACTCTCGCCGTAGATCAGTTGGTCGACACATCCCCAACGCAGAGGATGGGCATAGGCCGATCGCCCCACCATGGCGCCATCACAGCTGCGCAGTGCATCCAGACACTGTTCCGGGGTGTCGAGTCCACCGTTGAGTTCGATCGTCAGCTCGGGTCTGCGTTGTTTCAGGGCGATGACCCGGTCATGTTGCAGCGGTGGAATTGTGCGGTTCTGTTTGGGGTCGAGTCCCTCTAGCCAGGCTTTGCGGGCATGAATCGCGAAGCGTGAGGCACCGCCGGCAGCAACCAGGTCGACAAAGGTCTCGAGCAGGGCATCACTATCGAGGTCGTCGATGCCCACACGGTGTTTCACGGTCACCGGCAGCGCGGAGGCCTGGCACATCGCTTCTACGCAGCGAGCGACCTGTTCTGGTTCCGCCATCAGGCAGGCACCGAAATTGCCTGCTTGGACCCTGGGGCTAGGGCAGCCCACATTGAGGTTGATCTCGTCGTAGCCCCAGTCGGCAGCCATTTTTGTGGCTTCAGCCAGCAGGTCGGGGTCATCCCCCCCGACCTGTAGGGCAATGGGATGTTCCACCGGATCGAACGCCAACAGGCGTTCCCGACGCTTGCTGTGGTGCAGGGCTTGAGCGACCACCATCTCTGAATAGAGCAGAGCTCGGCGGCTGATCTGCCGCATCAGCACTCGGAAGTGTCGATCGGTGCAGTCGAGCATCGGCGCGACGCTGAACCGCCAGGCGGGTTCCCGATCAACAGGGGGTGGGGAATCCATCGCTCCATTCTTCCCTTCCCTTGGATCGAAGCACTTAGATAAGGGGTGTTGATCGATTCATGCCTGAAGCCATGGCCTCTTCACTCCAGCACTGGTGGCTCAGTCGCCGTTCCCTGCTGCTAACGATTTTGGCGGGATCGGTCGGTCTGTTCAGGTCGCCGAAGCCGGTGCTGGCTGCCTCCAAGGCTGATGAAACGGCCTGGGATCTCAGTGATGCGGAGTGGAAGCGCCGCTTGTCTCCGGAGGCTTATCGCGTTTTGCGACAGGAAGGAACGGAACCACCGTTTAGCAGTGCTCTCAATGATGAAAAGCGACCAGGCACCTTTCACTGCAGTGGTTGTGATCTGCCTCTGTTCTCCTCTGAGGCCAAGTTCAACAGCGGCACCGGCTGGCCCAGCTTTTGGCAGGCACTGCCTGGGGCGATCGCCACAAAGATAGATTTCAAGCTGATCATTCCCCGCACCGAATACCACTGCCGTCGCTGTGGTGGTCATCAGGGCCATGTGTTTAATGACGGGCCCAAACCCACCGGCAAGCGTTTCTGCAACAACGGAGTCGCACTGCGATTCCAGCCCTCCCCATGATTTGATTGTGATCGGTGGGGGTCCCGCCGGTTTCATGGCAGCGATCACGGCGGCGGAGCAGGGCTGCCAGAGAGTGCTGGTGCTGGAGGCCACACCGGACCCGTTGACCAAGGTTCGGATCAGCGGAGGGGGCCGGTGCAATGTCACCCATGCTTGCTGGGATCCCCGGGAACTGGTTGGTCATTACCCACGCGGTAGCCGCCCACTGCGCGGGCCGTTCAGCCGTTTTGCCTGTGGTGATGCCGTGGGCTGGTTCTCAGACCATGGCCTGGAGCTGGTGGAGGAACCCGATGGCCGCATGTTCCCCCAGGCCAACCGTTCCGAGGCGGTGATCGATTGCCTGCTCAAGGCTTCCCGTGCAGTTGGTGTGGCATTGGAATGCCGTGCTCCGGTGCGCAGCTTGGAGACCACCCAAGCCGGTTTCGTGGTGCATGGTTCTGGTGGTCGGGTCTGGCGTGGCTGCAGGCTGTTGCTAGCCACCGGTGGCCACCCCAGTGGCCGACGCTTTGCTCAGCATTTGGGGCATGGGGTGACGCCTCCGTTGCCTTCCTTGTTCACGTTGGCTCTGGAAGCACCTGCGATTACGGCTTGCAGTGGGATCGCTCTTGATGATGTCAGCCTCGAAGTGAAATGTGAGCAGCAGCGTTTTCGGCAGACCGGTCGTGTGCTGATCACTCATTGGGGTCTCAGCGGACCCGCCACCCTGCGCCTGAGTGCTTTTGCAGCGCGCGCTTTGCACGGCCAGCGTTATCGGGGCGCCTTGCTAGTGCGCTGGGTTGGGGGCTACACACTGGATCAGGTCGCCTCTGAGTTGGCGCAGTTACGCCGGCAGCAGCCACGACGCAGTTTGGCGGTGGCAAGGCCTTGGCCTGAACGCTTGCCGCGTCGTCTCTGGTTGGCTTTGCTCTCGCAGGTGGGGGCCGACTCGCAGCGGCGCTGGGCTGATTGTCCCGGGAGCTGGGAGCGGGCTTTGGCCCAGGCTCTCACCGCAAGTCGTTACCCGATTCGCGGTCGCGGTCCGTTCGGGGAGGAGTTCGTCACAGCTGGTGGTGTAGATCTCGGGGAGATCAATCTGGCCACGATGGAGAGTCGGCGGGTGCCTGGTCTTTATCTCGCTGGTGAGCTGATGGATGTTGATGGGGTCACCGGAGGTTTCAATTTTCAGCACTGCTGGAGCAGCGGCTGGCTGGCTGGTCAGGCCATTGCCGCGTCTCTGTCTTGATCGGAACGGCCTGCATCGCTGTGAAGGCGATGCAAGCTCAGTTGATTTGATCGAACACGGTGAACATCGGTAGATACATCGCCAGCAGAATGGAGCCAACGATGCCGCCAACGACCACGATCATTGCCGGTTCGAGCATGGAGGTGAGGGCCTTGACCGCTGCCGAGACCTCGTCTTCGTAGAAGTCGGCCACCTTGCCCAGCATCTGATCCATCTCACCGGTTTCTTCGCCGATGGCCAGCATGCTCAAGGCCATATCGGGCAGAACTTTTTGACGGATCAGGGCTGCACTCAGCAGCACCCCTTCCTGCACCCGGTTGCGAGATTCAAGAATCGCGTCGGAAATGATCGCGTTGCCGGCGGTTTCGCTCGAGATCTCTAATGACATCAGGATCGGAACTCCTGCCCGGGTCAGGGAGCTGAAAATCCGACAGAACTGGGCGGTGGCCGTTTTCATGATCAGATCCCCAAAGAGAGGCAGTTTCAGCATGAGGCGATCGATCACACGTCGCCCGTTGTGCGTGGCGTAGTACCGGCTGATCAGCCAGATCCCTATCAGCCCGGCGCCGGCAATCAGCAGGGACACAGACGATCGCAATAAGGCGCTTAAATCCACCATCAGCTGAGTGAACAGTGGTAGCTCTGCTCCAAGGTCTTCAAAGATTCCCGCGAAGGTTGGAATCAAAAAGATCGTCATTCCTAGAAACACCAGGATGGCGATGGCCAGAACGGCGACTGGATAGCCCAGGGCTCCTTTGATCTGGTTCTGCAGCCTGGCGTTGTCTTCAAGCAGCTTGGCTAGACGTTTCAGTGATTCGTCCAGGACGCCTCCTGCTTCACCGGCTTCGACCATGGCAATGCTGAGCTTGTCGAACACCTTCGGCCATTGGCGCATGGCAGTCGCCATGGCCGTGCCTTGATTCACATCCAGGCCGATCTGCAGCAATGCTCGCTTGAACATCGGCAGTCGCTGCTGGCTGGCCATCAGATCCAGGCTGCGCACAATCGGCACCCCTGCATCCACAAGTGCCGCCAGCTTGCTGGCAAAAACCGCCTTTTCTCGCACCCCGGGTGCCTTTTCAAAGGCGGCACTTAGATCGAAGGTGAGCATGGTTTGCAGGCCGCCTTTTGCCTGTCCTTCGCTCGTGTTGTTGGAGTTGCTTCCACGCTTCCGTGGCCTTCCACCTTGGTCGGTTGGCTCCTCCATCTGAACCGTTGTGGCCTTGATGCCCCGCCGACGCAGCAGCTTGCGCGCCGTCGCCAGATCAGGAGCTTGGATCCGCAGGGTGCGGTCTCCTCCACTGGTGGCCTGATAGGTGGCAACGAAGCTGGCCATGGCGTTCGGCTCAGCTGTTCCCTAGGAGACGATTCAGTTCGCCTGGCTTTCCGGCCTTGGTCATGGCTTCTGCCTGGCTGATTGCTCCGGTTTCCACGAGATTGGCCAGGGCTCGCTCCAGGGTCTGCATGCCCAGTTCACCTCCGGTCTGAAGCTGGGAATAGAGCTGAGCCGTTTTGCCTTCACGGATCAGGTTTGCGATCGCCGGGGTGTTGATCAAGATCTCTTGAGCCATCACCCGTCCGAATTCGCCGGGCTGCGGCTTGTCGCGACGGCACAGGGTCTGGGAGAACACGGCCGTCAGACTTCCCGATAGCTGCACCCGGATTTGGGTCTGCTGGCCAGGTGGGAACACATCCACCATGCGATCGACGGTTTGGGCGGCTGAGCTTGTGTGCAGGGTGCCGAAGACCAGGTGACCGGTTTCGGCTGCAGTGATGGCGAGTTGAATTGTTTCTAGATCGCGCATCTCACCCACCAGAATCACGTCGGGGTCTTCGCGCAGCGCAGCCCGAAGGGCATTGGCAAAGCTGCGTGTGTCTTCATGCAACTGGCGCTGGTGCACCATGCTGCGGTCACTGCGGTACACGAATTCGATCGGATCCTCGATCGTGAGGATGTGCTCGCTGCGGGTGTGGTTGATGTGGTCGAGCAGTGCTGCCAGGGTCGTGGTTTTGCCGGATCCGGTCGGTCCCGTTACCAGCACAAGGCCACGGGGGCGGGCAGAGGTTTCCACCACCACTGGGGGCAGGTTGAGCGCCTCGATGCTGGGAATTGAACTGCCGAGCGCCCTGAGGCAGGCGGCATAGCTGCCTTTCTGGCGATAGACGTTCACGCGAAAGCGTGCCACGCCCTTGAGGCCGTAGGCACAGTCGAGCTCCCAGGTCTGTTCCAGCGTCTTGCGCTGGCTGTTGTTGAGCATTGAGAAGATCAGGCGGTTGCAGCTCTCCTCACTCAGCGGTGTGTCGGAGAGGGGGCGCAGTTCGCCGCTGAAACGGCCGTACGGTGGTTGGCCGCAGGCGAGATGCAGATCACTGCCTTCGGCTTTGACCAGTTGCTCCATCAGGTCTTCGATCATCAGATCCATGGCAGGCACCTCACTGACGAGGGGTCAGACAGTACGGACATTCCAGCCAGCCTTCCTGTAGTCCGCCACCACATCGTTCACAGGTGACGGTGCTGAGAGCTCTGGCCCGTCGCTCCGACTCCAGGCCTGAGTCGGTCAGGATCATTCGGCCCACTTCCTCCAAGGTGGTCTGACCCTGACGCACCAACTCGAGGCTGTAGCCCAGCAGGGTTTTCATGCCCGATTCCAGAGCCAGACGACGGAGCACATCGGTGGTGGCACCGTTAGCCACCGCGGTGGCCAACTGCTCGTTCATGCGCAGCACCTCGTACACACCGATCCGGCCTCGATAACCGCTGCCCTGACAGTGGGGACAGGGGTCGCCACTGTGGTCACGATTGCCATCGTGGTGGTGGGCTCGGTAGAAGCGCACACCTGTCTCATGGTGCGTCATGAGCCCGAATCGACCGAGTTCAGTGGCATCGGGTTGATAGCTCTCGCGGCAATGGCTACAGACACGCCGTAGCAGCCGTTGCGACACGATCCCGATTAGGGAGGCGCTGACCATGAAGGGTTCCACCCCCATCTCTCCAAGCCGCGCGATAGCGCTTGGGGCGTCGTTGCAGTGCAGGGTGGTGAGCACAAGGTGGCCAGTGAGGGCGGCTTCGATCGCTGTTTTGGCGGTCTCTAGGTCACGGGTTTCTCCCACGAGAAGTACGTCTGGGTCTTGTCGCATGAATGCCCGTAGGGCCGTGCTGAAGTCGAAGCCCTTTTCTCGGTTCACCTGGCACTGGGTGATGCCCGGGAGGGTGTATTCGATTGGATCCTCCACCGTCGAGATATTGATCCCGGGATCGTTGCGCTCCGCCAGCAGCGAGTAGAGAGTCGTCGATTTTCCTGATCCTGTGGGACCAGTCACCAGGATCATGCCGAATGGCTTCGAACCGAGGCTGCGCACCAGTTCGAGTGCCTCCGGGTTGCTGATCAGCTTGTCGAGGCCTAGTTGCGTGGATGAGCTGTCGAGGAGCCGCAGCACGATCTTTTCCCCGAAGCGGCTCGGCAGACTGCTGACGCGGAAATCAACGCTGCGTTTGCGAAAGCGGCGGCGGATTCGACCGTCTTGGGCTTGCCGTCGTTCGGCGATATCGAGGTCGGCCATGATCTTGAAGCGTGAGGTCACGGCTGGCACCAGGCGACTGGGCAGCGGTTCGCTGTAGCTCTGCAACACACCGTCCTGGCGGAAGCGCACCTGGAGGCCGATTTGTTGGGGTTCCACATGAATGTCGCTTGCCCCAAGTTGCAGGGCCTGAAGCAGGATGCGGTTCACCAGATTCACCACTGGTGAGGCGTTCGTGTCTCGGAAGGTCTGTTCGAGGTCTTCGTGTCTGGACCCCAGTTGGGCTGCTTCTTCGGGCTCTTCTTCCAGGACCCCGTCGCTGTTGAAGCCGGACAGGAGTGAATCGAGGTTGATGGGTGCCTCGCTCTCTTCCTGGCTTTCTGGGGTGTCATCCAGTGTTTCCTGGCCAGGATTCTGCGGCAGGTTGATCTCTGCTTCTGCTTGATTTGACTCCGCCAAAGCGGCAGTGGTCTGGTTGGTCTCCTGGCTCTGGAGGGCCATCAGGGCTGCGGCCAGGCGTGGATGCTTGTTGGGGACAAGTCCTTTGGCTTCAAGCCTTGTCAGCAGTTGCTGATGGCTCTCTTGATCCAGGCGTTCCGGGACCGGTTCCTGCAACAGCAGCTCCAGGACAAAACGCTGCTGGTCTCTCACGGTGGGGCTGCGGCGAGGGATCTGTTGCTGGAGGTGCGGGCTTCCGCCGCTTGTGGGAGGTGAGCCTGACCTATCAACATGTCTAGGTGTGAATCTGCAACTGGTCAGCATGAGTGGCGATCCCTCTTCATCAGCTCACGATCCCGCCGCTGATGCTGCAGCACCCGGTCCAGGTCCCGAGGCTGCGGCCGAGACTGTTGAGGCTCCGAGTGATGCAGCCAGCGCTCCCTCTCCGGATCCAACAGCAGCGGGTGGCAAAGACAATGAAGCGCGCTTGGAGCAGTTGGAGCGCGAACACAGCAGCTTGCGCGAAGAACACGAGACCCTGCGCACTCAATACATGCGCATCGCTGCTGATTTCGACAACTTCCGCAAGCGTCAGAGCCGAGATCAGGATGATCTCAAGGTGCAACTCACCTGCAGCACATTGAGCGAGATCCTGCCGGTCGTGGACAACTTCGAACGTGCCCGGCATCAGCTCAATCCCGAAGGTGAAGAGGCCCAGGCTTTACATCGCAGCTATCAGGGGCTCTACAAGCAGCTGGTGGATGTGTTGAAGCAACTTGGTGTTGCTCCGATGCGGGTTGTGGGTCAGGAGTTCGATCCCAGCCTGCATGAGGCTGTTCTGCGGGAACCGAGCGACCAGCACCATGAGGACGTGGTGATCGAAGAGCTGCAGCGGGGGTATCACCTCAATGGCCGTGTGCTCCGCCACGCCATGGTGAAGGTGTCGATGGGGCCCGGACCCCAAGCTGATGTCTCCTCCGCAACGGCGCCTCCTTCTCCCGCTGATGCTCAGGATTCTGGCCCTGCTATGGGGGGAGAACCCAACCAACAGGAGAGTTGAGCTCCCTGGGCTGGCCCTTAGGGTGATGAACGGGATGACGAGCTGATGGCCGATTACTACGACCTGCTCGGCGTCAGTCGTGACGCCGATGCCGACACGCTCAAGCGTGCCTATCGGCGGCTTGCTCGTCAGTATCACCCTGATATCAATAAGGATCCTGGAGCTGAGGATCGCTTCAAGGAGATCGGTAGGGCTTACGAGGTTCTCAGCGATCCACAGACCAAGGCCCGTTACGACCAGTTCGGTGAAGCCGGTCTTGGTGGAGCCGCAGGGATGCCCGATATGGGCGACATGGGCGGCTTTGCTGATCTCTTTGAGACCTTTTTCAGTGGGTTCGGGGGTGCTGCTGGAGGTGCTGGAGCTCGTCCGCGGCGGCGGGGCCCCCAGCAAGGCGATGACCTTCGCTACGACCTAACGATCGACTTCAATCAGGCCGTGTTCGGCCAAGAGAGGGAGATCCGCATTCCTCACCTGGAAACCTGCACCACGTGCAACGGCTCTGGGGCTAAGTCGGGAAGTGGTCCCACCACCTGCTCCACCTGCGGTGGTGTCGGTCAGGTGCGGCGCGCCACCCGCACTCCTTTCGGCAATTTCACCCAGGTGGCGGAATGTCCCACCTGTGGCGGCAGCGGTCAGGTCATCGCTGATCCTTGTTCAGCCTGTGGTGGCCAAGGGGTGATTCAGGTGCGCAAGAAACTGCGGATCAATATTCCCGCTGGTGTTGATACAGGCACGCGCTTGCGTGTTGCGGGCGAAGGCAATGCAGGACTCCGTGGTGGTCCTTCCGGTGATCTCTACGTCTTTCTCACGGTCAAAAGCCATCCCAGTTTGCGCAGGGATGGTCTCACCGTGCTCTCCGATGTGAAGGTGAGCTATCTCCAGGCCATTCTCGGAGACACGATTGAGGTGGAGACCGTTGACGGACCCACCAGTCTGGAGATTCCGGTCGGCACTCAGCCCAATGCGGTGCTCACCCTCGAGAACAAGGGCATCCCCAAGTTGGGTAACCCAGTGGCCAGAGGCAATCAAAGGGTCACAGTGTCTGTTCAGTTGCCCACTCGTCTCAATGAGGACGAGCGCACGCTGCTGGAACAGTTGGCCGGTCACCATTCAGCTCGAGGTGTGCAGCATCACCACCACAACAGCGGTCTATTCGCACGACTGTTTGGTCAAGGTTGACGTTGACTGGCTCCGATGTTGATCAGCAGCTCGATCTCCGCGGCACTCCGTGTCCGGTGAACTTCATTCGCTGTCGCCTCACGCTGGAGACCATGGCCCCTGGACAGCTTCTGGCGGTCAGCCTGGATCGGGGCGAGCCGGAGGCGATGGTGGTGCCCGGTTTGGAACAGGACGGCCATCAGGTTCAGCTGGATGGCGGCACTGACGACTGGGTGAGGCTGAAGGTGACCTGTGGGGGTGGTTGAGCAACGCCTCAGGGGTGTGGTGGTGGCGTTGCAGGCCAACTACCTCGAGGTGGAACTGGATCCGCCCGACGCCGCCACGCGACTGCTCTGCACCCGCCGCACTCGCCTTAATCATCGTGGCGCTGCCGTTCATGTTGGCGATCGTGTGTGGGTCGAGGCGATTGATCAGCAGCAGCGTCGTGCTGTGGTGGCGGATGTGGAACCTCGCTTCAGTTGGTTGAGCCGCCCTCCCGTTGCCAATGTCACCGCGGTGGTGGTTGCTTTCTCGGTGGAGCAACCAACGTTTGATCCCGATCAGGCCAGTCGGTTCTTGCTCACAGCTGAGCAAACGGGCCTGGTCGTTCAGGTGCTGCTGACCAAATGCGACCTCCTGCAGGAGAAGGCCTCACGGCAATTGGCGGATCGGCTTCAGGGCTGGGGGTATGCACCGTTGCTGCTGTCCTCTGAGACCGGTGAAGGCATGGAGTCTTTGCGCACGCTCCTCAAGGGTCAGGCCCTGTCGGTGTTGTGTGGTCCTTCCGGTGTGGGCAAAAGCTCTTTGCTCAACAGCCTGCTACCGCAGTTGTCGCTCAGAGTTGGGGCGGTCTCAGGTCGCCTGCAAAGAGGGCGGCACACGACGCGCCATGTTGAATTGCATGCGCTTGCTCCTGGAGCGAGAGTGGCCGATACACCGGGGTTTAATCGTCCCGAATTACCGGATGACATTCATAACCTTGAGGTGCTGTTCCCCGAATTGCGCAGTCAACTCGAGACCCATCCCTGTCGTTTCCGAGACTGTCTGCACCGGGATGAACCAGGCTGTGGGGTCAGTCGTGACTGGGAGCGTTACGGCATTTATCGGCGTTCCGTTGAGGAGTTAATGGGATTCAGCCGCCCATCCCGGGGAGGTTGAGGTTGAGGCCTCCGGTGAGTTCTTCCATCCGCTCTTTCATCGTGGCGGTGGAGTGCTCATAGGCCGACTGGAGGGCCGCGAGAGTGGCCGCTTCACAGGCACTCTGGCCCTCTGCCAGCAGGGACGGGTCCAGGCGCACTCTCAGGGGTTGCTGGTTGC
Organism: Synechococcus sp. UW140; assembly: GCF_900474295.1. Lineage (GTDB taxonomy): Bacteria > Cyanobacteriota > Cyanobacteriia > PCC-6307 > Cyanobiaceae > Synechococcus_C. The sequence goes on along the minus strand of NZ_UCOB01000025.1, from coordinate 75,827 downwards.
CTGACAGCCAGATGCTTGCCCGGCCATCATCGCTGCTTCCTTCGATTTCCATTCCATCGAGTTCCTCCTGCAGCTTCTGGGCGTCTTGCTGGATCTGCTGAGCCTTGCGGAAAGCCTCAGTGAGTTGTCCGAAGTTGGGGAGTCCGAACCCTGCCATGGCGCCTAAGGGAGAACGGGCAGGTTAAGCGGTCAGTGCGTGATCGTTTGACTGAATCCGAGTCGTTTCACTTCTGGGTGAAGGGTGATGCCGTGGTTGTTTTCCACTTCTTTTTGCACCAGGGCAATCAGGCTGAGGATGTCTTTCGCACTCGCAGAACCGTTGTTAACGATGAAATTGGCGTGCACGGGTGACACCTCAGCGCCGCCAATGCGGTGGCCTTTCAGCCCTAAGGCTTCGATGAGCTGGCCGGCTTTAAGCGGTTCGGGATTGCGGAAGACGCTGCCACAACTAGGCCACTGATACGGCTGCGTTGTGGTGCGGTGGCTGAGGTTGCTGCTGGTGGCGCGGCTGAGTGCCTTGGGATCGTGGCCTGGCTCCAGCTGAAAGCGCGCTGAGATCACCATCAGGTCGCTGTCTTGGAGGCGACTATGGCGGTAGGAAAAGTCGAGCTCGGCATTGTTCAAGATGCGGATGGCAGCGTTCTCGTTGCCATTGGGCAAAGCATCGATCACCTCAACGGAAAGAAGTCTCTCGGCGGTGCAGCCTCCCTGAGCTCCGGCATTCATGACGGCAGCGCCCCCCACGGTGCCAGGGATACCCACAGCCCATTCCAGGCCATGAAGACCGGCACGGGCCGCGCGTCGGGCCAGGGTCGGGATCGGTTCACCGGCTAAAGCTTCCACCACACCGGTCTCTCCGTTGAGGTTCATGCCTTGAAGCTTGCGTAGGCAGATGGTGAGACCCGTCAGGCCGGCATCACTGATCAACAAATTGGAGCCTGCACCGATCACTCTCCAGGACAGTTGGTGCTGATGCGCCCAGCTGATCAATTCGATCAGCTGATCCTTGTGCGTTGGTTCCGCTAGCCATTCGGCGGGTCCACCCACTCGCCAGGTGGTGTAGTCAGCCAGGGAGACCTGGGAACGCAACAGTTCCGGGTCGTGATCAACCATCAGGCTGCTAGCGACGACGGCCGGGTGGCGTCAGCAGACGATTCGTCGGGGCAAAGACGGTTCCAGAGGCTGTTCACATCACCAGCCCCCATCGCCAGCACGAGATCCTCGGGTCGGCTGTGTTCTTGAACCAGGGCCGTGAGTTGGTCCATGGTGTCGGCTACCAAAACAGAGCGCTCTGGAATTAACTGCTGCAGCTTTTGACCCAGGGTGTGGCTGTTGATGCCTTCGATGGCTGATTCTCCGGCGGAATAGATCGGTGCTAGTACCACCGTGTCTGCACTGCTGAGGGCCTGAGCAAAGGCGTCGAGAAATTCTTGGGTGCGGCTGTAGCGATGGGGCTGAAACACCACCAGCAGCCGTTGCGGTGCCCGGGGCAGGGGGCTGCGACCGCTGCTCACCATCAACTGCGCCATTTCGAGAGTGGCTCGCACTTCACTGGGGTGATGGGCGTAGTCGTCAACCACCAGCCGTCCCTGCCAGCTCCCCCGGAAATCGAAGCGGCGTCCGGGCGGGCGCAGTTGGCTGAGACCCAGTTGCAGTTGTTCAAAGGGCAGGCCTTCCATGCGGCAGGCCGCAAGGGCAGCGGTGGCATTGCTGAGGTTGTGCAGGCCGGGCATGGGCAGCGTGATGCGACCGATGCGAGCACCACCTTCGTAGAAGTCCGCCTCGGTGCGGTCCCCTTCCAGTGCGACGGGAAGGGCGGCGTAATCCACACCTTCGGGGTTGCTCACAGACCACCAGTGCGTGGCCTGGAAATGCTCCCTGAGAATCGGGTCGTCATGGTTGGCCAGCAGCCGATCACAGCCGGCTCCGAACCGTTGCATGGTGGCGATCAGATCGTTGAGATCGGCGTAGTGATCCGTATGGTCCAGCTCGAGGTTGGTGATCACGCCCAGGTGAGCAGCGAACTTGACAAGCGAACCGTCGGATTCGTCGGCTTCTGCCACCAATAAGCGCCCTTCACCGGCGTGGCCATTGCTCCCGTAGCAGGGCACGACGCCGCCGATGACTGCCGTTGGGTCCTCTCCAGCGGCGGCCAGAAGCGTGGTGATCACCGTGCTCGTGGTTGTTTTGCCGTGGCTGCCGGCGACGGCAATCGACGTCTGTTCGGCAATCAGAGCCGCTAAAACATCGGAGCGATGAAGAATGGTGAGCCCGAGGGCTCGCGCTGCCATCAGCTCTGGGTTGTGATCGGGGATGGCGGTGCTGATGACGACATGGGGCTGAGGCCCATCTTCAGAAGTGACGGCCTTGATCGTTTCTGCGATCTGCTGCGGGAACACCCGGACTCCGAGCTCAGCCAGCTCCTGCACGATGGATGATTGCTTGGGCTCTGAACCGGAAACGCGTTGTCCGCGTTTGGCCAGAATCAGCGCAAGGGCTGACATGCCGATGCCGCCGATTCCGATGAAATGGATGGGTTGCTGGCGGCTGAGCAAACTGGACAAGGAGTTGAACCGTGGGTCCGAAAGATAGGTCAGGATCTGGCCGAAAGCTTGTCATCGACACGCTTGTCAGCAGTTGGTCCTGGAGGTTGATCTAGGGGAGGCCTGGCCGAGCGGTTGACGATGGTCTGTCGGGTGGAGTGGCACGCGGTCCCGAGAGAAAACACCAATTTCTGTATGATCGGCGGCCAAACCACCTAGCTGCGGATTTCCGCTTAAGTAATGACCCTGCGCGTTGCGATCAATGGATTCGGCCGAATCGGTCGCAATGTGATGCGGGGTTGGATCAGCCGTGGCGCTGACACCGGTATTGAAATTGTTGGCGTCAACGCCACGTCTGACCCCAAGACCAGTGCTCATCTGCTGACCTACGACTCCATTCTGGGCAAACTCGACCCCAGCGTGAAGATCGAAACCACTGATGATTCCATGATCATCAATGGCAAAGAAGTCAAGTTTTTCTCCGACCGCAATCCCCTCAACTGCCCCTGGAAAGAATGGGGTGTGGATCTGGTGATTGAGTCCACCGGTGTCTTCAACACCGATGAAAAAGCCAGCATGCACATCCAGGCTGGTGCCAAGAAGGTGATCCTCACCGCTCCTGGCAAAGGTCCGAAGGTGGGCACCTTCGTCGTCGGTGTGAATGAGGACCAGTACCGCCATGAGGATTGGGACATCCTCAGCAATGCCAGCTGCACTACCAATTGCCTGGCACCTTTGGTGAAAGTGATTGATCAGTCGATCGGTATCAACCGTGGTCTGATGACCACCATTCACAGCTACACCGGTGACCAGAGGATCCTGGACAACAATCACCGCGACCTGCGTCGGGCCCGAGCCGCAGCCGTGAATATGGTTCCCACCTCAACCGGTGCAGCTCAAGCTGTCGCTCTTGTGTATCCCGCTGTGAAGGGCAAGTTCACCGGTATTGCCATGCGCGTTCCCACCCCGAACGTGTCCGCGGTTGACCTGGTGTTCCAGTCCTCCCGCGCCTCGTCTGTTGATGAGATCAAGTCGATCATCAAGGCCGCGGCCGAAGGCCCGATGAGCAACGTGATCAAGTACGGCGATCTGCCTTTGGTCTCAACCGACTACGCCGGTACCGATCAGTCGACGATCTTCGATGCCGACCTGACCCTCTCCATGGGTGACGACTTCTTCAAGATCGTTTCCTGGTACGACAATGAGTGGGGCTATAGCCAGCGTGTTGTTGATCTGGCTGAAGTGGTTGCTCGCAATTGGAAGTGATCAGCTGATCGTCCGACTCTGTTTGGCTTGATCCCTCCCCTCGGGGAGGGATTTTTTGTGATCGCCTCCGAATCTCAGAGGCCTTGAAAGTGATCAAAACCACTGAGCCTCACTGGACGGCCACCCTCTTTCCACTGGATCACGTCAGGTTGGTCAGTGATCCAGCCCACCTGACTGCTTTCTGGACGTGCAGTCAGCCAGGCCTGCGCCCAAGCTTGGGGCAGGCTCAGCACTAGTTCGAAGTCCTCTCCTCCGCTCAGACACCATTCCCGCCAAGCGTCACCCTTGGGCCAACCTGAGGCATGTGGCAAGCGCTCTTGTTCGAGCACAGCACCGCAGCCACTGCTCTGGCAAAGGTTTTGCACTGCTGCCAGTAGCCCATCGCTGCTGTCTGTTCCCCCGGCTCTCCAGGGAAGGTCGTTCGGTTTGCACTCGAGCAGTTGGGCCAGCGCATCCAGGCGTGGTTCAGGCCGTTGATGCCGTGTGATGGCCATCGTCTTTAAGGCTTCCGGTAAGTCGGTCTGCATGGCCATTGCTTCCCTTTGAAGCAGGCCTAGCCCCAACCGGCTCAGCCCATGGGCACCACTCACCACGATCCAATCTCCGGCTCGGGCTTGATTGCGATGCAGACGCAGTGGTCCCAGGGTTCCCAGAGCCGTAATGGACAGGATTCGTTCGCTGCCCCTGGTGCAGTCTCCTCCCAGCAGCTGCCCACCGCTGGACTGCAGCATCGCTTCGATGCCGCTGTAGACCCCCTCCACCCAGCTCCATGGGGTTTGTGGTGGTGCGACCAGCCCAACGGTGACCCCAAGCACGGTGTCCACGCCACTGGAGGCCAGATCGGAGAGATTGGCGGCTGTGGCCCGCCATCCCACGTCGGCCGCGGTTGTGGTGGCATCGCTGAAATGGACGTTCTCGACCAACACGTCTGTGTTGATCAGGAGGTCGGCGGCGGGATTCTTGAGTTGGGCCGTGTCGTCATCGAGCTGACCGGGCGGCGCAAACTTGGCCAGCCGCCGCAGCAGCTCCGCTTCTCCTAGTGACTGCAGCGTCTCAGCCAAGGTTGAGACCTCAGGCGTGCGGCTGGAGTCGATCTGCCCCGTCGATCACCTTGATGCTCACGACGCGGTCATCGACTCCCAGTTCTTCGAGCACATCAAAACCGTCCACCACATAGCCGAAGGCGGCATTGCGACCATCCACCAGATTCAGGCCTGCTGGGGTGAGTTCCGCTTCATAGAGAAACATGAAGAACTGGGAGGAACCGTCGCCAAGAGATTGATCGGAATGGGCCCATCCCAGGGTGCCGAGGGTGGCAAAGGGCAGAGTTGGTGTGGCTTTGTACAGCCCCACATCTTCGAAGGTTTCGTTGTAAAGGGTCTCGGCTTCACCAGGTACACGGATCTCGAGGGGTACGTGGCGCTCCTGCTTGGTTTTTGGGTCGATGTAACCGATCTCGGGACCCTTCGGATCACCGGTTTGAAGGATGTAGAAATCCTCTGCACGGATGAAAGGAAGGCCGTCGTAGAAGCCTTTCAGGCTGAGGTCGATGAAGGCGCCTGCGGTGAGTGGAGCGTTGTAACCGTCTACCACCGCGGTCAGTTCGCCTTGGCTCGTGGTGATGCTCACGGTGGCGCGACCCTTCAGACGAGGCAGCGCAGCGAACTCGGCCGGGATGGCTGGAATCGTCTCATCGGTGAGCAGAGCTTCCAGATCTCCAACTGTGGCGAGGGTCTCCCTTCGCACTTGAATCAACCCGGTTTTGTTCTGCTGGTCGACTTCGGTCTGCATGGCGGTGATGCCTTCATCGACTGCGTCGAGTAGTCCCTCAGCGATGGTTTGATCGTCGCTTGCCATCGACGCGAGGATGCTGTCCCGGCGGGTGGACAGGAAGGCTTGGCTCTTGGTCAGTGAACGGCTGAGTGCGCTCCAACGTTTGGCCCGCAGGTCATTGCTAGTGCCTTCAAGCCGATGCTGGAGATCGCGCAAATCGGGCTGTTCGAAGGGAAGAGCATCACGCAGGATCGCGGCAGGGTCCTTGACCGCATTGCCCTGCGGTAGGCCTGCATGGGCCGGCTCAGCAACGAGAAGACCAAGGGATGTGATGAAGGCGGCCAGCAGTGCGGCAAGACGCTGATGGGCCATGGGGAAGCCAGGTGCTGCCTGGACTTTGGCACAGCCGTATGATCCCCTGAACCGTCCAGCCGGAATGATCTCCAGCAACGACTTTCGCACCGGTACCACCATCGAGCTTGATGGTGCCGTTTGGCGGGTTGTCGAGTTCCTTCATGTCAAGCCTGGCAAGGGTTCCGCCTTCGTGCGCACCAAGCTCAAGGCTGTCCAGAGCGGCAACGTGGTTGAGAAGACCTTTCGCGCTGGGGAGATGCTGCCTCAGGCGATTCTTGAAAAGGCCACCCTTCAGCACACCTACATGGAAGGTGAGGACTATGTCTTTATGGACATGTCCTCTTATGAGGAGACTCGGCTCACCGCAAAGCAGATCGGTGATAGCCGCAAATATCTCAAGGAAGGAATGGAGGTCAGCGTTGTGTCGTGGAATGAGAAGCCGCTGGAGGTGGAACTGCCCAACTCCGTGGTGCTTGAGATCACCGAAACTGATCCCGGTGTGAAGGGCGACACAGCCACCGGTGGCACGAAACCTGCGATTCTTGAGACCGGCGCCCAGGTGATGGTGCCTCTCTTTCTCTCCATTGGCGAGAAAATCAAGGTTGATACTCGCAATGATTCCTATCTGGGCCGGGAGAACGGATGACCATGCAGCTTGATCACGACCAGCTTCATCGCTTGCTGGAGGTCCTCTCAGACAGCGATATCCAGGAATTCCGTCTTGAAGGAGACGACTTCCGTCTTGAGGTAAGGCGCAATTTGCCCGCTGTGGCAGTGTCTGCCGCTCCTGTGGCCGCAGTAGCTGCGGCTCCAGCAGCTCCGATGGAGGTTGCTCATGAGTCGTCGGCACCAAGCACACCGCCACCACCGGTGCCTGCCTCCCGCTCTGATTTGGTGGATGTCACCGCTCCGATGGTTGGAACTTTTTATCGAGCTCCTGCTCCGGGTGAACCCTCGTTTGTCGAGGTGGGCAGTCGCATCGGTGTGGGTCAGACGGTGTGCATTCTTGAGGCGATGAAGCTCATGAATGAGTTGGAAGCGGAGACCTCCGGCGAAGTGGTGGAGATTCTTGTGGACAATGGCACTCCGGTGGAATTCGGCCAGGTGCTGATGAGGGTCAAGCCTGGCTGAGTTCCCAGGCGGCTTGAATTGCTGCAAGCATGCTTGCCGGGCGGGCCACACCCATCCCGGCGATATCAAATCCTGTGCCGTGATCTGGTGAGGTGCGAAGGAAAGGCAGTCCGAGGCTGGTATTCACGGCTTGATCGAAGGCCAGCAGCTTCACTGGGATCAGCCCCTGATCGTGATAGAGCGCTAGGTATCCATCAGGACTGGTGTCGTCTGCGCCCCTTCCCCAGGCTTGAGCTGCGCTCAGCCAACAGGTGTCTGGCGGGAGCGGGCCGATGAGCATCACATCGGGGTTGGCGGAGGCCCACTGCTGCATCACATGTTTGAGCCAGCTGGTTTCTTCCTGGCCCAGTTGACCGTTCTCTCCGGCATGGGGATTGAGCCCGGCCACGTGCAGCTTTGGTCGTTGCTGGAAACGCCGACAGAAGTCCGCCAGGGTGTTGAGTTTGTTGTGAACTCGTTCTGGAGTCAGCGCTCTGGGTACCTCTGCCAGTGGGATGTGCGTTGTGGCCAGCAGGGTGTTGAGTCGCCAGCCGGTATGGGGAGAGACTGCGGTGAAGAGCATCGAGGCCTCAGCCCAGCCCCCTAGTTCTGCCAGACGTTCGGTCTGGCCGGGATAGGAATGACCTGCAGCGTGCCAGATGTGTTTGGCGATCGGCGCGGTGACCAGAGCGCGGGCCCTGCCCTCGAGTGCATGGCTGGCGGCACGTGTCAGCCACTGGAAGCTGGCGGCACCTCCTGCAGGGCTGGGCTCTCCTGGCTTGACAGGCTCTGCAAGGGGCATGTCGTCGATCTCGAGTCGATCGGGGTTGGCAAGGGGGATTGCTCCCCGCCGGCTTAGCTGCTCATAGGTGATCTCAAGACTGCGCCTGCAGCCCACCAGGAGGGGAGACATCTCGCTGGGACAGGCGCTTTCGGCTAAGGCTTTGAGGGTGACTTCCATGCCGATACCGGCTGGATCGCCGAGAGCAATCACCAAGCGCTGATTAGCGTCAGTGGGTTCAAGGGACATGACGATGCTGCGCTGGTTGCTTCTGGGGCTGCTGATCTACGGACTGGGTACTGCGTTCAAGAACGGCTGGTTGGAGGTGCAGTGGCAGCAGTTGTTCGAAGATGCGGGTCTTGGGTTTGATGACTCTGAGCAGCCGCTGCGTCTGCATGAGCATCCGATCCTCAAGCCGCCCCCGGCTCCGACCCGCGAGCCCTGAATCCTTCTTGCTCCCAGCAGTCACGCATACCACTGCGGAAATCGGGGTGAACGAGTCGGTAGCCAAGCTCCTGGCAGAGCAGCTGGTTGCTCACCCGTCGATTTTCTGCCCAGAAGGAACGCGCCATGGGGCTCATGGACCCTTCCACAGCGTTGTAGGAGCGGCAGGCAGGGAGAGTGATCCCCAGCAGCTCGGCGGCATAGCTCTGCATCTCCGCACTCGGGGCCGGTCGGTCATCGCACACATTCACGATCGCCGGCCTCTGGCCGTTTGAGGCTCGATCGATCAGATGCAGACACGCTCCCGCAATGTCATCCACATGGATGCGGGAGAACACCTGCCCTGGTTTCTCCACTGGCTTGATCTCCCCGCGGAGAATGGCCTGCAGCGGAGAGCGCCCGGGGCCATAGATCCCTGGCAAACGCATGATTTGAACGGGAAGATCGGTCTGCATCCAGGCCTCTTCACAGGCAAGTCTGCGCTTGCTGCGTTCCTGGCTGGGGTTGGGGGCGTCTGTTTCGCTCACCCAATGTCCCTGGCGGTCGCCATAGACCCCTGTCGTTGAGAGGTAGCCCACCCATTGCAGCGGCATCGAGCTGAGCCGATCGCCAAGGCAGCGCAGCACGGGATCTTGCCCATCGCGTTCTGGAGCGATGGTGCTGATCAGATGGGTCACTCCCTTGAGCTGTTCTGGAGTGGGAATGCGACCCAGCTGGCTGTCAAAGCACAGGTCTGCGTCTGAGCCGTTGTCATCGACTAGACGACGGGTGGTGAGAACACGGGCGCCGCTCTGGCGTGCGAGGGAGGCGATTCGCTTCCCGCTGAAGCCTGCACCAAGAACCAGCAGGGTGGCGTTGGCCGGCCAAGGACGGGAACGGTTGACAGTTTCGCTCGCCATCAGTACAAGTGTATTAGTTCACGATTCGGCCATGACTGGCGCATCTCTTTCTTTGGTCTCACCGACTGCCTCTATGGTGCCCCGGCGCCCATCTGCGCGCTTGGCTTTGCCCCATTGCGCCGGTGCTTTGATGGCCGCGGCTCTTTTGACTGGCGCCTTTGTGTTGGCTCCCGAGCAGCCTCAACAGCAGGCCTCCATCTGTGAACGGCATCATTCAGTGTCGGCCTGTCGCGTTTGGTGAGCTGTTGAGTTCAGGCTGCCTGCAGATTCCAGTCGCCCGTTAGAGGGTCATCGCCTTGTTGCTTGGGCTGGTGCTGATGGGGCGACGCGGTGTTGTTGAGTTCCGGTTGGGCCCATTGCAGCAAGCGCATCGCTAGGCGTAGATCTCCATCCATCCAGGCGCGAATCGCCATCGCCCGACGTGGGTCATAAAAGCGCTGACGCCGATACCAGTCGAAAACATCCGCATCAGACTTGTGCCCATTGCATGAGAGGCAAGCCGGAACACAGTTTTCGGTAACGCTCAGGCCGCCGCGACATTGGGGAACAATGTGATCAATTGATTCAGAGGGTTTGCCACAATAAATACAACTTTTACCTGTATAAGTGTGAAGGGATTGACGCCATCGTCGAACGCGCAATTTGGGGCAGAGTTCATCGAGGAAAACCGCGTCCCTGTTGTGCATCCGAGTATCTCGGTTAGAGCTAGTTTGCCCCGTTTTGCTCGGCCGTCAATGTGTCGAAGAATGCATTTTTGCAAGTTCCAGGTGTTTGTTGATCAAGAAAGTTTTTGATGCCTTGTCTGCTCTGCGCAGGCCTCTAAGATCTTCTTCGCTGGTCCTGTGGCTACGGCGTCCTCCAGCTCCCGCTGTTATCTCGGCCTCTCCCCTTCAGGACTGGTGCAGGTGATGCATCCCTTTGATGCGGTGACCCATGCCCAGATTGGTCGGGTTCGCCCTCGTGGCATCTGGAGAGGAGTCAAGAAAGGCTGGGAGTTTCCCCTGGCTGCGGCGCAGTCGCTTCAAGAGCAGTTGGGATCCCGTTTCCCCACCCGCGACGATCTCGCACGTTGGATCCATTGGCATCGTCATCCGCTGCCACCGCTGCCGGACCATCGGCAGCTTGTGGAGTTGGCCGACTTGAAGAAGGTGCTCCCTGACGGTCGCCAGCCGTTGCCTCACCAGCGTTCGGGAGCGCGATGGCTGTTGGCTCGTCGTGGTGCTGTTCTGGCCGATGAGATGGGTCTCGGCAAAACACTCACGGCTTTGCTGGCTGCCAGGGCCCTGATGCGGGCAATGTCGTTGCGGTTGATGGTGGTGGCACCGGTCGGACTCCACGGTCATTGGCGTCGGGAAGCGGAGGCTCTCGATCTGAGGATCACCCTGCTCAGCTGGGCTCGGCTGCCTCAAGACCTGCCTGCTGCCGGCACCTTGCTGGTGGTGGATGAGGCCCACTACGGCCAGTCGATGCTGGCCCAGCGCACCCAGGCACTCCTACGTCTTGCCCGCCATCCGCGGCTGAGGGCGATCTGGTTGCTGACAGGCACACCGATGAAGAACGGGCGGCCTGATCAGTTCTATCCCCTGCTCGCTGCGATCGATCATCCGATTGCTCGCGATCAACGCGCTTTTGAGGAGACGTTTTGTCAGGGGCATTGGCGCGATGAGGGCAACAGCCGGCGCTGGCAAGCCAAAGGCGCCAGTCAATTGGAGGAACTCCGTCGGCTTACCAAGCCGCTTGTTCTGCACCGTCGCAAACAGCAGGTCTTAGGCCTGCCCCCCAAGCAGCGTTGTTTTCATCCCATTGCCATCGCTGATGCGGAATCCCTCGGTTTGGATCATCGAGTGTCTCAGGTGATCGATGACTACCGCCGTCGCGTTCGCGAGGGACAGGTGCGCTCTGATGCTGAGGCCTTTGCGGTGCTCACAGCCCTGCGGCGGATCGGAGCGGAGTTCAAGTTGCCCTTTGCAGAGCGCCTTGTTCAGGAGCTGCGCCGACAACAGCAGTCTGTGGTGCTGTTCAGTGGCTTCGTTGATCCGTTGCAGTTATTGCAGCAGCGGATCGGGGGGGAGTTGCTCACCGGGCGACTCAAGCCTGTGGAGCGTCAGGCGGTGGTGGATCGGTTCCAGTCTGGAGAGAGTGATCTTTTGCTTGCGACCTATGGGGCCGGAGGGCTTGGTTTTACCCTCCACCGGGCTCGCCACGTGTTGCTGTTGGAGCGGCCTTGGACTCCCGGCGATGTGGATCAGGCGGAGGATCGCTGTCACCGCTTGGGAATGGATGGTGGGCTGACCAGTCACTGGCTGCAGCTGGGAGTTGCTGATCAGTTGGTGGATGGGCTTGTGGCCAGCAAGGCCAAGCAGATCGAGGTGCTGCTTGGCACGCGCCGCTTGAGGCTGGATCGTCAGCCCTTGCCTGCCATGTTCTTGCGCTGTTTGCAGGACGCCTGACGCACTTTCAGTTCATGACTGATCATCGGGTCGGCTGCTTTTCCCTGGTCCTTCACCAGTGTGAGGGCTCGATTCACATCCAGGCATGCCTCATCGATTTGGCCCAGAAGGGTATGCAGCAATGAGCGATCCGTGAGCGGGGCTGGATCGCTGCGGTGGGCTTTCACCACTTGATTGCAACGATTGAGTGCCTGATTCAGTTGACTGAGGTCAAGTTCCTGCAGACAGGCTTGAGGCGTCAATTCCAACTCGCTGAGGCCGGAGGTCGGTGCCGAGCGGCTGCGGCAGCCCACTCCGGTGAGAAGCAGGCTGGTGAGTAGCGCTGCGCCCAGTGCTCGCTTGGCTTTAGTAGCTGTAACGCTGGTCACCGTAAGAAGAGGCAGAAGAGGAGGACTGGCTACTGTCGCCGCCTAGAGGGCGGTTTTCGGGAAGAGAGGCGTTGCTTTTCCGGGGTCCGAACAAATCGCCGAGGTAGCGACCGCAGTCGGGGTACGTGCCTGGGTCATTCACGACCGCTTCGGTGATCATGACCGCCGCATGTTCGGGCGACGTTTTGAACATCCCACTTTTCTGCCGCTTGATCAGGGCGTAAGAGGCATCCCAGCTCACGTTGTGATCGTTGCCGTTGCTGCGCATGAAGCAATACACCTGAGCCCCTTTGTTCGGGGAGATGTTGGCTGCCTGGGCATTTCCAGGCAGCAGGCTGCTGAGGCAAAGACCCGCCAAGGACAGGGTGAGAACGGAGCATGCACGGTTCCTGGCCATGGCTGGACGATGTGGTCGATCTGCGCCAACGTATCGACTCGTCCGATGATGTCCAGGCCTCAGGATTCCCCTAGGCCAAGAGGCACTAGCAGTTTGACTAGCAGCGGCAGAACCAGCAGCACGGTGATGAGCCTGACCGCATGTAGGGCAGCGACTGCAGCGCCGACGCCAAATTCCGCCCCAACAAGGCTCATCCCACTGATGCCCCCTGGTGCGGCGCCCAGCAGGGCCACCATTGGATCGATCCCTAGCAAGCGGCTGGTCCACAGTCCGATGGCGATCCCTGTCATCACAAGAGTGAGGGTGATCAGGATGGCTGGTCGCCAGAGTTCCTGTAGTTGTTCCAGTGAGGCGCGGGTCAGGCTGGTACCGATGACCACGCCAATGGCGATCTCGATCGTTGTTCGCGTTCCTGCAGGCCATTCTGCAACATCCAGCCGTCCGCTCATGCTCACGATCCCTGCCCCCAGCAGGGCGCCGGCAAGGGGAGCGGCGGGGATGCCGGTGCGTAAAGCGAGCAGGCCCATGCAGGTGCCAGCGAGCGCATAGATCAGAAGAGTTGCCAGAGGGGGCATTGGACGTTCCGATCGCATAAGGGTTTCAGTCTGATCCCAGATGTGTTGTCATCGGCACATTCCCATTGGCATGCATCGGCCATGACCCAGTCCGTGTCTTTTCGGATCACCCGCACGGCAGAGGATGTCGCTCAGGCGATCAATGCCCTGTCGCAGCGATTGGTGAAGCTTGAGCAGCGTCTCGAGAGTCTTGAACTGCAGGTCAGGCAGCAACAAGACACCCCCGAGATGCCTGCGGATGAACTCGCCCGCCTTGATGACGTCGATCGTCTCCTGATGGACTGTCAGTCGCTGCTGCAATCCACCGCCGGCAGCACAGAGGCCATGGCTGAGATGCCCGCTGAGGCAACGGCCACAGAGCATTTCGCCGATCACTCTGTTCATGATGGCGATGAAAGCGATGCTGTCTCCGATCTCTTTTCTGGGTCAGAGGATGGCAATCAGGTCGATCACGAGGCGGCATGAGCTGGCCGGAGGTGTCAAAATGAAAAGAAAGTGACCCATGGCCATTCCTCAGCCCGGTGCATGTGCAAGCGGCGGTAGCCGTCGTGCTTTTCGTTCGTTCCCCGCCGGTCGTTCCGGGCGTGGATTCATTGAAGGGGGCCATCAGCTCGAGAAACTCGAGTTCGCTCTTGCTGTGGCGATCACCCGCGGTGATCAATCACGCATCACTCTTCTTCGCGAGCAGATCGATGCGATGGGTGGCAATGTTGAGGAGCCGGGTACTTGATTGATCTCTCACTTTGTATTGCAATGGTGACGATTACGTTAAACTCAAACAAGATCAACTTTTAGACATTGACGTCAATACTTGCACGAGCTTCTGGGGGCTCTGCGGCAGTGATCGATAAGCGTCAGGGTTATCTCGACGCGGCACAACGGTTGTTTGCTCAAGCCCGTGTTGCAGCCGAAAAGGGTGATGTTCCTGAATCAGCATCTTTGATTCTCCGTGCCCTTGATCAGGAACGTCGTGCCGGTGGGGTTGGCCCACAGGTCATGCAACTGATCAAGCCACGCCAGTGAGGCGAGCCTTTGCTCTTGCCTCATTCAATCTTCAAGCGGGTGACCGGACTCGAACCGGCGACGTTCAGCTTGGGAAGCTGACATTCTACCACTGAATTACACCCGCATAACGGCAGTTTATGGCACTGCCGCCGATCATCCTTCTGATCGTTTCGCCTTGTCGCCTCAGCTGTTTAAGGCTGCTGCCGCTGCGGCCAAACCATGACCCATGTTGGTTTTGCCCAGGTTGAGGGAATGCAGCGTGGATTCAATCGCAGCAATGGCGGTTAGTACATCCCGATCGCATACAAATCCAAGGTGGCCGATGCGGAAGACTTGGCCCTTGAGGTGATCCTGACCTCCTGCCAGCAAGATGTCAAAACGGTCCTTTACGGCTTTGCGCAGTTGTTCTGCATCGATGCCGTCGGGAGCCACGGCGGTGATCGCAGGGCTCCCATAACCGTCTGCGGCATAGAGGGGGAGACCCATGGCTTTCATGCCTGCCTGAGCAGCGGCACGGTGGCGGGCATGACGGTTGAAAATTGATTCCATGCCTTCGGCCTGCATCATCTCTAGTGCTGCTTCCAGGGCGAAGTAGAGGTTCACAGCAGGGGTGAACGGGTTGCTGTTCTTCGCAGCCGTTTTCCTGTAAGGGCCCAGGTCGAGATAGAACTTGGGCAGATCGGAACGCTCATAGGCTGTCCAGGCCCTTTCGCTCATGGCCACGAAGCTCAGGCCAGGGGGCATCATGTATCCCTTTTGGGAGCCGGAGGCCACCACGTCCAGGCCCCAGCTGTCCATGGGCACATTCGTTGCTCCGAGGCTGGTGACACAGTCAGCGATCGTTAGTGCAGTTCCGTGGGCACGCACGTGCGCGCTGATGGTTTCGAGATCGTTGATCACTCCGGTCGAGGTTTCTGAATGGGTGAGAATCACGGCACGGATGGCTTTGTCCGTGTCGGCTTCCAGAGCGTTACGGAAGGCATCTGGATCCAGGGGTTGGCCCCACTCGGCCTTGATCACTTCCACTTCAAGGCCATAGGCCTTGGCCACCTTCACCCAGCGTTCACCGAATTTGCCGTTATCTCCGCAGACCACCTTGTCGCCGCGGCTGAGGGTGTTGATGATGCCGGCTTCCATCGCAGCGGTTCCACTGCCTGTGATCACCAACACATCGCTGCTGGTTTGATGCAGCCAGCGCAGTTGCTCTGTGGTGCGCTGCACCACAGCCTGAAACTCACCACTGCGATGTCCAATGGGATGACGGCCCATGGCCTTGAGCACCGTTTCGGGCACCGGGGTGGGCCCGGGGATCATCAGGGTGAGCTTGTCCTGCACGGCCGCGGAAATGCCAATCCATCATCTTAAAAAATGGTCCTGAACCTTTTGTTGCTGGTCGGTCCATATGCCTGAGGTGTCCCCCTCATCAAGCTCGGGTCTGACTTTGCCCATGTGGGTGGCTGCTGCTGCCAGGGCTGCCATGCAGTGCCTGGTCGGTGAGCCGGTTGTGCTCAATCAGCAGCTGTTCCAGCCGGGCGGCGATCCGGCTCAGATCGTGCCTGTGCGATCCGTCTCCTTACTCGAGAGCGGATTGCAGGCTTTGGCGATCAGCGTGTGTGATCCCGGGCCAGGGTTGGATCTCACCCGGGGATTGGAGGTTTGGGTGCGTGTGGCCTGGGCTCCAACTGCCGATCCTTGGCTCGATGTGATTCCAGGTGCTGGTGTTGGTCGGTTCGCCGAGGGTGGAGGGATCTGTCTCTCCACCTTTGCCCGAGAGCTGCTGGAGCAGAATCTGCGGCCTTATGTGCCCAAGGGGCGTGGCTTGGTGGTGGAGGTGGTGCTTCCTCGCGGGCGTGAGCTGGCTCAACGCACCAGCAATGCTGCCTTTGGCGTGGTGGAGGGGCTGGCGCTGATCGGCACTCAGGCCGAGGTGCAGATCAGTGCCTCTCCAGATCAGTTACAGAGCAGTCTGGATCGGTTGCGGGCGCTGGTTCTTGAGCCGAGATTCGCTGGGCGGTTGACGCTGGTGATCGGCGAGAACGGCTATCACTTGGCGCAGCAGCTTGGCTTCGGGGCTTCAGGGCCGGTGCTCAAGACCGGTAACTGGATCGGACCGATGCTGGTGGCGGCGGCGGAAGTGGGCGTGGAGCAGCTGGTGCTTTTGGGGTATCAGGGAAAGTTGGTGAAGCTTGCCGGCGGCATTTTTCATACCCATCACCACCTGGCAGACGGGCGGTTGGAGGTTCTGGTGGCGCTGGCGGTGGATCTTGCTTTTCCTCTGGATCTGGTGCAAAGCCTGGGCAAAGCGGCGTCCGTGGAGGCGGCTCTGGAGGGTCTCCAGAATCGGGAGCCGAGGCAGGCTGAGGCGTTGCGGCAGGCCATGGCGGCAGCAGTGGAGGCTCGGGTCAGCGCCTATCTCCAGCGTTATGGAGATTGGGCCCTGCAGATGGGCGCTGTGCTGTTCGACCGCTCCAGGCAGCGACGCTGGCCAGGCCCAGTGGGAAAGGTCTTGCTGGCGGATTGGGGACGAAGCCTCTGAGCCCCTTCTCTACGCTGATGGATTGACGGTCGTTTGCCCACGACCCCATTCGTAGAGATGACTCAGATTCAGCCTGACGGCCAGCGAAAGCCAGCGATCGTCATTCTCGATTTCGGTTCGCAGTATTCCGAACTGATCGCCCGGCGGGTCAGGGAAACGGAGGTGTTCTCTCTGGTGATTGGGTACAGCACCTCTGCTGAGGAGCTGCGCAAAATGGCCCCGGCGGGAATCATCCTGAGTGGTGGACCCAGCTCCGTTTATGCCGACGGTGCACCCCTTTGCGATCCGGAGATCTGGAACCTCGGAATCCCGGTACTGGGGGTCTGCTACGGCATGCAGCTGATGGTGCAGCAGCTTGGGGGTGAGGTTGAGGCGGCAACAGGCAAGGCCGAATACGGCAAGGCGCCGCTCCAAGTGGACGACCCTACCGATTTGCTCACCAACGTTGACGATGGCTCCACGATGTGGATGAGCCATGGCGATTCGGTGAAGGCGTTGCCGAAAGGCTTCGTGCGCCTGGCCCACACCACCAACACGCCTGAAGCTGCGGTGGCTGATCACAATCGCAGGCTTTATGGCGTGCAGTTCCATCCCGAGGTGGTCCACTCCACCTGCGGCATGGCTCTGATCCGTAATTTC
Source organism: Synechococcus sp. UW140 (assembly GCF_900474295.1). Lineage (GTDB taxonomy): Bacteria > Cyanobacteriota > Cyanobacteriia > PCC-6307 > Cyanobiaceae > Synechococcus_C. The sequence goes on along the minus strand of NZ_UCOB01000025.1, from coordinate 58,687 downwards.
GTCTATCACGTTTGTGGTTGTGAGCCGGATTGGACCACCGATGCCTTCATTGAGGAGGCGGTCGCCCAGGTGCGGCAGCAGGTGGGCGAGAAGCGGGTTCTGCTGGCGTTGTCTGGTGGTGTGGATTCATCCACCCTCGCCTTTTTGCTGAAGAAAGCGATTGGCGATCAGCTCACCTGCATGTTTATTGATCAGGGCTTCATGCGCAAAGGCGAGCCTGAATTCCTGATGGATTTCTTTGATCGAAAGTTCAACATCAACGTTGAATACATCCACGCTCGTCAGCGGTTTCTGGAGAAACTCAATGGTGTGACTGATCCTGAGCAGAAGCGCAAGATCATCGGCACCGAGTTCATTCGCGTGTTTGAAGAAGAGAGCAAGCGCCTCGGCCCTTTTGATTACCTAGCCCAGGGCACCCTCTATCCGGATGTGATCGAGAGTGCCGGCACCAACATTGACCCGAAAACAGGAGAGCGGGTGGCAGTGAAGATCAAGAGCCACCACAACGTTGGTGGCCTGCCCAAGGATCTGCAGTTCAAGTTGGTGGAGCCTCTGCGCAAATTGTTCAAGGACGAGGTGCGCAAGGTGGGCCGCAATCTCGGATTGCCCGAGGAGATCGTGCGGCGCCATCCCTTCCCCGGTCCTGGTCTGGCGATTCGCATTCTTGGTGAGGTGACGGATGAGAAGCTCGATTGCCTTCGCGATGCCGATTTGATCGTGCGCGAGGAGATCAAGGAGGCCGGCCTTTATCACGACATTTGGCAAGCATTCGCAGTGTTGCTTCCTGTGCGTTCAGTGGGTGTGATGGGCGACAAGCGCACCTACGCCTGGCCGATCGTGCTGCGCTGTGTCTCGAGCGAAGACGGTATGACCGCTGATTGGTCCAGGCTCCCACCCGAGCTGATGGAGCGGATCTCCAACCGCATCGTCAATGAGGTGAAGGGTGTGAACCGGGTGGTGCTGGATATCACCAGCAAGCCCCCCGGCACAATTGAGTGGGAATAGTTCTTCTGGGGGCTGGTGGACGGTCGACAGCGCCGATACTCTGAGCCCCCGGCCGGAATGCGTTGTGACCGCTGCTCAAGAGCAGACCCTGCAGCTTCAGCGACGACTGCAGCAAGACAGTATCCAGCTGGTGGGCAAGACGATCTACATCAATCCGTTCCTCTACTGGCGTCGGTTTGACAGCAACACCGATCGCTGGTTGAGGGAACCCGGTCAGCTCACTGAGGAGCAGATTGTTCAGAATCGTGGCCGTTTCTATCCCGAGCTGGCTTGGGACCTGCTCGATGAGGATGCACGCCAGATCAAAGATGGTGCTGTTGAGATGTTTCTCAAGAGCCTTGAGTTGATCAGCACCTTCCATCCCGAGCTCACCGCCGGTCAGATGCTGGAGGTGGAGCGCAAGATGGCGATCACCAAGAAGCGCTCATTTGAGCGTTGGGTGGAGAAATCATTTCGGCGTCGCTTCAAGTTGGAGTCGCGGGAACGGCGTCGCTTTGCCAGGGATCGTTTTCTGCTCAGCTGGCGGGAGTGGATCGGGCAGGACACGACCCATCAAGCGATTGTGCCGGTGCTGGCCCTGATTGTGCTCAGTGGTGTGATGGGTTGGACCTTCGGGACGCGGCAGGCGGCTTGCCCCACATTGGTGCTGCCTTCAGAGCAGACTGGGATTCGCTGATTACCGGTCCGATGGCCGATCAAAGACCACTCGAAGCGTTCAGGCTCACCCTGATGCAGGAGGTTTTGCCGGTGGGTCTGGCCATGGTTGAACGGGTGCGCCAGGGTGGTGCCTCCAAAATTGTTGAGGGTTTCACAGGTTCATCTGATCCCCTTGCTGATCTGCGTGATGAAGGAGAAACAGCGGCGAAGCAGGTGCGGGAACGGCTTGATCAGGTCAGTCCTGGACTGGGCAACCCTGTGATTCAGGTGGATGTGGATGTTGAGCCAGGTCCTGCCTCAACGTTGTCTGCGCCTCCTGAATCGGCGGCTGAGATTGGCGCAACGATGGATGGGACAACGACGACCTCTGACGATCGTGAGTCGCTCCAGGTTGTTCTCGCCAGGATTGAGACGCGGCTGGATCAGCTCCAGCAGCATCTCGCGTCCTGAGCCTCGCTTCCGCTCCCATGGCCCGATCCAGCTTTACCGGACGTGAGGGCGGTTATCGCCACAGCGGTCTGAAGCAGCAGCCGCTGGTTCTGATCGGCTTGGTGCTGGTGTTCAGCGGGGCGATGTTGACGCGGCTCACTTGGTTGCAGGTGTTTGAGGGTGCCCATTACCGCGAGCTGGCGGATGAGAACCGCATCCGTCTGGTGCCCCGTTCTCCAATTCGTGGTCGTCTGCTCGACCGTGAAGGGCGCGTGCTCGCATCCAGCAAGCTCACTTATTCGCTCTATATCGAGCCCCGGTTGGTTGATGATGCGAGCTGGCCTCCGTTACGGGATCGTCTGTCTCGGTTGCTCAATTTGAGTCCGGCCGAGCTCGATCGGCGTCGCGAGCGTGGGGTAGACCGCGATGGTTATCGCACCACCCTTGCCACCGAGCTCAAACCCGAACAGGTGCTGCGTTTCCAGGAACAGGCTTTGGGTTTGAAGGGAGCGATGGTGGATGTGGACATCCTCCGCTTCTATCCCCACGGCACGATGGCGGCCCACGCCCTTGGCTATTCCTCCCCGATCACGGAAAGCGAGTACAAGCTGCTCGGGGACAAGGGCTACAAGATTCGCGACCGCATCGGCCGCACCGGCGTTGAAGCTGCCTATGAACCCCATCTGCGCGGTAAGTGGGGCGGCCAGATGTTGGAAGTGAATGCCATGGGTGAGGTGCAGCGGAACCTCGGCGATCGCCCCTCGGTGGCCGGAAAGGACCTCACTCTCACCCTTGACCTCGATCTCCAGAAGGTGGCTGAGCAGGTGTTGGCCGATAAGAAGGGCGGCGCGATTGTGGCGATGGATCCGCGCACTGGTGCGATCTTGGCCTTGGCCAGCAAGCCCAATTACGACCCCAATTTTTTCTCCAAACTGGTCACCACCCAGAAGGAGTACGACCAGCTGTTCGACAACCCACGCCTGCCCCTGTTCAGTCGTGCATTGAATGCTTACAACCCTGGCAGCACCTGGAAAGTGGTCACTGCAATGGCTGGGATGGAGTCAGGAAAGTATCCCCCTGAAACCAAGTTGAAAACTGCTGCCTGTATTACCTATGGAGGGCACTGCTTCCCCGACCATAACGGTGCCGGTTTCGGCACCATCGGCTACGCCGATGCCCTGCGCTTCTCTAGCAATACCTTCTTCTACCAGATTGGTGTAGGCGTGGGATCACGCCACCTCAAGAAGGCGGCCACGGATCTTGGCTTTGGAGCCAAGAGCGGCATCGAGATTGGCTGGGAGGAAAGCGTGGGTTTAGTGGCCGATGAAGATTGGGCTGCCGCCGGCCGTGGCTGGGGTGAACCCGGAATGACTCCTTGGATTCCCGAAGACATGGCGAGCGCCTCGATCGGTCAGTCGGTGGTGCAAATCACACCGTTGCAGCTGGCACGGGCCTACAGCGTGTTTGCCAATGGCGGCTGGCTGGTCACCCCTCACTTGGCGGATCAGGGTCTGGATTGGACGGCCCCGTCGCGGCGGAGCAGGGTGGCGATTAAGCCCGCCACGTTGGCCAAAATCCGGGAAGGGTTGCGCAAAGTGGTCTCCGATGGAACCGGTTATGGCCTGAACGGTCCGGGGATCCCATCGGCTGGCGGTAAGACCGGCACGGCAGAAGACAACAGCTCCCATGGAGCGGATCATGCTTGGTTTGCCACCTATGCCCCCTATCCGGAGGGTGAGATCGTGATCGTGGCCTTCGCGCAGAACACCCCCGGTGGCGGCTCAGTGCATGCGCTGCCGATGGCGAAGAAGGTGCTGGAGGTGTGGAACCGCAAACGCCAGAAGCGCTGAGCGCCAGGCTCAGGCAACAGCGCTCAACTGTTTCTGAAGCACATGGCGGTAGTAGCCCCTCAGTTGTTCGGTGGCAGAAGCCCAGCCCCAGCGTTCGGCTTCCTGGCGGGCTGCAGAGCGAAGACTCTGGCGCTCGATGTCGTTGCCAAGCAGCTTGCTGGTGGCTTCGATCAGGCTTTTGGCACCACCATCGGCTCCATCAGGTTCGTACAAGCAGCCGTTGATGCCATCGCTGATGATGTCGGGAATGCCGCCGCGATTGGCCCCGACAACGGGGCAGCCGGCGGCCATCGCTTCTAGAAGCACGAGGCCGAGGGTTTCTGTGCTGGAAGGGAACAGAAAGGCATCACCGCTTGCGTAGGCACTGGCCAGTTCGTCACCCGCCAGATAGCCCACGAAGGTGGTTGCGGTGCCTTCGAAGTGTTTCTCCAGCTGCTGCCGATGGGGTCCGTCGCCAACCAGCGCTAACCGTGCATCGGGCATGGCCTCGAGCACGGGTCGGATCCTTTCAATTTGCTTCTCGGCTGAGAGACGGCCCACATAGAGCAGCAGTGCACCACGGTCGTCATGGCAGCCATGCAGTCGCTCTCGCATCGCGTCGCTGCGCAGTTCCGGACGGAACATGTCTGTATCCACCCCTCGCTGCCAGAGATCGGTGTGCTGGATTCCCTTCTCGCTCAGCTCCTGCACCATTGCGGTGGAGGTGCAGAGGTTGAGTACGGCCTGGTTATGGGCCGCCTTGAGCAGTTCCCATAGCAGCGGTTCCAGCATGCCCATGCCGTAGTGCTCGAGATATTTGGGCAGATGGGTGTGGTAGCTCGCTACCAGAGGAATGCCCTTAGTTTTGGCCAGCCAGATGCCGCCAAGCCCAAGCACGGCGGGGTTGACGACATGGATCAGGTCTGGCTGGAAGCTGTCGATCGCTTCGGAGACTGCTGGTCTGGGTAGGGCAAGCTTCAGTTCTGGATACAGAGGTAGCGGCATGGCGGGCACGCCAATCAGCTGGGCGCCCATGTAGTTGCTCGGACATCCCTCCGGACAGAACACAACCACCTCATCACCCGCTTCCACCAGGTGCCTCACCGTTTTGGTCAGCCTGGTGACGATGCCGTCAACCTTCGGAAGGAAGGTTTCGGTGAAAAAAGCGACTTTCACTGGGTCGGCGGTGGGGGGATGCGGATCAAGGTGCAGTGCCGATTGCTTCAGCCTGGGTCTTGGTCCAGGCGGAGGTGCAGAGAATGCGGTTGCGATCGCAACGGTCGGCGTAGCGCGTGGCGATTTCCACCACTTCCTTCAGCAGACCATCATCAAGGGTCGTGGGATTGAGGCCGAGCTCCAGGAAGCAACGGTTGTCCACGATCAGATCGTTTTCCACAGCCTCGTTACGAGGGTTGGGCAAGTTGTTGACTTGGGCTCCGGTAAGTGCGGCCACCTTTTTGGCCAGTTCGCCCACTTGATGGCTTTCGGTCATCTGGTTGAAGATCTTCACCCGCTCGCTTTTGTTGGGTGGGTTCTCGAGAGCGAGCTGCACGCACTTCACCGAGTCGCGGATGTGAATGAAAGCCCGGGTCTGGCCGCCGGTGCCATGCACGGTGAGCGGATAGCCGATGGCCGCTTGCATCAGGAAGCGGTTGAGAACGGTGCCGTAGTCGCCGTCGTAATCAAAGCGGTTGGTGAGACGCGGATCGCGGTCGGTGGCATCGGTGTTGGTGCCCCAGACGATGCCCTGGTGCAGGTCGGTGATGCGGACGTTGTCGTTCTTGTTGTAATAGAGGAAGAGCAATTGATCGAGCGTCTTGGTCATGTGATAGACGCTGCCAGGGCTGGCGGGGTGGAGGATCTCTTCCTCGAAGCGGCTGCCGTCGGGCTGGGGAACCTCCACTTTGAGGTAGCCCTCAGGAATGGTGGCGCCGCGGTGTGAGCCGTAGCCGTAAACGCCCATGGTGCCCAAATGAACCACATGGATGTCTTGTCCGCTTTCGACGATGGCGGCCAGCAGGTTGTGGGTGCCGTTGACGTTGTTGTCGACCGTATAGCGCTTGGTGGCGCTGCTCTTCATCGAATAGGGAGCAGCCCGTTGCTCGGCGAAATGCACCACGGCATTGGGTTTCTCTTCGATCAGGAGATCAAGCAACAGTTGGTATTCGTGGGCGATATCCATGTGCAGGAAGCGCATGGGCTTGCCGCCGATTTCCTCCCACGCTTTCAGACGCTCGCCGATGCTGGTGATCGGGGTGAGCGATTCAACCTCGAGATCGATATCGATCTTGCGGCGACTGAGGTTATCGACGATCAGCACGTCGTGACCCTGGTCCGCAAGATTCACTGCACAGGGCCAGCCGCAGAAGCCGTCGCCACCGAGAACGAGAACCTTCACCTCAAACTCCTGCCGAAGCGTGCTGAGCGCTAATCCCGGGCAAGCTACTACAGGGTTTTCAGCTGATCACGACAGTCACGGCCACTAGGGCGACCACAAGCACCCCGCCAACCACGATCAACAGCTGAGAGCTGCTGCTGCGGCTGGATTTCACGTCAATCACTTCCATGCGTGGTTCTTTGGCGAAGGCATTCAGCCGTCCTCCATCCTCTTCTGTGACTTGCATGGATTCCATGTTTCCGAAGGGGAGACCTTATGGGCTTCTGGCTGCTTTGGGCCGATTGCGCCATGGTCTGTCATGACTAGCTTTTCACCGTTCCGGTAGTTGGCGAACTAGGGGAAGCGTCCTGGCGCAGTGGTAACCGGCCTGCTAGATGGGCTTGTCTGCCCGCCTGAACGGCTAAGCCCATGGCTTCAGCCATGGCTGGGGGGTCGCCCGCCATGGCAATGGCACTGTTGACCAGGACCGCTGCGGCCCCCATCTCTAGTGCTTGGGCGGCTTCACTCGGAACGCCGATACCGGCATCCACCACAACGGGAACGCTGGCGTTCTCAATGATTAGAGCGATGTTGGCCAGGTTGCGTAGACCCTGACCGGAGCCGATCGGCGAGCCCAGAGGCATCACCGTGGCGCAGCCCACATCCTCCAGGTGTTTGGCCAATAAAGGGTCGGCATTGATGTACGGGAGAACGGTGAACCCCTCCTTCACGAGTTGTTTTGCTGCTTCGAGCGTGCCGATCGGATCGGGGAGGAGATGGCGGCTATCGGGGATCACCTCCAACTTGACGAAGGTGTTGTCGTCTTGGCCTGCAAGTTTGGCGAGTTCGCGTCCCAGCCTTGCCACGCGCACTGCTTCATCGGCGGTGGCACACCCAGCCGTGTTGGGGAGCATCCAGATCCTTGACCAGTCGATTGCTTCCATCAGGCCTTCATGCCCTGCTGCCACCGTCTGGACCCGTCGCACGGCCACGGTGACGATCTCGCAACCCGATCGTTTCAGGCTTTGCTGCATTGTGGCCAGATTCGGGTATTTGCCCGTTCCAGTGAACAAGCGACTGTTGAACTGTCGCCCTGCGATCAGCAGCGGATCCGAAGCGTTGGTGCAGCTGGAGAGGGGAGAGGGCGAAACCGTGGACATGCCGAAGAGCAGAAAAGGGTGTGAGAACCGGGTGGGGATTGAACAGGCCCGTAGGAATGGCCCTAACTTGAGCCCATCATCCTGTTTCAGCCATGCCTGTTCCACCCGTCGTGGATCTGCCTGTTGAAAGTGCTGTGCCTTTTGAAAGCCAGCTGCCTTTTGATAGCTCAAGGCTGGCGATGCCTGTGATGCTCGAGGGCAATGTTGAAAGCTTTGATCCGGTGGCTCGTGCTTCCGACTTGGCCGTGACGATGCCGCGTCAATGGTGCGGGCATTACAAGAGCTTCCCTAACGGCATGGATCAGGAGGTGCTGCTCAATCTTTCCAGCGTGCAGGCCTATGGCCAAATGGTGGCGCTGCGCGGAGAGATGACGATTGGAACGATCAAAACCCCAGTTCAAGGCAATCTCAATGCCAAGTCAGATCAGCTTGATCTGATTCCCCTTGCAGACAGCCTCACCGACGGGTTGGAGAGTGGCGGCGAGTTTCTGGGTCTTCAGGGGTTTGACCTTTCCGGTTGGGAAGCGCCTCGGCTTACCAATCCTGGTGGACGTTTGACGCTGACTTCTGGTTGCGTGTCAGAAGCCCTTCCGATTCGCGGCCTCTGGTGAGCTGGAGGCTTTGCCTGCACGCAGCTGCCGTTCAATGCGTTTCAGCCGTTTGGTTGCTGTGGTGTTGGCGGGTTCAAACTCCAACACTTTGCGATAAAGATCGGCCGACTTTTCCGGTTCGAGCAGGCGCTCATGGGCAAAGGCGAGGTTGTTGAGGGCAACGGGGTAGTCAGCCTTGGCATTGAGGGCAGATCTGTAATGCTTCACCGCACCGTCGAAGTCTTTCTGTGCTGCCAAAGCGAAGCCAAGGGCGTTCTCGATCAGCGCCTTGGCTTCATCAGGCTCCCCTGAAAGGCTCTTCAGGGCTTGGCGCAGGTTGGCCGTGGCCTGTGGGTAGAGCCGCTTGCGTAGTTGCACAGAGGCGAGCTCATAGAGCCGGCCAGCATCTTTCGACGTTGCAGCACCTTCTTGCTCAAACTGGATCAGGCTGAGCTCATCCTTGCGGGTTCGAAGCAGTTGTCGACCGACGACAACGGCAACGATTGCCAGCAAGACAATCAGACCAAGCAAATAGGTCTGTGGGAGGAGTCCATCCATCACGAGCAACTCCTCCTCTCAGTTAATGGTTCGGCGTTTGATTCAGCTTTTTGCTGCTGTCACCACATTGGTGAAGCTGCCGGGATCAGCAACGGCCAGTTGGGCCAGCATCTTGCGGTTCAGGCGCACATCGGCCTTCTTCAGGCCACCGATCAGACGGCTATAGCTCATGCCGTTGAGGCGTGCAGCCGCATTGATGCGTGCAATCCAGAGGCGACGGAAGTCGCGCTTGCGACGACGACGGTCGCGGTAGGCGTTGCATAGCGCCTTCATCACCCGCTGGTTGGCGGTGCGGAAGAGGGTGCCGTTGCTGCCACGGAAACCACGGGCAAGGCGCAGGATCTTGTTACGGCGCTTGCGGGCAACGTTGCCTCTTTTAACGCGGGCCATGGATCAGGGGGTGCAAGTAAGGGAAAAACAGTCGATTTCGCGACGAGCGAGCGCAAGCTCGTTCAGGCGTAAGGCATCATCAGCGCCACACGTTCCTCATCGGTACGGTCCACAACGGCCTTGGTGCCCAGGTGGCGCTTCAGCTTCGGGCTCTTGTGATCCAGAAGATGATTGTGGAAGGCACGACGACGCATGAATTTGCCAGTACCAGTTGCCTTGAACCGCTTGGCGGCTGCTTTGCGGGTCTTCAGCTTGGGCATGTCTCTGGCAGCGCGTGGCACAAACGACAACAATACGCCCTCATCCTCCCCCCAGCCAATGAACCGCTTCCGACGCGTCCTGTCGCTGAGGGGCATCACCCCTTCGGTGCTGGTGCTGAGTGTGATCAGCGGTGGTTGTCGGGCGCAGGAGGCGGCGGTTTCTCCTGGACCTGCTCAGCCTGTGATCCCCACGCATCGTTCTGTGCCAGCGCCGCCGCAGGCGTCGGGGAATCGACTTTGGGTTGCCCTTGACGATCACCTTGGACGGGGCACAAAGCGTGATCATTCCGCTCCGACATTGACGCTTCGCAGTGCTGGGCCTTCCCCTCTGGTGCTTCGTGATGGCAGCGCTTCGGGGGCTTCCCAGCCACTTGCGACTGCAGCAACCCTCCGGATTCGTTGGCGGCTGGAGCCGCTTGCTGAACCCGTCAAGGTGTCCCGTTTGGTGGCGGGGCCTTACGCCAGTTTCGAGTCGGCCGATCGGGTGGCGCAGCGGTGGCGTCAGCAGGGCGTTCAGGCGTTGGTCGCCCATCCGGGTGAGTGGGAGGTCTGGGCTCCAGAGACTGCTTCTGTGCTGGAGGGAGTTGCGACTCGCCCTTGGCGCAACACGATCACTTCAGTGGTTCGTCCGGTGCTTGAGGGCATCGATGGCGACCCCAAGACCCTTGCTGGACCTTTGTTGCTCGAGGCCCCCGATGGTTTGAGCTGGAAGGGTGGGGTGATGCAGGGGCCATTTCGGCTCCAGCCAGATGCCTACGGCAGCTGGACGCTGCTTGAGCAGGTACCACTGGAGCGTTACCTCGAGGGTGTGGTGCCCCATGAGATCGGGGCTGGTTCGCCCGAGGCGGCTTTGCAGGCTCAGGCCGTCCTGGCCCGCACATGGGCGCTGGCCAATAGCCATCGTTTTGGCATCGACGGCTATCACCTTTGCAGCGACACCCAGTGCCAGGTCTATAGCGATCCCCGCTATGCCGGTTCAGCGGTGCGACAGGCCATTAAGGCCACCACTGGTCAGGTGTTGCAGTGGAACGGCAAACCGATCAGTGCTGTTTATCACGCCTCCAATGGTGGTGTGATGGCCTCGGCGCCTGAGGCCTGGGCGATGGCTCCTGCTCCCTACCTGCAGGCTCAAGCTGATGGTGACCAGGGCTGGCTTGATGCCGTTGTGCTGCCGTTGAAGGATGCGGATGCCATCCGCCGTCTTGTTCAGGCTGGTCGCGGTGCCTATGGGGCTGGTCATCCGTTATTCCGCTGGACGCGGACCTATACGGCATCTCAGCTTGAAAGGGCCTTGGCCTCTCAGTCCCCTGGTGTTGTGCAGGGCGTAGCAGTGCTGAAGCGTGGCCCTAGTGGCAGGGTCCTGACCCTGCGCATTGAGGGCGAGGGCCCCGGTTTCCCTGTGGATTTGCGTCTTGATGCGATACGCCGCACGCTGCGGCGGCTGCCCAGCACTCTGTTCACACTCGAGACCACTGGGGAGGGGGTTTGGCGCTTCAACGGCGGCGGCTTTGGCCATGGGGCAGGACTGTCCCAGGCCGGTGCCATTGATTTGGCCTCTCGGGGATGGTCGGTGCAGCGCATTCTTCAGCACTACTACCCGGGAGCGACCCTGGCACCGCTAGCCCCATAGGGCGCGCCGCTTAGAGTCCCGACTATTCCGCGAAGTGCGATGGCCGTGGCGGCAGTGACTGGTGATCACCGACGCGGCAAGTCAGCCCTGTTCCTTGTGGCCTGCGGCTGGGCTGGGGCGGCACCCCACTGGTTGGATCCTCTGCGCAGCCTGGCGCCAGCGGTCACCTTGGCACTGCTGCTCGGGGGCTACGGCCTTCGCACCGTGCTGCGCAGCCGCGATCAGCCCTGTGCTCCCGGTGCCGATCCAGATCGAGAGGATGATGCTCTGGATTTGCCCGCTGTGGATGTGGTCGTGGCTGCCCGGGATGAGGAAGCAGTTGTCACCAGGTTGGTGGAGCGTCTTACGGCCTTGCGCTATCCCAAGGAGCGGCTTTCGCTCTGGGTGGTGGATGACGGCAGTGAAGATCGCACCGGCCCTTTGCTCGATGACCTCAAGCAGCAGCATCCCCAGTTGCAGGTGATTCACCGCAAGCGCGGTGCAGGTGGAGGCAAGTCGGGCGCGCTCAACACCGTGCTCCAGCAGCTCAAGGGCGATTGGATGTTGGTGCTCGATGCTGATGCGCAGCTCCAGAACGATGTGTTGGAGCGCTTGCTGCCTTTTGCGATTCGTGGCCGCTGGGCTGCCGTGCAGTTGCGCAAAGCGGTCACGAACGCCCATGAGAGTTGGCTCACGAGGGTGCAGGCGATGGAGATGGCTCTCGACGCTCTGTTGCAGCAGGGTCGGCTCCGAGGTGCCGGCGTGATGGAGCTTCGCGGTAACGGCCAGTTGCTTCAGCGCAGCCGACTGCAGGTCTGTGGCGGCTTCAACGAAGACACGGTCACTGACGATCTCGATCTCAGCTTCCGCTTTCTAACTGACGGCGCCCCTGTGGGTCTGCTCTGGGACCCGCCAGTGCAGGAGGAGGCGGTGGAATCGCTCCCGGCCCTGTGGAAGCAGCGTCAGCGTTGGGCTGAAGGTGGGTTGCAGCGTTTCTTTGACTACTGGCCGAAACTCACCTCTGGATCGCTGAGCGCTGGTCAGAAGCTCGATCTGGCCTGTTTCTTCTTGCTCCAGTACGTGCTGCCCTTGCTGTCGTTTGCGGATCTGATCACGAGCCTGATCCTGCGCACGATGCCGGTGTACTGGCCTCTCTCAATCGTTGCGTTCAGCGTGTCGGGTTTGGCGTATTGGCGTGGTTGCCGCAGGCTGAGCGAGGGCCCTGAGCTTCCTCAGCCTGGGTTGCTCAACTTGCTGCTTGGGATTGCTTATCTGGGTCATTGGTTTGTGGTGATTCCCTGGGTCACGCTGAAGATGGCCCTGTTCCCGAAGCGGTTGGTGTGGGCCAAGACCAGTCATCGTGGCGAGGCAGCGGCCTAATCTAAATAATCATTTTGAGCCACTTATGGCTTTTGGTTGTTGATTGCTTCGTTGAAATGGATGTCGTTTAACGCTTTATTTGGGGCAGCACATATTTCTTTTGCTGGAAGAAATTATTGAGGCTGATTTGCTTCTCTTTTCTATTTGCGGTTTGAATTAGCTGTCCAGGTCAGCATCGACGACTTGGCCATTGAAGAAGTCAGCGAAGCGCTTCACTTTGTCGTCCATTGGTGAGCGCATTGGAGGTTGGCCTGGTGGATTAGCGGTTGGCTGCCCCTGCTCCAGCGTCGGTGCAGCTGTCTGGGGTAGCTGAGGCGATGGGGGTGTGCCTGCTGGCGTTGTTGCTGGTGGTGCACCCGTCGGTGTAGCCACGGGCGTTGGCATGGATCCGGTTTGGGGCTGGGTTTGAGCAGGAGGCGGAGACGGGATGGCAGCAGTGGACTGCACAGCAGGCGGTTGGGTGGGCGCTGAGATGGTTGGTGCTGCATTCCTGGCTGGTGCCGGTGCAGGCGTTGGCGCGGAAGCCGGAGGGGCCGCACCGGGGGCTGCTGTTGCTGGGGTGATGACACCAGCGTGGTTCTCCAGCACCAGTTGGCGGTTGCCGCCGCAGGCCCGGGCGATGGCCTGCTCCAGCAAGGTGGCGCGGCTTTGCACCATGCCCATCCAGTTTCCGGCCACCTGCACCACGGCCCGATGTGAATCCATCCGCACCAATTGAGCCTGCTGGGAGAGCAGCATCCGCGTGGAGGGCAATTCCAGGCTGGCCAGGATCTGCTGCCACAGCTCGGGCAGGTTGGTGCTGGTGGCATCGGAAGCAGCGCTGGCAGTCTCGTCTGGGCTCGTCTGCTCTGTTTCCATGTCGGTCGCTGGTGCTGCAGTGGTGGCAGCTGGGCCGGTGGGAGGTAAGGAAACCGAAGCGGCTTTTGGGGCTGCAGCCGTTTCAGTTGGGGGTGCTGGCGCAGCTGAGGGAGGTGGAGCCGCCACCGCAGCCGCTTGTGCAGCTGTTCTCACTGCTGCGGCAGCTGGGGCTGGAGTCGGTGCTGCAGCTTGAGGCACGGTGGCCATGCGCTTGGTGGCAACGGGTTCGGCTTCGGCCAGCAGGCCCATCAGCAAGACTTCCAGCCACAGCCGGGGTTGCACGCTCAGACGCAGTTGCTGTTCGCTGCCACGTAAGCGCGCTTGCCAGTGCAGTAACCGTTGCCTCCCGATTCGTTGCGCCAGATCGGGAAGCTGCGCTCGGAACTGGGGCGACACACTGGTGAGCTCCGGACGATCCGGCGCAGCTGCCATCAGCACCAGGTCCCGAAGGATGCCGGCCAGGCCTTGCAGTACGGCTCCAGGATCGCGCCCCCGGTCCAGCAGGCTGCGGCTCGATTCCACCAGCTGCAGTGGATCACCGCTCGCCAGGGCTTCCGCCAACGCGATGAGGTCCTGTTCGGGAACGGCGCCGAGCAGGTCCCATACGGCATCGGCTTCAATCGGAGCCGGCAGCAGGCTGAGCTGATCGAGCAGGCTCTCGGCATCGCGCAGGCCCCCCTGGGCTCGCTGGGCTACCACATGCACTGCTTCTGGCTGGATGGGGATCGATTCCTGTTCAGCGATCCAGGTGAGGTGTTTCTCCAGTGCATCGATCGGGATGCGACGGAAATCGAAGCGCTGGCAGCGGCTCAGGATCGTGGGCAGCACCCGCTGCGGGTCAGTGGTGGCGAGTACAAACACCACCCGCGGCGGTGGCTCCTCCAGGGTTTTGAGCAGGGCATTGAAGGCTGCGGTGGAGAGCATGTGGCACTCGTCCACCACATACACCTTCCAGCGCGCCTGCACTGGTGCGAATCGGGAGCGTTCGATCAGATCGCGGATGTTGTCAACGCCGGTGTTGGAGGCGGCGTCGATCTCGATCACATCAAGGGCGGTGCCGGCTGCAATCGTGGTGCAGAGCTCGCAAGTGCCGCAGGGTTCAGGCGTCGGCCCTTCGCTGCTGAGGCAGTTGAGCGAACGGGCCAGGATTCTGGCGCTCGAGGTCTTGCCGGTGCCGCGCGGGCCGCTGAAGAGGTAGGCCGGCGCGATCCGGTCAGTGCGCAGGGCGTGCCCCAGGGTCGCGGCAATCGCGTCCTGCCCCACCAGCTGGTCAAACCGCTGGGGGCGGTACTTGTGATGCAGCGGCTGGTAGGCCTGGCTCATGCGCTGCCTGCGGAACCCAGAGGTTACCGAGGCCGACTGGCGGTAGGCGTGCTTGAGGGTGTGGCTGTTGAGCTGGTCTCAGACCACAGTTGTGGGTTAGGTGATCGAATCAAACTGGAAGCTAATGATGTGATCGTCGAAGTCGCGGTCACCACCACCAAATTGGTCTTCCAGGCCAAAGATGTTGTTACCGAGGACGCGGAAGTGGCTGATGCCATCGCTGTTGGCCTTGGCAAAGGCAAAGAAGGTGTTGCTCTGCACCTTGGCGTAGGGGGCCAGATAGCCGCTGAGGTTTGCCATCTCAAGCGCTGACTGTTCAGTTTTGCCATTGGTCAGTGAGAAGTTGAAATCGTCTCCGCCATAAAGGTTGTCGGCGCGTAGAGCCGCTTTGGCGTAACCCGCAGCCCCTGGGGCGATCAGGGAGCCATCGGCAGCCATCACCATTCCGTTTGGGTCTACCACCTTGTAGAAACCGGTGAGGGCGTCGAGGGTGGCTTCCCTGGCCTGCACCAGGGAGCCGTTGAGGATTTCCCCATTGGTGAATGGAGTGACATTGAGGACGGGAGCGATTCCTTGCTCTTGGGCCACTAAGGCATTAAGGCCTTGATCGTTGGCATTAAGGGCAAGATTGAAGCTCAGTCCTGAGCTTGCTGCGAAAGAGACGCTGCCATCGCTGTTGACCGTTGAATCCAGGAAAGACAAACGGGAATCTTTCACGCTCTTGAGTGTGTCGAGCGTGGTGTCTTCCAAAGAGAAGAAGCGCAAGGATTGGCCGTTGCGAACCAGCAGATCCCGCATGAACGTGTAGTTATCAGGAAGGGTGACGTCGTCTGCTTCCAGGCTGCTGAACAGGATGGTGGCGCGCTCTTTGATCTGATCAAGATCACCAAGAATGGTCTTGGCAGAGGCAACTTCATCTCCATCCAGCAGGATGTAACCGATCTGATTTACAGCCTTACTGCGTCCGGTGATGGTGGCGTTGAGGTTGAGCGCGGCAGGTGCAGCGTTGTTGGGGTCGGTAATCGTGAGCAGATTGAAGGGGTCGTCGTTGGTTTGGATGACCGGATCCAGTGCCACGGAGGCTGCAGTGGAGGGATCTTCAATGACTCCATTTTTTGCCTCGTCTTTATCGCCGAATCCGCCATCAATCAGAGTCAGGGAAAGGTAGTCGGCAAGTCCATCACCATCGAGATCGTAAAAACGGGCACCGGCATTGACGAGGGGGTCAAAACTCAGAGCTGAAACTTCTCCCTCGTCATCCACTGAGTAATAAAGAAGTTTTTTTCGTGTGTCGCGCACACCTTCGCTTGTGCTGATCGCGCCATCCTCAAAATTGAGGCTTGAGAGTGCCAGATTGAATGTGGTTCTGGGAATGCTCTCGTCGACCTCTGCCTCAAAGGCTATAGAGTCGGCCTGCAGGGTGATGCCAGCATTGGTTAGATCTTTGATTGCAGATGAATTAATAGCTTCTATTGTACTTTCAAGAGCAGCATTTGTGGTTGTGGAGGAACCGCTAAAATAGCCAACTTTTATATCACTAGTGACGGGTACGTCATTGACGGCCGTGACGGATGTGCCGAGGCTCAGCGTGTTGGCAGAGATGGCTGTGGTGCCGCCGTTGGTGGAAATATTGATAGAGTCACCTGCCTCAAAAATGTCTATTGAGTAGGCGCCATTGAAGGATAATGAGCCGCCCGTAGTGAAGAAAGTTCCAGTACCTTCGCCAATGCCTAATTCAAGCAGGGTGGTGTTATTCCATGTAGCCGTCGAAACAACAGGATTGGTTTGATTGACCAAAGAGTTATACATATTTTCGTCATAAGCTATTATTCCACTTAGGTCATTGGTTTCACTATATAGGCCAAAGAGGTCGCCGGTGGCTGAGTCTGCGAGCGAGAACTGGTCACCTCCTACCAGATTTGGAGCGGTGGGCTGGGTGCCAATTAGGGGAATGTTGGCGCTCAAAGTTATATCAGATTTGTCGTAAGCGTTGCGGGCGGGCGACGCGACAGTCCCTACAGTTCCCCCAATTCCAGCATCTGCCGGACCGACAACAGTCGCAAAAACACCTGTTCCATTTACTTGGCTCCAGATTGAATTGGCACTGAAAGCAGTTGGATCAAGTGTGAGGGTGGCTTTGACTTCTGATGCAGTCTCGATGAATTGCAGGAAGTAATCGGAATTGCTTCCTGCAGCGCCGTTGTACGTGCTGTCGATCAGATGCGCGGTAAGTGCGCCGGGTGTGCCGTTGAAATCAGCAGCGGGAAGGAACCGCAGTTTGCTGTCGGACTCGAGATAGAAGGCTGTGGTATCCGCGAGGCCTGTGGTTGGAACAGCAGTCCAATTGCTGCCGTTACCGGTGGCATATTGCCAAACGCCTTCCGTTGAGGAATCAGCAGCATTGGCGGTGATGGCAACACCGAGAAGGGTGTCGCTGTCGGCATCGGAGAAGGAGCTGGAGAAGAGGTTGGCAACGGTGTCGCCGGCCGGGGTGGTGGTGTCTTCTGTGACGGCGGTCAGTGTTGGTGAGCCGCTCGCAACAGGCGCTGCAAGTTGATGCGGCCAGCTGCGCAATGTCTGCTGCATCACGGGCAGTACCGGTGCCTGCTTGCCAGCTGCTCCAGATTCCAGTTTCCAGTGCGCAACCCCCTGGTGATTGCGACCCAGTTGCTCTTCACTGCTCCACACCCGTGCACCGGTGAGTTCTTGCCACAAGCTGATGAAGTTTTTCTTTGCTCCGGCTTCGCAGCTCCAGAGGGCGAGTTCGCTGATCCCCCACTCAGCGATCAGTTGTTGATGCGCTAAGAGCGCGTCCCGATCAATGTCGTAGGCAGCGACCCGCAGAACCCCCGGTTGGCCATGGCTCACCCAGTGCAGTGTCTCTACCGGTTGCCCCAGTCGGCGGCGCTCCGCTAAAAGCGCAGTCAGTCTTTGCAGTGGTGGCTGTCTGGCATCCAGCCACAGCACCGGCACCAAGGCCTCAGCCAGCAACTCCCGGATCTTGGGGCAGCTGCCGTCAGCCACGATCAGCGTGGCCTGTCTCTGCCCTTGGGTGTTGGTGGAGCTGTCGATCTGCTCGAGTCCGCAGGCTTTGAAGGTCATGATTAATCGGCTTGTGATGTGGGCTCGTGAAGTGGCTGGGCGGTGTTGGGGCAGGCGCCTGAGTGCGTTGCTTTTAAGCGCTGAGTTCTGGTCTCGTCGCTGAGTCGGATCGCCTGCGCCAGGGCTTATTGATCAGCGCTTGGTTAAGTCGCAGAAGCGTTGCTGGGCTCTGCTGTAGTTGTTTCTTTGTTGTCTGCTGGGTGGTTTGCAGGAATCCCCCAAGATTGTCAATGTCCTATTTGTATTGACATTCGCAAGTTTTTTGATTGAGTTATTGGTGGTTTTTTGTCGGCTCTATTCCGAAAGGGTGAAATATTTTCACCCCCTGTTACCCAAATAAAAGCGTGTTTGTGCCGCTTTCTTGGCCTTGATGCGACTCAGCCTGATCTATTGGTCTCTGCCTTGCTGCTCCAGCAGTGTGTTGAGCTTGTTCTCCAGGTCTTCCACTGCCGCTAATTCATCCGCCAGGCTTTGGCCGCTCAGCAGTAAGCGTTGATTGCCACCATCACCAGCCTGTTGCAGCAGCGCTTCCAGCTTGTTGAGCAGTTTGAGGCGCAATTGTTCCAGTTGGGTCACACCCTTGCGGGCCAGGGCGCGGCTGTTGTCATCCAGAAGTCCCCGTTGCACCAGCAGCTCCAGCCCGGCCATTAGCGCTGATGGCATGCGGGCACTCCAGCTGCGGGCTTTGTCGATCACCGAGTTCACCTGGGCGCTGTGATGACGGCCGGTTTTGCACCAGGTGGCGAAGTGCTCGCAGTTGTTGAACAGCAGGTTGTAGTTCTGCTCGCCGATGCGGCCCATCGCTCGCCGCAGGGTCACCCCCTGGGGAGAGCACTGCGTGTGCGGAACCACGCTCACCGGTTGGCCCTGGCTGAAGTCGTCCAGCGCACTGCGCAGGATTTCTCTGCCCTCCAGGTAGTGGGCCACGGTGCCGTCGCCCAGGTCGATGCCGTGGTGGAGAAAAAGGCCGTGCTGCCGAGGCACCTGAAGGTGATTGGCAGCGGCCATCGCTTCAGGCGGATTCCTGTTGACGATCAGCGCCTGGCAGCGGCAGCACCTTGCCGCCGGTGTGTTCATCCACCATGGCGCGAGTCACGGTGAAGGTTTTCACGTTCTTGCGCGAGGGGAGGTCGTACATCAGATCGAGCATCAGCTCCTCCACGATTCCGCGGAGGGCACGGGCGCCGGTTTTGCGCCGGTGGGCCTCTGAGGCGATGGCTGCGACGGCATCGTTCTCGAATTCGAGCTGCACGTTGTCCATGCTCAGCAAGGTGCGGAACTGTTTCACCAGCGCATCGCGAGGCTCGGTGAGAATTGACTTGAGGGCCGGTTCATCCAGGGGTTCAAGCACGGCGCTCACTGGCATGCGGCCAATGAACTCTGGGATGAGGCCGTAGCGCACCAAGTCGTCGGGCTCCAGGTTGCGCAGCACTTGGGCGGCCTGGAGGTCGCGGTTGGCGCGGTTGCGACCGCGACCATCGCTGCTTGGCACGAAGCCGATGGCGTTACGTCCCATCCGTTTCTGCACCACATCGTCCAGCCCCACGAAGGCGCCGCCACAGATGAACAGGATCTGACTGGTGTCGATCTGGATGCAGTCTTGATAAGGGTGCTTGCGTCCACCTTGCGGTGGCACGTTGGCGACCGTGCCCTCAAGCATTTTCAGCAGGGCTTGCTGAACGCCTTCACCAGAGACATCGCGGGTAATCGAGGGGTTTTCACTCTTGCGAGCGATTTTGTCGATCTCGTCGATATAAATAATGCCGCGCTGAGCCTGATCCACATCCATGTCGGCTTTCTGGAGCAGTCGCAGCAGGATGTTTTCCACGTCCTCACCGACGTATCCCGCTTCTGTGAGGGTGGTGGCATCGGCCACGGCGAAGGGCACATCGAGCATTTCTGCCAGCGTTTGGGCCAGCAGGGTCTTGCCGCAGCCGGTCGGGCCGATCAGCAGGATGTTGCTCTTATGCAGCCGGGTAGCGGTCTCTTCCGTTTCGCCTTTGCCATCCCCCTGCCAAGCCAGCCGCTTGTAGTGGTTGTAAACAGCTACGGAGAGCACCTTCTTGGCAGCATCCTGACCAACAACCTGTTCATCCAGGAATGACTTGATCTCCTGCGGTTTGGGAATCGTGGCCAGGGTGGGTGCTGGCTTGCTGCTCTTGCGTGTGCCCTGGGCAGTTTTGCGAGCTGCATCAGCGCCATGGCGGGGATTGCCCTGGGCGTCGATCAGCTCTTCATCAAGGATCTCGTTGCAGAGATCAATGCATTCATCGCAGATATACACGCCGGGACCGGCGATCAGCTTGCGCACCTGTTCCTGGGACTTGCCGCAGAAGGAGCACTTCAGATGGGCATCGAATTTGGCCATCGGGCGCCGGACTCTTCAAACGGGCAGAAACGGACCTCTCGTGAAGGGACGGTCCGGTACCAAGGATCGTTGCTGAAACGGGCGATGTCAGCCCTCCGTAACGATTCCTCCGTCCGCGGGACTGTCCACCACCCGATCGATCAAGCCGTATTCAACCGCTTCTGCCGGGGAAAGGAAGTAGTCGCGGTCTGTGTCTTCGGAGATTTTGTCGAGGGGTTGGCCGGTGTGTTCCGCCATCAGACCATTCAGGGTTTCCTTAAGAAAGAGGATTTCCTGTGCCTGGATTTCGATATCCACTGCCTGGCCTTGAGCACCGCCGAGTGGTTGGTGGATCATGATCCGGGCGTTGGGCAGCGCCAGTCGCTTGCCTTTGTTGCCGCCGGAGAGAAGGAAGGCCCCCATCGACGCTGCCAGGCCGTAGCAAATCGTGACCACATCGGGAGTCACCTGCTGCATCGTGTCGTAGATCGCCAGCCCTGCTGTGACTGATCCACCTGGTGAGTTGATGTAGATCTGGATGTCTTTTTCGGGGTCCTCGGCTTCGAGGAAGAGGAGTTGCGCCACCAGGGCATCCGCAACCTGGTCATCGATACCAGTGCCCAGGAAGATGATCCGTTCGCGCAGAAGACGCGAATAGATATCGAAGGCGCGTTCGCCCCGCCCCGATTGCTCCACCACCGTGGGCAAGACCCCCGGAGCCGCGGATGGCATGGTTGCACTGGGGCGGATGCCATTCCAGCGGTTCTGGATCGGATGGTGGCTGCGGGCGTTGATCACGCGGCGGTCGGGGCAGAACGTTGTGAGTGCAATCTATGGGGCTTGATCAGGCCTTGGTGTCCTCATCCGATTTTGCGGTTTTGGTCTTGGCGGTTTTGGTTTTGGTCTCCTTGGCCTTTTTGGCTGCCGGTTTCGCCTCGGTTTTGGCCGATGCCTCTTCAGCAGCCTTCTCGGTCACCGTGCTGTTGTCCTCGAGCCAACCCAGCAGCTTGTCGCGAAGAAGGTCTTCGATCACGACATCCCGCAGACGTTGGGGGTCGATGTCTCGTTCCCCTGAGAGTTCCCGCTTCACCTCGGTCACTTTCGCGTCGATATCGGCGTCTTCAACCTTGAGCCCTTCGCTTTCGGCCAGGGCCGAGAGGGCCAGGCTGCGGCGAAGCCGCTCTTCCGCCTCCGGTCTGGACGACTCCATCAGATTGCGCACGAGCTCTGGTGTGAAGAGCGATTTCACATCCATGCCTTGCTGAGCGAACTGCCCCGCGGTTTGTTCCACCAGGTTGCGCACTTCTTGTTGCACCAGGCTCTCGGGCAATTCCACCTCCAGCTGTTCCACTAAGGCGGCGATCAGGGCGTCGTGACGGTTGCTCGTCTGGCGACGATCAGCATCGTCTTTGAGGCGCTGTTCCAGATCTGCACGCAGTTCGGTCATCGTTTCCTTGTCGCTGGCCTGCTTGGCGAAGGCATCGTCAAGCTCTGGCAGCTCACGGGTCTTGAGATCCTTGAGGTTGATCACAAAGCTGGCCTTGCGACCGCGGGCATCGTCCTTGGAGTAGTCCTCAGGGAACTGGCATTCAACGGTTTTCTCATCGCCGATGCTCATGCCCACGATCCCTTCCACGAATCCGGGGATCATGCGGCCGTCTTCCAGCTCCACATCCATCGAGTCGGCGCTGCCGCCTTCAATCGCGCTGCCGTCATCGCTGTAGGTGCCGTTGAAGCCGACCACGGCCACATCACCATTGGCTGCTGGCCTGTTCTCGACCGGTACCAGGGTGGCCATCTGCTTGCGTGATTGCTCGATCATCTCGTCGACCTTGGCGGGGTCGTAGCTCACGCTTTCGGCTTCCGCATTCAGGCCTTTGGTGGCCTTCAGCTTGGGCACCGGTGCCACATCGGTTTCCAGGGTGACGGTCAGTTCCTTGCTGGGATCAAAGGCGTCGAGCAGTGTCTCGAAGCCGTCGGCGAGGTCGGGCTGACCCAGGGCCTCGATTTTCTCCTGTTCGATCGCTTCACGCCAAACGCCATCCACCATTGATTCGAGAGCCGTTGCACGGATGCGAAGCGGACCAATCTGCTGCAGCAGCACGGCTCTGGGCACCTTGCCCTTGCGGAAGCCGGGCAGATTGATCGTGCGGCTGAGCTGAGCAACGGCCGCTTCGTAACTCTCCTTGCAGCGTTCAGCTGGCACTGCCACTTCAACGGCCAGGCGGCTGCCGGGACGGGTGGTGGTCTTGACCTTCAACGAAGCGGCGCTCATCTGAACTGGTACGGGCAGCCCAACACTTTATGAAAGAGCCAGGACAGGCTTCGCCGCGTATTGTGTCCCCAGCGTTCTCTCGGGTGTACCAACAGCTCTCCATCCTGGTCACCCTTCGACAGTCAGAAGACGTCTGAAATCGTTTCCCAGCTTCAGCGACAAGCGTTTGCCCATCTCCTCTCAAACCAGCTACCGATCCCTGCCCTCCCGACCTCTCACCGTTGCTTTGCTTGGCGCCAGCGGTGCTGTTGGTCAGGAACTGCTTCAGCTGCTCGAGCAACGGGCTTTCCCCGTGTCTGAACTGCGCTTGTTGGCATCTTCCCGCTCGGCCGGCACGACCCAGTCTTGGAAAGGCGAGCAGCTCACGGTTCAGGAGGTGAGCGCTGAGGCCTTTCAGGGTGTTGATCTTGTGCTCGCTTCTGCCGGGGGCTCTGTCTCCAAGCAGTGGCGTGAGGCCATCATCGCTGCTGGAGCGTTGATGGTTGACAACTCCAGCGCGTTTCGGATGGAGGAGGGCGTGCCGCTGGTGGTGCCTGAGGTCAACCCTGATGCAGCCTTTGAGCATCAGGGTGTTATCGCGAATCCAAACTGCACCACGATTTTGCTCACCCTTGCCCTGGCGCCTCTTGCTGCCAGGGTTCCGATGTGCCGGGTGGTGGTGAGTACTTATCAGTCCGCTAGTGGTGCCGGCGCTCGCGCCATGGAGGAGCTGCGTCACCTCAGCCAGGTGGTGCTCGATGGCGGCACGCCTGAAAGTGCCGTGCTTCCTCACTCCTTGGCCTTCAATCTCTTCCTTCACAATTCCCCGCTGCAGGCAAACAGCTATTGCGAGGAGGAGATGAAGATGGTCAATGAAACGCGCAAGATCATGGAACTTCCGGATTTGCGTTTCAGTGCCACTTGTGTACGGGTGCCCGTCTTGAGGGCCCATTCCGAAGCTGTGAATGTGGAGTTCGAACAGCCCTTTCCGGTCGACGAAGCCCGTTCCCTGCTTGCTGCAGCCCCTGGGGTCGAGCTCATCGATCGACTGGACGACAACCGTTTCCCCATGCCCACTGATGTGACCGGTCGAGATCCCATCGCTGTGGGTCGGATCCGTCAGGACATCAGCGAACCGAATGCTCTCGAGTTCTGGCTCTGTGGTGACCAGATCCGTAAGGGGGCCGCGCTGAACGCGATTCAGATCGCAGAACTGCTGATTTCTTCCTGATCGCTATGAGCACTGCTGCCCAGCTGTCCCCTACTCCTTTCGGTCGTTTGCTCACGGCGATGGTGACCCCCTTCGATGCCGAAGGCAAGGTTGATTTGGCCTTGGCCGGCCGGCTCGCCAGCCATCTGGTGGAGGAGGGATCGGAAGGCATTTTGGTCTGTGGCACCACTGGTGAATCCCCCACCCTCAGCTGGGAGGAGCAGGTGCAGATGCTGGCCGCGGTTCGTCAGGCCGTTGGCCCTGGTGTGAAGGTGCTTGCAGGCACTGGCAGTAACAGCACCGCTGAAGCAGTGGAGGCAACGCGTGAGGCGGCAGCTGCTGGTGCTGATGGCGCTTTGGTGGTTGTGCCTTACTACAACAAGCCTCCTCAGGAGGGGCTTGAGGCCCATTTCCGAGCCGTGGCTCAGGCTGCTCCTGAGTTGCCTCTGATGCTTTACAACATCCCTGGCCGAACCGGATGCAGTCTTGCTCCTGCCACTGTGGCCCGTCTGATGGATTGTCCCAATGTGGTGAGCATCAAGGCCGCCAGCGGCACCACCGAAGAAGTCAGTCAGCTGCGTCTCACCTGTGGCCCGAAACTGGCGATCTATAGCGGAGACGACGCCCTCACCTTGCCCATGCTCTCCGTTGGTGCTGTTGGTGTGGTGAGTGTGGCCAGCCATGTGGCTGGTCGCCGACTGTGCTCGATGATCGAAGCCTTCTTTGCCGGCCGTCATGCTGAGGCTCTTGCGCAGCATGACCAGCTCCTGCCGCTTTGTAAGGCCCTCTTCGCCACCACCAATCCGATTCCCGTCAAAGCTGCACTTGAGCTCAGCGGTTGGCCAGTCGGTGCTCCTCGTCTTCCTTTGCTACCGCTCGATTCATCCATGCGTGACACCCTCTCTCAAGCCTTGGCCGCCTTGCGTCAGACCTGACGCCACGGCTGATCTCCTACGGCGTTCCGAGGCCAGCGGCTTCGGTGCCAGCGCCCGACCTGTTTTCTCTTTCTGTTACGACGCAATTCCATGACACCGATCTCCTCCCTCAACCGATCACGTAATGGCCAAGCCACAGCAAACGAGCCCTGTCTGCGGGTGATTCCCCTTGGTGGTCTGCATGAGATCGGCAAGAACACCTGTGTGTTCGAGTACGGAGATGATCTGATGCTCGTCGATGCTGGTCTGGCCTTTCCCAGCGATGGCATGCACGGCGTCAATGTCGTGCTCCCGGATACCAGCTTTCTGAGGGAGAACCAGAAGCGCATCCGGGGAATGATCGTCACCCATGGTCATGAGGATCACATCGGTGGCATTGCCCACCATCTCAAGCACTTCAATATTCCTGTCATTTACGGGCCACGTTTGGCTCTGTCGATGCTCACCGGCAAGATGGATGAGGCTGGTGTTACCGATCGCACCACCTTGCAGACCGTGGGTCCGAGGGACGTGGTCAAGGTGGGTCAGCACTTCTCGGTGGAGTTCATCCGCAACACCCACTCGATGGCGGACAGCTTTTCGTTGGCCATCACCACTCCAGTAGGCACGGTGATTTTCACCGGTGATTTCAAATTTGATCACACCCCGGTGGATGGTGAGCACTTCGATATCGCTCGCTTGGCCCATCACGGTGATCAGGGTGTGCTCTGTCTCTTCAGCGACTCCACCAACGCCGAGGTACCTGGTTTCTGTCCGCCAGAGCGTTCTGTGTTTCCCAATCTCGATCGCCGCATGGCGGAGGCGGAGGGCCGGGTGATCATCACCACCTTTGCCAGTTCCATCCACAGGGTGGCCATGATTCTTGAGCTGGCGCTTAAGAACGGCCGCAAGGTGGGTTTGCTGGGCCGCTCGATGCTCAATGTGATCGCCAAAGCTCGCGAACTTGGCTACATGCGCGCGCCCGATGATTTGTTTGTGCCGATTAAGCAGATCAACGATTTGCCCGATCGCGAAACCCTGCTGTTGATGACGGGTAGTCAGGGAGAGCCGCTGGCGGCTCTTAGCCGCATCTCCCGCGGCGAGCACCCCCAGGTGAAGGTCAAAACCACAGATACGATCATCTTCTCGGCCAGTCCAATCCCTGGCAACACGATCTCAGTGGTTAACACCATTGATCGTTTGATGATGCTCGGCGCCAAGGTTGTTTATGGCAAAGGCGAAGGCATTCACGTGTCAGGTCATGGCTTCCAGGAAGACCAGAAGTTGATGTTGGCGCTGACGAAGCCCAAGTTTTTTGTGCCGGTGCATGGTGAACACCGCATGCTCGTTTGCCATTCCAAGACTGGTCATTCCATGGGGGTGCCGGAAGACAACACGTTGATCATCGACAACGGAGACGTGGTTGAGCTCACCGCCGATTCGATTCGTAAGGGCGATCCTGTGAAGGCCGGTATTGAGCTGCTCGATCAATCCCGCAACGGCATTGTGGATGCTCGTGTTCTCAAGGAGAGGCAGCAGCTCGCAGAAGATGGTGTGGTCACGATCCTGGCGGCGATCAGCACCGATGGCGCCATGGTTGCACCGCCCCGGGTCAACCTTCGCGGTGTGGTCACCACGGCTGATGCCCGCAAGATGTCGCTTTGGACTGAACGGGAAATCAAGTGGGTGCTTGAAAACCGTTGGAAGCAGCTCTGCCGGAATACTGGCGAAAAGACGCTAGAAGTCGATTGGATGGGTGTGCAGCGTGAGGTGGAAGTGGGCCTCGGTCGGCGCATGCGTCGAGAGCTTCAGGTGGAGCCCCTCATCCTCTGCCTAGTGCAGCCAGCTCCAGGTGGCACGCCTGTGTATAAGGGCCGTGCCGATGCTGAGCCTGATGATCGTCCCGCTCCTCGTGGTCGCGGCGGCCGCGGTGGTTACCGCGGTCAGGGTGGTCATGGTCGCCGTGACCGGGATCAGGCTCCCAAGCGTGTGATTCCTTCGTCGCCGTCGTCTTCACCCTCGTCTTCGCCGTCATCTTCACCCTCTGCGACCCCTGCTGCACCCGTTTCGAAGCAGGCCCCTGCAGCGGCGGCGCCGGTGGTGAGTCGTCCTAAGGCCGAGCTGGAGCCCGAGATGCCCGCAGGACGTACTCGCCGCCGCCGTTCAGCCGCGGCCTGAGCTTGGTTTCCGCCAATCAGTGAATCAAGCGTCGCCTTTTGGCGACGCTTTTTGTTTGGCTGTTTGGGAGGGTCAGATTTGTCGGAGCGAGTCGGTTTTGCTCCGGAAGGTGTTGAGAAGAAGCTGGAGGTAGCTGACGCTGCGCAGCTTGATATTGGCTGTCAGTGACATGCCCACCTGCAGCGGCAGAGCAGTGCCGTTTTTGAGTTTGAGTTGCTGGTCATTGAGCTCAATTGTGGCTGGGTAACGATATTCCTCTCGTCCTTGTTGTGCATCCGGTGCAAGCGCATCGGATCCCACCGAAGCGACACTGCCTTCGAGCACGCCGAAATCAGTGGCCGGAAAGGAGTCGATACTTACTTCCGCGTTTTGACCCTTGCGCACAAAGCCGATCTTGCTGCTTGGGATCTCCACATCAGCTTCCAGGGTGTTGAACGGCACCACTTTCAGTGCCGCCTGGGTGGATTGGTCCTGGGAGACGAAGCCGGGGTTGTTGATTTTGAGATCGAACACGATTCCATCCACCGGTGAGCGCAGCAATTGATTGCGATTGGTCACCTTCACTTCGGTGCGTTGGGCCTCCAGCTGAGCGCGCTCACTGCGCAGGCCAGCCAGTTCAGCATTCAGTTGTTCAATCTGTTGATCGATCTGATTGATCTGGCGGCGTCCATCCAGTTTTAGCTTTACCAGTTCACCTTTTAGTTCAGTGACTTTGTTGCGTTGTTGCAGATATTGGATGTCAGGTGAGGCACCCTCACGGGCTAGCCCTGCGAGACGATCAAGGATCTCTTCCTCCAGAGATAGATTGGTCTTGGTGGTGATGAGTTGTTCGCGATTGAGCTCGAGAGTGCGTTCTCGCTCTAGTCGTTTGAGGTTGAGTTGTTCTTTTTTTTGATTGATCTGGGTACTTTTTTCACTCACACCTTGTTCTAAAGAATTGAGTTGTTCTGCCGAGCTCTCTTGATCGAGGCGTATCAGCAGTTGGCCCTTCTTTACGCGCTCGCCGTTTTTCACCAGGATCTCCTCGACGACGCCTCCCGTAGGGATCCGAACTTCTTTGACGTTGCCGACAGGCTCGAGTTTCCCTTGGGCCACGACCACTTCCTCAGTGCGGGCAATCGCTAGCCAGCCGATGCCGAAAACGGTGGTGCCGATCAGAGCCCACGTGGTGGCTTTCAGCCAGAAGCGGTCTTGTTGCAGAACACTTTCATTGTTGTTGATCGAACCGGCGCGTTTCTCAAGTTGATCTTGAGCTTTGCGAATCAGGCCACCAACGGGATTTTGGTTGATCTTGCCCATGTCAGCTGGCCTCCTGTTGGCGGTAGAGCGCGTAATAACGGCCGCGCTTGGCCATCAATTCATCGTGGCTGCCGACTTCGGCGACCACTCCCAAATGCATCACCACAATCACATCGGCGCGGCGCACGGTGGCCAGTCGGTGGGTGATGAAGAACACCGTGCAGTCCTGCAGGGCTTGTACCAGGTTGTCGCAGACGCGGCGTTCTGTTTCGTAGTCAAGGGCGCTGGTGGCCTCATCCATGACCAGCAGCTTGGGGTTGCTGAGCAAGGTGCGGGCGATGGCGATGCGCTGGCGTTGTCCACCACTGAGTGATGCACCGCGTTCGCCCACCGGAGTGCTGTAGCCGCTGGGCAGCTCCATGATGAAGTCGTGGGCATCGGCCAACTTGGCGGCCATCACGATCTCATCACTGCCGACATCGGGCTG
The DNA here is from genome assembly GCF_900474295.1 of Synechococcus sp. UW140. Lineage (GTDB taxonomy): Bacteria > Cyanobacteriota > Cyanobacteriia > PCC-6307 > Cyanobiaceae > Synechococcus_C. The sequence continues at coordinate 30,531 of NZ_UCOB01000025.1, read as the reverse complement.
AGTCAGGGCAATGTTTTCGCTGATTGTGCCTGAGAACAGCAACGGATCCTGGGGCACGATTCCGATTTGCCGCCGGAGGGAATAGAGCTCCACCTTGTCGATGTCATAGCCATCGATGAGGATGCGACCTTCCTCAGGTGCGTAGAGGCGAGGCAAGAGCTTCATCAGTGTGCTCTTGCCGCTTCCGCTCTGGCCGACGATGCCGACAAAGGTGCCTGACTTGATCTGCAGGTTTACATCCTTGAGAACTGGAGCTGCATCGGGACGGAACCGGAAGGTGAGATTCTCGAAGTTCACGGCACCTTCGATTGGTGGCAACGGCACCTTCGCCTTGTCGACTTCGTTCGACTCCTGGGGAGTATCAATCACGTCGGCCAGTCGCTCGAAACTCACCTTTAGTTCCTGGATGTTCTGCCAGATGCTGGAGAGGCGTAGGAGGGGCTGGGTGACATAGCCCGAGATGATCCGGAAGGCGATCAATTGACCCAGTGTCAGATCACCACTGAGCACAAGGGTTGCGCCAACCCATAGCACCATCAGCTGGGAGAGCTTCTGAAGCACCTGGGAGGTTTGGCTCAGCACGGTGCCGCTGATCGTTTGTTCAAACGAGCGATTGATGTAGCCCGCGTAGAACTCCTGCCAAGAGAAGCGGCTCACCATCTCAACGTTCTGGCTTTTCACGGTTTGGATGCCGGTGAGCACCTCGACGAGATGGCTCTGTGTCTTGGCGTTTGCTTCTGCTGCCTGGCGATATTGGCGCCGGAATAGGGGAGCCCCAATCAAGGTGAGCCCCACTTGAATCGGTAGAACCGCCAGGGCAATCAGGGTGAGAAGCCAGCTGTAGACCACCATCACAAGGATGTAGATCACCGAGAAGCAAGCATCTAGAAGTGTCGTGAGGGCTTGGCCGGTGAGGAAATTGCGGATCTTCTCAAGCTCGCCGATGCGGGAGCCGAGTTCACCGACGGGACGTTTGTCGAAATATCCCAAGGGAAGCCGCAGCAGGTGATCGATCACCTCTGCACCAAGGCGCTGATCGATTCGGTTGGTTGTTTCTGAGAACAGGAAGGTTTTGAGGCTGCCGAGCACTCCCTCCAGCAAGGTGACGACCACCAAGGCGATGCCAAGAACTTGGAGAGTGTCGAGGCTGCGTTGGGTGATCACTTTGTCGATGATCACCTGGATGAGAAGGGGATTGGCCAGAGCGAACAGCTGCACCACAAAGCTGGCGACCAGCACCTGCACCAGCACGGCGCGGTGGCGTTTCAGAGCGGGCCAGAACCAGTTGGGTCCGAATGTTTCGTTCGGGGTGGTGTTGGTGCGGTCGAGAAGTAGCAGATCGATGCCTTCGGGGAAGGTCTCTTCCAGTTGCTCTGGCTGCAGGTTGACAATGCCGTCACGAGGGGACGCCAAGGTGAGTCCGTTCTGGTTGCTGCGCACCACGAGGGCAAAGCTCTCGCCCCAGGGGATCAGTGTCGGGGTCTGTAGTCGGGTGCCCATCGCTGCACCGACTCGGGCCCCAGACACGTGCAGACCAAGGCCTGCGGCAATCTGGCCGCACAGCCGCAGATTGGGGGTTTGGCCACGGCGAATGGTTTCACGCAGCACCTTGTCGATCGCATCGCGGCGCACTGGCAGTTTCATCAGCTGCGCCAGCATCTGGAAGCAGGCCAGGGTCTCCTGCAGCACCCCTTCAGCGCGGATTAGGCGCAGCTGGTCAAGCACATCACCACTGGGGTCGAAGCGACTCACAGGTGTCGGACCAGCCTGAAGGGTCGAGAGCGCTTGGGAGGATTGGTCGCCGTTTGTGTTGGCTGTCGATGCTGATGATGGTTCGTTTGCTGTGTTGGTTTGTTCCGCCGCGTTGATGATCATCTCGACCAGTGGTCTGGGGAGGCTGATCAGGCGTGACGGAAACGGTTTGCTATCCGCTGGCAGCGTTTCTTCGTTAACGGCTGTTCCTGGGGTGCTGCCGTTCCAGGCTGAGACAAGGAAGACATCGCGTTGATCAGCGTCTGCAGCTTTGATTGCAGCAGGGTTGACAGGCACCCGTTCGGCGGCGCGAAGAGTATCGGGCAGAAGACGCATGGAGCTGCCTTCTGCTCGGGCGTTGCTTTTCTGCAGGTCCTGAAGCAGGGCGATGACTTCTTGACCCCAGAGTTGCTTGTCGCACCAGCGCCGGAAGCTTTCCTCTTGTTGATAAAGCTCAGCCCAGAGCTCATCCGTAATGGACGCAGCAGTAATGGCATCGCTGGCGATCAGGTTTTCGCAGTTGCGTCCACACAGCAGACTGGCTGCACCAAGGAGGGCTCCCGCTTCGAATTTTCCTAGCGAGATCAGTCTGCCTTGGTCGTCGCCCACCAGTCGGGCCCGACCCTCCAGCACAATCAGGACCCGGCCAGGGATTACGCCTGCTTCTACCAGCTGTTGGCCGAGTTCGAATGACAGCAACTCGATGCCATCCTGAAGACGCGTGCGGCCAGGATCGCTGAGGCCTTTGAAGGCTTCGTGTTGCAGCAGTTGGTTGATGACGTTCTGGTTCATGATGCAGTGGAACCAGCGTCAGTTTCGGTGGAAAGAGCCTGAATTTGACGGCGAGTTTCCTCTTTTAACCATTCCTGCATCAGTTCCATGCTCATCTGAGCTGACATCTGTTCATCGAATGTGGCTGGTGCAAATCGTTCCAGCCTGGTCACGACCCACCACTCGCCGATCCGGAATGGCTCCAGCAGCATGCCTGGCTGGCTGGCTCGCAATTTCTCAGAGAGGGTTGGATGGGCCTGGTTGAGGGGTACGGGTCCGATCACGCCGTTGGTGTTGCGTTCCATGCCTTGCGAGTAACGCCCGGCCAGGTCGCTGAAGTTGGCTTCGCCATGGGCAATGCGCAGATAGAGCTCCTGGGCCTGGGATGGGCTGTTCAGCCTCAGCAGGCTGTAGACGACCCGATCGAGCCGCCCTTTTTGTGTTAAGAAGCGGGCCTCTGCCTTCGCGCTGAACTGCTCCTCGGCCAAATGGGCCATTTTCGCGGGTCGAAAGAGCTGGTTGTAAAACGCCTCCTCGCTAAGACCGCTTGCTTGGATTAGTTCACCCAGGGCCTCGGGTGAAGGAGCATTGTTCTCGCGCAGAAAATCATGGATTGCTGATTGCTGCGCTTCATCGGGGAGCGTGACCGCTTGGGTCACCTCCTCCACAAGCATCCGATCAATCAGGGCATCGAGCAGTCCGTGACTACTGAGCAGAGCCATTGCCTCTGCACTGAGCACCGATCGGAGATCGGGCAGCGTTGGTTCGAGCACGCGTATTGGCCACCTAAATGCAAGTTAGGTCTGTTGTGACCACTGGGCTGCTTTGTTCAAAGCTTGTTGAAAGAAACGGTCCTTCGCAGCAGCCAAGGCTTGAGATCTAGACCTTTTTGGATCTTCAATTGCTGATCCGGTCGATCGGGGTCTGCTGTAACCATCCTTTCTGTGCTGAGGGGCTCGCGGTCCGTCTCTGATGGAGCGGCGTTGTTCGGGTTGTCGCTGTCGTTGCTTGCTTGGCTTTTCCTTGGCTCGGCTGCCTCGGGAGAGTTTGGCTCAACTGGCCTGTCGGTCTGGGCCAGGATTGATTCACGCGTTGACGTCGTGCTGTTGAGCCAGGGTGTGGCCGATGCCACGGGTTGGAGCTGGGTGGGTGCGCTGACGGAGCTTTGGAGGAAGGGATCTTGGATCAGCGCTTGGAGGGTGTCTTGATCGCCTCCAGCATCCAAGCTTTCGATCAGCGCACTGCCCGTTTTTGTCTCAGGTTCGTTTGGCCCATAGCCTTGCTCCTGCTCAGCCAGGCCTTTGCAGCGATCCAGGCCTTGTTGAGCGAGATCGCGAAGGGTGTCAGGCGGTTGGCTGTTCAGCACCAGCTGGTAGTGATCCAGTGCCTGCCCCGGTTGATTCAATCCATGGAAATAGATGTGTCCCAGTAACAGGGCCACAAAGGCGCGCCAAGCCAGAAGCGCGTCCTGCTCCGCTCCGGACCTTGACCCGGTTCCCAGGTGGCGGAGCAGGTTGCTGGCGATGGTCTCGGCCTGTTGGAAATCGCCATCGCCATAGGCCTGTTCAGCGGCGAGATACTGCTGCTGAACATCCATATCCACAAAGCATCAAGGCTTCTGCCCCAGTTGTAGTGCGTTCTTGTCCCACTGGATGCGCCAGCCGCAGCCGAGATCTCTGCCTCCAGGTCCCTCTCCAGAGGCGGTGGCTGATGTCAGATCGTCGAGTTGTCTGTGATTGAGGGGTGGTGCGCCTTTGTTCCTCAGCCATTGGGCCAGCAGCATTCGGCGCAGGGCAGGGGCAAGAGCTCCGAATTGGCGTCGGTTCAGACCTGGGCCTTCCTCCAGCGTTTCCAGGCTGAGTTCAAGTAAGGCGGATTGGCTGTCCTCCAGTTGGGAGAGGCGTTCGGAGAGATGCGCCATCCGTTGTTCACAGCCAGGGTGCATGGCGTTGAGCACCGGCAGGACTTCCTGGCGGATCCGGTTGCGGCTGAACCTCAGGTCGGTGTTGCTTGGATCCAGCCAGATGGGCAACTTCAGCTCTGAGCAGATCGTGGCGGTTTCCTTGCGCGTGAAGCTCAGTAGGGGTCGCACGAGAAGCAGCTTGGGGTCGTTGGCGCTATCGAGAGTCCGTTCTCGTCGCAGGCTGCCCAGGCCAGCCAGATCCGTACCGCGAGCCATCTGGAGCAGCAGGGTTTCGGCTTTGTCGGTAGCCGTGTGCGCGCAGATCACCCTTCTACAGGGGAGATCCGGATGGGCCAGACTCAGCTCTCTTGCCGTGCGACCCAGCTGGCCATAGCGCCAGTCACGGGCCTTGGCTTCGCTACCGGCTTGATCGGCCTTGGCGCGGCTGATGGCAAGGCGGAGGTCCTGGTCTTTGCACCACCGCTGCAGTTCTGTGGCGACCGTCCTGGATCCCTGATGCCAACTGTGATCACCGTGCCAGCTATGAAGCGTCCAGTTGTGCAGTCGGCGCAGGCCTAGTAGCAGGGCCGTCAGGGCCATCGAGTCTTGCCCGCCGGACACCGCCAGCAGCAGCCTCGCCCCCCGGGGCAGCAGCTGGGGCTGCTTGAGAAGCTCGCGGTGCAAACGATCGTGCCAGCCCGACCAGCAGCTGCTTAGGGCTGGATCAGCCTGGGGATCCATGCGGTGGGAGAATCAACGTCTCTGACTCTGGCTTGATGACCCGCCTCGCTCAGCTGCCTACCACCCTGCGTCAGCGCTTAGAGCAGCGCTCGGCTCTGAAGGTGATTGCTGGTCTGATGAACTTCGATTCCGCTTCCGTCGCCCGAGTCGCCCGTGCTGCAGGCCATGGTGGTGCTGATCTGATCGATGTGGCCTGTGATCCCGAGCTGGTGTCTCTGGCGATCCTTGAATCTGGCGGTGTGCCGGTTTGTGTTTCCGCTGTTGATCCCGAGCTCTTTCCCGCCGCTGTCGCCGCTGGTGCCGTGATGGTTGAGATCGGCAACTTCGATGCCTTTTATCCTCAGGGCCGCCTCTTTTCAGCCGAAGAAGTTTTAGAGCTCACTCGCCAGACCCGTGCCCTCCTGCCCGAGGTGGTGATGAGTGTCACGGTGCCGCATGTGTTGCCGATGGACGAGCAGCAGCACTTGGCGGTCGATCTGGTGGCAGCTGGTGCTGATCTGATTCAGACCGAGGGCGGCACCAGTGCCAAACCGTTCAGTGCCGGGACCCTTGGATTGATTGAAAAGGCTGCGCCCACGTTGGCGGCGGCTCACAGCATTCGCGCTGCTTTAGATCAGGCCGGTGCCTCCGTGCCCGTTCTTTGTGCCTCTGGGCTCTCGTCCGTCACCCTGCCGATGGCGATTGCCGCCGGTGCTGCCGGTGTGGGTGTCGGTTCCGCGGTGAATCGTCTCAGTGATGAGCTCGCCATGGTGGCTGTGGTGCGCAGTCTGCGCGAGGCCTTGGGCACCAGCGCCTCTTTGCTGCGGTTGTGATCGTTCGGTTGTTGTTGTTCTCCTGATCCAGACGAAGGGGCGTGATTGCATCACGCCTTTTTTTGTGGCTGCCTGGCAACTGCCGCATCTGCCCCAACGGCCTGGGCTGGCGCCATAAGCTGGATCCTCGGCCGCGCTGGCAGTGACGTGAATCCCCAGTACGACCTCACCGCGCCATACACCCCTCAAGGAGATCAACCCAAAGCAATCGCCCAGTTGGTGGAGGGGGTGAATAGCGGTCAGCGCTACCAGACGCTGCTTGGCGCCACAGGCACCGGCAAGACGTTCACGATGGCGAACGTGATCGCCAAGACCGGTCGGCCGGCATTGGTGCTGGCCCATAACAAGACCTTGGCGGCTCAGCTTTGCAATGAGTTGAGGGAGTTTTTCCCTCACAATGCTGTCGAATATTTCATTTCCTATTACGACTACTACCAACCGGAGGCCTACGTTCCGGTTAGCGATACCTACATCGCCAAGACAGCGTCGATCAACGAAGAGATCGACATGTTGCGCCACTCTGCGACCCGTTCCCTCTTTGAGCGCAACGATGTGATTGTTGTTGCGTCAATTAGTTGCATTTACGGCCTCGGGATTCCAAGCGAATACCTCAAGGCCTCTGTCAAATTCCAGGTGGGAGAGAGCCTTGACCTGAGGGGATCGCTGCGAGAGCTGGTGAACAACCAGTACAGCCGCAACGACACTGACATCACCCGTGGTCGTTTCCGGGTGCGTGGTGATGTGCTCGAGATTGGTCCTGCTTATGAAGACCGGTTGGTGCGTATCGAGCTCTTTGGCGATGAAGTGGAGGCGATCCGCTACGTGGATCCCACCACAGGTGAGATCCTCCAGAGCTTGGAGACGATCAATATCTACCCGGCCAAACACTTTGTGACGCCTAAGGAGCGTTTGAATCTGGCCATTAAAGACATTCGCACCGAGCTCAGGGAACGGCTCGACCTCCTCAATGCCGAAGGGAAGCTCCTCGAGGCCCAGCGGCTAGAGCAGCGCACCACCTACGACCTTGAGATGTTGGACCAGGTGGGCTACTGCAATGGAGTGGAGAACTACGCCCGTCATCTGGCTGGTCGGGAGCCGGGTTCGCCACCGGAATGCCTCATCGATTATTTCCCTGATGACTGGCTGCTGATCGTGGATGAGAGTCATGTCACCTGCTCTCAGTTGCAAGCGATGTACAACGGCGACCAGGCCCGTAAGAAGGTGCTGATCGAGCATGGGTTCCGCCTCCCCAGTGCTGCTGATAATCGCCCTCTCAAGGCTGAGGAGTTCTGGACCAAGGCCCGCCAGACGGTGTTCGTCAGTGCCACGCCAGGCAAGTGGGAGATGAACGAAAGTGAGGGGCAGGTTGCCGAGCAGGTCATCCGTCCTACCGGCGTGCTTGACCCGGTGGTGGAAGTGCGCCCCACCACCGGTCAGGTGGATGATCTGCTTGGGGAGATCCGCACGCGTGCCAAGAAGCAGCAGCGCGTTTTGGTGACCACGCTGACCAAACGCATGGCGGAGGATCTCACCGATTACATGGCGGAGAACGGCGTCAGAGTGCGCTATCTGCACTCGGAGATCCACTCGATTGAACGGATCGAGATCATTCAAGACCTACGGCTCGGTGAATACGACGTGCTGGTTGGGGTCAACCTGCTGCGGGAGGGATTAGATCTGCCGGAAGTGTCGCTCGTGGCAATCCTGGATGCCGACAAGGAGGGCTTTCTGCGTGCCGAGCGTTCGTTGATTCAGACCATCGGCCGGGCGGCTCGCCATGTTGAGGGGATGGCGTTGTTGTATGCCGAAAACATGACGGACTCCATGGCCAAGGCGATTGAGGAGACCGACCGGCGACGCAGTATCCAGCAGGCCTATAACGAACAGCACGGCATCGTGCCAAGGGCCGCTGGTAAAAAAGCCAGCAATTCGATTCTCTCCTTTCTGGAGTTGTCTCGAAAACTCAAATCGGATGGGCCCGACGCCGATCTCGTCAAGGTGGCTAGCAAGGCTGTGAAAGCGATCGAGGATGACGTTGATGGCATGGCTCTTGATGCCCTGCCGGAACTGATCGATCAGCTTGAGCTGCGCATGAAAGACGCCGCCAAGAAGTTGGATTTTGAAGAGGCCGCCAATTTGAGGGATCGCATTAAGCAGTTGCGCCAGAAACTAGTGGGTAAGGCTTGAGCCGATTCTTTTGATCTCGTCGTTTGGTGCTGCGGTCTCCACCTATGACGCTGCGGCAACACCCCAGCGCTTAGCAGCGGATCGGCTGGCAGAAGAAGCCTGGCGGTTCATCGCGTCTGACATCAGCGCTGGCCCAGACAGGGCGCCGGATTGTCTGCTGGATCTTGGATGCGGCACTGGTCTAGCGACGCGTGCCTGGCTGGATCTGTTGCAGCACACTGGGCAGCTGCCGCCTTGTCAGCTGCTGCTGTTGGATCAGGCTCCCGAAATGGTGGCGCATGCCATGGCTCTCCTCTCAGAGCGCCATGGAGCGGTGCAGGGGTTGTCCGTTGATGCCTTCAGCTCTGATCTGGTGCGTGCTCTGGCCGAGACGCCTGTTGCCGATGGCATGCGTCTGATCCTGTCCAGCTATGCCCTGCAGTGGAGTCAGGCCCCGCTGACGGTGTTGCGAGAGGTGTGGGCGAGGCTGCTCCAGCCCGGTGACTGGTTGGCTCTCGTGGTGCCAGACGCCAGCAGCTTCTCCCTGCTGAGGAGGGCTCTGTCAGCGGCGTCATTGCCCAATCATTTGATCGAGTTGCCCGCAGAACAGGATCTGATTGGGTCAGCGGCTCAACGCTGCCTCCATTCCCGGTTCACTTGGGTTGGCAGTGGATCGTTTGCCAACGCGGTAGCCGTGGATTCGGCCCTGGCCTACCTGCGTCACTTCGCACTCATCGGTGCCCGTCCACCATGCTCTCGCTATTCGCGCTCCCAATTGGCTCGCCTGCGGCGTTTCTTAGATCAGCAATTACGTGAGGGGCCAGCGGTGCTGGATTACCACTCCACCTGGATGGTGTTGCGCCGACGTTGAAGCCGGCAGCTTGAAGGGTTTACACCTCCAAAGGTGATTCGCTGCCCTGGGCCTGATGCACTTCGCTGCCGCCGAGTCCGAAGCCAGCATGGACCGCTTGAACGGCGGCGATACCGTCGGCTTCGGCCACCACGCAGCTAGTACGGATTTCGCTGGTGGCGATCAGTTCGATGTTGAGGCCGGCATCGGCCAGATAGCGGAACATCCGACCAGCCGTCCCGGCCGTGGCAGGCATGCCTGCTCCAACGGCACTGACGCGGGCAATGGCGGGGCCATCCTCAAGCTGGGCACCAGGCCACTGGGCAAGTAAAGGTGCGAGGGCCTGATCGGCTCGGGAGCGTTCGTCCCGCTTGAGGGTGAAGCTGATGTCGCGGCTGCCGTCGGCATGTTGCCGTTCCGACTGCACAATCGCGTCGAGACTGATGCTCGCATCAGCGAGGGCAGAGCAGAGGGCTGCTGCAGTGCCTGGCTTGTCGGGCACATGGCGCACACTCACCTGGGCCTGATCGCGGTCGAGAGCGACGCCGCGGACTTCGGGCTCTCCTTCTCCGGACGTCGGAGGATTGAGGTGAACCTGGTGTTCACCGAGTTCAAAGGCGTCGGAGACGGCCCGTAGCGCTTTGCCGCCGAATTCCGCATCGATGACGCAACTCAGCTTCACTTCGCTGGTGGCGATCAGGCGCAGATTGATACCGGCCCTGGAGAGAGTGTCGAAAAGGCCAGCGGCTATGCCTGGGCGGCCCATGATGCCGGCGCCATTAATGCTCAGCTTGCTCATGCCGCCTTGTGCGACAAGCTGCCCACCATCACGATCAAGAAGGCCTGCGCAAATAGCGCGCGCTTTGGGCAGATCCGAATCGGCAACGGTGAAGGTGATGTCGTTGCTACTGCCCTCGTGAGTGGCCTGAATGATCAGGTCTACATTCACGCCTCCGGCGGACAAGGCTTCGAAGAGTTTGGCAGCCACTCCCGGTTGATCTGGCACATGGGAGAGGGCCAGCACGGCCTGGTCTTCCACCAGGTCAGCGCCATCAACCGGCCGGCCCAGTTCGAGGCCGTCGCGGCCGATCGGTCGGCCGCTGCGACTGGTGAGGGTAGTGCCGGGTTCGTTGCTCCAACTGGAGCGCACCACGAGGGTGACGCCGTAATTGCGTGCGATCTCCACGGCCCTGGGATGGAGCACTGCGGCACCGAGACTCGCGAGTTCGAGCATCTCGTCGCAGCTCACCTGAGGCATCAGTTGGGCATCTTTCACCTTGCGCGGGTCAGTGGTGAGCACCCCGGGGACATCGGTGTAAATCTCACAGGCATCTGCACCGAGTGCTGCCGCCAGCGCTACGGCAGAGGTGTCGGAGCCGCCTCGGCCCAGAGTGGTGATCTCCGCGGTTCCGCCGCTGCTCTGGCTGGTGCCTTGGAACCCTGCCACGACGACCACCTGGCCCTCATCGAGACGACTGCGTAGCCGGTTGGTCCTTACTTCGAGGATGCGCGCTCGTCCGTGGGCCGATTCCGTCACGATCCCGACCTGGGGCCCGGTCATTGATACCGCTGGGATGCCAAGGGCATTGAGGGCCATCGACAGCAGGGCGATCGAAACCTGCTCTCCGGTGGCCAGCAGCATGTCCATCTCTCGTTGGGGTGGGTCACTGCTAATCGCCCGTGCCTTGCTGGTGAGCTCGTCCGTGGTGTGGCCCATGGCTGACACCACGATCACCAGATCGTTGCCCTCCTCTTTGCTTGCGGCAATGCGCTGGGCTACCGCCTTGATGCGTTCCACATCAGCGACGGAGGTGCCACCGAATTTCTGCACCAGCAGCGCCATGCCAGCCGTCTCATACCGCTGGTGATTGTCTCACTGGGCTCCCCCACCGGCTGTGGCTCCCAAGATCCCATCTCGGAACGCAGCAGCCGGCTGAGCTCCGCGTTTGAGTGATGCTTCCACCTCAAGCAGCCGACCGAGCAGGTTGAGGCAGCGGTTTGGGGGCCGCCCCTGCAGTTGCTTGCGCATCACATAGATGCGTTTGGGGTTGCCGATTCCCGCCGCTTTGGCGATCACGGCGACATCTCGTTCGCCTTGTTGTTCCATCAGGCTCACCCAGAGCCATCCCCGGATCTGGCCGGTGAGGGTTGCCACGATGCGCAGGGCTGGTTCACCGGCATCGATCAATGCATCCAGACGACAGATGGCTTCGCCCACCTGGCCTTCCAGCAAGGCATCGCCCACCTGCAAAGCATTGGTGGCTTGGCCATCAATCAATGCAGCCACGGCAGCGGCAGTGATCGTTGTGCTGCCGGCGCTGCTGGCATGGAGGGCAAGTTTCTGCAGTTCCGCACTCAGGCGCGCACTGTCATTGCCAATGGCATCGATCAGGGCATCTACTGCCGTGGGCTCTAGGTCGAGTGCGAGCTCGCTAGCGGTGCGTTCCACCAGTTGGCGCTGGCCAGCGCCATCCCAGACGGCCGGGAGTTGAAACCGCTCTTCATTGGCGAGCTTGGCTTTGATGCGTTTCTGAAGGGTCTTGGTGGTACGCAAACGGCCATCGGGCTTGGCCGGGTTGCACAGCACCAGGTGGCTTGTGTCGGGGATTAAGTCAAGGGCAGCGTCGAAGCGGTCGGCCAGCTCGCTGGGACAGGCGTTGCAGAACGGAGACCGTTGTAAAAGCACCAGCCGGTCGCCGCTGCCAAACGGCGGGGTTCGGGCCTCCTCCAGGGCCTGCAGGGCCTGGCCGCTGTCGCCACCATCGAGGCGGCTGAGGTTGATGCTGCTCCAGGTTGGGTCCACCACGCTGTCGATCAGCTTTGTCACTGCTCTTTCAAGGGCTGCGCTGTCGTCGCCCCAGAACAGGTGCACGGGCATGGCAGGCGTGACCGCGGAGGATGCTGAAGTCTGCCCCCTGCCGCAAGCCCCTGTGACCCAAGAGGTGCACAGCGATCATCCGATCTTCACCGAAAGCATCCGACGCATTCGCCTGTTGCTCGGCGACACCGGTTTAGACCCTCTGCAGCAGCAGGTTTTGGAACGGCTTGTGCACAGCAGTGGGGATCCTTCTTTGGCTCCTTTGCTCCGGTTCAGTCCAGGGGCCTGCGACCAGGGCCTGGCAGCGCTTCAAGCCGGTGCGCTGATTCTCACCGACACGGCGATGGCAGCGGCGGCGGTGGCACCGATGGCCAGGCGCACGGGAGGGAATGCAGTCAGTTCATTACTGGATTGGGCCCCCTCCCAAGCACCGGAAGGGTCGACCCGTTCGGCCGCCGCGATGGCAGCCTGCTGGCCCGTGCTCTCGCGCCGTGCATTGGCAGAGGCCAGGCCATTGCCGCTGTTGTTGGTCGGCAGTGCCCCGACTGCGCTGGAGCAACTGCTGGACCAACTGGTGGAGGGTGCAGCTGCGCCCAGTCTGGTGATCGGGATGCCCGTGGGGTTTGTGGGGGTACCGGAGAGCAAACGTCGGTTGGCGGCCACGGACCTGCCCCAGATCCGGCTCGAAGGAACCCGTGGCGGTGCAGGCCTGGTGGCGGCAGCTTGCAATGCGCTGCTGCGGGCAGGAGCGAGCGCTTAGGCATTCGCTTCGGGGGAGGCAACTCAGGCAGCGAGTTGATCCAGCACCTGCTGAGCCCTTTGCACCACCGGTGTGGGCACGCCCGCCAGTCGTGCTGCCTCGATGCCATAGCTGCGGCTGGCGCCTCCAGGGGCGACTTGATGCAGGAACAGGAGGTCTTCCCCGGTTTCTTTCACAAGGACCTGGTAATTGGCCACATTGCTCCGCTGATTCGCCAGGGCATTGAGTTCGTGGTAGTGAGTGGCGAACACCGTCCTGGCCTGGAGTTCGCCAGCCAGGTGCTCACTTACGGCCCAGGCGATTGAGAGGCCATCGAAGGTCGCCGTGCCTCTCCCGATCTCGTCCAAAAGCACCAACGATCGTTCACTGGCGTGGTGAAGGATGTTAGCGGTTTCGGCCATTTCAACCATGAAGGTGGATTGGCCTGCTGCCAGATCATCCACGGCGCCAACACGGGTGAAGATGCGGTCGGCGATACCGATGCAAGCCGACTGCGCCGGCACCCATCCACCCATTTGGGCAAGCAGCTGAATCAGACCGATCTGACGGAGATAGCAGCTCTTGCCGCTGGCATTGGGGCCGGTCAAAACCACCAGGTCGATGTCGCTGCCGAGCCCGATGTCGTTGGGTGTGAAGTGCTCTTCCACCAGCAGTTGTTCCACCACAGGATGGCGGCCGGCCTCCACGATCAGGGCGCGGCTGTCATTGATCTCAGGTGCGCACCAACCTTCGGTGGCGGCCACGTCCGCCAGGCTGCTGAGGGCATCCAAACCTGCAACGGCTCGGGCTGATCGCCGGATTGCTTCAGCGTGCTGGCCCACCTCCTCCCGCAGCGTGCAGAACAGTTCGTATTCGCGTTGAGCGGTGCGAGCTCTGAGCTGAAAGATGGTGCCTTCTCGTGCCTTCAGGTCGGGGGTGATGAAGCGTTCTTCGTTGGCCAGGGTTTGGCGGCGGATCCAGTGGTCGGGCACGGACGTGGATTTGGCGCGGCTCACGGAGAGGAAGTAGCCAAAGGTGCGGTGATATTGCAGGCGCAGATTGGTGTTTCCGCTTAGCTGGCGTTCGAGAAGTTCCTGGTCCGCCAACCAGCTGTCCTGGTCGTCGAGCTGGTTGCGTAGCCCATCAAGGAGGGGGTCGACGCTGTCGTGGATCAGACCACCCTCACTCAGGTTCAGAGGAGGGTTCTCCACGAGTTCGTGTCGGATCGTGCGAGCCAGGCTCTGGAGTTCGCGATCCGGTACCAGCAAGTGCTCGAGCCAGTGGGGGCCAGCGTTGAGGCGTTCACTGATGAGTTCGGCCAGCAAGGGCAGCCGCTCGAGCCCATCAGCGATGGCGACGAGATCACGAGCGCCAGCCTGGCCGGCTCCAGCGCGCCCCGCCAGACGTTCAAGGTCTCCCATCGGCCGCAGCAAACGACGCAGGGCCTGCCGCAGTGGGCGGTTCTGCACGAGGGTGCTGACCGTGGATTGACGTTGCTGGATGGCCTGCGTCTTCACCAACGGGGCTTCCAGCCAGCGGCGTAGACAGCGACTACCCATGGCGGTGAGGGTGCGGTCGATTCCCCAGAGCAGGGAGCCTTGAAATTGACCATCACGCTGGGTGGAGGTCAGTTCGAGGTTGCGTCGGGTTTGGGCATCCAGCACCAGTGAATCACCGTTGAAGCGCAGGCTCGGTCGATCCAGTGGCGGCGCATTGAGGTCATCCTCTTCCAGCGGTCGGGTCTCGTTCAGATAGGCGAGCAGTCCTCCGGCAGCTCTCAAGGCCAGGGGGTGGTTCTGCAGACCGAGGCCATCAATGGTTGCGAGACGGTAGTGGCTGAGCAGTGCCTGCTCTGCTTCCGGGCGGCTGAAGGGGGTGCTGGTCATGGCCGTGAGCCGCTGTCGTTCCGGGCACCAGGCCGGTCGGCCGTTGGCGCTGTCGTTTTGATCGAGCTCGTGTCCAGGCCCCCAAACCAGTTCGGCCGCATCGAGCCGCGCCAGCTCTTGATGCAGTTCGCTGCTGCTTTCCATTTGCAGAAGCACCAGTTCTCCGGTACTCACATCGGCGCTGGCCAGGCCCCAACGAAAGGGTTGCTTGCCCTGTGGCGGTTCCACGACCACGGCGGCCAGCCAATTGTTGCGGCGAGCGCTCAGCATGCCTTCTTCAAGCACTGTGCCTGGCGTTAGCACCCGTGTGATGTCACGCCGCAGCAAGGTGCCTTTCGCGCTCCCCTTTGCTGGCGCAGCCTCCAGTTGATCGCAGAGTGCCACGCTGCGCCCTTTGCGGATCAGATCGGAGCAGTAACGCTCGGCTGCGTGGTGGGGGATGCCCGCCATGGGCACCCGTCCGACACTTTTGCCTCCTTCCTTACCTGTGAGCGTGAGCTCCAGCAGGCGCGAGAGCTCGATCGCATCCTCGAAGAAGCATTCGAAGAAATCGCCGAGTCGATAGAGCAGCACCCGCTCCGGATGGGCTGCTTTCAGCTCAACGTAGTGGCGCAGCATCGGCGTGAGCTGCGACGGCTCCACGAGGCTGTGATGGCTCCAGGCGGGCAGGTCGTCGTCATTGCTTTCGAGAAGGCTGGTGTTTGCAGAGGAGTTGTCATTGTCGGGCTGATCGTTAACGCCGTCGTGTGCGGCTGTCGCGGACTCGTCTGAGGCCTGACGCTGTCGAGGCCTTGCTTCGGCATCAGCGGTGAGGGCTGCGTCATTCAGCGGTGTGGTGCCGGCGCCATCTCCGTGTCGATCTGCCCTCCCGGTTGGCTGGGCTTTGTCCGGGCTTGCCGGCTCCGGATCCCCGAACAGATTGCCCTGCATGGCCAGATCCAGTTGGGGCACGGGGAGCGCTGGCGGGGGGTTGATCGTAAGGGTCTTGACAGCGACTCTTCACCACAAGCTGTAAAGGTTGGCGCTGGTGATGCCGGGACCTTCGGCCCCCGCGTGGGAGAATCCCAAGCACCGACCTGGCGTCGACTTACTCCATGCAGATCCTCAACACCCTCACCGTTCTGGCCCTGGTGGTGATGTCGTTCGCCATGATTGTGGCGGTGCCTGTCCTCTACGCCTCCAGCGAGGACAGTGGCAACTCCAATCGTTTGATTCTTCTCGGCGGCATCGCCTGGGTGGCTCTTGTGCTGCTCAATTGGGGTGTCAGTTTCTTTGTGGTCTGACACACAGGCATTGATCTGATCGCACGTGGTCCTTCCACCGAGGTGGGAGCATGTGATCAGTTTCAGCCGGTCTCATGGCCATTTTTGAGGGTCGCTTCACCGATGCGCAGAGCCTGCGCATCGGTGTTGTTGTGGCTCGTTTCAACGATCTGGTCACCAGCAAGCTGCTCAGTGGCTGTCTCGACTGCTTGTCTCGGCATGGTGTGGATGCGACCCAGACAAGCTCCCAACTGGATGTGGCCTGGGTCCCTGGGTCCTTTGAACTGCCACTGGTGGCACAAACAATGGCTCGTAGCGGCAGCTACGACGTGCTGATCACTCTTGGAGCAGTGATTCGTGGGGACACCCCCCATTTTGATGTCGTGGTGGCTGAGGCCAGCAAGGGGGTGGCCGCAGTCGCACGTGACACGGCTGTGCCGGTGATTTTCGGGGTCCTCACCACAGACACCATGCAACAGGCCCTGGAACGGGCTGGGATCAAGAACAATCTTGGCTGGAGCTATGGCCTTGAAGCTCTGGAGATGGGCTCTCTGATGAAAGCTCTCGGTTGATTGACTGAGGGCACCTTGTTAGTGCATGCTTTCCAGGTCGCGAGGGACACAACCTCACGGCCGACTTGCGGATGTAGCTCAGTGGTAGAGCATCTCCTTGCCAAGGAGAGGGTCGAGAGTTCGAATCTCTTCATCCGCTTGCTTATTGCTTCCTGATCAGTAGTTGCTGGGGGGATGCATCATCAAATCCCAGCTGCTTGTAGAAGCCAGCGCTGTTCGTTGTCATGAGGTAGACGCGTTCGGCGTTCCGGATTGCAGGGGCTGCGAGCAGGGCCTCGACCACCCGGCGCCCCAGTCCTCGCCCCTGCAGGTCTCCGGCAACTACCACGTCCCAGAGCACGGCGCGATGAATGCCGTCGCTGTGGGCGCGGCCGAAGCCCACAATCCGCTTGCCACGCCATAGGCTCACGACCACAGTGCTGCCTGCCAGCATCTGCTTCAGGTCGCTTGTGGTGCGGTTCTCAGCCCAGAAGGCGTGCTTCTGGAACAGCCGGCGCAACTTGATCAGGCCCCGGCTCGGGCGCAGTCCAGGTCCCATGCCAAACCAGCGCAGGCCTGGGGCTCCCGGGGCATGTTCAACCAGGCGGATGCGTGCCATGGCATTGGATGTTGGTCTTCATCATCCGCCTCTGCGTTCACCCAGGCTGAATGGTGAGAAGACAACGGAGATCCCGAACTCCTCGGCGAATTCCAGCACCCTGCACCAGGCCCTGTGATCACCGTCTGATTCGTCTGCTGAGGGGCGGAGGATGCCCCGCAGGATCACTGGCGCCTGATGGCTCTGAAGCGTCATCTCGAACAGAGGCCAGCCCACATCGCTCTGCACCCCATCCTCCCGAAAGCTGGGCACCACATCCAGGCTGCCAATCAGTACGCGCCGGAGGTTGCTGTCCCAGCTGTAGGTAATCCCGTAGCGCACCAGCAGATCGGCGGCCAATGCCCAGGAGCGGCCTTCAGTATCGATGACGATTGGCAGAGCTTCGCCCCGGGCCCGCATGCTGCTGGTGCGTTGGAACTGAAGTGGAGGTTGCTGTTCGATGGCGCCGTCGTGCGGCTCGGGCTCGGCTGAAGCCTGCTGGTGGAGCAAGCTCTTGATCCGCTGACGCAGTTGATCGCCGCCATCGCTGCTGCCGTTGGCTTCGAGCTGGAGTAGATCCCAGCGTTCTCCGGTGCCGCCCCAGATCATGGGGCCATAGTTGTCGTGCAGGATCCGACCATCGCGGTTGGAGGCCGCCTCGGCATGGGTCATCACCGTGTTGATGGTGATGTCTTCCGCCTGCCAGCCCCAGCTGCGGGCAATGGCTGCCGTTTCTTCGCACAATCCTTTCAACTGCGCCACCGTTGGCGGCTGGCTCCAGGGATCGGGCTGACCCCCCATACAGGCGCAGGAGAGGGCAACGGAATTGTTGTTGCGACCCCATGTGTGCGCTGGCAGATCAACGCTGTAGGCGTGCAGGCAGTGCACCTTCCCATCACCATCGATGATGGAGTGGTAGTGGCCGCTGCGAACCCAGTCGTAGTGAGTTGCCGTCCAGTGCAAATAGATGGTGGCTCCCATGTTGTCTGCTTAGCCAGGTGTTTTGAAGCGTGCTGTTTTGCAGAGCTTGCAGGCGAGTCGCATGTTCTCAGTAGGCTGGCCCCCAGACGATCCGCTGCATCCATGCTCAAGCTCCTGCTGGGTGATCCCAATGCCCGCAAGCTGAAGCGCTACCAGCCGATCGTCTCGGACATCAATCTGCTGGAGGAGGAGATTGCTCCTCTCAGTGATGACGACCTGCGCCGTCGCACGGCTGACTTCCGTCAGAAGCTGGAGAACGCCGGCCCGCTTCAGAAACAGCGGCCCCTCCTTGATGACCTTTTGCCGGAGGCTTTCGCGGTCGTGCGTGAAGCCGGGAAGCGGGTGTTGGGCATGCGTCATTTCGATGTGCAGATGATCGGGGGCATGGTTCTGCATGAGGGCCAGATCGCCGAGATGAAGACCGGCGAGGGCAAGACCTTGGTGGCCACGTTGCCCAGTTACCTCAATGCCCTCACCGGCCGCGGCGTTCATGTCGTCACCGTGAACGACTATCTGGCTCGGCGTGACGCGGAATGGATGGGCCAGGTGCATCGCTTCTTGGGCCTTTCGGTGGGTCTGATCCAGCAGGACATGGATCCCGCCACCCGTCGCAAAAACTATGGATGTGACATCACCTATGCGACCAATTCAGAACTGGGGTTTGATTACCTTCGCGACAACATGGCCAATGACATCAGCGAGGTGGTGCAGCGCGAGTTCCAGTACTGCGTGATTGATGAGGTTGATTCGATCCTGATCGATGAGGCCCGCACGCCTCTGATTATTTCCGGGCAGGTGGAAAGGCCTCAGGAGAAATATCAGCAGGCGGCGCAGATAGCAGATGCCCTCGAGCGTGCGGCCGAAATGGGGAAGGACGGCATCGATCCCGAAGGGGATTACGAGGTGGATGAGAAACAGCGCAGTTGCACCCTCACTGATGAAGGTTTTGCAAAGGCAGAGAAACTACTTGGGGTGAGTGATCTTTATGACCCTCAAGACCCCTGGGCGCATTACATCACGAATGCGCTGAAGGCCAAGGATTTGTTCGTCCGCGATGTGAATTACATCGTGCGTGAGGGCGAAGCCGTGATTGTTGATGAATTTACCGGCAGGGTGATGCCTGGTCGCCGCTGGAGTGATGGGCAGCACCAGGCGATCGAAGCCAAAGAAAGCCTGCAGATCCAGCCGGAAACACAGACCCTGGCTTCGATCACCTACCAAAACTTCTTTTTGCTTTACCCCCGCTTAGCCGGGATGACAGGGACGGCCAAGACCGAGGAAGTGGAATTCGAGAAAACCTACAAACTCGAGACCACGATTGTGCCCACCAATCGAGTGCGAGCCCGTCGTGATCTGGCCGATCAGGTTTACAAAACTGAAACCGCTAAATGGCGAGCGGTGGCAAAAGAGACCGCTCAGATTCACCACGATGGCCGGCCTGTGCTGGTGGGTACCACCAGCGTCGAAAAGAGCGAGCTGCTCAGCACCTTGTTGGCCGAGGAGTCCATTCCTCACAACCTGCTCAACGCCAAGCCTGAAAACGTGGAGCGTGAGGCTGAGATCGTGGCACAAGCAGGCCGTTCCGGTGCTGTGACGATCGCCACCAACATGGCGGGCCGCGGTACCGACATCATTCTCGGCGGGAACAGTGACTACATGGCACGCCTGAAGTTGCGCGAGGTGCTCTTGCCCCGGCTGGTGAAGCCCGAGGAGGGTCATCGCCCGCCAGTGCCCCTCCAGCGCAGTCCTGAGGCTTCTGGGTTTGCAGCTAAGGCAGTGCCTTCCTCAGGTCCTCACGGCAGCGCACCGAGCGAAGCCAGGGCTATTGGCAGCCTGTATCCCTGTCAACTCAGTGATGACACCGACCAGGCGCTGGCCGATCTTGCTCGTGATCTGATCAAAGCCTGGGGTGACCGTGCCCTCAGCGTGATTGAGCTGGAGGATCGCATTGCCACGGCGGCAGAGAAGGCTCCTACCGAGGATGAGCAGATCGCCGCTTTGCGTTTGGCCATTGGCCGAGTGAAGGCGGAATACGACGAGGTGGTCAAACAGGAAGAAGCTCGTGTGCGTGAGGCGGGTGGTCTCCATGTCATCGGCACTGAACGGCATGAATCCCGTCGCGTCGATAACCAGCTACGCGGTCGAGCCGGTCGCCAAGGGGACCCTGGCAGCACTCGCTTCTTCCTGTCGCTTGGTGACAACTTGCTGCGCATCTTTGGTGGTGATCGGGTCGCTGGACTGATGAATGCCTTCCGTGTCGAGGAGGACATGCCGATTGAGTCGGGGATGTTGACCCGCTCTCTGGAAGGGGCGCAAAAGAAGGTGGAAACGTATTACTACGACATCCGTAAGCAGGTCTTTGAGTACGACGAAGTGATGAATAACCAGCGCCGAGCTGTCTACACAGAACGGCGCCGGGTGCTCGAGGGGCGTGAGCTTAAGAAGCAGGTGATTGGCTATGGAGAGCGCACCATGAATGAAATCGTTGAGGCCTATGTGAATCCCGATCTACCGCCTGAGGAGTGGGATCTTGGTCAGCTGGTGAGCAAGGTTCAGGAGTTTGTCTATCTGCTCGAGGATCTGAAGCCCGATCAACTCAGTGGTCTCTCCATGGATGACCTCAAGGCATTTTTGCAGGAGCAGCTACGCAACGCCTACGACCTCAAGGAGGGCCAGATAGAACAAGAACGCCCAGGCCTCATGCGCGAAGCTGAGCGTTTCTTCATTCTCCAGCAGATCGATACCCTCTGGCGAGAGCATCTCCAAGCCATGGATGCGCTGCGCGAATCGGTTGGCTTGCGCGGTTATGGCCAGAAAGATCCCCTGATCGAATACAAGAATGAGGGCTATGACATGTTCCTGGAAATGATGACCAACATGCGCCGCAACGTGATTTATTCGATGTTCATGTTCCAGCCAGCTCCTGCGGCTCCGCAGACAGCAAGCGCCTGATCGTCTCCCCTGGTCAGTCCCCCAAGAACTCGAGGATCTCTCGGTCCTTGAGGTTCTGTGATTTGCCACTACGCACCTCACTGATCGGCCGTCCCGCTGCGACGGCCTTGAGGCAGGCCTGCAGGGTGCCCACCTGGCTTTCCAGTTGATCGATCCGCTCCATCAGGTTGCGAATGACGTTGGCCTCCGCATCTGGTAAGGCGGAGTGGGCCAACGGGTTGATCCGCACTCCACTCTGGTGAATCACCCTGCCTGGAATCCCGACCACGGTGGAATCGGCCTCCACATCTCGCACCACCACTGAGCCTGCTCCAATGCGGGTGTTGGTGCCGATCTTCAAAGCCCCCAGCACCTTGGCACCGGCTCCAACCACCACATTGCTGGCGAGGGTGGGGTGACGTTTGCCGCTCTCCTTGCCTGTTCCTCCCAGGGTGACTCCCTGGTACAGCAGGCAGTGGTCACCCACCTCGGCGGTTTCGCCGATCACCACTCCCATGCCGTGGTCGATAAACACGCCGCTGCCGATGCGGGCGCCGGGGTGAATTTCGATACCGGTTAGGCCACGGCTTAGCTGGCTCAGAAGCCGTGCCGGAAGTTTGAGGGGTAGGCGGGAGTGCCACAGCCGGTGGCTGAGCCGGTGGACTGTGATGGCCTGAAAGCCTGGATAGCAGAGCAGGATTTCGAGAGCGCCTCGTGCCGCAGGGTCCCGCTCACGGATGAGGGCCATGTCAGCTCGGATCTGCTTGAACATGGCCTTGTCAGTTTGGACGCTTGCCTGGTGCAGGCATCATCACCTGTCAGGGGTTCGGGCTGTGGACTTTCAGTTGGTCTGCAGACCGATCTCTTTGCGTAGCAGCTCGATCGTGTCGCTGCTCAGGTAGCTCTCAGCACAGTGCACTTGGGGCATGCGCATCAGCTGGGACCGATTCTGGCGCAGGCTCTGTTCCACGAGGGGCAGGCTGGGCCGATCGCAGAGCACATGGCTGGAGGCCCGCAGCAGTGCCAGTAGACGGCTTCCCACATCTGGAGTTGCGGTCATCAACAGCAGTTCATTGCCCCGCATGCTGTGCAGAATCACCTCGGCGGCACGCAGGATGCCCGGGCTGATGCTCACCAGGCCCACACAGCTGCCGGCTCTGAGTTCCTTGAGCAGATTGAGTTCTTCGCGGAAGTCGTTCAGATCCACTGCCACCGCGCGCACGCCATGGCGTTTGGCCAGCTCTTCGATCGGTTGCAAGAAGTAGCGGCTTGTCACCACGGTGCCATTGCTGGCGCTCTCCAGCACACTCTCGAGCTCCTCCATTGGCACCACCTCAACAGGTACATCCAGGCTCGGCTCGAGTTCTTCTGCAATCAGCATGGAGGCGCCGATATCTTCCCTGGGAGTGCTCACCAGCACCCGCGCGCCGCAGCGCAGTCGCCAGTCGATCTCGCGCGTGAGCAGTTCACGGGTCTGCTGGAGGGTGCAGCCGGCATTGAGGAGTCCGTCCACGCATTTACGCACTTCGCGGTCGAGATCTGTAACCCCACGGTTGCGGATGTGCACAGGGGTGCGCACTTCTCGGGGTTTTTGCTGGTCACGCACGTAAATGCCAGACCCGGCCATCGCTTCCACCACACCGTCAGTTTCCAGCTGGCGATAGACCTTGCTGATGGTGTTGCGGTGCAGACCGGTCTGCATCGCGAGCTGGCGGGTGCTGGGTAGCCGGTGGCCTGGCGGGTAGTGCCGGGCGGCGATCGCGAAGCAGATCTGGTTGTAGAGCTGGGTCGAAGCCGGAATGTCGCTTTCCTGCTGAATGTGGAATCGCACGCCGGTGGACCGGATCGAATTGCGGCCACCCTAAGAAGTGATCGTCCTGGTGACAATTGGTTGGGTGGTCTGTGTCCTGATGCCAATTCCTGAGCGCGCTTTAAGAACTCCTTCTCATTGGCACACCATTGCCCGTTCGCATGCACCACTGCGCTGTTGGTGGGCGCCGGTAAATGACACTAAACAGTCTCGTTTTCGTGCTGTTCTCGTGCTGCCTGAGGTTTTTGGTGTGAATGCCTGGGTGCGCAGCATTGCTGATCGGATCGCTGCAGAAGGGGTGCCGGCGCTGGCCATGCCGCTGTTTGCACGCACAGCGCCGCAGTTGGAGTTGGGTTACGACCCGGATGCGCTGGCGGAGGGCCGCCGTCATAAAGACAGCACCACCATGGCGGGGATCCTCGCTGATGTGCGTCATGCCGCTGCCTGGCTGCGGACGCAGGGCTGCACGGAGCTCACAGTGTTGGGGTTTTGTTTCGGGGGCCATGCTGCCCTGCTTGCGGCCACGCTTCCAGAGGTGCAGAGCAGTTTCGACTTTTACGGTGCTGGTGTTTGCCAAAGGCGCCCTGGTGGAGGGCCGCCCAGTTTGGAGCTCTTGGTTCGAGTCGCTGGCAACCTCACCTGCATTTGCGCCACAGCTGATCCGCTGATTCCACCAGCGGATCAGCAGCAGATAGCCGATGCCTTGAGAGCATCTGACCCTTCAGGAGAGCGGTTGCGCTATGTGGGCATTGATGGGGCTGATCATGGCTTCATGTGTGAAGCTCGCAGCAGCCATGATCCAGCAGCGGCACAGCTGGGTTGGCAGCTGTTGCTCGACCACCTTCACGCTTGAGCGTTATGGGGTGGTGCCGCTTTTGCCGCTCATCCTTGCCGCACGGGGCGGGGCGGTGATGGTCCGCACTGCCTTCACGACGGGTTGGTCGTCGTCCTTGTCCTTCTTCACCAGCGGCGTCTTGCGCGGTGTGAGGAACATGATCATGTTGCGGCCTTCGCGCTTCGGAGGCTGTTGGATTTCGGCCTGCTCTTCAAGATCCTTGGCCATCCGCCGCAGCAACACTTCGGCGAGGGCGGTGTGCTGAATCTCCCGACCGCGGAAGATCACGGTGCATTTCACCTTGTCACCGGCCTTGAGGAAACGCTGGGCTTGGCCAATGCGGACGTCGTAGTCATGCAGGTCAATTTTGTAGCGCATCTTGACCTCTTTGACCTCGGTCTGATGCGACTTTTTCTTGGCTTCTTTGGCCTTCTTTTCTTGCTCAAATTTGAACTTGCCGTAATCCATGATCCGGCAGACCGGAGGATCGGCTTTTTCGCTCACCAGCACCAGGTCAAGTTCGCGTTCCTGGGCGACAGACAGCGCCTCTTCCCTGTCGATCACGCCAAGCTGGGTGCCATCAGCATCAACAACTCGCAGCTGCGGATAATTGATGCGTTCGTTGATGTTGGGGAGCTCACGAACAGGAGCGCGTCGATCAAAACGGGGACGTGGAGCCATTCAGGGTGTTGAGGGAACAGGGAAGGACGGCGGCCCAGCTTGGACAAACGCAGGCACTTCTCCTCTCACACTAGACCTCCTTTGATCAGATTCATCGCTTCGTTAAAGGGTTCCTTACTCCTCAGCCAGTGGGGTTGATGCTGGCGGCGAAACCAAGTTCGCTGGCGTTTGGCGAACTGTTGGGTGCGTCGGGAGGTGATCGCAATTGCATCCTCGCGACTCAGGGTTCCGTCCAGTTCCTGCAGTGCTTCCCCGTAGCCGATGGTCTGAAGGAGGGGGAGGTCAGCACCGAAGCGCTGGCGCAGCAGATCCGTTTCCTCCACCAACCCATCCACGTAGAGCTGGCGTGTTCGATGGGTGATTCGCTGACGCAGGTCGATGGGGTCGAGGCCCAGCTCCAGCACTCGCCAGGGCGGGGGGCTGGCACTTTGCTGGCTGCTGATGGTGCGTCCTGTCGCATAGAGCACCTCAAGGGCGCGTTGGGTGCGCACCGCGTCGGCCGGTGCGATCCGACGACTGGCCTCTGGATCTGACTGTTGCAGCAGTGCATGGCAGAGCGGTTGGCCGAGCTGTTCCATCTGGGCGCGTAGCTGAGGCTGTGGCGCGACTGCAGGTGGCTTGAGACCGCTGGTGAGGGATTTGAGGTAGAGACCGCTTCCTCCCACCAGGAGGGCCATGCTCCGTGTTGCGATCGAGCGGTTCACCGCCTCCAGCGCCACGCCCTGAAATTCCTGGAGTGTTAGAGGCTGGTCTGGATTGCGCAGGTCGAGCAGGTGGTGGGTGACCTCGGCTTGCTGGGCGAGTGTGGGTTTGGCGGTACCCACGTTCATCCCCCTGTAGAGCTGGCGGGAATCGACATTGATCACCTCGAGTTGCAGCTGCTGGGCCAGGGCGATTCCAAGCGCCGTCTTTCCACTGGCGGTGGGGCCCAGCACCACGATCACAAGGGGATGATTGGCTCCTTGATCGGGATTGTCGGGGCTGGTGGGAATGGCACTGGTGTCGCCCATGGGTGAATCCTTGGGGGTGCACCCCTGGGAAAAATGACGCCTCAGAGGCCTCTGCAAGCGCCTCTGGTGCACCGGTGGTAAATTCAGCCTGACAGGACGGCTTTGCAGACCACGAACGCATGAGCGAAGCCTCAAAGGTTCAAGCCGCCTACGGCGCTGAACAGATTCAGGTCCTCGAAGGGCTTGAGCCAGTCCGTAAGCGCCCGGGGATGTACATCGGCACCACAGGGCCGCGTGGACTCCATCATCTGGTGTACGAGGTTGTCGATAACTCTGTCGACGAGGCTCTGGCTGGGCATTGCTCAGAGATCCTTGTTGTCCTTGGTGAGGACGGCTCAGCCTCAGTCACCGACAACGGCAGAGGCATTCCCACGGATGTGCACCCGCGCACTGGCAAGAGTGCTTTGGAGACAGTGCTCACGGTGCTGCATGCCGGCGGCAAGTTCGGCGCCGGTGGCTACAAAGTGTCTGGAGGCCTCCACGGGGTGGGGGTTTCCGTTGTCAATGCCCTCAGTGAATGGGTTGAGGTGACGGTCCGCCGTCAGGGGCAGGTGCACCGTCAGCGCTTTGAACGCGGTGCAGCGATTGGCAGTCTTCGCTCAGAAGATCAGCCCGATGATGAGAATGGCCGCACCGGTACGAGTGTCTGCTTCAAGCCAGACATCGATATTTTCACGGTTGGCATTGTTTTTGATTACTCCACTCTTTCCGCCAGGCTGAGAGAGCTTGCTTATCTAAATGGCGGCGTCAGCATTGTCTTTCGCGATGAGCGTGAATCCGCCCGAAGTCCAGAAGGTGAGCCTCACGAAGAAACTTATTTCTACGAAGGCGGCATCAAGGAATACGTTGCCTATATGAATGCGGAGAAGGAACCCCTTCATCCGGAGATTATTTATGTGAATGCCGAGAAAGATGGTGTCTCGGTTGAAGCAGCCCTTCAGTGGTGTGTTGATGCCTATTCCGACAGTATTCTTGGTTTCGCCAACAATATCCGCACGGTTGATGGGGGCACCCATATCGAGGGTCTGAAAACTGTTCTGACTCGCACACTCAACACCTTTGCTCGCAAGCGCGGTAAGCGTAAGGAAGCTGATTCCAATCTCGCTGGTGAAAATATTCGCGAGGGCCTCACCGCTGTGCTTTCCGTGAAGGTTCCTGAGCCTGAGTTTGAGGGTCAGACCAAGACCAAATTGGGGAACACCGAAGTTCGCGGCATTGTTGACAGTCTTGTCGGTGAGTCTCTCGGTCAGTACCTGGAATTCAATCCAGGTGTGATCGACATGATCCTGGAGAAGGCCATCCAGGCCTTTAATGCAGCCGAAGCAGCGCGCCGGGCGCGTGAGCTTGTGCGGCGCAAGAGCGTGTTGGAAAGTTCCACGCTTCCCGGCAAGCTGGCAGATTGCAGTTCAAGGGATCCATCCGAGTCTGAGATCTACATCGTTGAGGGTGATTCAGCTGGCGGCTCCGCTAAGCAAGGTCGTGATCGTCGTTTCCAAGCGATTCTTCCCTTGCGCGGAAAGATCCTCAATATTGAGAAAACAGACGATGCCAAGATCTACAAAAATACCGAGATTCAGGCTCTGATTACGGCCCTTGGACTTGGCATCAAAGGCGAAGACTTTGATCAGAAGAATCTTCGCTACCACCGCGTTGTCATCATGACAGATGCTGATGTGGATGGTGCTCACATCCGCACCTTATTGCTCACCTTTTTCTACCGCTATCAGAAGGAGTTGGTGGAAGGTGGTTTTATCTACATCGCCTGCCCGCCTCTCTACAAAGTGGAGCGCGGGAAAAATCACACGTATTGCTACAACGAGCAAGATCTCCAAAAAACCCTATCAAGCTTTCCGGAAAAAGCTAATTACAACATTCAGCGTTTCAAAGGTTTGGGTGAGATGATGCCGAAACAGCTTTGGGAGACCACAATGGATCCCACCACGCGAATGATGAAACGTGTGGAAATTGAAGATGCCCTCGAAGCCGACCGCATCTTCACCATCCTGATGGGCGACAAGGTTGCACCGCGTCGTGAATTTATTGAAACCCACAGCGCTGAACTTGATATGACCAACCTCGACATCTGATGCAGGCTTCGCTGGTTACCGCGATGCGCTGGAGCTGGCTGCTCGGTGTTGCTCTGCTGGCCCCGGCGGCCCTTCCCGCTGGAGGAGCAGATCGACGTCTTCCAGAAGTGCGACGTCGTGATGGTGGTGGGCCGTTGATCAGTGGTTCCCACGATCTTTTGCATGCCTCCCCCAGGGTGAATGCGCCCTCTCTGCGTCGACTCGACTTGGGCACCCCGCTGCGGGTTTTGCGGAGTTGGCGATGTGAAAACGGTGAGGAGTGGCTGCAAGTTGAGGTGGCCTCAACCGTTGGTATTGACCATCCTGGTGCGGTCCAGCGGGGCTGGATGCATGGCTGATGCACTGTTGTTCACCCGTCAGGTCGCCCTAGTGGGATTGGGGGCCATTCCAGGTGCGTGGTTGCGACTTCGGGTGGTTAACCACTACGAACCGATGGTGCCGCGTAAACACTGGGGAACGTTTGCGGTCAACCTGATCGCGGCGTTTGGTCTCGGTCTTGTGGCAGGACTGACCGTGAGTGGCAAATGCCAGCCCGCCACAGCGACTGCACCGTTGCTATTGCTGATCGCTACCGGTTTCTTTGGCAGTCTCAGTACCTTTTCTACCTTTGCGGTTGAGTTGCTCAACACCCTGAGGGCCCATCAGTGGCTGGAATGCTTTGTGCTCGCTGTCGGTTCGGTTCTGGGTGGCTTACTGGTGGCTGCACTCGGCTATGGCCTCGGGGTGGCCTGATGGAGGCGAAGACGAGCCGATTCACTCTTCAGCAGGAGTTGTCGGAGCTTGTTCTGGTGGCGATCGGTGCTGTTCCCGGGGCAGTGTTGCGCTGGCAACTGGGTCTGCACCTCGGCGAGAAGGATCTCGTCGCCAATGTGGTCGGTGCCTTGGTGCTGGGCTTGTTGGCTGGATGTCCCAGTCGCCCCCGCCGTCAGCTCCTCCTCGGCATTGGTTTTTGTGGATCGCTCACCACGTTCAGCAGTTGGATGGTGAACAGTGTTGAGCTGATTGCTTCTGGGCAATGGGTTGAGGCCCTGGGCCTGATTGGCTTGACCCTTGGCCTGGGTGTTGGCGCCGCAGCACTTGGATTTTGGGTCGGTCGGGCCCTAACGGCCCCGGCACCGACCCGTTGAGCTGAGGCTTAGCCGGCCAGTGCCGCTTCGATCGCGGTTTTCAATTCGGTTGACTCTGGCTCAACTCCGCTCTTGAAGCGTGCGATCACGCTGCCGTCCTTGCCCACGAGGAACTTCTCAAAGTTCCAGGCCACATCACCGGCCGGCTCCATCTGATTGAGAGTGGAGTAAGGCTCGGTTGTCGTGCCCATGGCGTGCACTTTGTCGAACAGCTCGAAGCTGGCGCCGTAGCTGGTAGAGCAGAAGGCTTGGATTTCTTCAAGCGTGCCGGGTTCCTGACCACCAAAGTCGTTGCAGGGGAATCCCAGCACGCGTAGGCCCTGAGACCCATAGGTTTTGTTGAGTGCTTCCAGGCCGGAATACTGCTTGGTGAAGCCGCAGCGACTGGCCACATTCACGATCAGCAGCACATTGCCGGCGTAGTCGCTGAGGCTTTTGTCATTGCCATCGGCGCCGCGCACGGTCACTCCATTCACATTCAGGCCCATGCTCATCCGATTAGGAGCGAAAACACTAGCTGGGAACTGTTTGGTGCAGCCATGCGCCATACACTGAGCAGGCCCAGACCACAGGCCGATGGACGAGGCAACTGGGGTGGTCGCGTCCGTGGTGACCCAGCAGCTGGAATCAATGCTGGCGGCGGGTAATTACGACGCCGTCAAATTGTTGCTGGAGCCTGTTCAGCCTGTGGATATTGCCGAGGCGATCGGCAGCCTGCCGCGAACGTTGCAGGCTCTCGCCTTCCGTTTGCTGAGCAAGGATGAAGCGATCGAGGTGTATGAATATCTCGAGCCGGCTGTGCAGCAGAGCCTGCTGGAGCGACTGCGCTCAGGAGAGGTGCTGGAGCTCGTTGAGGAGATGTCACCCGACGACCGTGTGCGGTTGTTTGATGAACTTCCCGCCAAGGTGGTGCGTCGGTTGTTGATGGAGCTGAGCCCGGCGGAGCGTCGGGTGACCGCACAGTTGCTGGGTTATGAGGCGGAGACCGCCGGCCGTCTAATGACGACTGAGTTCATTGACCTCAAGGAGTTCCACAGTGCCGCTCAGGCGCTCACGATCGTGCGTCGTCGCGCTCGGGACACGGAGACGATTTACAGCCTCTATGTCACCGATGGGGAGCGCCATCTCACTGGCATCCTGTCCCTTCGCGATCTGGTCACGGCCGATCCAGATGATCAAGTCGGCGATGTGATGACACGGGATGTGGTGAGTGTGCGCACCAACACTGATCAGGAGGAGGTGGCTCGTGCGATCCAGCGCTATGACTTCTTGGCTGTTCCCGTGGTGGACCTTGAGCAGCGCTTGGTGGGCATCGTCACTGTTGATGACGTGATCGACGTGATCGAACAGGAAGCAACCCGTGACCTGTATGCAGCAGGTGCTGTGCAGGCGGGTGATGAAGACGATTACTTCCAGAGCAACCTATTCACAGTGGCCCGCCGCCGGGTGGTCTGGCTCACGGTGTTGGTGGTGGCCAGCTTTTTCACCTCGGAGGTGATTGCCCTCAACGAGCAGGTGCTGAAGGAGGTGGTGTTGCTGACCGCTTTCATTCCTTTGCTGACGGGTAGCGGCGGCAACGTTGGTGCCCAGAGTTCCACAGTGGTGATTCGTGGTTTGAGCACCCAGCGCATTCAGGCGCTTGGACCCCTATGGGTGGTGGTGCGTGAGGCGATTGCCGGCGCCTTGCTGGGCTTGCTGATGTTGTTGGTGGTGGTTCCGTTCGCTTGGTGGCGTGGTGGAGGGCCCTTGGTCGCTGCGGCGGTGGGCATCAGCCTGATGGCGATCACCACCTTGGCGGCTACGGCTGGAGCGGCGTTACCGCTTTTGTTCAATCGCATGGGCCTGGATCCGGCGCTGATGTCGGCTCCCTTCATCACCACCGCCACCGATGTGGCTGGCGTCATCATCTATCTCAGCACCGCGGCCTGGCTGCTGGCCAATCTCCCCCTAGCGGCCTGAGAGGCTCCCTAGGGATAATTACCTAATTTTGCGGCCGTTTCTTTCCTGAGAGTCTCTTTACACTTCTTTAGGGGTACTCTTTACATAACGCAATGAACGCAAAGGAGCACGCATGATCGCCGCAACTGCTCTCGCCCCAGCTGCTTCCGCCAACTCCAAAACGCGTCGGCCTACCGGGTCTCGCTCGGTCGTGGCAGATGTCGACATGGTGCGTTCGTATCTGCGTGATATCGGTCGTGTGCCGCTGCTGAGCCATCAGCA
>NZ_UCOB01000028.1 GCF_900474295.1 Synechococcus sp. UW140 | reverse complement strand
ATTCAGCTTGCGCTGAATCGCAAAGCCCCCGCCGCTAGGTGGGGGCTTTTTGTTGTTGATCTCAGTTGCCTGGAGCAGCATGCAAGCCAGGGGAATGGCGCTTGCTGTGAACGGACCCGCCGGAGATCAGTGGAGAGCGAACGGTCGCTTGATGGCTGTCGCATGGGGGATCTGCCTGGCTCTCCTGCTCGCACTTGGGGGCCCCAGTTCTGCCAATGCGATGCAGGACCAGGTGATCCGTGGTGGCTGGTATCCCTGGAAGCCCTATCAGTACCTCGAGAAGTCCGACGACATGCGCCGGATCACCGGTCTCGACGTGCAGCTTTTAAGGGCCGTGTTCGAAGACAATCTCGGTCGCACACTGGAGCTGCCACAGGTTGGTTGGGACCTACACCAGAAGCAGATCAGGAGCGGCGATCGGGATGTGGCCGGCGGGGCCTTCATGACGGAGGAACGCAGCCAATACGCCTATTTTTCCGAGCCATATCGAACGGAAGACATCATTCTGGTCAGTCGGTGGGATCAGCCCAGGGCCCGGGCCATGCTCCAACCATCGGTCTTCTCCCAGTCATTCCCTAAGAGCCAGCTGCGCTTGGGTGTTGTGTCGGGCTACGTCTACGGCGATGCGATTGATCAGTTCCTTAGAGCGCCATCCAACCGGGGCCGGTGGCTTTCCACGAGCACGGATCTGAACAACCTCCAGAACCTGATTGACGGCAAAGTCGATCTGGTGGCTATCGACAGGCTGGTGGGGGGCACGTTGCTCTGGGAGCAGGGCTTTTCAAGCCAGCTGGTTGCTGGCAATCAACCGATCTTCAGCGGCCCGATTGTGGTGCTGTTTAGTCGTCGCACCACCTCGCCAGCTCTGGTGAACGCCTTCAACCACGCCATGGAAACCTTGCGGCAGGAGGGGCGTTACAACCAGATTGTTCGTGACTATCTCTTCCCAACGCTGCTTGGTATGACCGCTGGGCAGCCCTGGTTTTTTGCGCTGGAAACCATTGGCACTGCTGCTTTTGCGTTCTCCGGAGTATTGCTGGCTCAGCAGGAACGATTCAGCCTCTTCGGTGCTTTTGTGCTGGCCAGCCTTCCTGCCGTGGGTGGCGGGATCCTGAGGGATCTGATTGTGAATCGCGACCGTCCTGCAGTGTTGCAGTCCGTCCACAACCTCACGATCGTGATTGTGCTCGTGCTGTTCAGTTACATCGTGATGCGTGCTCCGTGGCCTCGACGGCTGCCGCGTTGGACGCATCACCTAAGGCTGAATGGTGCCTGGATGATTCAGGTGCTGGATGCCCTTGGCCTGGCAGCGTTTACGGTGGTGGGTGTGATTGTGGCTGTTGAGGAACAATGTGATCCCCTGTTGATTTGGGGCCCTGTGTTCAGTGCCATGACCGGTGCTGGAGGGGCGATCCTTAGGGATGTCATCCGTGCTGATGCAAGCCATCCCACCTTGAGGCATGAGATCTATGCGGAGATCTCTCTGTTCTGGGGATTCGTCCTGTCACTGTTTATCAGCTTCTACGCCGATTCCAACAGCGTCAATCCGATTCCTCTGAATACAGCCGTCATTGTGACCGCCATCGGCTGTCTGATCACACGACTGGTGGTGATGCAACTGCAGATCAAGCCACCCGCCTTCAGCAGAATTAGCAAGCTGGGTGGCCAGTGAACACCAATGTCGTGGAGGTGTTGGTGTTCACTGGCTCCCTGGGTGCATTCACCAGGCTGGTTGGTTGCCTCGCACCTGTGGTTCATACCCTCCTTCCGATTCAGGAAGAAGCCATGTGACGGATCAGATCAATGCACTTGCAGCTGTAGGCCCATTCGTTGTCGTACCAGGCCACCAGCTTCATGAATTGATCATTGAGCGCCATCCCTGCTCCGGCATCAAAGACGGATGTGCAACTTTCACCGAGTAGGTCGTTCGAAACGATCGGGTCTTCTGTGTAGCCGAGAATTCCGGATAATCCGTTCTGGGATGCCCTTTTCATCGCCAGCTTGATCTCGTCGTAGCTGGTGGGGCGCGCCAGATTCACGGTGAGATCAACGACGGAGACGTCAGGCGTGGGGACGCGGAATGCCATTCCCGTCAGCTTCCCATTCAGCTCGGGGATCACGCGACCGACCGCCTTCGCCGCACCGGTTGAACTGGGAATGATGCTTTGACCGGCCCCACGTCCACCGCGCCAATCCTTGAGTGATGGGCTGTCGATTGGTTTTTGGGTGGCAGTGGTGGCATGCACTGTCGTCATCAGACCGCTGACGATGCCGAAGTTATCGTTGACGACCTTGGCCAGGGGAGCCAGGCAGTTGGTGGTGCAGCTGGCATTCGACACGATCGCCTGTCCCGCATAGCTGGTGTGGTTCACCCCCATCACGTACATCGGGGTGTGGTCTTTCGAGGGGGCACTCATCACCACCCGTTGGGCTCCAGCCTCCAGGTGTGCACGGGCCTTCTCCTCCGTCAAGAAAAAGCCCGTGCTTTCCAGCACGTAGTCGGCGCCCACCTCTCCCCAACGCAGTTGGTGGGGATTGCGTTCAGCCGTGACGCGAATCATGCGCCCATTCACCAGCAGCTGACCGTTCTCAACTCGAATCTCCCCCGGAAAGCGTCGGTGGGTCGAGTCGTAGCGAAGCAGATAGGCGAGGTAATCGATTTCGATCAGGTCGTTGATGGCAACCACCTCAACATCCGGGCAGGCCATGGCCTGCCGGAAGGCCAGGCGTCCAATGCGGCCAAAGCCATTAATGCCAATGCGGATGGACATGGAGGCAAGCCCTGCTGATACATCGATTTATAGAGGGGATATGGCACTTGGTCGCCTCCCTTTTTGGGGATGAAGACAGGCGTGGCTGCTGAGGCTGACTTCGCTCGCCTCATCGCGCAAGACGCCGCGTCATCTCATTGCTCTTCACCGTCACCAATCGTTCAGGTTCGGTTGCGGTCCTTCAGTGGTCGGGCTTGAGGGAGGGCGCTGCGGTGCTGTCTGAGCATCTGCTGGAGTGACGTTGTCCTGGATTGCCGGCTCTGGAGTCAGGCGGTGCTCTCTGTCCGCTGGCTTGGCTTCAGTTTCCGTTGTTGTCTCGTCGGAGCGTGTCGATGCGTTGGTTGCAGACGGCTCTTGACCTGCTTCGGTTGGCTGAGGCAGCAGGACTTGATCCAAGCGGCTGTCGAGTTCGATCGTCGGTGTCTTGGGTGGGGGACCGACCACTTCCACAGCGGTGCGTTCCACCACCAGTTGAAACTGCATCCGCTGACGCTTGTTGATCTCTTTCTGCACTGCTTTCACCTGTGTGAAGGTGGGAAAACGAGGGTCACTCACACTGACCAGGGCGCGGATGACTGGTGGTTGAACATCCCAATCAATTCGCACTGATTCAAGGTTCACCGCCTCGCTTTCAGGCACACCTTTCACATCGCCAAAGGTGATGGTTTCATCTTCGAGAAAACGACGAATCGTGATCTCCACGAGTTCTTTGATGTTGTCTTGATTTTTTGCCTGGAGCAGGCTGATGAAACTGCTGCCAAGGGGGACGACGAGTAAGCCAGTCAGCGCGAAGCTGGCTGCACTCAGGCGACTGCGTGTGAGTTGCTCGCGGAAGAATGGGTCTTTCCAGGCCATCAACATCAACCCTCCCGTCAGGATTCCCAGAAGGTTGGTGGAAAAGAGGAGGCCTGCGCCTGCGGCTAAGGACCAATTCTGTTGTGACAGCAACAGGCCCATCACGCACACCGGTGGCACCAGAGCCACGGCGATCGCCGTCCCTGCCAGGGAGCTCACTGCGTCGCTTCGCATTTTTGCGTAGCTAGCCAGTCCACCTGCAACGAGTGCAATGCCAAGGTCCAGCAGGTTGGGCATGGTGCGCGCTGTGACCTCGCTGCCGAACTGGGGCAGTGCGACCAGTGCACCCAGCACTGCAGATAAAACTGTCGTCAGCACGACCCCGATGGCCAGGGTGCTCAGTGATCGGCCCAATAGTCGAACGCGACCGAGCAGCACTGCAAAGGCACTGGCTCGCAAGGGGTGGATCCATGGCGCCACAACCATGGCCCCGATCACCACGGCAGTACTGTTCGCCAACAAGCCGAGGGTGGCAATCAGGCTGGCGCCGACGGTGAGAACGATGAAGGCTTCATCCAGTTCCGCATCGCGGCTGTAGCTGCGGTGCAGCCTTTCCAGCTTGGTCGGCTCCATGCCGCTCATCTGCAGCGTTCACCATCGATCTCCAGTTTGATTCAGTAGTGACCCTGCGCACAGATTGTTGAGACCCGTCTCAGCACCCTGCTTCGGTTTCAGGCAGAGGCTGAATGCAGTCGCCCTTCAACAATGAAAGACCTCATGCACGGTGCAGTCTGTGTTTGCACTGCTGCTTTTGTCGGATCTCTGGCAGCGGCAGGTTCGTTTCTGATCATCGAGGCTCTGCTGCCTGCTCACTCAGACGTTGCTCACTTAGGGATTGAGGGCAGGGATGTCAGTCTGAGCGGCCTCACTGATCGGGGATCATGAAACCCTGGCCCTCAGGCTCGCCTTTGAGTCTGGACTCCTGCGAGGCAGTGCTTCTTGGTGTTCCGATGCGGAAGCAAAGCCGATGACCTGACTTGAACAGGCGACCCACGCTTTACGAAAGCGTTGCTCTACCAGCTGAGCTACATCGGCGTCGACAGGAACTTAACATTCTGGACTGCAGCGCCAAGGGATTGAACGGTCAGAACCCCAATGGACAGTTGGATCCTGCCCTGAAGGAGAGGCTACTGAGAGAGTCACGCACTCCCTGGAGAGGGTTGCGCCGGTTGCTCTGGATCGCTCTCTTCGCCTCCGGTGGTCTCGGCCTGTTCGTGATGAGTTTTCGCGTCAGTGCTGGTGACCGCGTCGTGCTCTCCGACCTCGCCATCCAGATCGGGGCTGTCATTACCTTCGGAGGGCTGCTCTGGTTCGATCGCTCCAAGGACGGCTAATGGCGGGTCGGAAGCCACTGCTCCTGCTACAGGCGTGTCGTTTCTGTCTGTCGCAGGAGTTGAAGGTGTTGCAGAGAGGTCTTCGCTGATCGTGGTCGGGTTGTCCAGTTTGTTGCTGACATCCTCAGGCTGGTTCTGGTCTTCATCCTCACTGTCTTTCAGGGCGTGATCCTGCCCTGTCGTTTCTTCCACGATGTCGGCGCTCTCTTGTTGCCCAGCTGATGGGATTTCAGGAGTTTGGCGATCGTCTGTTGTGCCGCCGCTGGCATCGAGGGTGGTTGTTGCGGTGGATCTGACCGCTGACAGTTCGTCTGAATTGGCTGCAGGTGTTGTTTTCGGTGCTGTCGGCTGCGAATCAGGAGCAACCTCAGGTCCCCAGTCCAGGTCTGGCAGCCGGAGCAGACTCAGGCCTAACGACAGAGTTGTTTGTTGCAACTCGGCTTCGCTCAGTGGGGTGAAGCGGTCCAGGGCATCGTTGTCTCTGGTCAGTAGCCAACTGGCTTGAATCAGCTGATGCCATTGCCATAGGAGAAGGGTCAGTAGGGGCGCCGCAATCAGCAGGCTCCCCAGGCGGCTGCCGTGCTGCAGCGG
Organism: Synechococcus sp. UW140; assembly: GCF_900474295.1. Taxonomy (GTDB): domain Bacteria; phylum Cyanobacteriota; class Cyanobacteriia; order PCC-6307; family Cyanobiaceae; genus Synechococcus_C. The sequence continues at coordinate 153,555 of NZ_UCOB01000028.1, read as the reverse complement.
GGACAAGTCCGCCACCAGCAGTGCGGAGGCATCGATCCACCACAACAACAGCAGCAAGGGCACGACACCTGTACTGCCAAGCAGTTTCAAAGGGAGAGTGGTGTGGGCCGCGCTGAGCTGGCGCTGGAGCTTGGTGCGATCGGCTAGGGGAAGACGCAGAAGGAGCAGTGATCCCCAGTCTGGTGATCGACGCCAGAGCAGGAAGGCTGGTGCAAGAGCCCCGATGCCCCAGGTCAAGAGTCTTTCCAGGGCAGGGAATGGGCCCAGGTCTGAGCCGGCGAGCACAAGTCGAAGCACCAGTAGCTCCAGTGGGATGGCTCCAAGGGCCAGACACTGAAGCCACAACAGGGGCTCGCGACGAGAACTCACGATGGATCGGGGCAGGGGGGGACGGTCAGGTGCTCAGCTTGCGGCGTTGGGTGACCATCTTGAAGCCTTCAATCCGGTCGCCTTCCTCCCAATTAGCAAAACGATCGCAGCCAATGCCGCACTCGAATCCGGTGGCGACTTCCTTGACGTCGTCCTTGTTGCGACGAAGGGAGTCGAGGTCGCCTTCGAACACCACTTCTTTGCCCCGACGGACGCGCACCTTGCAGTTGCGTTGCAGCTTGCCAGTGGTGATGTAGCAACCGGCCACGGCACTCTTGCCGATGGTGAACACCGCACGCACTTCCGCTTCTCCCAAGGCCTCTTCGACCAGCTCTGGTTCCAGTAGGCCTTCCATCGCCAGCTGAATGTCCTCGAGCAGTTTGTAGATCACGTCGTAATCGCGCACATCAACGCCCGTGGCATCTGCGGCGCGTTTCGCACCGGAGGCCATGGAGGTGTTGAAACCCACGATCACGGCACCGGAGGCGGCTGCAAGATCGACGTCCGTTTCCGTGATTTCACCAGGTGCCGAGAGCAGAACCCGAACCTGGACTTCGTCCTTCGGTAGCTGTTCCAGCGATCCGAGAATCGCTTCCACACTCCCTTGGACGTCGGCCTTGAGAATGAGGTTGAGCTCCTTGAGCTCGCCATCGCTTGCCTGGCCAGACATGGCTGTGAGCGATACACGCCTTGAGGCCATCTGTTGAGCCAGTCGGGTGGCACGGGCATCGGATGCCCTGTCTCCCACGACTGCGCGGGCGGATTTTTCGTCGGTATACACCTCGAATTCATCGCCTGCTGTTGGCACTTCACTGAAGCCAAGCGCCTCAACGGCGAAGGAAGGTCCGGCCTCCTTCATGCGCTTGCCGGCATCGTCGACCATGGCGCGGACTTTGCCAAGCACAGGGCCAGCCGCCAGAACGTCGCCTGTTTTGAGGGTGCCGTTCTGAACCAGCAGCGTGGCCACGGGCCCCTTCGCCTTGTCGAGATGCGCTTCGATCACGGTGCCGCGGGCCATGCGATCGGGATTGGCCTGTAGGTCTTCCACTTCGGTGACCAGCAGGATCATTTCCAGCAATTTGTCGATGTTTTCGCCCTTGATGGCACTGACGGGCACCATCACGACATCGCCGCCCCATTCTTCTGCCAACAGGTTCTGATCTGACAGTTCCTGTTTGACGCGGTCTGGGGAGGCACCTTCCTTGTCGCACTTGTTGATCGCAACCACGATCGGCACTTCGGCAGCACGGGCATGGCTGATGGCCTCCAGGGTCTGAGGCCTGACGCCATCATCGGCAGCGACCACCAGAACAGCGACGTCGGTCACCTTGGTGCCACGGGCACGCATGGCAGTAAAGGCTTCGTGACCAGGAGTGTCGAGGAAGGTGATCTTGCGGGGTTGGTTGTTGTGTTCAACCTCCACTTGGTAGGCGCCGATGTGCTGGGTGATGCCGCCTGCCTCGCCAGCAGCAACGCGCGCTTTTCGAATCGCATCCAGCAGGCTCGTCTTGCCATGGTCGACGTGGCCCATCACCGTGACCACGGGCGGACGGCGGATCAGATGCTCGAGGTCTTTCTCCTCGATCATCTCGACGGTCTTCTTCGCAGCTTCCTCCACATCGTCCTGGAGTACCGGTACTCCGAATTCGTCGGCCACCGCCTCGATGGTCGGCATATCCAAACTTTGGGTCACCGTGGCGATGATGCCCTTGAAGAACAGGGATTTGATGATTTCGGAGCTCTCCACACTGAGCATGTCGGCAAGCTCCTGCACCGTGAGGTTGTCCTCCGGCACAACGATCATCTCGGGCCTGACCTGCTTGGCCTCGCGGGCAGCGCGAAGCTCCATGGCCCGTCGCCGCTGACGCTGACGGGCTGTCTCCTTGCGGCGCTTGCGGACGGCAGCCACCGGTTTCGGCGTTGAGCGCTGCTGTGTCTTTGGCTTAGAGGGACGAGCCAGGCTTGCAGAGAGCACCATGGCCTGCTGCTCACCTGCGAAGCCGCCGGTCTGTGCAGCCAGGGCATCATCGTTTTCTCCAATGATGTGGACCTTTTGCCGCTGCTTCTGGGGAGAACGGCTGCGGAGTGCTTCCAGCTTGGCGCTGTCATCCCAGTCGGGTCGTCCGGGACGACGTTGACCACCTGCACCAGGTGCGGGTCGGTAACCAGGACGGCGGGGTGCGGCTGCAGGCGATGGCGATGTGGCCGGCCGTGCGATTGGGGGCACCGCCTTTCGGGTCGGTCCTTCGGCCGTGCGAGGCGTTACCGGTGAGCCATCGGCGCGGCGCGGCGGCGGTGCTCCAGGGCGCCCACTCGGTTTTTGCAGCTGCATGAGCTCACCGGGTGCCATCGGCTTGCGCATGCCGCTGGGCATGCCCGGACGACTTGGAGGCGCGGGTCGGCCACTGCCATCGCGACCTCCTGCTCCCTGACCATCGCGACGGATGGGCTTACCTACCAATTCGAGGGTGTTGCCGCCCGCGCGTGCTGCTCCGGGCCGTCCGCCTGCAGTTTTGCTGGCTCCGGGACGGGACGGAGATCCAGGCCTTTGAGGGGCACCGGGTCGTTGCGGCATGGCGGGCCGCTGATTTTGGCTACCGGCCTGACTTGGACGTGGGCTGATGCCAGGGCGTTGTCCGTTGGCGGCTCGCGTCGGAGGCCCAGGAGGACGTTTCGGCTGAGGCCGTCCCACCAGTTCCGGTCTGGCTGGCGGTCGTTGGGGTGTAGGTGCGCTGCGTTTGACCGGGGGTGGAGCTGCTGGTCGGGGAGCTCCGCCTGCTTTGGCCTGAACTGGTCTTGGGCTTGGTGTGAGCGGCTTGCTGGCCACGGGCTTTGCACTGGGTGCTGCGGGCCGCGGCTGCGGTGCCGTGGGCTTGCTCACAGATGCTGCCGCCGGTCGTGCTGGTGGGGTTTTGGCTTCCGGAACGGGATTGGCAGGCGCTGCAGCCGCTGGGCGGCTGACCGGGGCACTGGCTGTCGATTGGCGCGCCACAGGTTGCTTAGGCGCCGACGGAGTCGAAGCTTTGGAGGGTTGTGGAGCTTTGGCCGCCACCGGCGCGGTTGGCGATGGTTTTGCTGCCACGGCTCTGCTCGGTGCGGCAGCAGCTGGCTTGACCGGGGATTTTGCCGGTGGTGCCACTGGAGCCTCCGCTTTCTTTACGGACAGGATGGCTTTGCTCGCAGACGGTTTGGCTGGTGCCGCTGGTTGCATGCCTTTCTTGAGCAGGCCGCGGATCTTGCCTGCTTCTGTCTCACTGATGGAGCTGCTGTGGCTTTTCGCCGCAATGGACAGCTTTTCAGCGGCATCAAGCACGTCCTTGTTGTCCAGGCCAAGGTCCTTGGACAGCTCATAAATTCTGACTTTGCCGCTGCTGGTCATTCAGGTCTCCGGTCGGTCCGGGCACGGAGTGCCTCGGGGCCCCAGACAAGCTGGGGCCAATGTTCATCTTGCCTCAGCGGCTGTCTCTCTGAAAGGAGAGCCGCTCCTGCAACGTGGCGATAACGCTGTCGGGCACCTGGCATCGCAGGGCCTTATTCAGACGTTTTCGGCGACGTGCCTCATCCAGGCAGGCCTCGGTCGGGCAGAGGTAGGCCGAGCGACCCATCCCCCGATCTAAGAGGACCCCTTCCCTGTGGTCGCGGATGACGCGCCAGAGTTGCTGGCGATCCAACAACTCTCGACAGGCTACGCAGCGACGCAGGACAGGGCGTGGTTCGTTCACCGGGCCCCATCCTCGTCAGCGGTCACGGCTTCGCTGTCGCTCTCAACGGATTCGGCCTTGACGCCCTCCACCTCATCAGTGGGTGCCTCGGTTGCTTCGGCTTCGCCCGATTCAGCCATCGCAGTGGCATCGTCCATGCTTTCCATCGTTTCTGCCATGTCTTCTTGGCCGTACTCCTCCTCGTCTTCAGGTAGGGGATACAGCTCGCGCAGACGGGCGTCTTCCTCAGCCCTTGCCGCTTGCTCGGCAGCCAGGCGCTCCTCGGCCTCTCTCTGCAATGCCTCCTCTTCTTCTCGCTGGGAGATCAGCTCGGCGACGACCGCGTCTTCGCTGGCTTGGTCGTACTCCTGTGAGTTCTTGATATCGATTTTCCATCCAGTGAGCCTGGCCGCAAGACGCACGTTCTGTCCTTCGCGACCGATGGCGAGGCTGAGCTGATCGGGGGGCACGAGCACATGGGCATGCTGACCGACAGGGTCGACCAGGCGAACCATCTCGACACGGGCCGGACTGAGGGAGTTGGCGATGTACTGGCCGGGATCTGAGGACCAGCGGATCACGTCGATCTTCTCGCCGCGCAGTTCATTCACCACCTGCTGAATGCGGGATCCCCTGGCGCCGATGCAGGCGCCAACCGGATCGACTTCCCTTTCGATGCTGTCGACAGCAACCTTGGTGCGCGGTCCGACCGAACGAGAGGGGGGATTGGCTTCCCTGGCCACAGCCACGATCCGCACCGATCCTTCCTGGATCTCAGGTACCTCATTTTCGAACAAGTACACCACCAGGCCAGCATTGGCCCGGCTGATAAACAGCTGTGGCCCACGCCGCGGCACTTCACTGACTTCCTTCAGGAAGACCTTGAAGGTCGCATTGGCTCTGTAATTGTCATTGGGTAGCTGGTCGCGTCTGGGCAGTTCCGCTTCCACCTCGGGCCGACCCAGCCCAGAGCTCACTGCCATGATCACGGACTGGCGCTCAAAACGGATCACGCGTGCGGTCAGCACTGGATCCTCAAGGTCGGCGAATTCCTCCTGGATCATGCGGCGCTGCTGATCTCGCAGCTTTTGGGCGAGCACCTGTTTCGTGGTGGCCGCCGCCATTCGGCCAAATTCCTCTTTCTCAGGAGTGACATCAAGCACCACCGTGTCGCCTGCCTGGGCGTCATCGGCGACTTGCATCACTTCGGCGAGAGCAATCTGATGGTCGTCGCTTTCGACCTCTTCCACGATGATCTTGCTGGCCAGCACCCGGTAGCCCTCTTCATCGAGATCGAGCGCAACATCGAAATTGCTGAAGTATTCCTCGTCAAATGGATCTTCATTGATCCCCAGATACAAGGTGCGTCGATAGCGCTCGTAGCCCTTGAGGAGAGCCTCGCGCAGGGCGGCTTCGACAACCTGAGGTGGCAGCTTTTTCTCGTCGCTGATGTCATCGATCAGGTTGGTGAGGCCGGGGAGTAGAACGAGTGCCATCGAGGGCTGAAGGAAAGAAGAAAAGGTGGTGGGTCGGAGACACGACCGGAGAGATGGGCTGCTCTAACTAGCTGGTGGGGCTGGTCAGCTGCACAGAGCGGATGCTCGATCGGGGGATTCGTTTGATTCGACCCTTGATATTGACTTCAAGGTGATCACCAGTCCGCTCCAGAAGAGACCCTGCCAGGGTTTGTTGTTGTCCCTCGTTATCTAGAAAGATGACGTCGACGGGAAACCCCCTAAATGTCTGAAAATCGCGATCGCTCTGGAGCAGATCTCCGATGCCAGGGCTGCTGATCTCCAGGACGTAGGCCTCCGTTAAAAGTGTGGATGCCTCGATCGCTTCGCCCATCGGAAGACTCAGACCAGCGCAGTCGTCGAGGGTCACATCGTCACCGCTGGTGTGGCGGATTTGAATCTGAACCGTCATCGGCCTCAGATGGGTGAGCATCTGAAGATCTGCCAATTCAAATCCTTGGTCGGCAGCGGCTTTTGCTGCGACAGAAGTGAGATCTGGCAGGAGGGGATGGGGCAACGAGGGGCTGGGATGTCGGGCTCTGGCCCGACGGCTGATGCTGAGATCACCCTCCTGGAGAGAAGGACTCGCCAGGCCTGTCAACAATGTAGTGGATCGAGGGAAGACAGCCAGGTTGTGCAGCTGTCTGAATCAGTTGCAGCCCTGCACTGAGATCCGATAGCTGAAGCCGGTTGCGGCAGGGTCGTTGTTCGCTCCAATCCGAAAATTCACCTGGCTGACTGCTTTGCCTGAAGGAGAGGTGAACGGTCCGAACTGTGCTCCTGTCCCCGTTGGCGGTTGCATGGTCTGATCCACAACCTTCAGATTGCCGCCATCGCTGAATTTGAGGAATGCCTGAATTGGATACGCGCCAGGATTGCCGTCTGTTGAGTCGGCAGTGAAGAACAATTTGAAGGAGCGATAGGGCTGATTGACGACGAAATCGGTGTTCCAGTTGGTGCGACCGACAGCTCGTCCTAGCAATCCCTTCGGACGCTCCACTTTCTTTTTGACGATCCATGGTTTGGGCCCGCTGCCATTGCCGCCGACCGGCGTCAGAAACGTGCAGGAGGCTTGTGCAGAAACGGGCAGCACTGACACCAGAGTGACTGCCACTGCTGAGGAAAGAAGGGCGAGCCGATGTCTGGAGTGCCGCATGATCTTGAAAGAGGCGCTGTTGTCACTTTGAACTGAGCATTCAGAGCTGTCCACAGCCCACGCCCAGATGTGCACGACAGGGATCAGCTACCCCCATTGGCTCTGCCCAGATCAAGGGGAGGAGCTTCGTCGTAGCGGTCGCCGGGCTGTTCTTCGCCGCGCTTCGTTGCATCTTGATTGATGCAGCTGGCCTTCTGTTCATCGTTACTGAGGTACCGACAAACCCTGACCCAAAGCTTGCTGCGGGACCCGGCTCCACCAAGGCTGAACAACACCTGATCGATCCCGTTGCTGCAGTCAATCTCCACCTGACAGAGCTCACAGCGAAGGCGCTGGCTTGTGGGGGCAGTCATGGTCTGGACCCTGAGATGACGGCGCAAATTAATGGCAGGACAAAACCTCCGTTGCAACAACGGATGCCATGCGCAGCGCCCTACCGATCCCTTCTCTTCCCAGTGCTTTTGATGCAGCCACAGCGCGCCCCTTGCTTGGGCTCACACAACACCAACCCACCGTGCTCCCTAAGTTGCGGATGAGATTTTCCGTTTGTGATCGCAGCCATGAATCGCCTCAGGCGCTCTCAAGGAGTGGCATTGCTCTTCTCCCTCATGGCCGCTGTTCTGTTGGTCTTCCCTTCCTTTGTGGAGGCGACCCCCGACAGTCCCCATAGCTTCGTCGCCAAGGCCGTTCGCCAAGTGGCACCGTCCGTGGTGCGGATCGACACGGAACGCACCGTGGAGCGTCAGCCCTATGACCCCACTCTGATTGATCCCCTGCTTCGAGACCTACTTGGTGAACCCGGGGGGATGGAGCATGAACGTGGTCAGGGCTCCGGAGTGTTGATTGCTGCCGATGGTCTGATTCTCACGAATGCCCATGTGGTTGAGCGAGTGGATGAGGTCACGGTGACCCTTGCTGATGGTGATCAGCGCGACGGTTTGGTTGTCGGTACCGATCCAGTGACGGATCTCGCCTTGGTGCGCCTTCAGCAAGGCCCTTCGCCTGAGGTGGCCCCCCTGGGAGATTCGGAGGCCTTGGAAGTTGGAGATTGGGCGATTGCACTCGGCACTCCTTATGGGCTTGAGCGAACGGTGACGCTTGGCATCGTTAGCAGCCTGCACCGCAATATCAGCAGCCTCGGCTTTTCTGATAAGCGTTTGGACTTGATTCAGACCGATGCAGCCATCAATCCAGGAAATTCAGGGGGGCCGTTGGTCAATGCCAGGGGGCAAGTGATTGGCATCAATACCCTTGTGCGTTCCGGCCCCGGTGCTGGACTCGGTTTCGCCATCCCCATCAACCTGGCCCGCAGGGTGGCTGATCAGCTGGTGGCTGATGGTCAGGTGGTCCATCCTTATTTGGGTTTGCAGCTGGTGCCTCTCACGGCACGGATCGCCCGTGAACACAACCAGGATCCGAATGCTCTGGTGCAGTTGCCGGAACGATCTGGTGCATTGGTTCAGACCGTTCTGCCCGATAGTCCTGCCCAGAAAGCTGGCTTAAGGCGTGGTGATGTGGTGATCACTGCCGGTGAGACAGCCGTCGTCGATCCCCAGTCGCTGCTCAGTGAAGTGGATCGTGCTGAGATTGATGCGCCCCTTGCTCTCGAGGTGGTCCGCAACGATAAGGTCTTGCGCCTTTCGGTCAAACCGGCTCCACTGCCTGGCCTGGGATGAGCACTCTTGCTACGGTCGCGCGATCTTTTTCACTTAACGACGGTGGATCTTCAGACCCAGATGAAACAAGCGGTGGCCACAGCTGCTGTGGATCAGATCAAGGACGGCATGGTGCTTGGGCTTGGTTCGGGTTCCACCGCTGCTTTGATGATCCAAGGGCTCGGGGCCAAGCTTGCGGCTGGTGAGCTGAAGGACATTGTTGGTGTGACCACTTCGTTTCAGGGCGAGGTGCTCGCGGCAGAACTTGGCATCCCGTTGCGCAGCCTCAACGCTGTCGATCGGATTGATCTGGCTATCGACGGGGCCGACGAGGTGGATGCCGCCTTTCAGCTGATCAAGGGTGGCGGTGCTTGCCACGTCCAGGAAAAATTGGTCGCTTGTCGTGCCGATCGTTTTGTTGTTGTGGTCGATACCACCAAGTTGGTGGATCGCCTCAACCTCGATTTTCTCCTCCCTGTCGAAGTGCTGCCCGGTGCCTGGCGTCAGGTCCAAGCCCAACTTCAGGCGATGGGTGGCCATGCGGACCTGCGCATGGCCACGCGCAAGGCTGGCCCTGTTGTGACCGATCAGGGAAATCTGGTCCTCGATGTGAAGTTCAACGGCGGGATTGCTGATCCCGTGGGTCTTGAGCGCGACCTCAACAATCTCCCCGGGGTGCTCGAGAATGGACTTTTCGTGAATCTCGCGGACGAGGTGCTAGTGGGCGAGGTCAACGGAGACGTGGCCGGGGTGCGCAGCCTCGAACGCGGATCTTGAGACGCTCAGCTCAATCTGAGATGCACTGAATTGGCATGGCTGTGCAGCCCTTCACTGCGGGCGAGCTCTTCAACTGCTCGTCCCGTTGCCTCAAGGGCAGCCCGGTTAAAGGCAATCAGAGAGGTGTGGCGCATGAACGTCTCAACGCTGAGCGCACCACTGAAGCGGGCCGTGCCGCATGTCGGCAGCGTGTGATTGGGGCCTGCGAGGTAATCCCCGACAGCTTCCGGTGACCAGGGGCCAATGAAAATAGCTCCTGCATTGAGGATGCGGTCGGCAAGGTGTTGGGGCCGTTCCACTAGCAGTTCCAAGTGTTCTGGGGCGAAGCGATCACTGAGACCTGCGCAGGTTTCGAGGTTGTCGCACACAACAATCACCCCCCAGTCTTGGAGGGATTGACGACAAATCCCTTCGCGGGGGTGCCCCTCCAGTTGCCGCTCAAGTTCGGCAGGGAGGGCATCGGCCAAGGTTTGCTCAGTGGTGAGCAGGATCGCTGCTGCAAGGGGGTCGTGTTCGGCCTGGGCCAAGAGATCAGCGGCGACCTGCTCCACCCTGGCGGTGTGGTCAGCAATGACCAGTACTTCGCTGGGGCCTGCAAGGGAATCAATTCCCACCTGGCCCACCACCGCTTTCTTGGCAAGCGTGACAAAGATGTTGCCCGGGCCGGAGATCACATCCACTCGGGGCACTGTTTCAGTGCCGAAGGCCAGGGCGGCAATCGCCTGGGCTCCGCCGATGCGATACACCTCATGCACTCCAGCGAGATGGGCCGCTGCGAGCACGGTTTGATTCACTTCACCATCCGGTCCGGCGGGTGTCGCCATCACGATCCTGTCCACACCTGCAGCGCGGGCCGGTACGGCATTCATCAGCACCGTGCTGGGGTAGGCAGCCCTCCCGCCCGGCACATAGAGGCCAGCTCGCAATACCGGTCGCCAACGGCGACCAAGCCGCTCGCCGTGCACACCTTCAATCTCTAGATCCTTGGGCCTCTGCCGCTGATGGAAATCCTGAATGCGCCGATGGGCGAGCTCCAGGGCATCGCGCAGATCGTTGCTGGTGTTTGTCCAGGCTTGCTCTAACAGCGTTGGAGCCACTTGCAGTGGTTCGGGGCGGAAGTGGTCGAATCGCTGCGTCAGTTCGATCAGGGCGCGATCCCCTTGCTGGCGCACCTGAGTGAGAATGCCGTTCACCGTGGCCTGCGCCTGCTGTTGTGTGTCGCCGGTTGTGCGATTGGCCAGTTGGTCGAGGACTTGCTCCGCTGCGCCCACGTCACGGAGGCAACGCAGCAAAGAGGGCGCTGATGACTGACTGCTCGACGCTGTCATCGGCGGGCTGGAGGGCGACTGCCGCTTCAAACTAGGTCCCTTCAGCTCCCTTGCCGGAGGTGGGGGAAGCGTGCACTCGCTGGGTTATGGTGATGGATTGTCGAACCAGTATCCGACTCAGTGGCTAATAACAAGTCATCGAAGAAGCGCGTTCAGATTGCGGAGCGCAACCGTGTCCAAAACAAGACTTACAAGTCTGCGCTGCGTACCTTGATGAAGCGCTGCTTCAGCGCTTGCGACGCCTATTCATCCGAGCCAGGCGATGACGCCAAGGCCTCGGTTCAGGCCAGCATGAAGGCTGCTTTCAGCAAGATCGATAAGGCCGTCAAGGTCGGTGTGCTGCATCGCAACAATGGAGCCCATCAGAAGTCGCGTCTCAGCGCTGCTGTGAAGAAGGCGATTGAACCGGCCGCCGCGGCCTGAAGCAACGCCCCGGTCGTACGGGTGACCTGCAGAATGGATCTGAAGGCGCGTTTCAGGTCCTGGTGAGGTCTCCAACACTGATTGACAGCCACTGTCACATCGTTTTTCGGAACTTTGAAGACGATCTTGAGGCTGTTGCCAGCCGTTGGAGGCAAGCCGGTGTTGTCTCTCTTTTGCATGCGTGCGTCGAGCCGGCTGAGATCCCTGCGATCCGTGCCCTGGCCGATCGCTTCCCTGAGATGCGTTACTCAGTCGGAGTGCACCCGCTCGATACCGAGCACTGGCAGGACAGCACCGCAGTGGTGTTGCGACAGGCTGCACTGGACGACAACAGAGTGGTGGCCATTGGCGAACTGGGCCTAGATCTGTTTCGCGATAAAAATCTTGCTGAGCAGTTGGATGTGCTGAGGCCTCAGTTGGATCTCGCGGTGGAGCTTGATAAGCCCGTGATTATTCACTGCCGGGATGCTGCAGAGCCCATGCTCGAGGAACTGCGTTCTCGTCGGTCTGAGGGGCGATGCCCAGCTGGTGTGATGCATTGCTGGGGTGGAACCCCTGATGAGATGGAGGCATTTCTGGACTTGGGCCTCTACATCAGTTTCAGCGGCACGGTGACCTTCGCCAAAGCAGCCGAAACGCATGAATGTGCTCGCCGGGTGCCGCAAGACCGTTTCTTGGTAGAAACCGATTGCCCTTTCCTTGCTCCAGTGCCCCGTCGTGGCAAGCGCAACGAGCCTTCCTATGTCGCGGCTGTGGCGGCCAGAGTGGCGGAGCTGCGAGGTCAGAGCCTCGACGAGGTGGCGACGACAAGCACCGCTAATGCTCGGCGTCTGTTCGGGTTGCCTTGATCCCCGAATCAAAACCTGTCAAGCCGGAAGGGGTTCGACGCAACACCCTGAAGTGTAAGATGGTTCATTGGCCTGGCCCGGGTGCATGATCTGCGCCTGAGCTCCCAGAAGCGTCCATTTCCTTCCGGTGCATTGACGACGTCTGCCGTTCTGTCCCGAGATCTCTGAAAGCCCGGTTGCGGTAGCCGTTCTCCGTTGAGGGGGACGGCTTTCGTTCGCTGGGCATCGATGGTTTCTCGGTCATGACGATCCAACGTTCAGGCCTTTTGTCCCCCACTTCACATCTGCAGGTCTCCGCATGAGCAGCAGCGCGATTCAGGTCGCCAAGACCGCCACCTACCTGCCCGATCTGGTAGAGGTGCAGCGGGCAAGCTTTAAGTGGTTTCTTGACAAAGGCCTGATCGAGGAGCTGGAGAGCTTCTCCCCGATCACGGATTACACCGGAAAGCTCGAGCTGCATTTCGTCGGTAGTGAATACCGATTGAAGCGTCCTCGTCACGATGTGGAAGAGGCGAAGCGGCGGGATGCCACCTTTGCCTCCCAGATGTATGTCACCTGCCGTCTGGTGAATAAGGAGACAGGGGAGATCAAGGAACAGGAGGTGTTCATCGGTGAACTCCCCCTGATGACCGAGCGCGGCACGTTCATCATCAACGGCGCCGAGCGCGTGATCGTGAACCAGATCGTGCGTAGTCCTGGTGTTTATTTCAAAGACGAACAGGACAAGAACGGCCGCCGCACTTACAACGCCAGCGTCATCCCCAACCGGGGGGCTTGGCTGAAGTTTGAAACCGATAAGAACGACTTGTTGCACGTGCGGGTGGATAAGACCCGCAAGATCAATGCGCACGTCTTGATGCGTGCGATGGGACTGTCGGATAACGACGTCATCGACAAGCTCCGGCACCCCGAGTACTACCGCAAGTCGATCGAGGCTGCGAATGATGAGGGCATCAGCTCCGAAGACCAGGCGCTGTTGGAGCTCTACAAAAAGCTGCGTCCGGGTGAGCCGCCCTCAGTCAGCGGTGGTCAGCAGTTGCTCCAGACTCGCTTTTTCGATCCCAAGCGCTACGACCTTGGGCGAGTCGGCCGTTACAAGATCAACAAGAAGCTGCGGCTCACGATCCCCGATGCCGTGCGCACCCTCACCCATGAGGATGTGCTCTCAACCCTTGACTATCTGATCAATCTTGAACTCGACGTCGGTGGTGCCAGTCTTGACGACATCGATCACCTAGGGAACCGTCGGGTCCGCTCTGTTGGTGAGCTGCTTCAGAACCAGGTCCGTGTTGGCCTCAATCGCCTGGAGCGAATCATTAAAGAGCGCATGACCGTCGGTGAAACGGATTCGCTCACTCCGGCCCAGCTCGTCAATCCCAAGCCCTTGGTGGCGGCGATCAAGGAGTTTTTCGGCTCCAGCCAGCTGAGCCAGTTCATGGATCAGACCAACCCCCTTGCTGAGCTCACGCACAAGCGTCGGATCAGTGCGCTGGGTCCAGGCGGTCTGACTCGCGAACGTGCTGGCTTCGCTGTCCGCGATATTCATCCTTCCCATTACGGCCGTCTCTGTCCAATCGAGACGCCCGAGGGACCGAACGCAGGTCTGATCAACTCCCTGGCGACCCATGCCCGGGTGAATGAGTACGGCTTCATCGAAACGCCGTTCTGGAAGGTTGAGAACGGTGTGGTGCTCAAGAAGGGTGACCCGATCTACCTGTCTGCTGACCTTGAGGACGAGTGCCGAGTTGCTCCTGGAGACGTGGCCACTGATGCCGACGGTCGGATCCTCGCCGATTTGATCCCCGTTCGTTACCGCCAGGACTTCGAGAAGGTCCCTCCAGAGCAGGTTGACTACGTCCAGCTCTCACCTGTGCAGGTGATCTCTGTGGCAACGTCGCTCATCCCTTTCCTGGAACACGACGATGCCAACCGAGCCTTGATGGGCTCCAACATGCAACGTCAGGCTGTGCCACTGCTGCGCCCTGAGCGTCCTCTCGTGGGTACGGGACTCGAGACCCAAGTGGCCCGTGACTCCGGCATGGTGCCGATCTCGCGTGTCAATGGAACCGTCACCTTCGTGGATGCCACGGCGATTGTTGTGCGGGACGAAGAGGGGGTGGATCACACCCACTTCCTGCAGAAGTACCAGCGCTCAAACCAGGACACGTGTCTGAACCAGCGCCCAATTGTTCGTCAGGGAGATCCAGTCATCGTTGGCCAGGTGTTGGCTGATGGCTCTGCTTGTGAGGGCGGTGAAATTGCACTCGGTCAGAATGTGCTGATCGCTTACATGCCTTGGGAGGGCTACAACTACGAGGATGCAATCCTTGTTAGTGAGCGTTTGGTCAACGACGACCTCTATACCTCGGTGCATATCGAGAAGTACGAGATTGAAGCCCGTCAGACCAAGCTGGGCCCCGAAGAAATCACCCGCGAGATCCCCAACGTTGCTGAAGAAAGCCTCGGCAACCTTGATGAGATGGGCATCATTCGGATTGGTGCCTTCGTTGAAAGCGGAGATATCTTGGTGGGTAAGGTCACTCCCAAAGGGGAGTCCGACCAACCCCCTGAGGAGAAACTGCTGCGGGCGATCTTCGGCGAAAAGGCTCGAGATGTGCGCGATAACTCTCTGAGGGTGCCCAGCACTGAGCGCGGACGTGTGGTGGACGTGCGGATCTATACGCGTGAACAGGGTGATGAGCTGCCGCCTGGCGCCAACATGGTGGTGCGCGTTTATGTCGCCCAACGACGCAAGATTCAGGTCGGCGACAAGATGGCCGGTCGCCACGGCAACAAGGGAATTATTAGCCGCATTCTTCCCCGCGAAGATATGCCTTATCTGCCCGATGGAACGCCCATCGATATCGTTCTCAATCCTCTGGGTGTGCCTAGCCGGATGAATGTGGGTCAGGTGTTTGAGCTGCTCATGGGCTGGGCTGCATCAAACCTTGATTGCCGCGTCAAAATTGTGCCCTTCGACGAGATGTACGGCGCTGAGAAGTCCCAGCAGACCGTCGAGGCTTTCCTCAAGGAAGCGGCAAGTCAGCCCGGTAAGGACTGGATCTACAACCCCGATTCCCCTGGCAAACTCCTTCTGACTGATGGCCGCACCGGCGAGCCTTTTGATCAGCCTGTTGCTGTGGGTTACTCCCACTTCCTCAAGCTTGTTCACCTGGTCGATGACAAGATTCACGCTCGCTCAACCGGTCCTTACTCCTTGGTGACCCAGCAGCCCCTCGGTGGCAAGGCGCAGCAAGGTGGTCAGCGTCTCGGTGAGATGGAAGTTTGGGCTCTTGAAGCCTATGGCGCCGCCTACACACTGCAGGAACTACTCACTGTCAAGTCAGACGACATGCAGGGGCGTAATGAGGCCCTCAACGCCATCGTCAAGGGCAAGCCAATCCCTCGTCCCGGTACCCCTGAGTCTTTCAAGGTGCTGATGCGCGAACTGCAGTCGCTCGGCCTTGATATTGCTGTCTTCACAGATGAAGGTAAGGAAGTGGATCTGATGCAGGACGTGAACCCCCGCCGGAGCACACCAAGCAGGCCCACCTACGAATCCCTCGGCGTCGCGGATTACGACGAGGACTGACGGATCAACGATCGAACCCACAACTCTTTCCTTCTTTCCCTAACCGTCAATGAGCAACAGCAATCTCCGCACTGAAAATCACTTCGATTACGTCAAGATCACACTTGCATCCCCTGACCGGGTGATGGAGTGGGGTCAGCGCACCCTCCCCAATGGCCAGGTGGTGGGAGAGGTCACCAAGCCTGAGACCATCAATTACCGCACGCTTAAGCCCGAGATGGACGGGCTGTTTTGCGAGAAGATCTTCGGTCCCTCAAAGGATTGGGAGTGCCATTGCGGCAAGTACAAGCGGGTGCGTCATCGCGGCATTGTTTGTGAACGCTGTGGTGTGGAGGTCACGGAGAGCCGGGTGCGACGCCATCGCATGGGCTTTATCAAGCTGGCAGCTCCCGTATCCCACGTCTGGTACCTCAAGGGCATTCCCAGTTACGTGGCGATCCTGCTTGACATGCCACTGCGTGATGTCGAGCAGATCGTCTACTTCAACTGCTACACCGTTCTTGATGCTGGCGATCACAAGGATCTGAAGTACAAGCAGCTGCTCACTGAGGATGAGTGGCTTGAGATCGAAGACGAGATCTATGCAGAGGATTCCGAGATCGAGAATGAGCCGGTGGTGGGCATCGGCGCTGAGGCTCTCAAGCAGTTGCTTGAAGACCTCAACCTTCAGGAGGTGGCCGAGCAGCTGCGTGAGGAGATCGCCGGCAGTAAGGGCCAGAAACGCGCCAAGCTGATTAAGCGCCTGCGTGTGATCGACAACTTCATCGCGACCAATGCCCGTCCCGAGTGGATGGTGCTCGATGTGATCCCCGTGATCCCCCCCGATCTGCGTCCGATGGTGCAGCTCGATGGCGGTCGTTTTGCGACCTCGGATCTCAATGACCTTTACCGCCGTGTGATCAACCGGAACAACCGGTTGGCACGCCTGCAGGAGATCCTTGCCCCTGAAATTATCGTCCGCAACGAGAAGCGGATGTTGCAGGAGGCCGTCGATGCACTGATCGACAATGGGCGTCGTGGCCGCACCGTGGTCGGTGCGAATAATCGTCCGCTCAAATCACTGAGCGACATCATTGAAGGTAAGCAGGGTCGTTTCCGTCAGAACCTGCTTGGTAAGCGGGTTGATTACTCCGGTCGTTCTGTGATCGTGGTTGGACCGAAGCTGAAGATGCATCAGTGCGGCTTACCCAAGGAGATGGCGATCGAGCTGTTTCAGCCGTTTGTGATCCATCGCCTGATCCGCCAAAACATCGTCAACAACATCAAGGCAGCTAAAAAGCTCATCCAGCGTGCGGATGATGAGGTGATGCAGGTGCTGCAGGAAGTGATCGATGGTCACCCGATCCTGCTCAACCGTGCTCCAACCCTGCACCGTCTCGGGATTCAAGCCTTTGAACCCAAGCTTGTTGATGGTCGGGCCATCCAGCTCCACCCGTTGGTTTGTCCGGCTTTCAACGCCGACTTCGACGGTGACCAGATGGCAGTGCACGTGCCCTTGGCAATTGAAGCGCAGACCGAAGCTCGCATGCTGATGCTGGCCAGCAACAACATCCTTTCGCCTGCTACTGGGGAGCCGATCATCACTCCTTCCCAAGACATGGTGCTTGGTGCTTACTACCTCACAGCTCTCCAGCCCGATGCCAAGACCGTGGACTTCGGCGATCGCTCCTCCACCTTCTCCGATCTAGAAGATGTGATCCGTGCTCACGCGGACAATCGCCTCAGCCTGCATCAGTGGGTATGGGTCCGTTTCAACGGTGAAGTCGACGATGAGGAAGAACTGGATCAACCGATCAAGTCCGAGACTCTCAGCGATGGAACCCGCCTTGAACAGTGGACCTATCGCCGAGATCGTTTCGATGAGGACGGAGCGCTGATCAGTCGCTACATCCTTACGACAGTGGGCCGTGTCGTCATGAATCACACGATCATTGATTCGGTGGCAGCCACCTGACGCCTGAATTGATCCCGTTATTTCCCATTTTTTGAACGACTGACTGATCGCTGCCATGACCTCCACTCCTTCCAAATCCCGCAAATCCGCCAAGGGCTCTAAGGCTGCCAAGGCCAAGGCTGCCAAGGCCGCGGCCGCTGCTGCAGCCAGCAGGGCTCTTGCCAAGACTCCACCACCCTTTCGCAATCGGGTGGTGGACAAGAAGGGCCTCAAACAGCTGGTCGCTTGGGCTTATAAGCACCACGGCACCGCAGCCACGTCAGTGATGGCTGACCAGCTCAAGGATTTGGGTTTTAGGTATGCCACCCAGGCGGCTGTGTCCATTTCGGTGGATGACCTCAAGGTGCCGGAAGCCAAGCAGGATCTACTCGGGCAGGCGGAAGAACTGATCACGGCCACCGAGGAGTCGTATCGCCTTGGCGAGATCACCGAGGTGGAACGTCATACCAAAGTGATCGACACCTGGACCGAGACGAATGAGCGTCTGGTCGATGCAGTCAAGAAGAACTTCAACCAGAACGATCCGCTCAACTCGGTCTGGATGATGGCCAACTCAGGTGCTCGCGGCAATATGTCGCAGGTGCGTCAGCTGGTGGGAATGCGTGGCCTGATGGCCAATCCCCAGGGCGAGATCATTGACCTTCCGATTCGCACTAATTTCCGGGAGGGATTAACGGTCACCGAGTATGTGATCTCCTCCTACGGCGCCCGTAAGGGTCTGGTGGATACGGCACTGCGGACCGCGGACTCGGGCTATCTCACCCGTCGTCTTGTCGACGTCGCCCAGGATGTGATCGTCCGTGAGGACGACTGCGGCACCACCCGCTCGATCATGGTGAAGGCCGAGGACGGCAAGTACGGCAGTCGCCTTGTTGGACGCCTCACCGCGGATCAAGTCGTCAATACTGAGGGTGAGGTGCTGGCGGAGCGCAACACCGAAATTGATCCGCCTCTCTCAAAACGCTTTGAGAAGGCCGAAGTGCCTGCAGTGATGGTGCGGTCGCCCCTCACTTGTGAAGCCAACCGTTCGGTCTGCCGAAAGTGTTATGGATGGGCGCTGGCTCATAACGAGCTTGTGGACCTGGGTGAGGCCGTTGGCATCGTTGCGGCTCAGTCCATCGGTGAGCCCGGGACCCAGCTCACCATGCGCACCTTCCATACCGGTGGTGTCTCCACTGCTGAAACTGGTGTTGTGCGCTCCAAAGTTGAGGGCACCGTTGAATTTGGGCCTAAAGCTCGTGTGCGTCTTTACCGCACCCCTCATGGTGTGAATGCCGAGCAGGCTGAGATCGATTTCACACTCACGATCAAGCCGTCTGGCAAGGGCAAGGCACAGAAGATCGAAATCACGAACGGTTCGCTGTTGTTTGTCGACAATGGCCAGCAGATCGCCTCTGATGTCACTGTCGCTCAGATCTCTGCCGGCGCTGTCAAGAAGAGTGTTGAGAAAGCAACCAAAGATGTCATCTGCGACCTGGCTGGTCAGGTGCGTTATGAGCAGGCGATCCAGCCCAGAGAGGTGACTGATCGTCAGGGCAACATCACACGCAAGGCTCAGAGGCTCGGCCGGATGTGGGTTCTCGCCGGTGACGTTTACAACCTGCCCCCCAATGCCAAGCCGGTGGTCAAACCGAGCGACACGGTCACGGAGGGCCAGGTGCTTGCCGAGGCCAGCCAGGCAAGTGAGTACGGCGGTGATGTGCGCTTGCGCGACTCCCTCGGTGACTCTCGCGAGGTGCAGATTGTCACCACCGCGATGACTCTCAAAGACTTCAAGCTTTTGGGCGAGTCCACCCACGCAGGAGAAATCTGGAATTTGGAGGCGAAGGACGGTACGCGTTACCGTCTCAACACCATCCCCGGTAGCAAAATCGGATCGGGTGAAGTGGTGGCCGAGCTCGCTGATGATCGTTTTCGGACTCAGACCGGTGGTTTGGTGCGTTTCGCCACCGGTTTGGCCATCAAGAAGGCCCGTTCCGCCAAAAACGGTTACGAGGTCAACAAGGGCGGAACCATGCTCTGGATCCCTCAAGAGACCCATGAAATCAACAAGGACATTTCCTTGCTGATGATCGAGGACGGCCAGTGGATCGAAGCCGGCACCGAGGTGGTGAAAGACATCTTTAGTCAGACCGCCGGCATCGTCACCGTCACCCAGAAGAACGACATCCTGCGCGAGATCATCGTGCGCAGTGGCAGTTTCCACCTCTGCACCGAGAAGAAGGCGCTTGAGCGCTTCCAAGGTGACGGTGTCATGGTGAATCCCGGTGAGGCGATCGCGAAGGGCATCAACAGCGATGCGATGGTCTATGTCCAAGCCGTGGAGACGCCGGAAGGCACAGGTCTGCTCTTGCGTCCCGTTGAGGAGTACACCATCCCCAACGAAGCTCAGCTGCCTGAGCTTGGTCACGTGAAGCAGCCCAACGGTCCCCATCTGGGCTTGAAAGCCACCCAGCGCCTCGCTTTCAAGGACAACGAGTTGGTCAAGTCTGTGGAGGGCGTCGAGCTCCTGAAGACTCAGCTCAGTCTCGAAACCTTCGAGACCACTCCGCAGATGACCGTTGATGTGGAGCGCGTGCCAGACAAGCGGGCCAAAACGATCGAGCGTCTGCAGCTGGTGATCCTCGAGAGCATCCTTGTGCGTCGTGACACCATGTCCGACTCCAGCCATGGCTCGACCCACACTGAATTACAGGTGGAGGATGGTCAGTCGATCAAGGCTGCTGATGTGGTTGCGACCACCCAGATCCTCTGCAAGCAGGAGGGTGTGGCCCAGATGCCTGAAGAACTCGATGATGAGCCCGTGCGCCGTTTGATCGTCGAGCGTGAGGAAGACACCACCACAATCACCACCAGCGCTAAGCCGACGGTGGGTGTTGGTGAGCGAGTGGTGGATGGGGAGGAGCTCTGCGCCGGTCAACCCGCCGGCTGCTGTGGAGAGATCGAAGCGGTGGAAGGTAATTCCGTCACTCTGCGTCTCGGCCGCCCCTACATGATTTCGCCAGACTCGGTTCTCCACGTTCGCGATGGCGACCTTGTGCAACGAGGCGATGCCCTGGCTCTTCTGGTGTTTGAACGACAGAAGACCGGTGACATCGTTCAGGGTCTGCCTCGAATCGAAGAATTGCTAGAAGCCCGGCGTCCGCGGGAATCGACGATCCTCTGCAAGAAGCCCGGCGTCGTTGAGATCAAGCAGGGTGAAGATGACGAGACCACCACGGTCACGGTGATTGAAGCCGACGATGCCGTGGCTGAATATCCGATCCTGCTGGGCCGCAACGTCATGGTCAGCGATGGACAGCAAGTCCATGCCGGCGAGTTGCTCACTGATGGCCCGATCAATCCGCATGAACTTCTCGAGTGCATCTTCGAGGATCTGCGCTCTCGCAAGCCACTGATGGATGCAGCCCAGGAGGCGATCGCCAAGCTTCAGCACCGTCTGGTGAATGAAGTGCAGAACGTCTACAAGTCTCAGGGCGTGTCCATTGATGACAAGCACATTGAAGTGATTGTCCGTCAGATGACCAGCAAGGTGAGAATTGAGGACGCCGGCGACACCACCCTGCTTCCTGGGGAGTTGATCGAGTTACGTCAGGTCGAAGACACGAACCAGGCCATGTCGATCACAGGTGGTGCCCCCGCTGAGTTCACCCCAGTGCTGCTGGGTATCACCAAGGCTTCTCTCAACACCGATAGCTTCATCTCCGCGGCCTCCTTCCAGGAGACCACTCGCGTGTTGACTGAAGCGGCGATTGAAGGGAAGAGTGATTGGTTGCGGGGTCTCAAGGAGAACGTGATCATCGGACGCTTGATCCCTGCAGGAACTGGCTTCAGCGGTTTCGAAGAGGAGCTGCGTGCAGAAGCTGGGCCGCATCCCGACATCCTGTCGGAAGACCCTGCTGGGTATCGCCGGATGCAAAACCTTCGCCCCGACTACACCGTTGACATGCCTGCCGCCGATGCCGCCAAGGCGACTGCAGTGCTTGATGATCCCAGTGATGCCGATCTGTCCGCCACTCGTACCCGTCATGGCATCGAGGACAAGAGCAGCCTTGCTGCCTTTGCCCGTCCTGACGCCGACAACGAGCTGAAGGAAGAGCAGGTGGTGGATGCTGAAGCTGTGGAAGGGCTTCAAGAAGAAGGTCTTCTCAGCGATGAGTGAGTCTCTGCTCAACCTTCACGCCAGTGGCTTCCGCCACTCCAGACTGACTTGTCCCATGTGTCCCGGTCATGCTTGATCCCACGCTGATTCCCAAACGCAAGTTGCCTCGGTATGGCTTCCACACCCATACCGAAAAGTTCAATGGACGGGTGGCCATGCTCGGCTTTATCGCCTTGTTGGCCCTTGAATACAAGCTCGGTCACGGCTTGATTTCCTGGTGAGCTCCGCTCTGCTCGGGTGCAGTGCTGCTGAGCTTGAGCAGTGGGCTGTGGCCCAGGGGCAGTCGGCCTTCCGCGGGCGTCAACTGCATGATTGGCTGTATGGCAAAGGGGCACGTGATCTGAATGCGATCACCGTGCTGCCGAAGGCTTGGCGTGCGGCACTGCAAGATCAGGGCGTGGTGATTGGACGCCTCCATGAGCAACTGCGGTCCGTGGCGAGTGATGCCACCACCAAGTTGCTGCTCGGTACCGATGATGCCGAGACGATCGAAACGGTTGGCATCCCTACAGATCAGCGGCTCACGGTGTGTGTCTCGAGTCAGGTGGGATGTCCGATGGCCTGTCGGTTCTGTGCCACAGGAAAAGGCGGTCTTCAACGTTCGCTGGCAACTCACGAAATCGTTGATCAGGTGCTCAGTATCCGCGAGGTGATGGATCGCCGACCTTCCCATGTTGTGTTCATGGGCATGGGCGAGCCGCTACTCAATATCGAGGCGGTCTTGGCGGCGATTCGTTGCTTCAACGACGATCTCGGAATTGGCCTGCGCAGGATCACCGTCAGCACTGTGGGGGTGCCCCGCACTTTGCCCAAGCTGGCGGAACTGGCCATGGAGAAACTTGGCCGAGCCCAGTTCACTCTGGCGGTGAGTCTGCATGCCCCCAACCAGCAGCTGCGCGAGGAGTTAATTCCTACCGCTCACGCTTACCCCTATGACGAGCTGCTCGACGACTGTCGTCACTATCTGGCGATCACGGGCCGGCGGGTGAGCTTTGAATACATCCTGCTGGGCGGTCTCAATGACCATCCAGCCCATGCTGAGGAGCTGGCCGATCAGGTCGGGGGGTTTCAGAGCCATGTGAACCTGATCGCCTACAACCCGATCGAGGAGGAGGAATTCCAGAGACCCTCATCAGAGCGGATTGCTGGTTTCCGCCGGGTTTTGGAGAGGCGTGGCGTGGCCGTCAGCCTGCGGGCCAGCCGCGGACTGGATCAGAACGCCGCCTGCGGTCAATTGCGGAGACAAAACAGGTCAGAACTCACGATCTAAGGGAGACTGCCTCCACCTGTATCGAGCCATGACCGGAGTCGACTGGCTGATTCTTGCTGTCTACATGCTTGGCACTCTGGTGCTGGGTCTGTGGTTGTCACGCCGTAACCGCAGTGAAGACGATTACTTCGTTGCCGGTCGCAGCCTCAGTGGCTGGCTAGCGGGTGCGTCGATGGCGGCGACCACCTTCTCCATTGATACGCCTCTCTATGTCGCCGGTTTGGTTGGAACTCAAGGCCTGGCAGGGAACTGGCAATGGTGGGGTTTTGGTCTGGCTCATGTGGCGATGGCTGTGGTGTTTGCACCTTTATGGCGCCGTAGTGGCGTGATGACCGACGCTGCCTTCACGGAGCTGCGTTACGGCGGAGCAACCGCCGCCTGGCTGCGGGGGACCAAGGCCTTTCTGCTGGCTCTTCCGGTGAACTGCATCGGCATCGGCTACGCCTTCCTGGCCATGCGCAAGGTGGTGGAGGCCCTCGGTCTCGTTTCGAACCGAACGGTCTTCGAATTTCAGGGGAAGGTTGGCTCCGGCTTCGTCACCCTTGGCCTCTCTGACACTGTGTTGTTGCTCGCAGTCGTGGCGCTGCTGGTGCTGATTTACACAGTTGCTGGCGGGCTGTGGGCGGTTGTGGTCACCGATTTCGTTCAGCTGGTGCTTGCCATGCTTGGTGCTCTGGCCGTGGCCTGGGCTGCGGTGCATGCCGCCGGTGGTATGGAGGCGATGCTCGCCAAGATCAGCGATCTCGGTCGACCGGAACTGCTCTCGATGGTGCCATGGCGCTGGGAAGGGGATTTCAGCGGGATATGGCGCTGGAGGGAGGGGGGCTTCAACTGGTCGGCTCCAGCTGGGATGGGCTTGAGGTGGATTGGCGGAGCCCAAATCAGTGTTGCCACCTTCTTGGCCTATCTGACGGTGCAGTGGTGGAGCTTTCGTCGCAGTGATGGTGGCGGTGAATTCATTCAGCGCATGCTGGCGACCCGAGATGAGCGTCAGGCCCAGTTGGCCGGCTGGGTGTTTCTAGTCGTCAATTATTTGTTGCGTAGCTGGTTGTGGGTGGTGGTGGCTCTTGCTGCCCTGGTGCTGCTTCCACCTGGTGGTGACTGGGAGCTCAGTTATCCGATCTTGGCTGTGCGTTATCTACCTCCGGTGGTTCTGGGCCTGGTGGTTGTGTCGCTAGTGGCGGCCTTCATGAGCACCGTGAGTACCTCGGTGAACTGGGGTGCCAGCTATCTCACCCATGACCTCTATCAGCGCTTTGTGCATCCCAAGGCCAGCCAGAGGGAATTACTGCTGGTGGGGCAGCTCATCAGTGTGTTGTTGCTCGTCTGCGGTGTTGTTGTGGCCATGTTGGCTCAGAGCGTTGGCGAAATTTTTCGCTTGGTCATTGTGATCGGAACTGGTTCAGGCGCAGTCCTTATCCTGCGTTGGTTCTGGTGGCGCATCAATGCAGCCGCTGAGTTGGCGGCCATGATTTGTGGCTTCGTTGTGGGCCTGAGTACGTCCGGAAAATTAGATCCGCTACTGGATCGCTTGGTTTGGATCCCGCCGCTGAAGATTGACGATTACGGCGAGCGCCTGATGGTCACCACAGGAATTACGGCGGTGGTTTGGGTTCTGGTGATGCTGATGACGCCGCCTGAATCGCCCGAGGTGATGGAGCGTTTTGTCCGCAAGGTGCAGCCCCCGGGGCCGGGTTGGAGACGATGGCGCCAGCGATTTGATGTGGAGGTTGTCGATCCTCTTGACGAACTGATTCGACGATTCCTGCTCAGTAGTGGCGTGCTTTTCGGTGCCCTGATTGGCTCAGGGGCTTTCTTGCTGCATCAATCTCTGACCGGTTGGTTTGGGATGGTGCTTGCAGTGCTCTGCGGTTTGCCTCTGCTCAAAACCTATGGGCTACGGTCCCGCCCCGGTTGAACAGGTTTCAGAATGGAGTGAAAGCCTCTTCAAGTTGCAGTTCTTCCGTTCCACACTTCTGCCGGCGCTGATTGTGCTGCTCTTCGCCTTGGCCCTCGTGGCCGTTAGTGCCCGGATCTGGTTGCCAGGCGACATGCTCGCCCCTGCCCCCATCGGCTAATTCATGCCATCCAGCTGCCTTTACGATCAGCATCATGAGTGATCTTGAAAACCAGTCAGGAGACGAGGGGTTGGCCGATCTCGCCATCGACCCTGAGGTGCTTGAGAGGGAGCTTGCCGCCGAGCTGCTTGGTGATCCTCTTGATGAGATCGCCTGTGAGGAAAGTGAAGATGAGGCTCTCTTGGCGGCACGAGAGTGTGATGCAGGCCTGAAGTGGTTGCTGGGTGGTCATGAGGATCGGTTGCAGGGATTGAGGGTGTTCTGTGAATACCGAGACCCTCGTGCAGTGCCACAGCTGCTCCCTCTGCTTCAGGAGATGTGTCCTGTGTTGAGGATGAGTGCGGTGTATGCACTTGGACGGAATCCATCTCCAGTGGCCGTAGAGCCTCTTCTCAATCTTCTGCAGTCCGACTCCAACGGCTACGTGCGCAAGGCAGTGGTTTGGAGTCTGGGCAACCATGCCGATGCTCCCGTGCTCAACCCCCTGGTTCGTGCGCTCCAAACCGATATCGCGGCCGTGCGTCTGTGGGCATCCGTTTCGTTGGCAGAAGCGGGGATGGTCTCAGCGGCCAAGGCTGATCTTGCTGCCTCCGAGCTGTTGGTCAGCCTCGGGATCGATAGTGAGCCGGTGGTGCGTAGTAATTGCATCTGGTCACTTGGTCAGTTGATCGATCAACTGGAGGCGCCGCGCCGCGAGCAGGTGATGGAGGCATTTGTTCAAGCCTTGGTGCACGACCCTGAAGCCTCTGTGCGCGATGAAGCTCAAGCTGCTTTGGAGCAGCTTGAGCAGCCTGACTTGCTGGAACGGGTGCAGACGTTGGTGGACGAGGGGCTGCTGCCCTAAAGCATCGTCTGATCACGACTTCAACCACTCTGTGGTCTTGCTGTAACAGATGAACCACAGCCATTGGCAACGTTGCTTAGCATCTGCCGATCATCGATTGAGGTGCATGCCCCAGCGCACACTCCGCTTTCGGATCCGCCCCGACGGTCGCGTCGAGGAACGGGTTGAAGGTCTTCAGGGAGAGGCTTGCCTGGGACTCACCGAACGGCTGGAGACCGCTTTAGGCTCCGTCGAACGGCGAGAGGCCACATCTGAGGCCTACACCACACCTTCTGAGCAATCCCAGCCCCTGTCCGTTAAACACCTCTGATGTCTCACTTCAGCACTGTCAAAACCGAGCTCCGTCAACGTGAGCCTCTGGTCGCGGCCCTGCGTGATCTTGGCTACTCCCCAGAGGAGGGATCAAGAGTAGTGCGCGGCTATCGCGGTCAGACAGTGGAAGCCGAACTGGCAGTGGCGATGAGCGATGGTGGGGATCTTGGCTTTCGCTGGAATGCAGAAACCGGCGCCTATGAATTGGTCACCGACCTCGATCTCTGGCGACAACAAGTGCCGATCGAGCGTTTTCTCTCCAAACTCACTCAGCGCTATGCGTTCAATACTGTTTTGAAAGCAAGCGCTCAAGAAGGGTTTGAAGTGGCCGAACAGCGTGATTGTCAGGATGGATCAATCGAGCTTGTGGTGACGCGTTGGGATGCCTAATTCCTGGCTCCGAGTGTTGCGTGACCTTTCCTTTTGACCCTTCTGTCGCCTACCGGGCCTCCGCTGTTGAGCCCGATGGTCCGACTGGATCAGAGCCTGTTCTCGGCGGTGCTCTGAGAGAAAAAGCTGTTTGGGTGGATGAGGCTGTTTGTATCGGCTGTCGTTACTGCTCTCACGTGGCTTCCAACACCTTTGTGATTGAGCCAAGCCTGGGGCGTTCTCGGGCGATTCGTCAGGATGGCGACAGCACATCCTGTATCCAAGAGGCGATCGAGACTTGCCCGGTGGATTGCATTCATTGGGTCGGCTTTGAGGAGCTTGATGGTCTCCGCGAGCGTCTTGAGGGCATGGAGATGTTGCCTTTGGGCTTGCCCTCTCCCTCTCGGCACCGTCGGCAAAAGTTCTGATGGCGGCCGGATTGCCCACCCGGCGTTTTGGGCGCACGGAGTTATCAATCCCGGTGCTTTCGCTCGGGGGCATGCGCTTTCAGCAGAGCTGGACCGACCTCCCTGCAGAAGAGATCAAGCCTGAGTCACAGAAAACGGTTGAAGCCACTCTGCAGAAAGCCGTGGATTGCGGTTTTCACCATGTGGAAACCGCCAGGCATTACGGCAGTTCCGAGCGCCAGATCGGCTGGGCGTTGCCGAAGGCTTGTGATCCGCAACGCCTTCTCCAGACCAAGGTGCCACCCCGTGAAGATCCGGCTGTGTTTGAACGGGAGCTTGAGCTCAGTGTTGAGCGCCTTGGTGGGGCCCGTCTTGATCTGCTGGCGATTCATGGAATCAACCTGTCAGAGCATCTCGACTGGACCATTCGGTCAGGGGGCTGTCTGGAGGTGGTGCGGCGCTGGCAACGCCAGAACCGCATTGGTCACGTGGGTTTCTCCACCCACGGTCCAACGGACCTGATCCTGGAGGCGATCGCCACCGATCGTTTTGATTACGTCAATCTGCACTGGTACTTCATACGCCAGGACAACGATCTGGCCCTCACGGCTGCGAGGCGCCATGACATGGGTGTTTTCATCATCAGCCCTACTGATAAGGGCGGCCATCTGCATACTCCATCGCACAAGTTGGTGGAGCTGTGCTCACCTTTGCATCCGATCGTCTTCAACGATCTTTTTTGTCTCAGTGATCCCAGGGTGCATACGATCAGTGTTGGCCCTTCCCAACCAAGCGATCTTGATTTGCATCTAGAGGCGGTTGCCTTGCTTGATCAGGCTCCTGCTTTGATCCTGCCGATCATTGAGCGGCTCCAATCTGCAGCCCGCATGGCTCTCGGAGATGCCTGGTGTGAGACCTGGCAAGCCGGATTGCCGAGTTGGGAAGACACGCCTGGCCAGATCAACCTGCCTGTGTTGCTCTGGTTGCACGGTTTGGTAGAAGCCTGGGGCTTAGAGGGCTATGCCAAAGCCCGCTACGGCCTGCTGGGTCACGGGTCCCATTGGTTCCCTGGGGCGAATGCCGACCTGCTCGATCGGGATGTGAGTGAAGCCTGCTTGAGAGCTGCACTCACCGAGAGCCCCTGGGCTGATCAGATCCCAACCCTGTTGCGGGGGTTACGGCAACGGGTCGGCGGATGCGCGCAGCAGCGGCTGGCGCAGATCTGATGCATTGCCCTCCCCGTCTTCAACCGCTGTTGGCACCAAGGGGGAGCTTGGCGGGAAGTCCTACCGCCCGGGGATAGGTTCTCGGACATGGGCCGGTCGCTTGCAGGCGCAACAGATGGCGCATACCTTTTCCCGCTGGCAGTTCCATAGCATCACGAGCTCTGATCCGAGCCTTGAGTGGGGCCACGGCTTGTTCCAGCTCCTGCTGATCATCAGCGCTCCAGCGGCCGCGATAAAGCAGTGCCTCGCCCTCGTTGCGCAGCAGCGGCACCAGGTATTCGGCTACCACAGGGGCTGCCGCTACGGCGCGAGCCATGGCCAGGTCAAAGCGGCCGCGGCAGGAAGGATCGCGGCCTGTCAGCTCCACGCGCTCGGTGCGCACGCTGATTCTGTCTTGGATGCCAATCGCCTCTGCCATGGCCAGTACTGCGGTGGTTTTGCGGCCTACCGAATCCACCAGAGTGAGTTCGGCTCCCGGCAGGGCAATGGCGACTGCCAGCCCCGGGAAGCCTCCACCAGTGCCCACATCGATACAGCGGCGAGGAGCTGTCGCAGTTTCCAGTTCCTGATGCAGGGGCCAGAGACTGTCAATGATCTGCGAAACCCAAAAGTCTTCTCCCTCCAATAGCCGTGTCAGGTTGACGCGGGAATTCCAGCCGACCAGTTCGCTCTGTAAGGTCTGGAACTGGATGAGCTGCACCTCGTTCGGAGCCCAGCCCAAGGCGTTCCAAAGTTCAGGACCAGGAACACTAAAAAGGGACGGGGACGGCATGGAGCCCGCAGGACAAGTCTTCCTAGAATGACGCTAGGCCTCCCGCTTCGATGTGGCCTCTGCAGATCGGAGTGTGAGCACCCCACCGAGTCATTACGAACGTCTTGGAATAAGGCCAGAAGCCGATGGCCGCACATTGCACCAGGCCTTCCGAAGCCGAAGCAAGGCGCTCCATCCTGATACCACCAGCCTCCCAGCCGCTGAGGCGGCGCGTCAGTTCCGGTTGTTGCGCGAAGCCTATGAGCAGTTGCAGGATCCCAACCGGCGGGCTGCCTATGACGCGACCTTGGCGCAGCAGTGCCTTCAACAGAAACCAGCAGCCGAGCTGGCTCAACCGACACCTCTGGCGAGTTCTGATGGCTGGGGTCGTGTCGGTGAGCGTCGCCCTCTTTCCGGGGGGGAATGGTGGGCACTATTGCTGTTGCTGCTTGCTTTGATCTTCTGCCTGTTGCTGGGCATTGGTGGCGCCTGGGCCCGAGGCTTGGAACTCCAGGTGCAACCCAGTTGGTTGGTGGCAGATCAGACTTCGGGTCAGCCTTTGATCAAGGTTCGCAGCGATGACCCCACTGCCGCCGGGCCAGACACCACTGAATCGCCATTCACTCCGCTCACTTGAAGAATGGCTCAAGGGACTCGGTGCCGTACGCATGGAGTCGGACCCTTGCCTTTGGCATTGGCAACAACCCACGTGGTCCGCGCAGATCCGTTTGGACCAGGAAGACCTTCTGGTGACCTGGGAACAGACTGGGATGGCCAGCCAACGCAGCTTCCCCTACGGACTGTCCCGATTGGATGTCGAAGCTGCCATGCGGGCAGGTCCCTGATCGCTTGCCAAGATCAGTCGCGAGCGCAGCCGTTGATCCTCCAACCAGCTCGATTGGATGAGCATGAATGGGTCACAAGGTGGCCTTTGGTATCACCAGATCTGTGGCTGCATTAGCGACAGACTTCACTGCGCTCTTCTGGTCCGGTGGAGAGAGGCCCGCAGTTGACCCAGCGCACCAGATTCAACTCCACATCAGTGAACAGCACCAGGATGCCTCCGCAGAGCAGGATGACGGCCAAGGTTGCCCATGTCTGACGGCGGCTCATGCTCAGTTGCTTGCTTGGGTGAGTAGTGCTTTGAACTTAGGACCGAGATTCTGCTGTTGCCACTGACTTTGCAGGGTCTCTGCATTCAGCGGATCCAGAGGTGGCAGCTGTGCGAGTACAGGCACCTTCCCGAGCTGCTCCAGGGTGCGTGGGTTGTCGGCATGCAGGTGGCCGTTAAGAATCAGTCCCAGTACCGGAATGTCCCGGCTCTTTAAGGCCTCGAGGCTGAGCAGGGTGTGATTGAGGGTGCCCAGGCCGCTGCGTGCCACAAGCACGATGGGCAGTCGCCAGCGTTGTAGCTGATCGATTTGCAACCAGTCGCGAGTGAGTGGCACCAGCAGCCCTCCCGCACATTCCACGACCAGTGGCGAGGTCACAGATGGCAGACGGAGATGGGCTGGATTGATCCGCTTGCCTTCGCGTTCCGCCGCCCAGTGAGGTGAGACGGGTGCTTGGAAGATATAGGCCTCCGGAATCCAGCGCTGCTCGGGCAGGGTCAGCAGCTTGATCACACGCTGACGGTCACCGCCTTCGCTCAGACCACTTTGCACCGGTTTCCAGTAGCTCGCCCCCAGCCCTTGCACCAATAAGGCACTCACCACGGTCTTGCCGACGTCGGTGTCTGTTCCACAGACCACCAGCTGGAGGGGGGATTGTTCAGAGATGGTGGATGTCATGGCGCTGCTCCGGAGTGTTCAAGCCAGTCCTGCACGCGCAACAGCAGAT
This sequence comes from Synechococcus sp. UW140, assembly GCF_900474295.1. Taxonomy (GTDB): domain Bacteria; phylum Cyanobacteriota; class Cyanobacteriia; order PCC-6307; family Cyanobiaceae; genus Synechococcus_C. The sequence continues at coordinate 122,980 of NZ_UCOB01000028.1, read as the reverse complement.
CGGGTACGAGCAAGGCATGGCCACTGCCCTCCAGCGTCCAGATGCTGGGTTTGTGTTGGAGATGGTTCTGTAGATCGTCCAGCAGTTGGCGGCGTGCTTCGGCCACCACAATGGCGTCTGCACCTGCATTCACCACCAGCACCCGGGCACCGGTGGGAAGACCAGAGGGAAGCGATGCTGTGCCACTGAGCTGGATCAGATCCTCACGCAGTCGTTGTCGACCTGCAGTCGACAACCCCTCGTGTGCAGGGCTTGCTGGTAGGCCGCTTGCAGATGCGGGGGTTGCAGCCCGGTTGAGAAAGCTGTGCAGCATCGTCGTTTCTTGGTCTGTGCCGATGCAGTGGCCCATGCCGATTAGCCCTGTATGCAGCGCTCGTCCGGCTCGTCCTACAGGCACAAAACGGCTGAAGCAGGCCAGCAGCACCACGTCGGTTGAAGCTCTGAGCACCGGTTCGGGCAGCAGGTGGGGACCAAGAGAGTGGCCGATGATGACGCGTCGCTGTTGTTTGACCGGACTTCGATCGCTGTCCCAGGTGGGCATGAAGGGTGGACGGGACCCGTAACCCCTCTCTCCGTTCTGCCACGCCCAGCCATGGCGTTGGAAGCGGCGCTGCCAAGGGCGCCATGCACGGCTGTCGCCGCTCCAACCATGCATGGCGATGACTTGTTTCATCGCAGTGTGATTGCGGTCATGGGGCGGTCGTCATTGAGCCTTCGCAAGGCAGTGCAGCAAGAGTTCCAAGGTGTCATCGCTCTGCTGCCGATGCAGCACCAGGCGCAGCCTTGCACTGCCCTCCGGCACCGTGGGGGGACGAATGGCAATGCTGAGTAGGCCTGCCTGTTCCAGCTGTTGCTGAAGATTCAGGGCGGTTTGGTCATCGCCCACAAGCAAGGGCATGATCGGGCCACGACCCCTTGGCCTTGGCCAGCCTGCAGTCGCGATGCGATCGCGCCACTGCTCCGCCCGCTCCACCAACTCGCTGCCCCAATGGGGGTGAGCCTGGATGAGGTGGAGTGCCTCCAGGGCTGCAGCGGCGAGTGGGGGTGCCAGGGCTGTGGTGTAACGGAAAGCGCCGCTGCTTTGCAGCAGTTGCTCGCCCAGATCTTCATCACAAGCGAGAAAGGCGCCACCACTGCCAAATGCCTTACCGAAGGTGCCGCTCACCATCGTGACGCCGTGATGGATGCCATCACTGGGCGTGGCAATGGTTGCAGCCAATCCTTGTCCCCTGGGGCCAAGGATTCCGAGGGCGTGGGCTTCATCGACGAGCAGTTTTGCGTCATGGGCCATGCAGAGCGCCACCATGCTCGTCAGATCCGGGCTTGTTCCCTCCATGCTGAAGAGACTTTCGGTGATCACCAGGATCGGCTGGGATGGCCGTGCCCTGCGAATGTTCTCGAGCTGAAGACTGAGATCTCCAAGGTGGTTATGGGCGAACCGCTTGAGCCGGGCACCGTTCGCTTGAACACCCACCAGTAGGGAGTGATGGATCAGCCGGTCGGCCAGCACCGTGGTGTGTCGATCCGTGAGCGCTGTCACCGCCGCCAGGTTTGCTTGAAATCCACTGGGAAAGAGAAAAGCCCGTTTCCAGCCCAACCAGGACCCCAGAGCGGCTTCCAGCTCCTCATGGACCGGACGGCTGCCGCTCACCAAACGCGAACCACCGGCGCCCACACCTTGATCCTTGATGGCCTGCCAGGCGGCCTGTTGCAGCAGGGGATGTCGGGCCAGATTGAGATAATCATTGCTAGCCAGATCAAGCAGACCCTCATGGGAGGGGTGGGTGCCGGAGGGTCGCAGGCGATCCGATCCGGGCTTGGGCACCCAGGTGCGCAGGCTGCGGCGGCGAGCGGGCGGGATGCTGGCCATCGATTCACTTTGGATCACGCCTGTCGGTGTGAGGCCATGGCCTCCCTAGGATCTTGGCCATGGCTGATCATGATTCACCCTCTGCGCAGTCTGCAATCAATGGGGTGATTGACCTCGAGCAGCTGTTTCCCTTCGCACTGGATGACTTCCAGCTTGAAGCGATCGATGCCCTCAATCAGGGACAGTCGGTGGTGGTGAGTGCTCCCACCGGTTCTGGAAAGACCTTGGTGGGTGAATATGCAATTCACCGCGCGATCGCGCATGGTCAGAAGGTGTTTTACACCACCCCGTTGAAAGCACTGTCCAATCAGAAATTACGGGATTTCCGCGAGCAGTTTGGTCAAGACAATGTTGGCCTGATGACCGGTGATTTGAGCGTCAATCGCGACGCCCGGGTCGTGGTGATGACCACCGAGATTTTCCGCAACATGCTCTATGCGGAAGTGGACAAGGGCAACGACCCTCTCGCTGATGTTGAGGCTGTGGTCCTCGACGAGTGCCACTACATGAATGACTCTCAGCGCGGCACTGTTTGGGAGGAATCGATCATCCATTGCCCGCCATCGGTCCAGTTGGTGGCGCTGTCAGCCACGGTCGCCAACGCAGGCCAACTCACCGATTGGATTGAGCGAGTTCACGGGCCCACCAGGCTGGTCCTGAGCGATTTCCGTCCGGTGCCGCTCCAGTTCAGCTTCTGCAGTGCCAAGGGATTGCATCCTCTGCTGAATGAAGCCGGTACTGGTTTGCATCCCAACTGCAAGGTGTGGCGTGCTCCCAAAGGTCACAAGCGCAAGGGGCGCTCCCCAAAACCACCGCAGCCAGAACCGCCACCGATCAGTTTCGTGGTTGCCCAGATGGCAGAGCGGGACATGCTTCCGGCGATCTATTTCATCTTCAGCCGGCGCGGATGCGATAAGGCGGTTCGCGATCTCGGTGTGCAGTGCCTCGTCTCGACGGAAGAACAAGCCAGGATCGCTGCGCGTTTACGGGCCTATACCCTCGCCAATCCGGAGGCCGTGCGTGATGGGCTCCATGCCGATGCCCTGCTAAGAGGGATTGCTGCGCACCATGCCGGCGTGCTTCCGGCCTGGAAAGAGCTGATTGAAGAGCTGTTTCAGCAGGGATTGGTGAAGGTGGTGTTCGCCACCGAAACCCTGGCTGCCGGCATCAATATGCCTGCCAGAAGCACGGTGATCGCTTCGTTGTCAAAGCGCACTGAACGGGGTCATCGCCCCTTGATGGCTAGTGAATTTCTGCAGATGGCTGGTCGTGCGGGGCGTCGTGGCCTCGACTCCAAGGGCTATGTCGTCACCGTGCAGAGCCGTTTTGAGGGGGTCCGTGAGGCGGGGCAGTTGGCAACCAGCCCTGCGGATCCGCTGGTGAGTCAGTTCACCCCCAGCTATGGCATGGTGCTCAATCTGCTCGCCCGCCATGACCTCTCCAAGGCGCGGGAATTGGTCGAGCGCAGCTTCGGGCGCTATCTGGCAAGCCTCGACTTGGTGGAGGAGGAGGAGATCCTCAATCAGTTGCGTCTTCAGCTCGGCCAGCTGCAGGGCATTTCAGGAGACGTGCCTTGGGAAGACTTTGAGGATTATGAGAAACGGCGTGGCCGCCTGCGCGAGGAGAGGAGGCTGCTGCGCATCCTCCAGCAGCAGGCTGAGGAGACCTTGGCCAATGAACTCACCCTGGCGCTTCAGTTCGCCAGTACCGGAACGCTAGTGAGTCTGAAGGCCCCGCAACTGCGCGGTGGCGTCACCCCAGCGGTGATTGTTGACAAGCTCGATGGCCCTGGTCAGTTTCCGCTGCTGCTCTGCCTCACGCACGACAATGTCTGGCTGTTGTTGCCCTGTCAGGCGGTCGTCAGTCTGCATGCCGAGCTCAGCTGCCTCCAGGTCGACAGTGTCATCGCTCCCGACCTTCATCGCGCTGGCGAGTTGCGTCATGGTGACCAGCAGAGCGGTGGACTTGCTCTGGCAGTGGCGCATATGGCCCAACGCCATGACATGACGACGCCCCAATACGACTTGGCTGGTGAGGTGCTCTCCCAGGCGAGGCTGGTGAAAGAGTTGGAGGAGAATCTCGAGGCACATCCCGCTCACCGCTGGGGTGATCGGCGTCAGCTCAAGAAGCATCGCCGGCGCATGGAGGAGTTAGAGATCGAGATCGGCGAACGCCAGCAGCTCTTGCATCATCGGGCCAATCGCCACTGGGACACCTTCCTTGCCCTGATCGAGATCCTTCAGCACTTTGGTTGCCTTGACGATCTTCAGCCCACGGAGATTGGCCGAACCGTTGCAGCCCTTCGGGGTGATAACGAGCTCTGGCTTGGCCTCGCCCTGATGAGCGGCCATCTGGATGATCTGCCGCCACAAGAGTTGGCAGCAGTGTTTGAGGCGATCAGCACTGAAGTGAACCGGCCGGATCTATGGAGTGGTTTCCCGCCCCCACCGCGGGCTGAGGAGGCTTTGCATGATCTGATGGGCCTTCGCCGCGAACTGTTGCGGGCCCAGGAACGCTTCAACGTGGTGGTGCCTGTGTGGTGGGAGCCGGAGCTGATGGGGCTCGTCGAGGCGTGGGCCAATGGCTGCGCCTGGAATGACCTGATCGCTAACACCTCTTTGGATGAGGGCGATGTGGTGCGGATCATGCGGCGAACGGTGGATCTGCTGGCCCAGGTGCCCTACTGCGAAGCGATCAGCGAGCAGCTGCGCAGTCATGCTCGTCAGGCGCTGAGGGCGATTAATCGCTTCCCGGTGGCTGAAGCGGAGGATCTGCTCAAGACAGGTGAGGGACTCAATCCGGCTACTGAACGGGCAGCTTGACCAGAGTGCCCCTTAGCCGTGGGGAATGGTCATGGCGGCCGGATCGACGATGCGATCGAACTCTTCGGCGCTCACATAGCCGAGCTCTAGAGCTGCATCGCGCAAGCTTGAGCCCTGTTCATGGGCATATTTAGCGATAGCGCTGGCTTTGTCGTAGCCAATCACTGGTGCCAAGGGGGTCACCAGCATCAGCGACTGCTCAACGTCGCGCTGGATTCGGGTGTGGTTGGGCGTCATCCCTTCCACCATGGCGACCCGGAAGCAGCGGCTGGCATCCGTTAGCAATGTGATGGCCTGCAGCAGGTTGAAGCCGATCAGTGGTTTATAGACGTTCATTTGCAGATGGCCACCGGCTCCTGCCATGGCCACCGCTGCATCCAGACCGATCACCTGGGTGCACACCATCGCCATGGATTCACACTGCGTGGGGTTCACCTTGCCAGGCATGATCGAGCTCCCGGGCTCGTTTTCTGGGAGATGCAGTTCCGCCAGGCCGGCGCGGGGTCCGCAGGCAAGCAGGCGGATGTCGTTGGCGATCTTGAGCAGGCTCACAGCCAGCAGTCGCAGCTGACCCATGGCGTTCACCAGACCGTCATGGCTCGCCATCACGGCGAATTTGTTCGGTGCGGAGCTGAAAGGCAACCCCATCAGTCGGGCTAATTCCGCGGCGGCTTGGTCCGCATAGCCATCGGGGGCGTTGAGGCCTGTGCCTACGGCGGTGCCCCCGAGGGGCAGCAACAGCACTTCATTCAGACAGGCGTTGATGCGCACAGAAGCAGTGTTGATCTGATCCCGCCATGCGGAGGCCTCTTGCCCCAAGGTGAGAGGTACCGCGTCCTGGAGGTGCGTGCGGCCGATCTTCACGATGCTTCCCCAGGCCTCAGCTTTGGCCGCGAAGGTTTGGCTCAGCAGTTGTAGTTCAGGCAATAGACGATGGCAGATCCCATCAGCTGCGGCGACGTGAATCGCTGCTGGGAAAGCGTCGTTGGTGGATTGCGACCTGTTGACGTGGTCATTGGGATGGACTGGTTGATGGCTGCCGAGCTCTTCGCCTGAGGTGCGTGCTGCCAGATTGCTGATCACCTCGTTGAGGTTCATGTTGGTCTGGGTTCCGCTGCCGGTCTGCCAGACGCGAAGAGGAAATTGATCGTCGTGTTGGCCTTCTGCAATGGCGGCAGCAGCCTCAACAATGAAATCGCGTTTCGCTTCGTCCAGGACTCCAAGTTTGGTGTTCACGATGGCTGCCACTTGCTTGATCCTTGCCAGGGCATGGATCAGTTCAGTTGGCATCCTGTCGGCTGCAATGTCGAAGTTCTGCAGAGAGCGTTGGGTTTGAGCGCCCCAGAGGGCTTCAGCAGGTACTTCAACAGGCCCCATGCTGTCGGTTTCGACCCGTGTCGCTGCCACCATCAGTTCGTCTCGCCTCGCTGCGACGCACTTGCACACGTCTTCATCCTGCCAGCAGGGCTTGGACGACCGACTCGTGCTGTTGGTCAGTTGTCCGGTCCAGGCCGCAGCACCAGCCAGGTCACAGCCGCTAAGCCTGAGAGGCTAACGACCACGTAGATCCAGTCGGCATAGGGGGTCCAGAACATCGGCTACGCGGGTGATCAGAGCCCCAGCCGTGACCAGATCACCCCTAGGTTCGCCTGGTGTAAATCGGTGCTGAAGCAGGCTGCTAGTTGTTCTGGATTGAGCTTGTCGGTCACATCGGGGTCGGCTTCTAAATTGCCGCGGAAATCACCACCGTCTGCGTTCCAGGCTGTATGGGCATTGCGTTGCACCACCCGGTACGCATCCTCACGGCTCATGCCGGCATCGACTAATCCAAGCAGGACCCGCTGGCTAAACACCACGCCGCCGTAGACATTCATATTGCGGCGCATGTTGTCGGGATAAACCCCCAGTTGGGAGACGACGGCGGTCATCTCTCTGAGCATGAAGTGAAGGGTGACAGAACAGTCGGGCAGCATCATGCGTTCGGTGGAACTGTGACTGATGTCGCGTTCATGCCAGAGAGCCACGTTTTCCAGTGCTGCCACCACGTAGCTGCGCAGCACGCGCGCCAGACCACTGATCCGCTCGCTGCGGATCGGATTGCGCTTGTGAGGCATGGCTGAACTGCCTTTCTGTCCCTTGGCGAAGCTCTCCTCCACCTCAAGCACGTCAGTGCGTTGCAGGTTGCGGATCTCGGTGGCGAATCGGTCGAGAGAAGCTCCGACCAGTGCGAGTGTCTGCACGTAATCGGCATGGCGATCGCGTGAGATCACCTGAGTGCTGGCGGTGTCTGGCGTGAGGCCCAGCCGCTCGCAAGTCAGGCGTTCCACCTCAGGGTCGGTATTGGCGTAGGTGCCCATGGCACCGCTGATCTGGCCTACGGCAACATCACGCTCAAGTCGCTCAAGACGCTCTGTGTTGCGGCGGGTTTCCGCTAGCCAGCCAGCCAGTTTGAAACCAAAGGTGATCGGTTCGCCATGAATGGCGTGGGAGCGACCGATCATCACGGTGGCCTTGTGGTCGGTCGCCAGCTTGGCGATCGCGTCATCCAGATCGGCCAGTTCCTTTCGAAGCAATCCAACCGATGCCTTGAGCTGCAAGGCAACGCCGGTATCCAGCACGTCGCTGCTGGTCATGCCGACATGAATGAAGCGTCCTGCATCACCCACGTGTTCGTTCACATTCGTGAGGAAGGCAATCACATCGTGACGAACCTCCGCCTCGATCTCGAGGATCCGCTCCGGCTCGAAGGCGGCCTTTGTCCGGATCTCCTCCATCGCGTCCTTAGGCACGCGTCCCAGACTGCAGTTCGCTTCACAAGCGGCAACTTCAACGTCGAGCCAGCTCTGGTATTTGGCTCTATCAGTCCAGAGGTTGCCCATTTCGGGCAGGGTGTATCTCTCGATCAAGGCCAGCGCGTGGCAACGACGTCACCAATGTATGGCCCTGCCTTCAGGCTGAATGCAGCCGCTGGTGCTCCACTTCCCATTGCACATGCTGGCCCCAGGCCTGCTGCCGCACTAGGCAACGACCGCCACGGCAGTGGATGACCTGAAACGGAGGAAGGTCTGAGGGATGGTTATCGAGGGTCACGAAACTACCGGGGTGCAGCAGTTCGAACACGTCGTGCTTTGGGGCTGGAGAGACGGCGCTGAGAACGCGTTCAGCCCGGTTTCGGCCGTGGCGATGGCTGCGGGGAGGCTGACTAGCTGACACGTCCCGATGGGCGGATTGGGTTGATCTTCCCGGAGGTCATCCAGGCTTTGGGCTTACCCCCCGGATTTGTTCGGTTTTTCCCTCTGCTTTTATGAAGAAATGGCACACAAGACCCGTTTGGACCAGCATTTGCTGACGCTGGGCCTGGTGCCAACCAGGCAGCAGGCTCAGCTGTTGATTCGTGCAGGCAAGGTTCGTGATGGAAGCGGTCTGCTGCTGGATAAGCCTGGCCAGCAGGTAGCCGCGGATCTCAAGGTGACTGTGGAGCAACCCCCACGTTTTGTCTCCCGTGGAGGAGAGAAATTGCTGAAGGGGCTCGAGGTGTTCCCTTTAACAGTGGAGGGTCGCGTTTGTCTGGATGGTGGGATCTCCACCGGTGGATTCACCGATTGCCTTTTGCAGCACGGTGCGCGTCGGGTCTATGGAATTGATGTGGGCTATGGACAGACGGCCTGGAGCCTGCGCACCGACCCCAGGGTGGTGCTGCGAGAACGCACCAATCTGCGCAGGCTCACTCCCGAAGAGATGTATGGACCTGATGATCCCCGCCCCGACTTTGCGGTAGCGGATGTCTCTTTCATTTCGCTAGGTCTGGTGATGCCAGCGATTCAGGCCTTGCTCACCCCCTCGGAGGCCGAAGCCGTGCTGCTGGTGAAACCCCAGTTTGAAGTGGGTCGTGAACGGGTGGGGAAGGGAGGAGTCGTCAGAGATCCTGGGGCCCATCGCGATGCTTTGCGTGGAGTGATTCAGGCTGCATCGGGTCTCGCTTGGCAGGCTTACGGACTCGTTGGCTCGCCCATTACCGGACCGGCCGGAAATCACGAATATCTGCTCTGGTTGCGCGCCGGGCGCCCTGATCTGGTCTGGTTGTCTGGTCCACGCAAGGGTCAAGCTGTGACGGAGGTCGATGACACAGACATCGCCAGAGTGGTGACTACCACCCTGGCGAAGGCTGAATGAAGTCATCCGAGCGGGTGGACGTCTCGTCAGAGAGCGGTGCCGTCGCGCTCACCAGTGCGGATTCTCAACACGCTGTCGACTGGGGAAATGAAGATCTTGCCGTCGCCGATCTCTCCTGTTTTGGCGGCCTCAGCGATGGCGTTCACGACGGCCTCAACATTGCTGTCATCGATCACAACCTCGATCTTCAGTTTCTGTAGGAATTCAACGGTGAATTCAGATCCGCGGTAGCGCTCCACCTGGCCTTTCTGGCGTCCGAAGCCGCGAACCTCGCTCACGGTCATGCCAACAATGCCGGCGTTGACCAGGGCGAGTTTGACGTCCTCAAGCTTGAAGGGGCGAATGATGGCCTCGACTTTTTTCATGGACGGCGATCGATAATTTCGAGTGTTAAAAGTTTGTCAGAAACGGCCTGCTTTCGGTAGAGCCTGCACCGGAAGATATTGCAGGATGAATTGAAAAGGTCTCTCTGGTTTCGTCCATTAGGACTCAGCCTCGGAGAGATGATTGTGCTGGCTGCTACTGATTCAGGAGTCCAAGCTCCTCTGGGCCTCTTGGCGGCGATGGTGATACGCCCTGCCTCGGTAATGGAGCTCTACGCGTGGATCGGGCGCCGCAGCCTCGTGTCGCAGAGGAGCTTCATAGTGGAGGCCACGGTAGGTGTGATCAACCTGGGCGCTGCTGGCCTGTTCGTGCTTGCTGGGGTCGTACTGGATCCCGCGATAGGTGCGCAGTTGAGTGGTCATGGTGGGCAACTCGAAGGGATGAACCTTGTCCCGGCTTTGGCCGGGTCCGCTTCGATAGAAGGAGCGTTGCTTCGCCTTGCGGACTGGCTACTTCCTGCTGTTGGGTCGGTGCAAAGCACCGCTGGAGCTCAACGTTTTGTCCTTCTTTATCATTTTATCTAGATGCTGCTGTTCATGGTGAACATTTGATCATTCCTTCATGGATATTTCCTGAAGGAATGCGGTGGCGGAGGGCTGGCCCTGAGCCTTAGTGTTCGACCTGTCTGTTGCCGACCTGTGAGCCAAGTCGCCCCTGATGCCACGCGCACGCCTCTATATGGCGAGAGGTCGATTGCCGATGCAGAACTGATCTGCTTCGAGAACCCTCGCCCAGGACGGCCCTACGAGGTCTCGATCGAACTGCCAGAGTTCACTTGCCTGTGTCCCTTTTCGGGGTATCCCGACTTCGCTGTGCTCCGGTTGCTCTATCAACCGGGGCCGAAAGTGGTTGAGCTCAAGGCGATCAAGCTCTATATCAATAGTTACCGCAACCGGACGATTTCCCATGAGGAAGTAGCCAATCGGATCCTGGATGATCTTGTGGTGGCCTGTGAGCCGGTTTGGATGCAGCTCGAAGCTGATTTCAATCCCAGAGGCAATGTGCACACGGTTGTGCGTGTCACGCATGGATTTCGTCAGCCCTGCTAAGCAGAGTTGGGAACTCCTGAGCAAAGCCGCTCAGATTGCGGTTGCAAAGGCCGGCGATGTGTAATTTCTGATGCTCGGGGTCTTCCACTGCCCAAAGTTGACGGGTGGCTACCAGACTCAAACCTCCCCCCAGAAGGGTGATGGCGAAGCCGGAGTAAACCAGGGGCACGCCAGGGTCGCGTTTCAGCAATAGTCCGCTCGCAGGCATCACCTCGACCACCCTCAAGGGCAGCCCATTGACTTCGACGGAGGAACCACCTGGGCGCAGGTTGGTGATCAGCTCGCCCCCCTCGCCGAACACCTGTACCGGCCCAGCTTCGCTTCCTAGGGTCAGGAGCACAGGTTCGCTCCCATCTGGGCGGGTTGGTAGGACCAGGCCCCAGAGCTGGTCGCCGAGCTCAGGAAAGGTCTGCAGCGGTAGTTGCAGCAGGGGGCTTCTGCCCAGCTGAACTGTGATTGTGGCGAGGGACCAATCCGCTTGATAAACGGTCATGCCGCGATATCGCAGCGGGTGATTGACACTGATTTCTTTGAAAACCGCCTCGTTGTCCCCTGGGGGTTGCAGCGAGAGTTGCGAACGAAACTGTTCGGTGCGTCCAGCCGGGTCACGTTCAATCGTGAATTGATCGAGCGTGAGTGTGAGCTGGCTGTTCCCAGACCTGTCCAGAAGGTCAAGGCTGCGGCCTGGCGCCAGAAATCGTTCCAGTCGATTGCCTCCGAGGGAACCCCAGGCCGCCCCGAGCATCAGCAGCACCATCCCGGTATGCACCAATAGAGGCCCTACGCGGCCCACCACCCCACGCCGGGCTGCCAGCCGACCTTGCTGTTCCTGAACCTGCCATCCCTGCGCTCGCAAGCTCGTCGCCAGATTGGTGATTCCCTTCTTCGGGTCAGGGCTGCTCAGCGTTTCGGCGAGCGCAAGTTTGCTGAGTTGTCGGGGTTCGCGGTAGTCGATCCAGCGCAGGGCGGATTGCAGTGCAGGCCATTGACGGCGCCAGCTGCAGAGCATGAGCGCAACGCCGAGCCAGCCAAGGAGGCCTAGGAACCAACCACTCGAATAGACATGATCCAGCTGCAATTGCAGCATGCGCTCGCCGTTGATCACTCCCAGCCATGGGTCGGCATTGAATCGCTCCAGATAGAGAGCAGGGTCTTCCCCCTGGGGAAGGATGGTGCCGATGGCGCTGGCGCTGGCAATGAGCAGAAGGAGAAGGATAGCCAGCCGCAGGTCGGAGAGCAGGGCTGCCAGGCGTCGGAGCAGGGTCATCGATCAGCTCCAGCGGGCCAGAAGGGTGAGCATGCCAGTGCAGATCAACACAACACCACTGATGGGTGGAACCCATCGGCCGATCGGTCTCAAGGCCAGCAGCTTGGGCACACTGGCGGCAGCACTGCCGGCGATAAGTAAGGGCAGAACTTGGCCGATCCCGAAGCTTGTGAGCATCAGCACTCCCACGAGTGGTCTGCCGCTCGTGGCAATCCAGCCCAGCAATACCGCCAGCACAGGCGTTGTGCAGGGCGAAGCTGCCAAGCCGAAGGCGAGTCCGGCTGCGATCGGTGCCAGGGGGGCTGGTACCCGTTCGGTCCAGCGCATCGGATCCGGGCCCGAAGGAAGGGGGAGCCGAACCAGGCCAAGCAAATTGAGTCCCATCACCACAGCCAGCAGGCCGACGAGGCTTGGCACCACATCCGGTACCTGGCCATAAATGCGGCCGACCAGTCCGCTGAGGCTGCCCAGCACGACCAAGGCGCCCACGATGCCCGAGCAAAACAGCAGGCTGCGTTGCCAGCCTGGCTGCTGGCCCTTGAAGCCAGCAAGATAGGCAAGGGTCACCGGAAGCAAGGAGAGCGAACAAGGCCCCAGGCTGGTGAGGGCACCGCCCACGAAGACAAGCCCGATGGTGAGGGGGCCGGGCTGATTGAGCGCCTGGGTGAGCAGCTGCTCACTGCTGCGCGCCAGATCCGCCAGATCCAGGGATGCAATCGCCAGGAGGGAAACGTGAATGGTCGCTGCCGGAGCATCCGGAGTGCGCTTGATGGATCACCCTATCGACTTGGCGCCAGGTGCTGATTAGAACGTTCGTTCTGTCGCCTCGGTCGGCGTCCCCCCACGAGACTGGTGGATTCAAGCGAACAGCGGATTAGAAGGCCCGCCACGAGAAGGCTTGAGAGCAGAGAGTTGCCGCCGTAACTCACCATCGGTAATGGCAGCCCCGTTGTCGGCATGGCACCAGAAGCAACGGCAAGATTCATCAAGGATTGGCCGATCAAGAGGGTGGTGCAGCCGATGGCGGTGAGTCTCGCCTGATTGCTGCGGCACCGCAGGGCAACGCGCAACCCAAGAAATGCCACCAGCATCAAAAACAGCAGCAGCATCACTGATCCGATGAATCCGAATTCTTCGGCATAGACAGCGAAGATGAAATCGGTGCTCTGAATGGGCAGATACTGCAGTTTCTGGGTGGACAGTCCGAAGCCTTGGCCGAGGATGCCTCCGGAACCGATCGCCAGAAGGCTCTGGACCAGTTGGTAGCCATCTCCCTGGGGGTCTTGCCATGGGTTGAGGAATGAGACCACCCTCAGCCGCTGGTATTCGTTGATCATGATGCTGCTGAACCCGAGTGCTGCTCCGACCAGTGCTGTTCCAAACAGGCTGCGAAGACGAAGGCCGGCAGAAAAAGCCATGAGCCAGAGCAGGAGTCCCGTCAGAGCCGCTGTACTCAGATTCGGTTGTTTGAGAATCAGCAGTATCAGAGCCCCGAAGCTGCCTAGCCAGAGCAACTTTTGATCCACACCACTGCGTTTCCAGTGCGCAAATAAGTTGGCTGCCTGCAGTACCACGAAGGGTTTCACCAGTTCCGATGGCTGAATCTGCATCGGGCCGATCGGTAGCCAGCGGCTAGCGCCATTCACAGGGTCCCCAAAAAGAAGCGTGGCGGCCACCAGTAGACAGCCGATCCATACAGCCGGGCCGGCCACTTTCATCCAACGTCGTAGGTCGGTGCTGACAGCAAGACTGAGGAGGCCCCAGCTTGCGAGCATCCAGATCACTTGTCTTTTGAGGTAATAGGCCCCCTCTCCCATCTCACGACTGGCAACCCACCAACTGGCAGAACCCAGGATCAGAAGACCTGCAAGGCTCCAGATCAGCGTGAGAGTGAGTAGCAGGCGCGCTTCGGCAGGCCAGAGAGACCAATCAAGGGGCAGCATGCGTGTCCAGATGCTGCTGCCCTTTGGCACAGCATCTGCTGCGGCGCTGATCCGAGCCTGTCGCGAGGAAGCCCTCCGTCGGGAGTTCAAGCTTTTGCGGGACAAAGACACAGGATCTGATTCAGTCCATTCAGCCGTTTTAAACCGTGTTTGCCAAGGTATGGGAGCAAAAAAAAGCCCGGTCTGTGACCGGGCTTGGAAACGGATTGGTTTGGTGGTGACTCTCAGTTGCCCACGTTGACCTGACGGCCACCTGTGCAGAGCTCAACCTTGATGATTCGTCCACCTTGCTTCTGGATTCGCTGTTGTTCAGCGAACCAGCTGTCGTAGGGCACCCACTTGGTGAAAAAAGTGTTTTGCAACTCGCGTTGCGTGCGCACTTTCTCAGGGCTGGGTATACAGGCCGTAACTTTGAACAACCGCATGGTTCTCAGTTGCCGAGACCAGAGCAGATGTAATCCAGGTAAACGCCCATTTCCTTGCCAGCATCTGCACCGACGAGTGTGGCAACAACTTCCTTCATGGCCTGGATGGCCTGAACGGTTGCGCCGATGGGAACACCCAGGGAGTTGTAAGTCTCCTTCAGACCGTTGAGAACACGCTCATCAAGGATGGAGGTGTCACCGGCCAGCATGGCGTAGGTGGAGTAGCGCAGGTAGTAATCCAGATCGCGGATGCACGCTGCGTAGCGGCGGGTGGTGTACATGTTGCCGCCTGGACGGGTGATGTCCGAGTACAGCAGTGCCTTGGCGACGGCATCACGGATGATGCCGGAAGCGTTAGAGCTGATGGTGGCTGCGGCACGAACGCGTAGCTCACCACTGGAGAAATAGGACTCAAGGCTGGTCATCGAAGCCGTGTCCAGGTAGAGGCCCTGGACGTCGGACTTATTGATGACGTTGGTGATGGCGTCTTGCATGGATCCGTAGGAAGAGCGTTGTCAGTAGGAGGGACAGGGGATCAGGCGAGGGCGCCCACCACGTAGTCGAAGTAGAAACCGGCTTCCTCTGCGTCTGCGCCGGTCAGCAGGCCCATGGCGACGGTCTTCATTTCACGCACGGAATCTGCGAGGGCTTCGAGGGGGGTGCCTAGGGATCGATAGAGCTCCTTGGCGCCAATCACGCCAATCTCTTCGATTGGGGTGATGTCACCAGCGACGATGCCGTATGTCACCAAGCGGAGGTAGTAATCCATGTCCCGCAGGCAGGTCGCGGTCATTTCCTGACCGTAAGCATTGCCGCCAGGGGAGATGACATCTGGGCGCTTCTGGAAAAGCTGACCACCAGCCTGCTTGACGATGCGCTCTCGGCTCTCACAGAGAACCTGGGCAACACGCAGGCGTCGTTCGCCGCCGTTAACGAAAGCCTTGATCTGGTCGAGTTCGCCAGGGCTCAGATAGCGGGCTTCGGCGTCCGCGTTGATGATCGAGTTGGAGACGATGCTCATGCAGTTCTGCCTCGAAACAAGCGACCGCCCGTAGGAGGCCGAGATCCGGTGAAAGGTTTACGCGATCATTTTGGCTGACCGCCCAATCATTGTGCGGCTAGCGGCTTGCACTTATTAGGACTCGTTAACAGTTCTTCATGGGCGGTGCGGGCCCAAATCGGTTGCAGCGCAGCGTTTCTGCTGTTTCGCGTTTGTTATTTTCTGCTATTGAAAGGTCCGCCTCTTTTTGTCACATTGTGTTTAACAGCCAAAGAAAACAAGCCCGCGTATTGCGGGCTAATGTTTTTAGAGGTCTTTGTTTTGGAGACTGTTGTTAATCTAGATCGCTGAATCTTTTGGGGGATTGAGTGCTGAATTGCCTCGATACAGTGATGCTGTGCGAATCACTGTTGATTGCGATTGGCCTGGAGTTGTCTCCATCCCTTGGACGCGAGGGACTTCATTTGTGGAGAGGGACTCTGCAGCCATCAGAAGCGAGCGGACCGCTTCTGGTTGTCCAGACCCAGCGCGAATCTTTAAGAACTCGGCGACTTCCGCAGGGGTGGCTGCTCGTCCTAGCAGGGCTAGTGCGGCTGCTGATGCGGCGCGAAGGGGCGCCATGCTCGAGAGGCGTTGTTGGAAGAGATCGCTCATGGCGACTGCTTCAACAAAGCCTGAAATGTCCAGATCTTGATTGCGAAGCAGTGATTCAGCGCTCGTCAATCGCTCGTTATCTAATGGGATGCGGTTGATGAGTTGGCGATAGGTCGCATCAATGGCAACGCTTAATTCATCCTCGCTAAAGGGAGGACTGAGAAGGATCGGTGTTGGGATCCCTGCTTTGCGTTGGAATCCTGTGGTGTCTTTGCTCTCAAGTGCTCTGGCTAAGGGAGGCAGAGGTGCTGCAGTCGCTTGAATGGCCTGGGTCTTGACCGCATTGAAGCGGGCGGTTGTTTTGGCTTCACCATCTTCCTCGAAGATGGGCGGTGTCACCGGAGCAATCGGTCTTGGCAGGCTGTCTTGCCTGGTGGTTTGCAGCTCTCTGAAGCTTTGCCGCCCATCCGTGGAAGGAAGTTTGATTTGGAGGAGGCGGTTGGCATCATCGGCCTCGCGCCGTTCGAAGACCTTGCGAATGGCTGCGGGTTGGCCATTGGCTGCTCTGGTCTGAACGAATTCAGCCGCTTCTCCAGGAGTTGAAGCGCGACCAAGAATGGCGAGGCTGACTGCAGCAGCGGCTCTTAATGGAGCCATTGCGCTCAGACGATTCTGGAACGTGTCACTCAGGGCAACAGCTTCAATAAAACCAACAAGGGGGATTGTCTGGTTTCTGAGTTGAGACTCTGCTTCAACTAAGCGTTCGTCATCGAATGGGATGCGATTGAGGAGTTGTCTATAGGTTTCATCGATGACGGAGGAAAGAGCTTCCTCCGTAAATGGTGGCTTTAATTCAATCGAAGTTTGCAGACCAACGCGTGCTGCAAAGCCATTGATGTCATTACGCCTTAGGGCCTGAAGAATTTTTTCTCCAGGAATCTCGGGATTAACGATTCCTCTGAACTCAACCTTGGCTTGCCAGGATGGAGTTTTTGCTTTAGTCGTTTTGTTGAATTGCTTGGTGAGAGCAAACGACGTTAGTTGCTCGTTATTCCGATTGTTAATGGATGAGGATTGTTCCCATTTGATCGGACCTCCGGCCCCCTGGATGTTTCGCTGTGTGAGATCGCCGCTGGTCTTGAGCCTCTCGACGATTTGGGCCTCAGGCCTCTCTGACTTTGTACCAGAAGCAAGAGCTTCGAGATTGATGGCTTGCTTCCATGTTGGAACCCGCCGCGTATTGAGATCGGCTGGGGTGATGAAGCGTTCATAGGGAGCGGTGTCTTCCCCGAAGCAATCGCAGTATTCCTTGCTGTTGATAAAGGCATCAATCAGACCGTAGAAGCCTTGGCGAGCCGCGACATCAAACAGAGCATCGATCTCCCAACGACCAAATGTTGGTCGGCCCAGGAGGCGACGATGCATGACCTCGATGGCCTTGGCGATGTAGAGGCCGCTCCAGTAGCGACGCCGGAAGGCATCAGAACGGGCAACACTCCGCACAAAGTCGCGCAGGGAAATGTCGCCGTTCTCTAGACGTGCTTCGTCTGATGAGACCCGTTCACCCGCATAGCCGGCATTGCCGAGAACCTGCACATAGACAGCGTTGATCACCGATTGCGTACTGGCTTCCGTATTTCGAACGCTGGGCAAACCACCCCGCCGAGGACGCGCTGCTCCGCCGGTAGCGATCTGCTGAAGTCGGACCACACGGGGACCGACTTTGCGGGGACGGCTGCTTCGGAACTGAGCGCTGTCCATCTGGCCTGGAGAGGCCAGCCCGTTGCTGACTAGCAGCCGTCGGCTGTCGTAGCCATAGGGCGCTGGGCGTGTGGCTACGGAAGCAGTGCCACTCGGGAAAATCGCACCGTACTGATTGCCAATCGGATCATTCCCACCTCCGTAGACGTGTTGATCAGCGAAAGGCTGTCGATAAGAGGCGTAAAGGGTGACGTATTGGGGAGCTCCCTCGAAAGGTGCGCTGAAGCGGAAAAGCTTCCGGTTCGAGCCCCACCCAGCACTTTCTTGGGCCTCTTCGCCAAGGTCACGCAGGAATGGAACTGTCTCTTCTCCAAAGGTCTGTGCGTACTCACGGGAGTTCACAAGCACATCAATCAGACCATTGAGGCCTTGGTCGCTGAGGATGGCAAATGAGGTTTTGAATTCCTCGAGGGAGCTAACCCCTCGGCCCAGGAAGTGACGATAAGCGAGTTCAACAACTCGGCTGTTCACAAACCTGTCGTGGAATTGCTGACGGTATTCCTTGCATCGCCCAAGGGCGCGAATGAATTCGCGCATAGAGATTTTGCCCTGGACTAACTGAGAGGCTTCTTGGCCACAAGGTGCCTGGGAATAACCCTTGGCGATATCGCGTTCAAAAACCTGGCGGTAAGCGGCACGTACGATTTCCTGACGCTCAGCCCCACTCATCCCCAGCTTGATGCTGTAACGAGGGGATTTGCCCTGTGAAGCGAGGGCATAGATCGCTGGTAATTGAAGACCTTGACGTTCTGAACTGCCTAGTTTCTGTCGGCTTGAGGGCGTCGCGATGGCGAGCTCTTGGAGCAGCACGTTGAAACACTGAACGGCCATCGCACGTGCTTCTGGCCGATCGCGCAGCAAGCTGGCGGCTGCAGCACGCATCTCCTGGAGCGCCACATTGGTGGCAGCAAGCGAACATCCCCTCTCAAGAACGTCGCGAAGTCCGCGGGTATTGACCGAAAGAATGCTTGGGTCTCCTGCCACGAGGGCATAGCCCACATAACGGAGGAACCAGCCGAGGTCACGCACCGATTTGCGCATGCGTTCGGGGCCATATTTGGCCACGCTGATCGGAGCGAAACCGGTCGGGAGAACGACTCGAACGTCAGCATCTTCGCTACTTCCCCGCAGAAGGCGGGTAAAGGCATTGCCACCGCCTGTTGCCGCACTGGCTCCTGTAAAAGTCTCGATTGACGCTTGGAACGCTGCTTGGTCGGATGCAAGCACCGTGCCGTCTCGGAGCTGTACTTCCCCTCTGCTGAGCGGTGCTTCCAGAAAGGAGAGAGGCGTCCCTCCGGCAAAGATCTTATTGGCTGCCCTGGCCACGATGGCTTCGGCGTTGTCAGCTAGAACCCTTGATGCCTCAATCCGATCCTGACCACTCCGGAAAAAGGTAATCAGGTTGTTGAGCTCGCCACCATCAGGAAAGCGGTCCTGCTGTTCGGCCTGACGCACGCTGGACAGCGGCAGTGTGTCGAAGAGCTGGGGCGTCACCCTTGGGCTGCCGCTGCTGGCGGTCACGGTCATGAACGAAAGCAAGCCAGATCGAGCCAGATTACGGCTCGCTTCATGGCCTTCCCGGCCTGCATGAACAAATGTTTGCAGGGGGTCGGTGCTGGTCGCTTTGGTGGCCATCGCCCGTGAAATGCTCGGCCCGTCGACCCTGCACTTCACCGCCCAGCACCCAAGCCGATGCCTGAGCACTCAACAGACGCCGCCACCCCTGTCGTCAGCGCCTTCTATGACCGTTTCCCCTATCCGGGTGATCCTGTGCAGGATGGTCCTCCGCCCGGATACAACTGGCGCTGGTGCCTACGCAGCGTGCATGCAGCTGTGCATGGTGAACTTCAGCCCGAGCCGACTGGGGGAAGGCCCTGGCACATTCTCGATGCCGGTTGCGGCACCGGAGTCAGCACTGATTACCTCTGCCATCTCAATCCAGGTGCTGATGTGCTTGCTGTGGATATCAGTGCAGGTGCTCTCGAGGTTGCCCGTGAACGCCTCCGTCGTTCTGGTGGGGCAGATCAGGTCACCTCATTAAGGCAGGAACAACGGAGCCTGCTGGATCTTCAGGGCGAAGGGCCTTTTGATTACATCAATTCCGTGGGTGTCCTTCATCATCTCGATGCCCCTGAGGCCGGGTTGACGTCCTTGGCTCAGTTGCTCGCGCCCCAAGGGCTTTTGCATCTGTTCCTTTATGCGGATGCCGGACGTTGGGAAATTCATCGAACCCAGAGAGCACTGAATCTCCTGGAGGTGGGCACAGGAGCTGAGGGCTTGCGTCTGGGACGTGAATTGTTCGAGACGCTTCCTCAGAACAATCGCCTGCGGCGCCACCATGAACAGCGCTGGTCAGTTGATTGTGCTGCTGACGCGAATTTCGCTGATATGTATCTCCATCCTCAGGAGACCAGCTACGACCTCGAGCGACTGATGGGTTTCATCGAAGCCTCCGGGCTTCACTTCGCAGGATTTTCCAATCCTGCTGTCTGGGATCCAGCTCGTTTGCTGGATGGCGAACTGCTTCAGAGGGCTTGCTCCCTCCCATTGCCCCAGCAATGGGCATTGATCGAGCAACTCGATCCAGACATCAGTCATTTCGAATTCTTTGTCAGCGCCCAGCCTGTGCAGGTCGAGACCTGGGGGGATGACCAGGCATTGCTTGATGCCTATGGAGAGCTTCAGCCCTGTCTCTGGGGCTGGCCTTCGGCGAGTCTGCTCGGCACAGATCTCGAGCCGATCAGTCTCGATGAGCCGTCTCTCGCGCTGCTACAAGCCGTCGAGCAGCACCCAGGGATATCGCTGAAATCTCTCGGGATCGGAGCTGAAGTCGTTGAAGTCGCGCGAGACCTTTGCAGGCGGCGCCTGCTGCTGTTGAAGCCTGGTTCAGGCTGAGTTGGGCGTCTCGCGTGATAGATTCCGCGCGCTTTCTCAAGTGTTGTTTGCAGGCTGCGACTTCCACTCATTCGGACGAGGCGAACGCCCCTTCCGATAACGGTATGGAGGACTACGCACGCCTGCAGCGACGCCTGATGCTGGCCACCTTGATGGTGTCTCTTGTTGCGACTCTTGTCGCAGCTTGGCGATTCGATCTCTTGGTGGCCCGCAGCCTGTTGGTCGGAGCCTGCGCAGGAGTTCTCTACTTGCGCCTGCTCTCCCGCAGCGTGGCCCGGCTCGGCGGAGGGTCCCGTCAAGTTGGTCGTTTTCAGTTGGTCGTGCCGATTGTTCTGATCGTCTCTGCCGCTCGATTCCCCCAGCTTGATCTCCTCCCAGCCTTTGTGGGTTTTCTCCTCTACAAGCCCGCCCTGATTCTTCAGACCGTCATTGACGGCTGAGTCCGCGCACCCCCTCCTGCATTCATGGCTTTGCTGCCTTTATCACTGCCGTTCGCCGAACTGGAGGTTGGCCATCATCTGTATTGGCAGATCGGCAACCTCAATCTTCATGGCCAGGTTTTCCTTAGTTCCTGGATCCTGATCGGTGCCTTGCTCGCTCTTGTGGTGGTCGGCACCCGAAAGCTAGATCGTGATCCCCGGGGTGTGCAAAACCTCCTCGAGTTCATGTGGGATTACTTGCGTGATCTTGCACGTGATCAGATTGGTGAGAAGTACTATCGCGATTGGCTTCCGTTCATCGGAACCCTTTTCCTCTTTATCTTCGTCAGCAATTGGGGTGGTGCACTGATCCCTTGGAAGATTATTGAGCTTCCTGAGGGTGAACTCGGGGCTCCAACAGCTGATATCAACACGACTGTGGCGATGGCCTTGCTCGTGTCCCTTGCATATTTCTATGCGGGTCTCAGCCGTAAAGGACTGCGGTTCTTCGAGCTTTACGTGGAGCCGACTCCGATCATGCTCCCGTTCAAAATTATCGAGGAATTCACGAAGCCTCTTTCTCTCTCCTTCCGTCTTTTCGGGAACATCTTGGCCGATGAACTTGCCGTTGGAGTGCTTGTTTATCTCGTTCCGTTGATTGTTCCTCTCCCTGTGATGCTGCTGGGACTCTTTACCAGTGCAATCCAGGCTCTGATTTTTGCAACTCTTGCCGCCTTCTATATCGGAGAAGGTCTGCACGAGTCGCACTAGTCACACATTCGCTATTCGCCTTTTCAAGGCGATCTGCTATACACATCTGCGCGTAGGTCCGGCGCTTATACCCGGGCCCGCTCTCTCTTGAGGGAGTGTCCCTGCGCAGGGGGAACCAATCCCCACGCCTTACTGCTCTGCGCTTCACGGCGCTCCCCCAAACGCACTCAACATGGATTCCATCACTTCCGCAGCTTCTGTCGTTGCCGCTGGTCTTGCTGTCGGCCTGGCTGCCATCGGCCCTGGTATCGGTCAGGGCAGCGCTTCCCAAGGTGCTGTTGAAGGTATTGCCCGTCAGCCCGAAGCTGAAGGCAAGATCCGCGGCACCCTGCTGCTTTCACTGGCATTCATGGAGTCGCTGACGATTTACGGCCTGGTGGTGGCTCTGGTGCTTCTGTTCGCCAACCCCTTCGCCGGTTGATGCAGGTGCGAGGAGCGATGTCTCTTGAAGCATCGCTCCTCCCTCTTTGAAACCTGCTCTGCATTCTTTCGCTTTTTCCTAGCGCTCCTCTTCCATGACCTGGCTTCTGCTCGCTGAAGCGGCGGTTCCGGAGGGAGGTCTTTTCGACCTCGATGCCACCTTGCCTCTTATGGCAGTTCAGGTGGTTCTCCTTACCTTCCTGCTTAATTCCCTCTTCTTCCGTCCGGTCGGCAAGGTCGTTGAAGAACGTGAGGGCTACATTTCCACCAGTCTTGCTGATGCCAAGCAGAAGCTTGCGCAAGTTGAGCGTCTGGAAGCTGATCTCACTGAACAACTGCGTGGTGCTCGCCAGTCTGCTCAAACTGCGATTGTCGAAGCTGAGCAGGAAGTCGATAAGCTTTATCGCGATGCGATAACCACGGCTGAGACCGAGGCGAACCGCACTCGTGAGAAGGCTCGCCGTGAGATTGAAGAGCAACGAGAAGCAGCTCAGTCCAAGCTGATGGCCAAGGTTGATCAGCTCAGCTCTCAGATCATTCAACGTCTGCTGGCCGTTTCATGATGTCTTTCCTCACCGTGCTCGCCACTGAGGGTGGCTTCTCGATCAACCTCAATCCTCTTGAGACGAATCTGATCAACCTCGTGATCGTGATCGGGGTTCTTGTCTATTTCCTCAAGGGATTTCTTGGCGACATGCTTGATCGCCGTCGTCAGTCCATTCTTAAGGAACTGGATGACGCTGAAGCTCGCTTAAAGGCCGCCACTACTGAGCTGAGCAAAGCTCAGGGTGAGCTTGCTTCGGCCCAGCAAAAAGCAGAAAAAATTCGCGCTGATGGTAAAGCCCGAGCTGAGGCCATTCGTTCTGATGGTGAAAAGCGCACCATCGAGGCCATGGCGGCACTCAAACAAGATGCCCTTGCTGATCTCAACGCTGAGGGTGCTCGCCTGACCGAAGAGCTTCGTCGTCAGGCTGCTCTTGCCGCGATTGACAAGGTCTTGGCCGACCTGCCCGGACGGCTCGATGAGAAGACGCAGTCTCAACTGATCGATGCCTCCATCTCGAACCTGGAGGATGCCTGATGCCCTTACTGAATTCACTGGCCACCCCTTACGCGCAAGCTTTGCTTCAGGTCACCGATGCCCGCAAGGAGTCGGATGATGTGGCTGATCAGTGCAAGCAGCTGCTTTCGATCTGGTCAACTTCCTCTGATTTCAGGGAAGCAATGACCTCACCAGTGCTTGAGCCTGATGCAAAGAAGCAGGTGCTCTCCACTCTGCTTTCAGAACAGATCCAGCCTTCTTTGCTGAATCTGCTCAAGGTTCTCGCTGATCGCCAGCGTCTTGTTGCCTTTGACGCGGTTCTCAATCGGTACCTCGATCTCTATCGGCAGTCCCGCCAGATCTCCTTGGCCAAGGTGGCCACGGCCCAAGCGCTTTCCGAAACCCAGCAGGCAGCCCTGACCCAAAAGGTTCAGGCGATGCTCGGCAAAGGATCTGTCGAGATGGATCTGAGCGTTGATCCTTCTTTGATTGGCGGCTTTGTTGTCAACCTGGGTTCCCAGGTCATTGATGCCAGCCTCGCTGGTCAGGTTCGCCGCCTCGGTCTGGCACTTGCCAAGACGAGCTGAGTTCTCCTCCACCCCTTCCTGCTCCTCTACTCACCACCCTTCCTAGGGATTACCCGCCATGGTTTCCATCCGTCCTGACGAGATCAGCGCCATCCTCAAACAGCAGATCGAGGACTATGACAAGTCCGTTTCTGTCAGCAACGTCGGTTCTGTCCTGCAAGTGGGCGACGGTATCGCTCGTGTGTACGGCCTTCAGCAGGCTATGGCCGGCGAACTGCTTGAGTTCGAAGACGGCACTGAGGGCATCGCCCTGAACCTTGAGGACGACAATGTCGGCGCCGTTCTGATGGGCGAGGGCAACGGCATTCAGGAAGGGAGCACCGTTCGTGCGACCGGAAAGATTGCATCCGTCCCTGTTGGTGACGCCATGCTTGGCCGCGTGGTCAACCCACTGGGGCAACCAATGGACGGTAAGGGCGATATCGCGACGACCGAGTCTCGTTTGATTGAGTCCCCCGCTCCGGGCATTATTCAGAGGAAGTCGGTGCATGAACCCATGCAGACCGGCATTACGGCGATTGACGCGATGATTCCGATCGGTCGCGGTCAGCGTGAGCTGATCATTGGTGACCGCCAGACCGGTAAGACCGCCATTGCGATCGACACGATCCTCAACCAGGCCGATCAGGATGTGGTTTGTGTCTATGTGGCCGTTGGCCAGAAGGCTGCATCGGTTGCCCAGGTGACTGAAGTGCTGCGCGAGCGTGGTGCTCTCGATTACACCGTGGTTGTTGCCGCGAACGCCTCCGAGGCCGCGGCTCTGCAGTACCTGGCTCCTTATACCGGTGCCTCGATTGCTGAGTACTTCATGTACAAAGGCAAGGCCACCTTGGTCATCTACGACGACCTCACCAAGCAGGCACAGGCGTATCGCCAGATGTCACTGCTTCTCCGCCGTCCACCCGGACGTGAGGCTTACCCCGGAGATGTCTTCTATTGCCACAGTCGTCTGCTTGAGCGTGCAGCCAAGCTGTCTGATGCCATGGGCAAAGGTTCGATGACTGCTCTGCCAATCATTGAGACCCAGGCTGGTGACGTTTCTGCTTACATTCCGACCAACGTGATTTCGATCACCGATGGTCAGGTCTTCCTTAGCTCTGATCTGTTCAACTCTGGTTTGCGTCCTGCCATTAACGTCGGCATCTCCGTGAGCCGAGTGGGCGGTGCTGCTCAAACCAAGGCGATTAAGAAGATCGCTGGCACCCTCAAGTTGGAGTTGGCTCAGTTTGACGAGTTGGCCGCCTTCTCTCAGTTCGCATCTGATCTTGATGCCGCCACACAGAAGCAGCTCGGCCGCGGTAAGCGTCTGCGTGAACTTCTCAAGCAGCCTCAGTTCAGCCCGTTGATTCTTGCTGAGCAGGTGGCCATCGTTTACGCCGGTGTGAAAGGTTTGATTGATGATGTTCCTGTGGATCAGGTGGTTCAGTTCTCCCGCGAGCTGCGTGAGTATCTGAAGAGCAACAAGCCTGAGTTCATCCAGAAAATTCAGACCGAGAAGGTGCTCAGTCCTGACGCTGAATCCATGCTCAAGGAGGCCATCTCAGAAGTCACGTCCACAATGCTGGCCACGGCCAACTGAGAGGTTTTCACTCATGGCGAATCTCAAGGAGATCAGAGACCGGATCAAATCGGTCAAAAACACACGCAAGATCACTGAGGCCATGCGTCTCGTGGCGGCGGCAAAGGTCCGTCGAGCCCAGGAACAGGTGTTGCGAAGTCGTCCTTTCGCGGATCGACTCGCTCGTCTGCTGGAAAATCTGCAGTCACGAATGCGCTTTGAGGACGCTGACGCTCCTCTGCTGGAGCAGCGAGCTGTCGACACCATCACTCTTGTGGCTGTCACCGGCGATCGTGGTCTCTGCGGTGGCTACAACACCAACATCATCAAGCGCACCGAACAGCGTTTTAATGAACTTAAGGCCAAGGGTTTTAAGGTTGATGTGGTTCTGATTGGCCGCAAGGCGATCACCTATTTCACGAACCGCAACTATCCAACTCAGGCCACATTTACTGGTCTTGAGCAGGTCCCAACCGCTGAAGAAGCCGGCTCAATCGCGAATGAGTTGTTTGCTGAGTTCCTCTCGGGGAGCACCGATCGTGTGGAGATTATCTACACCAAGTTCATCAACCTGGTGAGCTGCAAGCCGGTTGTGCAGACACTCCTTCCGCTTGACCCTCAAGACATTGCCGATCCGGACGATGAGATTTTCCGTCTCACGACGAAAGAGGGGCGCCTCACTGTTGAATCTGGTGCCGCACCAGCCAACACTGAACCGAAGATTCCTTCGGACATTGTGTTTGAGCAAACTCCTGATCAGTTGCTGAATGCCTTGCTGCCCCTTTACCTCCAGAACCAGCTTCTGCGCTCTCTGCAGGAATCGGCAGCGTCTGAATTGGCCAGTCGAATGACGGCGATGAACAACGCCAGTGACAACGCCAAGGCACTCGCCAAGGAACTGACTCTGGATTACAACAAAGCGCGTCAGGCAGCCATTACTCAGGAAATTCTTGAAGTGGTTGGTGGTGCCGCAGCAGCCGGCTAATCGCTGATTGCTTCTCACCTCTTCTTCAGCCGGTTCCTGACGGGACCGGCTTTTTTTGTCGAATTCCAGTTTCGGAGACTGGCGCCTGTCTCGATCATCAATTTGGAGTCTTGTGTTTTGCAGGAGATGGTCTTGCCCCGAGGGGCTTTCAAGGATTGGTCTCCAGCACACTCAGGCGTGATCGCAGCTGAGATCACGGCCTGCGGATCACCACAGTTGGCTGCCCTCTGTGGGGGAGACTCGGCTGAGTCGGCTGACTGTTCTCGTCATCCCAATGCGCATCTCTCACGGCTCTGATGCAAGAGAAGGGGCGAAATCGTCCCTTGCCCTGAGAGGATGAACTTTCTGGTGCGTTCCTGGAAGGATGAGCAACACGACTGGCACGAGCTATGCCATCAGCATTGATCTGGATGGTCAGCAGCATGTTTTCCAGTGTGCTGAAGATCAGACCGTGCTATCAGCGGCAGAGCATGCCGGGGTGATGATTCCCAGCTCTTGCTGTGCTGGTGTCTGCACCACCTGCGCTGCGCGCATCACGCAGGGTGAAGTGCATCAGCCCGATGCCATGGGGGTGAAGGAGGAGCTGCGCAACGACGGTTTTGCCCTCCTCTGTGTTTCGTTCCCTCGCTCAGACCTCAAAATTGTGGCGGGCCAAGAGGACGCTCTCTATGAAGCGCAATTTGGTCAATATCAGAAGTGAAACTCGCCTCTCGGCGATTACTGCTGGCCTGCCCTGCAGACCTTCCACCTTCCGGTTTGCATGCTTGGGTTCTGGGCCAGCTCCACGATGAGGGGGAGCCCTTGCGTTGGGCTATCACCAGTGTTCACCGCACTGCTGGCACGACTGCTGGCACGACTGATGCCAGTGCTGTACTGGCCTTGCAAGTCGAGGCTGTCTTGATCCAATGAGCGGGCCTGACCGATGTGCCGCACCGTTCCCCACACTGCTGCTGGTGCCCACTGGCATCGGCTGTCAGATCGGTGGTTTCGCCGGGGATGCGCTTCCTAGTGCACGGCTGTTGGCCGCTGCTAGTGGTTGCCTGATCACCCATCCCAATGTGATGAACGGCGCGGCGCTGTACTGGAGCGATCCCCGCATCCACTATGTGGAGGGCTATGCGATCGACCGATTCACTGTTGGGGACTGGCGGTTGCGGCCGGTTCGGGGGCAGCGGATTGGCTTGTTGCTGGATGCGGCCATTGAACCTGAGTTGCGGCATCGGCACCTCCAGGTGGCCGATGCTTGTCGCGCCAGTCTTGGTCTGGAGATTGGACCGGTGGTGACGAGTGATGTGTCCCTGGGGGTGCACCTGGAGCTTGGGGACAGCGGCATCAGCTCGGGCACGCCGGAACGTCCCGATGCCTTGCTGCGTGCCGGCGATCAGCTCAAGGCGGCTGGTGCCACGGCTATTGCCGTTGTGACACGTTTCCCTGAGGACCCTGATAGTGAGGCACTGGCGGCCTATCGGCACGGCAGTGGTGTGGATGCTCTTGCCGGTGCGGAGGCGGTGATCAGCCATCTTCTGGTGCGTCACCTTCAGATTCCCTGTGCCCATGCTCCTGCCTTGTCACCACTGCCTCTCGAGCCTGAGCTTGATCCAAGAGCCGCTGCTGAAGAGCTGGGTTACACCTTTTTGGCCTGCGTCTTGGTGGGGCTGAGCCGGGCCCCAACTCTGCTCTCTGCGGAGGCCTCGGCCCACCATTCGGATCTGAGCGTTGAGCATCTGGGTGCTCTTGTGGTGCCTGCAGATGCGCTTGGGGGAGAACCGGTGCTCGCTTGCCTAGAGCAGAACATCCCTTTGATCACGGTGGTCAATCCCTCGTTGTTGACGGTGACGGCGCAAGCTCTCGGCCTGCAGTCTTACGCCCCATTGCTACCTGCAGTTTCCTATGCAGAGGCGGCAGGACTGGTGCTGGCGCTGCGGGAAGGGGTCAGCCCAGCCTCTCTCCAGCGCCCTCTGCCTGGGTTGCAGGAGCTGCTCTAGGTGGGACGAGGATTCTTAGTTGCTGAAGACAGCGCTGTTCCATGCCCCTGTGGCAGTGGTCAGCACTATGCCGTTTGTTGCGCACCCTTGCATCAGGGTTTGGTGATGGCGGATACGGCTGAGCAGTTGATGCGTTCTCGCTACAGCGCCTTTGCGAGAGGGGAGGTGGATTACTTGATCAAGACCCATCTCGACCGCGAGAATTCACCGGTGCGACAGCGGCGAGACCTTCGCTTGAATTGCCGCCAGATACGATGGGTGGAACTTCGCATCCAAGCGGTGCAGGGAGGGGGAAGTGGCGATCTGACCGGTTCGGTTTGCTTTGAAGCGGATTTCAAAGAAGCTGGGCAACGTAGAACCCTCAAGGAAACATCATTGTTTGAGCGCCATGACAGGCTCCCCGAGGGGGCATGGCTCTATGTTCGTCCCCTTTCTTTTGAAGTGTTTTAGGTCTAATTGTTTGTTCTATTGATGGCCAAACCCGAGGGCGCACCGGCGTGTGTCGCATTGGTCGTTTAGGGCTGGAAATCTATTTTTTTGAAGCTAAATTTCTGGAAAGTTACAGGCGACTGATAAAAGCAGTTCGAACTTCGCAGCTGGGAGCTGTTGCCATTCTGGTGAGCGCTGTCGTCATCGCTCCTTTCGGTGCTGGCGCAGCACAGCAGGTCCCGGTTATGCCTGAACGCGTATCTGGAGGTAGTGCTCGTTCACATGAGGCAGTCCTGGTCAGTCCTGATCAGCTTGTCAAGGAGTTGGAGCGTCTTCAGGAGGCCATCCGTGCGAATGGGGTGGCGGTGACGCTTGAACAGGTCATCGCTGAAGGAGTTCGGCTCAATCCACAGTTGGAGATGGCGTTCACGGCGATCCAAGATCAGGAGTGGGCGTTGATCGCTGCCCAACGTCAGTGGTATCCCAAGCTCCAGCTCAATGGTAGCCCTTTCGCGAATTACGAATGGGACACATATGTGAAAAATAGATATGCACGTTCTGTTGATGATGAGGTGTATGAAGATGTTCCAATGGCTGGTGAATTGTCAAGATCTACGTCGAGGAAAATTGCTCTTACAAGTCAGAGGTTTCAGGTTTACCCCGCTGTCTCTGCTAGCTGGAGCTTCATTGATCCTAAGCGACAGCCTGTTATTAATTCTGCTTCAGCATCATTGGACGAGCAAAAATATTTGTTCTCGGTGAGTGCCAGAGGTTTGGTGCTAGACCTTCAGAAGGCCTATTTTGCGATTCAAAGTAGTGAGCAGCTGATGGATAGCTTCCAGCAAATTTATGCTATTAATCGACGTCAGTTGGAGGTTCTCGAAGCTAAAAAAGGGATCGGTATGGTGACGGTATTGGATGTGGAGAAAACTCGCTCGCAGTTATTCTTGCTGTTGAGTGATTTGATCTCCTATACGCGTAACTATATTGATCAAACAGCCAAGTTGGCGGATCTGATGGCTCTGCCCCCCGACACACTTGCGCTTCCTAGTGAGAAGGCGGCTCCTCAAGGGGGCTGGGAGAAACCACTGGATGTCACCATCCGTGATGCCCTGCGTAAGCGCGAAGAAATCCTTGCCAATCTTGCTGCTTCAGAATCAGCCCAATGGAACGGTGTTTCGGAGCTGCGTAGTTATCTTCCTGTATTCCAGTTCGTTGGTTCGGGCTCTTTGCAGGGGCTGAATGGATATTCTGTTCCGACCTCGAAAGATCCTGGCCTCGGTTACGAAACGACGCGTCTCTGGAACGCGGGTGCTGGCATAGGCTTTACTTGGCAGGTTTTTGATGGTGGCATTAAAGCTGCTAACGCACAGTCTTCGTTCTCTCGAAGTCGTGGCTACATGGCCCAAAAGTTCAAAACGGAAAACCAGATCGTGGCTGAAGTCCGTTCGAGTTACGGTCAAATGCAGACTTCAAAAGTAGCCATTGCGAGTGCAAGCCAGGGCTATAAAAGTGCACAAATTTCTCAAGAAGCTTCTCGGGTACGCTTCTCTGTTGGAGTCGGTGATATCACCAGTGTTGTCCAAACGATTTCCCAGCTCTCAACTGCTGCAAAGCAGGTCTCTGCGTCTGTGCTGGCGTATAACAATTCCATTGCTGAGCTGTATCGCTACTCAGCAACATGGCCTAGTGGAGTGGAGGAGCATCTTGATCAACGCGTCGATGCGATTCGCCAGAACCCTTCGCCATGACAAAACTCTTCAGTCAACGAGCTCTTCAGAAGCGACATCACGTCGGTGACCGTGATGGGCCCGTCACACTATTGACCCCTCCATTGCGTGCAACCCTGGCGCTCGGCGCTTTGATTGCGATTTCAGGCAGTCTGTGGGCCACGTTGGCGCGCATCCCTGTGAGTGTGCAGGGAACTGGGGTGTTGCTTCCTGTGAGCACGATTAATTCCAGCCTGAGTGCCACGGATGGAGCCGCTGTCTACATGTTCAACAAGCCACACAGGGCTTGGCATGATAAGGCTCGACGTTTCATGCATTCACCCGATCAGTTCAGCGATCAGGATGTGGCCAGTCTGGCACGTGAGATTTATCAGGCTAGCCAGTCTGGTATGTCAGTTTCAGCTGACGGTGCCCGTATGACTTCATCACGTAGATTTGCCAGGATTCTAGAGCAGAAATTTAAGGGTCTAGCTGTTCCTAAAGGCCGTTTGTTGATCTGGGTGCACTCGTCGGCAGAGTTAGAGCGCTTGAGTAGCGCGATTGATCAGTTGCAGCGGGTGATTAGCAATTCTGAGCAGGAGGAAGCAAATATTTCCTCCAAGCAAGACATCCTGAAGAGGGAGTATGAAAGCCGTTTTTCTTATCTTGAAAACATGAAGGAGTTGGCTTCTCAAGGTTATGTGAATCGGCAAACTATTCTTAATCAGCAATCGCAAGTGGCTAATACTATGTCTCAAATCCATAGTAATGACACTGAATTGATTCGGATCTCGTCTCGGCGAGATCAGGCCTATCAGAAGCTCAAGGGTGAGTTGGCCAATGTGATTAGTCAGCAGTTGATCTATGCCCCAAAGGATGTCTATCTTTCGAGTCTTATCCCTAACGATGGTGAAAGCGTTGTACGTGGAAAAGTGTTGATGGAGCTGAGTGATAATCAGCTGGACCAGCCGGTGATGGTGCCTGTGTTCCTCAGTAGTAAGCAGAGGGCCCAGGTCTTCCCTGGGATGGAAGCACTGGCCACTCCCTCTGGTTACAAACGATCGGAAGTGGGCGGAATTAAAGGTCGTGTGGTGTCGATGGCCAATTTGCCCAGTGGTGTTGATGAGGTCACTGCTCGTATTGGTGTGAAGGCGATGGCCCAAATCATTGTCTCAAGGCATCCCTCCCCCACGCTTGCCATCCTTGCGCTTCAGCGCTCCGGGGCGAGTGATGTGACCAACAGTGGGGGCTACCAGTGGAGTTCGAATTCCGAACTCCCCTTCCCTCCCTCGCCTGGAGATCGCCTCAACGTGGAAATCACAACCCGACGTGTGGCGCCGATTGCTCTGGTTCTACCTGCAATTCGCAGCTTTTTTGGAATCGCTCCACCTGATCAGCCTGATCCAGGCTCCTCTCCAGGAACACCATCCTCTCGGCAGCCGAATGCAGGCAGATCATGACGAGAAAACTTGAGCGTCATCGAGTCAAAGCCCGAACGCGTCTTCAATACGAGGCTGCTGAATGTGGTGCTGCTTCCCTGGCCACCATTCTTGGCTATTTCGGT
Source organism: Synechococcus sp. UW140 (assembly GCF_900474295.1). Lineage (GTDB taxonomy): Bacteria > Cyanobacteriota > Cyanobacteriia > PCC-6307 > Cyanobiaceae > Synechococcus_C. The sequence continues at coordinate 91,328 of NZ_UCOB01000028.1, read as the reverse complement.
CGAATGGTTGACCTCAGTGAGCTTCGCTTGGCTTGTGGTGTGAACCGAGATGGTTCCAATGCCAAGCAGCTGTTGATTGCGGCTAGGCGTTATGGCCTCAAGACCAGGGCCTATCGCTGTTCTGGTGAGCAGTTGCGAGACAACGGCCGGTTCCCTTGTGTTGTGTTCTGGGGATTTAATCACTTCCTTGTGGTTGAGGGCTTTAAAGGCCATCACGTCTTCCTGAGTGATCCGGCAGAGGGCCAAGTACGGGTCTTGATGGAGGAGTTTCTCGATAGCTTCACCGGCGTGGTTCTGGAGTTCGAGCCAGGTCCTGATTTTTCCGCTGGAGGTGATGAACGTTCTCCTCTGCTCGGGTTGTTCAGCACGCTTTGGCCCTACCGAGCCTCTTTGGTTCAGTTGTTGATCGTGGCCACTGCTCAGGCTGTGATTGCTCTACTTGTCGCTGGATTAACGTCGACTTTTATTGATAGCTTCCTCCAGAATCAACGCCTTTATTTTGGGGTTCCAATTGTCTGGCTTTTGTTGTTGTCAGTCCTTGGTTGGTTGGCGCTGCTAAGTATCCAGTTTGTGATTCTAAGGCGCATGGAATTGTTGTTGTCGAAGCGGCTTGCTGCTGATCTCTTTCGAAAGCTTTTTCAGGTTACTTATGGTTTCTATCAGGCACGCTTTCAAGGGGAAATTGCAGGAAGAATGCTCCTTGGGATGGAGACCACGCAAGTCGTTGTGTCGCGTCTATTGCGCTTTCTTGTTGAGCTTTGGATTGGGCTCCTAGTGCTGTTGATTGCTTTTGCTGTTTCGGCTTGGCTTGCATTGATGGTGTTGGTGGTCATGCTTTCTAATTTGCTTCTGAACTGGTTCCTTACCGAGCAGCGCTATGATGCAAATCGCAAGCTTGCGATTGAGCAAGGGAAGGCAGAAGGTAAAGGCCTTCAAGGAATTAATAATATTGAAACGCTAAAGGCATCTGGCCTGGAGTTTGATTTTCTGAGCCAGTGGCAGGGGAGCTTTGGCAATGTTGTGATTCAGAATCAGATGCTTGGCATTCAGACGACGCTTTCTTCGATAGCGGCTAGTGGTAGCACCTTCCTGCTGAACGTACTGATTATTGCTGCCGGTGGTTTTTTGATTATTGCAGGCAAAATATCTCTGGGTACTCTTGTGGCATTTCAGTTCCTTCAGGCACAACTGACTGCTCCAATTTCGTCGCTTCCTCAGCTCAATTCTGTGCTTCAGCGTCTGATCGGTAATCTTGGCCGTCTTGAAGATCTGCATAAAAATGAAGATGATCCTCTTGTCAATAGCTTCCAAATTAGTTCTCCAGATTTGGCTTTAGGTGTTGATTCGGCGTCTACCTTGGCTCAGCCCGAGTCTGATCGCTCTCCTTTGCGACTAAGCGGTTTGATCGAGCTGCGTGGCTTGACCTTTGCCTTTGACCGCGTTTCGGAGCCATTTATCCGGGACCTGGATCTAACGGTTCCGGCTGGCACGCAACTGGCCATTGTTGGTGGTAGTGGATCTGGCAAGACCACGTTGATTCGTCTCCTTGCCGGTTTATATCAGCCCTCGGCAGGTGAGCTATTTTTTGATGGCATGCCATGGCTTGACCACGGCAATGGGGTGATGCGGAAAAGTCTTGCTTATGTGCCTCAGCAGGTCTTCGTTTTTAATGCCACTGTTCGTGACAACATCACGCTCTGGCGTCCTGGTTACGCTCTCAACCAGTTGGAAAATGCTGCCAAGGATTCGCAAATTCTCGACACAATTAATAGCCACCCTGAAGCATTTCAGCGTCGACTTCACGACAATGGTAGTGACCTCAGTGGGGGTGAGCGGCAACGTCTTGAAATCTGCCGAGCCTTAGTGCGTCAACCATCAATTCTCTTGTTTGATGAGGCTACCAGTGCCCTCGATAACGTTACTCAGTCCAAGGTGCTCGATGCGATCAAAATGCGTGGAATTACGGTCGTGAATGTTGCCCATCGCCTTGATGCGGCTCTTCGCAGTGATCAAGTTCTTGTGATGAAGAATGGTGCTGTGCTGGAGCATGGTTCACCTGATCAGTTGCTGGCAAAACGCGGTGCTTTTCATGCTCTTGTTGATCAGGAGCGGTTCCAGTCAGAGGCGCTTGACGGTTAGGTATGAATGAATCGCATCAGGCTTTAATCGCCGCCCGTGCTTTAGAGGAGGAGCTTCTATTCAGTTCCCCATCTGAGCAGGATCAATACCCAGAACTGCGCTTGTTGGGATTCTGCATGGCACGGCTGGGCCGTCGAGACCAGCACTTGGAGCCTCTGCCTGGGGGTGGGTTGGTGCAGCTTTTGGACTACAACGATATTCACCACCGTCGTATCACAGCACCACGTGATCTGAGCACCAATCATTGGGATCTTGATGCCACAAACGACAATGAATTTCCTTTGATGATCGTGTTTGGAGCTGATCATCATCAGCCCATGGCTTTGTATAGGAAGGGGGGTGAGAACTGGATTTACAGCGCCCATCAGCAGGCGCATTTTCCTGCTGATCAGGGAGTCATTCTGATGGATGAGGCCTATGAGATTTATCCATCTTTACCCCCGGTTGTGAGCGGACCCTTGTCTGTGCTCGGCTTTGCCTTTTCACCAGACCTGGCTGCTGTTTTAGCGCTGGTGATCACCTCGGGAGTTGTGATGTTGTTTAATCTCTCTATTCCCATGCTTACCAATACCTTGGTGAGCCAGATTCTGCCTCAAAATGATCAGCAGTTGCTCGTCGAGGGTGTCGTAGTTGTGGTGTTGATTGTTATTGGTTCGATTGCTACTTCATTTCTTCAGAACCTGATGATGTTGCGGCTGGAGAGCGTCGCTGATCTTCGCCTCCAGTCTGCTGTCTGGGACAGGCTGATGCGTCTGCCGATGAGTTTTATTAGCCGATACTCAACAGGTGATCTCGCTTCTAGGGTGAATTCAATTAGTCAGCTTCGTCAGTTGCTTGGTAGTGGTGTGCTGGCGACATTGATCTCATCCCTGTTTTCTTCTAGTTATTTTGTGCTGATGTTTGTTTACGATAGAGAGCTTGCGCTATGGGCCTCGTTGTTCACGCTTGTTGCTTTGGCTTGTATTCTGCTGATCACTTTTCGGTCGATTCGTTTGCAATTGCCTTTGCTTGAGGCTGGTGCCGAGATCACTAATTTTTCTCTTCAGTCGGTGATGGGGATGCCTCAGATTCGTAGTGCTGGAGCTGAGCCATTTCTTTTGCTTCGCTGGCTGCGTGAGGTGAGCCGCTACGCCCTTTTGCAGTTGAGAAACAACGTTTATGGAGATGCGATTGAGCAGTATGGCACTCTTGTGGGCCCGATTGCGTCGCTGTTTTTGTTTGCGGTGATTGCTTGTCGAATTCTTTCCTCGCCTGGGGGACTTGATGTAAATCAGACTGTTGTTGATTTTATTTCATTTAACGCAGCTTTTGTGAGTTTTAATGGATCTATCACCAATGCTGTGAATCTTCTCGCTAATACTGCAGGGAGGGCGGCTGTGCTCTGGAAGAGGGCGGAGCCTGTGATGTATGCCGATGTGGAGCAAGGGTTTCAGCCGGATGCCTTGCATCATCAGTTGCGTGGTGAGTTTCGACTTCAGCGCATTGCTTATGAATTCCCGGGTAGTGTTGGTCTTCTATTTGATAATCTCTCGTTTGAGATTCCCTCTGGTCTGCATACTGCGATTACGGGGCCTAGTGGGTGTGGAAAGACAACGCTCGTTCGTATGTTGCTTGGTTTCACTTTGCCTCAGGGCGGTGAGGTTCTTGTTGATGGCATCCCTATAACTCAGCTCGCAATTCGTACCTATCGGCGTCAGCTGGGGGTCGTGATGCAGACCGCGCGCTTGAATGCGGGTTCGATCTATGACGTGGTATCTGGAGGTATTCAATATAGTGAGGAGCGGATATGGGAGGTGCTTGAACGTGCTGCTGTTGCTGATGAGATTCGGGCCATGCCGATGCAGTTGGAAACTCTCTTGAGTGATTCTGGCGGCAATGTCTCTGGAGGTCAGGTGCAGCGTATCGCTATCGCCAGAGCGCTGATCACTAACCCCAAAGTCTTGATTCTTGATGAGGCCACCAGTGCGCTTGATAATCGCTCCCAGCAGCACATTACTGAGGTGGTCAATTCTCTTGGAATCACCCGTATCAGTATTGCCCACAGGCTCTCCACTATTCGAGGTGCCGATCAGATCGTGATCCTCGAAAAGGGAAAGCAGGCTGAGGCGGGTAGCTGGAATGTGCTCAAAGACCACGGCTATCTGAAGCGCATGTTGGCCAGTCACTAATGTTTCAAGCCATGGATGGTTGTTTGAATTATGTCAATTGAGTGGTTGTGTTTATTCTTTTCTGGAATTCGCTCAAAGTTTCCTTCTGAGTTGCGTGAATGCAGTGTGCTTACCAGTGCAGTGTGCTTCTGGGATTGGTCGCCGAGTTTGGATTTTTTGTCTAACTGGAAGTGAAAGATCGAGTTTTAGATTCTCGGCCTCTCAAGTTCATTCTCAGCGCAGGCATGCCATCGGGTGACGTGGCTGCACTCCCAGGGCCTTCGCCACGCTGGGATGACAGACCGCCCCCTGCACAGTATTCAGGCCTGACAGAAGCTCAGGTCGTTCCGTCACAGCTTCTTCAAGGCCGCGTCCGGCGATTCCAATGATGTAAGGCAGAGTGACGCTCACTAGGGCTTCCGTGGACGTAAACGGCACGGCTCCAGGCATGTTGCCGACGGCATAGTGCTGCACTCCATGGATTTTTACGGTTGGGTTGGTGTGGGTGGTTTCCCTGCTGGTTGCCACGCAGCCGCCCTGGTCGATCGCTACATCAACAATCACCGAATTCGGCTTCATCTGCTTGACCATCTCTTCGTCCACAAGCGTCGGTGCCCGACCACCTGGCGTGAGCACAGCCCCAATGAGGAGATCGGCGCTGGGCACGAGCCGCTCCAACAGGCCGCGACTACTGACCACGCTCATCAGGCGACCGCGCCGATCGGCCTCCAGGCTCCGAAGCCGTTCGGGAGAGCGATCCAGCAGCATCACTTCCGCATCCATGGCGGCCGCCAGCCTCGCCGCGTTCCAGCCCACGGTGCCGGCCCCCAGCACCACAACCCGTGCCGGTCGCGCGCCTGTGCATCCTCCGATCAGCACACCACGGCCACCATGGGGGCGTTCCAGCAAATGGGCTCCCACCTGTGCTGCCAGTCGCCCGGCGATTTCACTCATCGGGGCCAGCAGCGGGAGGCTGCCGTTCTCCAGCTGCACCGTTTCGTAGGCCACACCTGTGGTCCCCGCCTCTAAGAGCGCCTCTCCAACTTTCGGATAGGCGGCAAGGTGGAGATAAGTGAATAGAACCATGTCGTCGCGGAGAAAGTCGAATTCCTCCTCCTGTGGTTCCTTCACCTTCACGATCAAATGGGCTGCCCAGGCTTCCTCCCTGGTCACAACCCTTGCTCCGGCGGCTGCAAAGTCAGCGTCGCTGAGGCCAGCACCCGAGCCAGCACCACTCTGGACCCGCACCTCAAGCCCCTGAGTCACCAGTTCTCGTACTGCATCTGGAGTCAGCGCGACCCGTTGCTCATCGACTTTGATTTCGCTTGGCACGCCGATCGTGGCCATCGGCGCCGTCAGGACGGAGTGGACCATGGTTGCGTGGAAGTGCCCTCAATCTGGCTCAGCTGGCTGCGATCGGCAGCCTCCATCCGGTCCCGAATGCCTGGCTGCTCACCTTTAGCAAAGGCGCTGCCTGGCGGCGTTTGAACTCAGCACGGCGGAACAGTCGTTGCACCCTGTCGACCTCCTCTGCCGAATGGCCTCGCTCCAGCAGTTCTTCCCGGCCGCAGCGCTCCTCGATCAGATCGCGCAGCAGCGGATCGAGCACGGCGTAATCCGGAAGGGAATCACTATCTTTTTGCTCCGGCCTGAGTTCAGCACTCGGTGGTTTTTCGCGGATCACTCGGCCCACCAGTTCCCCTCCTCCCGGCAGATTGAGGTCTTCACGGCATGCCAAGGCTGCGTTGCTGTCCAGCCAGTCGCAGAGTGCAAACACGGTCGATTTGTAGAGGTCACCGATCACGGCCAGTCCACCGTTCATATCGCCGTACAGAGTGCAGTAGCCCACGGCAAGCTCCGATTTATTGCCTGTAGAGAGCAGCAGCTGGCCCTGCTGATTGGCTACGGCCATCAGCAGGGTGCCGCGGATGCGTGATTGCAGATTTTCGGCGGTCACATTCGCGGGTGCCTCTTGCATCACCGGTGTGAGGCTGGCATCGAAGCTGGCCATCAAGGCGGAAATCGGCACGGTGTGAGTGCGGAGTCCCAGGCGCTTTGCAAGGGCTTCCGCATCCTCGATCGACCCCTTTGAGCTCCAGGGAGATGGCATCAGGAGTCCTTCCACCTGGTCGGGACCCAGAGCCGCCGCTGCGATGACTGCCACCAAAGCCGAATCAATGCCTCCACTCAGGCCCAGCAGGGCTTGGTCGAATCCGCATTTTCCGGCGTAGTCGCATACCCCGAGAACAAGGGCGCGGAATAGGCTCTCTTCCACCGGCATCGCCGTTGTTGCCTGTGCTTGGTCGGGGGTGGTGACGGCTTCCCATACGGCTAGCTCTTCGCTGTAGCTGGGTAGCTGCAGGGCCAGCCCAAGCGGTGTGCCGCTGCCTGCAGACGTTTGTGTGTATGGATCAGCTGTGGCGGGAACCATCACGAAGCTGGCGCCATCGAACACCAATTCGTCGTTTCCTCCTACCTGGTTGACATAGACCACTGGGCAATCCAGGCGAGAGGCTGCCTGTTGGGCCAGCTGATGTCGGACTGCCTGCTTGTGTCGCCCGAAAGGGGAAGCGGAGAGATTGAGCAGGAGATCGATCTCTTGCTCGGCAAGGGCTCCGATTGGATCGGGCCCGCATAGTCGCTCCCTATGCAGGCCTGGATCGACCCAGAGGTCTTCACAGAGGCTCAGTCCAAGCTGCCAATCACGGTTGTCAACTTTGAAGTTAAAACTGGACGGGGCGCTGGCCGGGCGGAAATAGCGGCTTTCATCAAAGACGTCGTAGCTGGGCAGCAATTGCTTTCGCCCCACCACCTTCCATTGCCCGCCGCGGATCAGAGCGACGGCATTGAACAGTCGTGGTTGCTGGCCATCCTCGGCAGGATCTACCAGTCCAACCAGGACACCTAGGGCCGGTGAGAGTGCATCGAGATCAAGGCTGAGTCGCTCCATCACCGACTGCTGCTGGGCGACGCGAGAACGGTTGAGCAGCAGATCTCGTGGCGGATATCCCCACAAGCCCAGCTCTGGCGTGACAACCAGGTCCGCCTGAAGTCTGCTGGCTTGACGGCAGGACTGAAGGATCTTGTTGGCATTGCCGGCCAGGTCACCGACGAGGGGGTTGAGCTGGGCCAGGGCGATGCGCATGGACCTTTAGAGAGCGGCTGAACCGGAGTCTGCGTTGAAACCGTAGAACTTGTTCTGCATCAGCAGTGGCCTTAGTACTGCTGGGATTTGAGAGGGATCAGTGTCGCGTCGGACGTTGGAACTGGCCGTTCCCGGTATGTGCAGTGGGAGCACATCCAGCTGGGCACCATGGCTTCGGAGCATGGCGATGGCGGTGTGGTTCACGGGCCAGCCTTCCCTAGGCACGATGATCAGCCGACAGCGGGCCAGAAGTGCGTCGGCCTCTTTCCAACGCAAGACCTGATCCATGAGGTCGCTGCCAATGACGAAGCAAAGCACCTGGCCAGGCCAGAGGGTCTCAGCTCGTTCAAGCGTGGTGATGGCCCAGGGACTGCTGAGCTCTTGCACCAGTGTCAGGCGCGGATCACCGACGGACTGCACCAGTGCTTGCAGCAGTGCGCCTCGCTGTGCAAGCGGTAGGGCATGTTGCTTGCCTGGGTTGTCACTGGCCCAGGTAACAACGCGAGTGAAATGGGCCAGCAATTGCTCAAGCAGGGCCTGATGGCCACAGGTGGGTGGATCAGCGCTGGTGCCAAGCAGAGCGATGGCACTCATGGCAGCACATCCGCGATGCTTTTCCGCTGGCTGTGATGGGGCCAGTCGTTCAACAAGAGGCGCAAGTTTGGATCGCTGCCTGCCAGGTGACGCAGGAGGGAGGCTGGCACCGGTTGACTGCGGCGTCCGCGTCCCTGTTGTTCCAACAGCCAGCGGGCCGTGAGTCGGCCCGTCCGGCGGGTGGTATGAACTGCCAGGGCTGCCTGGGCGATGGCCACGGGGGCTGCCGGGGCGAGACTCAGGCCTGCTGTGAACGGCACCGCTGCCAAGAGCAGCTGGCGGATGCCGGCCAGTGCGGCCTGAATGCCCAGTTGTGCGCCACCGATCAGGGCGTTGTGGCCTGAGAGTCGTTGGAGCAGGCGCCGGGCCGCTGGGCCTCCCATCGGCAGCTCATAGAGCTGGCAAAGCTGCATCACCAAGGCGGTGTCGCAGGCCAGTCCACCGGCTAGATCGACAATCACTAGTGGGTTGGCTGCCACTCCTGTGGCCTTGAGTGCGGCAAAGCGACCAATCAGACTTTGGGCATCACGGCGTCTGCGTTGCAAACGCCCTTGTTCGATCTGTCGTTGCAGTCTGTCGGCTTGCCGTAGGGCATTGAGGGCAAGAAGCGGTGCCCCTTGCGCGCTGAGAAGCTGGACCAGAACCTGATGCAGTGCATCGACGCGTGCCGGTTGCCGATGGCCTCTGACCCGACCGTCTTGGAGAAGAATGGCCTGTCGTGGTGCAGCGGCCACCGCCACTGGTGAGCGCAGACTCAGGCCAGCAGTGGAACCGCAGTGGTCACTGATGCGCCGCCGAATGCTGGCCAGCAGGCTGAGGCGTTCCGGTTCAGACCAGCAATCGCTCCGATTCAGAACTGGCAGCACCGGTTTGCCGCTTGCCACAAGGCTGTCGAGGGCGTCGAGTTCGACTCGACTGATGTCGGCATCGAGCACCAGCAGCACCAGATCCGATTGCAGAGCAACACGCGCGGCTAAGCGGGCTCGCGCTTCAGCAGAGACTTCGTCGATTCCAGGGGTGTCCACCAGTTCCACCCCCTGCAGACCTGGGATTGTCTGTGGCCAGGCCACTGCTTTCTGGAGGCGCGTGCAGCCATGGGCAACGTCGGTGGCGAGCAGCGCCTCCCCAGCGAGAGCATTGACCAGACTTGACTTGCCTACCCCCACTCTGCCGAAAACGGCCACGCGAAGACGGCGATCGCGCAGCCTTTGCATCTGCCGGTCAAGGTGGGTCATGCTTCCGGCCAGCGTGCTGCGTTCTCTGCCGCTGAGGCTGAGTTCACTGCGCCAGCGATGCAGCAGCTCCAGGGCATGCTCCAGCGTGGGTGGCGACACGTCCCTCACGGTGTCGCTCCGGTGGTTGCTGAGGATTTGCGCCACCAGCCGGCCAGCACAGCCAGGACGGAATCGGCTCCGATCACCCCTACAAAGCCACCGAATTCATCCACAACCACCCGCACCCCGCTGTTGTCGCGTCGAAAGCTTGTGAGCAAACGGTCAACCCGGATCATTTCGGGAACAAATTCGACTGGTTCTGCCAGGTCGAAGGCGCTGAGATGACCTTTGTGTTCCAGCAGAGCGGTGAGCAGATTCTCACGGCTAGCGACGCCCAACACGTTGTCGACTTCCTTGCCCAGGACTACCCACCATGGAGAGGAATTATCGACCAACTGTTGGCGTAGTTGATGCAGGCTCGCGCTGCCGGCCAGGGTTGGGGCCGCCACCCGCGGGGTCATCAGCTCACGGGCAGTGAGGTCATTGAGCTGAAACACCTTGGCGATCATCGCCGCTTCATCGGCTTCGATCTGCCCCTTCTGGGATCCCAGGCGTGCAAGGAGCCGGATCTCGTTCTCGTCGGTGCTGATCTCGTTCTCTTCTGTGATTGCAGGAAGTAGCCGTTCGAGCAGCAGCACCAGTGGCCGCATCAGCACCCCAAGGGCTTGCAGCACTGGTGCACTGCTGAGGGCTACCGGCAGGGCTAAGCGTGTGCCGAGGGCCTTGGGCAGGATCTCGCCAAGGAGAATCACCAGCACTGTGAGTGCTACAGAAAACAGCGGTAAAGCGACCTCGCTGAAGTCGTGCTGCTGGAACACCCAGGCGGCATACCCGCCCAACATCATGCTGCCAAAGATGTTGAAGGCGTTGTTGGCGATCACCAGCACCGACAGGGTGCGCCCCAGGCGTTGCCGTAGGCGGGCCAGGGTGCGAGCACCTGCAAGGGGCTTGGTGCGACTGGCCAGTTCGTGCAGGCGCACGGGGTTGACGGAGAGCAGAGCGGCTTCGACACCCGAGCAGAGGGCGGACCCGGCGAGAACTACCACCACCATCAACACCAGGATCAGTAGATCGGAGCTCATGCCGGGACGCTTTGCCTGCCATCCTGACGGTTCCCTGTCGCTCTGTCTCCGCCGTGATCGATCAGCACTGCCACGCCGAGCGGCGCCAGCGCTTCCTCGAGCTGCTCGGTGGAGCCGCGGCCGTCATCCCTGCTGCACCGCTGGTCACCCACCATGCCGACTGTGAATGGCCGTTCCGTCAGAACAGTGACTTCTGGTACCTGACCGGTTTCGATGAGCCCGATGCCGTGGCGCTGCTGCTGCCCCATCGCCCAGAGGGCGAGCGCTACGTCTTGTTCGTTCAGCCGCGTGAACCCGGCGCCGAAGTTTGGACCGGGAGACGCTGGGGAACCGAGGGCGTTGTTCACCATTTCGGGGTGGATATTGCCCATCCCCTGGCGGATTTATCCACCTTGCTGCCGGACTATCTCCAGGGCGCGGAGGGCATTGCCTTTCGCGTCGGTCACCATCCGAGAGTGGAGCCATTGGTGCTCAAGGCCTGGGCTGGCCAGCTGGATCGCCAGCCTCGCGTCGGATCGGCTGCCCTGGCCCTGGTGGCCCCCTGCCCGCTGCTGCATCGTCTTCGTCTGCAGAAGACCCCTGAGGAGCTCGAACGCCTGCGGAAGGCCTGTGGGATCTCAGCCGAGGCCCATGAACTGGCGCGCCAGGCGGCGGCACCCGGTGGAAGTGAACGGCAGATCCAAGCTGTGATCGAGCAGCACTTCCTCGCCTCTGGTGCGCGGGGGCCTGCTTACGGATCGATCGTGGCCGGTGGAGATAACGCCTGCGTGCTCCATTACATCGCCAACAGTGCCGTGTTGCGAGATGGCGACTTGCTATTGATCGATGCAGGCTGCTCGATCAGTGACTACTACAACGGAGACATCACGCGCACCTTCCCGATCAATGGGCGCTTCAGTGGTGAGCAACGGGCTCTTTATCAGCTGGTTCTGGACGCTCAGAACGCTGCGATTGCCGCGGTGAAGCCTGGCGGCAGCGCCGAAGAGGTGCATGCCACGGCTCTGCGCGTGCTTGTCGAGGGCCTGCTGGATTTGGGGCTGCTTGCTGGGAATGCCGATGGCGTGATTGAGCAGGGCGCCTACCGCCATCTCTACATGCATCGAACAGGTCACTGGCTGGGCCTTGATGTGCACGATGTGGGTGCCTACCGCTTGGGTGAGCATCCGGTGAGTCTCAGCCCGGGCATGGTGCTGACAGTGGAGCCTGGGCTGTATGTGAGCGACCGTTTGCCTGTTCCTGAAGGCCAGCCCGCCATCGAGGAGCGTTGGAAGGGCATCGGTATCCGTATTGAGGACGATGTGGCGGTGCGTGATTGTTCCGAGGTGGCCTGCGGCCATGAGGTGCTCACGGCCGCGGCGCTCAAGGAGACTGTCGATATTGAGGGGTGAATCTCCCTTACCCCACGAGCTGTAAGGCGATCCATACCACTCCCACGGTGAGCAGCATGAGCCCATCCAGCTCATTCACTCGCCCGCTCATTGGGCGCACCAGCACAAGGGTTAGTACCAGCAGCACCGATTCGAGTGGCTCAAGGCCGAGAATCACTTCCGTTCCAGTCCATTCACCTATCAGCAGGACCGCTGGCACGGTGAGACAGAGGGTGGAAAGTGAGGACCCATAGAGCGTATTCAGTGAGCGTTGCAGCTCGCCACGGCCGGCGGCCTGGAAGGCATTCAGTGCTTCAGGCGCCACCACCAGCAGTCCAACCAAAAGTCCCCCCAGGGAGCTGGGTAAGCCCAGGTCTGTAATGCCGGTTTCGATCAGGCTGCCCATGGACTCCGCGAGCAGAACCAACACCAAAAGACCGCTGGCCATCAAGACGCCATGACGGCGCACGCTTTCCTGGACTTCGCCTGATGGCTGATGCTCTTCGGCGTTTGCTTCCCGTCCCTGGCTGAGCGCCAGTTGTTCAGGTGTGTCTAGAAACAAATTGCGATAACTGCCCACCTGCAAGCGCAGAAAGATTCCATAGAGCCCAATCGACACCAGCGCGAGCAGCCAGTTAATCGGGAGGGAGTAGTTCGCATCGAGACTGTCCTGGCTGAAATTGGGCAAGACCAGAACCAGCACGCTCATTGTGGTGATCAGGTTGATGTAAGCGGAGGCGCCGCTCTGGTTGATCGCTGCCAGGTCTTCAGGCTGCATGGGTGTGTCACGGCCTTGCTTTTGGAAGCGCGACGCCAGGATCAGGGTGATTCCCTTCACGCCGGTGAGCACGATCATCAGCACCGAGAACATCGAATCCCTGGCAAGGGTTGGGTTGCTCTCGCCTGTGAGCATCGTGCTGGAGACGAGCGCCAGTTCGATCACGATCACCGAAGCGGTGAGAACAAGCGTGCCCAGCGGTTCTCCAAGGGCTTCAGCGAGATGATCCGCTTGGCTCGCGATCCGACGTGCCAGCGCGAGCACAAGCAGACTCAGCAGGCTGAGCCCCCCCAGTACCAGACTCGCGGATTGATCAAGCAGCCACGTCAGCAGCTCACTGGCCTCAATCACAACCAGGGTGAGGAGTCCGAGCAGCAGTGCCCATTCCTTCCTAAGCGTGGCAATCACGACAGGTCCTTCACCCAGTTCAACGCTTCAGTGGTCTGGCTGAGGATCACATCCGCACCGGCCTCTTGGAGGGCCTGTTCGTAACGAGCACGCGCCTCAGCTTGGTTGACTGTCTGCAGATGGGGAGGAACCACCGCCAAACTGACAAAGCGTTGTTGAGGCCACTGTTCCCGAGCTCGCATCACGGTGTGGACGTCTGCCACGGTGTCGCCTAGGTAGCCCACAGGAGGTGCCGTCGCGGAGAAGGGCTGGCCAAGTAATTCGGCTGCCAGGCGCAGAAATCCGCTGGGGTCAGGTTTGTCTGGCGCATCCCCCATGGCGATCAAGGCTGGGTTGATCAGCCCCAGTCGTTTGGAGAGAAGAAAGCGTGCGGAAGGAGGTTCGGCCCCACTGACGAATCCCCAGCGCACATTGCGGTTCGTCAGGGTGCAAAAGAATCCTGGGTCCACCAATAACGGTTCATCACAGATGTAGCCGTCCCAGGCCTCTGGCTCGCCGTCTGGATTGGCGCCGAAATAAAAGCGGCTGAAGACCGTGATCAGTGCATCACGGTCGGGCAGCGTCGCCTTGTCGATTGGATGGCTGATCCAGTGCCGTCGCAACAGTTCCAGGCTTGCGTCCCAGTCGTTGTTCCAGACGCCTTCTCCCTTGAGAGCGTCGATGCAGCTCGGTTCAGGGCACCAGCCGCAGTAATGCTCCACCGTGGATTGCAGGGCACGGCGGTAACTACCCGCCACATCGCGGATGACTCCATCGATGTCAAACAGCAGGAGGCAGCTGGGCGGTGCAATGGATCGGTCCAGAGATCATCCAAGGTTGGGGCGGCTGGTAGGTTAGTTCTTTGTCCTGAATTCTTGAGCGCTGACACCATGACGGTTTCCGAAGGCGCTGCTGCCGACCAGGAGGTCGCAACCGCAGCACCAGCAGCCGATTCCGCCCCCCAGGAAGCGCCGGAAACCGGCAGCACTGAACAGGAGCAGGAACCCAAGGAAGGCCGTCCGGTCATGCGTGGCGGCAGTGCTGCACTTGCCTCGGCCACCATCGATGCTGATGGTGTGCCCTCCGGCTATACCCCCAAAGCCGATGAAGGCCGTTTCTTACTGAAGATCCTGTGGCTGCCCGACAACGTGGCTCTGGCTGTCGATCAGATCGTTGGTGGCGGTCCCAGCCCCCTCACTGCTTATTTCTTCTGGCCCCGTGAGGATGCCTGGGAAACCCTCAAGAGCGAACTCGAGGGCAAGAGTTGGATTACCGACAACGAGCGGGTTGAGGTGCTTAACAAGGCCACTGAGGTCATTAACTATTGGCAAGAGGAGGGCAAGGGCAAGAGCCTCGACGAGGCCAAACTCAAGTTCCCCGACGTCACTTTTTGCGGAACCGCTTGATTTGGCTTTCAGCCTTGGATTTTCGACGACCTGCTGAGCCGGGTCGTTTTTTTTGCCTCATGGTCCTCGCCGGTGGCCGGTTGCTTCCCTATGGCAGCGTTTGGAGCCTTGCCGCTGGTAGGGATTGTTCGGGCTGTTGCTTGATCTTGGCTGGTACCAAGCAGTGGTTGGGCCTGATCAGGCCAGCTGTGAGGATGGAGAGGTGGCGACGAACGCGATCTGTTCTCCAGGCACAAAAAAACCGGAGAGTTTGATCTCTCCGGCCTTCTGTGTTGCGGGGTTGGACCCTGCAGTCTTGATTACTTGCTGGCTTGCATGCGTGCACGAGCACGATCAAGCGATTGCTGAGCTTTGACTTTTTCCGGTGTGGAGGGCTGGCCTTCCAGGCGGGTGACATTGGCCCGCGCTGATTCCAGTTCAGTCGCGGCTTTATTGGTGTCGATGCTGCTTCCTAGCTCGGCAGCGTTGACCAGAACTGTGACATCGTCAGCTTCAACTTCTGCAAAACCGCCCATCAGAGCGATGGACTGCCAGTCGTTGTTAGTACGTACGCGTAGTACACCAACATCAAGAGCGGCCAAGAGAGAAACGTGGCCGGGGAGGATGCCAAGTTGGCCTGTGGTGCTGGGGAGGATGACCTCATCAGCGGAACCATCAAACACGCTCTGGTCGGGCGCCAGCACGCGAAGGGTGAGGGACATGGGAAGTCAGAACGTGGGAGCGAAAAAAGCCATAAAAGAAGAAGATAGGGACATCAAAATGATGTCCCTATTCACGAATCAACCCTTGGCTTCGGAGGCGATCTTCTCAGCCTTGGCCTTGACTTCATCGATGTTGCCAACAAGGTAGAAGGCCTGCTCCGGCAGTTGATCCAATTCACCGGCGAGGATCTGGTTGAAGCCGCTGATGGTTTCTTCCAGCTTGACGTACTTGCCAGGCATGCCTGTGAAGATCTCAGCCACAAAGAAGGGCTGGGAGAGGAACTTCTCGATCTTGCGAGCGCGGTCAACAGTTTGACGATCGTCTTCTGAGAGTTCGTCAAGACCAAGAATGGCAATGATGTCCTGGAGCTCCTTGTAGCGCTGCAGGGTGGACTGCACGGCGCGAGCGGTGCGGTAGTGCTCGTCACCCACAACGGCTGGCTGCAGCATGGTGCTGGTGGAATCCAGAGGGTCCACAGCGGGGTAAATGCCTTTGGAGGCCAGGGCACGGTTCAGCACCGTGGTGGCATCGAGGTGAGCAAAGGTGGTCGCAGGAGCGGGGTCGGTGAGGTCGTCAGCAGGGACGTAAACCGCCTGAATCGAGGTGATGGATCCTTCAACGGTTGAAGCAACACGCTCTTGGAGAGCACCCACGTCGGTGCCGAGGGTGGGCTGGTAGCCCACAGCGGAAGGCATGCGGCCGAGAAGTGCGGACACTTCGGAACCGGCCTGCACGAAGCGGAAGATGTTGTCGACGAACAGCAGAACGTCCTGCTTGTTCACGTCGCGGAAGTGCTCCGCCATGGTCAGAGCGGAGAGACCCACGCGCATCCGGGCGCCGGGGGGCTCGTTCATCTGGCCGTAGCAAAGGGCCACCTTCGACTTGGAAAGGTCCTCGGAGTTGATCACCCCGGATTCCTTGAATTCCTCGTAGAGGTCGTTGCCCTCACGGGTGCGCTCACCCACACCACCGAACACGGAGACACCACCGTGCTCCTTGGCAATGTTGTTGATCAGCTCTTGAATAAGAACGGTTTTGCCGACTCCGGCACCCCCGAACAAGCCAACCTTGCCGCCCTGACGGTAGGGGGCCAGAAGGTCGATCACTTTGATGCCCGTTTCAAACACCTTGGGCTTGGTCTCAAGCTCGGTGAGCTTGGGAGCGTCACGGTGAATCGGGGCTGTGGTGGTGGTGTTAACAGGGCCTTGCTCATCAACAGGCTCACCGAGCACGTTGAAGATGCGCCCCAGGGTGGCCTCGCCAACAGGCACGGAAATGGCAGCACCGGTGTCAATGGCATCCATGCCACGCACCAGACCATCAGTACCGCTCATGGCCACGGCGCGGACGCGGTGGTCACCAAGCAGTTGCTGAACTTCTGCGGTGAGAGCAACCTGTTCACCTGCCGTGTTCTTGCCTTCAATCCGAATCGCATTCAGGATTTTGGGCAGCTTGCCGGCGGGGAACTCCACGTCCAAAACCGGACCGATGACCTGACGGACAACACCCTTGGTACCGGCGGTAGCAGCAGCAGCCATAAGAAAGGAAGAGTTCGAGGGAACGGAGCAAAACAATGCTCTGAAGGCATTCCCTTCCTGAGCGGCGCAACCATACCACCGCAACCGTTGGCTGAGCATGGTTCGGTCAACCGCACGCTCAGGTGGTAGTCGGACCCTGCTGCTGAGGCATAGGTTGGCAGTCATCGACCTTGAGTGCCAGTCGCCTCTGAGTCGATGCGCGGCGCTCGACGCCCTCTTTTCTGCTTCCGCAATCAACCATGGCTGCTGTTTCCCTCAGCGTCTCCACCGTTAAGCCACTCGGAGACCGCATCTTCATCAAGGTGTCTGCTTCCGAAGAAACCACTGCTGGTGGCATCCTTCTTCCTGACACTGCCAAGGAAAAGCCCCAGGTGGGTGAAGTCGTTCAGGTTGGCCCCGGCAAATGCAACGACAACGGCAGCCGTCAGGCTCCTGAGGTTGGGGTCGGCGACAAAGTCTTGTACAGCAAGTATGCCGGCACTGACATCAAGCTCGGTAGCGATGAGTACGTGCTTCTTTCCGAGAAAGACATTCTCGCAGTTGTGAACTGATCAAGTCCATCGCGTCGTTTCGACCCGGCTGACGCACTTGGTCCTCCGGATCATCCCGGACCTATCAGGTTTTTCTTTTTCTCTCATTCCCTTCGCCCGCTATGGCAAAGCGCATCATTTACAACGAGAACGCCCGTCGCGCTCTCGAAAAAGGCATCGACATTCTCGCCGAATCCGTTGCCGTCACCCTGGGCCCCAAGGGGCGCAACGTTGTCCTTGAAAAGAAGTTCGGCGCCCCTCAGATCATTAACGATGGCGTCACCATCGCCAAGGAGATCGAGCTCGAGGACCACATCGAGAACACGGGTGTGGCTCTGATTCGTCAGGCTGCGTCCAAGACGAATGACGCAGCTGGTGATGGCACCACCACCGCGACAGTTCTGGCTCACGCCATGGTGAAGGCGGGCCTGCGCAACGTGGCTGCTGGAGCCAACGCCATCACCCTCAAGAAGGGGATCGACAAGGCATCTGACTTCCTGGTTGCCAAGATTGAGGAGCATGCCAAGCCGATCGCTGACAGCAATGCGATCGCTCAGGTGGGCACCATTTCTGCCGGTAACGACGAAGAAGTCGGCAAGATGATTGCCGACGCCATGGACAAGGTTGGTAAGGAAGGTGTGATTTCCCTCGAAGAGGGCAAGTCCATGGAGACCGAGCTCGAGGTCACCGAGGGCATGCGCTTTGACAAGGGCTATATCTCCCCTTATTTCGCTACCGACACCGAGCGGATGGAGGCCGTCCTCGAAGACCCCTACATCCTCCTCACCGACAAGAAGATCGGCCTGGTGCAGGACCTGGTTCCTGTGCTCGAACAGATCGCCCGCACCGGCAAGCCTCTGCTGATCATTGCTGAGGACATCGAGAAGGAAGCTCTCGCCACTTTGGTGGTGAACCGTCTGCGTGGTGTTCTCAACGTGGCCGCTGTGAAGGCCCCTGGCTTTGGCGATCGCCGTAAGGCCATGCTCGAGGACATGGCTGTTCTCACAAATGGTGAGTTGATCACTGAGGACCGCGGCCTCAAGCTCGACAACGCCACCTTGGAAATGATGGGCACCGCTCGTCGCGTCACCATCAACAAGGACACCACCACCATCGTTGCCGAAGGCAACGAGTCTGATGTCAGCGCTCGTTGCGAGCAGATCAAGAAGCAGATGGAGGAAACTGACTCCACCTACGACAAGGAAAAGCTTCAGGAGCGCCTGGCCAAGCTTTCCGGCGGCGTGGCCGTGGTGAAGGTTGGTGCAGCCACTGAAACCGAGATGAAGGACAAGAAGCTTCGTCTCGAAGACGCCATCAATGCGACTAAAGCGGCTGTCGAAGAGGGCATTGTTCCCGGAGGCGGCACCACCCTGGCTCACCTGGCTCCCGCTCTGGAGCAGTGGGCTGCTGACACTCTCAGCGGCGAAGAGCTGATCGGTGCCAACATCGTGGCTGCGGCTCTAACCGCTCCCCTGATGCGCATTGCTGAGAACGCAGGTGTCAATGGTGCGGTTGTGGCTGAAAACGTGAAGGCCAAGTCCTTCAACGAGGGTTACAACGCTGCCAATGGCGACTATGTCGACATGCTCGCTGCAGGCATCGTTGATCCTGCCAAGGTGACTCGCTCTGGCTTGCAGAATGCCGCGTCGATCGCCGGCATGGTTCTGACCACCGAGTGCATCGTTGCTGACATGCCTGAGAAGAAGGATGCTGCTCCCGCCGCTGGCGGCATGGGCGGCGGCGACTTCGACTACTGATGAGTTTCTGGGAGGGTTCATGTCCTCCCGAACGCTTCAGTGACGTCACAGACACGCTTTTGGGGGCACTTTGGTGCCCCTTTTTGATTGCCTGCCCGTTTCGGGTTGCGTGGAACATGTTCCTTGTTGAGTCCCTATCAGCACTGCTGGATGTTTTGTGTGGAGCATTGTGCGGCATCAGTCGCATAGGTGGATATAGGTGCAGCAATGCAGATTGCGTCAGGTAGATGGATGGATTGGTGGGGTCCAGTGGTTGGCTGGGTTGCGTCTGCAATGCCAAGATTGGACAGTTTGTATAGGTATGTCTATGCATGCCTGTACAAGGGCTGGTGCCTGTTTGCTGGATGGTTTGCAGGATCTGCCTCTGCTTGTCTTGTTGTGCGCCGAACGAGCCTTCGGTGGCCGTTCCAATGGAGCGATTCATTGTTCTTTTGAAGTCTCAACCCAGGGGAAACGCGCCCCATGGATTAGGGGTCTCCACAAAAAGGAGGACATTGACCTGTTCCTTCAGTGACTTCCGGAAGCAATCGTCGTCAAGTGGCTGGCGCGGCTGGAGTCCGGAGGGGGCAAATTGGCCCCCCTAGCTTCTACAACACCGATATAGTTGTATCAATACCTTTGCCCTTCTATGTCAAGGCCAGGTGCCTTTGCTGCCAACTTTTCTCCGGACACTCTGAACCGGTTTAGGGGTCTCTGTAAGCAACAGGGAAAGCAATACACAAAGGTGCTGGAGAGGTTGGCAGAGGTTTATCTGGAAACGGGTGGTGCAGTGCTGGATGCTGCTGTCTCGTCTGTTCCAGTGCCTGATGCCAAAAAGAGGCAGGTTCAGGTCGAATCCCTCCAGAACAAGTTGCTTGAAGATCTCCTCAAGAGGGTGGAGGTGTTGGAGAAGCAGAAGGTTAAGACGGACTATGAAATCGAGAGGGTGCAGAAGTCCGTTGCATTTATCCGGTCAGGATTGCAGGAGCCCAATCAATCCAAATAGGATTACTCCTTGAAAACGGTTGGATGCATTTTTACCGGTAAGGCTGCCTTCGCTTTCTCCAATTTTGGTAGTCGCTAATAATAGAACTGGATGATTCAAAGAAGATCCCAGCTGCTAGCAGGCATTGCCCAATGCTGAAGGATTGGAGCCAGTCTCCGGCCTTGAAAGAGCAGGATTCCTCTGCATAGGGCAAGAATGATCTGCCTTCCCAGCTCCTGGAACATGATGAATTAAGTTTCCCCTATTGCAGTGGGCCCAGTGTCTGCTCTCCTTTGCAGGTTGAGAAAGAGTTGGGGTGCTGCAAGTAATCATGCAAATATTCCCTGTGGGAATAAGGCCATGCCTACGATGCTTGCCTAGTTCAGTGACGTATTGACTATTTTTGATTTAGAGCCTTGAATGTATCAATGAATTGAGCATTAGCTGAGCCAGCCCGCGCTGAGGATCACGGCCAGAGTTAGAAAAATTGCAAGGAAGGTCCATGTGATGCGGTTGAGCGTGGATTCTGCGCTACTTGCACTCGTAAACATTGAGCTGCCGCTAGCGGCAAGACCACCCATGCCATCGCCCTTGGGACTGTGCAGTAACACCAGAAGGATGAGAATGAGTCCACTGCCTATCCAGACCCAGGAGAGAATGGAAGTGAGCATATCTACAGAAATAGGGGTGATGAATTAGACCGGTTGGGGAAGTCTGGCACTGAAGGCAGACCCGGCTTCGACCGCTTCGATCAGGCTGGATCCTGACATGGCTTCCGGCTTCGGAAGCTCTAGCAGCTGGAGCAGGGTTGGCGCGATATCGGCCAGGCCGCCGTCGTCGCGGAGATTGATCGAATTGCCCATCCCTGCGACCTTGCGCTTCTCGCCTTCCACCAGAATCACGGGCACAGGGTTCGTGGTGTGTGCGGTCCAGGCCTGACCGTCAGGGCCCTGCATGAGCTCTGCATTGCCGTGATCCGCAGTGATCAGCAGGGTGCCTCCCATGCGACCCACCGCATCAAGCAGGCGGCCGATGCAGTGATCAACGGTTTGTATGGCTTCTGTGGCTGCTGTCATCACGCCCGTGTGGCCGACCATGTCCGGATTGGCGTAGTTGATCACCACCAACGAGTATTCACCCTTCTCGATCGCTGCAATGCAGCTGTTGGTAAGGATGTCAGCCGACATGGCAGGGGCTTCGTCGTAGGTGGCCACTCGTGGTGACGGCACCAAATGGCGTTCTTCTCCCTCTAGAGGCTGTTCGATGCCGCCGTTCAGGAAATAGGTCACATGGGGATATTTCTCCGTTTCTGCCGTCCGGTATTGCTTGAGACCATGTTCAGCAACCACTTGTCCAAGGAGATGGTCAAGGGATTCAGGGGGGAAGGCCACGGCAACAGGGAGCCCGGCTTCGTACTGGGTGAATGTCACCACCTCCAATTTGGGTTGATTGGCTCGTTCGAACCCTTCGAAGGATGGGACTGTGAGGGCCTGGACCAGCTGGCGAGCACGGTCGGGACGGAAGTTGAACATCACCAGCCCATCGCCATCCCGCAGGAAGGTGTCGCTTAGCCGAACAGGTTCGAGGAATTCATCGGTAATGCCTTCTGCATAGCTGGCGGCCAGGGCCGCCTCCACATCGCTGTCGCTGATGTCGACCGCCGGGTCGGTGAACAAGGTGTAGGCCTTGGCGGTCCGTTCCCAACGGTGGTCGCGATCCATGGCCCAATAGCGTCCACACAGGCTGGCGATCTCGCCAATGCCGCTGCTTTTGATCGCTTTGCGCACCTGCTGGATGTAACGGGGGGCGCTTTCGGTGGGTGTGTCGCGGCCATCGGTGATCGCATGAATGGCGACCCGGCTGATGCCCGCGTCCGCTGCCCATTGCAAGAGGCCACAGAGGTGATCCACATGGCTGTGGACCCCGCCGTCGGAGCACAGCCCCAGCAGATGGAGCGTGCCACCGCTGCTGCGCAGCGACTCAGCCAGCTGGGCCAGGGCAGGGGTCTGGCTCAGCTCACCATTGCGGACCGTTTCCGTGATGCGAACCAACTCTTGGCGGATGATCCGGCCTGCCCCGATCGTGAGATGCCCCACCTCGGAATTGCCCATCTGGTTGGCAGGAAGGCCCACGTGAGCACCGCTGGCTTGAATCAGACTGTGGGGATACGCATGCCAGAGGGCATCCATCACAGGCGTTGCAGCGCTACGGATGGCGTTATGGGTCTCTGTCTCCCGATGTCCCCAGCCGTCGAGGATGGCCAGAACCACCGGCGCGACTGGGATGCTGCGATTGATGGCTTTATCACTGCTAATCGTCACGCTCACTCCGCGGCTATTCGTTCTTAAGAGCTTCTCCATATTCAAGTTACCTCCAGAGGCCCCGATCGCGATGGCTGCTCTGGGGTCGGTCAGGTTTTGCTCACGCCAACGCTCATAAACTGAGTGGCCTCGGCGACAGAGTCATGACTGCTCCTGCAGGATCCGAGCGGATTGAACTCCTCTCTGCCCAGGATCTGACGCGGACGCTGCAGCGTCTGTCCAGCCAAGTGCTGGAAACCGTTGAGGACGGCGAAGCGTTGTTACTGCTGGGCATCCCCACCCGAGGGGTGCAGCTTGCCCGCGTGCTGGCCAAGCAGCTTGAGACGATGGGCGGGTATCCGCTGGCCCAGGGAACGCTTGATCCCACCTTCCACCGGGATGATCTGCAGCGTGTTGGCACACGCATGGTTCAGGCCACTGATCTGCCGATCAGCGTGGAAGGGCGGGATGTGCTGCTGGTCGACGACGTGATTTTCACGGGTCGCACCATCCGTGCTGCTCTGGAGGCGCTTCAGGCGTGGGGGCGCCCCCGCCGGGTCATGCTGTTGGTGATGGTGGACCGTGGTCACCGCGAGCTACCAATTCAGCCTGATTTTTGTGGCCGTCACGTGCCTACACGACGGAGCGAAACCATCGAGCTGCGCCTTCAGGATCTGGATGGTGAAGAGGGTGTGTATTTGCGTCGGGAGCAATGAAATGCATTGATGACAAAAAGGCATGCACCATCCAACCGCTCACTTTGTCAGCGCAGATCTGTCGCTCTTTGATGACCTCAGTCAGCGACGCTGAGCTCATCGCTGCGGAAATGGGCCTTGTAGCGACCGAAGGCGACGATCACAGGCAAGGTCGGGCTGATCGGTCGGCCTTTCCATTCATTCAGAACGCTCACCACTTCACCGCTAGTGCCTTGCATGTCGAAGGCCTCCCCCCTGTGCTGAGGGTGGTTGAAGACCACAACGTTGGCTGACACGACAACTTTGTCTCCGGGTTGCATGAGCCATTGCGTTCCTGGCGGCATTTTGTCATGCGTGCCACGCCCTTAGGGGCTGTTCCTCTTGCAAAGACTTTCTGGGCCTTCTTCTTCAACATGACCGCCCACATCACCGCAGCCAGCCTGGAATGCCTGCCAGGGCTCGAGTCCTTCCGCGATTCTTGCTTTCACGGCACGGTCCAGATCCGCTTGGGACACGCTGTGGGCAGGAAGGTCGCCATGGTTGTGGTGCTCCTCATGGTCTTTGAGCGCATCGATCGCTGCTTCGACCTTTGCTCGTAAGGGTTCTGATCGGCTCTGCCACCAGGGGTGATCCAGTCTGTTGAGAACTGCGAGAGCTTCCCACCAGCGTTGTTTCTCCACCAGATCAGCAAGGCGTTGGTGGTCGAGTTGATTGCGGTTCCAGGTCTCGCGGATGCTGTCGCTGAGTCGGTCGCCTCTGGAGCGGATGCTGGTTTCCATCGGTGCCAGCAGCTCAAGGGCCGCCTCGATGTCACCATCCCGGAATGCCTCCAGTGCTGTGCGTTGCAGGTGCTTGCGCCAGCGCGTTAGGCGCTGACGATCGGTGCGTTGGTTCTCACTGGAGCCGACAGCGGAATTGACCAGCTGTTCTTGGAGCTGGAGAGCTTCGGCCTGGCGCCCTGTGTCCCAAGCTTCTTGAGCGGCACGTCTTCGGCATAGGGCTTGCTCCTCAGGTACTTTCTGACCCAGCCAGCGCAGGGCTGCAAGCTGTTCGCTGTAACGCAAGCAGGCCATGTTGTCGCCCTCAAGGAGCGCATTGGACAGGCGTGCGGGGAGCTGACGTTCCCACCAGTACGCCAGGCCGCAGAGCATGGCCACTCCGCCCAGGGTGAGCCCAAGCCAGTAGCGCGGGAGCCAGTGGCGTCGGAGCGCCAAGGAGGTGGAGGCAAAAGATCACTTCTTTCTATGGAGATGACCACCGCTTCTCACGTTGCGGTGGACGGACGGTCCACCGCCCTGATCCCCAGGTCAGAGATGTTCAGCGCACGCGTCCCAGCTTTCTCGGTTCAATCGCTGCCCCGGTGCGGAGGTCTTCTCCGTCCATCAGCAGATCGGCAGCATCATCGAGACGGAAGTGCAGTTTCAAGCAGTCTTGACCGGGAGATCCAGGCTCATCCAGCGCAATGCTGCTGACGGGCTGATCCCAGGCTTTGATTTCGGGCGTGCCCTGGTGCTCCTGAACAGTGGGCAATCCGTTCCGGAACACCACGTCATGGCGTGCCTTGTTGTCGGGCTCTCCGAGCACCAGCTCGATGCTGCTCTGATCCTCCCGACCGGCAGCAAGCACAAGCGTGAGGGGAGATTCCGATGGCCAGGTCTGTCCGGCGACAAATAGTGGGTGCCAGTGATGGGTCCCGCTGCGCCGGTCCCAGCAGCGCAGAGACACCCCCCGGTGCAGCACATCGCGCACGCGAACCCCAGGCGTCAGGCTGAGGGCGCCTTTGGCAACAGCCTCCACAGGGGGCGCACTCAGCAGAGGCACCGGTCGGGTGCGCTTGCTGAGCCAATCCCGAAGCAGAGGTAGCTGGGCACCGCCACCGACGGGTAGGACGCCCTGCAGATCTTCGAGTTGGCACGAATGCTGTCGGGCTCCGGCGAGCGTTTGCTCCAGCAGATCATCGAGGACCTCGAGAACGCCTCGTTCCACAAGCAAGGTCTCTAGCTGATGGCGGCTGAGGCGCAACTCGTGCTGTGAGCCGTCGTCGGCTGCCGCGAATTCCGTGAGTACGGTTCTGTCTGCCAGTGTCGGGTCACTCAGGCGGCATTTCAGCCGTTCAGCTGCGTTCAGAACCGCTGGGGTGGGCTTGCTGATGCTGGTTGGATCCGCAGATGGGTGGAGATATTCCACGATCCAGTGGTCGAGATCTCGCCCCCCAAGCTGAAGACCTGCTTTCCCCAGTACCCGAGCGCAGCGAAGGGTCTGGCGACTGTTGTCGAGACTCTGGCCTCCAAAACGAAGCAACTGGGCGAGAGGGGCTGCCCGCCCTTCTCCTCCCTCCAGAGCCACGATGGAAAGGTCGATGGTGCTTCCACCCATGTCCACCACGAGCAGCCGGCTGCCTGGTGCGAGGCCGGCCCCAAGAGCTGCTGCGGTGGGTTCGTCCACCAGGGCCACCTCGTCGATGGGCAGGGCTTGACTGGCCTGGAGAAGCCATTGGCGATAGCCCCGGTAGTGCTCCACTGGCGCCGTCAGCACGAGACGCTTGATGTGCAGATCAGTCGGTAGCCGTTTCCAGATTTGCAGTAACAGTGATTCCGCCGCTGCCTCTGCGCTCAGGCTGGTCTGGTTGGAATCGAGAGGTGCTGGTGCCCCAATCGCCCGTTTGAAATCACGCAGCAGTTGAGGGGCATCACTGTCTCCAAGGCCGGCATCCAGGACCTGACGTCCGACTAGGGGATTCGGGTCTTCCTGGCTTTGCGCCCAGATCAGGCTCGGCACCTGGCCTGGGGAACGGGTGATCGACTCAAGCTCCAATAGTTTTGGGTCAGGAGTCTGAGGACCTTGGAACGCGACCACCGTGGTGGTGCTCCCAAGGTCGATGGCAAGGGTGCCTGCGTTTTCGGAAACCTGAAGGTTTTGTTCGTCCGTAGGGGCCTGGTCCACCGCCATTGGCAGGTTGGTGAGAGGACGAGGTTACGGGGAATCTGAATGGATCGCTTGCAGCGGCTCGTGTGGTCCTTTTATCGGGAGGAACCTCAACTGGAGGCTCAGTTGGAACCCTTGCGTGACTGCAAGTTGTCCCGTAGCTGGGGGAGTATCCGGGTGGAGTGCGTGGATGCCCGCCATTTGGAGGAGGTCAGCGCTCTACTGGCTCTGCTGCGCCGTCCACTAGCGGCCATGGGGCTGGGACGTCAGATCGTTTTGAAGGTGCCAGGCAGCCTGCAGCGCACCTACCCAATGCATGTGCCGTTTCATAGTGACCTCCTCACCTAAGATGGGAAAACCTTGCGTGGACAAACGTGATCAGTGCCGGTGTGGATTCCCAGGATCTGGCCAAGCGCGGTGAAAGCCTGATTCGTCAGTCCAGCAACCGTTATCTCACGACCGTCCGGATTGCATTCCGTGCCAAGCAGCGTCGTTTTGATGATTTCGATGGACTGCTTGAGGAATCCAGTGTCAAGCCCGTGCAGAGAGCCATTGTTGAGCTCAGCGATGAGCAAGATCAGCCTGACTTGCTGCCTGGATGATTCAGCAGGAGGGCCCAGGCTGGCGCTTGGCCCGGGATCTATCCCGTGCTGATTTCCCTGCCTTGATTGGTGGAGAGGGATGGGCCTTTGAGCTCACGCAGAAGGAGAGTCAGGTGCTGATAGCACTGCTGTGTGAACTCACCGATCAGCATCAAGCACTTCAAACCCAGTTGATGTCTGAAGAGTCCATCGAGCTGGAGATGGAGCTTGAGCCCTGGTGGGGATGTCTTGAAGGAAGCAGGGAGAACTGGAGTTTGCATGTCGTGCTTCAAGGGGCATGGACCGGCCGTGGCGTTGAGGGGCATTGGCCTGCGCCGGCTGCCCAGGCCTTTGTGGCTGCGATGAGAACGGCCTGGGACACATCCGGGAATAAGCAGGGCTGATCAATAGCGCTTTGTGTGATTTTTCCCAGAATTCACGACGTCCTTTCACAGGTTTTCCACACGCTTGCGGTCTGGATCGTTCTCCTGGGGGGGGTTCTGTGGAAAAGCGCTGGTCGTCGGGTCTAGGCCTTGACGGCGTCCTGGTCGGTTCAGGATTTCATGCAGGTTTTGCATCGCTTGCTCTGAAAGGGGTTCAGGCCTTGTGTCTTATTCGGAGATTGGATGCGACTCCCTTGTTCGCGCGTCCTTGACGTTGGCTGACGAATGTGGAGAACTGGTTAGCGTTCGAGGGCTTCAGGATGCAGCACGTGCAGTCAGTGGATCAGGAACAGGCCATTCTTCCTTGCATGGAAACTCGGGTCTCCGCCGCTTTGGTGGATGAGGTCACTGAAGCAATGGTGAGCTTCCATGCTGAGCTGCCGGAGCCTCTGCAGCAGGCCATGACCAGCTTCATCGAGCGCTACCCCAATTGGGACCAGTACCGATTGATTCAGGCAGCTCTCGCTGGCTTTCTGGTCCAGAACGGAGTGGAATCTCGCGAGATCACCCGTCTCTACGTGGGCAATATGTTTCGTCGCCAGTCCTTGCTCCAGGGCGCTTGAGTTCGGCAACTGGCCATCAGAATGAGGGCACTGAACGGGAGGCTGAGAATCAGGCCCAGGCAGGCCCCCATCAGTCCAACCAGGTTGATACCCAAGATCAGGCCGACGAGAGCCAAAACCTTCAGCCGGTTCTGCTGCACAAGTTTGCGGCTGTGTTCCATTGCAGCCAGGGGTCGATAGCCGTGATGAATCAGGAGGGGCAGGGCCAAGCACTGTGCGAAGGTCCAGGCGATTAGAGCAACGCTGCCAATCAGCGCACTCAATGCTGCGAGCACGCCGCTGTGAGCGATCAGGGTGCTAAAGACACTTCGAATCGCCGTGATGCCGCCAAACAGGATCAAGGCTTCAATCAGCACGAGTGCCAAGGATTGACGCAGCAGCCAGGGGATGCGCTCCCTGGTCTGCGGACTGTCGTGTTCGTCTGGGCCTGCACTGGGTAGCAGCGTGTCGGCAAGCTGCAGAAGCGCGAGAAGCGGCACAAGCGGAGCTAACATGGAGAGCACCCAGAACAGGTCTCCGAGGTGCCGAACCCAGGCATGTCCACTGGTGTGAAGCTCCTGGGCCAGGCTTCCTAGGCCAAAGGCGCTGATCAGAGCCAAAGCCGCCAGGCCGACACAGGGCCAGGGTGCGCTGCAGAAGCCAATCCAGGCGCGCGGCAGAACTGTGCTGAGTGGAAGACGTTCCGGGGGCATGACGGCCTATCTCTTATTGGAGAGGACCGAGACGCTTGAGTAGATCGATCGCAATTGCAGAACTCACTGGCAGGATCGACAACCTGTTGCCGCGTCTGACAACGGTCAGTTCTTCAGGGCTGTAGGTCTGCTTGAGGGCATCCAGGCTGAGCATCGTCTTGAATTCTCCGAGATAGCGGAGCCGCACGCAGTCCCAGCGGGGAGAGTCTTGTTTGGATGCAGAATCGTGATACTTCGAATTGCTGTCGAATTGGGTGGGGTCAACGATGCCCAGTTCGCAGACCTCCATCAGGCCGACAATGCCTGGAGGTTTGCAATTGGAATGATAGAAAAAGACGTGATCACCGATCGCCATGGTGCGCATGAAGTTGCGAGCCTGGTAATTGCGAATTCCATCCCAAAGGGTGGTTTGTTCGCGTTTTAGGTCGTGGATCCCATAAACGTCCGGCTCGCTTTTCATCAGCCAGTATGAAATATCAGTCATGGCAATTGATCTTGGCTGTTTAGACTATTGCAATACCGTGGCATGGTTGGGTGGTTTCTCCGCTGAAAACAATGGGTGAGTGCCCAAGCTGCGCTTGGATTCATGCTCGCGTAGATTGTCTGCTGAAAGCGATTACATCCTCGGCCAGGCAACGCACCATTGCTGATGTTGTATAGCAGCGATACATAGTGATTTGGTCTTGTCAGGTAATCGGTGGGATTGGTTCTCATGCCAGCTCCCTTCAGTGGTGCAAGGGCTGTTGTTGGCCTTTTTCGGCAGGGTGTAAGGCTTTTAGAGGTAGAGGCGTTCAGCGTCGTGCGCCAGCCTCCCATTGCTCAGCAGATCCGGATGGAGCTGGCTTGCGTGAAGTCTATGTCTGCTTCCATGCCTGCTGATTTCAGGAATGCTTGCTGAGACGCTGGCAAACTGTCGGTGCCTCCAACGGCGCACGTTGTCTATGTGGTTACTGCTGTTGATGGTCATGTTTTTTCTGTTCTTGCTCCTTTTTGGTCACCACAGCTGAGGCACAGGCTCATTCCCGTTGTGATCTGATCGCGTTGAACCACTCTCGGTGTAGCCATCGGCTGAAGAACTGGTCTTGATTGATTGAGCGGTTGAAGTGCCGATAGCCCCCCCTGTCTGGCGTCGCACCCCAGAGCTGCGAAAGGCATAGCCCTTTGGCATGTGATGGGATTAAGCCAGCGATGCTTTGCTGCCCCTCTTTTAAGCAAGCCGAAGGAAAAGAAAGGCATCCGTTCTTCAGCGATCTCTCATGAGTACCAAATCCGGTGTCTATTTCGAGTGGTTTTCTCTAGCCGACACCAGCGGTGCAGGTTGATTTCGAGGCGCTGCACGTGAGCACGGTGTGAGCTTGAACGCTTAAGAAGTCCTTGGCTGTTTGATCGCCATCGACTGAAACTCGCTTTGAATCCTTGTTTGGAGTGAATGTCTGGCTATTGGATTGGTTGATGATGTGACGCCAAGTCGTTCGTTTGTGGAATGCAGGATCTTGTCATTTCGCTCTGGCTTTCATCTTTTCGTGGCGCAATTTCGTCAGTACCCCAAAGGCCTTTGGCAATGGCGATGTTGTTGAATTGTTGTCGGATTCTTCAGTGGCTGCTAAGCTTGAAAGACAATTGTTTTAATGTCATGGCTAGTCAAAATTTTAATGCCTTTTTGGAGGCCGTTAAATCGGATTCCGGGCTTCAGTCAAAGGTTGACCAGACGACTGGCCCTGATCAGCTCGTCGCGATTGCAAATGAGGCAGGCTTTGCGATTTCTGTTGATGACGTGAATCGTGCTCAGTCTGAGCTGTCCCAAGACGATCTGAAGCATGTTGCAGGGGGTCGGGCCTATGGCAACGGTGTGGGCAATTCCGGCCTTTAGGTTGAGCTGCCCTTAGTTTGAGCCCCAACTGCAGGCTTTGAGTGATGCGTCCAACGCTTTGAGGCCGTGTCTCCTTAGCCTATTTGGGGCGTTAATCAGGCAATATCCCTGTTCTCGTCAATGTTTGTTTGGCGCTAATCATTTTGCGTGCATCAGGATTGGCGCTCAAAGACTGCTCATTGTTTGAGACAGCCTGAACGCAATCATCAGGCTATCTGCGCTGCTTTGACTAGGCGGCGGAAGTCTTCGCCTCGGGCTTCAAAGTCTTTGTACTGATCAAAGCTGGCGCAGGCTGGCGAGAGCAGAAGCGAGTGAGCAGAGTTCGCTGCGCCGCAAGCGATTGCTCTAGGCAGGGCGGCCTCAAGATCGTTCTCCATCCACACGCCGCCAGCGAATCCACAGGCGTGGATCAGCCTTTTCAATTCCTCGGCGCCATTGCCGAAAAGAACCACATCACAGGCCCGTTGCTTCAGCAGGGTGAGCCATTCGGAAGCATCACCTTGTTTTGTCTGTCCGCCAGCAAGCACCACCGTGGGACTGGCTACAGCACGAAGGCCGACGGCGGCTGCGTCGTAATTGGTGGCTTTGCTGTCATTGAAGACCTCCATGCCTTTCAGGAGCCCTAGTGGTTCAAGGCGATGGGGTACTCCAGAAAAACTGCGCAGACCCGCTTCGATCGCCGCCGCGGTTAGGCCGGTCTTGAGTGCCGCGGCTGTGACCAGCAGCATATTTTGGCGATTGTGAGCGCCTGGTAATGACAGGGCTTCAGCAGGGAACAGGCGGTCGGCGGTGTTACGTACCCAGTGCTCCGAATCGATCCACAGCGAGCACGGCATGGTTGGACATGGTTTGGTGCTGACCCAGGTGGCGTCCGTCCATGCGTGCTGATGCTTGCGCAGATCAGGGTCGTCTCCATTCAGGACTGCATGTTCGGAGCGGACTAGCAAGCCACGTTTGATGGAGCGATAGGCCTCAAGTGTTCCGTGTCGCTCGAGATGGTCAGGGGTGAGGGTGGTCCAGATGCCAATCCTGGGTGCTACCTGCTCAGCGGCCTCGATTTGATAGCTGCTCATCTCCATCACCACCCAGTCGGGTTGAGACTGCTTGGTGTTCATGCACTGCAGTGCAAGTTCGGTCGCGGAATGCCCCACATTCCCTGCCATTGGAGCCTTGAGGCCTGCGTTATTCAGCACATGCTGCAGCAGATGGGTCACGGTGGTTTTGCCGTTAGTGCCGGTGATGCCAATCCAGGGGATGTGGCGAAGAGCATCCCAGGCAACGGCCATTTCGCCACACACGTTGATGCCCTTCCGGCGCAATTGGATCATGGCTGGGTGGTCCCAGGCGATCCCAGGACTGATCACGACCTGGTCCAGCGCATCGGCCAAGGGCTCGAATGGATCAGGGTGAAGAGGGCAGCCAAGGTGCACTTCAATGCCAAGTTGACGTAGCGCCTTGGCCGACGCCTTCTGGGTCTTGTCGTTCTTGCTATCCAGCACTGTCACGCTGTGTCCCTGGGCCTGGAGCAGACGCGCCGCTCCCATCCCGGATCGTCCAATCCCGACGACCAGACTGGCTGCCATGGAGAACTCCTGTCCCTGCAAGAGAAATGGGCGATACTGGATTTGAACCAGTGACTCCTACAATGTCAATGTAGTGCTCTACCCCTGAGCTAATCGCCCGCACATTTCACGGTGATGTGAAAGCGGCCTGCACGTTCTGGTGCGCTGAAGAATGTAGCAGCCGGCCAAGATCTGCAGGGCTTACTTGGTGCGTTCAGCTTCTCTCCATTGTGACCCGCCAGCGGTCTCTTTTGGTGAGTTCCAAAGACAGCACTTCCAGGCTGCCACGATCCTGAAGCTGCAGACGGTCGCCGCTGTTGAGAGTTTTGCTGGCCAGCCGCACCGCTTGCCAATTCAGACGCAGGCGTCCGTTGCGGATCTGCTGCAACACCCTGGCGCGGGAGAGGCCGAATCCGGCGGAAGCGATCGCGTCCATTCGGCAAGAGGCCTCAACGCTGGTGAACCGTTTGGCGGTACGGATCGAAGGGAGCTGCAGCATCTCAACCCCTCGCTGTTCCAGCTGAATCTCCACGTCCCTGACGTGACTTGTCGTTCCGTTCAGTGCGGCTGCAGCTTCGGGTGTGCAGAGGGCCTGGGCGCCACGATCGCCACGAACCCAAATGTCGCCGATCTCCCCGTCAGAAACCCCCAGGGAGGAGAGAACGGCACGCATGTCTTCCGGTTCCAGCCGATCAAACAAGAAGTTGCCTTCCACCTCCAACCCCATCACAGGAAGGGGGTGGCGTTCCAGCACGTCATTACCCTCACAGTGCCGACTGATCAGAAGACACTGTCGTTCAGCACCTTGGCGTCCGCCATCGCTGTGCACCTGGAGTTCTGCGAGGTCGAGAAGACGTTCCACTGCCTCCTCCCTCAAGGGGGCTGAAAGAAAGGGAGACCACAGAGGTTGCCAGGTGCGAAGGACAGTTTCTGACAGCTCCAGCAGCGTCTTGATGCCCTGGGGATCCCTGCAGCCTTCAAGCAGCTCTTGTTTGGGCAGCATCACAGATCGTTGAGGCGCACCACCTGGAGTGGTCGGGAGCTCTGTAGCAGCTGCCAGGGCGGCTCGATCCCAGTGGGGGTCTCAAGCAACAACAACCACCGGTTCTCCTCATGTCGGTTGCGCAGGATGCGAACTCCGTCCTCATTTTCGGAGGGCACGCTGGCCGCGGCTGAGTAGCTGCCCATCAGGCCTGCACCCATCCCCAGCAGTCCACCAATCACGGGTTGTCCCCAGGGACCAAGACTGGAAAAGGTTTCGAGGTTCGTGATCTGGGTGAAGGTGAGGCCTGCCATGAAGCCGAACGGCAGTAGCCATCGGGCCATGGACCGTTGGCGTCGCTGTCGGGCAAGGCGAGGAGTGAGCAGATCAACGGAATCGATTGGCGTCCCTTGTTCATTGCGATCCGCAGGCGGAACCAACAAGCAGCGCTGCAGGGGGACTCCGTTGGCCCTCAGCTTCTCCTGCAGGGATGCCGCAGCCACCTGTTCCTTCAGCACCAGCACGCAGACGGGCATGGGCGATTTCCTGAGAGCGTTTAATTCTGGCCTGCGGGCCTGTCTTTAAAGTGGTTTGAGGCAGTCTTTCGCCGGTTGATGACAAAAGTTCTGGTTTCCGATCCCATTGATCAGGCCGGCATCGACATCCTGAGCCAGGTGGCTCAGGTTGATCAACGCACTGGTCTCAGCCCAGAAGAGCTGAAGGGAATCATTGGCGAGTACGACGCTCTGATGATTCGCTCGGGCACGCAGGTCACCGCCGATGTGATTGCAGCGGCCGATCGCCTGCGCATCGTTGGTCGCGCCGGAGTGGGCGTTGACAACGTTGATGTGCCGGCCGCAACCCAGCGTGGGGTGCTCGTGGTCAATTCCCCTGAGGGGAACACGATCGCTGCAGCAGAGCATGCCCTGGCGTTACTGCTCTCGCTGTCCCGCCATGTGCCCCAGGCTCACGCATCGATGCGTCAAGGTGCCTGGGATCGGAAAAAGTACGTCGGAAACGAGCTCTATAAAAAAGTGCTCGGCGTTGTGGGCCTCGGCAAGATCGGCTCCCATGTGGCGAAGGTGGCCAAGTCGATGGGCATGGATGTGATCGCTTACGACCCCTTCGTGTCCAGTGAGCGTGCTCAGCAGATGCAGGTGCGTCTGACGCAGTTGGCTGATCTGTTCAGCAGCGCTGATTACGTGACGCTGCATATCCCGCGAACCCCAGACACCGAAAACCTGGTGAATGCGGAGCTTCTGCGCAGCATGAAATCCACCGCTCGCTTGGTGAACTGTGCCCGTGGCGGAATCATTGATGAAAGTGCCTTGGCCGAGGCGATCGAGAACGGTGTGATCGCAGGGGCCGGGGTGGATGTGTTTGCGACGGAACCACTCGCGGCTGATTCACCGCTGCGCAGTGTTGAGCGTGGTCTGGTGCTGACACCCCACCTTGGTGCGTCCACTGAGGAAGCCCAGGAAAACGTCGCCACCGACGTGGCCGAGCAGATCCGCGATGTGCTCCTCGGTCTGCCGGCACGCAGTGCGGTGAACATCCCCGGTCTCAGTGCCGAGATCATGGAGCGTCTCAAGCCCCATCTGCAGCTGGCCGAAACACTGGGCCTCCTTGTCAGCCAGTTGTCCGGGGGGCAGGTGGAGGAACTGGAGGTCAGGCTCCAGGGTGACTTCTCCGAGTATCCCTCCCAGCCCTTGGTTGTGGCTGCTCTCAAAGGTCTGCTCTCCAGTGCCCTTGGCGAGCGCATCAACTACGTCAATGCTCTGCTTGAGGCCAAGGCCCGCGGTATCCACGTGCTGGAGGTGAAAGACGAGTCCAGTCGTGACTTCGCAGGGGGCTCGCTCCAGCTCACCACCCGCGGCTCCCAGGGGGGGCACAGTGTCACTGGTGCGGTGTTTGCCGATGGTGAGCTGCGTGTCACCACCATCGATGAATTTCCGGTGAATGTGCCGCCCAGTCGGCACATGTTGTTCACCCGGCATCGCGACATGCCCGGGATTATTGGCCAGCTCGGATCCGTGCTGGGTGAGCACAACGTCAATATCGCTTCGATGCAGGTGGGACGTCGCATCGTCCGAGGTGACGCGGTGATGGTTCTCAGCATTGATGACCCAATCCCTCCGAGCCTGCTGGCCACCATCAGTGCCATCAACGGCATCCAGGAAGCACACCCCGTCACCCTCTGACGGCTTGTTGTTCAACCTCCTCTGCCATGACATCGACCTCCCTTCGTTGGTGGCGTCTTTCCTTGCCACTTCAACCCGAACTGGAGGAGTCGCTTCTCTGGAAGATGGAGAGTCTTGGGCTGCATCGCTTGGCGGTGCAGCATGCACCGGAAACGCCAAACCAGTGCACCCTTTTCGCTTGGTTGCCGGAGCCAGAATGGCCTGAAGATCAGCGCACAGAGCTGATCGATAGTCTTCGGCCGTTGGCGACCACGTTCGGCCTGAGCTTGCCCAGCGTGGAATGGAAGCAACTGGATGATGAGGATTGGAGCCTCACCTGGAAACAGCATTGGCAGGCCGATCCCGTTGGAGATCGATTGTTGATCCTGCCTGCCTGGCTTGAGCTGCCTCCGGAACATGCCGATCGTCTGGTGTTGCGGATGGATCCAGGCAGCGCTTTTGGTACTGGCAGTCATCCCACCACTCGGCTTTGCCTCCAGGCCTTGGAAGCCTCTCCCCCTCAGGGCTTGCAGGTGGCCGATCTCGGATGCGGTAGCGGTGTCCTTGGGCTGGCGGCCTTGGCCCTAGGCGCCGAACGGGTGTTAGCGGCAGACACTGATTCTCTCGCCGAACGCTCTACAAGGGATAACGCCAGCCTGAATGGGCTCGACGAAGACCGTCTGATGGTGCGCCAAGGCTCGGTCGAGACATTGGCTGTGATGCATGCAGGTGTTCAATCCCAGCTGTTGCTCTGCAACATCCTGGCGCCTGTGATCGAAGCCCTGGCGCCTCATTTCACCTCGGTGTTGGCCCCGGGAGGGCGCGGCCTTCTCAGTGGTTTGCTTGTAGAACAGGCTCCGCGGCTCACCAGCGTGCTGGAAGAACTGGGATGGACTGTTGTGGCGCTTCGTTCCCAGGGAAGCTGGGGATTGATGGAGATCAGCAGAGTCGAATCTGCATAAGCCTGCCTTATCAGTGCATGGGCTTTGATTGGCCTTGCCTGGAAAGCTCGTCCGAAAAGACTGAGATTGCCCCAGTCCGATGTAGAAGGGTTTGGTCCTGCATGCCTGTTTTTCAGGTCAGTGCGCACTCCATCCATCCATGGCTTCCTACAAGGTCACTCTGGTCGCTGAGAGCGAAGGTCTGAACAAGACCATCGAAGTGCCCGACGATCAGTACATCCTCGACGCCGCTGAAGAGCAGGGCATCGATCTGCCCTATTCCTGCCGTGCAGGCGCCTGCTCCACCTGCGCTGGCAAGATCACCTCTGGCACTGTCGACCAGTCCGACCAGAGCTTCCTCGACGACGACCAGATTGAAGCTGGCTTCGTTCTGACCTGTGTGGCGTATCCCACGTCAGATTGCACCATCAAGACCCACGCTGAAGAAGAGCTCTATTGAGTTCGACCTCAGGGTCCTGAATCTCGTATGCAGTCCTCCGTCGCTTTGATGGACTGTCCATCCGCCACCCCCAGGGGTGGCTTTTTGATGGCATCGTGAACGCACGATCAGGATCTTCCATGCCTGCAGCGTCAGCCGCTGCTTCTGCCTCCTCCAGGCCTGAAGTCGATGCACTGATGGAACACGGCAGTGTTCACACCAGTCCTGGTGGGCAATACAGCTTTCGGGTCATTGGACCCTGCTGCCGCCTTTTCGATCGGGAGGAGCTGCCTTGGCCCTGTTGCCGTCTCGTCTGGCGAAGCAAGGAGCCCAGTTGGAGAAGGGTCGGACGTCGCTTTGTTCCTGATCTGGCGGCGCGCCGATGCCCCTCCTATGCCGTCGAGTTGTTGCAACCTGGCTCAAGACCCACGGCCACGGTGCTGACGCTGTTCTCCATCCGTTTCAGCTCTTCGCTGCAGGAATGGTGGTATAGCCGCCATCCCCGTTCGTTTGAACCGGCGAATACAGCACCGGGTCCCCAGTCATAAAAAAGCCGCCCTTTGGGGCGGCTTTTGAATTGAGAGCTGGTTGAGAGATCAGAAGTAGATCTTTCCGCCGCCCCATTCTTTGCCAAGCACCTTTGGTGCCACAAGGATGTAGCCAGCCATCAGGCGGAGGTCTTCATCGGTGAGATCACGCATTGCTGGATAGAGGTCGCGGCTGCGCATGCTGGGGTGGACGTCAGCAATGCTGTATTCGCCGTCGTAGGAGGTTGGATCGTTGATGTAATCCACCAGGCCTTCAATGCTGTCGCGCGCTGGAGTTGCCAGCGCAAGGGTCTCAGGGTCGAGTCCCACGTTGTGGTTGGTCTTGGTAATACCACCGGCATGGCAGGTGCCACAGCTGGTGTTGAACACCTTGCGGCCCGTTTTGATCTCTTGCTCGGAGAAGGTCACCTCAGCGCCGCTGGTGTCAGCGGGAACGGTGAGGGTCTGGGCATCCCACTGGGCAGCAAGAGCGGGGGAGCTGAAGGCGAGAGCGACCAACGCAGGCAGCACGAGCAGCAGTCGGCTCAGGGACCGTCGCAGGGAATGGAAGGGAGAGACCATGAAGGACACCAGAATCTGACGGATACACCGCACCAAGTTCTTGTATCACGCGGTGATGGTCCCTTGGTGATGTTCCTTGAGCGTGCTCATGAACTGTTGCAGCCGGGAGGATGGGTTGTGGTTCCGCTCACTCAGCCGGTTGGATGTCCAGGGTGAGGAAGTCCTTGGCGAGGAGGGTATTGGGGAAGATTGCCTGTGCCTCATGCAGCAGGTCGTCAGGGGTGACGGCATTGCCCGGCGCATACCGGGGGCTGAGGTGGGTGAGAGCCAGTTGCTTGACCCCAGCTTCCGCTGCGGTTTGAGCCGCCATGGTGCTGGTGGAGTGTTGGCGCTGGAAGGCCATCTCCGCTTCGGCATGGGAGAAGGTGGCTTCATGGATCAGCAGATCGGCGCCGCGGGCTAGCTCCACAGCCGCCTCGCAAAACACAGTGTCTGTGCAGTACACAACGCTGACCCCAGGCCGTTCCGGTCCGCAAAGTTCCCGACCGTCGATGCGGCGGCCATCCTCCAGAGTGATTGTCCTTCCCTGCTTGAGTTGGGCATAGACAGGGCCAGGCGGAATCTTTAGGGCACGGGCTTTGTCGATGTCGAATCGCCCTCTGCGTGGTTTTTGGTCGATCCGGTACGCGTAGGCGGGAACCCGATGGGTGAGGGGAGTGGCGCGCACAATGATGTCGTCGTCTTCAAGCACCAGCTGCCCTTGCTGGGCGGCCTCTTTCACCCGATGCACAGTGATCGGATAGCCGATTCGGGTGGAGCTTGTCCGCAGCACTCCCTGCAGATAGTCCTCCAGGGCCTCAGGACCATAGAGATCCACTCCCGAACTGTTGCCGGCCAGTCCGAGGCTGGCCAGCAGACCAGGCAGGCCGAAGACATGGTCGCCATGCATATGGGTGACGAACACCCTTCGCAGTTGGGAAAGGCGCAGCTCGCTGCGCAGAAATTGATGTTGTGTGCCCTCTCCACAATCGAACAGCCAGAGTTCCGACCGCTGCGGTAATCGCAGTGCCACAGCTGAAACGTTTCTGGCCCGGGTGGGAACGCCGGAACTGGTGCCGAGGAAAGTGACCTGCACGGTCTGGGGCGGGCAAGCATCAAATTTGCCATGCAGCACCCTGGATGAACGGGGCAGAGGGGGGCACACTGAGCTGCCCTGCCGATCGGATCGCGTGGTGAGGCCCTTCCCTTCCCTTCTGTTCGGACCCGTTGCCGCTCTGTTGTTGCAACCGTTGCTGCCGGCCATGGTGCCAGCAGCAGCTGTTGAGATTGCTGCTCGGCAACCCCAGATGCGGGTGTTGGTCGCGGAGGGGAGCACATTGCGTCTGCGCGCCGATGGTCGAGAGCGCTTGGAACTGTCAGGACTGGGGGGGGAGCCGCTGCAACTGTCCCGTCTTCTGATCAAAAGCAGCCACGGAGCATGGCTGATCGAGTCTCCTGAGCTGGGACGTCGGCGCCTTCCTCGCACAGCCAGATTGACGATCCACAGCAGAGATCCGCGTGGTATCTGGCTCGGTCAGCGTCGCTATAGCGGTGAACTACGTCTGGCGTCACGAGAGGGTCGGATCCAGGTGGTCAACCATCTCGGCATCGAGAGTTATCTGGCCAGTGTGGTGGGCAGTGAAATGCCTCAGGACTGGCCGATGGCCGCGCTGCAGGCTCAGGCGGTTGCTGCTCGCACCTATGCCCTGCGTCAGCGCGGACGCAACGGCAGCTTTGACTTGAAAGCGACTGTTGCCAGTCAGGTGTATCAAGGGTTGGAATCGGCGACGCCCCGCACCCGCGAGGCTGTGGACAGCACCCGCTCCTTGGTCATGGTGCATGGCGGCAAGCTGATCAGCGCTGTCTTTCACAGCAGCTCCGGCGGTGCGACCGAGCCCAGTGGTGAGGTGTGGCGCAACCAGCTGCCTTATCTGGTGAGCGTGCGCGATCACGATCAAAACAGCCCGGTGCATCGCTGGGAGCAGCGCTTTGATACCCGTCAGCTCAAGAAGGCCTTTCGGGAAACGGGGGGGCTGCAAAGGTTGGAGGTGTTGCAGACCAGCTCGACCGGCCGACTGCGCTCAGTGCGCGTGCGCGGTCCTCGAGGTGCGCTTGAACTCACGGGCCGGGAGTTGCGCCAGCGCCTTGGTCTTAAAAGCACGATGGTCAGTTTCAATTGGCTTGCCCAAGCACCCGTCGCTGCGATGCCCGCTACGAGCCCCCTCCCGTCGACGGCGGCTGCAGTGCCCGCACCCACCACAAGCCGGATGCGTGACAGGGCGGTCTTGATCGGCGTGTGGCGGGATTCGGCGACTGGATCTGTTGATGTCGACTCCAAGGGACCTGCCTCCTTGCCTGCGACCTCCTCTGCTGCTCGGCCTGGGGTGATGCCTCCGCCGCCCCCGCCACTGCAGCCCTCTCCCCTTTTGACTAGAGGTGGTGGCACCAAGAGAGTGTTGGCGGTTCGCGGTCGCGGTTTCGGCCACGGCGTCGGCATGAGTCAGTGGGGAGCCCGTGGCCTGGCGGAGCAGGGCGCTGACTTCCGCCAGATTCTCCAGCACTATTACCGCGGTGTCACGATCCGACCGTTCTTGCCTGCTGATGACCCGGCGATGGCATGGATCGCCCCACTCAGGCCAGCCTGGAGCAGTTGATAGTTCTCATCGTTGGATCTCCAGCAACTTCCGCACACGATTGTTGTCTCACAGCGAGCCGATCCAGCCGCGCTGATGGACGCCATCGTTGATGACTGGGAAGGGCAGCTACGCAAGCGGTTGAACACGGTGGCCCCCCGTCCGTTGGGCCTGGCCACCGGACGCACGATGGAATTGTTCTATGCGGCCTTGGTGGGGCGCCTGCAGCAATGGAGCGGCTCTGACTTGGAGCGGCTCCGTAGCGGCTGGCTCAGTTTCAATCTCGATGAATATGTCGGTCTTTCCAGCACGCATGCCAACAGCTTTGCCTGCTACATGAAGCAGAGGCTGGCAGACCCGCTGGGATTGCTTCCCGAGCAACTGCATCTGCCCGATGGTGCAGCGGCCCAGCCTGATCTGGAAGCAAGGCGTTATAGCCAGGAGCTGCAGATGGCCGGTGGCATCGGAGTGCAGCTGTTAGGGCTCGGTGCTAATGGCCATATTGGCTTCAATGAACCCCCCTGCGGTGCCGATGCACCCTGTCGCTGCGTTCAGCTCTGCGCTGCCACCCGTGAGCAGAACGCAGCGGCCTTTGGTGGCGTGTCTGATCAGGTGCCGGCTCGGGCGATCACCCTTGGTATTGCAGAGATTCTTGCTGCGCAGGAGCTGCATCTGATCGTCACAGGGGCGACGAAAACTGAGATTCTCCAGCGCGTGTTTGCCAACGGTTGCGACCCCTCCTTGCCTGCAAGCTGGTTACTGCGTCATCCGCGGGTTCGGCTTTGGGTTGATGATGCCGCCCTTGGGTTGCGATAACGGCACCTTGACGGACTGGCGCTTCTGGGTTGATCGCGGCGGTACCTTCACGGACCTGGTCGGGATGGCTCCGGACGGACGTCTGGTGGTCCGAAAAGTGCTCTCTGAGCAGCCGTGGAAATCAGGAGATCCCGCAGTGCATGCCATGCAGGAGATGCTGCTAGAGGAGGGGCTTTCTGAGGAGCAGGAGTCCTTTATCGGGGAGCTGAGGCTGGGCACGACTGTCGCGACCAATGCCCTGCTGGAGGGCGCTGGGGAGCCTGTCCTTTTGCTGACCAATGCTGGCCTTGAGGATCTATTACGCATCGGTGATCAGCACCGAGCGGATCTTTTCGCTCTCGAACTCCAGGAGCCGCCCTTTCTTGCGGTGGCGGTGGAGGCGGTGAACGGGCGGCTTGATGCCGATGGTGCGGAGGTGACTCCGCTGCAGCTTGATGATGCGCTTGAGGAGCGACTGCGTCATCACCACCGTCAGGGATTGCGCTGTTGTGCCATCGCTCTGTTGCATGCCTGGCGCTATCCAGAGCATGAACAACGATTGGAGGCCCTTGCTCGGCGGATCGGTTTCACCACCGTTGTCTGTTCTCATCGGGTGTGTCCGTTGCCGAGGTTGGTGCCGCGCGGGCAGACCACGCTGGTGGAGGCGACGGTGGCGCCATGTCTCTTTGGCTATCTGCAACAGGTGCAGCAGGCGCTCGGCCACCGGACTCAGTTACGGGTAATGACCTCCAGCGGTGCCCTGCAGGCACCAGGGCGCCTCCAGGCCAAGGACACGATTCTGTCTGGTCCCGCCGGGGGAATGGTGGGAGCGGTGGCGGTGGCGCGTAGGGCGGGTTTCGCGACCCAGCCGCTGGTGGGCTTCGATATGGGCGGCACCAGTACGGACGTGTTTTGTCTCCCGGCCGGTGCCTCGGACACTGCTTGGGAGCGCAGCGCTGAAACGGAGGTGGCTGGGTTGACGCTTTTGGCTCCAAGGCTGCCCATTCACACGGTGGCCGCTGGGGGAGGGTCGATCATTGATCGGCATGGTGATCGCCTCACCGTCGGTCCCCGTTCCGCCGGTGCTGATCCGGGGCCTGCCTGTTACCGCCGCGGTGGTCCGCTCACGATCACAGACGCAAACATGCTGCTGGGACGACTGCAGGTGCAGGGTTTCCCGGCTGTGTTTGGTGAAGCCGGTAACCAGTTGCCCGATGGGGAGGTAGTGCAGCAACGCTTTGCTGCGCTTGCCGAGGCCCTTGCCTGCACCCCTGAGCAGTTGGCGGAAGGGGCCCTCGATCTTGCGGTGGAAACCATGGCGGCTGCGATTGAGCAGGTGTCGCTTTGCCGTGGCCATGACATCCGTGGTGGGGTGTTGGTGGCCTATGGCGGAGCCGCTGGGCAACTGGCTTGCCGTGTGGCTCGCGCTCTCGGTCTTCGTCAGGTGTTGCTGCATCCTCTGGCAGGCGTGCTGTCGGCTTACGGCATGGGACAGGCGCGTCAGCGTCAGTGGCGACAGGGTGCCGTGCGCCAGCCATTGCAGGAGAAGCAGCTGCTTCCGTTAGCGGAGCAGCTGCGTGCGGCTCTGGAGCTGGCAGAGCAGCAATTGCTTGCCGATGGCGACGCACAGGGCGGTCGCCTGCAACGGAGAGTGTCGTTGGAGTTGCGTGATCCAGCCTCCGAGCAGGGGTTGATAGTTCCGATTGCCGATCCAGGCGAGGCCAAGCTCCTGGCCTTGCCAACGATCACCGACCTAGAAGGAGCCTTTGCCAGGCTGCATCAGCAGCGTTTCGGTTTTGTCCCCCAGCGCCAGGTCCCTCTTGTGGTGGAGCGGTTTGAGGTGGAGGTGGTGGCGCCCCCTCTGTTGGCCATGCCGTCGGCTGGTGGGTCTGGTGCCGAGGCCACCCCGTCCGTGGTGGCTTCAGCCGACCGATCTGAGCTCGTCTCGATGCACTGCCCTGGGCGTGGCTGGTGTTTGGTTCCGTTGTGGCGTCGTGAGCAGCTGCACGAGGGTCAGCACTTGGTTGGCCCTGGCCTGATCCTTGAAGCCACCGGGTGCATTGTGCTGGACCCCGGTTGGAGGGCCCGCTGCGCCTGTCATGGCGATCTCATTCTTGAAGACCTTGTGATCAGTGGTCGGGGTGTGAAAGCGGGGAGCGATTTAGCCTCAGCAGGTTCCGATCGGGTGCCTCAGGCCGCTGAGGCTTTGGCTGGTGGGGGTGCCGATGAGGCTGTGGATCCAGTGGACCTCAGCTTGTTTCACCATCGCTTCATGGTGATCGCCGAACGGATGGGGGAGCGGCTGCGGCAGACCAGTCGGTCTGTGAATATCCGCGAACGGCTCGACTTCTCCTGTGCCTTGTTTGATGGTGCTGGTGCCTTGGTGGCCAATGCTCCCCACATCCCAGTGCACTTGGGGTCGATGGGGGAGGCGGTGGTTGATTTGCTCACTGAGGTGGCGGCCGGCAAGGCCCCGCCGCTGCAGCCAGGTGATGTGGTGATCAGCAATGACCCTTTCCATGGAGGAACCCATCTGCCAGATATCACTGCGATCACACCTGTGTTCGCAGGGGGAAGTGAACCGCTCTTCTTCGTGGCCAGTAGGGGCCACCATGCGGATGTGGGTGGTCTGACCCCCGGCTCGATGCCTCCCTTCAGTCGATGCATTGAGGACGAGGGGTTGTGCTTGCGTCACTGGCCTCTGGTGCGGCAAGGACGTCTGGATCGCGAGGCCTGGACGACGCGCCTTGCAGCCGAGCGGTTGCCGCCGCGCTGCCCTGATGTCCTTCTTGCTGACCTCCAGGCCCAGGTCGCTGCCAATCGGCTCGGTGTGGACTTGCTCGAGGCTCTTGTGGCCCGAGAGGGCCACAAGAGGGTGGCTGGTTACATGGATTATGTGCAGCAGCACGCTGCGGAGGCGGTGGAAACGCTGCTCTCTCGTCTATCCGATCAGTGCTTTGAGGTGAAGCTCGACAACGGTGCTCGCCTGCAGCTTGAGGTCCGGGTGGATCAGACGCGGCGGCGAGCCCATCTCGATTTCAGTGGCAGTTCGCCGCAGGCAGACCACAACTTTCATGCTCCGCTGGCGGTGACGAAGGCGGCAGTGCTCTACGTGATGCGCTGTCTTGTGCAGGAACCCATCCCTCTGAATGCTGGCTGCTTTCGCCCCCTCACACTCACGGTGCCGTTTGGATCGCTGTTGAATCCGCAAGCGCCTGCGGCTGTCGTTGGCGGCAATGTGGAGACCTCCCAGGCACTCTGCAATCTGCTGTTTGCTGCGCTGGGGGTGATGGCTGCCTCCCAAGGCACCATGAACAATCTCAGCTTCGGCAACCAGCACTTTCAGTATTACGAGACCATCGCAGGAGGCAGCGGCGCAGGAGAAGGCTTTGCTGGTGCATCGGGTCTGCAATGTCATATGACCAATTCCCGGCTGACAGATCCCGAGGTTCTTGAACAGCGCTTTCCTGTTCGCCTGGAGCGCTTCGCTCGCCGCAAGGGCAGTGGTGGCGAGGGGCGATGGCCCGGGGGAGATGGGCTGGAACGCCGTTTACGTTTCCTTGCACCCATGACGGTCGGACTGCTGTCCGGTAGTCGTTTCGTCTCGCCGTTCGGGCTTGCGGGTGGAGGGGATGGACTCTGTGGGAGCAATCAGCTCGAACGCGCCGATGGGTCCAGGGAGCACTTGCCCGGTTGTGTGCAGCTTCAATTGGAGGAAGGTGATTGTCTGACGATTGCGACTCCAGGCGGAGGCGGCTGGGGCATACCGCAATGATTGGAATTGCTGGGTCTGTAGCGGAGTGAACGCCAGAGGGGGCGACACTTTCGCTATTTATGGAATGTGAGGCATTCATCTGAATGCTTCGCTACACGTTCACTCTGTGTTTCACAGAGCGCAGTTCGTTTCAGACCAAGGAACGGGGGTCTGAGCTAACTCGGAGAACCACCATGCAGCTCACCTACATGGGCAATGTCTACACGCGTCAGTCCGTCGCAATCGTCAAGCCGACTGTCGCCCTCGTCTATCGCCATGCTTCGTATCAAGCCCGCCAGGCTGATGCCCAAGCTGCTTCAGTAGGTCTCACCTACCGCGGCGTGGACTATCAACGGTCTTTCTGAATCGTCGTACCTGA
The DNA here is from genome assembly GCF_900474295.1 of Synechococcus sp. UW140. Taxonomy (GTDB): domain Bacteria; phylum Cyanobacteriota; class Cyanobacteriia; order PCC-6307; family Cyanobiaceae; genus Synechococcus_C. Next base: position 46,696 of record NZ_UCOB01000028.1, on the reverse strand, counting down.
TCAAGGTCATTAGCCCCGCTCCGGCGGGGTTTTTTGTTGACGAGCGCACCATCCTGAAGCCAGTGGTGATAACTTCGGCGCAGATGGGTGATCAGAATGAAAACTTCACGGCTGGTCCGAATGGCACCGATGGTTGCCAGCGCGATGCTGCTGGCTGCAGCTCCCGTTGTTGCTCGCACGCCCTTCGTGTATGCAAGCAAGTTCAGCTATGACGGAAACCTTCAGAGCTGCATCGATGGTGCCACCAAGGCTCTGAAAATCCATGGGTTTGATAAGAACGTGCGGGTTTTGGACGTCAATCCCAAACTCAAGGAGGTCAAGGCTGATCATTCCGTGGAGTATGTGGCCGCACTGATTGAGTGCGATAAGAAGCGAGGCCTCACAATGCTGGTGGTGGCTGGTCCTGACAATGACGCTGTTTATGAATCCTATGAGAAGCTTTACAGCGCAGATTGGTAAGGCCCCATCTCACCTCAACGGTGGATGTCAGCGGTTTCGGGAAGACGTTCCACTTGCTCGTTGAGCATTGCTGCAACGATGCTATGCAAATAGGCGGCTTGTCTTAAACGCAGCATATCCAAAGTGTTGAGGCTGCCTGACTCAATGACGGCAATCATTTGTTGGAGGGCGGCGTTGTTGAGATCGCGGTTCATGGTGACTGCTGAAACTGCAACCACCCTCCCGGAATTGGTTGTGTTTAGTCGTGACTTAGATCCTTTTTGCTGTGATCTTGATCACGATCTGGTGCCTGTGTCGTTTGCGGCTGCCAGGCGATTGGTGGTATCCGTGGTCGGCAATTGTTGTCTGGCGTCCTCGTTTAATCGATGAAGGAAAGTGGTGAAAGGCTTTTCTTGACTGCTGCCTTCTCTCGGGCTTTCGTCTGATTGGTGCGCTAGTTGATCATGAGGCCGATTATATTTCAGTTTTCTTTTCTTCGATTCTTGCTTTGGTTTGAGGGTTGATATTTTTGTGAATGTTGATGGTATGTGGTAACTGTGATGTCTCTGGGCCTTGAGAGGCTTGTCTTGACAGAGATCGCAATGTTCTTGTTAGTCGACCTGAAGATCTGAGCTGATTTCCAGATTGGCGCTGACGCTGTTGACATCGTCCAACTCATCGAGCACCTCGAGAAGTTTGAGGCATTCTCTGGCAGTGTCGGCATCGTTGAGGGTGATGCTGGTGAGTGGATGCCAGCAGTGTCCCCATTCCTGCACGGTCCAGCCGCTGTCCCGCAGTCCACTCTGTAACTGTTCCAGGGCTTCGAAGCGGCCATGCACGAGTGCAGAACCGTCCTCTCCCAACTCATAACTGTCGGCATCGAGATTGAGCAGGGTTTCCAGTAGTGCCTCTTCTTGGACGCTTTCAGCTTTTTCTGCCTTGTCTCGCTGCCCCCCTGCGCCGTTGCGGATACGCACCTCACTGCGGTGCTCAAACAAATAGCTGACGCAGCCGCTTTCGCCCAGATTGCCGCCGTTCTTGCTGAAGGCCAGGCGAACATCGGCCGCCGTGCGATTGCGGTTGTCCGTGAGGGCATCCACGAGAACCGCCACCCCACCGGGGGCATAGCCTTCATAGCGGATCGTTTCCAGCTGATGCATTCCGTCAGCCCCCTGACCGGAGCCTTTGGCGATCGCCCTCTCGATATTGGCGGCAGGAACACCAGCGGCTTTGGCTTTGGCGATGGCGGTGCGCAGTTGGAAGTTTCCGGCTGGATCGCCACCACACCGAGCAGCCACGGTGATCTCGCGACCAATGCGGGTAAATACGGCACCTCGCCTGGCGTCCACCACCGCCTTGGTGCGTTTGATCTGGGCCCATTTGCTATGGCCAGCCATCGAATACGCGAGCGCCCTTCCCCTTTCGGGCAGGCTAACGGTCTGCTGCTGGCCAGGAGTCAGCCGCGGGCATCGAACACGATCTTGGGTCGTAGTTCGTCGTCGGCTTCGATCAAGCCGAGGCCCAGCATCTGGCCAGAGTTGTGCAGCACCATCACGGTCTCGCCAACGGAGCCCAGGCCGTTGGGAAGTTGGAGTCGGCGTCCGCAGCGCCAGTCTTCCCTGTCGGTATCTGACACCTCGTGTGCTGCCAGATGCTTCAGGGCCTGTTGGGGTGGCAGAACCGGAGGAAGGATCTGGCTCCTTGCGTGGACCTCATTCGGCCACTCAGGTAGGGGGGACGCCTCCCCGATATGGAATCCGAGGGCTTGAATACGGCACAGGTTGGCGAGACAACCGCCGCAGCCGATTTGTTCCCCAAGGTCGCGGGCGAGTGATCGGATATAGGTGCCAGCGGAGCAGTGCACCTCTAAATCCAGCCGGCCGGTGTTGGGATCCCAGCCCTGCATCTCCAGGCTGTGGATGGTGACTGGTCGGGTCGGTAGGTGCATGTATTCGCCGCGGCGCGCCCTTGCGTGGGCGCGTACTCCGTCCACATGCACTGCGGACACCTGGGGCGGTCGTTGCTTAATCGGTCCACGGAACGATTGCAGGGCTGCTTCGAGGTCGTTGGCTGAGAGAGCGGGCCATCCTTGACTCGTCAGGACCTCACCTTCGAGGTCATCGGTGCAGGTGGTTCTGCCGAGCTGGATGCTGCCGCGGTAGGACTTGTCCCCAGGTAGGTATGGCAGCAGACGCGTCGCGGCACCGAGAGCGATCGGTAGCACGCCCGTTACAGCAGGGTCCAGGGTGCCGCCATGGCCGACCCGCTTGAGTCCAAAGCAGCGTCGCAGGCGACTGACGCAGTTGTGGGAGGTGAGGCCTGCGGGCTTGTCGATCACCACAAAGCCGAAGGGACCCACCACCGCCAGATGCACAAATCTGAGATGACTGTGGCAGTTCAAGTGGCCCGGTAGGTTGGCCGCGGCGTGAGATCGGCCCATGCAAGAGCTTCGAGATCGCACTGTGGACGTGGCGGCTTTTCTTCAAGACGGCTTGGCAGTGAAAGCCCATCTCAGCGCTTATCTGAACCTGCCTCTTGATGAGGTGGAGCTGCGGCTGACACGTGCCACAGACGACCTTGCTGCTCTCCATCCAGGGGCGTTTCAGCCTGACGATGCCACTGGGTTCTACGAAGACACCGTCGGCACCGGTCATCTGCTGGAGCTTGCGGCCTGGCATCTGACCAGTTCTGACTACATCGCTGATACCTTGCGGCTGCAGCAGAAGTTCGCCAGAGGGCAGGTGCTCGACTTTGGCGGTGGCATCGGAACTCATGCCCTGTCAGCGGCGGCTTTGCCGCAGGTGGAGCATGTGTGGTTTGTGGATCTCAATCCGCATAATCGGGATTTTGTGGAACAGCGGTCTGCCTCCCTTGGGCTAGGCCACAAGCTCTCGGTGCATCGTGATTTGCAGAGCTGCTCAGATCAGCGCTTCGACGTTTTGGTCTGCTTCGATGTCCTTGAACATTTGCCGGACCCCTCTGCCCAGCTTGAGCTCTTTCATGCGGCCATGGCCCCAGGTGGCACGGCTCTGCTCAACTGGTATTTCTTCAAGGGGGACAACGGTGAGTACCCCTTCCATTTTGACGATCCGGCGCTTGTAGAGCGTTTCTTTCGCACGTTGCAGAACCGCTTCCTTGAGCTGTTCCACCCCTTCTTGATCACCGCTCGTGCCTACCGGCCACTCTGAGACCGATTCTCCAAAGCGTTGAACGCTCTTTGCTTGAGTGGCAGAGCATGGGTTGAAATGGGTGAAGCGCACCCAAGTCTGTGCCTCGACCAGATCGCGCTGATCACCTGGGCAAGGCCTATCGAAGAGGTCCATTTTGGTCTTAAAAAGCCCCAACAGCCTTGCGCTGCTGGGGCTCAGCCATGCTTGGGATCGTCTCGACCCTGCGCCAGCTCCGAAGGAAGGGATGGGGGTCAGCCGGCTGCTTTCACACTGATGCGCTTGCGGTTGCGCAGGCCCCGACGAATACTCTCAAAGGTGACGATGCCGTCAGTGAGAGCGAACAAGGTGTCGTCCTTGCCCTGACCCACATTGAGACCTGGGAGCACAGAGGTGCCGCGTTGGCGGATGAGGATCGAACCGGCAGTGACGCTTTCTCCGCCGTAAGCCTTCACCCCAAGGCGCTTGGAATTGGAGTCGCGTCCGTTACGTGTGGAGCCTGTGCCTTTCTTATGTGCCATGAGTGATTCCTGAAAAGTGAGGGGGTGGTGTTGAGGGTTTCAGCTGATGGCCGTGCCGCCGACCTTGATGGCCTGAACCATCACACGGGTCAGCTCCTGACGATGCCCATTCTTGCGACGTGTCTTCTTCTTAGGGCGCATCTTGTAAACGATCACCTTGGGCCCACGGCGGTGATCCATCACCTTGAGCTCAACGGTGGCGTCTTTGACATAGGGCTGGCCGAGCGTGGTGCCCTTGCCGTCCTTCACTAGAAGCACGTTGTCAAGGGTGATGGTGTCGTCAACTCCGGCCTGGAGGCGGTCCAGGTCGTAATAACGGTTGGGCTGCAGCCAGAACTGCTGGCCTGAAGCCTCCACGATCGCGTAGGTCTCGGTGCTTGGGTCTGCCATGGAGAGAAGGCGACGCGGACAGGCTCGAAGCAATGACCTGTCGGAGCAACGCTCCGAGGCCCTCGGCTTCGATTCGGCCTGAACCGCAATCGAAAGACAAACAAAGATCCTCCACCTTTGGTTCCCCTTTCGTCAAGATCAAGTCAGAGCAATCCTGCGAAGGATGAATGGTCCGGCCCTCTCCATCGCACTCCTTCTGAAGACGCAGGAACTGCTGACGGCCTGCTGTTCATGGTTGCCCAGCAACCGCTACACGACTGTTGACTTGGGATTGACAGCTGACGTCAAGGATTTCAAGGCGGCTCTTCAGCAGAAACGTGAAGCAGTCGATGCTGTGGTGATTGAGCAATCGCTGCTCGAGCCCGAACTGCGGCAGTCGCTGCTCGACGATGGCCTCCTCTTCCCTGCCGTGGTGGTGGGGGAGGTCATGGGTCGGGTGGACTACCACCCTGAAGAGGTCCACCTGCCTGTCGATCAGATTGAGCAGTTGGGATACAACGTTGATGCTGCGATTTCGCGATTCCTGCGTCAAGGCCAAAAGGAGGAGCGTCAGGAGGAAGGCCAGGCCCTGAATGTGCAGGGTGGAGTCGCCGTCGAGGGCAGTGCCTGGCGTCTCACCAGCCGGCTTCAGGAACGTCTTGGCTACCTCGGTGTCTTCTACAAGCGCGACCCATCGCGTTCGCTCAGCAATCTTCCTCCTGATGAGCAGCAGGAGCTGCTGAAGTCTTTGGAACGGACCTACCGAGACTTGCTCTTGAGTTATTTCCGGGATCCGGCAGCGGCGAACCAGGCACTGGAAAGCTTTGTGAATACGGCATTTTTTGGAGATCTCCCGATCACTCGTGCTGTTGAAATCCACATGAACTTGATTGACGACTTCTGGAAGAAGCTCAGACTTGAAGGGCACAAGAACGATTTCCTGCAGGACTACCGCTTGGCACTTCTTGATGTGATGGCCCATCTCTGTGAGATGTATCGCCGCTCGATCCCAACCGAACCGCCGCTGGCGGGAACGGGGGCCTCACCTGGATCATTATCCGTGGCTGCATCTTCGGAAGCGCGTCGGGAGATGTCCTCATGAGTCCGCGCAAGACTTACATCCTCAAGCTCTATGTCGCTGGGAACACCCCCAACTCAATGCGGGCCCTGAAAACGCTGCGCAACATTCTCGAAACCGAATTTAAGGGGGTTTACGCCTTGAAGGTGATTGATGTTCTCAAGAATCCTCAGTTGGCGGAAGAGGACAAGATCTTGGCGACCCCTACGCTCTCCAAGATTCTGCCGCCCCCGGTTCGACGCATTATCGGGGATCTTTCGGATCGAGAGCGGGTTCTGATCGGTCTCGATCTCCTCTACGACGAGCTCTCTGATGCTGGCCTGGGCTCATCCTTGATGGACACATTGGAGGATGCTGACGAAGTGCCCACAGAACCTTAAGCAGGGCCCTGATCTATCGCCCTTGCCTCCATTCCTGATTAGCGTCTGAATAACCCTCATTTGTCATGCAGATCTCAGGTTCTACGGGCTCACCTCAGATGCAGGTCCAGAAGCTCCCAACGGGGATTGAGGGCTTTGATGATGTCTGTCATGGCGGTCTTCCGATTGGCCGCAGTACCCTGATCAGCGGCACCTCGGGCACAGGTAAGACTGTGTTTTCCCTGCATTTTCTGCACAACGGCATTGCCCACTTCGACGAGCCTGGGATTTTTGTCACCTTTGAAGAGTCGCCACTCGATATTCTTCGCAATGCCGCCAGTTTTGGCTGGAATCTTCAGGAGATGGTGGAGCAAGATAAGCTCTTCATTTTGGATGCATCTCCAGATCCAGATGGTCAGGATGTAGCTGGCAGTTTTGATCTCTCTGGGCTGATTGAGAGGATCAATTATGCGATCCGTAAATACAAGGCTAAGCGAGTTGCGATCGATTCGATCACTGCTGTTTTCCAGCAGTACGACGCTGTTTTTGTGGTGCGTCGAGAGATCTTTCGTCTGATTGCGCGTTTGAAGGAGATTGGCGTTACGACAGTGATGACTACAGAACGTATTGATGAATATGGCCCAATTGCCCGTTACGGGGTTGAAGAATTCGTCTCCGATAATGTAGTTATCCTCAGAAATGTTCTTGAGGGTGAGCGCCGACGTCGCACCGTTGAGATTCTCAAATTGCGCGGCACCACCCACATGAAGGGGGAGTTCCCGTTCACGATGGGTGCGCACGGCATCAGCATCTTTCCTTTGGGAGCGATGCGCCTCACTCAGCGCTCGTCCAATGTGCGCATTAGTTCGGGTGTGCCGCGTCTCGATGAGATGTGCGGTGGCGGCTTCTTCAAAGACTCGATCATCCTCGCAACAGGTGCGACTGGAACGGGCAAGACCCTGTTGGTGTCGAAGTTTATTGAGGATGCCTGCCGCAACAAGGAACGGGCCATCCTGTTCGCCTATGAGGAATCACGCGCCCAGTTGCTGCGCAATGCCACCAGCTGGGGAATTGATTTTGAGCAGATGGAGCAGGATGGACTGCTCAAGATCATCTGTGCCTACCCCGAATCCACTGGTCTTGAAGACCACCTGCAGATCATTAAGACAGAGATCAGTCAGTTCAAACCGTCACGGATGGCGATCGATTCCTTATCGGCCCTTGCCAGAGGTGTCAGTCACAACGCCTTCCGTCAGTTTGTGATCGGTGTCACCGGTTACGCCAAGCAGGAAGAAATTGCGGGCTTCTTCACGAACACGTCTGAAGAGTTCATGGGCAGTCACTCGATCACTGATTCCCATATCTCCACGATTACGGACACGATCCTGCTGCTGCAGTACGTCGAAATTCATGGCGAGATGGCCCGTGCGCTCAATGTGTTCAAGATGCGTGGTTCATGGCATGACAAGGGCATTCGCGAATTTGTGATCACCGGCAATGGTCCGGAGATCAAGGATTCTTTCTCCAATTTCGAAAGGATCATCAGTGGTGTTCCCCATCGCGTGACCACCGATGAGCGCAGTGAGCTGTCACGCATTGTCCGCGGTGTCTCTCCTGAAGACTGAGATTTAGGCCGATCAGTTTTCTCGCCCTAAATTCAGGCGCTCAGTTCCTCTGCTAGATCGAGTTGCTGCTGGCGGCTCTGACGCTCGGACTGCAGTTCAAGTTCGTCCTGATCAGCGGCAGCAAGAGGGAGGTCGAACCAGAAGGTGGTCCCCACGTCCGGCTCGCTGGCCATCCTGATCGTGCTGCCATGTTTTTCAATTATGCCGCGCACGATCGCTAGTCCGAGGCCAGTCCCTACCTCGGTATGAACCGCGTTTTCCACCCGGTAGAACCGATCAAAGATGCGCTGCTGATCGGCTTCACTGATGCCACATCCGGTATCGGCAACTTCCACGCGTAGCCGAGGCATGGGTGAAACCATTTCACAGAAGGGGGCATTGTTGGCCGCTGGGGGGGCGTCCGAAGGTGATGTCATTGCGCAGAGGTCAGGCCAGGTGTAGGCGGTGATTCGGAGTACTCCTCCTGGGCGGCTGAATTTGAGAGCATTGCCAACCAGATTGTCGAGCACTTGCAGCAGCAGATCCCAGTTGCCCAAGACTTCTGGCGATTCAAGTGCTGCATCGATTTCAAGCGTCACATCCTTATCGGTGGCATTGAGCTGGTAACTGCGCAGGGTTTGCTCCATGGCCGGTCTCAGTTCGATTGCACTGAATTGCACTGTTCGTTCCGATTCCAGCCTCGACAGGTCGAGCACGTCATTCACTAGGCGTGTGAGGCGATCGGTTTCAGCGTTGGCAACTCCGAGAAATTCTTGTTTCTCTGCGTCAGTCAGTTGATCCCCCATGTCATAGAGAGTTTCCACGTAGCTCTTGATGTTGAACAGCGGTGTGCGCAGCTCGTGGGAGACATTGCTAATGAATCGGCTCTGGGCGGCATTCAGTTCCACCTCGCGGCTGAGGTCCTGAATGGTCACGGCGATGCCCTTGAGGCTTTCCCCAGTGGCATCTCGTACTGCCTGAAATACAACCCGCAGGGTTCGGGGTGGTTCGCCGACACTGCGTCTCAGCTCATTGCTGTCGGAGACATTGCTAAGGACAGCATCCAGGGGATTGTGGAGCTCAATGGCCAGGAGTTCGGGCAGTTCTCCAAGAAAATCCTGTTCTTCCAGTCTGCGGCCTTCCCAGCGGAACAAGCGTCGTGCCGTTGGGTTTGCCAGCACGATCCGGCCCCGTTCATCAAGCAGCACGGCACCATCAGCCATCGTGGCGATCAGGGAGGCCTGCTTCACCTGAGCGGCTGTTAACTCCTCGATGTTGGCGGCGTCATAGGCCTGGAGTTGGGAGGCCATTGCATTGAAGCCATCCAGCAGTTCACCTAGTTCACCCCCCACGGGTAGGCCGATCCGGGCCTGGAAATCGCCAGTAGCGATTCGGCGCACCCCTCGAAGCAGTTCCTTCACCGGTCGAGTGATGGTCAGTGCGTTGAACACTGCGCCGAGAATCACCAGCACCCAGATAGAGATGAACACCGCCACCGTGACCTCACGGGTGAGGGCGGCGCTGGCTAGTCCGGTTTCGCTGGGGTTCACCCCAAGGGCGAGAACACCCAGATAGCGACCATTGCGAACCAGCGGCACAAACACATCGGTGACTTTGCCCTGGGGGGTGAGGTGCTGACGGACCAGGGGATTCTGCGGGCGCGTTTGCAGTTCGGCAGGTAATTCAAGCCGACGGCTCAGGCGCAGGTCAGGGCTCCCATTTGCTGCAGTGCCGCTAATGGGAATTCCCAGGTAGACGACTCCCTCAGGATCGGCAAAAAAGATGTAGCGGAGGCTGGTGCTGGAGCGCCAGAATTTTTCAGCCACGTTGGCTAGTTCCCTGTCATGGCCCTTCTCCACCAACTCGCTGACATTGCCGGCCAGCAACAGGCCGAGATCACGGGCATAGCGCGTGTCATTCATGACGGCGTCGCGCTGAATCCCGTTGAGCGCAAAGAATGTGATGCCTGTCATCATCAGGCTCACCACCAGAGTGGCGATCGCCAGCAGCTTGGTCTGAAGGCTGAATTCCGCCCACCAGCTTGTGAGCTGTTGCCACCAGGTTGCAGCGGTGTCCGAGGACGCCGGGTCTGGAGCGGTAGGGGTGCTGGTGGCCATCGCGCCGAACAGCGTGACGATGAGCCTAGGCCCGTCGCACCTGATGTCCGATGTCACGTCGATACTGCATCCCTTCAAAGCTCACCTTCGCCAGGGCTTCATAGGCAGCAGCGAAGGCCTGGTCGAAATCGGATCCCTGAGCACTCATGGTGAGCACACGACCACCAGAGCTCACCAGAGTGCCCTGCTCAGTAACACGGGTGCCGGCATGGAAGAGCTGGTGGCTCTCCCCAGCCTGGAGCTGGCTGGTGATCGGATCTCCCTTGCGGGGAGCATCCGGATACCCGGCCGCGGCTGCCACCACACAGACGCTGCAATTTGAGCGGATGGTCAAGGCCGGCGCCAAATCAAGCCGGCCGATGGCACAGGCCTGGAGCACCTGGGCGAGCTCGGGTCCCATCAGTGGCATCAGGGTCTGGCATTCCGGATCTCCGAACCGGCAGTTGAATTCGATCACTTGTGGGCCGTTGGTCGTCAGCATGAGTCCGGCATAGATCACGCCGCGGTAGTCGATCTCCCTGTCTCGTAGCGCTTGGAGTGTCGGCTCAAGGATCTGCCGGCGAACGGTTTCGAGTCCTTCGGCATCCAGTAGGGGAGCGGGGGCATAGGCACCCATGCCACCGGTGTTCGGCCCTTCGTCACCATCTAGCAGGCGTTTGTGATCTTGAGCCGGGGGAAGGATCACCATCCGCTCGCCGTCAGAGAGGGCGAAGATGGAGACCTCGGGCCCCTGCAGACATTCCTCCAGAACCACCCGATCACCAGCGCTGCCGAAGCGCCCCCCGAAGGCCTCACGGATCGCGCTTGTAGTGTCCTTGACGCTGGTGGCAACGGTGACGCCCTTGCCAGCGGCCAGTCCATCGGCTTTCACCACAAGTGGCCGCTGCAGTTGCTCAAGCAGGGCCAGGCCCTCGTTTGCACTGCTGATTGCCCAGTGACCTGCAGTCGGGATACCTGCCTCGTCCATCAGCTGCTTGGCCCAGGCTTTGCTGGCTTCAAGTTGGGCGCCATCGGCACCGGGGCCAAACACGGCGATTCCCGCTGCCCGGAGGTGATCCGCCAGCCCTGCAGCGAGAGGTGCCTCCGGACCGACCACCACAAGGTCCACCGATGCGCTGCGGCAATGCTGGAGCAGACCGTCTCGATCCCCTTCACTCAGAGGCAGTCTGCTGAAGGTCTGCGTTTGTTCTTCCGACCGTTCTGGAATGCCACCGTTCCCTGGACTAACCCAGACCTGCTCGATCCCAGGGCATCGGCTGAGGGCCCAACCGAGAGAATGTTCCCGTCCGCCACTCCCCACCACAAGCACTCTCTGCAGAGGGGGAAGCGACTGAAGACCGGAAGCTGAGTTGGCCATGGCAGCGGAACTTGCGGGGCAGGGCCCTTAGGTTTGAACGGATCGTGAGGCGGATCGCCACGGTCGATCTGCGTCCATTTTTGTTGAACGGCTGCCCCATGGGGATTTCCTCCCTCTCTCTCTCCCTGCTGCTGGCGGCCACTCCCTTGGCGGTGCAACCGGTCTCTTCCCCTGTCGATGCCGAGCCGATCGCCGAGGTTCACTACCTACGGATGCTGCAAAGCGATGACCTTGCCCAGTTGCAGCAGGCTTGCCGTGATGCGGCTCGCTTTGGGTTGAAGCAACGGCTGCAGGACCTGCGCGATCGCTTGATGCTGGTCGCTCCAGCGCCCCAGCCCTTTGCTGTGGTGACCGCCAATACCCGCGCCCTTTTGGCTTGCAAAGCACCAGAGAGTGCCCAGAGGGTGCTCAGTCGGTATGGACCTGGCTCGGGTCTGGAGCGCCAGCAGTGGCTGGTGCTGTCATGGCGTGCGGCGGCCGCGGCTCTCGATCACCAGCGCGCGATTCTTGCCCTTCGACGTCTGGCGGAGGGTGATCTCTCGCGACTGGAGAGGGTGCAGTTACCGCTGGTTGAAACAGCTACCGGTCTAACCATCACCCGTCTCGCTCTGGATCAGTTGGCGGAACACGAGGCGGCGGCCGGACGGATTGACCGTGCAGCAGCAGTGGCACTGTCGGCCCCAAGTTTTGGTCGTGAGGGGGCCGCTCGTTTGGCTCGGGCCGCGCTCTGGCTTGAGGAGTTGGGTCAGAACGACGCGACCAACCTCTTGGAAACAGCCCTCGATCAAGCAGCGGCGGCCGAGGCCTGGTCGTTGGCGGAGGATTTGCTCAGGATTCAGCTGAGGCTGGAACGGAAAGCAGGGGGTGATGGCGCCAGGCCTCGAGCCAGGCTTGAGCGTCTGGCCACTCGTCTGGATGATCGCTACACCCTCTGGCAACTGATCCGGGAGGATTCAGATAGCACGGCGGTTGATCAGAGGAGAATGGAGCTGGAACGCCAACTCCGATCTCCTCGGAGACTTGGGGGGAGCTCCTCCCTGGGAGAATCGGATTAGGAAGGGCCGTTCGCCCTCGTCTCGATTGCGATTTCATGACCAATTCCCACGGTCCCCTGCTGTATGAAGGCAAGGCCAAGCGTGTGTATGCCGCTGATCAGGACGACTGGGTCTTGGTCGAGTACAAAAACGATGCCACCGCGTTCAATGCCCTCAAACGCGAACAGATCGCCGATAAGGGACGTTTGAATTGTCAGATCTCAGCGCGGTTGTTTGAGCTCCTTGAACAGGAGGGCATTCCGACTCATTTTCTCGGTCTGGTGGATGAGACCTGGATGGCGGTTCAGAAAGTGCAGGTCATTCCCTTGGAGGTCGTGCTGCGCAATGTGGCCACGGGCTCGCTTTGCAAACAGACCCCGATCGTTCAGGGCACCAGCCTGGAGCCAGCACTGCTTGACCTCTATTACAAGGATGATGCTTTTGGTGATCCGCTCCTCACCGAATCACGCTTGGAATTGCTTCAGCTGGTGAGTGCTGAGCAGCGTCAGGCCATTGAAGTTCTGGCCCGACGAGTGAATGCCGTTTTGGTGCCTTTCTTCCTTGGTTTGGATCTGCAGCTGGTGGATTTCAAGCTGGAGTTGGGATGTAATGCATCCGGAGAATTGCTGGTGGCTGATGAGATCAGCCCTGACACTTGCAGGCTCTGGGATCTGCGTACGAGTGATCCCAAGCAGCGCATTCTCGACAAGGATCGGTTCCGTCAGGACCTTGGCGGTTTGATCGAGGCCTACGGGGAGGTCTGCAAACGGGTCCAAGGGGCCTGCCCGAACCCCCGCAACTACCGGTAAGGTCTCGTTGATTCTGCGGCCATTAGGCCGATTGCTGCCTCTCCATGGTCAACTTCTCCTCTAGCCGGACCAAGGACGCCGTTCGGCAGGGGGCGCTGGGCCTTGCACTGGCCCTCCCGCTTCTCACTACTGTTCCTGCGAGAGCCCAGACCGAGACAGTCTCAGAGACCGAGGCCGTCACCGTGGATGTGCTGGAAGGCAAGACAGAGACGGGTGAGGTCGAGGAGTTGGAGGTTGACACCTCTGAGGTGGAGACGATTGACGTCGAGCAGGCACCAGCAACCAATTCAGTGCCTGTCAGTCAACCGATCGAGGACCAGCAGCCTCAACAGCCTCGGGTCTTGATCAGCGAGGTCGTGATCGAAGGGATTGCCGGTCACCCCGAACAGGAGCGACTTGAACTGGCCGCCTATGACGCCATGGCGGTGAGGCCAGGGAGTCGCGTCACCCGAGATGAACTCAAGCTGGATCTCGATGCGATCTATGCATCCGGTTGGTTCTCAGATGTGCGCATCGAGCCGGTCAATGGCCCCCTGGGCGTGCAGCTTGTAGTGCAGGTGGTGCCCAACCCCGTGCTCACCAAGGTGGAGCTTGAGCCTGCGGATTCCACGATTCCTGAAAGTGTGATCGCCGACACCTTCAGTTCCGATTACGGCCGCACGCTGAATCTCAGCGAACTGCAGTTGCGCATGAAGGAGTTGCAGGGCTGGTACAGCAAGGAGGGTTATTCCCTGGCGCGGGTTTCAGGTCCTAGCCGGGTCAGTCCCGACGGTGTGGTGCAACTCAAGGTGGTCATCGGCACCGTCGCCGGCGTTGAGGTTCAGTTCCTCAATAAGGATGGAGAAAGCACCAACGACAAGGGCGAACCGATCAAAGGCAAAACCCGTCCGTGGGTGGTGACCCGAGAAATTTCAATCCAGGCAGGAGAGCCTTTCAATCGGACCCAGCTTGAGGGAGATCTCAAGAGGCTTTATGGCACCTCTCTCTTCAGTGATGTGAAGGTGACATTGAAGCCGGTGGCCGGGGAGCCCGGCAACGTCACCATCATCCTCGGCATCGTCGAACAGTCCACTGGTTCCCTCTCCGGTGGTCTGGGCTATAGCCAGAGTCAGGGTGTTTTCGGTCAGGTGCAGCTCTCCGACAGCAACCTGTTTGGACGTGCCTGGAACCTTGCTCTGAACCTCACTTATGGCCAGTACGGCGGACTGGCTAATTTCACCTTCACAGACCCTTGGATTAAGGGTGACCAGCACCGCACGTCCTTCCGTACCTCGCTCTTCCTTAGTAGGGAAGTGCCCCAGGTGTTCCAAAGCCAGAACAATGGCAACATCCTGACGGTGAGGGATTACGACGACAACGGCGGTCGCTACGCCTATTCGATCTACAACCCTCCCAGCTCGTTTAATACCGACAATTTCAAGAGTGTCAGCCAGGCCAATAAGGAGTTTCCATACACCAGTTGGTTTGAATACGAAGGTGATTCGGTGGCCTTGCAGCGCGTTGGCGGCAACGTCATTTTCGCCAGACCTCTGAATGGTGGTGATCCTTACAAGATCGTTCCCTGGAATGTGCTTGTTGGTCTCAATGTTCAAAATGTTCGGCCGATCAACTTCGCTGGCGATACCCGTGCCTACGCCTTGCCGAATGAACAGATTGATGGTCAGCGGATTCCCAATGAAGACGTCATCTGCATCGCCTTCAATTGCGCCACCGAGAACAATCTGGCGGGACTGCGCTTTGCCGCTACATACAGCAATCTCAACGATCCACGCAATCCCACGTCAGGCAACTTCTTCAGTTTTGGAACCGAGCAGTTCGTCTCCGTCGGTGAGAACTCTCCGACCTTCAACCGTGTGAGAGCGAGTTACACCCATTTCATTCCTGTCAACTTCCTCAAGTTGGCCAAGGGGTGCCGCCCTAAGCCCGGAGAAAAGGCCAATTGCCCTCAGGCCATTGGTATTCAGCTCAAGGCCGGCTCTGTGCTCGGTCAGCTCCCTCCCTACGAAGCGTTTTGCCTGGGGGGCTCCAATTCCGTTCGTGGCTGGTACGACTGTGATCTTGCAGTCGGACGAAGCTTTGGAGAAGCCACGATCGAATATCGCTTTCCGATCATCAGCATCTTCGCGGGTGAAATCTTTGCTGATGCCGGCACCGACTTTGGCTCTCAGGCGAATGTGCCGGGTAAACCTGGTCAGCTGCTGGAGAAGCCCGGCTCTGGTTTCTCGGTGGGTACTGGTGTGATTGTCACCACTCCAGTCGGTCCCCTCCGCCTGGAGGTGGCAAGCCAAGACTTCACCGGTGACTGGCGCTTCAACCTGGGTGTGGGCTGGAAGTTCTGATGTCGTCCTGGCCGGCGGATTATGAGGGAGCTTGGACTCTTGCCGGGCCCGTGACGCGTTCCGGTGTAGGCCTTCATAGCGGTGAGTCCGTCTCCGTCACCCTTCTTCCATGCGATCGAGCCGGCTTCTGGGTGTCATGGCAGGACTGCTCTGCTGATTCAGAGCTAGTGCAGCTGCATCCCAGTCAAGTTCGTGACAGTCAGCTCTGCACCACCCTGGAGTTCGGTGCTGGGCGCCGTCTCAAGACCGTGGAACATCTGCTTGCAGCTCTAGCTGGTACAGGGATCACCCATGCTGAAATTCGAGCCAGTGGTGTCGAAGTGCCGCTTCTGGATGGGTCTGCCCAAGGATGGGTTGAGGCGATCGGCGAAGTCGGTCTCTCTCCTGCATCCTCTGCTCGTCCCCCACGCCCGCACTTGGATCAGCCCGTGGTTAGGCATCGCGGCAGCAGCGTAATTACTGCCGTGCCGGCAGAGCGTTTCAGTCTGGTCGGTGTGATTGATTTTCCCCAGCGGGCGATCGGTCGCCAGCAACTGTCTCTCACGCTCACTCCGGAGCTGTTCGTCAAGGAGATTGCTCCGGCGCGAACCTTCGGCTTTCGTGATCAGGTGGAACAGCTGCGGGACGCAGGGCTTATTCAGGGCGGTGCACTCGACAACGCTCTTGTCTGTGATGGCGATCATTGGCTCAATCCGCCCCTGAGGTTTGAT
Source organism: Synechococcus sp. UW140 (assembly GCF_900474295.1). Taxonomy (GTDB): domain Bacteria; phylum Cyanobacteriota; class Cyanobacteriia; order PCC-6307; family Cyanobiaceae; genus Synechococcus_C. The sequence goes on along the minus strand of NZ_UCOB01000028.1, from coordinate 30,794 downwards.
GATGAACCGGTGCGCCATAAGCTCTTGGACCTGATTGGGGATCTGGCTTTGGTTGGTTTCCCTACGGCGCAGGTGCTGGTCTATCGAGGCTCCCATGGGCTTCACACCGATCTGGCCTCGGCCCTTGCCGACTCCCCTCACTCCCCCAGCTGAACCTCCCTTGACCCAGGACTCCACTGCCCCCGCGGAACCGATGCTCAACAGTGAGCAGATCATGGGGTTGCTTCCGCACCGTTATCCCTTTGCCTTGGTGGATCGCGTGCTAGAGCACGAGCCAGGGATTCGCGCTGTGGCGATTAAGAACATCACCCTGAATGAGCCCCAGTTTCAGGGTCATTTCCCGGAGCGACCCTTGATGCCTGGGGTCCTAATCGTTGAAGCGATGGCCCAGGTGGGTGGGCTGATCGTGAAACAGATGCCTGATCTCCCCAAGGGGCTCTTCGTGTTTGCCGGCATCGATGGTGTGCGTTTTCGCCGGCCGGTGGTGCCCGGTGATCAGTTAAGGATTAGCTGCGAGTTGGTGAGCCTTAAGAGGAAGCGTTTCGGCAAGGTCAAGGCTGAAGCAACGGTGGATGGTCAGCTGGTCTGTTCCGGTGACCTGATGTTCTCGATGATGGACTGAGGGCCATGAGTGAGAACGCAGCATCAGCGACCACGAACGACCGATCTGTGCAGATCCATCCCCTTGCTTGTGTCGACCCCAAGGCTGAGCTGGCTGAGGGAGTGGTCATCAGTCCAGGTGCGGTGGTGGGTCCGCAGGTTCGTATTGGTGCCCATACCTGGATCGGCCCGAATGTCGTCCTGGACGGCAGGGTGACCATCGGCCGCCATAACCGCATTTTTCCTGGCGCTTGCCTGGGTCAGGAGCCTCAGGATCTCAAATACAAAGGGGCCCGCACGGAGGTGGCCATCGGTGACAACAACACCATCCGGGAGTGCGTCACCATCAACCGTGGTACCGATGAGGGGGAGGTGACAAGGATTGGTAATGGCAACCTTCTGATGGCCTATTGCCATCTCGGCCATCACTGCATTCTCGGCAATGGGATTGTGATGTCGAATGCAATTCAAGTGGCTGGGCATGTGGTGATTGAAGACCGGGCAGTGATCGGCGGCTGCCTCGGCATTCACCAGTTCGTGCATATCGGGCGCATGGCCATGGTGGGCGGCATGACCAGAGTGGATCGCGATGTGCCTCCGTACTGTCTGGTGGAGGGCCATCCCGGCAGGGTTCGGGGTTTGAACCGGGTCGGCCTGCGTCGGAGTGGACTTGCAGAGCAGCATGAGGGCCGTGAGCTGCGTCAGCTGCAGGAGATCTGGTCGTTGATCTATCGCTCTGACCATGTGATTTCAGAGGGATTGAGGTTGGCTCAGGCCCATGAGCTGCTGCCCGCTTCTGATCACCTCTGCACGTTCCTTGAGGGTTCGATCTCCAAAGGTCGCAGGGGCCCGATGCCACCAGCAGGCCGCTGATGGTGCGTCTGCTGATCAGCACCGGCGAGGTCTCCGGTGATTTACAGGGCGGCTTGCTCGTAGAGGCTCTGCACAGGCAGGCCGCTCTGCGAGGACTACCGCTTGAGGTCATGGCCCTCGGAGGGCCACGCATGCGGGCTGCTGGTGCGGAGCTGCTAGCGGACACTGCACCGATGGGCGCTATCGGTCTTTGGGAAGCGTTGCCTTTGGTGATCCCGACGCTGAAGCTGCAGGCAAGGGTGAACCGTGAGCTGCTTGAACGCCCACCGGATGCGGTTGTGCTGATTGATTACATGGGGGCCAATGTGCGCCTGGGTCAGCGTCTGCGCAGGAAGCTGCCCCAGGTGCCGATCACTTATTACATCGCCCCCCAGGAATGGGCCTGGCGCATGAACGACGACGGCACCAGCAGCCTGCTTCAGTTCACTGATCGTATTTTGGCGATCTTCCCTGAGGAGGCTTCCTTCTATGCCTCCCATGGCGCTGATGTCACGTGGGTTGGCCACCCTCTGCTGGATCTGACAGCCTCCCGCCCTGATCGCACTGAGGCTTGTCGTCACTTGGGGTTGGAACCTGATGGGCGTCTGCTGTTGCTGCTGCCCGCCTCGCGGCCGCAGGAGCTTCGCTACCTGATGCCGGTACTGGCTGAAGTGGCTGCGCGCTTGCAGGCCAGGGATCCATCCCTTTCGGTGATGGTGCCGGCAGGTCTTCAGCGCTTTGAACAACCCCTTGCTGATGCCCTGCAGGCCGCTGGAGTGCGCGGGCGTGTGATTCCCGCGGCCGAGGCGGATGGTCTTAAACCCTCTTTGTTTGCTGCTGCGGACCTGGCTCTTGGTAAGTCCGGTACGGTCAATATTGAGCTGGCTTTGCACGGCGTTCCCCAAGTGGTGGGCTACAAGGTCAGTCGCCTAACGGCCTGGGTGGCTCGCCATCTGCTGAGTTTTCAGGTGGATCACATCTCCCCCGTGAATCTGCTGCTCGATGAACGGTTGGTCCCGGAGCTTCTTCAGGATTCGTTCACTGTGGAAGAGTTCATGGCTAAGGCCGTGCCCTTGCTGGAAGATCTCCAGTGCCGTGAATGCATGCTCGAGGGCTATCGGCGGCTTAGGCAGACGCTTGGCACCCCTGGAGTGACCGATCGGGCTGCATCGGCCATCCTCGATTCGATTCAGCAATGAGCAGAGTGTTTGTTGTGTTCCTGTCGCGAGTGTTGATGGGCGCTCTGCTGTTTGTGGGCCTGTTGGCGCCGGTGCCTGCTGCCTGGGCCGGATCCACCCAGGAGGCTGTGCTTTCAGGCGGGTGCTTTTGGTGTTTGGAGCATGACTTGGAGACGCTCCCCGGTGTGATCTCCGCTGAAAGCGGTTACAGCGGCGGTCATGTCAACAACCCCACTTATCAACAGGTGAGTGGTGAGACCACAGGTCACCAGGAGGCAGTGCGTGTGCGCTTCGATTCCGGACAGATCACGTATGCCACCCTATTGCGCCAGTACTGGCGCAATATCGACCCGCTCGATGGTGAGGGGCAGTTTTGCGATCGAGGTGATTCCTATCGACCGGTGATCTTCACAGCTGGGCCAGAGCAGGAGGAGGAGGCCATGGTCAGCGCTTTGGCTGCCGCAAAGGAACTGGGCGTTTCGATCGAAAAGGTCAAGGTCCAGATCCGCCCTGCTGTGCGTTTCTGGTCCGCCGAGCCTTATCACCAGAACTACGCTGATCGCAATTCGATTCAGTACAACTACTACCGCTGGGCCTGCGGCCGCGATCGCCGATTGGATGCGGTTTGGAACGACAATGCACGTCAGGGGAGTCCCTGGAAGTCGTCAATGTCCGATTGAGGCAGGATTTTTCGTTGGAGAATATGAGGAAAATCTGAAGGGCTCGATGGGCTCCGTCTCAGCGACTTCTCAGTGAAGATGCGGGTTTCCCCCCTTTTTTGCCCCCAGAGGTGTTTATTACCATCATGATGTGAATTGAGGGAGAGATGTATGTATCTGCTGACCATTCGAGATGGTCTGGTGACGCGACACGTTGGGCCATACCCTTCGCCAAGGCAAGCTTCCGATGATCTCGATCGGGTGCTCGCTTCATGTACTGACCGTGCACGCTGGCAGATTCATTCGTTGGAATGCCCTGGTGATCTCCGTTTTGCTCAGGGCCTCGAAGCTGATAAGTGTTCAGTGACGGCAGTCGCGTCTTGATCTCAGGGCGTGTCTTGATCCCGTCTTCGGCTTGGATAGCCACGTAGAAGCCCACTCTCGATCATCAGACCTACCCCGGCGTTGATCAAGATCAGGCTGAGCGTGCCGTACCACCACCAAGGGCCGCCATCGCCACCTCCAAGCTGCAGAGTCCGGCGGCTCACAGCCTCTCCAAACAGGCACAGCCCAGCAGGAAGAAGAAGAATGCCTAGTTGGGCTCTCACGTACCAGCGGAAGGGGCTGGATGGCATGGGGGCTTGCTTCGTTGTGGCTGAAATTTAGTTGGCGGTGGTTGTGGCGTTGCTCACAATCCAATTCACCAGCGTCCGCACCCCGTAACCAGTTGCACCGGCTGGGTCAAAGCCACGGCCCTTGTCGCTCCAGACTGTGCCCGCGATGTCGAGATGGGCCCAGGGGAGACCTGCATCGACGAACTCCTTCAAGAACAGCGCAGCGGTGATCGAGCCTCCGGGGCGTGGGCCTGTGTTCTTGAGATCCGCCAGCAGTGATTTGAGCCCTTCGCGATAACTGCTCTGTAGGGGCATCCGCCAGAGGCCTTCTCCAGCCTGTTCGGCAGCGTTGCAGAGGTCTGTTGCTAGCTGGTCGTCAGGGCTCCATAAACCCGCGATTTCCTCGCCGAGCGCGATCACACAGGCACCGGTGAGAGTGGCGAGATCGACGATTGCGTCTGGTTTGAGTTTGCTGGCGTAGACGAGGGCATCAGCCAGGGTTAGGCGCCCTTCCGCGTCGGTGTTGTTGATCTCGATTGTGGTGCCGTTGGAGGCGGTGACAATGTCTCCGGGGTGAACGGCGGATCCATTCACCATGTTTTCGCAGGAGGCCACAATCATGTGCACCTCCACGCCCTTGGGCTTCAGCTCGGCAATGCTGCGCATGGCCCCCAACACGGCGGCGCTGCCTCCCATGTCGTACTTCATCATGTGGATCTGGGCAGCACCCACCTTGAGGTTGTAGCCGCCTGAATCGAAGGTGAGCCCCTTGCCCACCAGGACCAACCGCCGCTGGATTGGCCCCTCTCCGCGGTAGGTGAGATGGATGAATTTGGGGGCGAGGTCTGAACCCTGACTGACGGCCAGATACGCACCCATGTTGAGGGCTTCGCAGTCACTGCGCTCCAGCACCTGGAGTTCAAGACCATGCTCCCGGGCCATGGATGATGCAGTGGCCGCCATCACTTCTGGGGTCAGCTTGTTGGGTGGGGCGGCCACGAGCTCCCTGGCGAGTTCCACCCCAGCGCAGACGGGTGCCACGGTGGCTAAAGCCGAGTTGGTCTCGTCCGGCAGCGCACCAAGCAGCTCCACACGTTCTGGCAGCTCCTGGGATTCCTGTTCACTGCGGAAGCGCTGATCTTTGAACAAGGCAAGGCGTACGGCCTCTGCGACGGCGGTGGCACCCGCGACTCCAAGCTCACCCCAGGGCAGCAGCATGCCAAGGCTGTCCCCATTGCCAAGGCTTGCCTTCGTGGCACTGGCGGCGGCAAGGCGAAGGACAGGCAGGCTCACGCAATCACTGGCTCCTACTCCCACGATCACGAGGCTTGAAAGGCCTGAGGTGAGCAGCTGAAGGCTGGCGACCTCACCGGTCTTGCCCCTGAATTTGCGTTGCTCCAGCCAGGGGGTGATCTTCCGTTCAAAGCGGCTTTCTAGCTGGGCCACGACACCCTGGGGATCGCCTTCCAAAACGCCCACGGCCAATACGCTCCCTGTCCACGTCTGCAACGTTGCTGGCGAATGGGAAAACTGCATCACATCGGATTGTCTTGGCCCTGATGCTACGGAGCGAACAACGCATCAGTCGGCATTCAAGTCAGTCGGCATTGAAGGGTGTAGCCCAACGTTCGCGGGTCTCCTTGTTGAAGGGTGGCAGCCAGGTCTGGATCAGTTGCTGTTCCAGTCTTCGCCTGGCCCTGGTGGCCTTGGGGACATCCCCCCAGAAGCGAATACTGGGGCTGGAACTGAGGCCGGCGCTGCTGAGAGCTTCGCCATAGGCGGATAGGTAGGCCTTGCAGTCGTGTTCGCCTTTCCATCGACGGTCAGCGGCGCCGGTTTCTCCCACATACAGCCGGATCGGCGCCGACAGGTGATCGGGTCGGTCCATCACTAGATAGATCGCTGCCCCCTGATGGGGGCTGTTGGGCCAGCGCCAGAAGCTCAGTGGCAGGGGCCGCAGAACCAGGGGGTTCAAGCGCGTGAGCGGGTCGTCAGAGGCGCTGTGTTCGCGGCTGGTCTTATGTGAAAGCCCCACAAGCCTCGCTTGCTCGGCTCTGGCTTGACCGGGTTCAAACAGGGGGGCCTGATGTCGATGGATGCGGGTCTGCCAGTCGCGCAAAACCACGGCACTGATCATCAGCTGATCTGGGAGCTGCGCCTTGCGGCCGGGTCCATCATTCGTTGGATCAGCGGCGTCGCTTCCGCTGAAGAGATCACCTTGGCGTGCGGACATGCTTAGTGCCGTGGCGGCAAGCTTGGCCCCGGGCGGCGGTCGCCAAACCGCACTTTGCCCAGCAGTTGTTCAACGGTTTCTGGGGGAAGGCAGAGCCGCTCTTGTAGATCGGCCAGGTTGTGAAAAGGCCGGCGAATGCGTTCCTTCAGGAACAGGGTGAGGCGTTGTTCGGGCCAATGGAGGCTTTGTTCGAGTTCCTGGGCGGAGGCGCCATTCAGATCGAGGTTGGTGGCCTCTGGGAGGGGTGGTGCATCGCCATACCAGTGAAAAATCAGATGGGGTCGCCAATCTTCAGCCTTCTGGGCGGGCAGGTCGAGCAATTGAAAGAGATCGTCGGCTTGGCTGAACTGAACGCCGCCCCGCTGGAGCCGTAGTAAGAGATCGATCATCTCCTCACTGCATCCAGGTAGCTGGCGCCAATGCTCCGCGGTGGCCCGATTCACGTCAATCACCCAGCTCGGCACCGATGGCTTCACCGGTGCCGGGCTGGGATTCGCCCCCTGATTCGGAGGGTCGGGTGGTAACTCTCCGACTGCCTGGAGGACCTTGCGGGCCAGTGGATCCAACCAGTGACCGCGGGCCATCACGCTCATGTGGGTGGGCTGACATTAACGACTGCAGCCGGGAGGCGTCACTGTTTGAGCTCTTGGACCAGCTGCTCGCAGCCGCCGCGCTGCTCGATATAGGCCAGCATCAAGGTGTTGAAGTCTTGGTTGCGCTGCACCGTATTGCTGCGGGAGGCTGTGATCCCTTGCCGGGCGAGAAAGGCTTTGGCGATCGCCATGGCTTGCTCGGCGGGGAGGGTCTCGGTTTCGATTAGGCAGATGGCATTGGCTTGGGCCACGGTGACCAGCACCGTGGTGGGATCGGGGTCGCTCTTGGCTGTGCTGGGGCCGCTGCTGATCACGATCAGGGAAGCGAGCATCACTGGGAGCCTGCTCTGCATCACCCTTGCGAAAGCCACCATTGTTTGCCGAACCCCGCGCGTAGGCGCCACTCTCTCAGCTGGTCCAGGTAGGAGGACGGCTGGGTAGATCAACCAGGCCTGTCTGGAATGCCATTACGACGGCCTGGGTGCGATCCTTCACATCCAACTTGCGCAGCACGCTGCTCACATGGCTTTTCACGGTGTCGATTGAGACCGTGAGCGCGTCAGCAATGTCTTGATTGGTCATTCCCTTGCAGAGGCCGTGGAGCACGTCTTCCTCACGCAGGCTGAGGGCCGCTAGCCCGGTTGCGGGTGCCTGGTCAGTGGCGGAGCCAGGGGGGCCTCCGCTGGCGCTCCGCCGTAGTCGGCCATGACTAAGAACGCCTGCTGCTACACGATCGATGAATTGGCTGTCGCTCTCCATGGCGTTGAGTGCCGCGAGCACTGAACCGTTGCCGGTGAGTTCGGCGGCGCAGATGCCGTCGCAGCCGCTGTCGATGGCATCAAGGATCGTGCGGACGAGAGGTCGTTGCACCAGCAGCAAGGTTTTAATCGCGGGGCGCTCATGACGCGCTTGGCGCAGAAGGCTGACACCTGAACCCTGTTCCAGGCCGTCGGTGCAGATGAGAAGGTCTGGATGGTGCTGGCGGACGTGAAGCAGCAGTTCAGTTTCTGTGGTGGCTGCTCCCACCAAGGGAGAGACTCCCTCCATCCATCCCACTAGAGACACCAGCAAGACGCGATCTCGGCTGCCGATCAGGGTGCGGCTTCTGCGCAGCAGGCCATGGCCTTGATGACGACGTTCCTGCAGCAGTGGTATTTGGCTGGTGAAGTCCACGGCACGGCAAGCAAGTGAACGGCCCCCTGCATCTTGGCTGCGATGGGAGGGCGTGGATCCGCACTGTTAAGGATCGGTCGAATTGGTCAGACTTTGACCAAGCCGCATGAACACAGATGGCTTTCTTTGAGTCTGAAATCGTCCAGGAGGAAGCCAAGCGCTTGTTCAGCGACTATCAGCAGCTGATGCAGCTCGGGTCCGACTACGGCAAGTTCGATCGGGAGGGCAAAAAGAAGTTCATCCACACCATGGAGGAGCTCATGAGCCGTTACCGCGTGTTCATGAAGCGCTTTGAACTGTCGGAGGATTTCCAAGCCAAACTGACCGTTGAGCAATTGCGTACTCAGTTGGGCCAGTTCGGGATCACGCCCGAACAGATGTTTGAACAGATGAATCAGACATTGGAGCGCATGAAGAGCCAGCTGGATCAAACGCCTTCCTGAACCAACGCTGACGGCGGCCCCCGTACGATCCGCACTGCACGTCGCTGATCCGGCCCCTATGTCGTCTTCGCCGCACTCCCTGCCGAGCTGGCTGGTCCGCGGCATGGCGGATTTGTTCCCTGCAGGCGACCCTGCTGATGCCGATCAGGCTTTAGCCGCCAGGTTGGCGGATGCTGAGCAGCACAATCGGCCGTTGCGCATCAAGTTGGGCATCGATCCCACAGGTAGCGACATTCATCTCGGCCACAGCATCCTGTTCCGCAAGTTGAGGGCTTTCCAGGATGCCGGTCATACGGCAGTTCTGATCATTGGCGATTTCACGGCGCGCATCGGAGATCCCACCGGCAAAAGCACCACTCGAGTTCAGCTCACCAAGGAGCAGGTGGAAGCGAACGCCACCACGTATCTCAAGCAGCTTGGTCAGGGGCAGCCCAAGGACAGTGCACTCTTGGATTTTGAAACCCCTGGACGGTTGGAAGTCCGTCGAAACAGTGAATGGCTGGAGGAGCTGGACCTCCCTCAGGTGATTGCTCTTCTGGGCACGGCAACGGTGGGACAGATGTTGGCGAAAGACGACTTCTCGAAGCGCTATGGCAGCGGGTCGCCGATTGCGCTGCATGAGTTCCTCTATCCGTTGTTGCAGGGCTACGACTCCGTGGCGGTTGATGCCGATGTGGAGCTGGGAGGCACCGATCAGAAATTCAATGTGGCGATGGGGCGTGATCTGCAGCGGCATTTCGATCAGCGCACTCAGTTCGGAATGTTGCTTCCGATTCTCGTCGGCCTTGATGGAGTGCAGAAGATGAGCAAGAGCCTTGCTAACACCGTCGGTCTTGAAGAAGACCCGCTCTCGATGTATTCCAAGCTTGAAAAGGTTGGCGATGCCGCCATCCATGACTACGTGACCTTGTTGACGGACCTGGATCTGGAGACGTTGCCGGAGAATCCGCGCGAGAAGCAAAAGGTGATGGCTCTGGCCGTGACTGCCAGTCGCTATGGCCAAGCGGTCGCCCTGAAGGCTCAGGCGGATGCAGCCACTCTGGTGGGTGGTGGCGGCGATGCCGGTGCTGATGTCCCTGAGGCGTCGCTGGCGGAGGTGAGTTTCCCCGCCAAAGCGTTTTATTTGCTCAGTGCTGTGGGAATTTGTGCCAGTAGCAGCGAGGCCCGACGCCAGATCAAAGGCGGTGCCGCGCGCCTGGAGGGTGAGAAGCTCACTGATCCCAATCAAGAGTTCGCCTCTGCCGCTGAGCTGGAAGGAAAGGTGTTGCAGCTCGGCAAGAAAACGTTCCGGCGTTTGGTGGGTTAACGAGGCTTGGGTTGGAAACACAATGCTTTTGTGATTCGAGAATGCCTAGTGCTCCAAGTTCACGGCCGAAGCCACTCTCTTTGCCGCTACCAAAGGGAATACGCGGATCCCTTCTCAAGAAAGTCTTGATTGCAATTGATTCGGCGTCAATTTGCTGCTCTGCAAGGTTGCGAGCATTGCGAATGTTCGCTGTGGAGATGGCTGCGCCGAGGCCAAAGCGACTCTTGCTTGCCAGGGTGGCTGCCTGTTCTTCACTCTGAGCTCGTCTCCGGCTCACAACCGAGCCGAACACTTCATCCTCGAATGATGGGGTGCTTGATTGAACATGTTCCAGCGCGGTTACCGGATACCACGATCCTTTCCCCTTGGGTATTACGGCCCCTTGGCTGAGCAGATATCCCTTGTCAATGCTGACGTTGCCTGGTCAGTGATGGGATCGCGAGTCGATTGATGTTCAAGTTGTTCACCTGTTGCTGTGAGGGTTGTTGCAGACCCCTTGAGCGGTCGATGCTCTGTCGCAGTCTCTGGGGGGCATTTGCGATGAACGAAGGCACGACGCCAGAGGCCTCACGGGAACCCTGCAGGATGGGGTGAGATCGCTGCGCTGCCTTGGCCCCGTTGCTCTCCGCTGATCCTGCAGATCGGATCATCGTGGCTCTTGATGGCATGAGCCTCGAACGGGCCATGGCATTGAGTCGGCAGGTGAAAGGGCTGCGCTGGGTGAAGGTGGGTCTGGAGCTGTTTGTACAGGCGGGTCCGGAGGTGGTGACGCAGTTGTGCGACCAGGGGCTGCGGGTGTTCTTGGATCTGAAGTTCCACGACATCCCGGCAACGATGGCCGGTGCCTGTCGCCGCGCCTCCGCGCTTGGAGCGGAGTTGATCACTGTGCATGCCTGCGCTGGCAGTGTGGCCTTGCAAGCCGCGCAGGATGCGGTGTCAGAGGGTGCCGAAAGTGCCGGTCGGCGCAAGCCAACGCTGCTTGCAGTGACGGTGCTCACCAGTTGGGAGGAGTGGCGAATGCAGCGCGAACTCGCTCTGACCCAGTGCATGGATGAGCGGGTGTCGTCGTTGGCTCAGCTGGCAGAGGCAGCCGGCATCGGCGGTTGTGTGTGCTCCCCTTTGGAGGTGGCCAGCTTGCGTGCCGAGCACGTTGAGCCATTTGCGTTGGTCACGCCTGGGATCCGTCCAGCGGGCAGCGTCTCCGCTGATCAGGCCAGGGTGATGGGGCCTGCCGAGGCAATGGCCGCGGGATCCTCCCAGCTGGTGATTGGCCGGCCGATCACCAAGGCGGCCGATCCCAACGCAGCATTCGCGCATTGTTGCCAGGAACTGGCGGCCTGAGTCTTCCATCGGCAGCCGAGCCGTCAGCCCAGTGGTGTTCGATGCCGATCCCCTACCTGGCCAAACTCTCTGGAGCTGGCGAGATCTCAGGATCAATCACTGGGTTGTCACGCTCATTGGTGAGGACAGCAACCCCAAGATCGTGGTTCACAACCGCGTGGAACGGCGTTATCGCTGCTGCGGTTTGCGCGCAGCAGGCCCTCGTTTCGAGGAGATCAGTCTTTCTGGCCCAGGCGTGGCTCGGTGCCAGCCATGATTCGCTGCAGGTTGCTGCGGTGACGCCAGATCACCAGGGCCATCGCCACAAGTGCCACCGTTAGATCGGCTTTGTTGCCATGGCCGGCTGCCATCAGCAGCGGCAGACTGATCGCTCCCACCACACTGGCGAGCGACACAGTCCGGAAAATCGACAAGGTCGCAAGGAAGACCCCGAAACAGGCCAGGCCCACTGGCCAGGCCAGTCCAAGGAACATCCCAAACCCTGTGGCCACTGCTTTACCCCCCTTGAAGCCAAGCCACACCGGCCAGATGTGGCCTGTCAGTGCCGTTAGCCCAGCCAGCACCTGAACCCAGTCGCTAAACGCATTGCCTTGGGTGATCGCGCTGGCCAGAACCACAGCGGCCGCGCCTTTGCTCACATCAATCACAAACACCACCAAGGCAGGCCCTTTACCCACCTGGCGAAGCACATTGGTGGCACCCGTGGAGCCCGAGCCGAGTTCACGTAGGTCCAGACCCTTGCACCAGCGTCCGGCCAGGTATCCGCTGGGAATGGAGCCAAGCAGGTAGCCCAGAAGCAGGGAGAGAAGGGCCATCAGAGCAGGTCGTCGTCGATGAGTAATTCATCTGGCTGGGCGGCGAAGGCCAGCCAGAGGGGGAACTGAAGCACAGGGATGTCTACAGCGCGTTCTGCGGCATCGATCAGGATCAGTGGCACCTCACCGCGTTCTTCCAGGCGATCGGCACGTTCCACCAGGGCATCAGCGCGATCGAACAGCACGATGCCACTGTTAGGACCGAAGTCCTCGCGCCCCAGCCCGAGGCAATCCTGCAGACCACGTCGCCAGTCCCCGAGTCGTTCTGGCTGTCCGGCCAGGACCAGGGTCTGAAACTGATCGCCATAGAGCTCACCGATGATTGCGATCAGACCGGAGGCCAACAGAACATTGCGGGGCCGACTGCCTCGGCTGGCCTGGGCACCTCGGCCTCCCTGGTTGAAGAACCAGTCTTCGAGTAGGGCCACATCGCTGCCATCGAGGCTGCGCCGTAGTTTCCAGGGACCTGCGTAGAAGTCAGGCTGCTCAAGGAAGCCCTGCAAGCTGGCACGGATCAGCTCTTCATCGGGCTTGAAGGTGTCGGCAATAGCTGGTGTTGGAACGTTCTCAACAGATGGTTCATTGCTGTTGCTGTTCTGATGATCGAGAGGGGACGGCTGCACCACCATCGGTTGCACGACCAGCTCCAGGCTTTCCACCGATTGGGCCAAGTCCTGAAGGGCACCGCCCAGATACTCCTGGAACCCCTTCACCCGTCGTGCGATTGCATCCGACTGGCCAGCGAAGGACTGGCGCAGATCTTGCTCTAACTGCTGCTTGCGTTGGCTTAATTCCTGGATCTCTGTCTGGAGCGCGTCGCGTCGCTCGACGAGCTCTGCGGTGGCGAGCGACTGCCAACTGGGGGATTCGGGTTCCGGAACCATCTCACTACACCCTTCCGAGGCAGGGGATGCTGGAGTGCAACCGGCATCTTCGCTGCTCTCTGATCGAGCAGATTCATCTGAATTGCTTTCAGCGGCAGTGCTCTCAGCTGCAGTTGTTTCGGATGTGTTGCCAGGCGCGGCGTCGTTGGTGTCGCCGCTGCCGTTGCTCTGGAGTTCGTCAGCCATGGAACGGTTCAGGACGGATCGCTGCTGGGGGGGGCGTTGTGTTCCAGATTGCCAACCCGCGCGCGTAATTGCTCCTGTAGTTGCTCGGCGTTAAAGATCACTGGGATCAGATGTGGGCTTTTGGATTCCCGGAAATAAAGAACGGTGGGGAATCCTGGCCAGAACACTCGCCAGCTGATCCAGTCTTCATAGGGGAACTCGCGAAGTTGCTGTTCGCCCCGCCACACGATCAGAGCACTGTCTTGAAATTCGAGGCGCAGGCTGTAGCTCTGCACAAGCAGAGCGAGGCCAATCAGGCTGTTGAACAGGGTGGGCCAGGGGTGGAGCGGCAGGGGTAGCAGGCCCGGACCCAGCAGCAGAATCAGTAGCGGTAGACGCGGGCTGGGAGCAAGGCTCACGCTGCCGGTTTTGTTGGGGCTTGGCTTGGGCATGGATCAGACAAATGACGCGTTCGCGTCAACCGAAAAGGAGTTGGGTGAGCAGTACATCCATCAGGGCCACGGTGACGAGGATCATCACCACTGAGCCGGTGGTGCTGGTGCCGACTTCTTTCGGTCCACCAGAGGTGGTGAGGCCCCAGCCACAAGACAGCACAGCGATTTGCAGGCCGAACACCACAGCTTTGATCAGCATGAAAGGGAGGTCATCCGGCTGCAGCCAAGTGCGCACCGAGTTCCAGAACACCTCAGGGGGAATGCTGTAAAACTCCGTGCTCGTGACTTGGCCGCTCCAGACAGCAACCGCGAAGAACAGCAGGCACTGCACGGGGGCCATGACCACCATGGCGATCAAGCGGGGAACCACCAGGTACTCCACAGGGTCGGTGCGCAGCATGGTGATCGCATCGATCTGTTCGGTCACCTTCATGGTGCCGAGCTGAGCTGCGTAGGCGGTGGCTACTTTGCCGGTGAGCAGCGTGGCGGTGAGCAGGGGTGCGATCTCTCGGGCTAGGCCGATTGCCAGCACGCCACCAACGGTCGAACCTGCCCCCATGCTGCTGAGTTCGGCGGCGACCTGAATGTTGAAGACCGAGCCTGCGGCCACTCCAGTGATCAGCACGATTAAGAAGCTGCCGGGACCGGCCTCCATCAGCTGATCAAACAGGTCGATTGTGTTGATCCGGCCGCGAGCGGTGGCGGCAACGGCCTGACCACCGATCAGCAAACTGCTGCCCAAGCGTCGTAACCAGCGGGGGGCTCTCATCGGTGGTGGCCGCGTGTCACGGGTACTGGAGGTGGGCGCCTCGGTCAGGCCAGCGTCGCATCAGGACGAGGCCAAGAGCCACCATTACAGCTGGAATCAAGCCCATGCAGAGACGGATGGCAAGCAGGGCGGTGGCGGGCTGTTCGATAAATGTGAGGGCACTGTTGCATTCCTGGCTGGAGATGTAGCCAGTCAGGGCGAGAAGTCCGCCGAACAACGACATGCTTAGACCGATGATCAGCTTTTGGACCAGCACCATCCAAGCGGTGTACATGCCGGCAGGGTGTGAAGGGTCGGCATCGATGGCGTCGGGCAGAAGCGACCAGGGGATCAGGTAGGCCGTCGAGGCGCCGAAGCCCACCAGCAAGATCAATCCGATCAGTGGGGCCAGACCAAGGCCGCTGATGCCGGCGGCCAAAGGCGAAAACAGCATCGAAAGCAGACAGGCGGCAATCCAGATCCCCCCGCCCCATCGCAGGGCGACCAAGCGGCCGCGACGGTTCGAGACCAGGCTCCAGACCTGAAGACCGACAAGGGCGCTGATCTGGAAGGGAAGCAGAATCCAGGTAGCGATTCCGGACGGTACGTGAATCACCTGTACCAGCCACATCAGGGCCACCACTTGCATCAGTTGAAGGGCAAACCAGAGCAGTAGGTAGAGCCCGAGCACCATGAGGAAGCGGGGATTGGAGCGAATTCGCCCCAGTTGTTGCAGGACTGGTTCGCTATCGCCGCTTGGTCGCTGGGCTCGTTTGGCGAAAGGGGCAAGGCCCCAGCAGCAGGCCAGGGTGGCGGTGGCGGCAACCGAGCCGGTGATTCGGCCCATGACCAGGTAACCCTCAGATCCGTTGCTGAGCACCACGGCACCGACTACGAGCCCGCTGAGGCCGGCAATGATCGAGCCGGTGAAACGGGCTGCATTGAGTCGGGTGCGGATGGCTGTATCGGGTGTTAACTCAGTGGACAGCGCTGCATAGGGCAGGTTGACACTGGTGTAAGTGGTCATGAGCAGGATGGCCATCACCACGTAGTAGATGGTGCGCTCACTGACGCTTCCTTCCGGCACCCACCACATCGCTGCAAGGCTGATGCCGAGGGGCAATGCGGCTCCGAGCATCCAGGGCAAACGAGGACCCCAGCGGCTGCGGGTGTGATCACTCATCCAGCCAATCAGCGGATCGTTGATCGCATCCCAGACCTTGATCACCGTGAACAGAGAACCAGCGATCAAGGCTGGCAGCCCAGCAGCGCAAGTGAAGAACGGAAAGAGGTAGAAGCCAAGCACGGTGGCGGCAAGCCCTGTGCCCGCATCACCGAGGCCGTAGGCCACCATCAGACGGCGGCGACTGCCTCCGGAAAGCGTGTCAGAGCGGGTCAAGCGGCGGACAGTGGACGGCGCATGGTCATAATGCTTGGGTACTGGGTCAACCGAGTCAATTTTTGACCAGTTGGTTTGTACCAGTGCGGGCGTAGTTTAGTGGTAAAACCTCAGCCTTCCAAGCTGATGATGCGGGTTCGATTCCCGCCGCCCGCTTCCAAGGACTCCTTTAAAAGAGTGCAGCCCGGTGAGGGTCCAAAGCTGCCTCTTTGGTTTTCAGCGCTGGCGTCTGTCCAAGTGTCGATCAGTTGGGGAGCCATTCCTTCGCCACCATCACCACCATGCTGCGGCTTTCGAGGGGCACGCTGTTCGGGCTCCACGGCTCAGCGCGTTCGGGTAGGTCTTGACCTGGGGGAAGGGCAGTGTCGATTAGGCGATGCCAGGCTGAGGCGGCGGGTGGCAGGTCGAAATGCATGGCCTTGAAATAGCTGTTGAAGCCCACCCACAACACCGCGCCCCGTTCGCCTTGATGAAGGCTGGTGGCCAGGCAGTGTGACCAGCTGGCCCAGTCTGGTTTTTGCAGTTCCACCCCATGCCACTGGCGCCAGAGTCGATCTGGGTCATCTCCGCACTTCGGCGCAATTTCGCTGATGGCTGTTCCTGAGTTGAGTAGGTCTGTCAGTTCCCGTCTCGCGTGCAGCAGCCGCTGGAGGAAGCAGAACAGGTCTTGATCACATTGATCCTGCCGCCAGGTCATCCAGCTCAGTGGGCTGTCCTGGCACCAGGTGTTGTTGTTGCCGCCTTGGCTGCGTCCCACTTCGTCGCCCATCAGGAGCATCGGAACACCACGGCTGAGCAGCAGGCTTGTGAGCAAGTTGCGTTGCTGTCGACGGCGCAGGGCCTGAACGGCGAGGTCGGTGCAGGGCCCCTCTACGCCATGGTTCCAGCTGCTGTTGTGGTTCTCTCCGTCGCGGTTGTCTTCGCCATTGGCCAGGTTGTGTTTTCGGTTGAAGCAGACCAGGTCTGCCAGGGTGAAGCCGTCGTGGGCGGTGATGAAATTCACCGAGCGGTCCAGTTTGAGCGGCTTGCCGTCGTTGAGATCGGGGCTGCCGCGCAGGCGCTGGCCCAGTTTCCAAGTGCTGTTCTCATCGCCTTTCCAGAAGCTGCGCAGGTCGTCTCGGAACCGGCCGTTCCAAGCTCCGATTCGCTTGGCAGGAAAATCACTGAGGCGATAAAGCCCGCCGCAGTCCCAGGGTTCGCTGACGAGCTTCAAATCGCTTAGGTGCGGATCAGCATCAATGGCT
This sequence comes from Synechococcus sp. UW140, assembly GCF_900474295.1. GTDB lineage: Bacteria > Cyanobacteriota > Cyanobacteriia > PCC-6307 > Cyanobiaceae > Synechococcus_C. The sequence continues at coordinate 14,092 of NZ_UCOB01000028.1, read as the reverse complement.
TCAAATAGGGGCGGCCGATCGAGTGGTTTGAGGTTCTCGCCGCGGCTGAGGGCGATGCCCAGATCGAATCGAAATCCATCGATGCCGAGCTCAATGGCCCAGCAACGCATTGATTCAAGGATGAGCTCTCGCACCAACGGCCGATTGGCGGCAATGCTGTTGCCGCAGCCGCTGACATCCTGATAGTCGCCTTTGGCGCTTTGGTGGTAATAAAGCTTGTCGGCAATTCCTCGCCAGCTCAGGGTCGGGCCTTGCTGGTTGCCTTCGGTGGTGTGGTTGTAGACGACGTCAAGTAGCACTTCAATGCCAGCGTCATGGCAGGCGGCGACTAGCTCGCGTACCTGGTGCCGGGCTGAGAGCGGATCATCGCCTTCGATGAAACCTTGGTGTGGTGCAAACCAGCTCAGGGGGCTATAGCCCCAAACGTTGTCTCGGCCTGGTGGCGCGTCCTGGAGGTCAAAGGCCTGGATCGGAAGGAGTTCGATCGCTGTGACCCCTAGATCCGATAGGTAGGGGAGCTTGGTAATCAGCCCGCGCAGGGTGCCCCTCTGGGAGGGCTCAACACCTGAGTCATCCCGGCGCGTGAAGCTTCCCACATGCAGCTCATAGATGACGCTGCTGGTCCAGCTGTGGCGGGGCCGTGGGTGGGCGTCGAAATCGAATCTGTCGCGTTCGCAGACCACAGCCTTGAGGCAGGCGTCTGTATTAGGGGAGGCGCCTGTAGCTGCACCACGCCGGTACACGTTCCAGCCGGCGATCGCTCGAGCACAGGGGTCGAGCAAGACCTTTGCGGGCAGAAATCCATGCCCCCCTGGCTGCAGGGGGCCAAACACGCGATAGCCGTAGCAGCATCCGGCTGTGAGGCCTTCCACCTCCACGTGCCAGTAGTCACCAGAACGATGGTTGCTGTCAAGCTCGATGATCTGCTCAGCTTGAACCGCATCAGCATGGCTAAAGAGCAGAAGCTCAACCCGGTTGGCGGTCGGGGCGGCCAGTGAGAAGTTCACGCCCATGGGCGTGATCGAACTGCCCATCGGCCAAGGGGTGCCGCGGTGGATCGTGGCCAATGATCCTGCCCGCGGAACGCAGGACGAACTGTCCACAAGCTAGAGGGGTGCCCACACTGAAGGTTGCGGCCCCAGGGACCATGTCATGACACTGACTTCTTCTTTGGAGCAAGGCCGACCGCCTCAACAGATTCGACCGGATCTTTGGTTGTTCCCGCCCAACCGCGACTGCCTTGGAGGTTCCTCTTGGTGGCTTGATTGTGCATCCGAGCCCGTTCTGATCGATTGCCCTCCCCTGACTGAAGCGACGCTTCAAGCTTTGGAGAGGCTTGCCGCTGGAAGGACGCCCAGGCTGTTGCTCACGAGCAGGGAGGGTCATGGCCGGGTGCGGCGGTTGCAGGAACGCCTGGGCTGGCCAGTGCTGGTGCAGGAGCAGGAGGCCTATTTGCTGCCTGGGGTTGATCCCTTGGAAACATTTGCACAAACCCACCGCACGGCCTCTGGCCTTCGTCTGCTCTGGACGCCAGGGCCCACTCCGGGCAGCTGTGTGGTGCATGCACCGGCCCCTTGGAACGTGTTGTTCTGCGGACGTCTGCTGGTGCCTGTGGCAGTAGGGGTTCTGGCCGGATTGCAGCATCGACGCACATTTCACTGGCCTCGCCAGCAGCGCAGTCTGGAACGTCTACGTGATTGGGTTGGCTCAGATCCATTGCCATCACTGGCTTCTGGGGCAGGGCTTGGCGCGCTTCGTGGTGAGCGCTTGGCGCCTTGGAGCGCATGGGCTGATGGCTTTCATCAAGCACCCCATCAGGAGACTCCGACGTAAAGCGTTGCTGCATCAGACATTTCGCTTGCCCCAACGGCTCAGCCTCCATACGATTGGCGCGCTCAGGGAAGCCCTAGCGGATGTCGACCTCCGCATCGTCAATCAGCCGCTTCCGCAACTCACTCCCTTTCCATGAACAAAGCTGACCTCGTTAATCTCGTCGCTGCTCGCACTGAGCTCACCAAGACCGATGTCTCCCTGGTGGTGGATGCCGCCATCGAGACCATCATCGATTCTGTCGTTGAAGGCAAAAAGGTGTCGATCCTTGGCTTCGGTTCGTTTGAGCCCCGCGAGCGCTCCGCTCGTCAGGGCCTGAACCCCAAGACCGGCGAAAAGATCAAGATCCCCGCGAAACGCGTGCCTGCTTTCACGGCCGGCAAGATGTTCAAGGATCGCGTCCAAGGCTGATTCAGATGATCATTGCTCCGCCCTCCCACGGCGGTGCCTACCGGGTGGCCCGATTGGGCCACCTTTTCTTTTGGCAAGTTCATGCGCCGCTTCTCCGCTTCCAACGGCTTGCCTGGTCATCTCCAGACGCTATTTGCTCTGGGTGATGATCTTCGGCGGCAGGGTTACAGGGGCCGCTTTGCACCCACCCCTTCCGGACCACTGCATCTTGGCAATCTGCGCACGGCCTTGATGTCTTGGCTTTTGGCCAGGCGGGCTGGCGGTAGCTGGCTGCTGAGAATCGATGATCTCGATACCCCACGGATTCGACCAGGTTCCATCGCTTCTGTTCTGGAGGATCTGCGCTGGCTTGGTCTCCACTGGGATGGACCAGTGCTGTTTCAGAGCCATCGGCGCGGCATCTACAGCGGGGTGCTGTCCCACCTGCGTCGCCAAGGAGATCTTTTCCCTTGTCGCTGCAGCCGGCGAGAGCTCTCCGCGACTCGGATTTATCCAGGCACCTGTCGCGATAAGGACCTTGATTGGGGTTGGGAACAGCGGCGATTACCTGCCTGGAGATTGCGGGTTACCGCTGATGCCTCGCAGACCTGCGGGGATGTAGTGGTGCGCCGAGCAGATGGATTCATCGCGTATCACCTCGCCACAGCTGTGGATGAATTGGCCTACGGGATCACTGAGGTGGTGCGAGGGGCCGATCTGGCTCCAGCGCGAGCGGCCCAGATGGCGGTGATGGCCGCCTTGGATCAGCGGGCGCCGCACTATTGCCATGTCCCCCTGCTTTTGGATGGTTCAGGCGAGAAATTGGCGAAGCGGGAAGCCAGTGAAGGCCTGACGGCATGGCGGGAGAGAGGGGCTCGCGCAGAGCAGGTGATTGGTCTCCTGGCTGAGCAACTGGATCTTGTCCCTCAATCCACAGTGCTGTCGCTTCAGGAGCTTTTGGAGAGCGTGCGAAGCAATCCGGAAGGCCTCGAGGCTGTGCTCGAGGCCTGATTCTTTGTGAAAACTTCGGGATTGCTGCCGTGTAGACGCCCCACACTGGCCATGGGGAGTTTGAGGCAGGGCTGATGATCTGTCCACGTTGCGGCGGTAGCGGTATTCAGCGGGTCGCTGATCAACGTTTCCGCACCTGTCAGGACTGTCTGGGACAGGGTGTGATTCTTGTTTCCGGCTCTGTGAGTCCAGAGCCGGAAACGTCCCGATCCGGATCGGATCGGGACGTTGAGGTCAGCGCAGCTGCTTCTTCCTTTGTTGCCAGATGAAAAAGGCTGCGGTGACAACCACCGCCAGCAGGGGCACGGTGGTGAACAGCAGTAAGGCGACAGCGGTCCAGTCGGTGTACATCCGCAAACAAACAAAGCCAGTGCATCATCTCAGCTGAGCGCTGCTGTTGGTCTCTCGCCACTCCACTTGACGGAGATTGTCAACAGTGGACCCGTTCAATCCGGCCTGTAAAGCGACTGCTCCAGATCTATGACGCGTCGCATCTTGACTGTTCTGGTCGGCCTTGAAGCACGATGTTTGGGTTGGTGATGACCATGTTGTCCTTCGATTCTGAGTCATGCGTTTGGCAGCAGTCAGTTCTGCCGTTGCTCTGTCTCTGCCCCTGGCTGCTTTGGTGCCGGCGGCACCTGTTTTGGCCGGTAGCGTTGAACGCCTGATTCCGCTGGTGCAGGTCTGCTTCTCAACCCAGAGGCCTCGCGCCTGCGAGCAGGCTCTCGTGCAGTCTGAGGATCTGCAACAGCAAGCAGCTGACCAGGATCGCTACCCGTGCCAGAGCATGGTGCTGGGATTGCAGGCCGATGTGGTGATGGTGCAGCTGCAGGCCGGTAGAGGCAAGCTTGCCTATGAAACTCTCGATGCGGTTGGTCAACGCTGCAGAGGTCTTTAGCTTGAGAAAAGGCATCGCACGGTCAGGAGCAGCAGCATGGGTGCAGGAAAGAGATCCCCTTTGGTGCATTTGACGGCTGGTTTGCTGATCGCGCTGGTCGGTGGGATCGGGCCGGTTCGGGCCCAGGTTCGTTTCGACGATTGTCAGCCGATCTCTGGAGGAGGCATCACCTGCAACACCGTTCCTTATGGCAATACCCGCATGAACATGATTGATGGGGAATACGGTCTGATGGATCAGGCCAGCCCAGGTTGGGCCGAATACGATCCCTATCAGGGATATGAAGACATGCTCGGGGGCAATCAGACGTGACCTCTGGGATTGAGTCTCTGAGAATGGATTGATCCCCTTTAACCTTGAGAGGGCCCTTTGCCAATGGGATTCATGGCTGTGACGCAGGAGCAGAAGGATGAGTGGAGGGATTTCTTGCTCCAGGAAGTGGTTAGTTTCCTTGGGGCTCGTAAAGACGATATCCACTGCAATTACGATCGCAGCAGTGTGGGAAAAGTTCCTCTAGAAGCGTTGGATCAAGCAGGACTTTTGGATGTGGAAGTGGCGATCACCTTCCTCCAGGATAAACGTCCTAGTTGGGGTCTTGGTAAGGGATTCTTAGGTATGAATCTGATCAAGTGATCGTCACTGTTGGCGGCACCAGGGGTTGATCTCGATATCCGCAATCGATGAGCTCAAGCCCCTCCTGTGTCTTGCGAGCGTTAGTTTGTCTCAGAGCATGAATGGGTAGCTGTGGTCGATTGGCGTGATGACCAGGACTATCGCGAAGGTTGGTGCGAGACGAAGGAGAGACCGGAAACGCCTCGCCGAGTTTTCACGTTCAAGGAGGCCGGTGTTGCCCGTTTCAATGATGTGGTCGATGACGGTTACGACGAGGTTGATCACAACGCCTAATCCGAATCCTTGTCTGCTGGCTGTCTTTGATCAAGAGCATGGTCTGGATCAAAGGTCGTCAAAAGATTGGCTACGACCAGTAGGGTTCTCACCCGGCCAGCGCTTCGATCTGCCGCCTTGTTTTGGTTGACCTGCTTCATGTTCAGCCAGGGTTGGACGCGTGGCCTAGTGGTTGACGTTGACCAGCCTGCCAGCTCTGGTGCTACAAACGGAGCCTGAACAACTGAGCCATGGCTGCTAAGTCCACAACGCAACCGAATGCCCGTTGCTGGGTCTGGTTTAAGGGAGGTTTGAATGAGCCTTCCCATTGGCGTGGGGGCTGGTACGGTGCTCCCTCTGTTTTGGGTGGTATCAGGATTGAGCACAGTGATTACGTGCCTTGTCGCTGTCCGGATTGGCGTGTGGTGTTTGAGGAGCCTCAGGATCTCAACCAACCACCCTTGATCCCAGAAGACAGTGAATGGAAGTTGTTTCCCACCGAACCCACTTGAGCTTGCTTCTGAAGAGGGGAAGGGAGAGGCGACGTAAAAACCTGATCAATGTCTGGTGAAACCATCCGTCGTTTGACCAGCCTGGAATTAACGTTTTCGACCGAGCACTTTGCGCTTCACGACACCCTTGCTCTTTTGATATCGGATCAGCTCCCCATCCTCCAGGGTGTTCAGGCTAAGTACACCATTTTCTCGGTATTCACGCTCGAACGGCACAACCCAGGATGTTCCGTTGTCTAACACGTAGATAACTTCAGTCTTGTCTTCACTGATGCAGAATCGAACTTTGATGTCGTCGAAGACTCCGACATCGCTCACAAACTCTGCATCGAAATACGAGCAAGCCTGAGACCTTTCAAACTCATCCTTGATGTTGGCGAAGCCTGGGCTCGTCGCGGTCATGAACAGAACCATGAGCGCAATCAGCTTGTAGAGCGTATTCGAAGGCATCGGGGGCAGCGCTTTCGCCAGGCTTGATTTGCGTTGTCATAGCAGCATTCGAACGTGCTGTCCGGTTGGGTTGAGTGCTGCAACGTCTGAACTTGTTTTGTCCGCTCTGGAAGGATTGCGAGTTTATGTCCAGTTTTCGAGCAATCACGGCTTTCTATGGTTTTTGGCGCTTGTTAGCAAGCTCACAGGCATGCTTAAGCCAGGTCATCAGGTCGAGCCCTGAATTTGAGGGTGGCACCTGCATCTCAGTGGGCGACCCCAGTGATCAAAATAACTCAATCAACTTGATTGTCTGCCTTGGTGCTGACAACAGGGTGAACACTCTGGTTGATGATGATGTCAGCCAAGCTCAAGGCGGTGTATGAATCAATGGTGTCTCATTTACAGAAACTGCCATCCAATTCAGTCAGCTTGAGATGGCCTGACATTGATGTAATACTGGGGGGTCTGAGGCTTAATCGCTGAAAGCGATACCGAACCTGTCAGTTGGCAGCAGGGTGGTCAGTGAAGTTGAGGGCTGATCTGTCTCCCGGCAGAACGATCGAGATGCAATCCCCGCCTATAGCGGGGCGTGTTGATGGGCTGATGCGGATGCGCGTCATTCTTTGCCGCTACTCAACATCCATGTCGCTTGCATCTAAGACCTGCCATTCAGGCTCTCCTTCCTGATCGCAGAACTCGACTGCATCCTCTTCTGTCTCAAACATCGCCACTTCTCGGTAGATCCCTTCTGTGTCCGTCGGTGCCATCACCACCCATCGCGCTTCAGCGTCCCATTGATCCGTGCTCATCTGGCGGTCATCGGTATGTGCTCCGCATTTTCGCGGAAATTTTGTGGGGAGGAGGAGGCTTCTCTTCGATGCCATCAAGGCTTTGCAGCCTCACGTGGCCAGCAGCTTGCTAGAGGGCAGCCCAGGGCTGTCGGCCTGTGGAGAGTCACTGGAGAGTCACCAGATCTGTGGGATGTAGCAGTTCAGTCATCCCAGTGCCCCAGGCTTCGATCAAGGCGCTGCGATTGGTTGTTGGCACACCTACTTTTTCTTGCCGATGCGAATGGTTCTTGGATTCAGCGGACACGCCAAGGCATGGAATGGAGCGTGACTTCCATCATGGACAAGGCTGCCCATCGGTTGGGCATTGGAGCTGTCGTGTTTCATTGGAGTGCCTTGGTCACTGTCGTTCTAAGAAACTCACCTTGCTTTACGCGATAGGTATTAGCCCCCATTCCGCTTTGGAAGCAGGATTTTGATCGCCCGGTACCACTCAGCTCAGCAGAAACATGGGAACACGCACTCGTGTCTTGGCAAGTGTTAAGGCCGCCATTCCTGCTGCCTTCTTGTTGATGAGATGCTTGATGGCAATCAGTCTCCAAGTGGCTTGAACTGATCGAGTAATGATTGATTTAATTGATCTGTGCAGCCAACGACAAGCTGGGAGTAGATCGAACCATTTTGATATGGCGCGAAAGCTTGTTTGCAAACCTTTGAGGTGACCGCTTTCCATTGCTCAAGATCGGCTGTCGGCAGTTTTTGCCTCAGCGCGTTCACGGATTGATCTCGCTGCTTAGCAGCGCAGGCCTGCATTTCGATCGTGGTCATGCCTGGGCAGTGCGGTGTTGCCGCGCTGGCTGGAATCTCAAGAAGCAGGAAAGCAAGAACAAGCAGGGGTTTCATGTTGATTCAGAACATTCACCCAGCCTGCCCAACGAGTCGCAGGTGCACAGCAATCGATGAAGACTCATGATGGCTTTGAAGGCGAAACAACCTTGTTGCCCAGAGGGACAAGGCGCTAGCGCTGATGAGTGCGCAGCATCTGAAACATGGGAGTGGCATCTCTCAGCACATGGCAGAGCATCATTCCTCAGGTGGTGTCAGTGCTCGCAGCCTGAGAGTAAAAGCGACTCAGGTGGCTGACGGCATTTGAGTTGATCCGGTGAGTAGAGGAGGGGAACCGCGCCCCTTCTCTGCTTCCCCCGGGGAACGGGGTTGAGCTGGTGAGGACTAGGGATGGATTTCACCAGCTCAACCACCTGATCCAACAATGGCGCGAGCCTCATCGCCTCTGAGCTGGATGGTTGTTCATCCAAGCCTGGCTCTTTGTTTCGATCGGAGCTGAAGAGCCAGTTGCCACTCTGAGCTAGCAGTAACGCAAAAAAAAAGAGCCATCACCCCTCGTGACAGCTCGAAGCATTTTCCTGAAGTCAAGGTATGAAGGCATGCTGGCCTTTGGCAAGCCAGATCAGGAGAGCCGACCTGTCTGATCGGCGTGGCTTATGCCTTAACTGAGGTGAATGGGGGCTGGCTTGGGTGTTGTCTGCGCCTTCCTTGAATTCACAGCTCTTCGACCCAGCAAGCAACTGACAAAGTTCATGCTGTATTCGAGTCTCTGCAACCCATCGCTGAAATGCTGGCTTGAAGCCTGGATGGGTTGATAGATCAGTCACAGCTTCCTTGAAGATCGATGCTGCCGGCACTGTGTCTGTGGGAAAGCATCACTATCTCAATGTGCTGAACCAAGTGATGTCATTCAGCGCGAGAGGCATCGTTGTTGATTCAGGTTTGGCTGCAGGATGTTCTTGGGCTTCCCGCTTTCAGGATCCCTGTCAATGAAGCCAGCTGAGATGGTCGCGATGCATCACCGGTTGCGGCGCTGTCTTGAGAAACGTTCCCCAGTCACACTGGTGTGCATCAAATGTTGCTTCCCTGCTCCTGTGCCACTGGCTATCCATGAGAAGTCCCTCATGGCTGATTTTGATGAAACGCGCCATCCTGGCAATGGCCTTTCTCGTTGCTGTCCCTTTGCAGGTGGGTGCCGCCCAAAAGGTCCCTGTTCCGGTGATGAGTCAAATAGTGGCTGACTGCAACGACGAGCATGCCGCTGATAGTCAGGCAACCACCTCCGTTGAAAACTGCATTGCAGAGCAGATCGAGTCGTTCAAGAAAATGCAGAAATAGTGCATTGCCTTGCTGGCAGCTAGCCAAAAGGTTTGGGTGACATCTTTCAGAATGCGCCTGTTCCTACCCTGTGTGCTTCTGCCCCATTCGTTTGGGCATTCAACTCCCAGGCAATCCACTCGATGAAGACTATCGATGTCTCAGTGCCCCTGCGGGGGTGCTTTTTTATGAGATTCAATCTCGTAACAGCAGTACCGATCGTGTTGTCATGCCTCCGTGTCAGGTCTGCCATCACTGAGCAATGGGGTCGAAGCAGAACGCATCATTTCGTCTCTGATCAAGAACAGGTGTCACCCTGTTGCAGTGGTAACACGGTGACACCACGGACGACGTTGGCATCCATCAGTACCCGCACTTGCACGCCGCCTTTGGGGTCTTCAGCCATTTCCACAGCGAGACCGACCAGCTCATCGCCGGAGCTATTGATGTAATCCAACAGTTGCAACCTCTTGAGAATTTTTGGCTCTGTCATGGGTGGCTCTTGCTGCACTACACCAAACAGGCATAACCCAAGAGGCCCGGCTGCTGTGTGGCAAATGATTTTGAACACCGCTCTTCAGGCTGCAAGTCCAAAAGTCTGAAGGTAAAGCGACAGTCATTGGATTGAGTTCTCACTCGATTCGCACAATTTGCTTAGGCCTTGCGTTCAATCATCTTGAACAGTTCATGGTTGTAGCGACAACACATATCCCCCCTAGATGATTCCGCTCATGGCAGCAAGGTGGACCTCAGGAAGTTGCGCTGGTGACTCCTCCCGTGGAGCACCAGGACAACCCCATTGCCCGGGGAAAGCAGAAAAGGGAGAAACGGAACCCTTCTCTGCTGACCGGATCGACTCAGCGTCTCTTCCGAGTCCCCTTTACTTTCCTCGATTGTGTGGCGGTGCTCCTAAGAGAATGATCCGCAGCCTGGTGCCGAGAGTTGCTGTCCGCATGTTATGGATGCTGCTGACCTTGATGCACAGTCCGATGCCTCTGGGCGAGGTGGAGATCAGACCGATTGTCTAGGGCTTGATTGTTTGCTGCACGGTCGCCCCCATCGTCTTCCGGCCTCGATCGTCACTGATCTCGTGGGGAAGTCTGTTCAGTGGTTGTGCTGGTGAATCACTTTCCAAGCCCTCACCAGCCCAACACCGATTGAGAGATACAGAGAGAAGATGCTGGCAGCCCCTTCCCCTGTTCTCCCGAAGAGACCCAAGAGGCGCCCCCCTTGAGCTAGGAATACTGTCTTGCGGTGCGGAGAGAAAATCTGCGGCAATGATCGCTTGCTCGCTGATTGATGAACGCTGCGTCTGTGACGGGTGATGCCTTCAGGGTGTCCACGCCCTTGAAGGCTGGTGGCGAGATCAATGGGTGAGCCACCTAAGACAAAGGCCCCAAATTGGGGCCAGATCTCTGAAGCCGGAGGATCGAGAGGGTTAGCGGGTGTAGGTCACTCCGCGGTAGGTGCAAGACCTTGTGGGTGAGCCGATGCGAGGAGCCTGGTGGGCCGAGGTGTAGTCGGCCGATACAGGCTGCATGGCGTTGTGCCGCTTCGCTGCATCACGCAATTGCTCACGTTGCAGCTGCTTCTGGATCAAAGAGAGGGGGGACATCAGTCGTCTCCACAGCGTTCAGGCCCCCGTTGCTTGGCCTGAATCGAACTGCACCTGCACATTGCAGGCCAACGATTCCTCAATCCTACAGGATCAGTTCACAAACCGCTGTCTCCACTTGTCAAGAGATGGAGTGCAAGCCCTGAGGAATAGAAGGCAAACAGTGTCCTGTTGTTTTGCAGTGGGGTGGAGTTGAGTCGTTGTGTGTGCACCGTGCAGGAATTAGAGGTAGGTTCGCGCTGATCTCTCTTCGCTTCTTCTCAATGGCTTCCCGCTTCTTTCATGTTCAGCACGAGTTTCGAGCGGGCAAGAGTCAGCAGTGGTGGGATGCCGCTCAGAAAGCGATGGCCCCAGGTGGAGGTTGGGATGATGCCGTATCAAGGAATCTCCAGGCTGGTTTTTATAACCATTCTTTCAACCCCATTGCTCCGGAAGGCCCCGCTTTTTGTATCTGGGAAGTGCAGGAGGGAATCACCGATGAGCAGTTTCAGGATTTCATTGATGGACCGCATGGACCCGATTTCGGCCTCGGTGCATTCATGAATATTTGCCGGGAAATCAACGTTGAGCTCGCAGGTAATACTCCTTATCCCCGCAAGTTTGCTTGAGCCTGACTAGCCCGCTTAGCTCGGTTGGCTGGGCGGGCATTTCGCTGGGAGGGTGAGTGCTTGCTTTTTTCAGATTAGAGACACATATCAATTCAGTTCAAGCCTCGGCTTAGGCGGGGGTGGTGGAGTGGCCACCACCTCGAGTGGTCTGAGTGGGATTAAAGCCCGATCAGGTGAAGTAGTCCTTCGCCTGTTGCCAGCTCTGTCACGATTGCGGCGATGAATCCAAGCATGGCGAGCCTTCCGTTCAGCTTTTCGGCTCGCTGGTGGAAGCCCCAGCCAGCATCCGCTCCAGCAATTTGGATTGGGAGCTCTTTGGCATAAACATTTTCATGCCCTTCAGGATCATGGGTGACCAGGCCGGTGGGTGCGTTGAATGTGGTTGCAGACATGGCTGTCTCCGAGAGGGACCTGTTTGGTCTATGTCTGCCCTGAAGACTTTGAAAGAGGGGGCAGCCGTACGTAGAGGTTCGGTTTCAGGCCCCCCTTCTGCGTCTCGCGATTGGCCTATTCATTGCCTTGACGACGTCTTCCATGCCGCAGTCAAGATCTCCCTGCTTTTGCAGTTTTCTGGGCAGAGAAAGCCTATATCGCAAGCAGTCGAATTCGCTTGGTGCTCGGAACTATCTAGTCAACTGATCGTCTAGTGGTCGTCTCACTGAAACAGACTTGGCAAACAGTAAGAGCGGTGTTGTTTGTTGGAAGGATGACTCTCACGATGAATCGTTTTGCCTTACCTAGGAACCGGAGTCTTCTACATCGGCACCGGAGCCGACGGTGTCATCCAGCGTCTGACCAGGCCGCCACCCTTGTGCCCAGATCTCGCGGCATTTTGCATTCAAGCCTTCGCGGTCGAGAGCCCATCCTTTGATTGCTCGCTCGATGTCTTCCTTGATGTCTGGTGAACCAGGGAAGTCTTCGTACCGCATCAGTAGCCTGGCCGCACTGGTGAGTTGATCTGGTCCTGGTGCACCTTCATGCCCAAGCAAGCTGTCTACAACTTCACGGTCGGTGGCGTAGAGAGGGTGTGTTTGCCCGTTGTCTTCAGTCATGTACCAGAGTGTGGCATTAAACGATATGGTTGCTTTGTCATCGATGGAGGCTGCCGGGCAAGTGTGAATGCGACCACTGAATCATTCGATTACTCAGTTGTTAGGTGCTTGCACTTCAAGGAATAATCCAGTGCTGATCGGTTGATCTGAAGCTTGGTTAATACACGTCTCGCTGTGTATTTCTTGGGTCTGTGATGCGTATGTTGCAGCCGGCCTGTCCAGCGGCTGTGTTGTTGAACGTGTCTAGGTATTGATTCATCAACTCTGGATCGTTGCTTTGAATTAATGCGGCTTGCAGCTCTGCCAGGTCTTCGCCTACGCCGTCACGGCTCAGTTGACCCGCCGCAAGGCCTGTGCAGATTGCTTGAGCTGCTGCTTTGCCATCGCCGGGAAACACAGTGGTTTGGATACGTTCGATCACGACTGTGTTCGTGCCTGCTATCAAGGGTTGAGCTGCCAACAGGCTGATTGAAGCCAAGGCTAGAACGCGCATGCCTTTTGGGAGAGAGTGCTGTTGTAGTGCTAGCGAGTTTCATCCGACCAGCCCACCGCTAGCTGCCAAAGTAGCCACTATCGGCGATGATGCCTGATCAGTTGCTCGTCCACATCACAGCTCATCAAGGATCCTCACCATGGAGCGTCGCACAGTTCAAATCGCCGACATCATCCGTCCGCATCAGTCGATTCTTGATCAGGCCAAATTGGAATATCTGGTTGAAAGTATCAAAGATATTGGGCTTCAGGAGCCTATCGATCTATTGGAGTTTGATGGAAAGCTCTATGGTTTCAACGGATGTCACCGGTACAATGCTCACAAGCGACTAGGTCTTCAAACCATCGAAGCAAAGGTGCGAACGGTTGACAAGGCAACATTTCGGCTCCACTTAATGTGAGCCTGGTTAGATGCTTGGTGTTGGCTCTGTATATTGCAGTATCTGGATTTTTTCGAGAATAGGGCGAAGCTGTTTACCGCGTCTCTGGAGACTTGTTCTCCAACAAAATTAGGCGAGACAGAGCTCGCCCTAGAATTTAGATTGGCGGGGAGTTGGCAGTCTCTTAAAGGTTTTTATTTCAGGTTTTCTTAAGTCTGAAAATGGCCTATGTAAAATTGCTGCTCTTCTTCAGGGAGTCATTCGTCGAAGACCTTGCACATTGGTGATCCGGGATGAGTGTCACAGATGTCGTCAATCAACTTGTCTCTGTGGCGGCTCTCTGGATTGTTTAAGGCTGCATCATGCTTGGGGTCGAACTCTTCAGGTGAATGCTTTTCGTTAGCACTGAATGGTACTTTGTACTCATCATGCTTGTAATTGATTTCAGTCATAGTTCAATGCTCTCGGCGAAACGACTCAACGACTTATTGATCCTAGATAGTTCGACCAGTATCCGTGCTTTCTTTGGTAATTTTTCCAATTCCTCCAGGCTTCGTGTTGAATTCAGCGTCTGTTGTGCTCAGAAGTCCGCTATCCCACTTACTTTGACGGGTGCCAATCAGCGCCATGGCCTCTGATTTGAGCTCTCGGCCCTGTTCATGATGGCGGTGGCATGCTTGCCAGGCGCGTGATGGCATGCATCGCAATCGAAGTTGGCTTGGGCATTGCAACATGAGCCTGAAGTGCTGACAGCCCAGCTGCAGAGTGGCGTTTGCGCAGTTGTGAGCAAGCTCACAGCAGGAGGGAATGGAGGTCATCAGCTGGAGAGCTGAAAGCGGAGATGGTGAATGCATCGGAGGGAGAGATCCCGCCCCACGCATCACCCCCATCAGAGCAATGACCACGATCAAAACCATCGCCGCCGCCGCTGCCTCCCTCGCCGCTGGTGCCACCTTGATGTCTGTTGCAGGCCCTGCTGCACAAGCCAATCCCTACAACAGCTTTGGCCGTGCCGGCGGCTGTGATTCTGTCGCTA
>NZ_UCOB01000029.1 GCF_900474295.1 Synechococcus sp. UW140 | reverse complement strand
GAAACCCCCAGTTGAACTTGATGGCATCCTTGAGGTTGATCTCCATCACCCCGAGCTCTTCTGCGCTGCCTGCCTCTTGAGCAGCAGCAGGCAGCAAACCCCCGTTAGCGACTGCCAGTGCAGCAACACCGCTCAGCGATAGATACAGTCTTCCAAGAGGCCGCACTGGGATAGATACAAAATTACACTTATTATCTTGTGTTTGTGCAAGCGTGCAACCAAGTCACATCAATTGTGGTAATGAACACCCTCACGAAGCCTCTGTGTTTTGACCGGTTCAGAACAGTAGTTCAGGCACCTGCAGTTGGGAGTCGGATTATTCCCAAAAAAATAATGTAAATCTCTGAAGTCCTATACGTATACAGGAGGACCTAGGAATTACCCCATAGGGTGCCTCTCTAGCTGGCTTGTTAGTCCAGATAGATCGGCTAAACTCGCTTTACTAGGTGCTACAGCACAGGTTTTAGGGCTTCAATACCAACCAATTTTTCATTTCATGCCAACCACCGCTGAGAACCGTTGTTATGGCTACGACGTCCTACTTCGTATAGAACTCGAACCTATTGTTGGTGCTTTCTTTTGTTTGTTAGGCTCTGCGAGACATTCGTTTAGTGTTCTGCTCCGCTGTGAGCTTAGGTATATCCCAAAGTTCAAGGCAGGCAAAAGTCAATAGCGGAAATATATTTTATTCCTGCCTTTCACTGTTGGTTCGTCGGATTCTTCCAGGAGTTTGCCCTCTTTGCGCCTGTCAGCATCATCAAACTCTCCATAAATGCCCTCGTATTGATTGTCCCAAAAAGCATTGTAGCAAGTTCGATTGCGATTAAAGAGATTATGTGTGATGCCATCTTTGCCTGCAAGCTTATAGCGAATCACCTCTCCCTGTTCTTCCCATTCATTACACGCTTCCAATGCCCTTTGACTGGATGGATACTTTCCGCATCCTGCAAGTCCTAGCAAAAGAAGGAGGGCTGCTACTCGTTTCATTGGTGCTCTGGCTCTAGTCAAAGGCTAGACCTCTTCATTTTGTCCCTTTAGTGGTTTTTGTTGTCACTGTCGCGCTATCTGTAGAAGGTTTGACTTCGGAATCAACTTCTATAGATAGTGTGTTCTCGTGCGTAAACGCCAGTCTCACCGCTACGCCTAGCGCCAACGCTGCTGCGACTGCTAAGTGCATTTGTGAGACGCTGCTATTTCCTTGGTGGCTACTGATGGCACTCAGGGTTAACGGCGCTGATGGCAGGTCAGTGGGTGTTCTGATCCATAATGAAGCAGAGAAGATTCTTATCCCACTGCGTTTCAGTTGAGGCAAGCAAATGAAACTTTCAATACTCCTTGGTGCTCTGCTCCTCTCAGCATCACCTGTTGTCGCTCAATACAATGCTGAAAATAACTGTATAATGAATAAGCGAAGTGAATTGAAAGTGGTTCAGGAATCTATGCTAATGGCTATTGAAAAATCACAACAGCCTGAGATGGTTATTGATTTAGTGAGGCAAATGGAGGAGATCAGTCATTTCCCTAAGGGTCTGAGTGAAAGGGATAAGAATGGTATTGCTTACAAGTTGATGACGGATACAATCGCCCAAATCAAAAACAAGATTGAATTGTTTGAAGCCCTGCCTGACTGCGCAGAACTTCAACGAGGTAAAGGATAATTAAACTCTCACTACTCCTTGCAACTCTGCTCCTCTCGGCGACACCTGCTTTGGCTGAAGACTTTGTGTATTTGATGTGCGAGTCTAAAGGTTTTAATGAAGCTAAAGACCTTGAAATAAATGAGATAGAACGGAGCATAGTTGGAAGTCATATTCAGCACTGGAAGGTTGATATTGCTAAAAGTCGATTAATTACGGCTGAAGGTGATGTATGGGAAAAGCAAAGATCGTTAATGGTGTGGCTATTGAAGAGTGGGAAAAGCCGAGAAACAAGGATGGAATTACCGTCTCTTTAAAGTACTCAATCCAGATAGTTCCTCCAGGTCCGTTATTTCTCCATTCTCTTGCTCGCGGTGATTTCTATTCATATTCGATAAACGGAACTGGGATGTGCAAAGCAAGTGATGCTTCAGTGTTTGAGAAAGCCATGAACCAATCAAACTGATATTCACAATTTCTCTTCAACAAGATGTCTTACTGAAGCCCTGCCCCTAAGAGAACCACGCAACCCAATGTCCGTTGCTTGGTGTGCTTCAAGGGTTACTGATGGTACTAAGAGCTAATGACGCTGATGGCTACAAGTCTTGGTCATAGACGTATCTGCGCGAGAAAATGCATTACAAAAAAGCAATACCAACCAAATGCCAGCCCACATTCACGACTGAGTAATTCAGTGGTACCAATAGTCTTGAAGGTTGGTATTGCCAATGTGCCAGTTCATCGAGAACTCGAGTCTATTGTTGGTTGGCTTATTTGTTGCCTTATCACTTCCCCCAAGTCCAAACGCTCGTTGGCTGAATCATGCCATGTTCTATCCCCAAACAATAGGCACCGACTTTTGATGCACCAGAGATGATCATAGTCACATCTCCCGTGACCACTGTTCCATCAGAGTGGATAATCGGGGCCGCATCCTTGACTACTGTTTTGAGAGTCGTTGGATCTATGCCAAGAATTGCTAGTGCCTTCTCGTCAGTTATTTGCTTATTTCTCCACTGTTGACAGACAACAGCTGATGATGAGCAACCAGTCAAAAGCATTGCAGCAACTGGGATGAGCAGAGACTTCATGTGTTGGCGTTAATCATAAAAATCGCAAAACTTTTCGGTGCTGTACTCGTGCGTCATCTCATTGATTCCAATACGACTAAGAAAATCTTCGTTGGTAATGGCCCCGGAATCTTGAAGTGCGCAGGCTTTACGTAGCTTGGCGTCTTCGTTTACGGCACAGCCAGTAACTAAAGTAATTGCAATTCCAATTGGTATAAATCTATTCATTTGCTGCTCCTAGGGATTCTGATTGACTCTGCCCCGCTATCTGTTGACGGTTTGACTTCCTCAGGAGAGGCCGAGGCACGGAGTGTTTTGAAGTCGTTGAGGGTTGTCATTATTCAGCAGTGACTATTCCTCCCTTTCCCACCAGCAATGGCGACCAGAGCGATGGCATCCAGTTCAACGTCATCAAACTCTTCATCGACGTCAATGGTTTTAATCAGCTCCGAGACTTCAGCTTGATAGAGCTCAAGCTTTGTCTCCATCGGCATGGCGTCTGAAAGCTGCTTAAACCGTTCCAGCTTGTCCATCAGGCGTTCCTCCCGAACAACCACTTGCGCATCGGCCGCATGCCAGGGCAACGGCCCCAAGGTTCGTCGTGTGCTTCCTCTTGGCAGCAACCGTTACGACCGGCACCAATACCACCACCAGCAATGGCAGTCAGGGCGATGGCATCAAGCTCGATGTCGTCAAATTCTTCCTCTTCATCCATTTGCGCCAGGAACCCTTTGACTTCCTCAACGCTGGTGGTCATGCCCTTCTCTGCCGCAAGCTCCACAATCCGCTCAAACATCAACTGAGGGTTTTGGCTCATGAGCGTGATCAGCTCACTTTGAGTTTCAAGAGGCACACCAGCCCGCAACTGACGGAACTGCTCAAGAGTTGGCATCGCTGTCCTCTTCCCTTACTCAAGTCTAGGCGGGTTACTCCAACAGCTCCAACACTTCTCGTACCTGATCCAAGGTCGGAGCTACATATCCCAGGACAACTTTGCTAGTACCTGGAACGGTATGACCAGTGATTGCATGAAGGTAATAGGGGTTTATGTTTTGGAGCATCATCTGTGTCACCACGTAAGAACGCAGATCATGTGATTGAAACCCATAGTTCTTTGTGAAACATGTTGCCCACTTGCTTCCCCAGTTTTCTAGGTGAGATTTGTAGTCCTTTGGCCATATTGGTTCGTTGTCATTCCTGGTTAAAGCTTCGGGTAGCATCAGTCTTATCTTTTGAATTAGTTTGCTGTGAATAGGGATAGTTCTTTCACCACCTTCCTTCAGCTTCAGGTTCCTCTTTTGTCCGTTCCACTCGTAACGCTTTAGGCGCATGACACCAGCGTTCGTGTCTAGGTCACACCAGCGCAGCCCACAGTAATCTTCTTTTCGCAGGCCTTGATATCGTCCAAACCAGAATCGAACATCTCCATGTTGTTCTGCCTTAGTCTCTGCTGCTTCAAGTAGTTGTGGATCGAGTGGTTGTCTTTTTTTGGGTTTGGGCAGATTCTTCTTTTGTCCTTCCCAGATATTCTCCCCAGTAATCTCGCCGTTATTGATTGCATAGTTCCAGAACCCGTTGAAGGCCCCGATGTAATTGAGAATAGTATTGGTCTTCATTTTTTTATGGACCATATGCAGCTTGTATGCACTGGCCTGCTTGCGAGTCATGGTTCCTACGATTGAAGATCCATACCACTCAGAAAGTTGTTTTAACTTGCTTCTCCAGTTAGTGACTGTCGATGCAGTTACCTCTTCCAATAAGCATCGTTCTGTGACCCACTCGCTCCAAGGACGAATATCTGATTTGACTTCTTCGAGTTTGGCTTCTTCGCTTCGGCTGAGCTTTGCATCTAGTCCCTGTTTCTCAAGATCAGCTTTGTCATGCAGGCCTAGCAGCAAGCGTTGACGTTCCTGTGGCTTGTAGTTCGCAGCTCTAAGCGTGTCGTCCAAGGCCTCATCAAGTGGCATCCCAGTGGCCTGAGCTTGCTCTCTGGCGGCCATGAAGGGGCCTGTATCGGCTTCCTTGGTCCACTGCTGCAATAGCTCCGCTTCGATCCTCAGAGCGTTCTTCAGGGCTTCTTCACGGGTATCACCTCCTTTCCGTCTAGCGGTCTTCCCGCCCTTCTTTAGCCGGAGTGCTGATGGCCGATCTACGAATACGTACCAACCACGCCTTCCTTTTTCTTGTCCGACTCGGAACCCCACAGACTTGCTCGACCCCCACAGCTACCCCCACAGAGTAGCGTCTCAGTTCAGTGTTTAAGCTATTGCTGGGGTTTTGGGCGGTTTTGGATCTATCGCGCCCGTTGAACCGAGCCCAGGCTGGTTGCAGCGAACACCGCTTCGATGCTTAACGCACGGCCTGGCCACTGAGGTTGACGCTGGGCAGGGCCGACAGGCCTCCTCGCCAGAAAAGCTCGGGCTGGATTGGCGTGAGTGATGGGGCATTGGTCTGGATCTGGGCCACATCCGTGGGCCAGTCACGTGGACCATCGCCGCCGGATTCGAGATCTTCCACAGCCTCCCCTGCTAGCCAGTAGTAGGTGCGACCACGGGGATCCTTTCGGGGGCTGAACTGCTCTTCGTAACGTCGGATTGAGAGCCGTGTCCAGCGCAGAGGCCCCATTGCATCGGGGTGACAGGGGGGGATGTTGAGATTGAGCAGCAGGTTGTCTGGCCAGCCGTCTCGAAGGGCTGATTCGGCCACATCCAGGGCCAACGCACCGGCGCCCTCGAACTGACGCCACTGGAAGCAGGCGCTGCTCACTGCCATGGCCGGCAGTTGTTCCAGGGTGCCTTCCATGGCGGCAGCCACGGTGCCGGAGCAGAACACATCTGTGCCCAGGTTGGGGCCGTGGTTGATCCCAGACAGCACCAGATCAGGGGGGGCATCTAGCAGTTCAAACAGGGCCAGCTTCATGCAGTCGGCAGGCGTGCCGCTGCACGCCCAGGCGGTGACCCCTTGGCCGAACAACTCATCAGCGCGTTCGGCCCGGATGGGTTGCTGGAGGGTGAGGCCATGGCCGGTGGCAGAGCGCTCCTGATCGGGGCACACCACTGTGACCAGGTGGCCGCGGGCGGCGGCGGCCAGGGCCAGAGCTTTGATGCCATCAGCGAAGACGCCGTCGTCATTGCTGATCAGGATCCGCAGCGGGGGCATGGCATGCCGGAGGGGGTTGAGGGGAACCTAAGCGTCGCTGCTGCTTACAGTCAGTCGCTGCGAACCCAATGCCGTGAGCGCCACAGTGTCTCTTCAGCAGCTCACCGACCAGCTGGAGGCCCTGGAAACAGAGGCCGCTGCTGAGATTGCTGCTGCAGTCGATGCCGATGCGCTTGAGCAATTACGGGTGAGTTTGCTGGGCAAGAAAGGGCGCCTTTCCGGGGTGCTTGGTGCCATGGGCAAGCTTCCGGGCAACGAACGCCCGCTGGTGGGTCAGCGGGCCAACGTGCTCAAAACCCAGGTGCAGACGCTGCTCAGTGAGCGGTTGCAGGTCGTGAAGCGTGCGGCTTTGGAAGCCCGCCTTGCCAGTGAAACTCTTGATGTGACGGCGGCCGCATCCGGCGTTCCGATGGGCCATCGACACCCCCTGATCACCACCACAGAAGAGATTGTTGATCTCTTCTGTGGCCTCGGTTATCGGATGGTGGAAGGCCCTGAGGTGGAGACCGATCACTACAACTTCACCGCACTCAATATCCCGCCTGACCATCCGGCCCGGGACATGCAAGACACGTTCTATTTGAAAGACAACCTGTTGCTGCGTACTCACACCTCCCCGGTGCAGATCCGCCAGTTGGAGCAGACCCCGCCACCGGTTCGGATCGTGGCTCCAGGAAGGGTTTACCGCCGCGATGCGGTGGATGCCACCCACTCGCCTGTGTTTCATCAGGTGGAGGTGCTGGCGATTGACGAGGGGCTCGATTTCAGCCATCTGCGCGGCACGGTGATGGCGTTTCTGAAGGCGTTCTTCGGTGATTTGCCGGTGCGCTTCCGGGCCAGTTATTTCCCCTTCACAGAGCCCTCGGCGGAGGTGGATGTGCAATGGCGCGGCCGCTGGCTGGAGGTGATGGGCTGCGGCATGGTCGACCCTGCTGTGTTGGAAGGCCTGGGACTCGACCCTGAGCGCTTCAGCGGCTTCGCTGCCGGCCTGGGAGTGGAACGCTTCTGCATGGTGCGCCATGGAATCGATGACATTCGCAGGCTGTACACCAGCGATCTGCGCTTCTTGGAGCAGTTCTGATCCCATTCGTATCGACTTGTTCTGATGCTGGATGACCATTGGTTCTGATCTGGTGAGGATCGGGTCTGATCCATGCCTCGGCCCTCGCGATGTCGGTGCTTTCTGTGTTCGATGGCTCTGCGCGTGCCCTCGAGATTGTCAAGATCGTTTCGCGTCATGAATGGTCGTTCCTGAGCCAATTGCTCGGGCGGGGCGACAGCGCAGAAACCCGTCTGCCCTTGCCTTCGGTGCTCTGCAATCTGCTCACCGAGCTGGGGCCCGTTTACGTCAAGCTCGGCCAGCTTCTGAGCACCCGACCTGATCTGCTTTCCGACGACTACATCACAGCTCTCAGCCGTCTACAAGCGGATGTGCCGGCTGTGGCTTGGCAGGAGGTCGAGCCCTCTTTACAGCGTGAGCTGGGCAAGCCGATCGATCAGTGCTTTGAAAGTTTCCAATCCCAACCGATTGCCGCTGGCAGCGTTGGTCAGGTCTATCGGGCCACCCTGCAGCAGGGGTTGCAGGTTGCGGTGAAGGTGCTGCGGCCCGGAATCGAGGCCCAGGTTGAGGAGGATGGTCGACTGCTGCGAAAGGTCGCTGCCTTGGCGGCTGCGACCGCTCTGGGCAGTCAGGTGGATTTTGTCGGCCTGGCCGATCAGGTTCTTGCGGCGTTGCAACGGGAGCTGGATTTCCGCATTGAGGCGGAAAGCACGTTGCGCCTGCAACGTTGCCTGGAGGATTCTTCCTTCCTGCCAGAAGGGCGTTTACGTCTTCCGCAGGTTGTGGACTCTCTGTCAGGTCAGAGGGTGTTGGTGCTCGAGTGGATTGAAGGTGAGCCGATCCTGGCGCCTGCGGCACGGGCAGCACTCCAGCAAGGCCCAGGGATCGAGGTCACGACCAAGGCGCTGCTAGGGGCCTTCGTCGAGCAGTATTTCGTCGAAGGCTTCTTCCATGCAGACCCTCACCCGGGGAATCTCAAGGTCCAGGCCGACGGCACTGTGATCCTGCTGGATGCAGGCATGGTGGGGATGTTCGACCCACGCACCCGCAGCAATCTGCTCGATCTGGTCCTGGCGCTGATCAATCAGGATGCGGCCCGGGCGACGGATTTGCTCGAGCAGATTGCGCCTCCTGTGCAGGGCATGAAGGTGGATCGCCAGCAGTTGCAGCGTCAGCTGGATCAGCTGATCGCCCGTAATTTCTCCAAGCCATTGCAGGAGCTCAATTTCGCTCTGTTTTTGTCTGCTTTGCTTCAGCTCGCCAATCGCACCGGCCTGCAGGTGCCGGGAACGATGGGATTGTTCGTGAAATCGGTTACCAATCTCGAAGGAGTGGGCTGCGCCCTCAACCCCCACTTCAGTTTCACCGGTGAGATGCAGCCCCTGGTCGCCCAGCTGCTGGCCCGATCGGTGATGGTGCCGCAGGAGCGGCTGATGCAATTCGGCCTCGATCTTCGCAACCTTTCGATCGATGCCCCACGCCAACTCAGTCAGCTGCTCCGTCGCTTCAGCAGTGATGAATTGGTGTTCGCATTGCAGCTGGAGGGACTCGATTCCCTGCGCGACACCCTTGACCGTTTCTCCCAGCGGGTGTCGCTTGCGATTCTGGTGGCGGCGTTGTTGCTGAGCGCAACCTTGATGGCGTCGTTGGCGCAGCAGGAGCTGCTGCGCACCGTCAGCGAGGGCCTGTTTATCGGTGCGACTCTCTTTGGTCTCTGGTTGATCGTGTCGCTGCTGCGTTCCAGCCGACGCTGAGGCTTAGTTGGGTTTGCGCACTGGGCCCATCAGAGGATTCTGGACGGGTGCTGCAACGCCGTAAGTGACAACAAGGCCCTGCCCTCCAGGGAAGGTGGAGGTTCGAGCGTTTGGCGTTTTGTTGATGACAACCTCACCGTCAAACCAGTTGTTGGCACTCCAGAGATTGCCAGCATCATCAACGATCACATCGGTGGTGATTTGGATGACTCCGCTTTGGTAATTGTGAATGACATCACCTGTGCTTTTCCCTTCAGGGCATGTGCTGGGTTTCATCCCGCAGATGTGAATTAGGCTTTGTCCATAGAGGTTGCCGATCCAGACATTATCGTTGCCATCAATCGTGACTCCCCAGGGAATGTAGGCGATCCCTTTTGCGATGTCGTTCTTGACAACTTTTAGGTCTGGTGAGATGACAGCAGCAACCCCAGACTGCGTCAGCGTGGGATTGTCAACATAGAACTCCGCCCCCGCCGCAAACTCCTGCATGATTGTTTTCGGTTGGGGTGGATTGGCGGGGATTCCCGGTGGGATCTTGGCGCCTGGTGCTAGAGCGCCTTTTGGTGAGTGGGTTTGTTGGGCGATCCATACATGGCCGGTTGAATCCACGGCAAGCCCGCGAGTACCAAGATTGACCTCGATGGCAGTTGATTGTTCAGGTGAATCCGCTGGGAAAACGGTGATTTTGTTGTTAAAGCTGCTACTCACCCAGACCCGATTTTGAGCATCAATGGCTACACCAAAAGGTGCCTGTAGGCCCTTGATTGAGATTCTTTTTCCCTGGGTATAGTCGCCACCGGGGAAATGAATCATGTGGTTTTCGGTGTTGTCGGCGATCCAAACATCTCCATTCCCCGCTGTGCCGATCCCTTGCAGTTGCCCCACAGGTTGATCGATGGTGGCAGGGCCAAGGGCCTTGCCGTCTTCCAGTGAAAAAACGCCGACTCGGTTATTAAATGTGCCAACCCATGCATACTTCTCTGAGACGCCTGTCCCCCAGCCGGTTCCGTTCAGGCCCTGGCCGTTGTAGCCCGTGATGGGAGGAGAGAGGGCCTTGCCTCCCGGGCCAAAATGCGTCACACCACCGCCAATGCTGTTGATCACGCCAGATTGCGATCCAGGCATCCAATTGGCACCACTCCAGGCGTTGCCTTTGTGATCAAACATCAACTTGCCCAGGGCGAGTGCACCACCGCCGTTGAGCCGGATGGATAGGGAGAAACTATCGGGCTGGAAGAGCAGGTAAGGAAGGCTTGCGGTGGAGCGCAGTTGTGTGTCCTGATCAACGGGGTAGTTGCTCTCAAATAATTGGTAGAGAGCCGCAACATTGTTCCAGGGCTGGCGGGCGATCGAGATCATCGCCGCAAGGGTGTTGTCTGCTCCAGTCAGGCTTAGGAGTGAAGTACAGCCACTGGATTGAGAGGTTTGTCCGCAGAGAGCTAGCAGGTTTGAAAGCACGTTCATGCGAACGGCTGTTTCGGAGTTGAGCAGATTGGCGCTGTTTAATAGGGTGTCACCGAATGTCCCTGATGTTTGGTTAACAAGGTTGTGCACTTGGCTGGAGCCAATCGCCAGTGCACTGGTGCTGCCTGTGAGTTGATCTCCTTCGAATAACTGGGCATTGGGCCACACCGAGCCGACGGTTGTCAGTTCATTGATATGGACGCTTTCAGTGGTGTTTTGATCCAGAACGGTCAACATGGTGAGCTTGTCCGCTGTCTCGCCATTGACGCTGCCCCCTTGGGCAACGAGGTAGTCAATGCTTCCTGCTTCAGGCTTGAGAGCCAGCTTGAAAGATCCGTCAGACTTCGATTTCAGCGTTTGTAAAAGCTTGGCTTCTTCTCCACCGCGGCTGCGCCAGACGTTGATGGTGGCCTGCTGAACCGGTTCACCCATTAGGGAGAGTTTCCCGCTCAATGCGTTTCCCCCTCCGAAGGAGCAAGATGCAACTCCTATCCCAAGTGCAGACAGCAGCAGAGCCAAGGGTGTGGAGCGAGCGAGCAGCATCGGCTTCAGAGAGTCTTCTCTCTCCTTAGCGACGAGAACTCTCGTTGGCAGTGCCCTTTGATGCGGGCCAAGACCCGACTGCAGGCATCACAAATCCCCACCCTGTGCCATGGAGACGGTTCTCTCTCATAAAGTGATCCACCTGTTGCGTGATTCGATCGGTGCCCAAGGTTGGACTGATCGTGAATGACGGCAAGACGCTGGCGGTCGAGACCGCGCAGACCATCCAAGCCAGTCTGGAGCGGGCCGGCCATGACGTCGTGCGGGTCAGCAGTGCTGGCGGCATGGTGGGCTTTGCGAACCCGGATCAGCACCTACGCATGCTGGGTTACAACGCCTGCGTGCCAGAGGGGTTTGATCCCTCAATGGCCTTGGCGATCGTGCTAGGCGGTGATGGCACTGTTTTGTCAGCAGCGCGTCAGACCGCCCCTGTGGGGGTGCCAATCCTCACGATCAACACCGGCCATTTGGGCTTTCTGGCGGAGGCTTATCTCGACAACCTCGATCAAGCGATCGAGCAGGTGCTCACCGAGCAATGGACGATTGAGGAGCGCGCCAACCTGGTTGTGAGTGTGATGCGCGGTGATCAGCGCCGTTGGGAAGCGCTGTGCTTGAACGAGATGGCTCTGCACCGAGAGCCGCTAACCAGCATGTGCCATTTCGAGATCGCGATCGGTCGTCATGCTCCGGTGGACATCTCCGCTGACGGTGTGATCCTTTCCACCCCGACAGGTTCCACCGCCTATGCGCTCAGCGCCGGGGGGCCAGTGATTACCCCGGATTGTCCAGTGCTGCAGCTCACTCCCATCGCTCCGCACTCTTTGGCCTCAAGGGCGCTGGTGTTTAGCGATCAGGAGCCGGTGACGGTGTTCCCGGCCACTCCAGAACGGCTGATCATGGTGGTGGATGGAAGTGCTGGTTGTTATGTGTGGCCAGAAGACCGGGTTTTGATTCGCCGAAGCGAGCATCCGGTGCGATTCGTTCGCCTGGCAGACCATGAGTTCTTTCAGGTTCTGCGCAATAAATTGGGCTGGGGCCTCCCGCACGTGGCCAAGCCAGATCCACCGAAAACGGAGCTTTAGCGGCTGTGGCAGAAGCGGTGTTGCTTGTGGGCGATCAGGCGGTCGGGCTGGCTCCACGCCTCGAAGCGTCCGGCTATCAGCCCCTCGATTGGAGTGCCGGTGCCGCGTCCTTCGCCCCTTCCCCTGAGGCGACGCCCGCTTTGGCGATCGTTTCGGCAGCGCAGGCCAACTTGATCCCCGCTCTGCGCGCTCGTGTTGGCGCCATGACCATCCTTCTGGATGTGGGGGAGGACAGCATTCAGGGGCGTGAAGCTTGCTTGAGCGCGGGGGCCAATGATTTCTGGCTTTCATCGTTGGGCATTAGTGACCTGTTGCAGCGTCTACGCCTGCACCTCACGATTCAGCAGCGCGATCGCAAGCGAAGAACCGTGCTTCAGCTGGCTGATCTGAGCGTTGATTCCAGTTGCCGTCAGGTGCGTCGAGGCGGCAGGCCTGTGGCGCTGACTGCTCGGGAATATGCCCTGCTGATGCTGTTGTTCAGCCAGGCGGGGCAGGTGGTGAGCCGCGAGCAGATCCTGTCTGAGGTTTGGAATGGCGATCAGCGCACATCCAGCAACGTGATTGAGGTGTATGTGCGCTATCTGCGCCAAAAACTTGAGCAGAATGGTGAACAACGGTTAATTCACACCATTCGCGGTAAGGGGTACAGCCTGAGCGACGGTCTGTCGTCCTCGGCACCCTGAAGTTGAGCTCGCGAAAACTGAATCCAATCTAAGTTGAAGCTGCGGCCTTTTAGCCTCTTCAACCAATCAGCCAATTTGTCTTTATTTTCGTTCTATTATTGTTGGATGGGTTTTGATTTGTTATTCCTGTCATTAGGAGATTTGGGGTGTCTTGGCTAGGTCTTGATCGCTTTGAAAGGTGCGCTGTCTGAACACTTATGGTGTCTCTGTTTAAGGTGGCTCCTGCACTGATGTGCATCTTTTCTTGGCGTTGTCTTGGGGTTTTTTGGGTCCAGAGGGCCGAAGTTCATAGGTCTTGATTGTTTGTCATGGTAGCGGGCTTGTCTTTGTTGCTAGACCGTTCTTGTGGCAGCAACAACGTCCCTACCTCTGCTTGGCATCGATCATGTCGTGATTCGTGTGCGCGACTTGGATTCCATGCTCGATTTCTACACAACGGTGTTGGGATGTGAGCTGGCAAAGCACAACGAAGCTTTGGATCTTTGGCATCTGCGTGTTGGCAATGGCCTGATCGACTTGGTTCCCGTGGATGGGGTTCTTGGGAAACTTGGTGGGGCTACGGGAGATACGGCACCACCAGCGGCCAGCGGCCGCAATGTGGACCATGTGGCGTTGAAAGTGCATCCATTTGATGCCGATGCGCTCTTGGCTTATTTGAAAAGCCATGGCATTGAGGCCCGGGCCACGTTGCAAACCCGCTTTGGTGCCGAGGGAAATGGGCCTTCGATTCAGTTCCGCGACCCTGAGGGCAACGGGATTGAGCTCAAGAGTTGCTGAGCTGCTCAGCAACGCGTTGTGGCGGTGGTTGCTTGTTTGCAGGCGGCCGATGTTTCATGTGGGGTCCGCTGTGGGCTCCGCATCGTCATGCTCCGTTTGACTGAATCGTTGGCCTGTCTGTCCAATTGTCAGCTCTCAGCTGGTCAGAGTCGCTAAGGCGGTCCTAGAGCATGGATGCCAGTGGTGTTCATCGAGAGGAGTCGAGGTTGTGAGGTCACGTGAGCGAAGGCTGAGAGGCTTAGCGGTGGCGGCTGGTCTTGCGGTCGTGCAGACCGGCTCAGGTGCCCTGTTCGCGCAGGCGCAGGGCATGCCACCACAGCAGTTGCCGATCGAAGCGCGCTGGTGTTTGAACAGCCGGATATGCATTGACCTTGAGGTGGCGGATCAGACCGACGAACAGCGCCTCGGCTTGATGCAGCGGCCACCACTCCCCCCCCTGAGGGGGATGTGGTTTCCGTTTAAGCGACGGTTGCCCCTCAAATTCTGGATGCATAACACCATTGCTCCGCTCGACATGGTGTTTGTGCTCGACAACAGGGTGATCGCCATTCATCGCGATGTGCCGTTCTGTTCTTCTTTGCCATGCCCCAGCTATGGAGCGGATGTGGATGCTGACGGCAAGATCGATCCCGCTGACAGTGTGATTGAACTCGGCGCTGGTGAGGCTGAACGGCTGGGAATTGAGCTGGGTGATGCGGTGATGATTGAGTCGTTGATCCGTGGATCCACCACCACCACCACCACGAAGTGACCCTCAAGACCACGAGGAGCAGCTGTCATGCCACTCGGGGCTGTCGCTTTCTTGCGATCCCCATTAAGAGCTTTCGCCTGGGCATTCCCCCTACTTGCCTTTGCTGAGGTCGAGGACCAGGTCGTTTCTGGTCTTCTCAGTTGACGGAATTGAAGAATCCCTTGGATTGCAGAAACAGGCCGACCGCCACCAGCGGTCCGAAGCCTGCGATCAGCAGGGTGATCTTGAGGCGAAGGGGAGACACCTGTTTCTCGCGCTTTTGAAGGGCCATCGCTGTTCAGGACTGATGTGAGCCTGAGTCTGCCGTG
Organism: Synechococcus sp. UW140; assembly: GCF_900474295.1. Taxonomy (GTDB): domain Bacteria; phylum Cyanobacteriota; class Cyanobacteriia; order PCC-6307; family Cyanobiaceae; genus Synechococcus_C. The sequence continues at coordinate 29,687 of NZ_UCOB01000029.1, read as the reverse complement.
TTGCTCCCCTGTGCTGCTAACCCCTTGAGCAGCAGCACAGGGTTCATTGGTGCCAGCCGGGTGCCGTCCCCTAGGGACTGTCCGCGCCAGGCCTGATGTTGGCTAATCGTGACCTGCAGCCCGGCGTTGTTCAGGATCGGCCGCAGCTCTGCAAGAGCCTCCAGCGTGGCGAGAGGAATGAGCACGAGCCCCCCGGGGTTGAGGCGTTGCAGAACGGCTTTTAACAAGGCTGCCCGCTGTTTGCCTCCACCGCCGATGAGCACCCGGTCGGGTTGGCGCAGTGCGGCCGGGACAGCTTCGGGGACGGACTCAGGAACGGAGGTGGTGGGCTGGCACTTGGCCATGGCCCCAAGCAGTTGCAAGGCATCCCCTTCCAGAACAGCCCAGGGTTTGACCTGCAATCGCTCCGCGTTCGCCTGGATCAACCTGGCCCCGCCTCCACGCTTTTCAATCGCCAGTAGCTTCAGCTCCGGTCGCAGTCGAAGGGCTTCCAGCCCCACGCTGCCAGTGCCTGCACCCAGGTCCCACAACACGCCCTGCGCAGGCAGTTCAAGCTCTGCCAGTAGTTGGATGCGCACCTCCCGTTTGGTCATCAATCCAGGCCGGTCGCTGTGTTGCAGGAAGAGGCCGTCGTCGAGCCCGAACAGCGGCAATCGCACGGCTGTAGGTGCTGCTGCTGGTTTGGCAAGCAGCACCACTAAATGCAGGGGATGCAGATCGGCTGGAGTGGTCTGTCCTGGTTCCAAGCACTGCACACGTTCATCGGCATGGCCGAGAGCTTCAAAGAGCCAGAGCGTATAGGCCGCTTCCAGGCCACTTCCGCTCAGGATTGTGCGCACTTCCTCAACGCCGCCGCGGCTGGGATCGGTGAGGACGGCCAGTGCTTCGGGGCGTTGTTGAAGTGTGCGGTTGAGGCTGAGCGGATCCCTGCCATGCAGGCTGACCCAGTCCGCGTCCTGCCAAGAACGCCCCAACCGGGCGAAGGCCAGTTGCAGAGAACTTGGCCCGGGGTGAAAGCGCAGTCGTTTAGCTCCGAGGCGTTCGCTCAGGTAGCGGCCAATGCCAAACCAGAGGGGATCTCCGCTGGCGAGGACGACGGCAGGGGTGTTTCGATCGAGCGCGGCGAGTGCGTCACCGAGCACTGCAGGGTTGTCACTGGCAATGCGTTGCTGTGCTTCTGCGCAGGGTTCCCAGGCGTCTAGGGCCGCCAGTAGACGCTTGGGTGCCGCGATCAGCGCAGCGTTGCGGAGCTGCTGTTGCTGGGCTGCCGGCAGGGAGTGCGGAGCTCCGGCATCGGTGCCGATCACATCGATCATGCCGTCATTGTGCTCGTTGCTGAGAGTGGCCTTGATGGTTCCGCTTGTGCTGTTCGCTCCCTGTTGATCGCCGCTTCATCTGCCATCCAGCGCATTGATAGCTACTGAGAGTGAAAGTTTGTTTGTTGGTATGCCTTCGCTTTTTCGCCCACTCCAGCGTTCGGGGGTGTTGTTCGCCTCTGCCTTGAGCTTGGGGATGCTTGGTGCCTCTCAGTATCAGGCCGCTCTTTCTCAGCCTGCAACGTCTGCTGCTCCGTGCCCTAAGGCCGCGGTGGTGCAAACCGCAACGGCAATCACTCCGGTCACCAAGACCAACTACGCGCATGCGGAAACCGAGGTGATCTTGGCGGAATATGTGCGCAAGATTGCCAAAGGCACGTGCAGTTCTGGTGTAGGCGAGTTCCTGCATCTGAAAAAGGGCATGGATCCAGAAGACCGCACGATTTTGCGCCCTAATTTCGACACGCTGTATTCGTTCGCGGTTCTGGATTTGGACAGTCCGGCCACGGTGGTGCTTCCCGATACCGATCGGTATCAGATCCTTGAAGTTGTGGATGGAGAGCACTGGATTCCCCTGATCAGTGACAAGCCTGGTCGCTATGAACTGACCAAAGAATCCATGGGTAGTCGCTACGTTTTCGCCTTCGTGCGCACGCAGGTGAATATGCAGGATGCTGCGGATCTCAAGAAAGCAGGTGCTGTTCAGGATCAGATCCAGCTGGAGCAGGCACAGAAGGGTGAGTTCATCTCCCCACACAAGTACGACATGAAGGAGATCCTGGCCTTGCGCGCCGCCTACAACGAACGGATGGCACCTGAGGGCGTCACGTCGGAGATGGCCTTCGGTCAGCGAGGTGAGATTAGTGAGGAGATGCGTAACTTTGGTGTGGCGATTGGTTGGGGTGGTCTGCCAAAACAGGGGGCTGTTTACCCCTTCCCCAAAGTGGTGAACTCCACTGAGCCCCAGAAGCTTGTCCTCAAGGATGTGCCCAATGATCCCCGGGCCTTCTGGTCGGTGACCATCTATGACAAGCAGGGATTTGCGGTTGGTGAGAAGTACAACATCAACAGTGCTTTCGCTAAGCAGAACGCCAACGGTGAGTATGTGATTCACGTTGGTGGTGATGCCAGCCAAGACAACTACTTAGATATCTATCCCGGTTGGAATGCTGCAGTGCGCATCTATTCGCCGACAGAGGCCTATTTCAACGGCAGCTGGATTCCCCCGCAGTTTCAACCTGCCCAGTGATGCAGGCATGGGCCAGTTCTGCTCTGGCCTCTGCATGCTTGTTCTGTTGGCTCGAGGCATTCGTTTCGCGTCTCCCTGCCCTGTCTCCGACTCGGGTAGGGCTTCTCGGCTGCCTTGTACAGCTGGGATACCAGCAATGATCAGGATGATCCCGATTGGCACATTTTTGCTCTGAAGGATGTTGGGCTCCTTGAGAGTGCCTAAACCAAGAGAAGTGCTCGTACCTGGCTTTGATCAAAAGATTTCGGCAACCTTCAGGCAGGCTTCTCGGCTCTGCTTTGGTGGTGGGGCTGGGCCTCACTTCTGTTGTTAGGCCTCTCGCCGCTTTCTCTCAGGCTGTCCCTAAGGGTTACACCACGTCGATTCCTGCGGAGGTATTCACTCCTGATGTGGTTGACACCAGTGTTGGTACGTTCCGGTTCTTCGATGGCATGCCCGATGCAGCCACCGTTCAAACCAGCTTCGACTACCTCAAATTCATCCGCGCCTATGAGACGTTCCTGACGCTGATGCCGGCCGCCAGCATCGAGATGATGCGGGTCGGTCATGCCCAGCAGGGTGTCGACGACCACACCAAGGTCATGTTGATGGCCCCGCTGAATTCCAACCCCCTCTTCCTCACCGGCAACACCGACACGGTGTATGGCTCCACCTTCTTCAATCTGAAGGACACGGGGCCGATGGTGATCGAAATTCCTGCGGGGCTTGGTCCGGGCACGATCAATGATGCCTATTTCCGTTTCGTGGCCGACACCGGCGCCCCCGGTCCGGATCGGGGCAAAGGCGGCAAGTATCTGATCCTTGGACCCGATGACAGCGAGCCTGCCAACACCGAGGGATATTTCGTCTTCCGCTCACCCAGCTACTCCAACTGGTTGATTCTGCGCGCCTTCCTCGATGATCAAGGCAAGCCCGATCAGGCGATTGCGAACTACGAAAACGGTCTGCGTCTTTATCCCCTCTCGCAGAAAGACAATCCACCGGCGATGACATTCGTCCAGGGCGGCGATCTTGTCTTCAACACGGTGCATGCCAATAATTTCCACTTCTTTGAAGAGCTGAACACGGTGATTCAGCGTGAACCGGTCGACCTGTTTGACCCTGAACTGCTTGGGCTTGCTTCGGCGATCGGTCTGGAGAAAGGCAAACCCTTCAACCCGAGTGCTCAGGACCGCCAGATCCTTGAGGAAGCCGTTCAGGTGGGAGTCGCTTACGTGCGCGCTGATATGGGCAAGCCTCGCAACCGAGACGTCTACTTCTATGAGGACAAGCAATGGTTCACCCCGTTCGGGGGTGGGAGCCATGAATGGCTTGTCGATGGTGGAAAGGGCGGCCGAAATCTTGATGCCAGGAGCAACTTCTTCTGGGGTTACACCGTCAACACCCCAGCGATGGTGCTGAAGATGGTTGGCGCCGGATCCCAGTACGGCGTTGTGGCGACCGATGCCAATGGGGCCTATCTCGATGGCAGCAAAACCTACAAGTTCACGGTGGATGCCAACGTGCCCGCCAAGGATTTCTGGTCGATGGTGGTTTACGACCCTCAGACGCGCTCGGAGTTGCAGACCGATCAACTCTTGCCCAGTAAAAACAGCAAGCGCAACCAAGACATGGTGGTGAATGCCGACGGAAGTATTGATCTCTATTTCGGACCGACAGCACCGCAGGGCAAGGAAGCCAACTGGATTCAGACCGTGCCGGGTAAGGGATGGTTTGCCTGTTTCCGTTTCTACGGACCGCTACAGCCTTGGTTCGACAAGACCTGGCAGCTCAACGACATTCAGCCTCTCGGTTGAGACCTGAACAGATCAACACCACGATTCATTCTCAACCATGACTGCTTTCACTCGTTTCTCAACTGCTGCTCTTTCTGCTGCCGTTCTTGCCGGTAGCGCTTCTGCGCTGCGTGCGGCTGATGTGGTTCCGCAGGGCTACAACACGCCCATCCCTGAAGATGTGCTGACGCCTGACAGGGTGAAGACGCGGATCGGCAGCTTCAATTATTTCGATGGGTTCCCCAACGACGACACCATGGCCAAAGCCCGCCGCCAGGTGGACCTTGGCCGCGGCGTTCAGACCTTTCTGAACTTCATGCCGGCGGCATCCCTCGAGATGCTCTATGTGGGTCATCGTGATGGCTACGGCATGCAGCCGAATCGCGATATCGGTGTGTTTGAAGAGTTGATGAGTTCCAAATCGCTCTGGCTCACCGGTAACACCGATACCGTTTACGCCTCGGCCTTTCTTGATCTCAGTGCCGGCCCGATGGTGGTTGAAGTGCCGGCTGGTACAGGCCCTGGCACGGTGAACGATGCGTTCTTCCGCTTTGTGGTGGATATGGGAGGCCCCGGTCCCGATCGGGGCAAGGGCGGAAAATATTTGATTATCGGTCCAGGTCAGTCAGCTCCTGCCAACACCGATGGCTACTTTGTTGCCAACACTCCTAGCAAGATCAACTGGTTGATCTTGCGTGGTTTTCTGGATGATGAGGGCAAAACAGATACTGCAAAAAATGCATTCAAGGGAGGCCTGAAGGTCTATCCCTATGCGGAGCGTGCCAATCCCCCTGCCAACAATTTCAAGAACCTCACGGATTGGGAGACGAACACCATTCACGCCAACAATTTCAAGTTCTACGAAGAGCTTGATGAGGTGATTCAGCGCGAGCCGTCCGAGCTGTTCTCGCCGGAGCTGCTCGGCATGGCTTCGGCAATTGGCATCCAGAAAGGCAAGCCTTTCAATCCTTCTCCGGAACAGAAGGCGATGCTCACCGAGGCAGTGGCCATCGGTAATGCCACAGCCCGTTCGATTCTGTTTGCTCCCCAAGACCCCAAGGCTTACATCTATCCAGGCAAAGCTGGCTACTGGCAAACCGGATTCCCTGGCGGTAACCACGAATATCTCGTGGATGGTGGCAACGGGGGCCGCGATATGGATGGACGCACCTTGTTCTTCTACCTGGCCACTGTCAACACGCCTGCGATGGTTTTGGAGATGCCAGGAGTGGGTTCGCAGTACACCTTCTCTTCCCGTGACAGTCGTGGTTCTTATCTCGATGGCGCCAACAGCTACTCGATGACCATTCCTGCCAATCCTCCGGCCAACCGTTTCTGGTCGTTTGTGGTCTATGACCCTCAAACCCGCTCGATGTTGCAGAGCGATGAGATGCCTTATCCCAGCAAGAACAACACGCGCAACACCGACATGGTCAAAAATGCTGATGGCAGCATCACGCTCTACTTCGGCCCTGAAGCACCTGAAGGCTTGGATGCTAATTGGATCAAAACGGTCCCCGGCAAAGGTTGGTTTGGGATCTTCCGTCTCTACGGACCTGGCCAGGAGTGGTTTGACCGCACTTGGAAACTTGGCTCGATCGAGAAAATCTGATCGGTTCTCTTTTTGCCCCCCTTTGATGATTGTCTACGGCGGATTCCAACCGCCCGTAGGCATTGATCAGGGAAATGCTCTGATTTTTATTTACCGTGATGCGTGAAGACGTTGATGTAGTAGTGATCGGTGGTGGTTTTGCAGGCATCACCGCTGCCCGGGATCTGCAGAAGCGCGGACTCAACGTGCTGGTGCTTGAAGCACGCGATCGTTTAGGTGGTCGTACCTGGAGTACTGATCGCAATGGATTCCATGTGGAGCTGGGTGGCACCTGGATCCACTGGACGCAGCCCTTTGTGTGGGCGGAAAAGGAGCGCTACGGCCTCGAAATTCAGGAAACCCCTGGGTGTGTTGCGGAGCGGGTTGCGATTAAGGTCGATGGTCAGGTTTGTGAGTTACGGGACGATCAACTCGGTGAGTTCGTCGCAGGTTTTGAGCAGTTCTTCGCTGAAGCTCCTCTGGTTTGGGAGCGTCCTTACGACTCTCATTACAACTGGGCTGCCATCAAGGAACGCGACTCCCTGAGCGTGGCCGACCGTCTGCAGTCCATGGAGCTGACTCCATTGCAGCGCACCAGCATCGGTGGCTTCCTGGAGATCCTGTCGATGAATCAGCCCGAGAACGCCTCTTACTTGGAGATGATGCGTTGTTGGTCGCTCACGGGTTGGAATTATGCACTGTTCAATGACGCAGCAGCCCGTTACAAACTCAAGCTTGGTACCGGTGCACTCGTTGAAGCAATCGCCAGCGACGGTGGCTTTGATGTGTTGTTGGACACTCCCGTGAGATCCGTTCACCAGACTGCCAACGGCGTGACGGTGACGACCGCGGCCGGGGAGCAGGTGACGGCCAAGCGGGCTGTTGTGACGCTGCCGCTCAATGTGCTTCACAATGTGGCGTTTGATCCTCCACTGCAGTCGGTAAAAGTGGAGGCTTCAAAGCTTAAGCATGTGGGTGGTGGCGCCAAGGTGTTCTTTGAGGTGGAGGGTGACCCAGGTGCCGTGATGACCCTGGCCAGGTCCACTGAGTCTCCTTTGATCGGCAGCTTTACGTATCAGCGCGGTGAACAGCATTCGGTCCTGGCTGGTTTCAGCCTGGAGCCGGATGCACTTGAGAGGTCTGTTGCCGATTGGCAACCAGTCCTCGAGGAGTTTGTTCCGGGTCTTCGGCTGCTTTCAACCTTCGGTCACGATTGGGGAGGGGATGCTCTGTCTCAGGGCAGCTGGTGTACGTATCGACCCGGAACCTTTGTGCGCTTTGCTGATGCTCTGCCTCGGCAGGAGGGTCACCTTTTCTTTGCCTCCGGGGATCATGGTGAAGGCTGGAGAGGCTTTATCGAAGGGGCCATTGCCAGCGGCTCGCGAACGGCGGTTGCCGTGTGGCGCAGTCTTCTTCCCTCCAGAACAGCATGATCGGATTTCGCCTCAAGCATGGTTGTGTTCAGGCTTGGTGGTGATGGTGGAGATGTTTCCTGAGTCGATGGCTGATCCAGCCAGGCCCAACCAGTGACAACACGATGATGGTCAGCGAGGTGCTGAGTCGACTGGAGGCAGCTCGCGCTTCATCAAGACCGCTGAAGATAAACGTGATCGCCACCACGACGCCAAACACCCCAGTGAAGGTTCCGCTCAAAGAGCGGAGCAGGTCGCCGATCGAGCGTCCCTCGATTGCCTTGGGATCGATCCCGACTCGGCGACCTGAGAGGAACCCAGTGATTCCCAGCAGCAGCACCAGGGCCAAGCGTTCCCACAGGCTGTGACTGCTCCCCCCTTGTTGCATGTCGACCACCATGGATGAGGCGGTGCCGATGAAACAGCCTGAGCACAGGCCGATGCTTCCCCACCATTGGCTTGGACGATGCAGACGGCGGCGCAGACGGCTGAGCATGATCAACAGGCTGCAACTGATGCATGCGGCGAGCAGGATGGGCAGCACCAGATTGACCAGGTAGCCGATCGTTGCCGCGATGAGCAGTGCAGCGATGTCGCTGCCTTGGTGGAGACCTGTCTTGCGCGTGGCTTCGTCGTTGGGATCAGGTGTGATGCTGGCCATTCAGTCTTGTGCGGGGATCTGTTGTTGTGCGGTGATGCTGGTGCGCCACTTCACAAAGGGTGCTGACCCCAGAGCCGTCATCAACACGTAGCCGACCACAGCGGCTTTGAGATCCATGGCATCGGGAGCCATGCGTTGCACCAGAAGAAGGGCCAGTCCTGGATTGCGCATGGACACCACCAGGGGAAGAGTGCTGCGCTCGTCCTTGTTCTGACTGGCGATCAGGAAGCCCAGACCCAGGGCCGCGATGGTCAGGATCAGCATTAGCAATGCCCCTTGAAGATCCCGGATCAACAAGGGTGCCGCCTGCGGCAACGCCACGAGCAGAATCAACACCAACAGCAGCAACAGCACGATTGAGGCTGTTTTTTGGATGAGAGGATTCCAGCGTTCGACCCATGCCCCACGCCAACGGCGCAAGATCACGCCCAGTAGCAGAGGAACCAATTGCACTTGTAGAACCTGAGCGGCGACATCTTTTGCCGGGATCGTCCAGATGGCTTCGCCGGCCTCAGTGGGGAGCTGACTGATCCACAAGGGCACACTGATGACTGCGGCGCAAGCTGACCAGAACTGCAGTTTTGCCGCTAATTCAGGATCGTTGGCGACCTGCCTGCTTTTCAGGGTGATCATCGGTGCGCTGGGGCAGATCGCCATGATCATCACGGCTGTGGCCATGGTGGGAGACACACCCTCTCCCAGAGGAGAGTGGAGTAGCAAGATGGCAATTAGGGGCAGACCGATGCAGGTCACCACTAAGACACGAAGCAGCAGTGCTGGTCTGCGCCTCAAAAGATCGAAGCGCATGCTGGGCAGATTCAGGCCCAGTGACACCATCACCAGAAAGAGGGCCAGTGCAATCAGGAGTGACATAGCGGAGTGGGTACGGCGGTTTCAGGAGCAAAACTTGGTTTGATTCAGGCTGGAAAGAGTCCAAACAACAGCAGCAGGAATGCCGCAATGCCAATCAAAAGAACGGCCGTTGCTGTGGCGATCGAGAGGGATGGCTCGTGGCGATAGACATAGGGGTCATGCCGTAACTTCTCCAGTTCGCGCTTGTGTTGGCGCATGGCGATCAGCAGGGTGAAGATGCCGATGCCGATGAACCCCATCGACATCAGCTGAACACTCAGATCACCTGATGCACTCCCGCCTCGATCGTTGTGGCGGATGGCACCGATGATTTTGTCGAGGCCGAAACCGAAGCTGATCAAGGCCAGAGCCGTGCGGATCCAGGCCAGCGTGGTGCGCTCAGCGGCAGCACGGTTACGAGTTTTGGCTAACTCTGTGTTGCTGTTGGTCATCCTCGAGCGAGGGGGTGTTCCGCTGCTTGAAGGCTAGAAATCGTCGCTGTTTTGGTCAGCCCATGGAGGTGCCGATTGTGCTGAATCTCAGCCTGGCGATGGATTGTTGCTGGCCAATCTTCCTTCCCTTGCTCACAATCGCTTCAGATCTGGAGTTGAGGTCGATGGAGTGGGCTGATCAGTTGTTGATGCATGCCGCCGAGGGCTTGCGTTTGATTCTTGAGAGTTTGTCGGTTCTGTCCGTTGGGGTTGGTCTCTTGGCGGTGTTCAGCCCGCGAGGTCCCCTGCGCTTGCGGGCCATTCCGCCTCGGCTTTTGGAGCGCGGTCCCCTCACGGCAGCCCGTCTCACCTTTGGTGGTTGGCTGGCCTTGGCCTTGGAGTTTCAGCTCGGAGCTGATGTGGTGCAGACCACCATCAGCCGGGATGCATCAGCACTGATTCAGCTCGGTGCAGTGGCGTTGGTGCGGACGTTCTTGAATTATTTCCTCAGCTTGGAGCTCAAAGAAAAAGAGCAAGCCTCTTGATCCAATGCGCCTCTGAATGAGGATGTGGGAAGTGACGTTGTTGTCGGATCTTTGAAGGATTTGATGTTTGTGGGCTGTGTTCGTTCGGGCTGAGGGTGTGATGGCCAACACCCTTCAGTCCGCGGTCTGCCTGGCTTCTGTCTCCACATTTTGCTCTGCGTCTCTCTATTCCTTCAGAAGAAGGAAAGTGATCAGACCTTTTTGTTTTCGGTCGGCAGCAGAGCGGCAGTAGCGCCTTGAAAATCAACAGAAAGATATGGATCTTGATGACAGGGAATGTGTATCGTTTAACTTTTTTGATGCTGGAAGTGATGTGCTGGAGAAGCGTGTAGCATTTTATTTGTTTGTAGAGCTTGCGAGATGGCAGAGAAAAATGTTACTCCTAAGGCTCAACTCCAAACTGAGCAAACGATTGCGCGTCCTCCAGTGGCTGATTGGGGGATCAAGCTTTTAAGAAAATTGAGGCTTGAAAAGCTCATGACCCTTGGTAATCGAATTGAGGGGCCATGAGCATCAGTCTTGGCTGCGCAAAACGAAGCGGTCCGGGCGGCCCAAGTCGACGACCCTTAATCATGGGTTAAACTTGGCTTAAGGAGGGCCTGGTCTATGAACCCTGAGAAGCAGCACAAGAAACTGATCAAGCTCAAGGTCAAGGCTGAGGAGTGCCTCACCAGAGAGCAGGCTCAAAAGATCCTGAGGAAGGCAGACAAAGCTCACCGCAAGCTTTCTGAAGGTTAAGGGCAAGCTCTCACGTCTCGTCCCTGCTGAGCAGGTCGATCGTTTGTTCAAGTCATGGAGGCGCTTGTCGCACCTCGCCTAATGTCGATCACAACCCCCAAGCACGAGGAGGCCGGATTGGCTTCTCTGTGCAAAGCGGATTGCGCGGCTTGCGGTGGTCACTGAGGCTGCTGAGCCTTGACCCCGTCAAGCTCTGAGACGTCGCCCGGCTTGTTGCTGCATTGGCCCCAGATCCAAGTAGGCACTTGGTTTCTTGTGGCTCAGAAGCATGATTTCTGCCTAGATCCAGTGTGTTTTCAAGTGCGATGTATTCGGCCAAGCATCTCAACATCCTTTGATGTTGAGATGCTTGGCTTGCTGAATGGGTACCTGGGATGACGTGCCCTATTCGAGATACTCCACGTGCATGGTGTGAATTGATCCGTTGAACTTGAACGGAGCACGTTCGTGGTAATCCAAGGAAACCGGCGACCCCAGTGCTTGACCAACATCCAGGCAGTCATTAGCGGTGAACAGCACAGCTGCCACCCTTGGAACAATGCCTTCGATCAGCTGTGTGCCATTGAGGGACACCTTGATCGAGAGCGGGCCCCTTGGATTGTCGTCGGTGTGCCGGGTCACGACCTCCAGCTTGTGTCTGCCAGCCGGCAGTGGCTGATCAGAGCGCAGCTTGGTGCGCTCAACGATGAACAGGTTGTATTCATAGGTGAGAATTCCTTCATCCATGTAGAGGGTGAGACCACCTGAATTGGCACCGAGTTTGTAGAGCACACCACTTGCATTCTCTGGTATTTCCATATCGATCACAACTTTGTTGTTCAGGCAACCAAGTCGTGGAGCACAGGGCTCGGGAATGCGGGTAATGGTGCCAGGCAACTCCCAGGATGTTGCTTCCGGGGCCACCTTCAGTTCTGGGTGGAAGATGATGGTCCAGAGTCCACCACCAATCGGCATATTTTTGTACTTCGCCGATTCCACCAGGAACAGATTCTTGAGCATCTGCAGCTTCTCTGGATACTCATTCGCGACGTTCTTGCTCTGACTGAAATCGTCGTCGAGGTTGTAGAGCTCCCAGTCGTCGGTGTCGGGTGACCAGGTGAGGATATCTGGGTCCACACCCTTCACCCAAGGTAGGCGTGGCCCCACGGCTCCAGCCATCCATCCATTGTGGTAGATGGATCGAGAGCCCATGATGTCGAAAAACTGGGTGTGAAGTTCACCCGGTGCATCCGGTGCATTGAAGGCATAGGCAAAGCTGGTGCCGTGAATCGGATCCTGAGTGACACCATTCACCATCTTGGGTGGAGTGATTCCTACCAGCTCGTAGATCGTTGGCACCAGATCGTTGCAGTGGTGGAACTGCGACCGAGGTTTGGGATCCGGCTTGATGCCCTTCGGCCATTTGATCGCCATCGGATTGCGAGTGCCGCCGAGGTAAGAGGCCATCAGCTTCATGCCTTGATAAGGCGTACTGCCAGCCCAGGCCCAGCCTGCGTGATACATGTTGTCCACGAGTGGGGAGCCAAGCGCATCCAGTCCACCTAATTCGTCGAGCACTTTGATGTGCTCATCGATCTCTGTGGCAATGGAGTTTTGCGCAAGCAGCTCAGAGATCGTGCCGTCCTGGCCTTCACCGGAGGAGCCGTTGTCTCCCCAGATGTAGACCACCAGGGTGTTGTCTTCGTATCCCAGTCGTTCAATTTCGGAGACGATACGACCAACCTGATGATCGGTGTGTTCGGCAAAGCCTGCCAGCACTTCCATCAAACGCGATTGGAAGGGCTTCTGGTGCTCGGGGATGGAATCCCAAGCTCCTAACCGGGGATGGCGTGGAGTGAGTTGGGCATTTTCGGGAATCCAGCCTTTGGCTTTGGCATTCTTGAAGGCACGCTCGCGGTAGGCGTCCCAGCCATCGTCGAACTTGCCTTTGTACTTATCAGCCCATTCCTTGTTGACATGGTGCGGGCCATGCAGGGCTCCTGATGCCCAGTACATGTAGAAAGGCTTATCGGGGCGGAGCGCCTTGTGGGTTTGCAGCCAGTTGATGGCATCGTCGGCCAGGTCCTCACTGATGTGATACCCCTCCGCTGCCGTTTTAGGCGGCAATACCACCGTGGTGTTGCGCACCAGATGGGGCTCGTATTGGGAGGCTTCACCGGCGAGGAAGCCGTAGAAGTATTCGAATCCCAGACCCGTTGGCCAGTTCTCAAAGGGACCTGCCGCAGTGGTTTCGTTGGACGGTGTGTTGTGCCACTTCCCCCATGCCCCGGTTGCGTAGCCGTAGTTGCGCAGGACGTCGGCCTGCAGTGCACAACTTTCTGGAATCCGACCTGAATAACCGTCCCAGTCGTTGGCGAATTCACAGATCTGGCCATTGCCCACGAAGGTGTGGTTGCGACCGCAGAGCAGCGAGGAGCGCGTTGGTGAACACATCGCTGTGGTGTGGAAGCGATTGAAGCCCACGCCACCATCTTTGATTGATTGCAGAGCAGGGGCATGGATATCGCCTCCAAGACACTCCGGCAGTGCCGGGCCTGCATCATCGATCAGCACCACAAGGATGTTGGGTGCATCGTCAGGAAGCCTTTGGGGTTCTGGTAGCGGACTGTATGTCGACTCCTGCATCGTCGTTCCGGCCTTACTCCCCGATGGCTTGGGAGGAAACGGCAGGATGGAACCGTCAACGTGTTGGGTTCTGGTCATGCGCGACACCGCTGGGCAAAAAGGGCAACATCCTTCTGGTAGCCATAGCTGCTTGGCTCAAGCTCTCCGCTAGATCAAAGTTGCACGATTGGGACCTTGATTAGGGCAATGCTGGATCCAAGCCCTTGAAGGTTGAATGTGGTGGAGAGGGAAACGCTCCCTTGGGCGGGCGTGACAAGCTGCATGGGCCAGTTCGAACCCGGTTGCGGGGGGTCTGGTTCCATTTGTGCACAACCTGCTAAGACTTTGCCCCGCTATCCGGTTATGGCTGGTATGAAATGCACAACTTTCAGGACCGTGTTGTGCGTAGCTTCCCCCTTCGCTTTTTGATTGCTGCAGGGGTGATCGGAGGCTTCTCACTTCTGTTGCCAAGTTCGGTGTCAGCAGAGGTGCATGACAAGGTGCTGGAGAGAAACGTTGTTGATTTTGATTTCAGTCCACTGTTGATTGAGGAGCAACAGCTGGCCCAGGCCGCTGATGCCGGTCAGATCTCAGGCGGTGGGAATGACACGGTGACGGTGTCGCCCGACGAATCCAAGTCTGAGGAAGAAGGATCGCTGGCGAAGGCTGCACAGAACCCGATCGCCAGCCTGATCAGTTTGCCGATTCAGTGGAATGCAACCCCTTCCACGCAATGGGCTCCACGGCTTCCCATCCCCTCAGTGGATCCAACGCAGCCCGTGCGCTACGTGAAGGCGGAGCCCAATCAGACCCTGAATGTGGTCAATATTCAGCCGGTGATCCCTGTTCCAGTCAGCAAGGGGTTGACGTTAGTCACACGCACGATTGTTCCTTTTATCTCTAAGCCCTGGGCGAACGGTTCTTCAATCCAGGCTCTCGGTGATATCAATCCGTCTGTGTTTTTTGTTCCCACGCTGAAAGGCAACCTCACAGTTGGCCTCGGGCCAACGCTGGTGATTCCCTCTGCAACGGATAACCGGCTCAGTTCGAAGCGATGGAGTGGTGGGCCAAGTGGTGTGCTGGTCTATTCAAAAGGGCCTGTTGTGGCAGGTGGTCTGATCAACAATGTGTGGTCTTTTGCAGGCAGTGATGGCCAGGATGTGAGCACAATGTTGATCCAGCCTTTCTTGAACTACAACTTGCCTAAAGGTTGGTATCTCACCAGCTCGCCAATTATTACTGCGAACTGGAACAATCCAGACAACAAGGGCTGGACTGTGCCTGTTGGTGCAGGTTTTGGCCGTGTGTTTGTGATCGGTACCCAGCCTGTGAATGCCTCGCTGAGCGCCTACTACAACGCTGTGAAACCTGAGATTAAGGGCCAGACGCTCTTGGGTGACTGGACGATTCGCGCACAAGTGCAATTCCTGTTCCCGGCAGGCGGTTAAGCCACAGACTTAAGCAGGGTTGTACGAGGGCTCTCTTCAAACTGCTGTTGGTAAGCCCTGGCGAAATGTCCACGGCTGCGAAATCCGAAATACTCGGCCACTTCGCATACCTGATGCAGCTCAGCCCTTTGGCGTGCTTGTTCTGATCGCAGCAAGCTATGCACTTGTTGGAGTCTGATGATGCGTAGCAACTCCATCGGCCCGCAGCCGAAATTCTCCTTGCTACCGAGGATGAGAGTGCGTCGAGACGTGAACAGCTGCTGACATACCTGATCAAGGGTGAGGGGTGTGTTGCTATTGGTGATTCCCCAAGACACCATTTCTTGAACCAGTTGGTCACGAGCTGATAGTTCAAAAGGAACGAAATGTTTGGTATTGCTTTGCAGGCAGCTCAGAATGCTGACCAGGATTGTTTGGGCGGCAAGTCTGCTTTCCTGTTCTGTCGATGGTGGCTTTTGGAAAATCTTGCAGAGATGATTGCTCAGGGTTTGATGCAGTTGTTGATCAAGTTGCATGCAGTTGCTCAGCATTAATTGATCAAGCAAGTGCTCTTGGCCGACCCGTGTCAGAAAGGTGTTGAACCGGTGGCAGGAGGTGATGGCCAGGATGCTTGTTGATCCGGCGCTGAGCTGGAAGTGCGCTTCTTGCAGGTTCTGCTTGAAGCCGTAGAGAGAAAATTGTTGGAAGGGCTGACATTGCACCCGGTGATCGTCACTGTTCCCCGTCACCTCAAGGCAGAAGCTGGTGGTGTCCTCTCCCCGCTCACCCGTGAGCAGTAGCACCTTGTTGGTCGTCAGCCTGAGCAAGCTCATCCCCTGCAGCTGCACCACGGTGAAACGACCCACGAGTGCCCCAGGTGTGAGCTGGACAATGCTGAAGTTTTTACCGATCCGTTGAAAGCAACGGGAGAGATCACAAGCGCTAAAAAAAGCAACGTCCCAGCAGCACAGGCTGGGTCGGACCTGTTGAGAAGGGAGAGAACCGCCTTGTTTTGCGATGGAAGGGACGGTCGAGGCGATTCGGGTGTCCAAGGACATGCCCAGCTTGTTCTGTTCGCTCAGACATGCAACTTATGCATAAAATCTTCTCAGTGCAGCAAATGTGGTTATTCCAAGGCGTTTATACATATTTTCGGTCGTGATGGATCGCCTTGTCGCCGGAGGCTTCCTGCGGCCGGCTACAGCCTTGAAATCCTTGCGCAATGGTCGTGTTCGTTGGAACCGCCTCCCGGTCGCGATCAATCTTGTTCTGCCCGGTGTGCTTCTGGAGCCTCTGGCCTGGTTGCAGCAGCTGCTGCTAGCCCATCGTTGTCGATCACTGCGGTTGCCAGATGATCCGGTGGTGATTGTGGGCCATTGGCGCAGCGGTACCACCTTTTTGCATCAACTCCTGGCTGCGGATCCAGGCGTTGCCACCGCCCGCAACAGTCTCACGGTTGCCCCCCAGGTGGCTGTGTTGCTGAAGCCTGTGCTGATACCACTCTTGCAACGGTTGATGACGCGCACCCGTCCGATCGATGCGGTGCCGTGGTCAGCACAGGATCCACAGGAGGATGAGATTGGCTTGGTTCGTCTCACGCCTGATACGAACATGGCTGGCGTGGCCTTCCCCTGGCACTACCTGCATCATTTTCGACGCTGTGTGCTTTCCTCTACGCCAGATTTTGAGCGCAAGCTGGTGCACTTCACCCGCTTGACTTGGCTCCATGACGGTACCGATAAGCACACGCTTCTGATCAAAAATCCAGCTCATACTGCGAGAGTTGCGCTGTTGCTGCGGCTGTTTCCGCGAGCTCGTTTTGTCTTTCTGAAGCGGGAGCCGATCGATACGATCCGCTCACTGGTTCAGGTGAAGCAGTCACTCGGAAATCTTGTTGGTTTGCAGGCGCCTCTTGATGACCTCACTCAAGTTGAGCAAACGGCGGAAGCCTATCGCTGCTTACTGAAGGCTTTTGATGCGGCACGCCCCTTGATCCCTCCAGGGCAATTGCTGGAAGTGCCTTACGACGCGCTGGTGACAGATCCTTTCTCGACCGTGCAGCGGATTTACAGCGAATTGAACCTCCAGGGTTGGGACCAAGCCCGAGGCCCGATCGCTCGCAGGGTTGCTGCGGCGTCGGATTACCGGGCTCGGCCTGTCACGTTGGCCCCATTGGCTGAGGAGCGTTTGCAGGTGCTGATGCTGTCGTTGGATGAGGGAGACGTTACTGGCCAAACGCCACCTGACAGGCGGCATTGAGCAGTTGCGCTTCATTGGCATCCTGGGGACTGCCTCCGTTGAGGCTGCCCTGTTGGCAGTTGGCGCTGTAGCGAACAGTGTCGTAGCCGTTATCGGCTTCGAACGTGATCACGTCGCCACTGGCGGTGACGCTGGGGTAATAGAGGGAATAATCGGAGTCGGGAACAACGATGTAGCTCACCTCATTGCTCTGGGCTGAGTTCACCAGGTTGTTGATCACACCGAAGGTCGCCATGCTGGCCAGTCCCCAGGCGGCAGCCCTTCCGGGGTACCAGCCCCAGTTGTTCCAGGTCGACCCGCCGTACCAGCCGTGGTTCCAAGGGCGGTTGTTGGACCAACCATTGTTGCTGTACCAGCCTCGGCCGTACCGATCCCAGTTGTTGGCAGCTTTTCTGTAGGAGTCATTGCGGGTGTTGACGCGATCAGTCCTGTTGTTCTGCCGGGTATTGGTGCGGTTGCTGCGTCCGTCCTGCCGGGTGTTTATCGCATTGTTGCGATCCGTTTGGCGGCTGTTACGCGTGCTTTGGCGGTTGGTTTGGCGGCTTCCCTGGTTCGATTGGCGCGTGCTGCGTGTGCTTTGGCGGTTGGTCTGTCGGGTGCCTTGGTTGGATTGGCGCGTGCCCTGCCGGGTACTGCGGTTTGCTCCCGCAGTTCGTGAACCACTGCTTCGTGACCCACTGCTTCGCGAACCACTGCTGCGCGATCCACTGCGACGGGACCCACTGCCGCTGTAGGAGCTGAAGCCTGTGCGGCCACCGCTTCCTCGAGAACTACGGGAGCCGGAACTGCGGGAGCCTCCTGCTCTGGAGCCTCCGCCTCTGGAGCCTCCGCCTCCACGGCTTCTGCCTCCGCGTGATCCGCCGCCACCTCGGCGTTGGGCCAGTTCAATCTCAGAGGTTGAGCCTGTGGGGGCTTCCACGCTGGTGGCCATCACGGCCACTGCCGCGGTGGGTTGCAGGCTGATGATCAGGCTGAGGATCCCGGCAAGCGGGGTTGCGTGCTGTTTGTTCATCGCTTCAAGATCTCCAGCAGTCGGGTGCAGCCCTCGTCGAAGCAGGCCACGTCTACGCGGCCGTTGCGACCGAAAGCCATGCCCACCTGGGTGCGTCCCTGCATGGCATCGCCGCTGTTCACCAGCACATCGGCCAGAAAGGTGGGGTTGTTGACACAGAAGGCTCGGTTGTTGAAGCAGAGCTCCTGGGTCTTGAAATTGATCGTGGCGCTCTTCACCGAATTCCAAGGTGTTCCGGCTTGACGGCCCTCGATGCGCACATAGGGGTTTTCGATGACGCGGTAGGCCACCGAGCGACCACCAAAGCGGTGGTGATACTCAGTGGTGTCATTCACGTTCAGTGCCGTCACCGTGCAGGCGAAGGGTTGGGCCTCAGTGGATGCACTGCAGGTGGTTTTGAGGGTGTAGAGCTCTTCGGCCTGCAGGGGTGGCGTCTGCCACAAGCTGCCCAAGGTGAGCAGACCCAGCAGTAACCGGCACCGTTGTGGTGTGGTCATGGGCTTGAGCATTCGTGCAAAGAGGGAGGGCTCTGTGCCTCCGTTCTTGCAAGATGGCCACAGCCTTGAATGGCGTCAGCACATGAGCACGGATGGGAGCAAAGACCGGCGTGAGCGTCTCCATGAGTTGTTGCTCGCACTGATCGCTCAGCAGGGCGACCTGGAGCTGATGGATGCCGATGGCCCCGTCGGGTTCAGTGGCAGCGGCGGTGGTGAGGGAGCAGCGGACGCTGCTCGTTGGTTGGATCGGAACCGTCGGCTGTTGCAGCGTTACCAGGCGCTGGTGCGCACAGCGGTCACCCTCGATGCTCTGTTGGATGCCGAGAACGCACCCGGAGCAGATGTGAGCTGAAAAGGTCGGTTCTTGGTGGTAGTTTTCGCAAAAATTTCCCATGGTTGAAACGCACGTTCTCACCTTCACAATCACCAAAAGCTTTAGTGAGTGGGCTGCGACCTACGACGCCTCCAAGCCCCTTCAGAAGGTTGCTGGAATTACGTCGTTGTATCGCGGTGTGAGCAAAGACGATCCCACCAAAGTCTGCGCCGTGATGCAGGCCGAAGCAGGGGTGATGGAGGCGTTCATTGCCGACAATGCGGAGATGATTGCCTCCTCCGGGCACGTGCTGGAGAGCACCGTAAGTCAGGTGTTTGTTTGAGCTTGTGGGTGAGGGTTCAGAGTTCCTCTTGATGCAGTAGCTGCTGCTCTGAGCCGATGATCAGGAGCAACAAGCTGAGGGCGAGTAGTAGTCCAGTGAGTGCGGCCACCACGAGCATCGTGGCCGCCATCCCTTGGCTGTATGCCTCCCGCATCACTCGGAGCACAGGCTCCACCTCGATGCCTTCCAGGTGGATCGGGCTGTTTCTGAGAAAAAGGCGCACCTGTTGATCGAGATTGGGAATCCGATCAGCGCTCAGCCCTGCCAGTTGCAGGTGGGTGACCAGATCGTTGAATCCGAATCCGCTCACCATCGTGCCGCTCACGGCCAGCCCGAAGGCGAAGCCGAGTTGGCCGCTGGTGGTTCGAAAGGCCAGCACAGAGCCGAAGCAGTTGTTGGGCGCTTCCTGCACGAACAGGGCGGACTGGGGAACTGCCACAAAGGCAAGGCCGATGCCCGCCAGGGTGAGCCCAGGGAGCAGCTGCCAGTAGGGCGTTTGCACCTGCACGATCGCGAGGAGGGCGAGCCCAAGGGTGAGGGCGAGGCTGCCCCAGCCCATCAGCACAAGGGTGCGCCGACCCGGGGCCATCCATCGGCCCGCCAGGATGCCGCCGACTCCAAAGCAGAGCAGAAACGGCAGTTGGCCAAGGGCCACAGCGCTGGTGCTGTAGCCCTGCACAAGTTGCCAGAAGTTGCTGGTTTGCAGTTGCAGCACCGCCTGAGCCACATTCCAGCCGAGCCCATTCACCACAGCTGCGGCAAAGAAACCGCGCAGATAGAGCCGTGGGGGAAAGATCGGCATGCGGCAGCGCCGTTCGATCGCAATGTGCACGGCGAAGAGCAGCATCCCGAGGGCGGTGGGCAGCCAGAAGCTGATGCTGCGTAGGCCTGGAGTGGCGTGGTTGATGCCGTACAAAAACAGCACCACGGCCGAGGCAATCGTGATCAGGCCGGCGCGGTCAGCACGCAGTGTGCGGTTGGCGGGGATCGACGGCAGTAGTACCGGGAGGAGCGGCAGGCTCACCAAGCAGATCAGGGGCACCAGTGCCATGGCCAGCCGCCAGTGCATCACCGCCATCCAGCCGCCAAGCAGTGAGCCGCTGATGAACCCCACCACGATCAGCAGATTCCAGAGGCCCAGCGCAGCGCTCACGTGCCCCGGCCTGCTCACAGCACGCACGCTGGCAAAGGTGCCGGTGAGCACGGATCCCAGGGCGATGCCGGTAAGGGCCCGGCCCAGCAGAAAGACATCGGCCTCGGCAGCCAGCATCGACAGCAGATTGCCAACCAGAGCCAGCAGCAGGGACGCCGCCAGCACCCGCCGGCGCCCGTAGCGATCTCCCAGAAAGCCCATCACGAGAACCGTGGCGGCCTGTGCCAGGGTCGACACGCTCGCGGCCAGTGCCAGCGTGGGACCTTCCATTTGCATGGCGGCGCTGGCCTTGACCAGAGCGATGTTGGCGACGCTGGGATCGATCAGCTGCAAGCTGGCCAGGATCCCTAAATAGGGCACCGCCAGGGGCGAGGTGCCGTGAGGAGGGGGGAGTGAGCGGCGCATCGCAGAGTCAGGCGACTGTCTATCCAAGGCGAGAGGAGGCCGTGGAGACGGGGCCTCGGAGGTCGGTTTTCACCCATTGGTTGTTGCTGAATACGACTGGAGCTCGCCCGGCTCGAGCCGGGAAATGTTTTGTCACTGTTTGATCATCGATGAGGCATGACTGGGGGGATTGGCAGGGTTATTCCAATGGTCGTGGCTTTGCTTTCGGGCTGAAAAGTCACTCCCAGGGTCAGCTCAGATGCTTGGGGTTTTTGTACGTTTGGGAAGGGCCTTGTGCTTGGTTTTCATGGTGGCGGAACGATCTATTCCGTCAATCCATCTGGTGCTGATATCGCCGGATTTGATCCAGAGCGTGATGTTTTGGATTTCGGGGATATTTCTGTTCATGGATTGATTCTCGGCAAGCTTGAAGATGGCTCTGCTGTCATTGTCAATCCATGGCAGGACAATGATTTTCAGCGGATTGTCGATGCGAGTGCTTCCCCGATCCGTTGGGACCAGCTTTGTCTCGATAACTTTGCTCCTGTTGGTAACGAGCATTTGCGGGCCGATATTGGAGGCGTGTTGTCTTGGGAGCTGAATCGTGGCCCCAAACAGGATGGAGTGCAGGCCGATGCTGATGGCCGGATTATGCTTTCATCCTTCGATGAATCTGTTTCTGAAACGGTGTACATCCGTTCTCATGAATATGGTGTTCAGGAGATTGTCAGTTATTTCAATCCTGAAGTCGATAAGATCAGCTTTGTCTATCTAGGAACACGTGAACGCGTCTCTGCTGTTGATACAGCACAGGGACTTCTGATTGTCGTCCAACCCAGTGGCCAGAGTGTGCTCTTGGAGGGCATTCAGGCCAGTGAACTTCGTGCCGATCACGTCGAATTTCACTTTGATCAGGTGCGAGAAGACAATCTCGAGACGGTTCTTGGCTTCGATCAGAACGATGTGGCCTTGGTCGATCGCAGCGTGCTGCTGACGCCGGATGCGCCAGTTGGAGCCTTCACTGATGGGTTTCAGGTGGAGCCCGGACAACCGGTGTATTCGCTGGGTGCCTCAATCGCCAATGGTGTGGCTTCGCACCATGCCGAGCACATGCAGCATGACCACAACCCTGGCGCTCATGCTGAAGGCCATGGCATGGAAGAAATGGCGCCTTCTATGGGGGCGCTAACGCTGAAGGCCAGTGGCAGCTTGTACTGGGGCGGGATGAGCGGTCAGCTCACCATCACCAACAGCTCAGATCAACCTTTGAGTGATTGGTCGGTCAGCTTTGAGACGCTGCATCAGAACTTCCAGAGTTGGGCTGGAGATGCGTCTCTCGAGCCACTGCCAGAGGGTGGTGTAAGGGTGACGCTGACGCCTGCCGCATGGAACAGCACGATTGCGGCCGGTCAAAGCATCAATCTGAGCTTCAACGCCGACAGCGTGGGGCTGCCGAATAGCGGCAACCTCACTGATGAACTGTTCTTTGTGGGAGGCAGCGGAGTGGAACCGGTGCCAGCTCCGGAACCCCAACCAGAGCCTGCTCCAATGCCCGAACCCGAACCCGAACCCGAACCCGAACCCGAACCCGAACCCGAACCCGAACCTGCGCCTGAACCGGCTCCCCAACCGCCACCAGCGGCTGTGCTGGTGGAAGCCACGGTCACCGACCACTGGAGCGGCACCTTCTCGGGCAATCTCACCGTCACTAACGCTGGCGCACAGGAGCTTGAAGCTGGTTGGTCGGTGAGCTTCCTGAGCGATTACGCCCTGAAGAGCATCAGCAACTTCAGCCTCAGCCAGGAGCAGCAAAGCGACGGCCGCTATCTCGTCATCCTGTCGGCGCCGAGCTGGTCTGCGGGTCAGGCCTTGGCGGCCGGCAGCACCCTTAGTTCCTACTACCAAGGCAGTGGCGACCTCAGTGGTCAGACATCACTGAGCTTCGACACTGGCGATGCGACGGCTCCCGCAGAGCCGGCAACTCCCACAGCACCTGGTGAGACCTCTGAGCCGGTCGAACCAACGTCTCCGAGCGAACCAACGGCTCCCAGCGATCCCGTGGATCCAATCGACCCAACGCCCTCACCCGATCCATCCCCCTCCAGCGATGGCCTGCGGGTGGTGGGTTACTTCGAAGAGTGGGGCATTTATGGCCGCGACTTCCGCGTTGCCGATGTGGATGCCAGCAAGCTCACCCACCTCAACTACAGCTTCTTCGGGGTGGATGACAGCGGCGATCTGTTCATCCATGACGCCTGGGCGGCCACCGACAAGCGCTTCACCGCTGATCAGCAGGTGAGCCGCACCTTCTCCGCTCGCGAATGGAGTGGCCTCGATGCCGCTTATCGCGAGGGCTTGGTGAATGGCGGTGATTTCTCTCTCTCAACAGCAGCTGATGGGTCCGTCACCCTCACCGGCCTTCCGGTGGGTTGGGAGGACCCCAATGCTGAGGCCGGCAACCTGCGTCAGCTGGATCTGCTCAAGCAGCTCAACCCTCACATCAACCTTGGCTTTGCCCTGGGGGGATGGACTCTCTCTGGAGACTTCAGCCTGGCTTTCGACGATGTCGCGGGCCGGGAGAGCTTCACCGACAGCGTGATCGACACCCTCAACCGCTACGACTTTTTCAACACCGTCGATTTCGACTGGGAGTACCCGGGTGGTGGTGGATTGGGCAGCAATGCGGTGAGCGATCAGGACGGCGCCAATTTCGCCCTCACCTTGGAGCTGCTCGATCAGAAGCTGGAGAACTTCCGGCAGCAGACCGGCCGCGAGGTGGAGATCTCCATCGCCACCGCCGGTGGTGCCGACAAGCTGGCCAACCTCAACCTTGAGGGGATCGACCCCTATGTCGACTTCTACAACGTGATGACCTACGACTTCCACGGAGGCTGGGAGTCGCAGACCGGCCACCAGGCAGCCATGACCGGTGATGCGGGGGGCTACGACGTGCTCACCGCCATCGATCAGTTCCGCCAGGCGGATGTGGATCTCAGCAAGGTGGTGCTTGGTGCTCCGGCTTACACCCGCGCCTGGGGTGGCGTGCAAGACGGGGGCACCAATGGCTACCAACAGGCGGGAGATTCCTCGCAGGCGGCCGGGTCGTTTGAAGCCGGCAGCTACGACGTCAAGGATCTGCTCACCGGGGTAGAGAACGGCAACCTGCAGCTGTTCTGGGATGACACCGCCAAAGCGGCATTCGTCTACGACTCCGTCAGTGGTCTGTGGAGCTCGATCGAAACCGCAGCCACCGTGGCCGGTAAAGCGGCCTACGTGCAGGAGGCGGGGCTTGGCGGCTTGATGTTCTGGGCGCTCTCGAATGATGCCGCTGGTGAGCAGAGCCTGGTGGATGCTGCCTTTGATGCCTTGCGTGGTGGTGGTTCTCTACAGGAGATCGCCTCCAGGGCTGAGCCGTTCGACCAGGTGCTTGGCGGCGACGGCCAGTTCAGCCTCCAGGATTTCACCGCTCTGTCCTGATCGGAGCATGCGCCACCAGTGCTGGCCTTCACTGCGGTGAGGGCTTTGTGCTGGACCCCTGGCCCTTCTGCCCAACTCTGGCAATCTGGGGCGACTCTCGGCCCATGCATGGCTCCGCTCGGATTGTCTGCTCTCAAATCCCTGCTGGGCCGTGGCTCCAAATCGAAAGGCTGGAAGCCGCCCGAGGCGAGCTGGAGCCGGCCCTTTGGTCTGGGCTGGGAGAACCCCTATACGGTGCGCTACGCCAGCAACCTCGACGATGGTGCCAATCACGGCATGCCTCTTGGTGGCTTTGGGGCGGGATGCTTCGGTCGGGCAACGGACGGCAACATCAACCTCTGGCATCTGGATGGCGGTGAGCACTGGTTTGGGGTGCTGCCGGATTGCCAGTTCGCATTGTTCGAGAGCAACGGCACCGCAACGCGCGCCCATGCCCTGGCGGTGAAACCGGATGTGGATGCATCACGGCCTGAAGCAGGAGAGCCGTTATCCGCTTGGGATTGGTATCCAGCCAGCACCGCAGAGCAGACCACGGGCACCTATGCCGCCCGCTATCCACTGAGTTGGACGCACTACGAAGGCGTCTATGACGCCGAGGTGCGTTGCGAGGCCTTCAGCCCGATCCTGCCGGGTGACTATCAGCGCACCAGCTACCCAGTGGCGGTGTTCGTGTGGACCCTACGCAACCCCACCGACCAGCCCCTGGATCTATCGCTGCTGCTGAGCTGGCGCAACACCACCGGCTGGTTCACCAACACCGATGCCTCCGCGGAGGTGCACTTCCGCGACGACGGCAGCCCGGAGCACAACTACGCCCCAGCAATTGGCAAGACCAACGGCCAACGCAACCGCTGGGTCGACGATGGCACCCTCAAAGGCGTGGTGCTGGAGGGCAACGTCTCCAACCCTGTTGCTGAAGGCGAGGGGCAGTGGTGCATCGCCACCACCGAGCAGCCGGGGGTGCGCATCCACCGCTGCAGCCGCTGGAACCCCCACGGGGATGGCAGTGAGCTGTGGAACAGCTTCAGCGCCGATGGAACGATTCCTGATAGCAACAACGATCGCCGAAGCGGTAAGACGGATCCGCTCAGTGCTGCCCTGGCGGTGCAGTGCCAGTTGGCGCCGGGCCAGAGCCTGGAGATTCCGGTGGTGATCAGCTGGGATCTGCCGGTGACGGCCTTTGCTACCGGCAGCCAGGCCCTGCGGCGGTACACCGATTTCTTTGCTGCAGACGGCAACCAGGCCGCTGCGATCGCTTCCGAAGCTCTGCGCGATTGGCGTCGTTGGCAGGCTCAGATTGAGGCCTGGCAGCAACCCGTAGTGGAGCGCCGTGAGCTCCCCGAACCGTTGCGGATGGCGTTATTCAATGAGCTCTACGACCTTTGCAGCGGCGGCAGCCTCTGGAGTGCGGCGACGCCAGCTGATCCATTCGGCCGATTCGGCGTGCTCGAGTGCCTCGACTACGCCTGGTACGAAAGTCTTGATGTACGCCTTTACGGGTCGTTTGCCCTGCTTCAGTTGTGGCCGGAGCTCGATAAGGCTGTGCTGTGCAGCTTCGCTCGGGCGATTCCAGCTGCTGATGCAACGCAACGGCCGATCGGTTGGTATTTCACCCAGGGCAAGGGCAGGGTCGAAGCCGATCGCAAGGTAAAGGGGGCCACTCCCCACGATTTGGGTGCCCCCAATGAGCAGCCTTGGGATGCCACCAACTACACGGCCTATCAAGACTGCAACCTCTGGAAAGATCTCGGTAGCGACTTCGTGCTGCAGGTTTGGCGCACCTTCAAGCTGGCCCCAAGCGGAGAAGACATCAACTTTTT
Organism: Synechococcus sp. UW140; assembly: GCF_900474295.1. Classification (GTDB taxonomy): domain Bacteria; phylum Cyanobacteriota; class Cyanobacteriia; order PCC-6307; family Cyanobiaceae; genus Synechococcus_C. The sequence goes on along the minus strand of NZ_UCOB01000029.1, from coordinate 3,828 downwards.
GGCCGCATGCTGGCCAGCAGCTGTGGAGGCCCTGCGCTATCTCAAAACATTTGATGCCAATCACGATGGCCTGCCTGATAACGGTGGTGCACCGGATCAGACCTTTGATGATTGGCCTTTGCAGGGCGTCAGCGCCTATTGCGGAGCGCTTTGGATCGCTGCTCTTGAAGCAGCCTTGGCCATTGGTCAGACCTTGCAGCTCAAAACAGGGCTGGATACGGCAGAGGAGCAGCGAGAGTTCAGTGGTTGGTTGGAGCAATCGCGCAGCAACTTTGATCGCTTGCTCTGGAATGGTGAGTACTACGACATCGATGCCGAAAGTGCTACTCCGGTGGTGATGGCCGATCAACTTTGTGGTGATTTTTATGCCCGCTTGCTCGGGCTGGAGCCTGTGGTGAGTGAGGCCAACAGCCGCAGTGCCCTCAAGGCTGTGAAGGAAGCCTGTTTCGAACGGTTTGAAGGTGGAGCACTTGGTGTAGCCAATGGACTCCGCCGTGACGGCACACCCTTGGATCCGAATGGCACCCATCCTTTGGAGGTGTGGACCGGAATCAACTTCGGGATTGCGAGCTACTACCAGCTGATGGGAGAAGAACAGACGGCTGAAGCAATCTGCTCAGCGGTGGTGAACCAGGTGTATTCAGGTGGCTTGCAGTTCCGCACGCCGGAAGCGATCACCGCTGTGAACACCTTCCGTGCCTGCCATTACCTACGGGCGATGGCGATCTGGGGGCTGTGGGCGACACATACGGAGTGGCAGGTGATTCCTGGAGCTGAGAAGGTTTGATTATTCGCAAAACTCTGGAGCTCAAGATCAGCGGTATGTTATTTGATGGTTGATTGCCCCGTTGAAGGTTGGTCAAGAACTCCCTCTCTAAGTTCTTTCGGTGAAACTGGTTTGTTCACCCCCAGTTTGAAGTTGGCCTGGCTTGGAGACTGGAACCAGGGGAATGAGGAACAGACGATTGGGTTTGACTTCACTGACAAGACCCACAGCGTGGGAACGAACCAGGAGGATTGCTTGAGAGGCGGCGCTGTGATGTGAGGACGCGATCGTGGAACGAACTGTCGCGCGAGCGATGGTGTGAGCTTTCAGTTGCAACCTCGATGAGCACAGGACTGATACCCGCCCCCCTCAGATCAAAGCATTCTCCCTCGAATGGTCTGTGCTTTGTAAGAACCGGTTGAATTTCTGCGCGTGACAGCAAGAATGATCTCTGTATCTACTCGATGTGACGATGGCGATTAAGACAACGGGCCTGGTTGTTGCCCTTGGTCTTGGCTTCGCGAATTCGGTCTTTTGGCCGGCCGTCGTCAAGGCGAACGATCTAGAGGGGAATTATGTCACCACCGCTAGTGGAGGCTCCATGGTTGATGTCTACACCTTGCCGCAGGATTATCAGACGATTCTTCGTGTTGAGGGTGAGGATATTTATGCTGTTGAGTATTATATTACGACAAACGATGATGCTGATGCTCTTGGAATATCCCTGAAGCAATGGGTTGATGAGAGCAGTGGCGTTGAGCAGTTTTTCAATGCTTGGTACGGTGAAGAAAACAAGAATCTTGCCAAGAGTTTGTCTGAAGGGTATGAAATCTTTGCCTCTGACAATGGTCTCCTAGGCGTTTCGACTCCTTGTACGAATAACGAGGGCATTGAACCTGATGGTGCATTGTGTTTGAACGATGGGAGTAATGGTGGAGGCTTTATTTATTCCGGATGGAGCGGAAATCCTCCTTTGGCTTCCGAGTTTAATCGTCCTGACACTGATATTGGCAGCAACAATGGCCTTGTTTACTATTGGAATGGCCAGGACTATTACACTAATGGTGGTAAAATAGTTAATCGAATTCAAGCATTCGGTGGTTGTGCGGTGAATACCATCAAGGCTGATGTTGCTTCCAATAAATTGGTTGGAGCCAAGGGTAGTGGAACCGATGGCGCAACTTTTTGTGCCTACGATGGCAAGAAGGTGTCTTCATCGTTGTATGCACCTGTGTTTGAGGGTGGCACTCTGGAGGTCGTAGGTGACGATGCCCAAACCTTTGCGCAGAACTTCTATATCGCCGAAGAGGGTGGTGAAATTAATAACAATGGTAAGAATGTCACATTCTCGGGTGAGTTTACAGATGATATTCCGTCTCCCACTCGCGGGACTCTGACCTTCTCTGGTAGTGCGACCACAACTCTGTCCGGAAGTAATGACTACGATGGTGAAACCGTTGTCAAGCAAGGAACCCTAAGGGTTACGAATCGTATGGGACTGGGCTCCGCTAATGGTGGAACAACAGTTCAAAAAGATGCACAGCTGATCTTCAAGCTCAATGGTGTTAGCAATACCGATAGAGCGACAATTCATGAGCCCATTGTTGTAGATGGTGGAGTCCTCAGTTTTGATGGACAGCATTTAATTCTTGGTGCTGATGCTTCTTTGGAGTTGATTGGGGACTCGAGAATCAATGTCACAAAGGATTCCAAAGATGTTTATATCTTCGTTAAAGATGGAATTCAGGGTGAAGGTAATTTAATTAAAGTCGGTGCTGGAACCTTGCTGCTCAACGCGCCCTCCAGTGGCGATTCTGAGCAAAGGTATCAAGGAAATACCCTCGTCCGTGAGGGCGTGCTGATTATTGACAGCAACACGTCGTTGCCATCCACGACGGATGTGGAGATTGACAAGGATGCGACCTTACGCATCCTCAGCACAATCAACCGTGTTCAGTCTCTCAGTGGTTCAGGAGATCTCGTGCTTCGAGATCCGGATGCTGCTTTGATTGCAACAAGCTCCAATGGTAAGTCGTTTGCTGGGGAGATTTCGGGAGAAGGCAGCTTTACGAAGACTGGATCAGCTGACTTCCTGGTGAGAGGCTCCAACGCTTTTCGACAGTCGGGTGACACACGGATCAAGAACGGAACTCTTGATTTAGGAAACACTGCACAAGAGATTCAGTCTCTGATTGTTGAAGGTGCTGGAGAAGTGCTGGGGGGAGACCTTTCCGTCGGTCAATTGGATAATGCTGGTGAAATCACAGCGGCGGCTTTGTCCGGAAACAATGATGATAATAAATTCATCAACTCTGGCTCGATCGAAATTACGACTTCAGCCAATATTGACTTAAAGGGGGGAGATGACACTTTCTTGACCAACGCCAATGTCTCTGGCTCGGGAATCATTGATGGTGGTGAGGGCACTGATACGATCAAATTTGGTACGGATAGAACATGTGATCTTGAGAATCTAGATAATCCATGCGAAGACGTGCCTTCGTTTAAAGCAGCGAAAATAGATAATTTCGAATTTGCTGAACAGGTAACAGGCGACTGGGATTATGACGGCAACTATAACGAGGCTGGCGTTGAGACAATGACTCTCAAAGGGGGGCGACTGCTCATCCTTGATAGCGAGCACGCAACATTCAAGAACTTTGTGATGGAAGGTGGTCAGATTTATGCCAGCCTTGAAAGTAAGAATTCAGCGCCGCTGGTTGCTGATCGTTTTGATTACAGAGGTGGATCTTTAGTGATTGCGGCTGCTGATCAGGCCGATCCAGAGGGAACCTACACAGTGATTGATGCCCCTGCTGCCAGTCAAGGAGAAATGAATGAGCTGGCAGCAAAAACAGTGCTTGTCTTTGACGGCAATATTGGATACTTCAGCGGTATTGGAGTTAATAAAGGAATTGAAGAAAGCACGATTTATGATGTTTATCTCCAGGAAGGCAGTTTGCAGCTCGTTGTTGATAAGAAGTCGGCTTCTGAAGTGATTGCTGATTTGGATTGCTCGAGCCCAGACCGATATGTGGATGCCATTTGTGACCCTGGCAGCC
>NZ_UCOB01000030.1 GCF_900474295.1 Synechococcus sp. UW140 | reverse complement strand
TGATGCCAGACAAAGCGATCAACAGCGGCAACAGCGCAAGTCGTCTCATTCGATGCGCCCTCACCATCTCGATGCAGCAGATGTGTTGCTGCGTGAGCACGCTAGATGATTTTTTCTCAGACAACTTTAAAGTTCTCACGAGTAACAAGCGCCGAATCGATGCTGCTCCTCTTGGCGCAACTGGTAGCCCCTCCGCTCCAGCCAGGTCCCGCCAGGGTGCCCGACCCGGCTCCGAACGAACGCCCCCTCCAGACCACACCAGACAGCAGCACCGATGATGACGCTGGACTCACCATCAGCCCAGATGCGCTGCCGCAGGGCCAACAGGAAGTCAGCCCACCAGCAAAAAACTCAGGATCACAGAACTCTCCCTTACCTCGAATCAATGGCGACACTCCCTACAGCTCAACTGAACTGAATCAACTGCTGCGGAGGTGCAGTGGGTCGACCAGTGCCAACGACCAGCTCAAACGCTGCGCAGCAAGTCTGAGTGGACGGCTGCAACAAGACGGCTATGTGAATTCGCGGGTGTACATCGAGCCCGAGCCTGCCCCCGGACAACTGACGGTGGTGATGGGGCGACTGGTGGAATTGCACGTCAACAGCGACGATCAACGACTCGCACAAAAAGTGCGCCAGCGTCTCAGCAACTTGGTGGGCCAAACCCTCCACCTGCCCAGCCTGCAACGCCAACTGCGGCAACTGAAGCAACGCTCCGTTGTCAGCAGCGTCTCAGGCAGCCTCGGCAAACTGGGAAGCGACCCCACGCAGGCGGTGCTCACCCTCACCGTCAGCCCCGCCAGCCATCCCTGGCGCGGCGACCTGAGTCTGCGCAACGACGGCAACGCCGGCAGTGGTGAATGGCGCGCACTGGCCGTGCTGCAGAAACCCGAACTCCTCTGGGCAGGAGACGTTCTGCAAATTTACGGCGAACTCAACGCCGATGGTGATCCAGAACTGGGGGCAAGTATTGGCTCTCTCAGCTACACCATCCCTTTGGGCGAGTCCGTCAGCCTTACTGGATCCTTTGGGGCCAGTCGCCGCAACCTCGTCGAAGCACGTCAACCAGCCCACGGACTCAGCTTCCGTCAATACCAAGGTCTGGCACAACTGCAATGGACCTTCGCCGATTCCGGGGATCAAACCTGGTATGCCCTGGCCGGGCTCAGTGCCAACCGCAACGACAGCTACCTCGATGGCCAGTCATTTCCCCTGATCATCGGTGGCGGCCCGGACGGTGACCTGAGCACGGGCTATCTACGCATCGGCCTCGGCCATGCGGGCAGTAATGCCAACCTCGGCTGGTCTGGCCAGATCTATGGACTACAAGGCATCGCCGGCTTCAGTAGCTCAGAAGAGCTGCATGATCTCTCCTTTTACGCCGTCTCCCCAGGTGAATCCCGTGCACTGGGAGGAATCGCCTCCGTTGGCTGGCGGATTGATCCCAGTCTTCAGCTCAATCTGCGCGCCGCTGGCCAAGTGGCCTTCAACGAACTCACCAGTGACATGGGTTTTGCACTCGGCAGTGATGTGGGCCTCAAGGGTTTACCCGGCACCCTGATCAGCGGAGACAATGGCTGGCTGAGCACAGGCGAGCTGAACTGGACCTTCTGGCAGCAGAACGACAACGCCTTGCAGCTGGTGCCCTTCATCGGTATCGGCGGAATCCAAACCAGCCGAGCCGACGTGAGTATCGAGGACACAATCGGTACAGGTGGAATCCTGCTGCGCTGGCTCCATGGCCAGCACTGGTCGGTGGAGCTGGGATGGAACGACCAGTTCCACGCCGACAACAATGCAGGTTTTTGGAACGACTGGCTGCTCGGCAGTGGGGCCTACGGCAAGGTCCGCTACCGCTTCTAAGCCTCAGTTCACAGCAACAGGCCGCGCTTCTCCAAGGGTTTGAGATCGGCCAGGCGTAGCCGTCCGTCCTCCTCACTCACGGTTCCACGGCTTCGCAACTTGCTAAGGGTGCGCGAGGCCGTTTCACGGGCCAGCCCGGCAATCAAAGCGATTTCTAGCTGTGCCATCGGAGGGATCGGGGCCTGAGGGTCGTCTTGATCGGAACTTTTGCGTGCGAGATAAGCCAGCGCATCCAGCAGCCGGGTAGTGGCATCCGCTGTCTGAAGCGCAAAACGCCGGTTGAGATCCCGCAACCTGGATGCTTCAAGCTTTGCCAGAGCAAGGGCAAAGCCCGCCTGCTTGTCGAGCAAGGCTGCAAACGGCGGAACTCTCAACTTCACCAGTCGAAGTGGCGTGAGTGCCACCACATCAGCGGAGCGAGCATCACCATCAAGCGCGGCCATCTCGCCGAACACATCACCGGCACCCAAGAGCGACATCACCACTTCGTCGCCATCGGCGGTGTACGTGCGCACCTTCGCCAAACCATCACAGAGCAAGAAAAGCGACTCGCCCCAGTCCTGTTCCATCACGATCACCTGATCGGCCTGGTGGGACGATTCCCGGTGCCGATCAAGGATCTGATCCAGCTGGTCAGCCTCCAAGCTCTCAAAAAGGGAGATGGCCTGAAGGTCGTCGCGGCTCAACATCATCGTCATGTTCGAATCGACACGATCAGGACCACCCACAGCAGCTTGCAGGCCAGATGAAGGCCCTGATCAAGAGCCAGGGAAAAACGAAATCTCCCCTTGCACCAGTCGATGATCGCGTGCAGCACCATTTCCGCCAGCCCAAGACGAGGCACCCCCGTCAACAGTGCAACCGCCAAACCATGGGTGGCCGCATGGGAGATGAGCCACCAGCGCCAGTTCAGGGTGACATCGCTACCAGCAATCTTTTCGCGAGCCATGCGATCGGTCTGCAGAACAAAGTCGCAGACGAAGTGGGCCATGCCCAAAAGGATTAATAGGTTGAGTGCAGCGATGACGTTCGCCTCAACACCTCGACTTCGATGACGCTAGGTCAGTTCTTGCGGCCTGGATCAACAATGTTGCCCAGCATGGGAATGGGACCGCACACCCAACCATGGGGGGCATTGAGCCACAACTCGACAAGATCCGGGCCAGGCTCAGGGAACTGCTAAGCACGCACCTCAGCCAGCTCCAGCCCGAAACCCACAACCTTGCAACAGGCGACATCGTGATCGAGCAAGGAAAGCCCGCCGAATGGGTGTTTCTTGTGAGCAGTGGTGTGCTGGCGGTGGAGCACATCGAAGCGGGCCAGCCCGCCCGAATGCTCGCTCTGGTTCGAGAGGGCGAAATCCTTGGCGAAATGGGATTATTCGGCGACAACCGTTACAGCGCCCAGGTCCGGGTTGAACAGGGTCCAGCCAGCCTGCTCGCTGCCCGCAGTGACGACCTGCTCCAGGCCTTGCTGTTCGACACTGAATTAGTGCTGGAGATGCTCGCCCTGAGCGGGGCCCGCTGCCGCCAGGCCAATCACAACCAGGCCTTACTGCTGGCTGCGATTCAGGCCCTGAGTGCTAACGACAGTGCCGAACTACAACGCTGCTGCTCCATCCTGAGCGAAAGCTCCTGCAGCCTGGCCAACGCTGCCAAGCAGTTGGAGAGCATCCAACAAAGGACCATGACCCACCAATCCTGACGACAACGCTCTTGGCAGCCTTGCCCCGAACAGAGTTCGTAGCAACAGACCGCGCAGGAACAGAGAGGCGGCGATGGGCTTCCATGCCTCCAGATTCAGCTCAAGGCTTTCTCCAGTTGCTCCCGGGCTGCTTCTAGGGCCCCATCCAAGGCCGCCCCGTCACGACCACCCGCCTGGGCCAGGTTCGGGCGACCGCCGCCGCCGCCGCCGCAGTGCTTGGCAATTGCTCCGATGAACTTGCCAGCCTGCTGCCCTTTGGCGATCACCACCTTGCCGAAGGCAGCCACCAGAATGACCTTGCCAAGATCAGCCGGATCGGGGAGGCCACCGATCACCACCGCAGCACCATCCCCCAACTGATCCGCCAAGCTCTGGGCCGCCCCTTGCAGGCCGGTGCCATCCACCCCATCCAGCCGCTCCACGAGGAGCTGGACATCTCCGACAGTCACCGCTTTCGCAGCTAGAACGGCGGACTTCGCCACCGCAAGCTCTGCCTGAGCAGAGGCGAGCGCTTTACCGGTGGTTTTGAGCTCCTCCTGAAGCGCTATCACCCGCTCAACGATCTCGCCGGGCTGCGCCTTGAACCGATCCCCTAGCTGCTTCACCACCGCATCCCGCTCGTTCAGGTAAGCGAGTACGGCAGCTCCGGCCACTGCTTCAATCCGGCGGATCCCTGCAGCCACACCGCTCTCAGCCACGATCTTGAACAGACCGATTTCTGCGGTATTCGCCACATGGGTGCCGCCGCAGAGCTCCATCGAGACTCCGGGAACATCCACCACGCGAACTACATCGGCGTACTTCTCACCAAACATCGCCACGGCCCCAGCCGCCTTGGCCCGCTCAATGGCCATCTCCTCCACCTGCAACGCATGGGCCTCGCTGATCCAGCCATTGATCAGGGCTTCAATCTGCTCCAGCTCCTCTGGCTTCACTGCCCGAGGACAGTGGAAATCGAAGCGAAGACGCTCAAAATCCACCAGCGAACCGGCTTGACCGATGCCGGGGTCGACGACCTGCTTCAGAGCCGCTTGGAGCAGATGGGTCGCCGTGTGATTCGCCTGAGCAAGGCGACGACAGGCACGATCCACCTGACCATGCACCACGTCACCAATCGCAAGGCTGCCCCTGGCCACCCGTCCGCTATGGACAAACACACTGCGATTGCGACTGACGCCATCGATCTCAACGATCAGGCCATTGCCATCTAGGCCATCGCCCACCAGCACACCGCGATCACCCACTTGACCGCCTCCCTCGCCATAAAAGGGCGTGGTATCGAGCACCAGCTGCACGGCATCACCAGCAGCGGCCTTCTCAGCCGGAGCTCCGTTCACCACCAGCGCCTGCACGCTGCTGCTCTGCTCCAGTAGCTCATAGCCCTGGAACGTCGTGGCCTCCAGCTCGGCGGCCACCTGATCAATGGCGTCCTGCAAGGTGAGGTCGATACTCACCGCGGCGGATTTTGCACGCTGACGCTGCTCCTCCATCGCCGTTTCAAATCCGCCCAGATCAACCTCCAGTCCTTGCTCCTCGGCGATCTCCTGCGTGAGCTCGAGCGGAAAGCCATAGGTGTCATAGAGCTCAAAGGCCTGTGCGCCTGTGATCTGGCTGGGCTTGGCAGCGATCAGCTCCGCCAGCAGCTTCTCGCCTCGCTCCAAGGTTTCAAGGAAACGGGCCTCTTCTCGCTGCAACTCCGCCAGGATCACATCCCTGCGCTCCACGAGCTGGGGATAGGCCTCCTGCATCAGGGCGATCGAGGCGTCCCCCATCGTGGTAAGAAAAGGCTGACCAATGCCGACCAAACGGCCATGGCGCACCACCCGACGGAGCAGTCGCCGCAGGATATAGCCGCGGCCGAGATTACTGGCGGTGACGCCATCACAGATCAACTGCACCACAGAACGGCTGTGGTCACCGATCACCTTCAGAGAGGTTTGCCCCTTCCCATCAAGAGTCTTGTAATCAACCCCAGCTAAATCGGCAGCCGTTTCAATCAGGGGATAAATGAGATCCGTTTCGTAGTTGTTCGGCACGCCCTGAAGGATCTGGGCCATGCGCTCCAGGCCCATGCCAGTGTCGATATTGCGATTCGCCAGCGGCGTGAGCGTTCCCTCAGCGTCGCGGTTGTATTGCATAAACACCAGGTTGTAGAACTCGATGAAACGGTCGTCGTCCTCCAGGTCGATGCCGTCATCACCCAATTCGGGCTTGAAGTCGTAATACATCTCCGAACACGGTCCACAGGGCCCGGTTGGACCAGAAGCCCAGAAGTTGTCGGCTTCATCCATGCGGATGATCCGCTTCGGACTGACACCGACCACATCCCGCCAGATCAGCTCTGCCTCATCGTCTTCACGGAAGACACTCACCACCAGATTGTTCGGATCAAGACCGAAGACACCGGTACTCAGCTCCCACGCCCACTGGATCGCCTGCTCCTTGAAATAATCACCAAAGGAGAAGTTGCCGAGCATCTCGAAAAACGTGTGATGGCGTGCGGTTCGCCCCACGTTTTCAATGTCATTGGTGCGGATGCACTTCTGACTGCTCGTGGCACAAGGGGCAGGTCGCTCCTGCTGGCCGAGAAAAATCGGCTTGAACGGCAGCATGCCCGCAATGGTGAGCAGCACCGTTGGGTCCTCAGGCACCAAAGAGGCACTGGGCATGCGCTTGTGACCCCGCTGCTCGAAGAAATCGAGAAACGCCGCTCGAATCTCGGCACCGCTGCGGGGACGCGCTGCACCAGAGCGCGACGATCGTGCAACAGCCATGGCGAATTCAGGCAGGAAAGTCGGGTCCAGCAGCCATGATCACCCCTGAGCCGCCGCAGACGTTGGCCGCCCCGCTTCCTGACACCACTCCGAGCCCCTCAGACGCGCAGGGTTTGAACCGTGCCGCCCTGCGCTGGCGGTCGATCAGCTGGGCCCTGACCGCAGGCCTAGCAGCAGGACTGATCGGTCTGCCCTTTGGCCTCGAGATGGCTGTGCGATCCAGTGGCTGCGGCCTCTTTTATGGGTTGTTGGCCTTTCATCTTGAACGGGTCGATCCCGAGGACTCCCATCTTCAGGCAGGGCTTGTGGGAGCGATCTGCGGCGTCCGAAGTCTGGGAATGACCCTGCCCTCTCCTTTCGCCGGGGCAGATGCCCTGGCATCATTAGTAGTGGAACTCCTATTGGCGTGGTTGCCGTTGATCGGTAGCGCACTCCTGCTTCACGGAACCCAACGCATGCTGTCCGCGTCGCGGCCATGAGCCTGCTGCACGCCACCTGGCTTCCCGCCATTCGAACCCCCTCCAGCTCTGGGAGGCCTGCACTCCTCGTGTGGGCGGATACCTGGCGTGTGGCCGAGCCAGCAGGCCCAGGCGCAACGCCGGCCATCCATCCCTTCAGCCTCAGCCCCGACGACCTACGGGCCTGGCTGAGCGAACGCGACCTCCTACCCGACGGCATCATTGATGCCACGGCCTGCCTCACCCTGCCGAGCCGAACGGTCAAGCCGCGCAGAAAGCGCGGCGAAGCAGCAGCGTCAGACGACGGCGGTTGGACCGGACTCCCTCTCCAGGCTGGTGAGCCAATCCCCAAGCAAACCGAATGGTGGCCCTGGCAGGTGCAGGGTCTGGCGATTGAACCAGGAGCAGCCACGGCCTGGCTGGCGCGCCTACCCCTCTCGGGTCGACACCCCGACCTCGCCGACGAACTGCGCTGGTGGAGCCACATGCAGCGCTGGGCCCTCAGCCTGATCGCCAGGGGGCGCTGGATTCCCCAGGTCGAATTAAGCAGAGGTGAGGGCTACCCCCACAGGGCGCGTTGGGTGCCCCTGCTCAACCGCGAAGACGACCGCCGCCGCCTGGAGGATCTGGCCGCCCGACTGCCCCTCGTCGCCACCTGTGCCCTGCCCTGGCGAGAACCGACAGGTCGGCGCAGCAACCGCACCACACGCTTAAGACCGGAGGCCATGCGCGCCGCCAACCCGGTGGCCAGCTGCAGGCCCCGCAGTGGTCGCCTACGGGTCGCCACCCTGCTGGAAGACCTGGTGGATGCCCAACTGCGTACAGGATTCACTCCTGACACAGAAGGACTGGATCCCTTACTCAGCGCCTGGCAGGAGGCCCTGGGTTCTGACACGGGCGTGATTCATCTGGACGATGAAGAAGCCGAACGACTCGCCACCGCCAGCCACCATTGGCGTGAAGGCGTGGCCGGCAATGTGGCAGCCGCCAGGGCATGTCTTGAACTCGAAACTCCTGAAGACGGGGAGGACCTTTGGACACTGCGCTTCGCCCTGCAGGCCGAAGCTGATCCCACCCTGAAGCTGCCGGCAGGGGTGGCCTGGGCGGCAGGGCCCCAGGGCCTGCAACTGGGTGAAATTGCGGTGGAGCATCCCGGCGAGTTGCTGCTGGAGGGCATGGGCCGTGCCCTCACCGTGTTCGCGCCGATCGAGCGCGGGCTCGACAGTGCCACCCCCGAGGCCATGCAGCTCACGCCAGCGGAAGCCTTTGTGCTGGTGCGCACCGCTGCCCGCCAATTGCGGGATGTGGGTGTGGGAGTGGAGCTGCCTCCAAGCCTCTCCGGTGGCCTAGCCAGCCGCCTCGGCTTGGCGATCAAAGCCGAACTTCCCGAACGATCCCGAGGCTTCACGCTCGGAGAAACCCTCGATTGGCAGTGGGAGCTGATGATCGGTGGAGTCACCCTGACGCTGCGGGAACTCGAGCGGTTAGCGGGTAAACGCAGCCCCTTGGTGCGGCACAAAGGGGCCTGGATCGAACTGCGTCCCAACGACCTCAAAAATGCCGAACGGTTCTGTGCCGCCAACCCAGAACTCAGCCTCGATGACGCCCTGCGCCTAACGGCTACTGAAGGCGACACACTGATGCGGCTGCCGGTGCATCGCCTTGAAGCCGGCCCACGTTTACAGGCAGTTCTCGAGCAATACCACCAGCAAAAAGCGCCAGACCCGCTCCCGGCTCCGGAAGGATTCTGTGGCCAGCTCAGGCCCTATCAGGAGCGCGGGCTGGGCTGGCTTGCTTTCCTGCACCGCTTCGATCAAGGGGCCTGCCTGGCCGACGACATGGGCCTCGGCAAAACGATCCAACTGCTGGCGTTTCTGCAACACCTCAAAGCCGAACAGGAACTGAAAAGACCGGTGCTGCTTGTCGCCCCCACCTCAGTGCTGACGAACTGGAAACGGGAAGCGGCCGCGTTCACACCAGAACTGATGGTGAAGGAGCACTACGGGCCACGCCGGCCTTCCACCCCAGCTGCCCTCAAGAAATCCTTGAAGGACATTGACATGGTGCTCACCAGCTACGGCCTGCTCCAACGCGATAGCGAGCTGCTGGAAAGCATCGACTGGCAAGGAGTCGTGATTGATGAAGCCCAGGCCATCAAGAATCCCAGTGCGAAGCAGAGCATGGCTGCCAGGGATCTAGGCCGACCCGGCCGCAGCAGCCGTTTCCGCATCGCCCTCACCGGCACCCCGGTGGAAAACCGAGTGAGTGAACTCTGGGCCCTGATGGATTTCCTCAACCCACGGGTGTTGGGGGAGGAAGACTTCTTCCGCCAGCGCTATCGCATGCCGATCGAGCGCTATGGCGACATGTCATCACTGCGCGATCTCAAATCCCGGGTAGGACCCTTCATCCTGCGCCGACTCAAGACCGACAAAGCGATCATTTCCGACCTGCCCGAAAAAGTGGAACTGAGCGAATGGGTGGGGCTCAGCAAGGAGCAGAAGTCGCTTTATGCCAAAACCGTTGAAGACACGCTCGACGCGATCGCACGAGCACCACGCGGGAAGCGTCATGGCCAGGTGCTGGGGCTCCTCACCAAACTGAAGCAGGTCTGCAATCACCCGGCCCTGGCCTTAAAGGAAAAGCAGCCCGACGACGATTTCCTCAAGCGCTCAGCCAAGCTGCAACGCCTGGAAGAGATCCTGGAGGAGGTGATCGAAGCAGGGGATCGGGCCCTGTTGTTTACCCAGTTCGCCGAATGGGGCCATCTGCTCCAGGGCTACCTGCAACGGCGCTGGCGCAGCGATGTTCCCTTCCTGAGCGGCAGTACGAGCAAAAGCGAACGGCAGGCCATGGTGGATCGCTTCCAAGAAGACCCCCGAGGACCGCAACTGTTCCTGCTCTCGCTCAAGGCCGGAGGCGTGGGCCTCAACCTCACCCGGGCCAGTCACGTGTTTCATATCGACCGCTGGTGGAACCCAGCCGTTGAAAATCAGGCCACCGATAGGGCCTACCGCATCGGCCAGACCAACCGGGTGATGGTGCACAAATTCATCACCAGCGGCTCAGTGGAGGAGAAGATAGATCGCATGATCCGCGAGAAATCACGCCTCGCCGAAGACATCATTGGCTCCGGCGAAGACTGGCTCGGCGGCCTGGACATGGGCCAGCTGAAGGAACTCGTAAGCCTTGAGGACTCCTGAACCATGACCATCACACCGTCGAATCACGGCATCAACACCTCCCTTGGCGATGAGGGGCTGGGGCAACAGCCCTGGTGGGTAGAGCAGTGGATGGAGCTGATCAACTCCTACCGCTACAAGAAACGGTTGGAACGTGCCTGGACCTATGCACGCGAAGGCAACGTCACCTCGATTCGCTTCGAGGGCAGACGCGTGCATGCCCGTGTGCAGGGCACTGGTGAAGATCCCTACAAGGTGAAACTCTGGCTGGACGTTCTCAACGACGAAGACTGGCGCTATGTGCTCGAAGCGCTCACCCAAAAAGCGCGATGGTCGGCCCAGCTGCTGGCGGGGATCATGCCAGCCGACATTGAGCGAGCCTTCGCCGCCAGTGGCCGGCGTCTCTTCCCCTTCAAGTTGCAAGAAGTGCGCAGCGAATGCAGCTGTCCAGACAAGGCCAATCCCTGCAAACACATCAGTGCGGTCTATTTCCTGATGGGGGAACGCTTCAGCGAAGACCCATTCGTGCTCTTCCAATTGCGAGGTCGTACCCGCACAAAACTGCTGGAAGACCTGGCTGAATACCGCCGCAAAGCCCTGGAAACCCTGGCCGCAGAAGCGGCAAAGCATGCAGATACACCGTCGGATCCGAGCGAAAGCACCGTCAGCGCAGACAACGAGCAGCCGACACCACCCCACCCTGCGGTGCTCGATCCCACCCTCTGGTGGCGATACGACGCCAGCCTCGATGCCGATTTGGTGGTGATCACTCCGGCGATGGAAGGCGACACCGGTCTCGATGCCGCCGGTGAGCTGCCGCTGGCAGAGGAACCTCGTTTCCCAAACTCCAAACAGCAGTTCCTCAACCATCTGCGCTCACAGGGCCAGGCCCTCGGCCAACAGGCGCTGATCGCCGCCATGACTGCAGGCGGTGGCTGAAGAGCACCCACCCTGGCTCAGCCCAGACAGTCGTGCCTGGGCTGCGCGCATTCGGCGCTCCCACAGCCATGCCTTCAGACGGCCGCTCCTGGCGAATCGGCACAACTGCAGCCCCAACGCCAGGGTGAGCTGCCAAGAGCTGTTTGCTGCACCGTGGCCGGTGCTAGCCCATAACGACAGCAGCGACCCAGCCCTCGTGTATGCCAATGCTGCGGCCCTCAAGCTGTGGCAGAGGCGCTGGGCGCAGATGGTGGGCATGCCCTCGCGGCTCACCGCACCCGAGAAGGAACGCCGCGAACGGGCCCAAGCCCTGGGCAATGCCCGCCAGCAGGATGCCTACCAGGGCTATAGCGGCATCCGCATCGACAGCCAGGGGCACCGCTTTGTGATCAACAATGCCCGTATCTGGACCCTTTGGGATCTGAATGGACAACGCTGCGGTCAAGCCGCAACCTTTGCCTGCTGGCATTGGCTTTAAGCAATAACAACAACAAGCCTGACTGCATTTGTGATTGCAATTTGATGAGCCAATGCCCTGATCAAAAATGAGTTTCGGTTTTCACACCAACCTTGTCGTACCAACCGAACCCTGTCGTCTAGGCCGAACCTGATCGGACGGTTCTCCGACTCCTCAGCTTCATTCAAATTGCGCAGATTGACGTTGCGGGTGACACGAACCACCCCGTTTGTTTCAACCATTGGAGACCATCCATGATCACCCTTCGTCAATCACCTTTCGATCTACTTGAGCGTCTTGAGCAACAGGTCGCCCAGGCCGAACGCGTGCCTGCAGCTGAAGTGCTGGAGCATGCCGACGGTTACACCGTGCGCCTCGAATTGCCCGGTGTCGATCGCAACTCCATCGACGTGAAAGCCACCGATCGCACCCTGGTAATCAGCGCCGAGCGCCACGCCAGCCTGGATCCCGCCATCGAAAACAACCCACAACAACTCTTGAGCGAGTTCCGCCCAGGCAACTGGAGCCGCAGCTTCCGATTCAGCCAGCCACTGGATCGGGACCAACTACGCGCCAGCTACCGCGATGGCATTCTCGAGATTCAGGCCGCCAAAGCCGAGAACCGCACCACCGTGTCGGTCACGGTGGAGAGCTGAACGCCAAACCATGGGAGCAGCAACCGATCTCTCCCAGGTGACAGGAGAACGATCCGGCCCTCCGCTTCGGCGGAGGGTTTTTTGTTTGACACAAAGAAAACCGATTCGTTGGTGATCGATAAGCTTCTGAGCAAGCAACCGTCGCCGCCACTGGCGACCAACGCAGGAGCACGTCATGCAACGTCGGCAGCTGCTCCGGACCAGTGGAAAAGCGCTTGCCGCTGCAGCTGGAGCCGGAGCCTTGAGTGCCTGCACGATCCGTCGTGCCGAACACAACCGCAGCAGCGGCCTGCCGCAGGTGCGCTGGCGCATGGCCACCAGCTGGCCCGTGTCCCTCGACACGATCTATGGAGGCGCAGAAACCATCTGCCAACGGGTGGAGGCGATGAGTGGCGGCGGCTTCCGGATCGAACCCTTTGCAGCCGGCGAGATCGTTCCAGGGCTGGAGGTGCTGGATGCGGTGCAGGCCGGCTCCGTGGAGTGCGGCCACACCGCCAGTTACTACTTCGTGGGCAAGAACCCTGCCTTCGCCTTCGGCACGGCGGTGCCCTTCGGCCTCTCAGCCCAGCAACAGAATGCCTGGCTGTATCAAGGGGGCGGCAACGAAGCGATGGACGCCCTCTTCGCCGATTTCGGGGCCAAGAGCTTTCCGGCCGGCAACACCGGCGGCCAGCTGGGCGGCTGGTTCAAACGACCGGTTGAAGGCCTCGCCTCCCTCAAAGGGTTGAAAATGCGCATCCCTGGCCTGGGGGGCAAGGTGATGGCCCGCCTGGGGGTGAACGTGCAGGTGCTGCCAGGAGGTGAGATTTATCTGGCCCTGGAACGGGGAGCCATTGATGCCGCCGAATTCACCGGCCCCTACGACGACGAGAAGCTGGGCCTGCCCAAAGCAGCGAAGTACTACTACTACCCGGGTTGGTGGGAACCGGGACCCAGCCTCACAGCTCTGGTGAACCGCAAAGCCTGGGCTGATCTTCCCGAGGAATACAAAGCGATGTTCAGCACCGCCTGCTACGAGGCGAATCTGGGCATGCTGAGCAAATATGAGCAGCGCAATAGCGAAGCGCTACTGCGGCTCCGCCGTCAGGGCATCAAGCTCGAGGCGTATAGCGATGACATCCTCAAGGCGGCCCATGAAGCCACTGGTGAAATGTTCGCGGAACTGGCTGCAGACGATCCTGGCTTCCGGGATCTGCTCGAACGCTGGCGTCTGTTCCGGCGCGAAACTCTGAACTGGAACCGGATCAATGAACTGCCGCTGGCACAGTTCAACACCAACTCCGACGAGGTGAGCCCATGAGCGGCCTCTCAGCAGGTTTGGTGCGGTGCTTCGATCGCCTCAATGCCGCGGCCGCTTGGCTGGCGCGATGGGCCGTTCTGCTGATGCTCGCCATTGGCATCTGGAATGTGATTGGCCGCTATGTGGGATCCGCCATCGGCCTCAATCTCAGCTCGAATGGTCTGATCGAGGCCCAGTGGTATCTCTTCGACCTGATCTTTCTGCTGGGCCTTGGCTGGACCCTTCAGAAGGGGGGCCATGTGCGCGTGGATGTGCTGCAAAGCCGCTGGTCAACACGGCGCCGTAACCGCCAGGAACTGAATGGAATCCTGCTGTTGCTCCTGCCCTTCGCCTTTGGGGTGATGGCGATCTCCATCGATCCGGCCCTGCGTTCCTGGAGCATCGGCGAGATGTCTCCTGACCCAGGCGGTCTGCCGCGCACCTGGGTGAAATCCCTTGTGCCCATTGGCTTTCTGCTGCTGGGACTTCAAGGCATTGCCGAAGCGTTGCGCCTGCGTTGGGCTCTGCGGAACCCCAACGCCACCAGCCAGGCGGACGAGACGACCCAAAACGGAGGCACAACGCTGTGATTGAAATCGAAGCCCTCGGCTGGGTGATCAGCTTCGACCCTTCCGCCGTGCTCGCCCCCGGCATGTTCCTGGCGTTGATCGTGGCCCTGTTGAGTGGCTTCCCGGTGGCCTTCTGCCTTGGGGGCATCGGGGTGATCTTCGCCTTGCTGGGGATGCTGAGCGGCGAGATCGAACCTCAGTTCGTCACCGCCCTGCCTCAGCGAATCCTGGGGATCATGGCGAACTTCACGCTGCTCGCCATCCCTGCATTCGTGTTCATGGGCTCCATGCTCGAAAGTTCGGGCATCGCCGAACGGCTGCTGGAAACCATGGGTCGGCTGCTGGGACGGCTACGCGGTGGCCTCGCCCTCGCCGTGGTGCTGGTGGGCTCGTTATTGGCAGCAACCACAGGCGTTGTGGCGGCCACCGTCACAACCATGGGCCTGATCTCCCTTCCCGCCATGCTGCGAGCCGGTTACGACAAAAGCCTCGCCACCGGTGTGATCGTGGCCTCCGGCACCCTCGGTCAGATCATCCCGCCCAGCATCGTGTTGGTGGTGCTCGGAGACCAACTGGGAATCTCCGTTGGCGATCTGTTCATCGGCGCTCTGCTGCCCGGTCTACTGATGGCGGCTGTCTTTGCCATCTATGTCTTGGTCATCAGTGCCCTGAAACCGGAACTGGCACCCCAACTGCCCCCCAACACCGCCGGGCCTAGCCATCCGCTTCAACTGATTCAGTCGGTGTTTCCTCCGATTGCCCTGATCTTCGCCGTCCTGGGCAGCATCTTCTTTGGCATCGCCACCCCCACCGAAGCGGGAGTGATCGGCGCCGTTGGCGCCATGCTGCTGGCCGCCCTCAATGGCGGCTTCAGCCGACAGCAACTCTCCAATGTCTGTGAGAGCACCATGCGCACCACCGCCATGGTGATGGCGATCCTGATGGGCTCCACCGCGTTCAGCCTGGTGTTTCGTGGCGTCGGCGGCGATCAACTCATTTCCGATCTGCTGCTCAACCTCCCTGGCGGCCGGGTGGGCTTTCTGGTGTTCAGCATGTTGATCATCTTTCTGCTCGGCTTCTTCATCGATTTCTTCGAGATCGCCTTCATCGCCGTACCGCTCCTGCTGCCAGCAGCCCGGCAGCTGCTGGGCCCGGAGGCCCTGGTGTGGTTTGGCGTCATGATCGGCGCCAACCTGCAAACCTCCTTCCTCACACCTCCATTCGGCTTCGCCTTGTTCTATCTGCGCGGTGTGGCACCCGAAGGTGTGAGCACACGCGACATTTACCGTGGGGCGCTTCCCTTCGTTGGCCTGCAGGTGGCCGTACTGGCGTTGATCATCGCCGTGCCGGGCCTGGTCGACTGGCTACCCCGTCTTGCCGCTGCTCTGACACCAGCGCCGCTCACCTAAGCAGCTCCGTAGAGTTCGATCAGAACAGGATTCGACCATGGTGACGGCAAGCCTCAGCAGTCCAGACCCTTCTGCTGTGGCTCCACGACTGTCTCTGCAATGCGAAGCGATCGCAACCGACACCAGCACGATCCGATCGCTCGACTGGGAACGCAGTCGCTTCGACATCGAATTCGGGCTGCGCAACGGCACCACCTACAACAGCTTTCTGGTGCGCGGTGAACGCACCGCCCTAATCGACACCAGCCACGCCAAATTTCGCGACACCTGGATTCCCCTCCTCCAAGAGCAGATCGATCCCAAGGCCATTGATGTCCTGATCGTGAGCCACACCGAACCGGACCACTCCGGCCTGATCGGGGATCTGATCGACCTCAATCCCGACATCGAGATTGTCGGTTCAAAGGTGGCGCTCCAGTTCCTCAACGATCAGGTGCATAGGCCCTTCAGCTCCCGAGCGGTGAAGAGTGGCGAGACGCTTGATCTAGGCACGAATGCCGACAGTGGCATTCACCACTGCATCGAGTTCCTCAGTGCCCCGAATCTGCACTGGCCAGACACGATCTTCTCGTTCGACCACGGCACTGGAATCCTCTACACCTGTGACGCCTTCGGCCTGCATTACTGCTCCGACGACGTCTTCGATCGTGATCCCGGCGCCATCGCCCCAGACTTTCGCTTCTATTACGACTGCCTGATGGGCCCAAATGCCCGCAGCGTGCTGCAGGCACTGAAGCGGATGGATGGTCTACCTGAGATCAACACCATTGCCGTCGGTCACGGACCGCTGCTGCGTCATCACCTCAGCCACTGGGTGAGCGACTACCGCGAGTGGAGCGGCCAGCGCAGCAAGGGGGAGAGCTATGCGGCGGTTTGTTATCTCAGCCAATACGGCTTTTCAGACCGGATCAGTCAGGCGATTGCCCATGGCATCGGCAAGGCAGACGCCCAGGTTCAGCTCGTGGATCTACGGGCCACTGATCCGCAGGAATTAACAGCACTGATCGGCGATGCCAAAGCCGTCGTGGCACCCACCTGGCCGGCGCAACCCGATAGCGAGCTGCAAGCATCGATCGGCACTCTTCTGGCCGCCCTTCATCCCAAGCAACTGGTGGGGGTCTATGACGCCTTCGGCGGTAACGATGAACCGATCGATGCGGTCGCCGACCAGCTGCGCAGTCAGGGCCAGAAGCAAGCGTTTGCGCCCCTACGGATTCGCCAGCTGCCCCAAGGCAATGACTACCAGCGGTGCGAGGAATCGGGAACCGACCTCGGCCAACTACTAACCAAGGCCAAAACGATCGCAGCGATGAAAAGCCTGGATGGCGAGCTCGACAAGGCCCTCGGCCGCATCAGTGGTGGGCTGTACGTCGTCACTGCCAGCCAAGGTGAAGGTGAATCCCGCCGGCGAAGCGCCATGGTCGCCAGTTGGGTGAGCCAGGCCAGCTTCAAGCCACCGGGGCTCACGGTTGCCGTCGCCAAAGACCGAGCCATCGAAGCCCTGATGCAAGTGGGAGACCGCTTCGTGCTCAATGTGCTGCGTCAGGACAACCACCAGCAACTGCTGCGTCATTTCCTCAAACGCTTTCCGCCCGGCGCCGATCGCTTCGCAGGCGTGAACGTGCTGGACAACGCCGCGGATGGCGGGCCGGTGCTCAGTGATGCCCTGGCCTACCTGGGTTGCCGCGTGGAACAGCGCATGGAAGGTCCCGATCACTGGATCATCTATGCCGTGGTGGAGCAGGGCAATGTGTCCGACAGTGACGCCAGCACGGCCGTGCACCACCGCAAAGTCAGCAATCACTACTAAGAGCCATGCAGCATTGGCCTCAAGCAGCGCCAGTCCTCCGAGCATCCGACGGGATCTGAAACAGCTTTGAGCACACCAGAGGCGTTTTCCCCTGAAGCCGAGCTGTTTCTCGACAGCTGTGAGAGCCCACACACGCTCGCTCGGGCCCTCGATGGGCGCGAATCAAAGCGGCTTGGCCTGCTGCTGAAAGCCAATCAGCGCATCATCCGCAGCAACAAAATCAGAGCGCTGGCCGTGTATTGCATCGGACTCACGCTCGGTGCCCTCTCGGGCAAGAGCATGGCGCTCGTCTATCTCTGCCTGTTCCTGATCGTCATCCTCATGCTGCTCAGCAGACGCAAAAAGGACAGAGCCATCAACCAGGCGATCAAGTCACGGATCAGCACCCTCCGCAAGCTCGGACTGATCAATGTCTCCCTCTCCCAGCACCACGACAAGGAGATCGAACAGATGGAATCAGCTCTGGGCCTCAGACCATTGCCAGCACATGAACGAGGATCGTGAACGATGACGGCAGCAACGATGGAGAACCGGGCCTCAGACCAATGTCAGGTGCTCAACCTACCGATCACGAATGGACTGATCAGCCTGCGTGCGCTGAGCCCCCAGCGTCTACGTTTCGAGCTGGAATACGCCCTGGAGCGGGGGAGCACCGCCAATAGTTTCCTGTTCGACGCCGGTGTCGACAACCACGGCACGGAACAGCCCGCGGTACTGGTGCACCCACCAGGTGGGGCCTATGCCGATGTGTTCCTACCTGCCCTGGCCGAAGCACTGCCTAAGGATTGCGACACGCTGCAGGTGGTGGTTGGTCACGTCAACCCCAACCGGGTTGCCCTGCTGCGTGCCCTGGCCTACACCTATACCCAGCTGACCCTGATCTGCTCCAACCCGGGGGCCAAATTGCTGCAAGAGCTTTGGCAGCAACGGAAACCGCTCTCGCCAGGAGAACCAGACAACAGGCCGCCTCTGCCGTCTCTACCGAAGCTGCAGGTCGTCCGTCAGGAGCAGCGCATTCCGCTCAGCCACGGCCACAGCCTCCAGCTACTGCCAGCCCCCACCCCACGCTGGCCAGGTGGCCTGCTCGCCTTTGAAGAGAGCGAAGGCCTGCTCATGAGCGACAAGCTCTTGTCAGCCCATGTGTGCACCTCGGAGTGGGCAGAGAGCAGCCGCAACGCCACCGAAGAAGAGCGACGGCACTTCTACGACTCTCTGATGGCACCGATGGCCACCCAAGTGGACGCGGTGATCGAACGGCTTGAGGAGCTCGACATCCGCACGATCGCGCCAGGCCATGGTCCCGCCATTGAAGACAGCTGGCGCAGTTTGCTCAGCGACTACCGACGTTGGGGTGAAAGCCAGCAGAAGGCTGCCCTGAATGTGGCCCTGCTGTTCGCCAGTGCTTACGGCAACACCGCTGCGATTGCCGATGCTCTGGCCCGTGGCGTCAGCCGCACCGGTGTTCGTGTAACCAGCCTCAACTGCGAATTCACTCCTGCTGATGAGCTGGTGGCCACCATCCGTTCTGCAGATGCCATTCTGATCGGCTCGCCGACGCTGGGAGGGCACGCCCCAACGCCCATCGTTTCGGCGCTGGGGACGGTGCTGGCGGAAGGGGATCGCAGCAAACCCGTAGGGGTGTTCGGCAGCTTCGGCTGGAGCGGTGAAGCCCTCGATCTGCTGGAGAGCAAGCTGCGCGATGGCGGCTTCAGTTTCGGCTTCGAACCGATCCGAATCAAATTCAGCCCCGATGCCGCCACGGTGCACACCCTGGAAGAAACCGGCACCCGTTTCGCCCGTGGCCTGCAGCAGGAGCAACGCAAACAACAACGCCGCAGCGCCGGTGGCCTGAGCGAAAGCCGCAGTGATCCCGCCGTGCTTGCCCTGGGCCGGGTGGTCGGCTCACTCTGCGTGCTCACGGCCAGAAAAGGTCAGGAAAACACAGCCCTAACGGGAGCCATGGTGGCCAGCTGGGTGAGCCAGGCCAGCTTCACACCACCTGGAATCACCGTGGCTGTCGCCAAGGACCGTGCTGTGGAAGCCCTGCTGCACAAGGGGGATCGCTTTGCCCTCAACGTGCTGGCAGAGGGTCGCGAAACCAGCACGATGAAACAGTTCCTGCAGCCCTTTGCCCCAGGGGCCGATCGCTTCGCAGGCCTGGAACTCTCCAGCAGTCCTCATGACCAACCACTCCTGCCCGAAGCCCTTGCCTGGCTTGATGGCGAAGTGAAACAGCGTATGGAATGTGGTGACCATTGGCTGATCTACGCCGAGGTGAGCCACGGCGGCCTGCTCGACAGCGAGGCGACGACGGCGGTGCACCAGCGCCGCAGCGGTGCCAACTACTGAGACATCAAGACGCGGAGCGCCCCGAGAGGGGCTAACTCATAGTCGTTATGACTTAGAGCTACGATGAGGGCATCGACTCCCACCCTCTCTCCATGGACCTCTCCAAACCCACGACCCACGCCAACCTCGAAGCCGCCTTCGGGGGCGAGAGCATGGCCAACCGCAAATACCTCTTCTTTGCGGATGTGGCCAAGAAGCTTGGGCACAACGAACTGGCCAAACTCTTTCGCGACACCGCCGCCCAGGAAACCGAACACGCCTTCGCCCACTTCCGCCTGCTCCACCCCGAGCTGGTGGTGAATGATCCCGCCACGCTCAGCGACGCCGACAAGCAGGCCCTACTCAGCCGCTGCCTGGAGTTGGCGATCGAGGGTGAAACCTATGAATTCACCACCATGTATCCAGAGTTCGCCGCCCAGGCTCGCAGCGATCGGGATGGTGGCGCCGCAGCGGAATTCAACGAGCAGATCGATGAATCCAAGGAGCACGCCGGCATCTTCCACACCGCCGCCAAAAATTTCGGCCTACTGACTCCGATCGAGCAGCACCACGCCGAGCGCTATGGGGTAGCCCTACAGGCATTTCAAGGCAAAGGAACTGCAGGCGAAGCCTCCGAGCCAGTGCCAGGCCAATGGATCTGCAAGCTGTGCTCGATGATTTACGACCCCGCCGTAGGCGACCCCGATTCCGGCATCGCAGCTGGTACTCCCTTCGAAGCCATTCCTGACGACTGGCAGTGCCCGATCTGCGGCGCCCGCAAAGCCAGCTTTGTGCCCTACCGGGAAGCAGAGCTGAAAACAAACTGAACAAGGGCTAGGGCGTTCAGACTTCAGACCTGCGCGCCCTGCCTTGAAGTGATGCTCTCTTCTGCTCCAGGCCTACTGGTGATCGCTGCCAGCAACGGTGAGAACCTCAAGCTGGGACAGCGATTCGTTGAAGCCGCCCAAAAGCTCGACACCACCGCAGACCTGCTTGATCTCACCACGATCGAGCTTCCCCTCTTCACCCCCCGGACCCAACAAGGAGAAACACCGGCCGCCATCGCAGCTCTCCAAGCACAACTGTTGGCAGCTCCACGATGGGTGATCTGCGCTCCGGAATACAACGGCTCGATTCCGCCCTGCCTAACCAACGCGATCGCCTGGTTATCGGTGCAAGGGGACGACTTCAGGGCCCTATTCAATGGCCGGCCAATCGCGATGGCGACCTTCTCAGGCGGTGGCGGCATGGAACTGCTGCTGTCGCTGCGCATCCAGCTCACCCACCTCGGCGCCGAAGTGGTGGGCCGCCAGTTGCTCAGCAACCATGCCAAACCCCCGAAAGACGACAGCATCGCCGACCTGCTGCAGCGTCTGCTGCAAATGACACCTCTCCAACTCTGAGCCGATCACTCGGCATCACCTCCCCAACGGCGAAGCCATGAACGAACCAGCATCGATCAGTGATTCCGCCCTGGTGCTCCGCCTTGCCGGAGAACGCTTCCACAGCGAGCGAGGCTGGCTCAACTCTTGGCACAGCTTTTCCTTTGCAGGTCATCACCATCCCGATTGGATGGGCTTCGGACCGCTGCGGGTGATCAACGACGACGTGATCGCGGCAGGCCAGGGCTTTGGCATGCATCCCCACCGCGACATGGAAATCATCACCGTGATGGTGGAAGGCCAACTCAACCATCGCGACTCGATGGGTCACAGCGGGGTGATTCACGCTGGTGATGTGCAGCGCATGAGCGCCGGCACGGGCATCGTGCACAGCGAAGTGAACGAAGGAGACGTGCCCTGCAGGCTGCTGCAGCTTTGGATCGAACCAGACGAACTTGGCCTCTCGCCGAGCTACGAACAACGCCAAATCGCCATCGGCACCGACTGGACACCGCTGATCGCTCCGGACCAGCCAGAGGCAATGGCGATCGCCAGACCTGTACAGATCTGGCGCGCCCAGCCCCCAGTCGGCTCAGAGCTACCGCTACCTGCGTTGGGTGACCAGAGCGCCTGGGTCCAAATGATCGACGGCAACGCCGAGCTCACAGGCGAAGCAGCAAACCCGCCCATCCAGCTGGGGCGGGGCGACGGCATCGGCCTGCTCAAAGGCACCACCCACTGCAGCCTGCGCAACACCAGTGGCAGCAGCAGTGATCGTTGCGATGCACTGCTGTTTCTCCTGAGCTGATGGGTCCGACAGGGACGCACACCATCCCTAGTGCCCAGCGACAAGCCGACCAACATCAATGTTGATGACATAGGTAGCGTAAGTAACAACATTTCCTAGCGAGATACCCTCTGCCCAAAAGGAAACCCAGCTTTTCGCGGCTGCCTGATTGCAATCAATCAGATGATCCCAAAGAGATTGAAAAATTCTCTTGCACACCACATCTTGTGCCCTGAAATAGCAAGGTGCTCAAGCCCCTCGGACCTCGATGAGATCTGACATCGCTCTCAAAACGATTCGGTACAGCGGCTTCGTGCTGGTGGAGCAGGCCAACCACTCATGGCAAGTGAGGCCAGAACGCAGCCCGATGACTGTTCTTCCCTTTCGGACACCCACCTGCTCGCTGGAGGATGTGAAAGCACTGATCGACTGGAAACTGTCTCAGGAGGAGCAGCTGATCGGGGTCGCCTGACACCCTGCAGCTCCTCCTTCAAACAGTTCAGGCAGCCTGAGGAGGCGGGGTTGGCGAATCCTGCAGCTGGAATGGAAGCACCAGGGTGGCCCAGCGCTCAGGCCGTTCAGGACGCTGACGACGCGCTTGACGCACGCCGAAAGGAACGCGCACGACGTTGGTGCCTTCCATTTGCAGGGTGTGACCCCGCTCAAGAGCCGACTCCAAACAATCAGGCAACGCCGGTGTGGTGGATTTGATGGTCATGGTCCCCCTGCGATGAAGCAGATGCCGAACAGTGTGCAAACACTTTTCGTTCTACAGAGAAAACCGAAAGGTATTTTTTCGATTTCGATGAAAATTTAACCTGAGAGTTGCTGATCCGCCAGATCTGCCACTGAAGGACAGGTGCACACAAGGTTGCGATCGCCGTAAGCGTTATCGATGCGGGCGACATGGGGCCAGAATTTGTACTCACGCTGATCCGCCAAGGGGAAAGCAGCCTGCGCTCGGCTGTAAGGCCGATCCCAGCTCTCAGCAGTCACGGCCGCAAGAGTATGGGGAGCCCGCTTCAGCGGGTTATCGGTTGGATCACTGGCGCCGGTTTCAATCGCCGCCGCTTCGGCCCGGATCGCGATCATCGCTTCACAGAACCGATCCAGTTCAGGCAGGCTTTCACTTTCAGTCGGCTCCACCATCACGGTGCCGGCCACAGGCCAGCTCACTGTGGGGGCATGGAAGCCATAGTCCATCAGGCGCTTGGCGATGTCATCCACCTCCAGGCCTGCTGTGCGCTTGAGCTCGCGTAGATCAAGGATGCATTCATGCGCCACTAAGCCGCCTTCACCACGGAACAACACCGGGAAATGGGGATCAAGCCGCCGGGCCATGTAATTCGCGGCGAGAAGAGCGATCGCGGTGGCCTTGCGCAGGCCATGCGGACCCATCAGACGCAAGTACATCCAACTGATCGGCAGGATGCCGGCACTGCCCCAGGGCGCAGCCGACACCGCACTGATCGCCTCGTTGCCACCACATTCAGCCAGGGGGTGCCCAGGCAGGAAGGGGAGCAGATGCTCCGCCACACCAATCGGTCCAACACCGGGCCCGCCGCCGCCATGGGGGATGCAGAAGGTCTTATGCAAGTTCAGATGGCAGACATCGGCTCCATAGGCTCCGGGCCTGCACAAGCCCACCTGGGCATTGAGATTGGCGCCGTCGAGATACACCTGACCACCGTGGGCATGCACACAGGCACAGATCTCGCGGATCCCCGGTTCGAATACACCGTGGGTGGAGGGGTAGGTGACCATCAAGGCCGCCAGGCGCTCGCCGTGCTGCTCGGCCTTGGCCTGCAGATCGACGAGATCAATATTGCCGTGCTGGTCGCAAGCGACCGGCACCACCCGCAAACCTGCCATCACGGCACTGGCCGGGTTGGTGCCGTGGGCGCTGGTGGGAATCAAACAAACATCCCTGCCCACGTCACCGCGGGAGAGATGCCAGGCTCGGATCACCAACAAGCCGGCGTATTCCCCCTGAGAACCGGCATTGGGCTGCAGCGACACGCCTGCAAAGCCAGTCAGAGCAGCCAACCAGGTTTCCAGATCGGCCACCATCTGCCTCAGACCCGCCAGCTGTTCCGGCGGCGCGAATGGATGCAGGGCAGCAAATCCATGCCAACTGACTGGAGCCAGCTCAGCAGCAGCATTGAGCTTCATCGTGCAGCTGCCCAGGGGAATCATGCTGTGCACCAGGGACAGATCCCTGCTCACCAGCTTCTGGATGTAGCGAAGCAGCTCCGTTTCGCTGCGATGGTGATGAAAAACCGGTTGCTGAAGCCAGGTGTCCTCGCGCAGGGGAACACCGGGGAGAGCCGCTTTTAGCGCCGCATCTCCCAGCAACAACGGCAGCGCATCGCCAGCCGGCGGCAGCGGGGCAGCCCCGGCCGCCTGGGCCAGAATCGCCAGCAGGGCGTCAACCTCCGCAGCATCGCTGCATTCATCCAGGCTGATCCCAAAGCCCTCGGCTTGATCTGGAGCAGCACCATCGGGGAGCACCCGCAGGTTGTATCCCTGTTCCGACGCCAGACGATGCACGGCAGGAGCCTGCACACACCGCACATCGACGCCGTCAAACCGACAGCCCGCGGCCAAGGGATAACCCAATTGGCGCAGCCCTGCTTCCAATCGGAGGCGGAGATCGACAAGCTGTCGAGCGATCGCCTCCAAGCCATCCGGTCCATGGTGAACCGCATAGAAGGAGGCCATCACGGCCAACAACACCTGGGCGGTGCAAATGTTGCTCGTGGCCTTGTCCCGTCGGATGTGCTGCTCACGGGTCTGAAGGGCTAGCCGCAACGCTGGCCGCCCTTCCGCATCGCGGGACTGACCGACGATCCGCCCCGGCACCTGACGCTTGAAGGCTTCACGGGTCGCGAAAAAAGCAGCATGGGGACCACCGCCCCCCATGGGAACACCGAAACGCTGGGCACTACCCACGGCGATGTCGGCCCCCAACTCACCCACAGGGGCCAGCAGCACCTGGGCCAAGGGATCGACCGCAACCGTCGCCAGGGCGTGATGGGCATGGGCCTGGGCGATCACTGCAGTTGGATCCCACAGCCGTCCGCAACGACCGGGAAGCTGAAGCAACATGCCGAACACATCTTGATCCCAGCGGAAGGCCTCGGGCTCCGCCACGTCGATCACCACCCCAAGCGGTTCTGCCCGGGTCTGCAACACCGCCAAGGTTTGGGGAAGCACGGCAGCATCCACCAGGAATCGCTTGGCCTCAGGCCTGGTGCACACAGCGAAGCTGAGGCCCATGGCCTCAGCGCATGCGGTGGCCTCGTCTAGCAGCGAAGCATTGGCGATCGGCAGTCCGGTCAGTTCACTGATCAGCGTCTGAAAATTGAGCAGGGCCTCCAACCGTCCCTGAGCAATCTCCGCCTGATAAGGGGTGTAAGCGGTGTACCAGGCGGGGTTCTCCAACACATGGCGCTTGATCAGTGCTGGCGTGGCTGTGTCGTGATAGCCAAGACCAATCAATGAACGCCGCACCCGATTGCGGGATCCAATCACCCGCAATTCAGCCAAGGCTTCGGCCTCACCACAGCCCAGTGGCATGCTCTCCACAGGCGGAGCGGCATCAAGAATCGCCCCAGGAACGACTGCGCTCACAAAGGCGTCGAGATCGGCAAAGCCAAGCGACTCCAGCATCGTTTGCTGGTCCGCCTCACTCGGGCCGACATGCCGTTGCACAAATGGCGAGAGCGAGGAAACCGTTTCTGCAGCAGAAGACGGGCGCTGTTCAAGCTGCGTCAAATCGCTCTCGCCGATTCATGAACGATCGATTTTAAAAAAAAGCGGCTCAGGCAGCGGCCACTTTGGCCGCATACGTGACCGAATCCATCAGCTCCTGCAGCTGGGCCACATCAGAAGGGCGCACCGCCAGCAACCAGCCCTGACCATGAGGGTTGTTCTGCAATTCTTCTGGGCTAGCGAGCACCGATTCGTTGCGCTCCACAACCTCACCGCTAACAGGGGCATACATCTCCTCCACCGCCTTCACCGATTCCACGGTGCCAAAACTGCTACCGCGGCTGAGACTGGACCCCACCTCGGGCAGATCCACAAAGACGATGTCCCCCAACTGATCCACAGCGAAAGCACTCAGCCCGATACGCACCAGATCGCCATCGGCATGGGCGTATTCGTGGCTATCGGCGTAGCGAAACTGCTCAGGAAAATCAAAGGCCATGGGGCCGGGAGCGGGCAAAAACCTCACCCAGTGTGGAACAGATTGACGAGTCCTGCCGTATGCAGAGCCGTAAGCGCCCGAACCAGGGCCAGTTCCACATGGGTGCGATGGGTACCGCCTTGCACGTAGAGGTTGAAAGGCTCGCGCAGCGGAGCATCAGCGGAGAACTCACTGGTACTGCCATCGATAAACGTGCCACCGGCCATCACCAAATCACTGGCGTAGCCAGGCATCGCCGCCGGCACAGGGTCGAGATACGAACCGATCGGCGAACAGGCTTGAAAGGCCCGGCACACCACCTTCAGGGCCTCGGGATCACCCAGCTGCACGGCCTGGATGAGATCGCTGCGGGCAGCACCGGCCTGGGGTTGCACCGCATAGCCAAGCGCAGAAAAAGTCTCGGCCACCAGATCGGCACCGATCAGTGCCTCCGCCACCATCTGCGGAGCAAGAAACAGTCCCTGAAGGACTAAACGATGGAGATCAAAGCCGGTGCCACCCTCGCTGCCGATCCCGGGAGCGGTCAGACGGCAACAAGCCTGCTCAACCAGATCGGCACGGCCGGCCACATAGCCACCGCCTGGGGCGATGGTGCCGCCCAAATTCTTGATCAGCGAACCGGCCACCAGATCCGCCCCCACGGCCGGGGGCTCCTGGTCTTCAACCAGCTCGCCATAACAGTTGTCGACGAAACAAACGCACTCGGGCTGGCGGCGATGAATCCGCTCGCACAAGCGGCCGATCGTCTCCACCGACAACGAGGGGCGCCAGCTGTAGCCGCAGCTGCGTTGGATCAAGATCAAGCGCTGGGGGAGCTCAAGCGCTCGATCCAGAGCCTGTTCATCCACCTCTCCTGCGGCCTCTCCTTCAGAGATGAGCTCAAGCTGGTCATACACCACCCCAAATTCCGCCAGTGAGCCCTGGCCGGATCCACGCAGGCCAATCACCTCTTCCAACGTGTCGTAAGGCCGACCGGTGATCGCCAGCATCCGGTCACCGGGGCGAAGCACACCGAACAGAGCAGCGGCGATGGCATGGGTGCCGCTCACAAACTGCAGTCGCACAGCCGCGGTCTCTGCACCAAGCACCCGGGCGAACACCCGATCCAGCACCTGCCGGCCCTGATCACCATGGCCATAGCCCGTGAGCGAAGCGAAATGCTGGGTGCCGACGCGTTCGGCAGCAAAGGCCGCAAGCACCCGCTCCAAACGGGGCAGCACCGCGGCTGTGCGCTGTGCCGACTGGGCCGCCAAGCGCTCCCTTGCCGCTGCCACCAGAGCCCTGGCCCGTTGCTGCCCCGCCTGGGGATCGAGCTGCTGAGAAACCATGAACAGCGCCTGGGATCCGTGCTGGTCGTTACATCATGCAGCGCTCTCCTACATTCATTTCTCCTACCGACCGCCCTGGAGCTCCGGTTCACCGCAGCAACAGACGGATTCGGTTCGTGGAGATCTCCTTGGTCACAACCTCTCCGGCGTCTACCCCCTCCGAACGTGAGCTGCGCATTCGCGCGGCACTGATGGCCCCCCGAGAACCGCTGCCGCGCAAGCAGCGCAAGCTCAAGAGCGGCACCACCTCCTTCATGCTGGTGATGCACGTGCTGGCCACAGTGGCACTGTTGCCATGGTTCTGGAGCTGGCAAGCCGTGGTGGCCTTTGCAGTTCTGTACTGGACCACGGTGTTAGGGGTGACCTTGGGCCTGCACCGCTTGGTGGCGCATCGCAGCTTCGAGGTGCCGCGTTGGCTCGAACGCGTGCTTGTGCTGATGGGCACCTTGGCCTGCCAGAGCGGCCCGATCGAATGGGTGGCCTTGCACCGCCACCACCATAAATTTTCCGATCAGCCCAACGACCATCACGACGCCGGTCGGGGGCTTTGGTGGAGCCACAGCGAGTGGATGCTGCATGAGATTCCTGCCCTGGAACACAAGGAACGCTTTGCCGGCGATCTGCTCAGCGATCCCTTCTACTTCTGGCTCGATCGCTGGTTCCTTCTGCCCCAGATACCGCTGGGCCTGGCCCTTTATTGGTACGGAGAAGCAGCCCAGGTGCATGGCGGTGGCCTTGGCCTGGTGCTGTGGGCGATTCCCCTGCGCCTTGTGGTCGTCTACCACGTCACCTGGTTGGTGAATTCGGCCACCCACGCCTTCGGTTACCGCAATTTCGACTGCCCCGATCTGTCACGCAACTGCTGGTGGGTGGCAATTCTCTCCTTCGGCGAGGGATGGCATAACAACCATCACGCACACCCGGCGAGCGCGCGCCATGGCCTGCGCTGGTTCGAATTTGACATCACCTGGATGCACATTCGCCTGCTGCGCCGCCTCGGCCTCACCCGCCGGGTGCGCCAGGCCCGCTACGCCCCCTGAGGGAGAACTGGAGGAAGTCTGCTGAAGCGCAACTTCAATCCTTCGAAACAGCAGCCTGACTTCCTGGTTCAAGCTGCTTGGCGCGCGAACGCAGCTGGGCCAGAAACCCCTGCGCGCCGTGACGACCAGATCCGCCAAGCTCCTGATAGGTGGCATAGAGATCCAGTAATTCACCATCGAGCTCATCGGAGCTGTAATCCCGCATACCAGCCATCACTGCCGCAAAGCGTTCCCGTCGCTGGCTCTTACTCACCGGGTAAGCGGCCATCACTTGATCGCGGCAGAAACGCCAGCTTCGAGCAGCGCAGAGCTGGTCAGCCAGAGCTGCGCTGAGAGCCGAGGCCTCCTCAGCGTCAATCCGCCAATCAAAACCAGGCGGCAATGGCGCCAGCCCTACAAAAATCTCGAACAAAGCACCGGCACCGAGAGGCTGACCAGTCCCGTTCACCAACGGAGCATGACCATCAGCCAGCACTTGCAACAACTCGGGATGCACCTCCTGAAGGTGCTCACGAATCGGATCGAGCCCCGCCAAGAGCACGGCATTGGCCTGACCAAGAGCCAAAAACACCTCAGGCCCTGGCGCTGCCAACTTGCCGTTGCGCAGATTTGAGATCTGGGAGTTGTGCACCCGGCCCAGATCAAGAGCCTCAGCCAACGCAGGCAGCACCTTGTGGGACCAGCCGTTGCGCTCATGCCAGACGTGCACAAGGTGGGCCATGGCTCGGCGACCTTCTTCCAGTCGCTCCCGGTAACCCTTGGTCACACAATCAGACCCAGAACTGGAAGCAGTCACTTGATACGGATCCTTATCGCCTATAGTTTGGAGAGAGCAATCGGATCAGCAATGACATCCTGTGTGATCACGACGCCATCTCCTCCGAGCAGGCCTACAGCTTCGCACGAAGCTTTGAAGCTTGCAGAGCGTCTACACCAACCCCGCAAGGGGCACAAAGCCGTTGAGCCTGATCAGGCAAAGCGCTGGGGAACGATCGGATTCATGATCGCGATCCATGCCCTGTCGATCGTGGCCTTGTTGCCCCGCTTCTGGAGCTGGCAAGCCGTCACCTGCTTGGCGATTCTCTACTGGATCACCGCCTGCCTGGGCGTGACGATCGGCTATCACCGTCTGCTGTCACATCGATCCTTCCGGGTCCCAACCTGGCTAGAGCGCTTCTTCGCCACCTGCGGAGCCCTCAGCTGTCAGCACGGCCCCATCGACTGGGTTGGCCTGCATCGCCACCACCACAAGTTTTCCGATACGGATGCTGATCACCACAACAGTCACCGCGGCTTCTGGTGGAGTCACATGGGATGGATGTTCCAGCCCATTGCCGCCATGCAAGCGGTGCCGCGCCTGAGCGGCGACCTCAGTAGCGATCCCTATTACCGCTGGCTCAACACCAATTTCCTGCTGCTGCAACTGCCCCTGGCGATGCTGCTGTTCTGGATTGGCAGCATCAGTGGCGTCGGCGGCTGGGCCCTGGTGCTCTGGGGAGTTCCCCTGCGCCTGGTGCTCGTGTATCACGTCACCTGGCTGGTCAATTCCGCCACCCACTGCTGGGGCAGCGTGGCCTATGAGAGCGGTGACGCGTCCCGCAATAACAAATGGGTCGCCGCCTTGACCTTCGGCGAGGGCTGGCACAACAACCATCATGCCTTTCCCCATTCCGCCCGTCACGGCCTTCAGCCCGGGCAGATTGACCTCACCTGGGAACACATCCGACTGATGCGAACGCTCGGACTGGCCAGCCAAATTCGCCTGCCGGTCGCGTCGTAAAGTTGCCGATCGCTCAATAGACGCTGTAACGGATCGATCCCATGGCCAAGCGCGTACAAGTCGTTCTGAATGAGGACGTTCTCAGCCTCGGCCGGGACGGAGACATGGTGGAAGTAGCTCCCGGCTATGCCCGCAACTTCCTCCTTCCCTTCGGCAAGGCCGTACCCGTGACGCCTGCCGTGATGAAGCAGGTGGAGCACCGTCGCGCCAAGGAGGCCGAGCGTCAGGCTGCCCTCAAGCAAGACGCCGTGGCCTTCCGCACCGCCCTCGACACCATCGGCCGCTTCACCGTTAAGAAGCAGACCGGTGATGATGATGTGCTGTTCGGAACGGTCACCAATGGTGACGTGGCCGAAGCGATTGAAACCGCCACCAAGAAGGAAGTGGATCGTCGCGACATCACCGTGCCCGACATTCATCGCACCGGTAACTACAAAGTGCAGGTGAAGCTGCACAGCGAAGTGAGCGCTGAGATCAACCTAGAAGTGGTCAGCTACTGAGCCTCACCGAGGTCTGAATCACATCAGGCCGTCACATCCCACTCTGTTGCATGCTCTCAAGTGCGCCAGAGTGGGTTTTCGCTTTTGATTGGCCAACCGCGATGGTGACCGCCCCCTTGTCTGAACCCGGCGGCGAGTCCACCGAAGGCGGTCGCCGTGGCTTCGGCAAATCACGCCAGCGGGATGAGCCCAATTTCGAGGCCCTGCCCGACTCCGTACCACCTCAAAACGTTGAGGCAGAGGAAGCAGTCTTGGGTGGCATCCTGCTTGACCCGGAAGCCATCGGCCGCGTGGCCGATGTGTTGCAACCTGAGGCCTTTTATCTCAATGCCCACCGGGAGATCTTCCGCACGGCAGTGATGCTCCACAGCCAGGGCAAACCCACCGACCTCACGGCCATGACGGCATGGCTGGCCGACACGGGGGCACTCGACAAGGTGGGGGGCAGCGCCCGCTTGGTTGAGCTGGTGGAGCGGGTGGCCTCCACCGCCTCGATCGAGCAGGTGGCACGCCTTGTGATGGATAAGTTCCTGCGCCGCCAACTAATCCGCTCCGGCAATGAGGTGATTCAGCTGGGCTTCGACCAGAGCCTGCCGATGGAACAGGTGCTCGACAAGGCAGAACAAACGATCTTCGCCATTAGCCAGGAGAAGCCCTCCAAGGGCCTCACCCCAACGGCTGAGATCCTCACCAGCACCTTCAACGAAATCGAGAGCCGTTCCCTCGGCACCTCCGTGGCAGGGATCCCGGTCAACTTTTACGACCTGGATGCCATGACCCAGGGCCTGCAGCGCAGCGATCTGATCATCGTGGCCGGCCGCCCTGCCATGGGCAAAACATCCATCGTGCTCAACCTGGCCAAAAACGTGGCCCAGCTCCACGACCTGCCGGTCTGCGTGTTCAGCCTGGAGATGAGTAAGGAGCAGCTCACCTACAGGCTGTTGTCGATGGAGGTAGGGATTGAAGCAGGCCGATTACGCACCGGCCGCCTGCAGCAAGAGGAATGGCCGCTGCTCGGCCAAGGCATCAACACCCTTGGCCAGCTGCCGATCTTCATCGACGACAAACCCAACTCCGGCGTTCTGGAAATGCGCTCGCTCTGCCGGCGACTGATGGCGGAACAAGGCAAAGAGCTGGGCCTGGTGGTGATCGACTACCTCCAGTTGATGGAGGGCTCCAGCCCAGACAACCGCGTGCAGGAAATCTCGAGAATCACAAGGGCCCTCAAAGGCATGGCCCGCGAACTGAACGTGCCAGTGATCGCCCTCTCCCAGCTCAGCCGGGGCGTGGAATCACGCACGAACAAGCGCCCGATGCTCAGTGATCTGCGCGAATCAGGCTCGATTGAGCAAGACGCCGACCTGGTGCTGATGATCTATCGCGACGAGTACTACAACCCGGAAACTCCAGACCGAGGCATCACTGAGGTGATCGTGACCAAACACCGCAACGGACCCGTTGGCACGGTGAAGCTGCTGTTCGAACCCCAGTTCACCCGCTTCCGCAACCTGGCGGCTTAAGCCTGAGGTTGGAGCATGTGGATTGGCCGCATCCTGCTGTTGGACGTTGGCTCGTCATACCTGGCCCGTTGGTTCCTCAGCCCTCAAGCCCATCGCAATTACGTGGCCAGTTGGCTCAAGCTTCTGCATAAAACAACCCGCATCCTGCCGAGGGGGCAACATCGGCTCCGCCAGGTTGCCATTCGAATCTTCGAAGCCACACTGAGCCCCAGCAACCGCCGCAAAGCTATCAAGCGCTGACGCGTGAACAAAAACACATCGCCCAAGTGACGCAAGGGCCATAAAAGTACCTTGAAGTTCTGATTCCTTGATGGCTCACGGTGAAGGTTTTGGAGACCCCTTTCCTGAGCTGCGCTGAGCTGAAGGAGCTGTTTCAGCCCCTTTCACCCAACCTCGCCGCCCTGCAATTAAGCAAGGGCCGGCTACTAGGGAAACTGCAGAGTTTCAGCTTCGGCGCTTTTCGCTGCACCCTGCTCGAAACCAACCAAAGCTTGTTTCTCAACGGCCAACGCAATCCACAAACCTGGACCCTGGCCATACCGCTGAACAACCCACTCCCGCACGATGCCTATCGCGCTCAAGGCGTGGTGATGCCTTGGCCGGGGCTGCTGGGCTACAACATCCAGCTCACCGATTTCGATCTACGCCTGCCGGCAGGCAGCCGGCTATGCACGTTGGTCATCGTCAAAGACGAGCTCCTAAAGCGTCATCCACAACAAAGGGGCTCACTCACTCTGCAACGGTGGCAAAACACCAATCAGCTCGAATTGCGGGCAGATCATGCGAACCAACTTCGCGATCAAATCGAGACCTTGATCAAGGAAGAGGGAAAAACAACCGACCCAAGCACAGCCGAGCGATTACTCAGTGCAGTGATCAACTGCTTTGACAACGAAGAGGCTGAGACGAGAGCCATCGAAAAGCGCCAAGCCCGCCACACAGCAGCCATCGAACTGCTGCATTGGTGCCATACCAACCCTTGTCAGAGCGTCACGGTGGAGGTCTTAAGTGAGGTGCTGTACCAATCGCGAACGTCCCTGTTCAAGGGATGCAAGGAGCATTTCAATCGCACACCGCTGCAAGTGCAGCGCGCCGTCCGCCTCGACGGCGTGCGCGAGCTGCTCTTGACGCCAAACAAACGCGGTCAACTCGGCCTCAAGGGAATCAAACAGGTGGCGCAGCACTATGGCTTTGCGAGCCAAAGCCATTTCACAAGGCGGTACAGCGAGGCCTTTGGTCAGCTGCCTCAACAAACGATCGAGGGCAATGACCCTGCAGAAGTGGCATAAGCCGCTTCAGAGCCAAATCGCGCACGATTGGGCTCTCCCATCGGTGCAATCAGCCGCAAAGCCTTCAAAATAAATCTGAGACTCTCCTGAGAGTTGCCTGAATACCGCACCAAAGCAACTCCATCCAACAGAGCCGCTGAGGTCATGCCCTCAGCGGCGAAAGCTCAGTGCGAGCACGAACAACCGCACAACCCGACAACCATTGTTGTCGCCCCTGGCCTTGCGCTTCCAGCACTTCGGCCTGAAGCAGCAACGGTCACGATTCAGCTTGAGGCGACAGCCAACCCTCTACGCACGATCACTGAGGCGCTCGAAGAACGACGCCAACAAGGCACACCAGCCAAAGAACTCCACCTCCTGGCACATGCCAACAGCCAAGGGATTCAGCTGGCTGACCAGTGGATCGATCAAGCCACCTTGTTGCGCCATGCCAGCGAACTAGCCCATTGGCAGATCAGCACCGTAGTGCTGTGGTGCTGCCAGATCGGCCGCAATCAAGACTTCATTGACCTATTCAAAGAGGTCACAGGAGCCGAGGTCTTCGCAAGCCAAAACAGCATCAACAAAGAAGCAATTAAGACGACCAATCAAGATGGAGGCACTCGCCAGCTTTCTGAACTAATTGAAAATAGTCAACTCCATACCTGGCAAGGTGATTTGGCATGGATTCAAATTGACGACGAAATCGAAGGCAGAATCAGCGGTGCCAGATGCGGTGATTCAGTTAGCCTCTCAGCCGACGGAAGCGTTCTAGCTGTTGGAAGCTGGGGAGATCGCACTCGGAGCAAAAACCAAGGAAGTGTTGCAACTTATACGTTAGACAATAACAATGAGTGGGAAGAAATTGAAATCATCGATGGGGGCAGGAAGCAAGATTTTTTTGGTGCCGAGGTAAGCCTCTCAGACGACGGAACAAGACTTGCCATTGGTGCGCCTAGAGATGACGACGGAGGCAACCTCTCCGGCACAGCCTCGATTTACGAGCTAACTGGAGGCAGCTGGGTCAGGCTAGGCGATCCAATTCCTGGCGTAACCGGCGTGCGCCTAGGAGCACAATTAGCACTATCGGGCGACGGAAGTACAGTCATTGTTGGGGCAATAAAACACAACTCTGGAAGAGGTTACGCAGGCATCTATACATGGAATGGGACAAGTTGGGCGCGAATCGGCAACAACATTAAAGGCACTCAGCGAAAAGAGTATTGCGGCTCATCTGTCGCAATATCACAAGATGGAACCCGAATCGCAATCGGATCGCCTGGATACGACTCCAGTAAGAACGACATGGGTCGCATCAGGGTTTACGACAAAACTGGCAGCAACTGGTCGCTTAAATTCACCATCGTTGGGGCTGTAAAGGGAGATAAAGCCGGAAGCTCAATCTCTCTATCAGACGACGGAAATATCATTGCAATTGGAGCACCTAAGCATAGCAAAAGTAAAGGCCATGTTCGTGTCTATGACATTAGCGGGTCTAGCAAAGTGCGGCTGGGGGCAGATATTGACGGCAATGCCGCTGGCCAACAGTTTGGTGGATCCGTCAGCCTCTCTGCAAACGGACAACGGGTAGCGATAGGTGCTCAGTGGGCCGATGGTGTAGTTGGCGACAACGCTGGTCGGATCAGAATCTATGACTATCAGAGCAGCAGCAACACCTGGTCAAAAGTTGGTTCAAACCTTGAGGGAGAATCAGCAGGCGATCGCGCGAGTGGTGCAGTTGGTGGAAGTGGAATAAGCCTCAGTGGCGACGGGCAAAGTGTTGCTATTGGGTCACAGTTTCATGATGGCAGTGCAGGTAAAGATTCTGGATACGCGAAAGTTTTTGCAGCCAGTGGTCTCACCATTACCCAGACCGGCACCACCGACGGCTCCGGCAATCTCCTCACCACAGAAACTGGCAATACATCCACATTCACCGTTGTTCTTGATGCCCAGCCCACAGCCAATGTTACCGTCGCCCTCACCGGCGATGATGACAGCGAGCATGCACTCAGCGCCTCATCGCTGACATTCACCGCAGACAACTGGGATACAGCTCAGACCGTCACCGTTACTGGCGCTGACGACAGCCTGGTGGATGGAGATATCACCACAACACTCACCGCCACCGCTTCCAATGCAGGTGGTTATGCCGGCACTGAAACAGCCACTACCACGGTCATCACAACCGACGATGACACCGCTGGGATCACCATTACCCAAACCGGCAGCACCGACGGCTCCGGCAATCTGCTCACCACAGAAGACGGAGACTCCTCAACCTTCACCGTTGAACTTGATTCCGAACCAACGGCGGATGTCAGCGTCTCCCTGACTGGCACTGATAGCAGCGAGCACTTACTCAGCCACTCATCGCTGACATTCACCGCAGACAACTGGGATACAGCTCAAACCATCACCGTCACTGGAATCGATGACACAACCCTGGATGGAGACATCACCACCACACTTACAGCCACCGCTTCCAACACCGGTGGATACGACGGCAACGAAGAGGCCACTACCACTGTCATTACAACCGACAACGAGACGGCTGGTATCACCATTACCCAGACCGGCATCACGGATGGCTCCGGCAACTTGCTCACCACAGAAGACAGTGGCTCCTCCACCTTCACTGTTGTTCTTGATGCCAAACCAACAGCCAATGTCACCGTCTCCCTCAGCGGCGATGACGACAGCGAGCATACGCTCAGCCACTCATCGCTGACGTTTACCGCAGACAACTGGGATACACCTCAAACCATCACCGTCACCGGAGTTGATGACGATGTTGATGATGGCGACATCACCACCACACTCACCGCCACTGCCTCCAACACCGGTGGATACGACGGCAGCGAAGAGGCCAGCACCACTGTCATCACAACCGACGACGACAGCGCCGGGATCACCATTACCCAGACCGGCAGCACCGACGGCTCAGGCAATCTGCTCACCGCAGAAGACGGTGACTCCTCCACCTTCACCGTTGTTCTCGATGCCAAACCAACAGCCAATGTCACCGTCTCCCTCAGCGGCGATGACGACAGCGAGCATACGCTCAGCCACTCATCGCTGACGTTCACCGCAGACAACTGGGATACGCCTCAAACCATCACCGTCACCGGAGTTGATGACGACGTTGTCGATGGTGACAGCATCACCACACTCACCGCCACTGCATCAGACACAGGTGGGTATGACGGCAGCGAAGAGGCCAGCACCACCGTCATTACAACCGACAACGAAACTGCTGGGATCACCATTGGGGGGAACGGCAGTAAAGATGACTCCGGCAATCTGCTCACCTCAGAAGGAGGGGGCTCATCCATATTCACTGTTGAACTTGATGCTCAACCCACGGCCAATGTCACGGTCACCCTCTCCGGAGATGACGACAGCGAGCATTGGCTCAGTCACTCAGAGCTGACGTTCACTGCAGATAACTGGGATACATATCAAACCGTCACCGTTACCGGAATTGATGATGATCTCGACGATGGCGACATCATTACCACACTCACCGCAACTGCATCCAACACAGGTGGATACGTAGGCGAAACAGCCACCACCACCGTCATTACAACCGACGATGACAGTTCCGGCATCGTCATTGTTCAAACCGGCAGTACTGATGGCTCCGGCAATCTGCTCACCACAGAAGCCGGTGACTCCTCAACCTTCAGCGTTGTTCTTGAGATCCAACCTTCAGAAAATGTCACCGTCTCGATCAGCGGCGATGACGGCAGCGAGCATACGCTCAGCCACACATCGCTGACGTTCACCGCAGACAACTGGGAGACGCCTCAAACCGTCACCGTCACTGGGGTTAATGACGATGTTGATGATGGCGACATCATCACCACACTCACCGCCACTGCATCCAACACAGGTGGATTCGACGGCAGCGAAGAGGCCAGCACCACTGTCATCACAACTGACGACGACAGCGCCGGGATCACCATTACCCAAACCGGCAGCACCGACGGCTCAGGCAACCTGCTCACCACAGAAGACGGTGACTCCTCGACCTTCACCGTTGAACTTAATTCCGAACCAACGGCGGATGTCAGCGTCTCCCTGACGGGCACTGACAGCAGCGAATATTCACTCAGCACCCCATCGCTGACATTCACCGCAGACAACTGGGATACGCCTCAAACCATCACCGTCACCGGAGTTGATGACGACGTTGTGGATGGCGACAGCATCACCACACTCACCGCCACTGCCTCCAACACCGGTGGATACGACGGCAGCGAAGAGGCCAGCACCACTGTCATCACAACCGACGATGACAACACCGGGATCACCATTACCCAAACCGGCAGCACCGACGGCTCAGGCAACCTGCTCACCACAGAAGACGGTGACTCCTCGACCTTCACCGTTGAACTTAATTCCGAACCAACGGCGGATGTCAGCGTCTCCCTGACGGGCACTGACAGCAGCGAATATTCACTCAGCACCCCATCGCTGACATTCACCGCAGACAACTGGGATACGCCTCAAACCATCACCGTCACTGGAGTTGATGACACCACCCTGGATGGAGACATCACCACCACACTCACCGCCACTGCCTCCAACACCGGTGGATACGACGGCAACGAAGAGGCCAGCACTGCTGTCATCACAACCGACAACGAAACTGCCGGAATCACCATTACCCAGACCGGCATCACTGATAGCTCAGGCAATCTGCTCACCACAGAAGACGGTGATTCCTCGACTTTCACCGTTGTTCTCGATGCCAAACCAACAGCCAATGTCACCGTCTCCATCACAGGCGATGACGACACGGAATACTCACTCAGCGACTCATCGCTGACGTTCAGCACCAGCAACTGGGATACACCTCAAACCGTCACCGTCACCGGAGTCGATGACACCACCATTGATGGAGACATCACCACCACACTCACCGCTTCTGCCTCCGCAACAGGTGGATTCGATGGCAGCGAAGAGGCCAGCACCACAGTCATCACAACCGATGACGACACCGCCGGGATCACCATTACCCAGACCGGTACCACGGACGGCTCCGGCAATCTGCTCACCACAGAAGCGGGTGACTCCTCCACGTTCACCGTTGTTCTTGATGTTCAACCCACGGCCAATGTCACTGTCAGCCTCAGCGGTGCTGATAGCACTGAGCATTCCCTCAGCCCTTCATCGCTGACATTCACCGCAGACAACTGGAATACAGCTCAAACCGTCAGCATCA
This sequence comes from Synechococcus sp. UW140, assembly GCF_900474295.1. Classification (GTDB taxonomy): domain Bacteria; phylum Cyanobacteriota; class Cyanobacteriia; order PCC-6307; family Cyanobiaceae; genus Synechococcus_C. The sequence goes on along the minus strand of NZ_UCOB01000030.1, from coordinate 45,840 downwards.
CTGGAGTTAATGACAGTCTTCAGGATGGTGACATCACCACCACACTCACCGCCACCGCTTCCAACACAGGTGGCTATGCAGGCACTGAAACAGCGACAACCACGGTCACAAACACTGACAATGACAATCCACCTTCAATTTCCGATCAAAGTGAAGATGTTCTAGAGAATATAAGCAGCGGCAGCGAGCTACTTGATCTGGATGACAATAATTCCGGCAATGATACAGATCAAGATGGTGATTCAATCACCTACTCAATCACAGATGGCAATGACCAAGACCTCTTTGAGATTGAATCCAATACGGGAAAAATATTACTAGCAGCGGGCAAATCTCTCGACCACGACAAGAGCGACTTACATACCTTAGAAATATCTGCAACGGATGGGACCCTGGCGACAACAGCAGAGATCAGTATTCATGTGATCGATGTCAATAATGCACCCGTAGCCGAAGCAGATAGTGAGTCCGTCAATGAAAATGAGACACTCAACATCACGGCAGCTTCCGGACTGATAATCAGCAACGACACTGATGAAGACGGGGACAGCTTGGTGATCAATAATTTCCATGCAGGTGTACTCAATACAACCTCACCACGCATCGGTCAATTCAACACAGCGCTCGATGGCGACTTTGGACAACTGACACTACAAACGGATGGATCATTCAGCTATACCGCCAACAAATCGACAGCAGATGCACTTGCCGGCGGAGAAACAGAAAGCGACATCTTTTCATACAGAGTTAGTGATGGAAAATTAACCGATTCAACCGAGCTCACGATCACCATTGCAGGCATCAATGACGCGCCATTTATGGTCGATGCCACGCGAACAAGAAGCTACGAAGAGGGAGTTGGTCTCGTTCGCGTGATTGATGGCAGCCTCGACATTCGCGATGTTGACGACATCAATATTGAGAGTGCCACAGTGACCATTGCCGAATTTTACGAGGAATCAGAAGACGAATTAGTTTTCGACAATACCGCTGATATCACAGGGTCTTGGGATTCCTCGACAGGCATCCTATCGCTAACAGGATCAACAACAACGTCGAACTACATCACTGCTCTTGAATCAGTCAAATACACTAACACGAACAACGATAATCCTACGACAGGCCCACGCACGATTGAATGGGTTGTGAACGACGGCGACGACAATTCAACTGTAGTCAGCACTAGCCTAATTGTTGGCGGAACCAATGATGCACCGACAGCCAGCAATGAAACAGCCAGTGTTGATGCCGACGACACAGTTTCAACATCAACGGAAGATAACGATAACCTTCTCATTAATGATACTGACCCAGATGATGGACAAACTCTAACAATCACCTCTTTTCGCCAAGGCAGCGAGCAAGAGTCGAACACGGGGTTTGCACCAGGCTCCACGCTGACCGGATCCTATGGCCAGATGACGATTGAAGCGGATGGATCCTACAGCTACACCGCCCAAGAAACAGCAGCCTATAAATTATTAGACGGAGAAATAGCCACAGAAACATTCACTTACACAATTACCGATGGACAAAGCGAAGATGAAGGCATCGATACCGGCGAAATTACGATCACAATTACGGGCACTAATGATGCGCCAACGGCATTAGATGATGCAGCCAATGTTGACGAAGACAGCTCCAAGCTATTCGCCGACTTCGCCGGCATCCTGAAAAATGACACCGACATTGATGGAGATCAACTTTACATCAAAAGCGTACATATTGGGGCTGAAATCAATAGAAACGACTTCCATCTCAATAGCCTTAGCACAGAGCTAGAAGGCAACTTTGGAACATTACTTGTGAACCCAGATGGCTCCTACCGTTACTCAGCCATACTCGCCGATGCACTAGATGAAGGCGACAAAGAAACTGACAGCTTCACATACACCCTCACCGATCTCACACATGATGACAGTGCAGAGATTGTCATTCAAATCACTGGTGTGAATGACGCACCCTCTCTTGACACGATTGAAACAGGCATAATACTTGATCTTGAGTATTCCAGTGCAATAACAAGCAACAACCTTTCCGGGCAACTCACCGCGTCTGACCCTGATGAATCGGCAGTACTGACCTATGGAATCAACTCAGTTAGCACAGTCACAACAAACCGAAATATTGCCAATAGCTTTTCGACAAATTTGATCAACGGGACCTATGGCCAACTTGAAGTCAACGCCACCACAGGTGAATACACTTACACTCCGAACAGTACAGCAGTAAACAACCTTACAGCGGGCCAATCGGCCACTGAAACATTTTCACTCTTTGTCAGCGACGGGAGCCTCACATCAACACAAACTTTTGATATTGAGCTCACAGGTTCTGCTGATGGAGGGCCCTCATCAGATGACGACTCTGATAGCAGTTCTTCTGATAGCAATTCGTCTGATACCAGCAAAGCAAGCAGCAGCTTGACTGACAGCAGCTCATTCGATCGCAACGTATCGAGCAGCAAGACGTCATTGGTCAATAGCAACGAAAGCATCATCGATGGATTTGATGCCTTAATTGGCCCTTTCTCTAGTGAGCAGAGCACTGGGTCAGTTGCATTTTCAAACTTTTGGGACAGGGCGGATGCATTCCAAGGAGCCTCCAATGAAATCGGCACGATCAACACACTTCCGATCAAGAGCACAAATCAAGGGGATAATGCCTTTTTGAAGGCTTTCGCGAGTGGGGAGGGCGGCATCACACAACGGTTCGCCACAGGCCACTTCAATTCAATCGAACAAAGCAACGGCATCCGATTGATGATGCCTAACTTCAGCAACCCCACTTGGCAACAGGATATTCCTGCAAGCAAAGAAGGGCAGATCCCCATGTTCGTGACCCTATTAGAGCAACCTAAACAAGCAACAATAGTGCAGCTAGGAGTCAATCATTCGTCGATCAACTTATCAACAAATACGCTTGCATTCACACCTCAAAACTGGAACAAAGCCCAGTCTGTCTGGATCGACATGAATGACCTTAACCCAGAAGAAGCCAACACTACAATTCAACTAGATACAACGTTAAAAACAGGAGACAGCCTGAATAAGGCTCAGACAGAAAGCCTGATCCTGACGCTGCCAAACCCCAAAGCTTGTCAAATTGAAGGCTGTGCAACTTCTGAGAATCAAACCCAACAAGCCTTAGACAGCGAGCAAAGCCTTGATCTAGAACTTGAAACGGTCAGAGAAGAAAATTCGCCTATCTTCCTGCTCATAAAAACCACACTATCACCCTTGATTCTTCTCACCAATATGGCCATGCACAGCATCAATCAGGCAAGAAGAATCCAGACAGAAACCGGCAGGACAAGATCACAAACTGAAGAAAAGGTCCAACACCCAGCCAAGCCAAGCATCAGTTCGAATCAGCACCTCGGAGAAGCAAGCAACACGTATGAAGCGATTGAGCTCACCAGCCAACACAACAGCAGCCACACGTTGCCAGACACCACACGCCTCCCATCGCTCACGCCAGCCTCAGCCACCCTTGCATCAACTGAACAGGACGGCATCGGTGTGATCTGGTGACGGCTGTTCAAGGCAACGGTGCCTGCCCCTCACCACGTCTGAACGAAAACCGCATCGCAGCCGCCAAGCCAGCAACCAGTTCCCAAGCACTCGGCTCTCAGAGCAGTCAGAACAACACTGCAGCGGCGGCCCACTTCCGATAATGGGGACATGACCCACAGTCCAGCCGCCACTGAAGTCTTCGACGTGATCGTCGTGGGAGGTGGGCATGCTGGCTGTGAAGCGGCGCTCACTGCAGCACGGCTGGGCCTGAACACGGCACTGTTCACCCTCAATCTCGACCGCATCGCCTGGCAACCCTGCAATCCAGCCGTGGGCGGACCGGCCAAAAGCCAGCTGGTGCATGAAGTGGATGCCCTCGGAGGGGTGATCGGCCGCCTCGCCGATGCCACAGCCATCCAGAAGCGAATCCTCAACGCCAGCCGCGGCCCTGCCGTGTGGGCCCTGCGCGCTCAAACCGACAAGCGGCAGTACTCACGCCAGATGCTGCAGCTGCTGCAACACACCCCCAACCTGGCCCTGCGCGAGGCGATGATCACCGGTCTGAACATTGAGGGCGACCCCACCGGTGGCGGTGAAAGCTGGGATCCCAGCCAGGGGCCAGTCGCCCAGATCACAGGGGTTTGCACCTATTTCGGCAGCGTTTACAACGCCAAGGCCGTCGTGCTCACGGCTGGCACCTTTTTGGGTGGCCGCATCTGGGTCGGCCATCAGTCCATGGCTGCCGGCCGGGCCGGGGAACAGGCTGCCGAAGGCCTCACTGAAGCTCTGCAGCAGCTTGGCTTTCACACCGACCGACTCAAGACCGGCACCCCTGCCCGTGTGGATCGGCGCAGCATCGCTCTCGATCAACTGGAAGAGCAACCCAGTGACGCTGCCGACCGCTTTTTCTCCTTTGATCCCGCTGCCTGGGCCAGCGGTGAGCAGATGAGCTGTCATCTCACCCGCACCACGGCGACCACCCACCAACTGATCAGAGACAACCTTCATCTCACGGCGATCTACGGCGGCGTGATCAACAGCAAAGGACCCCGGTACTGCCCCTCGATCGAAGACAAGATCGTGCGCTTCGCCGACAAAGACAGCCACCAGATCTTTCTGGAACCGGAAGGACGCGACACCCCCGAGATCTATGTGCAGGGCTTCTCCACCGGCCTGCCTGAACCGATCCAGCTGCAGCTGCTGCGCAGCCTGCCCGGGCTTGAGCAGTGCGTGATGCTGCGCCCTGCCTACTCGGTGGATTACGACTACCTGCCCGCCACCCAGCTGCTGCCGTCGCTGGAGACCAAACGGGTGGGGGGGTTATTCAGCGCCGGCCAGCTCAACGGCACCACCGGTTATGAGGAAGCTGCCGCCCAGGGCCTGGTGGCAGGACTGAATGCCGCCCGCCGTATCCGTGGCCAGGAGGCGGTGCACTTCCCCCGCGAAGGCAGTTACATCGGCACGATGATTGACGACCTGGTGAGCAAAGATCTACGCGAGCCCTACCGGGTGCTGACCAGCCGCAGTGAGTACCGGCTGGTGCTTCGAGGCGATAACGCCGATCGGCGCCTTACGCCCCTGGGTCGAGAACTGGGGCTGATCGACGACCGCCGCTGGCAACTGTTTGAAGAGAAGCTCAAGGCGATGGAGGCTGAAAAGCAACGTCTAGAGACCCAACGCCTCAAGGTGAGCGATCCGGTCGCCCCTGCGGTAGAGGCGGAAACCGGCGCCCCAATCAAAGGATCCATCACCTTGGCGGATCTCCTGCGCCGACCGGGGATGCATGCCGCTGATCTGGTACGTCATGGCCTGGCCGACCTTGCTCTGCCCTTGCCGGTGCGGGAAGGGGCCGAGATCGACATCAAATACAGCGGTTATCTCCAACGCCAGCAGCAGCAGATCGATCAGGTGAAACGCCAACGCCAACGCAAATTGCCAGACGCGATCGATTACGCCGCCATCGGCACTCTCTCCCGGGAAGCCCGGGAAAAGCTTGCGGCCGTCCGCCCCCTCACCCTCGGCCAGGCCAGTCAAATCCCTGGGGTGAGTCAGGCCGACCTCACTGCCCTGCTCGTATGGCTGGAGCTGCAGCAACGACGCAACCAATCAACCGATCCGCAACTCGCCCCAAGCGCAAACTCTCGATAGCGTTGAAGCCCGGGTCGATCCGCCATGGCCTCTTGCATCACCCGATCCAGGGCTTTCTGGAACCTGCGCGCTGAACAGGTGATGGACCAAGTGTTCATGAAATCGGACAGCACCCTCCATGCCGTGCGAGTGGCGGTCGATCCCGACCAGCCACCACGACGCAGCGAGAGCGGAGCAACACGCCAGCAGCAGCAGCAGCGCAATGGACTGCTGATCAGCGCAACCGTGATGGCAGGGCTTGGGCTGAGTAGCAGCCTCTGGCTGGCCCACAACTGGCAGCGATCCCTACAGGCGCTCAACCGTGAACGCGACCTGCAGATGATCGAGCGACTGCGCCACTTGCCTGTCAACACGCCAGCGAATCAGGCATCAAAGGCTGACACCACCCCAACAGCCGCGCCTGTATCCATCGCTGATGCAGCCAACGCTGATGCTGTGCCAACCATCGCAAGCGCCGAACTCCAACCCCTCACCATTCCTCTGGCGGGCACACTTCCCATCCCCGACGCCCTACCCAGTTCCGAGGAGGAAGCAGCGCTGCTGATGGCACCCGCCGAACCACTCCTGGTGGGCGTCGTGCATGCGGGCGGAGGCCAGGGCTCAGCAATCTTCCAACTCGATCAACTCTCACTATCGGCATCACCGGGAGAGGCGATCGGCAACAGCGGCTGGCAGCTGCGGTCGGTCCAAACCAATGGAGCCGTGATTGAACGCGATGGTGACGTTCGCAACCTGAGCGTGGGAGGAGCGTTCTGAACCAACCCAGCACCCTTCTTCCCTCGCCAACACCCCTGTGGGAAGCAGCAACTGCCGCAGTGCTGCGTGGCGAGGGGCCAAGCCCTCTATCAGGACCTTGGCGCTTAATGCTGCTGGGAGATGGCAGCCCTACACGCCATCTGCGACTGCTGACCGGCCACCCGGTGGCTGTGCGACTGGTGGCGATGGAACCGGAACCGGAATCGCCCGGCAGCCAACCATCCCAGCTGCCGCGCGAGGTCAGAGAGCTGGAGCCACCCCTGCTGCGTCGTCAGGTCTGGCTTGACTGCGGCGGCCAGACCCTGGCCTGGGCAGAAAGCTGGTGGAACCAAACCGAAGCCGAACAACATCTACGCGACCGCAACCTGCCGATCTGGCTCAGCCTCACCCAAGGGCGTTCGGAACTGTTCCGAGAGGTCGATGGCTTGGCTCTGGTGCAGAGCCCATGGCTGGAGGAGGGCTTCGCGCAGCAAGGACCCTTCTGGAGTCGGCACTACCGCTTCTTCCGCCAAGGCCGGGAACTGACCGTGATTCGCGAGGTGTTCAGCCCACGGCTTGAACAATGGCTCGGCCCTGCACCTCGCCAACCCCTTCACCTCATTTCATAAACAAATCGGGAGGTTTGTCCCGATTCGCCCTTGACAAGTTGCGCCTCAATGTGCATTCCGGATCATGGGTGCAGTCATTCGGCGTTTCCTATGGCAACCCCCACCTGGCTGAGCCTCACCGAATTGGGGCAGTTGTTCGGCATCTCCTCAACCCACTGCGGACGGGCCCTGGATCGCCTCGGCTGGCGCGATCGCCACGGCCGACCGACAACGACCGCAGTGGAGGCCGGCGCCGCAACAGCCACAGGATCCAGCCTGCAACCACGCAATGCCGTTTGGAACACAAAAATCTGCTCCACCCTGCTGCAGAGCCAGGGTTACAAACGCATCAGCCGCTCCCAACACGTGAAGCAATGGGTGGCTCTGCTGGAGGCACTGAGCGAAGGGTCGGCCTCGATCACCACGACCCCTGAACAGATGGCGCAAGATCTTCCCGCTGAACTCGTCAATGATGTCAACACCCAGCTCAGCCGCCGAGGCTGCCGCTTTCAGGCTGCGCTGAACACCAGCGTCTGAGCTGATTCAGGATCGCCGGCGACTGGAGCGGGGCAAGGCACGACGGCCAGCCACCGGTCGCTGGGGTGATGACGGCGAAGCCACAGCATCCGACGCAGCCGGGGAAGGCTGAGACTGGGCTCTTGCCTGGGAACGCTGCCAGCGCTCCACTCGGAAACTGTCATCATCCGGCCAGGCATCGTCCCTGTTCTGAACAGGCCGGCCAGAGGAAACGGATGAGGTCGCACCCGGCGGCGTCACAACCGCAGGCTCATTCGCAGCAGCGATGAGAGGGGGCTGACGCCTGGAAATCGCCTGCAACCGCCGTTTGCCGCCAGTGCTGACGGCACGGCTGTCCCCAGCAATGGCATCAAAACGAGCGGAGGAACGGTCGCGAACGGTTCGAGCCGCCGACTCTGGCTCCCAGGGCTCACGCCAGTCATCCTCTTCATCAAGCAGCCAATCAATCTTGTCTCCCACCCAGCGACCGACAGCATCGAGGCTGGCCCCAGACGAGCGACCGGCACGCCCAGACACCCCACTGCGACGACCTGGCCGGGTGCCTGCCACACCATCCACGAGTTGCCGACCGGTCTCGAGCCACTGATCCAGCCGGCGATCGAGCTGATCATCACGGCGCGGCCTTGACTGGCGCGGAGAGGGCTGACGTCTGGACTCCATACCGATGACGTTAACGACGACGGCGAGCTAGCCAACGCTCACGCCTGCAACCAATCAACGCGATCGACATCCCACACACCTGCAGGACCAAAAGGAACTGATTCATTTCAGCCATCAACGTCGGAGACAGACGGGACGATCGGCTCGAAGCGCAGCAGGCAGCTGGCATGCCAGACCCCGCCATGATGCCGTTCACAGCAAGGGCGACAGGCCGCATTACGGACTTTGCGACGGTAAGGGACCGCACGGCCACAACAAGGGCAGACCGCCATCCAGCGAGCCGGCTTGACCGGTACCGGAAAGCGGTGCCGCACACTCACCTCAAAGCGACTCTGAGTGCGGTTGATCTGGGCCATGCGCGCACGAAAGTTGGGGCCATGGCTTTCCTCAACCCTGAGCACCAGATCCACCCAGGCGTGAATCATCTCGTGACAGAGCGTGCTTTCGGTGGCGGAGCGGGGCAGAGGATCCAGCAGCGGTCGCGACAACACAATCTCCCGTCCCAGCGGTGGGGCCACACCTGGCCCACGCCGATACATCCCTGCCGTGCGCCGCATCCGACCATCACTCCAACGCACCGACAGCACTGGCTGCACACCATGGACCAGCGCACCATCGAAGTGCTCCCGGTTGAGCCGATGAAACAGGGGCAACAACGGCTCCAGAGGCATGGCAGAAGCGAAGCAGCGCAGCGATCAAACGCGAGCAGTCTGACCGTCATGGGCAACCGTCAGTCAGACTTATTGGCAATCTCAAGCGTGCAGCGTCAATGGATGTGGCTCTGGTTCGGGACATCGGAAGCAAGGCCTTGCTGGCCGGAGCCGGAGCCCTGCTTCTGTACTGGACAATCACCGCTGTGAAGCTGGTGCTCAGCGCCCGCGGCATCAATCCGTTGATCAAGCAGTTCTTCACCCAAGTGGCGGCAGGACGAATTGATGCTGCCTATCTGCTCACCACCAAGAGCTATCGCCAACATGTCAATCGTCAGCAGTTCATCCGCTTCCTGGCGGGGTTAAAACTGAACCGCTTCCGCAACCTCAAGTCAGGCCGTCCACGCATGCAGGAAGGCGACATCATCCTCACCGTGAAGCTGAAGTCAGACAACGACGAAGAGCTGCCACTGGACTTCACCTTCACAAAGATGGATGACGCCTGGCGCATCGCCAGGATTAATCAGGTGAACAGCTGAACATCGACCACTTCACTGAACGATGACGGCAGCATCCGCGGAACGAGCCAGGGAACTGCGCAACCTGCTCAACACCGCCGCTCACGCCTATTACGTTCTGGATGCACCCGTGATGGAGGATCCGGTCTACGACCGGCTCTACAGGGAGTTGCTGGATCTGGAGGCCACGAATCCGAGCCTGGTCACAGCCGACAGCCCCAGCCAACGGGTGGGTGGCACTCCAGCCGAGGGATTCAGCAGTGTGCGGCATCGCATCGGCCTGCTCAGCCTTGATAACGCTTTCAACAACGAAGAGCTGAGGGCCTGGTACAACCGCCTGCTGCGGGTGCTCGACCGCGAGCCCCCGCCGGATCAGCCGCCACCAGCTCTTGCAATGGTGGGAGAACTGAAAATCGATGGCAACGCGCTCGCCCTTAGTTATGAGAACGGCGTGCTGGTGCAAGCAGCAACCCGCGGCGATGGCGAGCAAGGAGAGGAGATCACCGCCAACGTGCGCACGATCGGATCGGTGCCACTCCGGCTGCAGCTGGAGACTCCCCCGGCCTGGCTAGAGGTGCGTGGCGAAGCCTTCATTCCCGATGGCACCTTTGCCGCGATCAACGCCGAACGCCAACAACGCGGCGAAGCCCTGTTTGCCAACCCCCGCAACGCCTGCGCCGGCACCCTGCGCCAGTTGGATCCGAAGGTGGTCTCAGCCCGCCGACTCGATTTCTTCGCTTACACCCTTCACCTCCCAGACGACTGGAAGGGTCCACGACCCATCAGTCAGTGGGATTCACTCCACTGGCTGAGGGATGCAGGCTTCAAGGTGAATCCCAATGCAGAGCTCCTTCCCGACCTTGCAGCCGTGGAAGCATTTTTCACCAGCTGGGACAGCGGCCGCCGCCAGTTGGACTACGCCACCGATGGGGTGGTGGTCAAGCTCAATGCTCTCCGGCTCCAGGATGCGGCCGGCTTCACCCAGAAAGCCCCCCGCTGGGCCATCGCCCTCAAATACCCGGCCGAAGAAGCCCCCAGCCGCTTGCTCCGCCTGGCCTGTCAGGTGGGTCGCACCGGTGTCATCACTCCCGTTGCTGAATTCGAACCAGTGCCGCTGGCCGGCACCAGCGTCAGCCGTGCCACGTTGCACAACGCCGACCGGCTGGAAGAGCTGGATCTCCATAGCGGAGACACGATTGTGGTGCGTAAGGCCGGCGAGATCATTCCCGAAGTGGTGCGGGTGCTGCCGGAACTCCGACCGCAGAATGCCCACCGCCTGGAACTCCCCCACACCTGCCCTGAATGCGGGTCCGAATTGGTGCGTGAGCAAGGCGAAGCCGCCACCCGCTGCGTCAACAGCAGTTGTCCAGCCATCCTGCGCGGTGCCCTGCGCCACTGGGTCAGCAAAGGTGCGCTGGATGTGGACGGCCTCGGCAGCAAATTGATTGAACAACTGGTGGATAGAGGTTTGGTGCAATCGATCGCCGACCTCTATCGCCTGGATGCAGCCTTACTGGGAAGCCTGGAACGCATGGGCCAGAAAAGTGCTGAGAATCTGATCCATGCGCTTGAACGCTCCCACAACCAAGGGTGGGCACGTCAGCTGTATGGGCTTGGCATCCACCATGTGGGTGAAGTGAACGCCAAAGCGCTCTGCGCCAGCTTCCCGAACGCTGCCGCCCTGCAGACTGCCGCGTGCTCCGCACCCGAGAGCATCACGGCGGTGTTCGGCATCGGTGCTGAAATTGCCCAGAGCCTGCAGCAATGGTTTTCCAATCCTGCCAACCTGGAGTTGTTGGATGCCCTGCGCACGCTGGGTTTCAGCCTGGCCCTCAATGATGAGGAGCGGGCCCGGTCTGAAGCCTCCAACGCCAACCGCCATCTCGCTGGCAGCAGCTTCGTGCTGACGGGAACCCTGCCCACCCTGACGCGATCACAGGCGAAGGAGCTGATCGAAGCCGCCGGTGGCAAAGTGAGCGGATCTGTCAGCAAAAAGACCAGTTACGTGGTGGCAGGCGACGAGGCCGGAAGCAAATTGGAAAAAGCCAAGACGCTTGGGCTCTCGATTCTTGATGAATCAGCACTGCAGACTCTGCTGAAGCCGACTCAATCCAACCCAATCTCTTGACCCGATGGGCATCCTGCTCCGACGTGCACTGCAGAACATCTCCGGGGAATGGCAACTAAACCTGGAGAACCGAGTCCCCCGCGAGGAGCTTTACCAGGCCCGCATTGCCTCCTCCAAACCGTCCCTGGGCTTTTTCGTACTGCTCATCTGCTCAGCCGTCATTGCCACCCTCGGACTGATCGCCAACAGCACCGCAGTGGTGATCGGCGCGATGATCGTGGCGCCATTGATGGAACCGATCCTCAGCCTGGCTTTCGGGCTCACGGTCTCCAACAACATGCTGGCAAAACGCTCAGCAATCACGGTGCTGATTGGCGTGATCACAGTGGTGTTCACATCCTGGTTGTTGTCTTCTCTGTTTGGAGCCAGCGAGATCAACCGGGAGATCACGAGTCGCACAGCGCCCAACCTGATCGATTTAGTGATTGCCGTTGCAGCCGCGGTAGCCGGTGCCTTCACAATCACCCGAGATCGCTTATCCAATTCGATCGCTGGCGTTGCCATCGCGGTGGCACTCGTCCCACCCCTCTGCGTGTGTGGAATCGGCCTGAGCCTCGGGGCTGAAGTGGTTGCTGTCTTTGGTCGCGGCACCGTGACAGGGTTGAGCAATCAAGTATCCGAGGGCTCGTTCCTGCTCTTTCTCGCCAACCTGATTGGCATCACCGTGGCCAGCATTGTGGTCTTCATGGTGCAGCGCTACGGAAGCCCGAGACGAGCATGGCGACAACTCCTGGTGTCTCTGGGCTTGCTTGGCCTGCTCTGCATCCCTCTCTCATCATCACTGCATGACTTCAGCGTGCGCCAGCTAATCAACAATCGATTCACCAATTTCAAGGCCGGCATTATTCAAAATGGATCCACTGTGAGCGAAAACCCTTCGCTATGGAAGCGCGTCAAACTGCTTTACAGCAATGTGCGCGTCAGCAAAAACGATGCAACCGTTGACCTGGTTCTCCACGTTCCCGGCAAATTAATTGACGAGGTGACATCGGAACAGATCGACAAAGATATCGCAAATCGCATCAAAAATGATTACAAAGTTGATGAGGTTAATGTCAACATAAGCCTAATTCCAACCCAAATTATTCACTACAACCTCGAGAATAAACTAGCTCGATGACATCACCCCTCTTGCATCGCTGGATCAAAACCGAATGCGGTAGGGCTAAATACACCGAATTAGCGGCCCGGCCGGGGGCTCTGGCCAAGCTGAGACTGGGATGGTTTGTTCTGGTCGCCGCACTGCGCGACTGGCGTCTGCCAACGGCTTAAGACTGGGTGCCCTCAGCCTTCAAGGCCCGTTGAGCGGCACGACCCACCAGCCAAACTGCAGCGATCGTGGCCACCACTCCCACCACCCGAAGCGCCCAGGCACCGGGAGAGGCCTCACCCGCCAGCACATCACCAAAGCGGGCCACATCACCGGCAAGCGCACCCAGGGCACAGAACAGCACGGTGCCGGGAAGGATGCCAAGCAAACCCAAGCTGTAGTCGCGCAGGCTCACATCGCTGAGCCCATAGGCCAAATTCAGCAAAGAGAAGGGAAAGGCAGGCGAGAGCCTGGTGAGCAAAACGAGCTTGAGCCCCTCACGGCTCACACCACGCTCAACAGCCTGCAACGTCGGCACGCTGGCCAACCGCTTCTGGGCCCAGTCGCGCAGCCAATGGCGCCCCAGCAGAAAAGTGGCTTCTGCCCCCAGGCAGGCGCCCACAAACACCAGCACGCTTCCCCACCAGGCGCCGTAAAGCGCACCCGCGAGCATCGAAGCCCAGACGCCTGGCAGCAACAGCGTGACCCACAGGGCATAGAGCGGGATGAAGAGCACGCCGCCGAGGGGAGTGCGCAGAACATCCAGTGCGGGCGTCAGCATTGAAAGGAAATCAGCCAAAAGCCCACAGCGTCATGCCGCGGCCATGCTGACCGATCAGCCGATCAGCGGTGAATGATTCCGAAAAGGCAAGCTTTCTATCCAACCCCGCTCGCTTTGCAGAGAGATGGCAAGACTGCAGGCATCACATCGTTAGCGCGATGGCAGCCCGTCGATGTCACTGGAGCTTGGTTGGCCTGAGCAGCTTGCTAGCGGCTTTGCTCAGTGCCTGCAGCCAGACAGCACCCTCCCTGCCACGGGTGCTGCGAGTCGCGAGGAGCACCTCCGATCCCGGCAACCTGAATGTGGACGAGACGGTGCGCAGTCGCCGGGTGATCAAGCAAGTGCAGGCGCTTGTGCAGGAGTTCGACCCTGGCCTGCATCTGCATCCCAGCAGCTTTTCGGAAGCCAACCTGGAACGGGAGATCGCCCGCCAGACCAACAGTGGACTGGGGCCGGATCTGATCATCACCAACGGCAACACCGCCCTGGCTCTACTACACAACAAACTCACCGATCCGATCCCGCTGTCAGCTGACGAACGGGCCCAGATCTCATCGCTGGCCCTGAATCGAATCACCACAGCTGAAGGGCAGATCGCCGGCTTACCCGTGAGCCAGTACGTGCAGCTGGCCTGTTACGACAAACGCCGACTGCCAGAGCCGCCCGCAAGCCTCGATGCACTGGCCAAAGCCAGTGGCAAGGGCAAGGTGTTTGGGCTGGCCATGCACTTAGAAGATCTCTACTGGACCCTGGGCGGCTTCGAAGCCACAGCAGCTCTGCAGATGATGTTGGATCGTGGCAGTCCCAGCAATGACAACAAACGCCGCTTAAACGCCTGGCTGGGCTGGCTTCAAAACGCCAGCTTTCAGCAAAACGTGCTGTTCCTCAACAACCAGGTGGATCTGAGGGAGCAACTGATCAAGGGGCAACTCGACTGGATCACCTGCTGGAGCTCCCAGTTACCTCAGCTGCGCACGGCCCTGAAAGAGAACCTGGGAGTGACCACCCTGCCCAGCGGCCCGCTCGGCAAAGCAACACCAATCACGCGCATGCAGGTGTGGGCCCTCGGACTCAATTCAAGCTCCCGACAACGCGCCGACAGCATGCGACTGCTGGCCTTCATGGTTGAACCCTGGGCTCAGAAAACATTGGCGCTGAAATACCGCACCTCCTTTCCCATCAATCCCAAAGTGATGCCGATCGTGCAGCGCCAGTTGGCGACAGAACGCCATCTCGACCCGGCTCAATTAGAGCTCGGACTCACCAACAAACCCAGCACCCATCACGCCAATGCATTACTGAGTGCCATCAGTTCCGATCCCCAGAGGATGACGGCGGTGAGCAACGTGCTCAACAACGTGATCTTCGGAACAGTCAATACCAAGGAGGCATCCATGGCGCTGGAGCAAGCCTTAGCAGGAGCAAAGCCATGATCCTGCTGCCTTGGCTTGGCGAGGTCGCACCGGGAGCGGTCGGCGAGGAACTGCTCAGTTGGATGGTGTATCTGCAGCGGGGATCTGTGCTTCTGCAGCTGGCGGTGGTGATCGGTCTGCCGATCACGATGCATCGATTCAGAGATCGACACCTCGAGCCCCTGCGCAACCATCCAAACCTGCAGAGCCTCGTTGGCCCGTTATTGCTGTTGCTGATCAGCGTGGTCTTCTCCCTGCTGCTGCAACCGAGTGGTCTGATTCGCTATTTCGCCCTGCTTTGGCTCGGATGGAATTTGTTCACGCCACTGAAAACACTGCTGCTGCACTTCAACAGCACATTCCCGGTTAACGAGCTGGAGAGCACGTTCCTCAAGCCTGTCTATGTGATTCTCTCCATCCTGTCGTTCATCAGGCTGATGGGCAGCCTCGAGAACCTGTCACGGATTCCCGTGGCCAATCTTTTTGGCGTTGAACTGAGCTTGGGGAAGATCTACACCGCCATTGTTGCCGTGTACATCATCCTCACGGTGGCCTCGAGGCCAGCAGCGTTCTTGGCCTGGATCAGTGGAAAGGTCTTCGGAGTGAAGAGCCAAAACCGCAAAGGCCTAGAGCTCATCTTCCGCTACAGCGTGATCGGCGTCGGCCTTCTGGCCGTGGCTTACTACGTGGGCATCGACGGCAACGCCTTCATCGCTATCGCCGGCGGCTTATCGGTCGGCATCGGTTTCGGCATCAAAGAAATCATCTCTAATTTCATCAGCAGCATCTGGTTGCTGTTTGAAGGCTCGGTCAGGCCCGGAGAGATCCTGATGATTAACGGTGATCCCTGCACCGTGCGCAATCTCGGCCTCCGGGCCACCCAGCTCCGCCGCGGCCGGGATGGGGCGGAGCTGCTCATCCCCAACCAAAACTTCTTCACCGAAGAGGCGATCTCATACACCGCCACGGAGACCTCAAGACGCGACTCCGTCAACGTGGGCGCTGCCTATGACCATGACCCAGAGCAGGTGGTGGAGTTGCTGGAAGCCATCGCCACAAACCACCAGCAAGTGCTCAGCTATCCACCACCTCAGGCCTTCGTCACCGACTTCGCTGATTCCGCCGTGAACTATCGCCTGCTGTTCTGGGTGGCGAATCCACTTCAGTCGTTCAACGTCGGCAGCGAACTGCGTCAGGCGATCTGGAAACGTTTTCAAGAAAAGGAAATCACCATCCCCTTCCCCCAGCGGCAGGTGTACCCAATGGAATGGCCACCAAGCAACCAGACAAGCCTGCGACCACAACTGCAAGCTGAGCCCAATCTTGAGCCAAGAACTGAAGGAGAGATGGACTAAATTCGCGACCGCAACGCTTCGGTCTCATTCCAGATCTCCATTCGGCCAAGAGATTCAACTTGGAATTCCTGCAGACCAACACCGGCCTGTTGGTCGGAAGCTTGGCTCTGGTCGCAGCCTGGCTCTTGCTGCAACTGTTGAGCCGCCATGGCCGCAACATGGGAAGCCACCTGGCGGCAGCACTCAGACGTCCTGTTCTGTTTGGGCTCGGGGTGTCGCTGTATGCAAGCTGGATCATCCATCAGCTCAATGAAGACCTTGGGCTGGGGCTGCTGGTGCAAGCCGAAGTCAACCGGATCTCCACAACCCTTGTCATCGCCAGCATCACCTGGGCCGTGATGAATGTCGGCCAGACCGTACTGCTGTCGGCATCGATGCGGCGCTGGATCCACATCGAAGATCAGCAAGATGAGTCAATGCTGATCAATGTGATGAGCAGGCTTTACACAATTGTGGTGTTGGTGATCGCCACTGCAGCCCTGATGGTGAACTTTGGAGTTCCCTCTGGCGCAATTGCCACGATGCTCGGCGGCGCTGGCATCGGCTTCTCCTTTGCCACCCAGCAGATCAGCCAGAACTTCCTCTCTGGCTTCATGCTGTTTTTCAATCGGCCCTTCAGGGAAGGCGACTGGATCAACGCTAATAACCTGGAAGGAACAGTTGAAAAGATTGGCTGGTACTACACACGAATTCGCACATTTGATCGCCGACCTCTTTACATTCCGAATTCTCTATTTGCAACCAATCCAATTCAAAATCCTGGCGAAATGTACAACCGCAGGATTCTTGCAAATATCAGCCTTCGCTATGAAGATCTAGGGACAATCAATGGCATCACCCAAGAAGTTCGCAGCCTCTTGCAACAGCATCCAGATATCGACCAAAGCCAGTCCATCCTCGTCAACTTCAACGAGTGGGATGCCTCATCGATCAACATGATGGTTTACTGCTTCACAAAAACAACGATATGGAAAGATTGGCTTGATATTCAGCAATCGATCTTTCTGGATATCGCTGCCGTCGTTCAGCGCAGCGGTGCCGATTTTGCCTTTAATTGCACAACACTCTATCCAGCGCCTGGCTCCGATTCAAATGCAATCAATCAGTCACTGAATCGAAGCGATCAGACGGCATCAAGCCAAACAGCCTGAATCCAGAATCCATCAGCCCGCCAACCAACCCTCTCTCAAGAGAATGCAACCAGCTCCATCGCGGCTAACTCGATGCTGAGGTGTAGTGACGCAAGGCAAACATCCAGAAAGCACGTGCCGCGGTGAAGAAGCCAGTGGCCAAAACCATGCCTAAGGCCAGCAACGGCAATGACACCCGGCCCAACAACACCTCGGCAGGGACCGTGGTGAGAAACGCCACCGGCAGCACCAAGGTGAACAGAAGCCGTAGCGGTGCGGGGTAGGCCTCGATCGGATAACGGCCCGAGGCCAACAGAGCGCGCAGCACTTCAGTGGCATTCCAGGTCTTCACGAACCAGATGCTTGTGGCAGCGATCAGAAACCAGAGGGAATAGAGAATCACTCCCCCAACCATCAACATCACCAGCACAGTGATCAGCACAGCTGGCGTGAACACAACACCGGATTGGTGTGCTCCCCAGCCAGCCAGGCCCAGCCCGAGAGCCACTTCCGACAAGCCCGCTGGAGTAAACGTCCGCAGCGACACCCAAAACTGACTGTCGATCGGCTTGAGCAGCACGAAATCCAGAGTGCCCTCACGCACATGGGTCACGATCGAGCCGAGATTGGGCCGCAGCCAGGTGCTGCTCATGCCATCAAACACGGTGTAAAACCCTTGCACCATCAGGGCCTGGTTCCAGCTCCATCCGCCAAGCTCACGGCCTGGGCCAAAAAACAGGGACAACAGCAGCAGGCTGCCGCCCAGGCTGAAGGACACCGCCAGCAGTTCGATCAGCGCATTCGCCTGATACTCCAGCTGGGTCGCCAAAGCCGTTCCCCAGAACCGTCGCAAGGTTCGCCAGTAACGCCCCATCTCAAGCCCCCATGGCGCTATAGCGCCGCACGCCGGCCCGCCACAGCAACAACACCAATGGCAACAGCAGCAGCACCCAGCCCAGCTGTGCTGCAAAACCCGCAGCCAAATTGACCGGATCCCCCGAGAGCACCCGAGCAGGAAAATCAATCAGATAGGGGAAGGGGGTCCACTGCACCCAGGCCCGCACAGCTGGAGGAAATGCCGTTAGCGGGGCGAGCAGCCCTGAAAAGAACAGGAAGGGAAGAAACAACAAGCGCTCCAGAGCCGTAGCTTTCTCACTCCAGAAACAGAGAGAAGCGATCAGGCTCTGGAGCAAAAAAGCGATCGCAAACGCCATCCAGGTGGCGATCCAGGCCAGGACAAAGCCTCCGAGAGACGGCACCCAGAACGCCTGGGGCTGAATCACAAAGAACAGCGCAGCGATCAACGCCGCAAAGGGCAAGCGCGTGAGCTGTTCGCCAAGATGCCCAGCCACATAGCGCCAGAGAGGATGCAAGGGCTGTATGAGGTAGGGCGACAACCTTCCCAACAGCGCATCCTCCTCAAAGGCGTAAACCACCCACACCACCGAAAACTGGCGCACCAGAAAAGCACTCAGGAAATATCGGTCCAGAGCGACCCCGTCCAACCCCAGCTCGGCCCGCGCCGCACTACCGCTCCAGAGGCTGAGCATGATGAAGGGCAGCACTCCAGAGAGAGCCCAAAGGGCGATCTCAGCTCGGTACTCCAACATGTGGGCGTATTGACTGCTCAACAGCGCCCGGATGATGCGCCAGTTGAGCCCAAAGACCCTCATCAGAGACTCCCCTGACGGAACAACTCACCGATCAGCTGATCGATGGGTGGATCATTCACTTCCAGATCCCGAACTTCAAAACGCTCAAGGATCTGAGCCACCACGCTGGTGAGCGCAGCCGGGTCCACTCTGAGATTGACCTCGCAGTTTTCAAGACGGTCAAGCTGACCCAAACCAGTGAAGGCCTCCGCTGGAGCCGGCTGTTCCAACTCAAGCCGCACATGGCGCTCCGGCGCTAAGCGACTGGCCAGACGATCCAAAGCACCATCGTGGAACAACTGCCCCTGGTGGATGAGCATCACCCGTGGACACAATGCCGTGATGTCGGCCATGTAATGGCTCGTGAGCAAAACAGTGGCTCCAGTGCGGCGGTTGTAGTCCGCCAGAAACTGACGCACCCGCATCTGGGCGTTCACATCCAGCCCCAGCGTCGGTTCATCCAGAAACAACACCTCCGGCTCATGCAGCAGAGCTGCCAGCAACTCCGCCTTCATGCGCTGTCCAAGCGACAATTTGCGCACCGGTCGGGTGAGCTCCTCCCCCAGCTCAAGCAGATCCGACAGCTCGGCGATCCGTCTGCTGGCAACGCGATCCGGAATGCCGTAAACCGCTGCATTAACGCGCAGCGAATCCATTGGCGGCAAATCCCAGATCAGTTGTTGCTTCTGGCCCATCACCAGCGTGATGCGCCGCAGGAAATCGGGATGGCGACGTTGGGGCCGATGACCCGCCACCAGCACCTCGCCGGCGCTGGGATGGATCAAGCCACACAGCATTTTGAGCGTGGTCGTTTTGCCGGCACCATTGGCGCCGAGAAAGCCCACCATTTCACCGGGAGCGATGGCAAACGACACATCCCTCACCGCCGACACCTCACGATGGCGACGGCGCAGAAAGTGCTGCAGGGTGCCAGCGAGACCGGGTTGCTTATCGGCAACCCGATAGGTCTTGCTCAGCCCTTCAACCGAAATCAGCGAGGAATGCAGCGGTCGCCTTCAGCTCTCGCACAAGACTAGAGATCGATTCTGCTGAAGACGATCAGCTGAGATCGGCGAGGCGTTTGCGGGCCAGATCAGCCTGAGCCTGCTTCTCCGCCAGGTTGGCCTGGCATTCCGCCACCACCTCCGCCGGTGCTTTATCGGCGAAGTTGGGATTCCCAAGCCGGCCAGCCAGGCCCTTGATTTCCTTTTCCGCCTTGGAGATGTCCTTCTCCAGGCGAGCCGTCAGCGCTTCCAGGTCCACCAGACCCTCAATCGGCAACAACACCTGCAGCTCACCGCTCACTCCAGCCAGAGCCTTCGCCACCGGTGATGCCTCCGACTCGTCTGGCGTCATCACCTGCACCGATTCCGCCCGGGTGAGGGCGCTGATGTCGGGCGTTCCCCGCTGCAGCATCGCTGCCAGATCGCCGCGGCCGCTGACGAAACGCACCGGAACAGCCTGCGACGGCTTCAGCCCGGCCACCGCCCGCAGGTTGCGCACCACTCGGATCGCCCCAATCAGTTCCGTGAACGAGGCCTCGAGGTCATCATCCAGCGCTGCATCATCCACAGCCGGCCAAGCCTGAAGTGCCAAGAACGTGGTCTGCGATGCCGCGGTGACGCTGTGCCAGAGCTCCTCGGTGAGATGCGGCATCAGCGGGTGCAGCATCAGATGCATCTGGCTGATCACCTTGGCGAGCACCTGCCGAGCCGTGCGCTGGTCGGCAAGCGCTTCGGCGCTGGGATTCTCACCAGGGTTGAGCCGCCGTTTACTCAGCTCCAAGTACCAGTCGCAGACATCGTTCCAAGCAAACTCATAGAGACCCTTGGCCGCTTCTCCGAGGCCATAGCTGCCGTAACGCTCAGCCGTTTCGCGGTTCACCCGCGCCAGCCGGGAAAGAATCCAGCGATCCGCCAGCTGCAGTGCGGCTGGGTCAGGATCCCCCAGTTGGGCCGGCGTCTCACCGCCAAGATTCATCAGCGCAAAACGGGTGGCGTTCCAAAGCTTGTTCGCGAAATTACGGGAGGCCTCCACCGTTGCGGAGGTGTCCTTCTTGCGGTCGTAGTCGACGCGAATGTCCTGGCCGGCGCCCGCCACCTCGCGAACGAGCGCAAAGCGCAGGGCATCGGTGCCATACCGCTCGATCAGCAGCAACGGATCGATACCGTTGCCGGCGCTCTTGCTCATTTTGCGGTTCTGCTCGTCCCGTACCAGGCCATGGATGTAGACATCCTTGAAGGGCATCTCACCGGTGAAGGCGCCGGCCATCATCGTCATCCGCGCCACCCAGAAAAAGATGATGTCGAAGCCCGTCACCAGGGTGCTGGTGGGATACCAGCGCTGGAGGTCGGCACTGTCGGCATCCGGCCAGCCCAACGTGGAAAACGGCCAAAGACCGCTGGAAAACCAGGTGTCGAGCACGTCCTCGTCCTGCTCAAGCTCCGCAGCCGCGCCGTACTTCGCTTTGGCCTTCTGCAAAGCCTCCACTTCGTTGCGCGCCACCACATAGGGCGTGCTGTCGGTGTACTTGCCGTTGGTCTCACTGATCACAAACCAAGCGGGAATGCGATGTCCCCACCACAGCTGGCGACTGATGCACCAGTCGCGGATGTCGGTGAGCCAGTCGCGATAGACCTTCTCCCAACGCTCAGGCATAAAACGGGGGTCCTGGTTCTCCAGCGCCTCTCGGCAGCGAGCCGCGAGGGGCTCGGTCTTCACAAACCACTGGGTGGAGAGCAGCGGCTCCACTGGCACCTTGCCGCGGTCTGAGTAGGGAACGCTGTGGCGATAGTCCTCCACCTTCACCAAAAGCCCCAGCTGCTCAAGTCCAGCCACCACAGCCTTGCGAGCCTCGAAACGGTCCAGTCCCTCGAACTGCCCGGCCTGCTGATTCATGGTGCCGTTCTTGCGCATCACCGTGATCTGAGGCAGACGATGGCGCTGACCAATCGCAAAATCGTTGGGGTCATGGGCGGGCGTCACCTTGACGCAGCCGGTTCCGAAGTCCTTCTCAACATGGTCGTCCGCCACGATCGGAATCTCCCGCCCCACGAACGGCAGCGTGAGGGTCTCACCGACCAAATGGGCATAACGATCGTCGGTGGGATTCACCGCCACCGCGGTATCACCAAGCATCGTCTCGGGCCGGGTGGTGGCCACCTCCAAATGGCCTTCACCGCTCGTTAATGGATAGCGGAAATGCCAGAGGTGACCATCCACCTCCTTCATCTCCACCTCAAGGTCACTCACCGCCGAACCAGAGGCGGGGCACCAGTTCACGAGGTATTCACCGCGGTAGATCAGTCCCTGATCATGCAGCCGCACAAAGGCCTCCTTCACGGCCTCGCTCAGCCCCTGATCGAGGGTGAAGCGTTGGCGTTGCCAGTCGACCGAATAACCAAGACGGCGTAACTGGCCCACAATCCGACCGCCGCTCTCAGCCTTCCACTCCCAGGCCCGCTCAAGGAACGCCTCCCGCCCCAAATCGTGACGGGTCTTGCCCTCCTCTTTGAGCTGTTTCTCAAGGATGGTCTGCACCGCAATCGAGGCATGGTCAGTACCCGGCAGACAGAGCACGTTCTTCCCAGCCAAACGCTGGTAACGCACGATCGTGTCGATCAGAGCCGTGTTGAAGGCATGGCCCATATGCAGGCTGCCGGTGACATTCGGCGGCGGAATCACCACCGAGAACGGTTCACCTGGCGCTTTTGGATCGGGGTGAAAAGCTCCCTGCTCCTCCCAGGCCTGCTGCCAGCGGGCCTCGGTGCCCACCGGGTCATAGGTCTTGGCCAGCTCGGACACGAAACGCGTGCATACACAGCCGCCCATGCTCGCAAAGCATCGCTAGGGCGCGAACCGCCACTGGCCAGACACTCAGCCCTTGGCTAGGCGACGGAGATAAGCCTCACGGGAACCGGCATTAATCCAACCGGTCGCGATCGTCTTGCTGAAGCTGGCGTTCACGCGGCCGCGGTGGATGTGGGATGGCCCCGCCGGAAAAATCACCAGCTTCCCCCGCTCCGCAGGCTCGTGATGGTCCTGCCAGTGAAATTCAGTGCCAGCCTCAGCAACCGTGTCGCAGTAGAGGATCCAGGCCAGCACACGATGCACCGGTTCGGTGGCTTCATCACTGATGGTCCAGTCGCAGTGCCACTGCTTGAAACCCTCCCCAGGGGCATAGCGCTGCAGATTGAAGATCGGCATCACGAACAGCTCCTGATCGGGGCAAACCGAACGGAACAACGGCCGCTCCTGCAGGTACCTGTCCAGCCCTGCCGTCACACCCCTGAGAATTACTTCCGAGAGAGCAAAGGCATCTGGATCGCTGCGATCGATCGCCACGAGGCTGATGTCAGTCGACACCTTGGCAGGTTCATCAGCACCGCCAGGGCCAAAGGCCACTCCAGGCCGCTGCAAATCACTGCGACGCTCAAAAAAGGCCATCACCCCATCGGCCACCGCCTCGAAGCCAGCGTTGCTGTAGCGCCCGATCAGCGTCATGCCCGAACCTCCTCAGCGTTGGATCCAGCAGCCAAGTGCTGCCACGGAATCGCCACCACACCGTCCAACTGCTGCCAGCGGCTGCGATCCGGCACCACCCGATCCAGCAGACCCACCCGCTCCAGGGCCCTGGCCACACGCTCAATCTCCAGCAGCGCCGGATCAGCCGCCACCTGGGGCAGCACCAGCACCTGCTGTTCAGCCGGATCCGCTAGCACTTGCAACTCCAGATCACCCAGATCTCGCTCGAAAAACACCCTGCGCAGCCGGCTGGTGAGCGGTGCACCGAGGGCACTGGCGAAATGCTCCAAGCTGTCGCGCTCCCCAGACAAGCCGCAATTCAGGGCCAGCCAGATCAACAACTTGGCCCAGCTGTCCACCGTCCAAAGAGGCGCAAAACTCTCACGGTGCTGGCGGATCAACTCAAGAACCGCGAAATCAAACAGCGTGGCCTGCAGCCGAACCGGTTCAGGCGGCGTGGGAGGAGACGTGCTCATCCCTCCATCCTGACGGAAAGAGCGAGACCAACCTGTGCGGACGAGGCTGCCTGTCGGCAATTCACAAGGCAAACTGTGGAGAGCTGAACGCATCCGATGACCCTGGATCTGAACGATCCCGAACTCGAGTTTTCGGATCTTGTCTACGCCTATCAGAGCTGGGTGATGGCGGTGATCAACGACGAAAAGCTCGACAGCGAGGACATCTTGCTGAGCGATGAGATCACAGAAGACGCACTGAACTCGATGCGCTTCCTGCCCGGTGAAGTCACCAGTGCGATCGAGACCAGCCTGGCCCGGGTCTACGACGTGGATGCCGACGAACTCGCGGCTCTGCTGTTCCCCGAAGACTGACTTCGCCCCGCAGTCGTCGGTCGCAACTGGCCAGACTGATTGGCGCTTGCGATCGACTGCATGGGCTGGGCTGCTGCCGATATCCCTGACCAGCAGGGCCGTATTGCCCTGATCACCGGGGCCAACAGTGGCCTGGGGTTGGAAACTGCACGGGCCTTGCAGCGCAAGGGAGCCACCGTGGTGATGGCCTGCCGCAACCTGCGCAAAGGAGAGGAAGCAAAACAGCAGCTCTTGCTGGACGACGGGGGTGGGGCCCTCGATCTAGTGGCGCTTGACCTGGCCGATCTCACCAGCGTCAGCCGCTGCGTGGAAACGATGCACAACCGCTACGGGCGCCTTGACCTTCTGATCAATAACGCCGGAGTGATGGCACCGCCGCGGATGCTCAGTCGTCAGGGCCTGGAACTGCAACTCGCCACCAACCACCTTGGGCCGATGGCCCTCACGATTGATCTACTGCCGCTGATGGAACAGCAACGGGATCCAAGGGTGGTCACCGTCAGCTCTGGTGCCCAGTATTTCGGCCAAATCGCCTGGGACGATCCAAACGGCGAGCAACGCTATGACCGATGGCAGGCCTACAGCCAGAGCAAACTGGCCAACGTGATGTTTGCCCTGGAGCTCGATCAACGGCTGCGGGCAGGCTCGAGCAACGTCAGTTCCTTGGCGGCGCACCCAGGGCTGGCCCGCACCAATCTCCAACCCACGTCGGTGGCGGCCAATGGCTCCTGGATCGAATCCCTGGCCTATCGATTGATGGATCCGCTCTTCCAGAGCGCAGCCATGGGAGCCCTACCCCAATTGCATGCCGCCACGGCGGCCTCCGCCCAAAGCGGTGAGCATTACGGTCCGGATGGGCTCGGTGGTTTCCGCGGCCATCCCAGCCGCCAGCCTGTGGCTGCGGCCGCCAGGGATACCGACCAGCGCAAACGTTTCTGGGAGCTCAGCGAATCCTTGATCCAGGCAGCAAAAGGCCCAGACAGGCCACACCGATCAACGGACCTGGCGGCAGGTTGAGCAACAGGGCGAGAGCAAAGCCAGCACCGCTGAGGGCCATCCCCACCAGAGAGGAGCGCAACATCGCTGCCCTCAGGCTGGTGACGCGATGCAGGCCAGGCAACACCGGCGCACAGAGCAGGGCAATCACCAAAACCACCCCCACCGCCGCCATGGCGCTGACCACCACCAGGGCAGTCACGAAGGCCAGCGCCAGACGAAGTCCGCGGACAGGCAGGCCCACGGCAGCGGCCCCATCGGGATCAACACCGAGGTAAACCAGGCTGCGGTAGGAGCAGACCACCAACAGCAACAGTGAGGCAGCCGCAATCAGCGTGCGCAACAGATCGCTGCTGCCCACGGCCAGAAGATCACCGAACAAAACAGCCTCGAGATCAAGGCGCAGATTCAGCAGGGGGATCAACAACACCCCCAAGCCGAGGAAACCGGCGAGCACAGTGTTGATGACAGCTTCGTGGCTGCGACCATCGCGCCGCTGCAATCGCTCTGCAACAAGAGCACCGAGCACTCCGCTGAGCACACCCCCGAGGGCCGGATCAAGACCAAGGGCCAAGGCGACCGCCAACCCAGGCAGCACAGCATGGGAAATCAGATTGCTCTGCAGCAATCGGCGCTGAGTCACCAGCAACGTTCCGGTGGCCGGGCAGAGCAGCCCCACCATCAACGCCATCAGCAACGGCAGGAACCACCAAGGCATCGCGTCAACCACAGGCGTGATTCCCCATATCCGTGAGTGCCGTGAGCGCACCCCGCACCTGAGCCGGAGTGCCGTCTGCCAGCAGGCGGCGATCAAGCACAAGCACGCGGTCGTACACATCCAGGGCCTCGCCCCAGTCGTGACTGCTCACGAGCAGGCTGTATCCCGCATCGGCAAGCTGACGCATCAAACGCAGCAACTGCTGACGAGCCGGGGGGTCAATCGCAGCACAGGGTTCATCGAGCAGAAGGACGCGGGCGGGCTGCATCAGGGCACGGGCCAACAGGGTGCGCTGCTGTTGGCCGCCAGACAGGGCATCGAGACGTCGACCTGCCAAGGCCTCCAAGCCAACACGTTGCAGCGCTGCATCAACATCACAGCAAATGCTGCGGGGAGCCTGCACCTGACCCAGTGCCACCATCTCCCACACCGTGATTGGAAAACCCCAGTCGATCCGACCCCGCTGAGGCATGAGAGCCACCCGGGGCCGGCAGCGGAGGATCGGCTGCTCGCCAAGCCAGACGCTGCCAGCCGTGGGCATGAGCTGACCCTGAAGCAAATGCAGCAGAGTCGACTTGCCAGCACCATTGGCACCCACAAGTGCCGTGAGGCTGCCGGGAACCAAGGTGAGGCTCACATGATCGAGCGCCTGTTTGCCTTCATAGGCGAAGCAGAGGTCTTGGGCCCGGAGATGGTCAGCCTCAAGAGCGACAGAACGAGCGGCTGGCAACTGCATCAGAGCAGGCCTCTTTGGCGTGGTCTCGCCCATTCTGACGAGTTGAAGTGGGCGATACTGGGATCGAACCAGTGACAATCTCCTTGTAAGGGAGGTGCTCTACCGCTGAGCTAATCGCCCGTTGTGATCATTTTGCCTGAGCGCCGTGGCCAAAGGCCGTGACCATGACCGTGCCACTGGCCTGGCCTGGATTCCATTCGGGTTGGTGGTCATGCCCGTTCTTGGGATTCCGGCTGGATGCATCGCTGGACTGTGCTTCCTGATCGGAGGCTTGTGGTTATCACCAGACCTGGACACTCGCTCCAAACCCCTGCATCGATGGGGGCCGCTCAGGCTGATCTGGTGGCCCTACCGCCGCCTCATTCCCCATCGGTCCCTGTTCTCCCATGGGCCGTTCATCGGTATGAGCTTGAGATTGCTGTGGCTTGTCGCTGTTGGACTCCTGGCCTGGCTGGTGCTGCGCAGCATCCCTGGGCTGGGGGTCCCAGACCTCAACACCCTCAGCGCAACTGTGCAGCAGCTAGTCCAGCAGCAGCCACGCTCAGTGATTGCAGCCGTCCTGGGGCTGGAAGCCAGTGTCTGGCTCCATCTCCTGCTCGATGGCGACCCCCTGCCGATGGAGTGGCACCGGCATCGCCGCCAGAGCAAGCGGCGATGAGAAGGTGACGGCAAGCGTCCCGTGCTCCACCGTCATGGCCGACAACACCTCAGCCATTCCCAACCAGCCTGATCCGTTGCGGAAACTGGAAGCGGTCGTGGCCCGTTTGCGCGATCCCGATCGCGGCTGCCCCTGGGATCTCGAGCAAACCCACCAGTCACTGGTGCCCTACGTGCTGGAAGAAGCCCATGAAGTGGCTGACGCAATCCGCCACGGCGATGATGCCGATCTCAGGGAGGAACTGGGCGACCTGCTGCTGCAGGTGGTGCTGCATGCCCGCATCGCCGATGAGAACAACCGCTTCAATCTGAATGGGGTGGCCGACGCCATCAGCGACAAACTGATTCGCCGGCACCCCCATGTGTTCGGCAATGCAGAAGCCAGCAACAGCGAAGCGGTGCGGCGCATCTGGGAAACGGTCAAAACGGCAGAACAGGCGGATCGAGCTGATCTGCAGGAGTCATCACCAAGTCCGTTAAGCGATCTACTGGCGCGCAAGGTGCGGGGACAACCGGCTCTGGGCGCAGCCATGACCATCTCCAAAAAAGCCGCCAAAGCCGGCTTCGAATGGGACGACATGGCCGGAGTCTGGGAGAAAGTGCAGGAAGAGCTCGATGAACTGAAGGAAGCAGTCGCCTCGGGCAACAACAACCATGCCCAAGACGAACTGGGAGATGTGCTCTTCACCCTGGTAAATGTGGCGCGCTGGTGCGGCCTTGATCCCGAAACAGGCCTGGCTGGCACCAACCACAGATTCCTTGACCGTTTCTCTCGGGTGGAAGCGGCCCTAGGAGGCAACCTGCAGGGCCAAAGCATCAAGCAATTGGAGGAACTCTGGCAACAAGCCAAAGCCGACATCAAAGCTGAGACAACAATCTCGAATTGAAGCAACAGTGGCCTAGCGCAGCACCACTCTCAGAACCTCGATCCACCGCTCGGCCGCGAGCCTGCGCTGAACGCTGCGTCCTGCTCAGATATGACCATCCATGGAGCCCTCTGTGGTGCCCCAAAGCTCACGTTTCGTGGCATCAGCCTTACGAATGCACTCTTGAGCCTCGGAGCGGGAGCGACAGTTGCGCGCTCTCTCTTCGAGAGACATCAGGCCAACCAGACGTCCAAGCGTGTGCCGTGGCATTGCTGTCGTGGAGTCCATCAGAGCCTCCTCATCTCTTGTCTTGATTCAACGTTAACTCTGGCTTAACCAAGTGGCCATAGGCAGTCAAAACATGAGACTGCAAGTGGATCAACAGACCGCGGCGGTAGTTCGGTTTAAAGCTTGAAAACTCGCAAATCAATCAGTTTTTGAGCTAAAATGGATCACAAAGCAGATATTAGGGTCATAAACTCACATCATGCTCGATGCTGAGGGAATCCCAAGAACGAAATACAAGGGATTGCAGAATATGCCACACTAACCCAGCAAAGAGGAGCACATCTGATTATTGACGAGCCCATTGGTTCGTCAATACAACACGATCGCAATGCTCGTTGACACCAGCAAGCAACGGCCTGACAGCAACGACTGAGCGAGCCGATGGTCTTCAGCATCAATGAATAAACCAACCATTTCCATGAATAGATCGATGGATCAACGCTTGAAAGGCATGACAACAAAGCACTATGCCAAGCAGATTTGACCCAGCCATCAAGCAAAAACGACAGCTTGATCAAAACGTCAGAAATCAATAGTAATGACGCATTTGATGGAAGATGTGCAATCTTCCAGAAACAAAAAATCTTTTAGCTGCCAAAGCCCTTGGTCGAGGGAGAACTTTTTTTCTTGCTTGTCTTCGGGGCAGTTGTTTTTCTATCTGATACAGAAGATTGATCTTTGAAGAACTGCCCATCAAGCCATACGGTGACAATATAAACAACAATGAGAACCGGAATAAGAACCAGCCATTGATTTTCAAATTGATAAGGCAGATGTTGGATTCCAAAGATGGCCAGGTATCCAGTGATCAGGGTGAAGACAAAACGACGGATAGTTGCTGGATTCAACATGAGATCGCATGTGACCTTATTTTATCGATTCGGCAACCTTTTTGAGCTAATAAGAAGAGGATATCAATCATTATTCATCAGCCCCAGGAAGATACCTCCAAAGGGCCAATCCTTCTCAAAGCACCAGCTTTCTGAACTCAAAAGAGCTGCAAAAGCTTCGTCACATGCTGAAAACCTGAGCATATTCAAAAGCATTGAGGGCTGGTTCAATCTGTGCGTTCCATTCGATCAAGACACAAGAAGAGCCGAAATAATCCTCAATATTCACAATAAAGAGACACCTTCAACCTTCCCCCTCCACGAGGTCCAAGGTTGAAGGATCAGACAAAGATTGACTGTTTTCAGAAAACTCCAGGGCTAGACAGATCTGATTCAAGCAATCAACAAGGCGATCAAAGCTGACATCAAGAAGATATAGATCGTTGCTCTATACAACTCTGTTTTGCTGATCGAAGACCTGCTTGTGTATTCAGTCATCAAAAGAGTAGCGAGACTGTCTGCCTTTCTTGATTTCACCACGTTTTTTCTTGGCGTCAACCCTTTTGCGCTTAGAACTACGAGTTGGACGTGTTTCTTTACGCTGAGGTGGTGGTGGCTTGATCGCCTCCCTAATCAAATCTGCCAAACGCTTCAAGGCAATCTGACGGTTCTGAAATTGAGATCTCTCTTCAGAGACACAGATTCGCAAGTAACCATCAACAATCCTTGAACAATGGAATTTCAACAATCTCTGCTTTCGGTATGGTCCTAATGCCTCTGATTCAGAGACATTCCAAGACAATTCAACCGCAGTTTCAACTTTATTCACATTTTGCCCTCCTGCACCAGACGAACGGAAGAATTTCCAAGACATCTCAGACCGCGGAATGCTGAGCCTTGGATTAACAACCAGATCCGAATTAAGCATTCAATACTATTTGTGGGCTTTTGCCTTACTTACAGGCTTAGGGATCAATGCATTGATAATTTCGGCATAAACAAAGACAAAATTTCTTATCGCCGAGAGAAGCAGATAAAAAAGCTTTCCGATGACCTTAAAAGTGGCAAGCATGGTCTCCATCAAGAGTTTCATTTCTCAAGCCACCCGCCTAACTGACTCAACACCGAAAAGCTGGATTTGCCTCTTGATCGTGGCCAGACGAAACGAGTAGACATTTTGTTTCGTGCACAAATCACACTGACATGCAAACGGCAGGGAGAGCTCTCTATCCGGCTCGCCATTAAAAGGAAGCGCAACCATGGTTCAGACCTTCTCCATGAGCTGACTTTTCAGAGCTTTGACTTGTTGGTCTAATTCAAGATTTGTTTTTTTGAGCTGAAGGCAGCGACTCCTGAGCTGACTGATCGACTGTTTAGAAATCACCTGCTCAAACTGAGAAAGCAGGTCATCAATCCCAATCACAGATGGCTTGGAAAGCTTTGCCTTCCATCCGGTCAACTGCTTGACATCAGCCTCTGTTACCCGTTCACCAGCGAGCAACTTGCCTTCGACAACCTTCTTGGTCTTGTCATCTGCATTCGCCACACGCGAAAGCGTTCTGATGCCAATTAAGTTGAAAGCATCTGCATCTAAATCAGTTGTACTGAGCCACTTTTCCCATGAGTTTGCCAGGTCCTGAATCTCCTTAGCGCTGAAAGGGACTAGGCCCGATTTCTTGAATTGCGTCCATTCACGCGGATTTGACTTTGACTTGCCGCGCAGAGTCTCCTTTAACTCAAAGAGATACTTACCGCAAACCGCCAGATAGGCGCCAGTTGCCTGACGCAACTCAAAAACAGTCTCCTTCATCGTCTCCATCTGAAAATCAGAGAGACGCGATGTTTCAACACCAGACTTAGCAAAGTCGACCGAAATGTCGGTGACCTGCTCAAGTCGCTGGACAAGGGGCATGGGCGACTGCGCCAGATAGAGGCCTTCTAGCGCAGTCATTAGCCTGCAGCCAGTAGAGGACTGGACGAATCGTCCAATAGAGCCAAGGGCTTTGTCCTGCAGATCCATGCAATATCAGCCTATTCAGCTCCTCCTTCTGAATCAGAGCGCAATCAGGCTCGGTATACAGCTCTTTCCGATGAGCAGGCCTGGACTTGCCTAGAAGGGATTTGAAATTCGCCTCAACCAAATCAAGACGCGAAACGACCAAGGGGTCTCTACCTGCCACGCAAGCTTTGATGCTCCAGCCTTCTAGAAGAAGAGGCCTTCCTCAATGGAGTGGCCACCAAAGGATCCATCCCCAAAAGCATGCACACTAAGGCGGTAAAGAGGCAAAGATTGAAACAAACAGCCTGAATAAGTTGAATTTTTGATTGTTCTTGAGGATCCAGTTTGATCTGATTCATCGGCTTGAGCGCTAACGTTTCAGCCACTAATCGCGCAAAAACAACCCTTTAAGCCTTTAATCAGGCCTCAACTCTCTTTATATCGCCACAATCGTTGTGATGCATGACGTCAACGTATGCAAGTGTTGTCCCAGCTGCAGCCCACAAGGGGAGGCCTGATCCCTCATCAGCCTGTTGTGTCCGCAACGGAGCAACCGTATCGACAGGCAAGGAGGGGGAGACAGCAGCATGTAGGAGCCAACACCACCAACTCGCATCAATCGACACAGTCAAAGGGAGCCACTACCGGTAGTGTGGGGGTATTCCAAGCAGGCTACAGCTGGTGCTCAAGATCCTTGTTCTGGTGGTCGTCAGCCTGCAGACCTGGGCCATCTATGAGGCCAAGCAGGCGGCAGCCGAAATCGAGATGACCCATGAAGGCGTGAAACGCCAGATCACCCCGGGATGGTGATACCTCGAGGACTCCGATGGTCCTCATGATCGAAGCAAATTCGTTCTCAAAGCCCCAAACTTGCCGTCCCCACCGGATAAACCATCAGGGATTCGGAAATCAATCACATCCCAGACAGGCCGATTGAGATAAGTGCCAAGCAGCTGAGCATCCTCTCGAATCGCCGCCAGCGATCCGTGGTCTGTCACGTTCAAGCGGCTGCCATCGCGACAAACCAAGTTGAGTTCGTAGCTGTAATAGGAATTCTTATTGCCCCGCACATATTCACGAATCAACTGAATCGCATGAACGTCCTTGAGGTTGTGAACGGTTGTTCCCTGGATGAACTGACTTGAGAACTGGTCAAAACAACATTCCTTGCTGCGCATCCTCCAGATCAGAAACGCCCCGATCGCCATGAACAAGAGCGGGAACAGCAAAGACATCAAGAACGCGCCACCGTCCACACCACCGGTAGCAACTTGGCCAATCGCAGAGATCAACCAGACTGGGCCAACTGCAAGGAACGCTGCAGAAAAGAGGTAAGCGCTGAACGTGGTCTTGAAGCTGAGACTGGAACTCGTGAGGCTTTTCGTTCGCCTGGCCCGATGCGTGCAGAAATTCGTTCCTCCACCCACAAGCGGAGTCCACGCCACCGTCCAGGCCACGTCATCGTTGAAATCGCTGAGATCCAGCATCTCCCGCTTGTCCTGAAACACCGACAGCAGGCTCTGAATCCATCCCATCAGCCAACCTCTGCAACATCCACCGCCATGCTGCACCAGCCCAACAGGAATCAGGCGGCATTGGCAGGCGGCATTGTGGCGGCAGGAGCCGACGCTGCTCTTAGCTAAAGACAGCAATCGCAAGACTCAACCAGTCATGACCACTGCATCCCAGTTCGAAGGGGGCTGGATCGATGAACACCACGATGGGGTGCGCTACGGCCTCAAAGCGAAGCGACTGGTGGAGGAGACCAGCCCTTTCCAGCGGATCACGCTGATCGAGAGCGAGCGCTACGGCAAGGGGCTACTTCTGGACGGCTGCTGGATGACAGCCGAACGTCAGGAACGGCACTACCACGAATCACTGGTGCATCCGGCCTTGTGCTCGGCTGCCTCAATCGAACGGGTGCTGGTGATCGGCGGTGGTGATGGTGGCACCGCTCGGGAATGTCTGCGTCATCCCAATGTGAAGCACCTCGACATGGTGGAAATCGACGGCCGGGTGGTGGAACTGAGCCAACAACACCTGCCAAGCATCGGCGGAGGCTGCTGGACGGATCCGCGCTTCCATCTGCATGTGGGCGACGGCATCGCCTGGGCCGCTGAGGCCGCTGCCGCGTCCTATGACGTGGTGCTGGTGGATGGCTCCGACCCCGTGGGACCAGCTGAGGGCCTGTTCAACCGCGCCTTCTTCAGCCACTGCAAACGGATTCTGAAGACGGGTGGTGTGTTCGCCACTCAGAGTGAATCGCCAGAGGCCTTCCGCCGCGTGCACATCGACACGGTGAAACTGATCCGAGACCTGTTCGGCCACGCCGATCCGCTCTACGGCTGGGTGCCCATGTATCCCAGCGGATGGTGGAGCTGGACCTTTGCAGCCACCGATGGCCCGCGCTACCGCCACCCACTACCGGAACGGGCCGCTGCCGTGGCTGGTGGTTGTGAAATCTGGAGTCCACGCTGGCAGAACGGCGGTTTCGACGCCGTACCCGCCTTCGTGGAAAGGGAGCTCCAATCATGAGCGACAAGCTTCAATCGATGGATCTCAACCAGCTGTTTGACCGCGATGGCGCCATCTATATGGGCGCGCGTCGCGATCCGCAGGGCTGCCGCATCGGCCTGTTCGGTGTGCCGTACGACGGCACCACCTCATTCAGGCCCGGCACCCGCTTCGGCCCAGCAGCAGTGAGGGAGGTGAGCAATGGCCTCGAGACCTACTGCCCGCAACTGCAGACAGACCTGGAGGATCTGGCCTATGTCGACCTCGGCGCCGTCGACATTCCCTTCGGCGCCCCGGAACCGGTGGTGAAGGCCGTGCAAAAGGCAACAAGCACAGTGCTCGATCTAGGCCTCAAGCCACTGATGCTGGGTGGCGAACACTCCATCAGCAGCGGCGCCGTGGCCGCCGTCGCCCAGCGCCATCCGCAACTCGTGCTGCTGCAACTGGATGCCCATGCCGATCTGCGCGACAGCTGGCTGGGGGCACGCCACAGCCATGCCTGTGCGATGCGGCGCTGTCTGGACGTGCTCCCCAGTGGCCAGCTGCTGCAACTCGCCATCCGCAGCGGCACCCGCGAGGAATTCCAAGAGCTGGAACAGAGCCAACGCCGCATCAATCACCAACCCGACCAATCCGGCAGCCTGCTGGCGGCCACGATGCGTTCAGCCCTAGAGCCCCATCGCGGCAAGCCGCTCTATCTCACGATGGATCTCGACTGGTTTGATCCCGCGATCATGCCCGGCACTGGCACCCCCGAACCCGGTGGCTTCCATTGGCACCACTTCGCCGCGCTGATTGACGTGCTCCGAGAGCATCAGCTGGCGGGCGCGGATGTGGTGGAGTTGGCTCCCCAGCTGGACCCCTCAGGCATCAGTAGCGTGCTGGCCAGCAAGGTCACCCGCAGCCTGCTGATGCTGCTCAACAACTGATCAATTCAGTGATCAGTAGTAGTGACGAGCCTGGAGGCGCTGCTCCCGCAACCGGCTGTGCTGACGCTCCAGCAAGGCCAACACGATGGTGGGGTGCCGCAGAATTAGCTCGATAAACCGAGCCCTGGGCAAGCGCACGACGGCCAAAGGCGTCAGTGCCAATGCATCGCAGCGATGGGTCAAACGCGCGCCTGAAAGATCCTCGTAGCTGAAAATTTCACCAGGCCCATAGCGCATCTTGCCGGGTTCACCGGCAGCACTGAGCTCCACCATGCCGCGCTGCACCGCATAGATCGAATCTGAGGGTTCGCCCGCACAAAACACCCGCGCTCCGGTGGGGTAGGTGAGCTGATCGGCTTCCTGCTGATCAGCGAACAACTCAACCGGCGTTGGCAGTGAACTGGTAGAGAGCAAAAAAGACGGCGACTTTCACTAGACCGAATAATTCTTACGCAACCAAACAAAAAAACCACGTGTCGGACACAACACGTCCGCAACGCTTGAGGAGTTTTTAATCCACAACAACCTGGCGGCTGGTGGGCTCAAGCGAGCGGCATGGAGCGCTCCTCAAGCTCCAACTGCAGACCTGTAGGAGGCAACACCTGCTCATGCTCTTGCAACTGCGGCAACGAAGGAGGCCGAGCCGTCCAGTGATGACACCAGGCCACACGCGCTAGTTCGGCATGCACCGGCAGCCGTCTCAGCCGGCACCATCCCACGACGGGCCCACTGGCGCCACTGGTCGACGCCGTGCAGTGATGGCAGCTGTGACAGCAGGCCTCGGACAACACCGCAAGGGGAGAGGGACGCTCACAGTAAGGACGCTTTCAAAAGCGAACCACGCTTCAGCTCGAATCTGCGGCTTTGCTTCCATTTCCCTGCCCCGAACCTTCCAGCCAGAGTCCATAGGATTCGGCCCATCTCTGCAGCGCCCCGTGACCGACCTCCAGCGCACCCCTCTTCACGACCTCTGCCGCGAAGCAGGAGGTCGCATGGTGCCCTTCGCGGGATGGGACATGGCCGTGCAGTTCTCTGGGCTGATCAGCGAACACGCGGCCGTGCGCCACAACGTGGGGATGTTCGACATCTCGCATATGGGCGTGGTGCGGCTTGAAGGTGCCAACCCCAAAGATGCTCTGCAAAAACTGGTGCCTACCGATCTGCATCGCATCGGACCCGGCCAGGCTTGCTACACGGTTCTGCTCAATCAGACCGGGGGCATCCTCGATGATCTGATCATCTATGACATGGGTGACAGCACCCTGCTGGCCGTGATCAATGCTGCCTGCGCCGAGAGCGATCGGGCCTGGCTGGAACAGCAGCTGAGCGTAAGCGGCATCACCATCACCGATGCCAAAGGCGATGGCGTGCTGTTGGCCCTGCAAGGCCCAAGCGCCCAGTCCGTGCTCGAACAACTCAGCGGCTCCAGCCTGGCGGAGTTGCCCCGATTCGGACAGCGGATGCTGACCCTGCCCGATCTACAGACCGATGTGCTGGTAGCCCGCACCGGCTACACCGGCGAAGACGGCTTCGAACTGCTGCTGCCTTGTGAGGCAGGGCGTCAGCTCTGGAACCGACTGCTAAAGGAAGGCGTCACACCCTGCGGCCTCGGCGCCCGAGACAGCCTGCGGCTGGAAGCAGCCATGCACCTTTACGGTCAAGACATGGACACCACCACCAGCCCCCTGGAGGCGGGGCTGGGATGGCTGGTGCACCTAGAAAATCCGGTGGACTTCATCGGCCGTGAGGCCCTCGAGCGAGAGGTTGAGCAAGGCAGCACCCGCCGGCTGGTGGGCCTGCGCCTGGAGGGCCGGGCCATTCCCCGCCACGACTACCCGATTTTCGATGGCGAGCAACGTGTGGGCCAGGTGAGTAGCGGAGGCTGGTCGCCCACCCTGGAGGCCGGAATCGGCCTCGGCTACGTGCCACGGGCTCTCGCCAAACCGGGCACAGAGCTAGCCGTGGAGATCCGCGGCAAACGCCATCCCGCCACGGTGGTCAAACGGCCGTTTTATCGACGCCCGGCCTGAAAGGAATTGCCAGGCAGGTCCTGTGGGAAACTCGCTTCTCATTCCCTCCCGACAGCTTCCATGCGCAGCAACGGATGCGGCGACCTGCGCAAGCAGCAAATCGATGAGCAGGTGCAGCTCTGCGGCTGGGTGGATCGGCGACGTGACCACGGTGGAGTGATCTTCATCGACCTGCGCGATCGCAGCGGCACTGTGCAGATCACCGTGGACCCCGACTTGGGTGCTGACGCCTTTGCCGTGGCGGAGCACCTGCGCAGCGAGACCGTGCTGCAGGTGAAGGGCAAGGTGCGGGCCCGACCAGACGAATCTCTGAACGAACGACTCGCCACTGGAGCGGTGGAAGTGCTGGCCAGCAGCATCACTGTGCTCAACGGCGTGAAGGGCAATCTGCCATTTCCCATCTCGATCCACGACGAGGAGAACACGCGCGAGGAGCTGAGGCTGCGCCACCGCTATTTGGATCTGCGCCGCAAGCGCATGAACGACAATCTGCGCCTGCGCGCCCAAACGATCCAGACCGCGCGCCGCTTCCTGGAGGACGAGGGCTTCATCGAGGTGGAGACTCCCGTGCTCACCCGGTCCACCCCTGAAGGCGCCCGCGATTACATCCTCCCCAGCCGCGTCTGCGGTGGTGAATGGTTCGCGTTGCCCCAGTCTCCCCAGCTGTTCAAACAGCTGCTGATGGTGGGAGGCATCGAGAAGTACTACCAGGTGGCACGCTGCTTCCGCGACGAAGACCTGCGTGCAGACCGCCAGCCGGAATTCACCCAGCTGGACATGGAGATGAGCTTCATGGATCAAGAGCAGATCCTGGATCTCAATGAGCGACTGATCTGCACCATCTGGAAGACCGCGAAGGGGGTCGATTTGCCACGCCCCTTCCCCCGCATGACCTGGCACGACGCCATGGAGCGCTACGGCACCGACCGTCCCGACACGCGTTATGGCATGGAGCTCACCAACGTGAGCGACATCGTCAAGGAGATGGGCTTCAAAGTGTTCAGCGGTGCCGTTAAGGCCGGTGGATCGGTGAAATGCATCGCCGTGCCGGGAGGCAATGACGCCGTTTCAAATGTGCGCATCAAGCCCGGAGGGGATGTGTTCAGCGAGGCCCAGCAGGCGGGTGCCGGTGGCCTGGCCTTCATCCGCGTCCGCGACGGTGGCGAGATCGACACCATCGGCGCCATCAAAGACAACCTCAGCGAGGAACAGACCCGGGAGCTGCTCGGCCGCACCGGCGCCGAACCCGGCACCCTGCTGCTCTTCGGTGCTGGCGACACCGCCACCGTGAACAAAGCCCTCGATCGGGTGCGCCAATACCTCGCCCGAGAGCTGGGAATGGTCAAGGCCGACCAAGAGAACGACCAATGGAATTTCCTCTGGGTGGTCGATTTCCCGATGTTCGAGTTCAACAGCGACGAAAACCGCTACGAAGCGCTGCACCATCCTTTCTGTGCCCCCAACATCGCCGATCTGGGCACCGATGAGGCGCTGTGGGCCGACACCCTGCCAAAGGCAAGGGCCCAGGCTTACGACCTGGTACTGAATGGCCTTGAGCTCGGGGGCGGCTCCCTGCGTATTCACGACTCCTCCCTGCAACGCCAGGTCCTGCAAACCGTGGGCCTACCCCTGGAGGAAGCCGAAGAACAATTCGGCTTCCTAATCGAAGCGCTCGACATGGGGGCCCCGCCGCATGGCGGCCTGGCCTTCGGGCTCGACCGCATGGTGATGCTTCTGGCCGGGGAGGAATCGATCCGCGACACGATCGCCTTCCCCAAAACCCAGCAGGCACGCTGTCTGATGACTGCCGCTCCCGCCAAAGTGGCGGACCAACAGCTGGCGGACCTGCATGTGGCCAGCACCTGGGTTGCTCCCAACGCGGACGATGACGCCTAAGAGGACGGTCAGCGAACCGGAATAG
The DNA here is from genome assembly GCF_900474295.1 of Synechococcus sp. UW140. Classification (GTDB taxonomy): domain Bacteria; phylum Cyanobacteriota; class Cyanobacteriia; order PCC-6307; family Cyanobiaceae; genus Synechococcus_C. The sequence continues at coordinate 7,083 of NZ_UCOB01000030.1, read as the reverse complement.
ATTCCGTTCATTCCGAACCGCTGCAGCCGGATCGCTGAACCCTGAGGGCAGTTCATGGGGTGCCCTTTGGCCACCGGTTCGCGATCGACGGGTCCATCCCGCGTCCGCACTGGCAGCGGCAACGACCTCCTGCGCCTGTATCTGCAGGACATCGGAAGGGTTGACCTGCTTACCAATGAGGAAGAGGTGCTCCTGGCGCGTCAGGTGCGACACCGAGAAACCCTGCTGAAGGAAGAACGAGCTCTTGCTAGTGAGTACCCCCCGGTACAACGGCTGCTTGAGCTGGAAGAACTGCAGCAACGGGAAGCCAATCACGTCTGCCACTGGCCAACCAAACAGGAATGGGCCAAAGCCGCAGGCCTCACGCCGGAAGAACTGACCACAGTGCTGCGAGAGGGCTATGGCATCTGGTCAGACCACAGCGAACTCGAAAGCCGCGAGCTGCAGAAGCGCCTGCGTGAAGGACGCCGGGCTCGCGACCGGATGATCCAGGCCAACCTGCGCCTGGTGGTGACGGTGGCCAAGAAGTATCAGCAGCGAGGCCTGGAACTGCTGGACCTGGTGCAGGAAGGCACGCTGGGGCTTGAACGAGCGGTGGAGAAATTCGACCCCACCCGCGGCTTCCGCTTCAGCACCTACGCCTACTGGTGGATTCGCCAGGGCATCACACGCGCCATCGCCACCCAGAGCCGAACGATCCGACTGCCGGTGCACGTCACCGAGAAGCTCAACCGCATCAAGAAGGTGCAGCAGGAAATCGCCGCCAATGAAGGACGGATCGCCTCGATGAGCGACCTGGCCCGCGAACTGGGCCTCAGTGAAGAAACCGTGCGCCTAACACTGATGCGGGTGCCGCGTTCGGTGTCGCTAGAGACCCGAGTGGGCAAGGACCAAGACACCCAGCTGGGGGATCTGCTGGAAGACGGCCATGCCACCCCCGAGCAGCAACTGACGCGGGACTCCCTGCACAACGACCTTGAGGAACTGTTGGAAGAACTGACCGCCCGGGAGGCGGAGGTGATCCGGCGCCGCTTCGGGCTGGAAGACGACACTCCTCGCACCCTGGCGGAGATCGGCGAAGGCATGGCCCTCTCGCGCGAACGGGTGCGCCAGATCGAAACCCGGGCGCTACTCAAGCTGCGCCAGCCTCAGCGCCGCATCAAGGTGCGTGAATACATCCTTGGCCTGGAGTCCTGAGCGGAACCTGAGCCAACACCCGGACGCTGAGCGCCGTGGCTAGACCGTGGTCATGTGCCCTGAGCTGCAGCAATGACCACGTCCCCTGGGATCGACATCGGTATTCCCACAGCACAGCGCGAAGAGATTGCCGACGGACTGGCGCGGCTTCTGGCTGACACCTACGTGCTCTACGGCAAGACCCATGGTTTCCACTGGAACGTGACCGGACCGATGTTCAACACGCTCCATCTGATGTTCATGGAGCAATACACCGAACTGTGGAACGCCCTGGATGTGATCGCCGAACGGATCCGTGCTCTCGGCGTGGTAGCCCCCCACGGCGGCAGCACATTGGCCAAACTGGCCTCGATTGAAGAAGCCCAGCAGCAGCCTGCAGCCCTGGCCATGGTGCAGGAATTAATGAGCGGCCATGAAGCGGTCGCACGAACGGCACGGAGCCTCTTTCCTCTCGTCGATGCCGCCGGCGACGAACCGAGTGCTGATCTGCTCACCCAACGGCTCCAGATCCACGAGAAAACCGCCTGGATGCTGCGCAGCCTGCTGGAGAGCTAATCCGAGCGTCGCAGTGACTGCGGATCAAACCGACTGCGAATCAAACCGGCTGAAATCTCAGCAGACAAGTAAGGCCCTCGCTCATTGGAAGGCACTCGGTACATTGAAGAAACGCCCAGGGAGTTATGGCCAAATTCGTCTTCGTCACCGGTGGAGTGGTTTCCAGCATCGGGAAGGGGATTGTGGCCGCCAGCCTCGGCCGGCTGCTCAAGGCCCGGGGGTACAGCGTCTCGATCCTGAAGCTCGATCCCTATCTGAATGTGGATCCGGGCACGATGAGCCCCTTCCAACACGGTGAAGTGTTCGTCACCGAAGACGGCGCCGAAACCGACCTCGACCTAGGCCATTACGAACGCTTCACCGACACGGCCATGTCACGCCTCAACAGCGTGACCACGGGATCGATCTATCAGTCGGTGATCAACAAAGAGCGCCGTGGTGATTACAACGGCGGCACGGTGCAGGTGATCCCCCACATCACCGGAGAAATCCGGGATCGTATCCACCGAGTGGCCGCGAACAGCAACGCCGATGTGGTGATCACCGAGATCGGCGGCACCGTGGGTGACATCGAGTCGCTTCCCTTCCTGGAGGCCATCCGTGAATTCCGCGGTGATGTAGGCCGCCACGACCTGGCCTACATCCACGTCACCCTGCTGCCATACATCGGCACCTCCGGAGAGCTCAAAACCAAGCCGACCCAGCACTCGGTCAAGGAGCTGCGCTCCATCGGCATCCAACCAGACCTGCTGGTGTGCCGCAGCGACCGAGACATCAATGACGATCTCAAGCGCAAAATCGGAGGCTTCTGTGGCGTCACGCAACGGGCGGTGATTCCGTCTCTGGATGCCGACAGCATCTATGCCGTTCCGCTCACCCTCGAAGCAGAAGGCCTCTGCCGTGAAGTGCTGGATGTGCTGCAGCTCCAGGATCATGAGAGCGACATGACCGGCTGGGCCCAGCTGGTGCACAAACTGCGTAATCCCGGTCCCACCGTGAAGGTGGCCCTGGTGGGCAAATACGTGCAGCTCAACGATGCCTACCTCTCGGTGGTGGAGGCGCTGCGGCACGCCTGCCTGGCACAAGATGCCTCGCTTGATTTGCACTGGGTGTGTGCGGAGCAAATCGAAACCGATGGCGCCGATTCACTGCTTAAGGGCATGGATGCGGTGGTGGTGCCAGGAGGCTTCGGCAACCGCGGCGTCGATGGCAAGGTGGCCGCGATCCGCTGGGCGCGCGAGCAGCGGGTGCCCTTCCTGGGCCTTTGCTTGGGCATGCAAACAGCTGTAATCGAGTGGGCTCGCAACCAGGCCGGCCTCAGCGGTGCCTCCAGCGCTGAGCTCGATGCGGACAGCCCACATCCAGTCATCCACCTTCTACCCGAACAGCAAGACGTGGTGGACCTCGGTGGCACCATGCGCCTGGGGGTCTACCCCTGCCGGATCGCCGAGGGATCGATGGCGGAACGGCTCTACGCCGATGAAGTGGTGTATGAACGCCACCGCCATCGCTACGAGTTCAACAACGCCTACCGCAACCTCTTCCTTGAATCCGGATACCGCATTAGCGGCACATCACCGGACGGTCGCCTGGTGGAGCTGATCGAACTACCAGGCCATCCCTTCTTCACGGCCTGCCAGTACCACCCGGAATTCCTCTCCAGACCAGGCAGGCCCCATCCCCTGTTCCGCGGCCTGATCGAAGCGGCGCAACAACGGTTGCCCAGCAGCCCTAGCGAAGCGATACGTCAGCAGCAGAAAAACCAAGCGCAACGCAACGTCGGCCCATGAGCCACCACCTGCCGGTGGTGGAAACCTTCCACTCGCTCCAAGGGGAGGGGTTGCATGCCGGTAGGAGCGCCTTCTTTATCCGCCTCGCCGGCTGCTCGGTGGGCTGCAGCTGGTGCGATACCAAACACTCCTGGCCGATGGAGTCGCACCCCCAACAGAGCGTGGCAACGCTAGCGGCGGCTGCCGCCGCGGCTGAACAAGCCGGAGCAGCCTTCGTGGTGATCACCGGCGGCGAGCCCCTGCACCACAACCTCGATTCCCTCACCCAAGCGATCCGAGCCGCCTGCACCCTGCCAGTACACATCGAAACCAGCGGCGTGGATCCGATCAGCGGCTCACCCGACTGGATCACCCTCTCGCCCAAACGGCATCAACCACCTCGTGCCGATCTGCTCGCCGCTTGCGATGAACTGAAGGTGGTGGTGCATGAATCCAACGATCTACTCTTTGCCGATGTGGCCGCCGCCCAGGCCCCCCAGGCCAGCTGGTTGGTGCAGCCGGGCTGGCAGAGCCAGGAAGGACAGCAATTGGCGATCCGCTATGCCCAGAGCCATGCGCACTGGCGCCTCAGCCTTCAGAGCCACAAGTGGCTGAAAGTGCGCTGAAAGCTTGCCTTGTGGCATCTGCATGAGATGTGGAAGCTCCCAACAGCCAGGCCAATCAAAGCCAGCTCTGCAAACTCAGCAAAGACTCAGAGTCATCTCCCCCGAATGGGGGATGCCACTACAAGGCAGGAAGGAAGACAGTAAATGCAAGCAAAGCATTCAAGATGACCAAAAACTACGGAAAATCCAAACAAGCAAGCAGAAACGGAAAATCAGCAATCTGCATCTTTGTCAAACCAGAAGCCAAACAGAGCATTATTGCTGCCTTGGCGGAGGGTGGCTATGGCATCAGCTTCCAAGAAGGCATAACGAACTTGATCAATGAATTGCTTTCTAGGCATCACAAATCTCCAATTACTTAGAGAACAGGGAGAAAACATCATTCCATGCATGCTCAGCATGCTTAGCCATCAAAGCCAAAATAGCTGAAAATATGTATAAATAAGCTCACTTAAGGCATAGGGTCTTTTCAGGCAAATCTCACCCAGGCGCTCTGCCCTGACTAAAGATGTCTAAAAAGACAATTTCTGGCAACACGACGACAATATCTGACTATAAAAGTCGCAACAGCGGAGGGACTTATTATTTGAAAGCACAGCGGTAAATAGTTCCATCAGGATTGAGACAGAAAGACTGATTATTAATTCAACTGCAGACGCAAATGAGGGCAGTAGTAAGATTTATACGGCTGATGCGAATGGGGTCAAATCCGGTGAACTTACGTTTAGAGGAAGCGATCTTGAGCTAAATGTTTCAGCAATCGGCGAAATAGCATATGCCTATGGCCTAAGCAATTCTAAACTTTGACTAACATCCGATCGAGGCTCTCAGTCTCACATAAACGTAGACACCAATGTCAGAGGATATGATCCTTCCTGGGGGCTATATTACTCAGAACTGATCTCAGGCAATGGTAGCGATCTGATTCATCTTGAAGTAATAGCTCAAACCGCTCAAGGTGGTTCTTACAGAAATAATATTCATGGGCTTCTTCAGGCTACTGGGCTCGAAGGCAGCTCTGTTGATTCCGGAAATGGCGACGATATAATTAAAATTATATCGTCAACCAATGAAATCCGTGGATGGAATATGGTAGAGAATGCGCTGGGTCTGGTTTCCTCATCTGTAGACACTGGAGCAGGCAATGACCAGATTTCGATTTCTGTCAGCGGGAGTACTCAGAGCCTTGCATTAAGCAACAGCACTGTTTCCCTAGGAGAAGGCGATGATCAGATATCAATGAATGGTAGCTTCGCTGGTAGCACAATTAATGGTGGCGAAGGTCATGACGCTCTAAGCATCATTAGTGCCTATCAAGGTACGTATACTTTTGAGGAAAGAAGCAATAGTGATATTTATATGTCGGGCGCAGGCAACGACCTTCTGCTTCGCAATGTGGAGGAAATTCACTTTAGAGATGGCACATATTTACTCAACATCGAACCTGGCATATCAGTAGAAGGTCATGACTTTGAGATCGGTGAAGACGGCGATAAAGCGACCTTCACTTATAGGCTCGACAGTCAACCCGTTGATCCTGTATCCATCGAGTTTGTTATCTCTGATGATTCAGAGGCTTCACTGAGTCACTCCTCATTCACCTTTACTTCAGACAACTGGAATCAAGCGCAAACATTAACGGTTACGGGCCTCAGTGATCGAGAAGTCGATGGCGATCAGCCAGTTGTCCTCACCCACAAAGTTGTCAGTGATGACCTTGATTATGGTCCTAGGTCCGATGGCACAGGTGGAGTCACGATTGCAAATCAAGTGCTCACCAATCTTGATGCTGATGAGCATGTCACCCTCTACGGAGATAGCAGAGGACCAAAAAATGATCGCCTAACAGCTGGCGATGGAAATGACCGTATTTACGGACTTCATGGTCGTGACATCTTGACCGCTGGATATGGCAGCGACAGGCTTTATGGCGGTTACGACGATGATCAGCTGTACGGCGGTGCGGGCAATGATCGCCTCTATGGAGAAGCCGATGATGACCGCCTGTATGGCGGTGATGGTGATGACATTCTCAACGGAGGAACTGGCGCTGATTACATGAGTGGTGGCGCTGGCAACGACACTTATTACATTGATGATTCAGGTGATGTCATTGATGATCGAGGTCTATCAACAGACATCGATACTGTCGTTCTCGTTGGCGCAAATATCTACACCCTGGGCTCAGCGGTTGAGTCGGCAACGGGTAATGATTCCAATAACACTCTTACCGGCAATGACAATGCCAACACTCTTGATGGTGGAAATGGCAATGACAATCTCACTGGTGGCGGTGGTGATGATGTCCTGATCGGTGGCAGCGGTAATGACACTCTCTATTCAGAAGATGGCGATGACAGAGTTGATGGTGGTGCAGGCAATGACTTGATCATTGGCGGCAGTGGTCTTGGTGATGACATCTATAACGGTGGCTCCGGCACCGACACTCTCAAGTACACCTCAGCCACAGCAGGCATCACCGTTGATCTGCTTAAAGGAAGAGCCACTTCAACATCGAGAGGTGATAAAGCCAAGATCGGTACTGACAAGATCAGCAGTGTTGAAAACCTGATCGCTGGCTACCACTCAGATCGCCTTACCGGCACCAACGGCAGCAACAGCATTCAGGCTCTTTCGGGTAATGACTGGATCTATGGCGCTGCTGGCAATGACACCATCAACGGCGGTTCAGGTCGTGACACCGCTCAGTTCTCATCACGCTCCAACCGCATCAATCTGGGCACCACACGCTGGCAAAACACTCGCGACGGCAGAGATCGACTGATCTCCATCGAAAACGTCAATGCAGGCTCCGGCAATGACATCGTCACCGGCAACAAAGGAGCCAACACCCTTAATGGTCAAAACGGCAATGACCGGCTCTACGGCTATCTCGGCAATGACACCATCAATGGTGGTTCAGGACGCGATACCGC